>NZ_JANUBV010000077.1:0-1009 GCF_024808055.1 Rhizobium sp. BK176 | reverse complement strand
CCGAACAGACGGTCGTTGCCGGCCTCGCCATGGATCAGGTCGTCGCCGTCGCCGCCGAAGACGGTGTCGTCGCCGGACCCGGCAAACACCACGTCGCGGCCCTCGCGGGCATGGACGAAGTCGTCGCCAGCCTTCAGCGAGATGATGTCGTCATCGGGCGTGCCGAGCAGCCGGTCGTCACCGTCGGTGCCGGCAATCTCGTGCGGCCCCCCCTTCAGGAGCGACAGGCTCGACTGCGTGACGATGCTGCCCTTGCCGTCGCTCACCTGGTAGGTGAAGGTCACCGGGCCGCTCACCCCGCGCGCCGGCGTATAGAGCCAGACGCCGTCGCCATAGGCGGTGATCGCCCCGCTCGAGGCCGTCAGGTTGCGCACGCTCAGCTCATCGCCGTCCGGATCGTAGGTCTTGGCCAGGAGATCGTCGAGGAAGATCAGCATCGACAGGTTGACAAGGCCGTTGGCCAGAACGTTGCGGCCGAGCGACACCGGCAGCCGGTTGGCGCGGGTCTCGTCATCGTCGTCGTCGCTGCCATCGCCGCCATGCTGGCCAGGGCCGCCCGGCAGTGGTCCCCCGCCATGACCGTTGCCATCACCGTCGCGACCATCGCCGGGACCGCGGCCACGACCATGGCCGCCGCCGCCGCCGTGGCGGGCCCGACCAGGATTGGGGAAGTGGAAGTTCTCGCCGTTGATGCCGATGCGGCCGTCATTGTCGTTGGCGTTGAAGGCCCGCATCACCGTGTCGGCAAGGTTCGGATTGCGCGGCAGCGGCAGGTCCTCGAAGCTCAGCCGCACCGAGGCGACATGGCGCTTGCGGATGACGCCCGAGGTGCTCGCCATCAGCTCGTCGGTCATGTCGCGCAGGAAGGCGGCGACATCGTCGATCGCCGCCAGATTGGTGGCCTCGGGACCGGGCGGCTCCACCGGCTCCGGGCCGGCCGCCTTCTGCTCATGCGCCGGCTCGGGCTTGTCCTTGCCGCTGCCGAGCACGGCGCCGAGCACCCCGAACA
>NZ_JANUBV010000076.1:0-1142 GCF_024808055.1 Rhizobium sp. BK176 | reverse complement strand
GCCCGCAACAGCGACATCATGCATGCGATGGGGATCACCGGGCGGGCCGTGGATCGCTTCGAGAAGGCCAACCGCCGCCACCTCGACTGTCAGACGAAGACGTCCGACGTCGGCGGCACGCTGTCGGGGCTGTCGAAGGTGCTGCGGATGATGCTGCAGTCGGCAATCCTCGGGCTTGGCGCCTATCTGACGATCCGCGGCGAGCTGTCGTCGGGCTCGATCATCGCCTCGTCGATCGTCACGGCGCGCGCGCTTGCGCCCGTTGATCTCGCGATCGGCCAGTGGAAGGGCGTGGTCGGGGCGCGCCGCAGCCACCAGCGGCTGAACGAGACGCTGGCGGTGCTGAACGACAAGAGCGGCTATGTCGAGCTGCCGGCGCCGCACGAGAGCCTGACGGTCGACAACATCACGACGGTGGCGCCGACCAGCGGCGCGGTGCTTTTGAGCGAAGTCAGCTTCACGCTGAAGGCCGGCCAGGCGGTCGGCCTGATCGGCCCGTCGGGCGGCGGCAAGACGACGCTGGCGCGCTCGATCCTCGGCATCTGGCCGGTGCTGCGCGGCTCGGTGAGGGTCGACGGCGCCGATCTCAGCCAGTGGAACGAGGCCTTCTTCGGCGAGCATGTCGGCTACCTGCCGCAGGACGTGGCGCTGATGGAGGGGACGATTGCCGAGAACATCTCGCGCTTTGCCGAGGTGCCGGATGCGCGCAAGATCATCCGGGCGGCAAAGGCCGCCGACATCCACGAGCTGGTCGTGCACCTGCGCGACGGCTACCAGACCGAGCTCGGTCCGCACGGCACGGCGCTGTCGGCCGGGCAGCGCCAGCGCATCGGGCTGGCGCGGGCGCTTTACGGCGATCCCTTCCTGGTGGTGCTCGACGAGCCGAACTCCAACCTCGACGCCGAAGGCGAGGAGGCGCTGACCAGGGCGATCGCCAAGGTGCGCGAGCGCGGCGGCATCGTCGTCATCGTCGCCCATCGCCCGAGCGCGCTTTCTGCCGTCGACATGGTCGGGCTGGTGCAGAACGGCCGGCTTGCCGCCTTCGGGCCGAAGGACGAGATCATCCAGCCCACCGCCAAGCGCCCGCTGGTCGTCGGCAAGACGCCGCCGGCCGCCGGCCGCGACCGGATCGTCAACGCCGC
>NZ_JANUBV010000075.1:0-1185 GCF_024808055.1 Rhizobium sp. BK176 | reverse complement strand
TGACCTTGCCCCCAAGTTTTATCCAGTTTTAAGTTCGCTCCGGCGGTTTTGGGTTGCTGTATTTGGGGCGGTAGCGGCGGGTTGCGGTGCGGAGCCATTCCGGCTGCGCAGCACCGCATCACGTCGCGGGTTGATTGTCTGAGCGAACTCGGCAGGTGTCATCCAGCCGAGTCCAGAGTGTGGTCGATGATCGTTGTAATCGCTGCGCCAGTTTGAAAGCGCTGATCGAGCATGGGTCAGTGACGAGAAGAGCGTTTCATTCAGGAGCTCGTCTCGCAGCCGTCCATTAAAGCTTTCGATGAAGGCGTTCTGGATCGGTTTGCCCGGTGCGATGTAGTGCCAATCGACTGTCGTCCGGTCGGCCCATTGCAGGATCGCGTTGCTGGTGAACTCACTGCCGTTGTCGCTGACGATCATCTTGGGCTTGCCACGTTCCTCGATGATCCGATCAAGCTCACGGGCAACTCGCAGGCCGGAAAGCGATGTGTCGGCGACGAGTGCCAGGCATTCTCTGGTGCAATCGTCGACGACCGTCAAAACCCGGAACCTGCGACCATCGGTGAACTGATCCGATACGAAGTCCAGTGACCAGCGATAATTGGCGGCAAGCGGGATCAGCATCGGTGCTCGTGTGCCTATCGCTCGCTTGCGGCCGCCGCGCTTGCGCACCGTCAGCTTCTCTTCCCGATAGAGCCGGAAGAGCCGCTTGTGGTTCACAAGGTGACCCTCACGCCTGAGCAGCACATGTAGGCGTCGATATCCAAAGCGGCGGCGTTCATGCGCCAGCGCCTTCATCCGCTCGCGAAGATCATGGTCATCGCTGCGCGTGGTTTCGTAACGGATCGTCATCCGGCAAAAGCCGATGGCTTTACACGCCCGCCGTTCGCTCATCCGATGTTGGTCCATCAGATGCGCGACAGCTCGCCGCTTTGCTGCGGGCGTCACCACTTCTTTCCCAAAAGGTCTTTCAAAGCTGCATTGTCGAGCATGGCATCCGCCAGAAGCCGTTTCAGCTTCGTGTTCTCGTCCTCCAGCGTCTTCAGTCGCTTGGCTTCCGACACCTCCATGCCACCGAACTTGGCTTTCCACTTATAGATGCTGGCATCGCTGACGCCGTGCTTGCGGCAAAGCTCCGAGACCGGCGTACCCGCCTCGTGCTCCTTCAGAATGCCGATAATCTGTTCG
>NZ_JANUBV010000074.1:0-1295 GCF_024808055.1 Rhizobium sp. BK176 | reverse complement strand
TCGGGAACCGGGACATGCTCCATCCAAAGCCCGACCTCCGGCTTCGCCTTCACCAGCGCCTTCATCATATTCGACATGATCTTACTCTCCGAAACCCTTCAAATGACTCCAAGTTCACGACCGGCCTCGGCAAATGCCGCGATCGTCCGCTCGACATCCGCGCGTGAATGTGCGGCCGACATCTGCGTGCGGATGCGCGCCTGTCCCTTCGGCACGACAGGGAAGGAGAAGCCGATCACATAGACGCCCTTCTTCAACATCAGTGCCGCCATATCCTGAGCCAGCTTGGCGTCGCCAAGCATGACAGGAATGATCGGATGCCCCTCACCAGCCAGCGTAAAGCCAAGCTTCGTCATTTCGGAGCGGAACAGTGCCGCATTGGCCGCCAACCTTTCGCGCAGCGCATCGCCGTTCTCGATGAGATCGAAGACCTTCAGTGACGCAGCAGCAATGACCGGCGCCAGCGTGTTCGAGAACAGATAGGGTCGCGACCGCTGCCTCAACCAGTCGATGGTTTCGGCCTTTGCCGAGGTATAGCCGCCGGAAGCCCCCCCAAGCGCCTTCCCGAGCGTGCCGGTGATGATGTCGATCCGCCCCTCGACACCGCAATGCTCTGGAGAGCCACGTCCATGCTTGCCGACGAAGCCAACGGCGTGGCTATCATCGACCATGACCATCGCGCCATACTTCTCGGCGAGGTCGCAGACGCCCTGCAGGTTGGCGATGATGCCGTCCATCGAGAAGACGCCATCGGTGGCAATCAGCTTGAAGCGACTGCCCTCGGCCTTCTTCAGCTCTTCTTCCAACGCCTTCATGTCATTGTTGGCATAACGGAAGCGCTTGGCTTTGGAGAGTCGCACGCCATCGATGATCGAGGCGTGGTTCAACGCGTCGGAGATGATCGCATCCTCCTCGCCGAGCAGTGTCTCGAAGAGACCGCCATTGGCGTCGAAACAGGAGGAATAGAGGATCGTGTCCTCCATGCCGAGGAAGGAGGAAATACGCGCCTCGAGCTGCTTGTGCTCCTCCTGCGTACCGCAGATGAAGCGTACCGAGGCCATGCCATAGCCATAGCGGTCGAGCGCCTTCTTCCCGGCGTCGGCAAGTTCCTCGTTGTCGGCGAGCCCGAGATAGTTGTTGGCGCAGAAGTTCAGCACCCGCTCGCCGGACGCAACGGCGATCTCGCCCGCCTGCTTTGACGTGATGACACGCTCGGACTTGTAAAGCCCGGCATCCTTCAGTGCGGCGAGTTCGGTGCGGAGGTGGGAGAGGAATTGCGAGGTCATTGAATGCCC
>NZ_JANUBV010000073.1:0-1441 GCF_024808055.1 Rhizobium sp. BK176 | reverse complement strand
TCGCGTTCCAGAATGTTGTTATCGATCGGCATCCTGCCGTCGCTGGTGTAACGCGTCAGGTAATCCCATTGGTTCAGGGTGTAGGACACAGCATCGCCGAGCTTGGTATCCGGTACGACCTTCGGCGCGATGTTATCGAGCCAAGTCTTCAGAGCGTTCAGGACAGGTAAGCTGTGCTGTTGGCGGAAGCGGCGAATGCACTCGGCCTGCGTTTCACCGGCGTCGGGCTTTATCTCTCGCGCCTGCCTTTCGATCCGGTAGAGCTGCTCGAAGAACCTGAGAGCTTGCTCCGGCGGGCCTCCTCCATTCTTTCTCGCCTTGAGGGCATCAACGAAGCGCCGCCTGGAGTGAGCCATGCATCCGACATGGGTTGCGCCATTCAATGTGCGCCAGGCAGTGTAGCCATCGCTGACCAATATGCCGCGGTAGTCACCAAGGAAGGTCTGCGGGTGGATCTGGCCGCGCCCCGGCCGATAGTCGAGCAATACGATTGGCTCGTCACTGTCCTCGCCGCTGCGATAGGCCCACATGTACGAAGTGCTGGTGGCCTCCTTGTCCTTTTCCTTCAGGACCTGAACCGTCGTCTCATCGCCATGAATGAGAGGCTGTAATCTGAGCCGCAGTTTCAGAGCATCATAGATGCGGTGCAGATGCTTCTCGCTTGAGCCGATGACCCAGTGAGCGAGAGCGCCGCGGCTGATCGGAACACCAGCACGCTCGAATGTTTGCGCCACGCGGTAGAGCGGTGTGCCGTCGACGTACTTGTGGACGAGCGCGAAGGCCAACGTCGAGGCGGTAGCGATACTGCCCGGCAGGGGCTGCGTCGGCATCGGTGCGATCACGACGGGCGTGTTGATCCCGGTGCGGTCGCAATGGCGGCAAGCGTACTTGAACCGCACATTCTGTAGGACCTTTGCCTTGACCTCGATATGGAGCTGTTCGGTAACAGCCTCGCCCATGCGATGCATCTGACCCTGACAGCAGGGACAAGACTTCTGATCGTCGGGGAGGTCATATTCGACGCGCTCGCGTGGCAGGTCTTCCGGCAGAGGTCTGCGTCCACGCTTCTTTCCCGTTTGACCTTCTACCGCTGGCAGGCCGGTGTCTGGAAGCTCGACAACATCGCCTTCCTCGCTGTCATCCTCGACCGCAGCCTCTTCGGCCTCGTTGAAGAGACGGTCAATGTGCTTTTCGCTGCGCGGGGCAAAGCGATGCAGCTTTGCCAGTGCCAGCTCCTCTTCCAGCTTGACGACCCGCCGCGAGAGCGCCTCTTTCTCAGCTTTGAGCGCAGCGATTTCGGCAGCATTGGCCGCCAACTGCGCCATCAGCTCTGCAACGCTTGGTTCGCCGGTTCGAGTCATCAGATTCTTGAATCTGAACCGCCCCTTTGCGTCAACAGCTCAATTCGCCATCCTCAGCCGGCGATCTGATATTGCCGCAC
>NZ_JANUBV010000072.1:0-1445 GCF_024808055.1 Rhizobium sp. BK176 | reverse complement strand
TAGCACTACTTTGGCAGGTTTTTAGCGGGCGGGTTATTTTTGGGATTCCCATGAAAGGGTTTGCGTGATTCATGAGAGGTCGGCTTATGGAGGGCCGATCAATGGACGTGGACTGGCAAACCGATCTTGATCGCTGGCTTGCGCCGTTTGTCGCGGCGCTAGGGCACAAGACGCGGGCGCGGATGTGCCCTCTCTATGTCGCGGGTTTGATTGGTCCAGGAGACCGCAAGAGCGTTCAACCGATGGCGGCGCGCGCTGGCGAGGTCGGCTACGATCAGCTTCATCATTTCGTCGCTGCCGGAGTTTGGGACAGTGCTCCTCTCGAGGCTGCCCTGCTGAAGGAGGCGGATGGCCTTGTTGGCGATGAGGCGGGTTTTCTTGTCATCGATGACACGGCGTTGCCCAAGAAGGGACGTCACTCGGTTGGCGTCGCGCCGCAATATGCCTCGTCGCTCGGAAAGACGGCCAATTGCCAGTCGCTGGTCTCGGTGACGTTGGCGTCACGCGAAGTGCCGGTGATGGTGGGCCTGCGGCTATTCCTGCCCGAGAGCTGGACAGATGATCTTGAGCGTATGACGCAGGCCCGTGTGCCGAAGGACAGACAGACTGCTCTGACAAAGCCGGAGATTGCCATCGAGGAGATCGACCGCGTGATCGCCTCCGGTGCGCGTTTCGGCTGTGTGCTTGCCGATTCAGGGTACGGCTCCAGCGGACCTTTCCGTCAGGCATTGAGCGAGCGCGGTCTACTGTGGGCAGTGGGTCTGTCGCGACGTCAGAACGTCTATCCCGCCGACGTTGCCCTGATCTTCCCCGTCGCGAAGGCCGGAAAGCCCCGCAAATACCACATCCCTGATCAGCCCCCGGTCGCTGCTGAAACGTTGCTGGCCGGAGGGAAGTGGCAAAAGGTCAGCTGGCGGCGGGGCACCAAGGGTCGGCTGACATGTCTCTTCGCGGCCCGCCGTGTCCGTGTTGCGGATGGCCATAAGCACCGGATGCTCGACAACCGTGTGCAATGCATGCCTGGCGACGAGGTTTGGCTCGTCGGCGAGCGGCGGTCGACCGGGGAGCAAAAATACTATGTGTCGAACCTGCCGGCCGACGCCACCATCAAGACGCTCGCTGCTACGATCAAGGCCAGATGGGTCTGTGAACAGGCCCACCAGCAGCTCAAGGAGGAGCTTGGGCTCGACCACTTCGAAGGTAGATCCTGGACGGGATTACATCGACATGCGTTGATGACGATGATCGCCTACGCCTTCCTTCAATCCCGCCGCCTCAAAGCAGCGGGACGGAAAAAAAAGAGTCTCGGGGCCGCCGCCACAGCCAAGCATGCCGGCCATTAGGCAAGCGATACTCGACCTCTTTGCACGACCTCCACCCCGACGATGTCCTCACTGTGACATGCTCCTTGCCGATATCGCTCGGTCTAAAGTGCCAAAGTAGTG
>NZ_JANUBV010000071.1:0-1462 GCF_024808055.1 Rhizobium sp. BK176 | reverse complement strand
CGCCGCTGCCGTCATTATCGGCTTTGGCTACCGATAGCGGCCATAAAAAAGCCCCGCGATTGCGGGGCTTTCTGTCTCGTGTGGCTCAGCTCGCCTTGGGCGGTGTTGTCGTGCGCGGTGCGCCCGGATTGTAGCCGCCGCCGATGGCGACGTTGAGGGCGACATAGTCCTTGGCCATCTGCTGGATGGAGGCGGCCAGGCTTGCCTGGGCGAGCGATACCTGACGCTGCGCATCGAGCACGTCGAGCAGCGAGGAGGCGCCGTCCTTGTAGCTGGCGGTCGACAGTTCCAGGGTTTCCTGCGTCGTCTTCACCTGGGCGCGCAGCGCTTCCACCGTCTCGGCGTCGCGGCGCACCGCCGACAGCGCGTTCTCGACCTCTTCGACGGCGGTCAGCACCGACTGCTTCCAGGCGAGATACTGGGTCTTGGCATCCGACTTGGCGATGTCGACATTGGCGCGCAGACGGCCGCCGTCGAAGATCGGCAGCGTCAGCGTCGGGCCGAACGACCAGGTGGTCAGGCTGCCGCCGGAGAAGCCGGCCGGCTTGACGTAGGAGGGCGAGATCGAGCCCGACAGGGTGATCGTCGGATAGAGCTGCGAGATGGCAACGCCGATATTGGCGGTGGCAGCCGCGAGATTGCGCTCGGCGACGCGAATGTCGGGCCGGTTGCGGATCAGGTCGGCCGGAATGCCGGAGGCGATGCCACCGCGGAAGATCGGCTGCGGCGCGCCCTTCAGGAGTTCGCCGAGCAGCGAGCCGGCGGGCTGGCCAAGCAGCGTGGCGATGTGGTGGGCGGCAACGCGGATGTTGGTCTCCAGCCCCGGGATTTCAGCCTGCGTCGACTGCACCAGACCTTCGGCCTGGACGACGTCGAGGCGCGAGGCAGCACCGGCCTCGAGCTGGAACTTGGTCAGGTCCAGGGTTTCCTGGCGCGACTTCAGGTTGGAGCGCGACAGCGCCAGGCGCTCCTGGAAGAAGCGCAGGTCGATGTAGGAGTTCACTAGGTCCTGCAGATAGGTGAGCTTGGCGACGTCGGCGCTGGAATAGGCGGCGTCAAGCGAGGCCTGGGCGCCTTCCTTGGCGCGGCGGTACTGGCCGAACAGGTCGAGCAGCCAGGAGACATTGGCCTCGCCGGCGCTGATGTTGGTGGCGCCGTTCGAGGTGCGGCGTTCGCCCATCGTGCCGCTGGTGGTGTGGCTGGCGCCGACTAGCAGGCTCGGCAGCGAACCGGCGCCGGCCACGGTGACGCCGCCGGCCGCCGCATTGATGCGCTCCAGCGCCTGCAGCACCGACAGGTTCTCATTCAGGCCCTGAACGACCAGGCCGTCCAGCTTCCGGTCGCGATAGGCCGTCCACCAGGCCGTCGTCGACACGTCGCCAATGTCCTTGGCGCCACCCTCGCTGAACTTCGCCGGAAGCGGCATCTCCGGAGGAACATGGTCCGGGCCGCTCACACAGCC
>NZ_JANUBV010000070.1:0-1943 GCF_024808055.1 Rhizobium sp. BK176 | reverse complement strand
ATCTTCTTCCATGATTTGGTGTCCACCTATTTTGGTGGACACTTCATGCCTGAGAGCACTTCGCTTCAGAAGGTGCGCAGAAATTCGCGCTTACGATCTTCCGACGGACGACGCCACAGCACTTGAAAGCAAGCTGACCCTCGCCCGCAAACGCTTCGAGGAC
This sequence comes from Rhizobium sp. BK176, assembly GCF_024808055.1. Lineage (NCBI taxonomy): Bacteria > Pseudomonadati > Pseudomonadota > Alphaproteobacteria > Hyphomicrobiales > Rhizobiaceae > Rhizobium > Rhizobium sp. BK176. Next base: position 1,780 of record NZ_JANUBV010000070.1, on the reverse strand, counting down.
AGGCGCGGCTGGCTGCAGCCGCACCAGCGTCGGGCGGTTCTCCTCCGCCTTGCCGATCTGGTTTTGCAGCAACGCGAGACGTTCGCAAAACGCATCGCACGAGAAGGCGGCAAGCCCTACACCGATGCATTGGTTGAAACCGATCGGGCGATCGATGGGATTCAAAACGCCGCCGAACTGCTTCGCAGCCGAGGTGGCTCCGAGATACCGATGGGCGTCACCCCGGCCAGCGAGGGCCGCCGCGCTTGGACGATCCTGGAACCCATCGGCGTGGTTGCCGCAATTTCGGCGTTCAACCATCCTCTCAATCTCATTGTTCACCAGATCGCGCCGGCGATCGCCACGGGCTGTCCTGTCATCGTCAAGCCCGCCGCCACCACGCCGCTTAGCTGCCTGGAGCTGGTCAAGCTCGTCCATGAAGCAGGCATACCGGATGGCTGGGTCCAGACCCTGCTCCCCGAGAGCCGCGATCTGTCGAGCGCCTTTGCAAGCGATCCGCGGATCGCCTTCCTGAGCTTCATCGGCTCAGCCGCGGTGGGCTGGCATCTGCGCGCCAATCTGGCGCCGGGAACCCGCTGCGCACTCGAGCACGGCGGCGTGGCCCCCGTTATCATCGACCAGACTGCCGATATCGACGCAATCATCGAACCGCTCGCGAAGGGCGGCTACTATCATGCGGGTCAGGTTTGCGTCTCCGTCCAACGCATCTATGTCCATGGGTCTCTCAAGGATGCCTTCGTCGAACGGTTCGCCGAGCGTGTCGGGCGACTGCGCGTCGGAGACCCCCTGCTTGCCCAAACCGAAGTCGGCCCACTCATTACGCCTGAAGAAGCCGACCGGGTCGCAGACTGGGTCGCGCAAGCCGCCTCGGACGGTGCGCGCCTTGTCGGAGGTGGACGCCTCAGCAGCACAACGTTGGCGCCTGCTGTTCTCATGGAGCCGCCCCAAAAATCGACGATATCACACGAAGAAGCGTTCGGCCCGGTCACCTGCATCTTTTCATTTTCCAGTCTCGATGAGGCCATTCATGAGGCAAATTCGTTGCCGGTCTCATTTCAGAGCAGCATCTTCACGCGTGATCTCGCCGTTGCGCTCAAGGCGGCCGAGCGCCTTGATGCCTCGACTGTTATGGTCAATGACCACAGCGCGTTTCGGACCGACTGGATGCCGTTTGCCGGTCGGCGGACATCAGGCTATGGGGTCGGCGGTATTCCATATACTGCGCGTGAGATGACGGCAGAAAAAATGATTGTCTTCAGGCAGCCGTAGCTCGCCGTCCGCCGCGAGGGCACTAGTGAAAATTCCGCGCCTTGACCTTCAGCATTTCGATCCTCAGATCGGGCTCATCCATCGCCTTCGGTCGCACGATCGGCTTCGATGCATCGCGTGGATCCGGCCCGCCACCATGAGTAAACTCGTCTCCCCTGGCTGCTGGCAGCCTGAACCGGGTACCGTGATCGGCAAGACCCCGGGCCATCAGCCGGCCGGTCTGCAGGTGCACGGCTCGATCGCCAACATCATGGCCTCGATGGAGGTTCTGGACCTGATGGAGCAGCAGTTCATCACCGCCGCACAGAATGATTTGATGACCAGGATCGCATCCGTCGAGCTGGACACTTGGCAGAAACGCAAAAAAGCTCCTCGACGCTTGAGCGGAGGAGCTTTGTATCAGGCGCCTTGAATGTGCAAATATTCAAGTTTGTTTGGTTGCGGGGGCAGGATTTGAACCTGCGGCCTTCAGGTTATGAGCCTGACGAGCTACCGGGCTGCTCCACCCCGC
>NZ_JANUBV010000069.1:0-2027 GCF_024808055.1 Rhizobium sp. BK176 | reverse complement strand
GACGGCCGCCAGGCCATGCCGGTCCACAGCCTCCTCCCAGCCTCTGCCAGGATCGCGTCGCAGTTCTGGGGTGACCTCTGGCGTGGCTCGATCCGCCCTGCGTTCCGCCTGCTCCATGATGTCGCGGCGGACCCCGACATGTTCCCGCGCGGCAGCGGCAATCTCCTGGAACAGCTCTGCCTGCTTGTCCTGCATCAGCCGTTCAGCCCGAGACAGACTTGCCTCTACCTTCTGCTCATAGGCGTCGAACTCGGATCGTGTCAGCACCTTCATGGAATCGACCTCCGCCAGGCTGGTGAGTGTGAGAAGAACAGTTCGAAGCTCGACTTGTGTTTGACCGGCACGTGGCTGCTCGGCGGTTTCTGTTTCCGCGCGTCGGCGTGCTGTCTCGAGGCGGGCAAGCTGCCGATCGGCAAACGCCCGGATGTCGGGGTCGGCATCACCGCGCGCCAGCGCCGACCATAGCCTGTGAACGCCTTGGCCATAGGCAAGGCTTGCATCGGTCCTGGCCGCGCTCGGGACCTCGCGGCGCTTGTCGTGGTACCTGCGCCGTGCAGATGGCGAGGTTGCCTCGTGTTCGGTTCTGCCGTCATGGCTGATCGGACGCACCTGGCTCTGGTTGAAGGCCGGCGCGCTTGCCAGCTCGCGACGATCGGTCATCTCCATCCGGATGCCGTTTGCGCGTGCCTGTTCGGCCAGGCCTTCGCGCCAGCGCCGGAACGAGGCGATCGAGGTCTCGAGCCGCTCGCCATCCTCGGACCGCATCGCGACAATCGCATGGACATGCACGTGCGGTCGCTTGCCACCCTCGTGTTCCCGCTTCGGATCGTGCGCCGGATGGTGAAGGGAAAAGACATAGCGATGATGCTGGAATTCTGCCGCCAGGAAATCGCGCGCTGCCGATCGAAACGCCTCGGCATCGGTTCCTGATCTTGCCGACATCACAAGATGCATGACATCCCGGGGTTTGCGGCTGTGCAGTTCGCCGCGCCACTGCCGTTGCACGAGTTCGCCGGCCCTTTTGGCATCGGCAATCATCTCGCCGCGGTCAGTTGTGACGGCGCCCGCGGACGTCTCCACCAGCTGGCGCAGCCTGGCCGTGCCATAGTCGACGCCATTGCCGTGGCCGGTGAAGCGCAACTGGATGTCAGCTGGCGCCCTGCCGACGTCTGCCAGTCGGCGCTGCACGATCTCCTCGGCCCTGGCATCGGCGCTCAGCCGCTCGCCGCTGCGATCGCGCAAGACCACCACACCGTCGATGCGGTACTGTCCCTGCCGCTCGGTGACCGCAAAGGCGAAGGACCGGTCGCCGAGCGCCGACGTCACAATATCCCCCGCCCAGGCATTCAGCGCTCGGCCCTCGCCGGGCTGGCCGGCGACGTCGATGCGGAAGGAGGCGATGTCGCGGCTTTCGGCGCGATTGCCCATCAAGTCAGCCCAGTCGTCCGCAAGGGCGGTGAGCGCCTCGCGACCCAGCATCGTATCGCCTGCCTGGTTCTCCATCACAAGCTCGCCATTGCGCGAGATGTAGCTTGCCATCGCCCCCAGACGCCCGCCTCCGGCAAACGATGCCATCTTCACCACCGCGGGCTGGCTGCCGCTGGCAAGGGCTGTAAAGCGCGTCGCCATTGGCCGCAGCGCCGGTGCATGTCGCCCCATGCCAGGATAACCGCTGGCTCGCACCGTCATCCCGCGGCGGACACGGCTGCCGTCCTCAGCGATGCCGCGCCGGCGAGGCTCTTCATCGTCGGTTGCGCGCTTCCTGCCAGCCAGGCGCTCGTGCAGATAGGCGGCTCTGCGCTGCTCCCATTCCTCGGTAAAGGCGCCGAGAAAGATCTCCATCAGCCATCCCTCCTGATCGTGCGTCCCGGTCGGGCGGCAAGCCGATGCAGCTCCAGCATCAGCCCGGCAATGAGCGGCTGCAGCTCGCCAAGCGCAGCGACAATCTCGGGCGATCGTTTGTCCTGCCTTGAGAGCCGGACCAGACTGTTGAGGTTTACGCCGATTGCCCTGAGGTCACGGTGAAG
>NZ_JANUBV010000068.1:0-2131 GCF_024808055.1 Rhizobium sp. BK176 | reverse complement strand
CTGGTCTTCATTCCGATCCTGCTTCTTTACAGCGTCAAGCTGACCCTCGTCGTCATCGGATTTGCCGCCCTTGTCGGCCTCGTCGTCATGCTTCTGGTCGGCCCCTTCCAGCGTCGTCTCCAGGCGCTTTACAAGGCGGAAGGCGACCGCCAGGCTTTGCTCGTTGAAACCGTCCACGGCATGCGCACCGTCAAATCGCTGGCGCTTGAACCACGCCAGCGCCGCGCCTGGGACGACTATTCGGCGCAATCGATTTCCGTCCGGTTCCGTGTCGAGAAAATCTCGACGGCCGCCCAATCGATGACCGGGCTCCTCGAAAAGCTGATGAGCGTTGCGATCATCGGGCTCGGCGCTCTCGACGTCTTCAGCGGCGCGATGACGATTGGCGCATTGGTCGCATTCAACATGCTCGCCGGTCGCGTGTCTGGCCCGCTTGTCCAGATCGTGACGATGGTTCACGAGTACCAGGAAGTTGCGCTTTCGGTGCGGATGCTGGGTGAGATCATGAACCAGCGCCCGGAACAGGCTGGCCGCGGTCGCGGCATTCGCCCGCACCTTCGAGGCAACATCCAGTTCGACAAGGTGACGTTCCGCTACGGACCAGATGGCCCGCCGGCACTCGACGATGTCTCCTTCAACATTCCTGCCGGCTCCGTCTTCGGCGTCGTTGGCAAGAGCGGTTCCGGCAAGACGACGATCACGCGACTGATCCAGGGTCTCTATCAGAACCAGCAGGGTATTGTGCGGATGGACGGCTATGACAGCCGCGAAATCGACCTTGTGCATCTCAGGACGAGCACCGGTGTCGTGCTGCAGGACAACTTCCTTTTCCGCGGCACTGTTCGCGAAAACATCGCGGCGGCAAAGCCCGACGCAAGTATCGAGGAAATCATGGAGGTGGCACGCATTGCCGGCGCCGAAGAGTTCATCGAGCGCCTTCCGCGCGGTTTCGACACGATGCTGGAGGAAAACGCCTCAAACCTGTCGGGCGGGCAGAAACAGCGTCTGGCAATTGCCCGGGCACTCATCACCGATCCGAAACTGCTGATCCTGGACGAGGCCACCAGCGCGCTCGACCCGGACAGCGAAACGATCATTCGCCAAAACCTCAGCCAGATCGCGGCCGGGCGAACGGTGGTCATCGTTTCTCACCGCCTCTCCACGCTTGTGGATGCGGACGCCATTCTCGTCGTCGAACGCGGCAAGATCGCCGATATCGGCAGGCATGATCAACTGGTCACACGCTGCATGACATACCGTCACCTGTGGTCCCAGCAGATGAGGCAGGTAGCATGAACGCGCGCGCTGAAAAACCAAGAGAGAACCTTCCAGTTCCAGCACCCGCCCCGGTCACTCAACCGGCGCTCAGGCGCTCGCTGCCGGCCGCGATCGCAGAGTTCCAATCCGATGCCGTGGAGCTGGAGGAACGCGCGCCGCCAAGAGTCGCTCGCATGACGCTTTACGGCATCACCGCGCTGATTGCCGCGGCAATCGTCTGGGCGTCCGTTTCGTCGATCGACGAGGTCGTCGTTGCGCCCGGTAAACTGATCACGACGCAGCCGACCATCGTCGTACAGCCTCTCGAAACGTCCATCATCCGAACGATCAATGTCGCAGCCGGCGAGATCGTTAAGAAAGGTCAGGTGCTCGCGACGCTCGATGCGACATTCAGCCAATCTGACGTCGATCAGCAACGGGCAAAGTTCGCGGCTCTCGACGCCCAGGTGAAACGCCTCGAAGCCGAGCTTGCCGGTACCGACTACACCCAGACGGCCGGCGGATCCCGCGACGAACTGCTTCAGATGCAGCTTTTCGGGCAGCGCCGCGCTTATTACATGGCGCAGCTGCAGAACTACGACCAGCAGATTGCGGCACAGGCCGCGACGATCACTTCAAGCCGGAACCAGGAGACGGTCCTTGCCAATCGGCGTGATACCTTGTCACAGATCGAGGGTGCCCGCGAACGGCTTTACAATCGCGAAAGCGGATCTTTGATAACACTGCTTGGATCGCGCGACGCTCGCCTGGATGTCGAGACCAGTCTTAGCGCTGTCCAGGGCCGGGCAGATGAGGCAGAGCATACCTTCGCCAAGCTGAAGGCGGATAGACAGGCGTTCATCGAAGACTTCCG
>NZ_JANUBV010000067.1:0-2163 GCF_024808055.1 Rhizobium sp. BK176 | reverse complement strand
ATCTTCTTCCATGATTTGGTGTCCACCTATTTTGGTGGACACTTCATGCCTGAGAGCACTTCGCTTCAGAAGGTGCGCAGAAATTCGCGCTTACCGAAGACTCGCGACAACTTCGTACTGCAACTCAGGCGGAACCTCCTTGTTAGAAGCCAATCTCATATGGCCAATCTTAAAGCCCGCCGGCGTGTCGTTGTAGAGCTCAATCATAACGTTAGGCTCCCCGTTCCAGATGCAATAGTAGCGTTCGCGAACAAGAACCTGGAAAACAAGTGACCCGACACAGTTCTGGAATCGATTGCCGGCATCAATCATTTCACTTGGAGTTTTCAGAAAACGGATAGTTGAGCTGTCTGGAGCAGGGGGAGGGGGCAGCTCTGCGTTTCTAAGGGCTATCGACGTGAAATCCATTGGAGCGTTGAAAAATGGCTCGTTAGATTTAAAGAGGCGATCTACAGCGGACTTGTATTGTTTCGCCAGTTGAAGCACGTGCTGCCTCATGACCTTCTCGGCGATCCCAAACCCACGCAACAGATCAAGGTGCGCATTAAAAGCCGCGGCGGCGCGACCATCCTTGACAAAGGAGAGGGTTGGCAGATCCAAAACGGTAGGATCAATAGTCGATACGGCATCCAACGATTCAACTGTCAGCGCCGGAGCCTTTCGTAGCGCTGCCAGATGTTCTTCGGTTGCGGGTCCAGCTAGAAAATCCCTTAGAGCGAGGTAGAATTCTCGACCGCGGATAGAATGCGGTGGCTTGCTAAGCAGCTCGTAAACAACTGGGTTAACTCCCATTAGAGCGAGGAGGCTTTTTCCTTTTTCGAACCGAATTGCGTTAGCAAACTCCCTCGCGTCATTTTTGAAGTGGAGCAGGGGAGTGAATACCGCATCCCCGTTGAACGAAAGCGCCATAGCCATGGCGGTGACCTGTTTTCGTCTACCTGAGAGCTTAATCCACTCGTCCGTAAAACCCGGAGAGAAGCCCTCGAGGAAGGCGCTTGGCTTCACTGTCCACTCAGGAAAATCAGATCTTTCCATTGATACTCCTATGCTGTTGACGACCGCGCAGGAGTATCATTTTTCCATTTTGGAGTCGAGTCTAGTATATCATTTATCTAATATCGACAACAAAGAACAACATAACGTATTAAATTAAATTAGTTAAATATAACATAGATATTATAGAAATTTATACCTAAGTTAATACTTGATTCATCCGTAATATATATATTTATTTCGGCCGATCGATCTGAGTAATATTTTATCTACCCTGCGGCTACACAAGTCTGACGCCCTCAAAAAAACCACGATCAGTCCTTGCTGCCATTGCCGTGTGCATTTCGAAGCCAAGAAATCCGCCGCCGGGAAGCGAAATCATCTGATAATGCTCAAAGAACTTTTTGACGATTTCGAAATTTTCTCCACTGAATGACCAGGGTAGCCGGGTTGACCAAAGCTCGGCAGAATTTTTCTTAAGTTCGCCGAGGCGCTGCTGATCTTTCCAGAGAATTATTTTGGGCTCCAACGGTGTTCCAACCGTGGAGTTGAAGAGGCATCGGAAAAACTCCGCGGCCTGTCGTTCGGTTATTGATAATTCGTCTTCCGAAAATAATATGACCGTGATGCTGACATAAAATTCTTCGTCAACATGTTTCTCGATCAGGGGATCCCGAACATTTTTTATGGTGCCGAGCGGTAATAGGTTCACGTTCACGGAAATTAGCTCAGGCATGTTGTGCCCCTTCGATGCCGGCTTGCGTATTTCCCTTTCGAATGGGGGTCAGAAAGTCTGCTTTCAGGTTGTTACCGTGCATCGTGAAAAATTTTCCAGAGTAATTTGACCACTCATCCAAATCTTCGATTGTCGTGATCCGTTTTGTGTCCTGCTCTTTGACGAATGGAAATTTATATCGGGAGAAGAACGCTTGAGGGTTCTCTAGGATCAGCTGGGCGCGCTCTACTGTATCTGGATGGAAGTAGATCCAGACGTGATGGTGGGGGGCGTCGTAAGGTCGTGTCCCGCCGAATGGTGTAGGTCGGCGGTAGCGAAGCCGCTCGTGAGCGCGTTCTAAATCGCGCCGTAGCGAGCGAGCGGCGAAGCGGCGGTCATCGAAGTTCTCCGGTAAAGTCGGGTTGCTCACACCAACCTGATTGGAAGGAACCACC
>NZ_JANUBV010000066.1:0-2249 GCF_024808055.1 Rhizobium sp. BK176 | reverse complement strand
CAGCTTGCCGGCAGTGGCACGTTGATCAGTCCGGCTCACGCCGGAGAGCATGGGACCAGAGCCGTCCAGTTACACCACTGCAGTGGGCACGATCCCCTGGTGTTCACAATTAGCCGTCAAGACGAGGTAATCGAAAGACTGGCGGGTGATCTGAGCCTGTCACCGGAAATCTCAGCAACGAGTTGGACCAACCTTGACGATTAATCTCCAACAACCTCCTTCAAGAGAAGCGCAGGTTCGACAGGAATCTAACGAACTTGTATTGAACGGCGACCAGCCATTGAAACTGCGGGCTATTCAATTCGGTCACCAGGCCGTTCTAGGCACGCCCCGGGGAACAACAACAACGTTGCATCGTGACAAACCCATCGGCGACAAAATTAGGGTGACGGGAACAGGATGATCTGCGCAACGAATAAATCTCCTTCAGCTCTTTTCGGGCCTTGCGTGATAGACTTGTGGAATGGAAATTTGGGTCCATAAATTTTCACTTCGCTGAGGTCGGGATCGAGGAGAAGTCATTGCAGCCAGTCGAAACGATTGAGATTCGTGTAGAGCGATCGGAGCAGCTATTCGAGACTCTTGATCCATTTCCTTTCAGGTCCCGCGACCTTTCCAGAGATGCCGACGAGTACATGTTTGATCGGGCGAGAGAGGCGACAGATGCGGTCAACATCGTCGTATTTCTATCCGTGGCGGATGAGGACATTGCGCAGGATTTGCACTCCGCATTCAGCAGTTATTTTAGTCAAAAGGCGGAACGCATATCCAAGGAGATCGGCGATCTTTTCAGCTACGGCCGGCGCTCGCTGCTTCTTGGGATCGCTGTACTCTTAATTGGCTTTCTCTCCGGGCAGACTGTGTCGGCGACAATGCCCTCTAGCTACTTTACGCAATCGTTGGAGGAAGGACTCATAATCGTGGGTTGGGTCGCAAACTGGAAACCGATAGAAATATTTTTGTACGATTGGTGGCCTCTCGTTCAAAAACGACGAACGTATCTCAAATTAGCGCGTGCAAAAGTCGATGCCATTCTTTTGTAAATAGCCCCTCCCGGATGCAGGTAGTGAAGGCCCGCGCCCGGTGGGTCACGAACGCGGGCCTGCCGACGTAGGGGTGCCGGCCGTCAGCTTGTTTAGAGCTGACCTAGTGATACGTAGTGGGTGCGTTTCGGATCATTTGAGAAAGGAGAAAGTGACCTGCCACTGCGAATTTCCTCCAGAATGGATGAGGGTCCGGCCCCTTAAAGGACGGACGCATGAAGAAGCAGCGATTTACGGAGGATCCGCAGCGCGCCGGTCCCCTCGACAACGAAAAGTGTCAAATAATGAGATTATAATGTCGGCCGACTTCCACGCAACCAGCAGCACAAGAATGCTGATGGGAGCCGGCCACAACAGCCGTTCATCGAAAAGTTGTTGCAAGTGATGAGGATCTCGCTCTTGCACCGCCACCGCTAGCCGACGGTAATAGGATCTGCTCGTAGACAGCACGGCTGCCGCAACAGGTGCAAGAACGGCTACCGCCACAGCATACGAACCTACCGCAACGGATGACCCCGAGAGCGCCTGCTCCAGCAATATCAAACTAGACTGTGCAAAGACCGCGATGGTTAGTCGATAGGGGAGAAATAGAAACACATCGCGATCCCTTTGGTTGTCCCATTTGGACGCGCCGACGCAAACGCTATTTGGCGCTATTTTCGCTTGTCATCGTGCTGGCGATTCAGACGATCGCTGCGATTGCCTATATACTTTTTTCGACGTTCGGAGGTGGTATGTGAACCGCACACGAGCGTCTTGATGGTTTCCGCCGTTTCAATAATATTACGGCGCGATGAAGAAATTGGATCATCGACGAGATATTTTTTTCGCGCCGGGTACCCGTTAGCGTGAAAAATGCGGTACGACTGACGTAGAATGCCTTACGACGCTATCCCGTGCGGCAAACACCGAAAGATATTATGTAGCCGCGTGCGTCGCTACTAGCGTGAATCCAGACAGATTGTATGACAATGGCTTCCAGCATTATTGGTCAGCGCCGGCCGTAGCCATCCGAGACTGCTGCCGCAGTGTGATCATTTGGGAAAGCAACACGCCCAAAACCACGTTCGAGTTCCATAATAACTCTTATCTGATTTATGGATGTAGCCGGGGTGGGTTCTAGAATGAAGTGCGACTTGCTAATGATCCCAATGGGTTATCAATTGCAAGGACGATGCAATGAAACGCACCTACTCTCAGATTGGA
>NZ_JANUBV010000065.1:0-2280 GCF_024808055.1 Rhizobium sp. BK176 | reverse complement strand
GCCAATCTCAAAGAAATCTCTAGAGCGAAGGACTTCGTCGCCAGCAGCGCCGCCGCCCTCGTTCAGTGAGTGGGCTTATAGATCCTACCCCTTTTTCAGATCAAGAGGGCTTTTCAAAAAAAGAGAGAATTCTTACATCTCCCTGAATTTTAAAGGGAATTTTCAATAATGCTTTTTTGAGCCTGAAAACGTGCGCACAAGCACACCGGCTCCGTCCCAAACGAACTTGTTGCACATCGAGCGCGTGCCGGGATGTTTGACCCAGGTAAAAGGGACCTCGCACACGGAGCCAGCGATAGACCTCAAGCGATCGCAGCCAAAATGTTCGCACGAGTTCGGACAGGCAGAAAAGCCTCCCTTCCTCTGGCTCCTCTCAGGCAGGCCGGAGGCAGCGCTTCAGTCGCAGCCCACACGCGACGTGTGACTTGCCCCTGGTTCGACCCATCCGATACCGTACCACCCGTCACGGCCTTTTCGCTAATCAAATGGGAGCAGTGGCCCTGTCCGATGAACAGCGGGCCGAGCGCAATGGCATGACAGTCGGACTGCGTGGCGCGTTCGAGACAGAACTCCAATAGGATGATGGATCGAAATATGGTTGGCTTGAACAAGCTTCCTCGTATTCATCGGGAACAACCGGACAACGGTAGAATCGAGTTTACATGACGTACCACAAACTGTAGCGAGCTCATTATCCTTAGTTGTCCTTCAGTGGACGTCGATCCCCCTTTCAAAGCAGCGAGAACGTTCAGTGTGCCCTACTATCTCGTAACGCAAACACGGCTCGTCCTGATCGTGCCCACTGCAGTTCTCTAATCGCGGTTGTCAAGCTGGGTTCTGCTTGTATCGCTGGTCAGGCTCATGGTTCTCTTCGAGGTCGGCTCTTTAGTCGCCTCATCATGGCGTTGGATAGGCTCAGTCGACCAATGTGGTGTTCGCGGTTACCTGATAATCCGGCACTCGCACTCGTGGGATCGGTCATGACTGCGCCATCGTCCTGACCGGACGATCTGGCAAAGTTAAGCAAGTCACAAGGCGGTTTCGATCATGCGAGATCTTTTGTCTCTTGCGAGGACCAGCGGAACGACTCGCCGGATATCCACATGGCGTGAAGGATTACGGTGAGCTTTCGCGCCACGGCAACTTTAGCTTTGCGATAGCCACTCCTTCGCGCAATGCGTAAACCCCAACTCTTCAAGGCAGAGAATTGTGGAATGCGTGTGAGTAGCGCATTGGCCGCCTCATATAGGCTGCGCCGCAGGAAGTCGTCACCCCGCTTCGAGACGCGCCCAGATCTCATCGTTTCGCCTGATGCATAGATGCGAGGTGTGAGGCCAAGATATGCTCCGGCGCTGGATGATCGCTTAAAACGTGTCGGATCATCAATTGTCGCGGCGAAGCCGAGCGCAGTGATAACTCCCACACCAGGTACTGACATAAGGCGTCGCACCACAGCGTTGTGTCGCGCGATCGTGCGAACCTTCGTTTCGAGAAGACGAATTTGCTCAAGGATGCCGGCACGGGCTCGCATCAATGCTTCCACAACAGCTTGGATTGTGGGAGACGCAAGAAGCTCACCATTGATAATTTCCTCGGCACGCTTCGTGAACCCACCGCCCCGTTTGCCGAACAGGATACCAAAGGTGCGAAGAACACCCCTGATCTGGTTTTCCAGGTCGCAACGGATTTGCACGAGCTGACTCCTGCTGGCAAGTAGTGCCCGGGCTTCGTGGCTCGCCGTCGACTTGACATGGACGCTCTTGCACCAACCCGTACGGATGATCTGTGCCAAGCCGATAGCATCGTTGCGGTCTGTCTTGGCGGGCATCATCTTCAAGGCGGCATTCGCGTGCCGAGCATCCATGCAGACGATGGGGACGCCACGGTCCTTCAATCCATTCCATAGCCAGACCGACAATGGACCGGTCTCAAGTCCTGCAAGAGTGACTGCAAATGGCTCCAGCGCCTGCGCAATAGCGTCCGGGGACGATCCAACCCTCCGTTCTGCAACAATTTTGCCCTCCTCATCAACGATGCAGAGTGCGGTCGTTTGCTGGCTGACATCCAGTCCGGCATAATACTTCATGGCGGTTCTCCTCATAGCTTCGGCACACTGGCCACAGTTGACAAGGGACAGTGTGGAGAGCCGCCGCCGGGAAGGCTAGGCCCTGAGCGATTACGCTATGTGGTGTAACTGGACGGCTCTGGTCCCATGCTCTCCGGCGTGAGCCGGACTGATCAACGTGCCACTGCCGGCAAGCTGATCATAGGATCATCGCT
>NZ_JANUBV010000064.1:0-2647 GCF_024808055.1 Rhizobium sp. BK176 | reverse complement strand
ATCTCGGTCTGCGCCTCCTTGCGGGTGGTCTGGTCGATGGAGATGAGCTTCATGTTGAGCTCGCTGATCTCGCCCTCGGCCTCGGCGACCTTGGCGATCAGCTCGCCGCGGCTGCCCTCGATGCGGGCGCGCTGGCGCAACAGGTCGCGCTTCTGCGAGATCGGCACCAGCTGGCTTTGAAGCAGCTTCTCGGTCTTGGCGAGCTCCTGCTCGACGATCTCGGCCTCGCTGTCGTTGGAGCGGCTCTGCGCCTTGAAGCCGCGCACCTGCTCGTCGAGCTGGACGATCTGCAGGCGCAGCTGCTCTTTCTGGTTGGCGACCATGCGGCGGTTGGCCTCAAACAGCCTGGTCTCGCCTGATATCACCGCGGCGGACAGGTCGAGCGCCGCGAAGTCGACGGTGTCTGCCTCGTCGCGCTCGGCCACCAGCCTGGCATGGGCGGCGGTCAGCTGCTGCAGCTGCGCCTTGACGATCGACAGCTCGACGCGGGTCTGGGTGTCGTCGAGGACGAGCAGGACGTCGCCCTTTTTGACGACGGTGCCGTTGTCGACGCGGATGGCGGCGATGATGCCGCCGTCGCGGTGCTGGATGGTCTTGACCTGCTCGGAGACGACCACCTGACCATGGGTGATGACGGCGCCCGACAGCTTCGCCTGGGCGGCCCAGCCGCCGACGCCGAAGACCAGCGCGCCGGCCAGTGCCGAGGAGGCGACGATGCGCGAGGTGATGCCGAACTGCCGGGCGTTCTGCCTGGCCTTGTCGGCGGCCTTGGCCTTGTCGGTGCCGGCCTTGTCGCTGGTGGCCTTGTCGCTGGTGGTGGTGATCATCGCGGTGTTCCCCTGGAGCCTTGCTGGCCTTGTTGTCGTGTCGTCGTGGTCTGGCATTGTCTTGCAGTCATGGTCTTTCTGGCATTGTCGGGAGAGGCGAAGGCCTATCCCCGGGGGAGAGGCCAGACGGCCTCCCCGATGGGACAGGCGTCACGCCTGTCCCATCGGCTGGCTGTCGGCCGTGACCTGGCCGGGCTCGATGGCGGCGAGGATGAAGTCCTCAGCGGTCAGCTCGTGATGGCCGCGCAGCAGGATCTGCAGGTCGTCGTCATGGTCAAGGTCGACGATGGTGCGCACGACGGTGCGGGTGTCGTCGCCGAGCGCCTCGTAAAAGACGGTGATCGAGCCGATCTGCGGCGTGTCGCCGTCGATCTGCAGGCCGGCGAAGGTCAGCGTGCCGTACTGGCCAAGGGCGGAGAGATCGATGCGGTCGCCGACGCTAAAGTCGAGGATCTCGTCATGGCCGGCGCCGTCGTTCGCAAGACTGGCAAGCGACTGGAAGACGAAGACGTCGTTGCCGTCGCCGCCGATCAGCACGTTGACCCGGGCCGAGGCGATGATCGTGTCGTCGCCGGAGCCGCAGCTGGCATTCTCGACGTCGAGGAGTGCGTCGTCGCCGATCTCCGCCCCGGAAGCCGCGCCGCGCTCGAGATCGATGACGACACCGAGCACGGTGGCCGAGGCATCGTAGCAATCGCTGCCGCTGCCGCCGTCCATCCGGTCGTCGCCGTCATCACCGCCGTTGCCGCTACGGGCGAGCACGATGAAGACGTCGTCGCCGCTGCCGCCGTCGAGCCGGTCGTCACCGTCGCCGCCGACCAGGTGGTCGTCGCCACTGCGCCCGGCCACCTGATCGTCGCCACCCCCGCCATAAAGGATGTCGGTGCCGCTGCCGCCGGAGAACCGATCGTCGCCGGAGCCGCCATGAATGGTCTCGAAGCCAAGGATCGTATCGCGGCCGATCTCCTCGCCCTCGGCATAGCCGGCCTCGATGTCGGCGATCACCATCTTGACCAGCGCCGACAGGTCGAGCGTGTCGCAGCCGGCCCCGCCGTCATAGACGTCGTTGCCGTCGGCGGCCGGAGTGGCGAGCACGATGACGACATCGTCGCCAGCCCCGCCCGAGACCACATCGTCGCCGGCCCCGCCGGTCAGCTGGTTGTCGCAGGCGTCGCCGCCAATCGTATCGTCATGGGCGCTGCCGATGACGTTCTCGATGCCATCAAGGCTGTCGCTGCCGATATCGGCGCCGGTGGCGGTGCCGGATGCAAGGTCGACGGTAACGGCTGCCGTCGCGCCGCTGGCGTCATAGGTGTCGCTGCCCTCGCCGCCGACATAGGTGTCGTTGCCGTCGGTAACGGGCGTACCCGCGGCCGCCTGCGGCAGGTCCCCGCCAAGCAGGCCCACCTTGAAGGTGTCGTCGCCGGCCTCGCCGAGCGCCGTATCGTCGCCGGCCTTGCCAGTCAGCTGGTCGTCGCCGGCCCCGCCCTGCAGGTGGTTGTCGTTGCCGTCGCCACCAATCGTGTCGTCGTCGGCGCTGCCGATGACGTTCTCGATGCCATCAAGGCTGTCGCTGCCGATATCGGCGCCGGTGGCGGTGCCGGATGCCAGGTCGACATTAACGGCTGCCGTCGCGCCACTGGCGTCATAGGTGTCGCTGCCCTCGCCGCCGACATAGGTGTCGTTGCCGTCGGAGGCGGGGGTGGAGGTCGACGTACCCGTGGCCGATGCCGCCTGGCGCAGGTCCTCGCTGAGCAGCCCGACCCGGAAGGTATCGCTGCCGTCGCCGCCGAGCGCCACGTCCTTGCCGAGACCGCCGG
>NZ_JANUBV010000063.1:0-3443 GCF_024808055.1 Rhizobium sp. BK176 | reverse complement strand
CAGCAGCCCTGCTCGGTGAAAACGCTATCGACGACATGCAAAACACGAGGCCGAACAAACTCATCGGCACGCAAGGCGAGAATCGAAGCATTCCTGGCCTCCGCTACGGGACGCCTCGCACCTTACTATCTGAAAGCGCAAATTCAAGGGACGCACGAGGAGCAGACGCAGACAAGAGGGGTCCCGAACATCGTCCGGGAGTCTTCTTCCTCCCGGGGTTCCGCCGTTCAGACCGCCCGCGACATTCGTCCGGCACTGGTTCCGCCCACGGGGATCGGGCCTGCTGGCGATCTCATCGAAGGTGGAACTGTGCTGCGCCGGACGCAGTCCTGGAATGTTCGTTCGCCGTTAGTAATTTCGACTGTGAACTCGCTTGACAGTTGAGCTGTCCGAAACAATCTTGGAAATAGAGAACGCTGATTTAGAATCACCTAACGCGCTGCTAGGCGGTCGTACTGCTGCGGCAATTTGGCAGTCCTATTCGAACGGAAACATAACCGAGTTCCTTGAAACTAATCACTGCGGCAGTCGTCACGAAGAGTTCGCAACTCCGCCGCACAGGTACCTCGATTGCATGTCTCGTCGGAGTCGCAGGAATGGCTGGTCAGAAACAGTGGCATACCCCTAATAGCTGCGTGAATGGCATCGGTGAGCGAAGGGGACCAAGTTTAGTTTCGCTGCCAGTCGCGTTGTTGGGACTTGCCGCCATAGTGGGAGCAATTTTTCCGGACCTTGCCGAAGCGGCGTGTTTCAACGTTACTCGCGGAATATCAATTACCGGTTCCACCGCAGCGGATGGTCAGCCGACCGCTGGTGAGACGGTTAGCTGTGACGCGAATGCGCCCAATCCATTCCCTTTCGGCGTTGTCGCGACCACCGGCCAGAGTAATATCAACGTAACGAATGGCACGGGATCGGTGATTACCGCGCCTGGCAGCGGCATTCTACTCAATGACTCTGCAACCATTGTCAACGACGGTGCAGTTATCACGACTTCGCTGAATGGTTTCGGGCTATCGAAGCAGTTCTTCGGAACGATCACCAACAACGGTACGGTGGAGACCTCCGGACAGACGGCGCACGGTATCCGCTCCCTAGGTGGCTTCGGGGTTGTCACCAACACCGGCACGGTTTCAGTCAGCGGATTGAACGCCTACGGCATTTTGGCTGGCGTCAACGAGACCGTCGTTAATTCTGGTCTGATTTCCGCGTCCGGCGACGGCGGCAATGGCATCTTCATGCTCGGCGGCACGCAGGTGACGAATACCGAGACCGGAGTTATCACCAGCACCCTGGCCACCGGCATTCAAGGTTCCGGCAGCAATTTCACCGTTCGCAATGCGGGCGTCATCTTGGGCGGCAACGGCACGGCGATCAATCTTCCTGGTGGGACCAACCTCATCGAAGTGACGGGCGGCGCGATTACCGGCGATGTCGTAACCGGCGCCGGCGTTGATACGCTGAACTGGAGCGGCGGCGGCACGATTGCCGGTGCAATCCGTTTGAATGACGGCAACGACGTCGCCAATCTGGAGAATTTGCAACCGGCCATATTGCAGCCCACGACGCTAACCGATGGTGGACTCGGCACCGATACGCTGACGCTCACCAACGTGCAGACCTCGGAGCCCGAACGCTTCGTCAACTGGGAAAGTATTGATCTGCGGGCGAGCACGCAACTAACCATGGGCGGAGACCTGACGCTAGGCGATTTGGCCACTCAAACCGGCACACTGACGATCGACCATACCAGTACGCTGACCGCGAGTGGAGGAAGTTATTCGATTGCACCGAGTGTGTCCGGGGCAGCAGTCGATGTGGACAATTCCGGTATGATCGATCTGGCTGCTGCAAGCAGTTCAGTTGGCGACCGCCTGACCATTCTCGGCAACTATACGGGCTTGGACGGCGAGCTTCGTCTCAACACAACGCTGGGCGACGACAGCTCGCCGACCGACATGCTGTTGGTCACTGGCAATACGGCCGGCCGTACGCTGGTGGACGTCGTCAACGTCAACGGTGGAGGCGCTCTCACCAGTGACGGCATCAAGATAATCAGTGTGGACGGCTTTTCGGATGGCACGTTTGCTCTTCTTGGCGACTACGAATTTGAGGGGCAACCCGCCGTCGTCGGGGGAGCTTATGCCTATAGACTCTATAAAGGCGGTGCTTCGACGCCCAACGATGGCGACTGGTATCTCCGCTCGGTATTAAACCCGTCCGATCCGGACATAGAGCAGGAGATACCGCTCTACCAAGCCGGCGTTCCCGTTTACGAGGCCTATCCGCAATTGCTTCTTGGATTGAACGGTCTTCCGACCCTCGAGCAGCGCGTCGGCAATCGTTACTGGAGTCACGCAGGCAATGTCGTTCCTCCGCGGGAGGGCGCGCCGCAGGAACGCAACATTTTCATCGAGGACAGCGGGATTTGGGGCCGCGTCGAAGGCGCGCATAGCAGGTTTTCCCCGCGCTTTTCCACCTCCGGCGCGGATTATGACATCAACAGCTTTCGCTTTCAGGCCGGGCTCGACGGGCTTTTCATCGAGAATGACAATGGCAGGCTGATCGGCGCACTGACGGCGCACTACCTTCATGGCAAGGCCAAGACGGACTCCATCTACGGCGATGGCGAAATATCGACGGACGGCTATGGTATTGGCGGCACGCTGACTTGGTACGGCGAAAATGGCGTGTATGTCGATGGCCAGGCACAGGGAACTTGGTATGACAGCGATCTGAACTCCACACTCGCCAACCTGGGGCTGACCAACGGCAACAACGGTTTCGGCTACGCGCTTTCCCTTGAAGGCGGTCAGCATCTAGTGCTGGACCAGCAATTATCAGTGACCCCGCAGGCGCAACTCGTCTATTCGAATGTCGATTTCGACAGTTTCCACGACACCTTTGAAGCGCGAGTGGGTCTTGACCAAGGCAATAGTCTGCAAGGGCGAATTGGCGTAAGCATCGACCGCCAGAACGCATGGCAGAATGACAAAGGTATGATCGACCGATCCTATGTCTACGGCATCGCCAATCTTTACTACGAGTTTCTGGACGGCACCAAAGTCGAGGTTTCCGATATGAGCTTTGCGAGCCGGAATGACCGCTTCTGGGGTGGTATCGGTCTGGGGGCTAGCTACAACTGGGACAGCGACAGATACTCGCTCTACGGCGAGGCCTCGATCAATACCAGCCTAGCCAACCTCAGTGACAGCTACGCCTATAAGGGAACGGTGGGTTTTCGTGTGCGGTGGTAAGTGGAAGGAAAGCAATCAGCAATATCAAGAATATAATTCCCGATATTAGAACTATAGTCGACGAAATTTGCAAAGTGGCAAGCTAGTCTAGGCTAGGCCGTAAACTCATAAATTCTCTTGGCGTATTGCGTTCGGCGTGATTCAAGGCTTCCGAATTAGGAGCTATGATGACACGCCGCCGCTACG
>NZ_JANUBV010000062.1:0-4876 GCF_024808055.1 Rhizobium sp. BK176 | reverse complement strand
GAAAACATCCACCGCCTAACAGAGCCGGATCTCGGTACTGATGCGAGGCCAGCAGTGCAGCAGCCGTCAATGCGCATCGAAAATCGCGCTTACGACTGATTGTCCTGCCGCCTCAATGCTGATGCCCATATCGCGGGAGAGACCAAGGGTGAGAAGGCTGGCCGGGAGGAATTCCGCCGTACCACCTTGAAGGCATTGGCGCAGGTCTGACGTTCATAATGTCATCTCTAAAGTTCTGGTCGTTGAAGGCTAGACGTGGCACCCCGGTGTTTCTATGCTAGAAAAAACGACCTATTTGATAATTCGTCCAAATTCCGGATACAGCAATGAGCGATGCATTGACAGAAATGATGCGAGGGTTGCGCTTGG
Organism: Rhizobium sp. BK176; assembly: GCF_024808055.1. Classification (NCBI taxonomy): domain Bacteria; kingdom Pseudomonadati; phylum Pseudomonadota; class Alphaproteobacteria; order Hyphomicrobiales; family Rhizobiaceae; genus Rhizobium; species Rhizobium sp. BK176. The sequence continues at coordinate 4,507 of NZ_JANUBV010000062.1, read as the reverse complement.
ATGGCGTCGAATACGGGCGATGTCAGCCGTCAGCACCCTGGGCGACAGCTTTTCCAGCAAAGGAAGAAGCGCAATTTCATTTTGTAGCGGCAGGCAGAGCTCATCTGCAATCGCCGAATGGCGAGTGGACCGAAATGCTGCCGGGCGACGCGGTGCTGCTGCCGAGAGGCGACGCTCATGTAATTGCCAGTGAGCCCGGGCTAGATCCGACGCCAGTCGACAGCATGCCTCGCAAACCGGTTTGTGATGGTATTGTCGACTTGCAATGCCCCTGTGCCGATAACAGAAATCTCCTATTCTTTGCGGTCATGCGCTTCAACGTCGACAAGCATCATCCCCTGTTGCAGTTGATGCCAAAGATGATGCGGACAAGTGACCTTGCTGCCAATGAACCATCAATCCCCGCCCTCCTCGAGGCAATGATGCGTGAGGCCGACATGAACCGCGTAGGAGCTGGTGGAATTCTGGCTCGGCTTGCCGACGTCTTGACTGCAACCCTCATCAGAACTTGGGTGGAACATGGGTGCGGAGACGCGACCGGTTGGCTGGCTGCTGTCCGAAATCCAGAGGTGGGCCGCGTTCTCGCCGCTATTCATTTCGATCCGGCACATGACTGGACGGTGGAAGAACTTGCAAGAAAAATGGGGGCGTCACGGTCCGCGTTTGCGGAGCGCTTCTCCAGGGTTGTCGGTGAAACTCCAGCCCGGTATGTTGCTCGAATGCGCATGCATCAGGCTCATCAATGGCTCTTGGAGGGTCAGCGCGTGGGCGCGATTGCCGAGCGTCTCGGCTACGAGTCAGAAGCGTCCTTCAGCCGCGCTTTCAAACGTATCATGGGTGCATCGCCGGTAACCTTTCGAGGAAGGGCTCTGGACTCTTCCCGTCCTCTCAGGCGAGTGGCCTCTTGAACAAAAGGGCGGCACCTCGACCAGCTTGTCTTGTTCGATCCGGCATCACGTTCCCGGCGCCTTTGGTTTCGAACGGCTAACACGGATCATCAGATCCCACATCCGTTGAGAATGCCGGGTTATTCGGCACAATGGCTCACTGTCGTGTGGTCCGTGACAATGGCAGGGGCAACGACGCGAGCCCGGTCGAGCGTAGGCAGCGCCAAGAGATTTGAAGGCTGCATCGTCCCGATTCATCGACCTGTTTCAAAAAACGACCACAGCAAGTCAGTGTTGACCCCAACCTCCCGGTTGGTCGGGCGAGTCTCAGATCCGGTCTGAGTTGCCCGTTAATCAAGCCGCCTTCCAGCCGATGACAGTCACATCCGAGTTTGTCGACAGGCATGGATGAGCCGGGAGGAACAGCCTAACCATCGCGTCGACTGTCGAAACGCCGCTCTGATTGAGTTCCTCGTCGCTCAAATCTGAAATTGCCTTCCGCTGAACCGAAACGACGTCCACCTTCGTTGTTGACCAGAAGCCGCTCGCGGAGCGGATCTCAAGCGGACCTGGTTCAACCGAACAGTATCCAACCCGAACAGCAATTGTTTTGGCGCCACTTTCAACGGACTCCATATGGCTATCCGCTATGATTATGTTTTGCATCATGTCTCCGTTCAGGGCCAACCGCGCATCACAGAAAGGACCGGTGGATCGATCCAGGCAGCTCTAATAAACTGTGAGATGGCGGGCGAAAACCGTAAATCCGGCATAGCAGCTATGCGCGCCACAGACGCGATGTCTCCGGCCAATGTGCTTTTGGCCAGGCAAGAGGACCTCTGCGCTCGGATAAGTCTCGGGCCCCGGAACCGACGGATCCGGCCTGATAGGTTCCCGTTACTGGTGCGTTTCCAGCAGGAAACGGGCACAGGCTGCTCACGTCAGCGTGGTTACTGCTTCAAAGTACGCCAGCGTACGCAACCCGTGGTCAGACCAAGGTCCGATTGCCAACCCCATGTGCAATCCTACTCTCCTTCTATCCTTCATCTCCTGGAAGGATAAGGGAGGCCACTCGGGTGGGGTTGGTATTGGTCGGTGGCCTCCCAGCCACGTCAAACTCCGGATCAGGGCGCCTGAAACGAGTGCTCCAGATGAGATTTTCGGACGCTTCACATGTCAGTTGCAGGCATCTGCGTTTGGTTTCGCCGGGGGCCGCCGTGTTCGGAACCTTTCGGATCGTAAATCATAAGAAAGCGGTCATTGTCTGGAGGCAGTGATGAAAAGCGTCCGAACCATTGAAAGGCGGCGTCGCCAGCGAGGCGAGCAATATTTGCGGCGAACAGTTTCAGCAAAACACGATCTTTAGGCCAGGAAGGCCGAAGTGCTTTTGTCCGATTTGCCCCTCGGCAATCGAGTTCGATCTGCGTACGGTGGCAAAGAAGCGAAAACTTGAAGGCGCCTTGTTTCTCGACGTCGATGCGGCAATCACAGCAGCACTGTACTGGGGCCAAGGGCTGTTTCTCAACAAACCTCCAAACAGCCGACCCGAACCCGGCCAGCGGCTGGAGATTACATGCGAAGCTCGAAAGGCAGTAGCACTTCTTCCGATTCGATAGTGGCCAAACCAACGTCTGCCAATTCACTCATCGGCTCAGGCACCCAGGAGACGTTCCTGCGCCGCGATGATCATCGTGGGAGGCACTTGGACGGTTTCAAAAAGTTCATAGAGAAAGTATTTCAACGACGAAATTTCAACTTCAACATTGGCCGCGAATATGGGATCTCCGGCGGCCCATCTCCTCATGGTGAAAATGGATCGGCCTATAGAGCCGGGCCGTGAAAGAACGTTGGGATCAAAGTGCTTGCTTTCTGCGACGTACCATACGAACAGCCGGACGGCCAGCATCGCCGGCGTTAGCCTTGCGTTGCTCGCAAGACATTTCTCGCTTTCGAGAGCGCTTCGCGACATTACGTCAAGACGGCAAACGTCGAGTCCCAACTCAAGAAGGCGTTGCGACAGTTCCGCTTCACGCGGGTCGGGGTGGGTAAAGTGGTCAGCGAGGTTCATGCTCAAAAGATAGCGCCGGGACACGAAAAGTCATATACCCCTTACCCTCGTCAATTCGGCTAAGGTCATTCTAGAAGACCGGACGAGGGATGCAACCGTAAGCCCGCGCGAACCGAGCCAAGTCCAGATGCGACCTCCGTTTTCATCACAGAACTCACCGAAAGCCAGGCTCATCGGATCGAAGGAGCACCCACTTTCCCTTCAGCTTGTGCGCCTCAATTGCCATTCCCCTGCGACTCGCACTTTTGCGAGTTGCCGCCAGGCTTTTCTTGAGGATTCATCAGGTGCGGCCCGATCGTCGCCATCCTTGTGACACCTTCGGGACCGTGATGGGCGCTGCCCGAACGAAGGACGTACAACATGGCAACTATTCATACTTCACCTCCAGCGAAAATGGCCTAGGTCTTGCCGTTAGTGTCCTTTAGCACCATCGTTTCGGGTTGGGCACGCCGACGTCCGGGTCTGGCGTTTCCGCAGCGTAGCATGGTGTAGCGAGGACAGCGCTTGAGGCGGCGGCGACACAAAAAGCATGTTCACGGGGTGCAGGCTTCGTCCTCCAGCCCTGCGACGTGACGAACGGGAGCGCGCAAGGGGAACCAGGTACGACAGTCGTCGATATCCAGCATGTCAATGCTGAGGCGTTGGGCCCGACTGTTCGGCAGACCAGTCGTTATCTCCATTAATAGCTGGTTGATCCTAACTTCAAATACGTCAACGCCCGCTCGCGCGGCATGGCGATCCGGCCCCTCTCAAAGATTGTATTCGAGCGCTGCCCCAACTGAGGCGTGCGAACACATTGATTACTCAGGTTGATTAGGCTTCTCTTGAAGTGCTACCCTCCACTGATTCATCGCTACACTAGGCATTAGAAATAGGGAAGCAGCTTGCAAGAAGTCGCCATAAACGAAGACGACGCCGGCACCGCCATTGTCGACAACGTGGTTGAGGGCACCCCATTTGGTAATTACTATGGAGTCGACAACGATGCCTTCACCGGTGCGGTGCACGATTCTCGTTCGAGGCTTATCGTCGATTTTTCCTTCATCAAGAATGCGTTCAAGACTCTTTGCCGAGAACAGGGCGTAACTCGGGATCGAAAGGCGAGCGTTGAGATTGCGACGCTTCTTTTGGTATTGGTCAAGGAAGGTGTAGTTGACGAAGAACGATTAACGAGCCTTGCTCGCACGCGATGGGAGGAGATGACAACGGTTGTGAGCGATCGATTTCAAAGCAGCTAATCGATTTCGCAAACCACGCGGACACGCAGAAAAGCCACACCCGGGTTCCAGTGACATGGTGCAACCTCCCTCACCCTTCTGCAACAAAAAGGAAGTGTGATCAGGGGATCGCCGGGCTCCAAAGTAATTTAATCTCCACGCCAGGAGACGCTGGGACATGCCACCGGACTTCGATGGTGTTTTTGTCCCTATGAGGCTTTCGCGATCCTCGCCGACTAGCACTACTTTGGCACTTTAGACCGAGCGATATCGGCAAGGAGCATGTCACAGTGAGGACATCGTCGGGGTGGAGGTCGTGCAAAGAGGTCGAGTAT
>NZ_JANUBV010000061.1:0-6022 GCF_024808055.1 Rhizobium sp. BK176 | reverse complement strand
CGTAGCGGCGGCGTGTCATCATAGCTCCTAATTCGGAAGCCTTGAATCACGCCGAACGCAATACGCCAAGAGAATTTATGAGTTTACGGCCTAGGCAAGGTCGTTGCGAGCACTTAGAATTCGCCTTGACGCTGGTGATCAGTTTCTGATCCAAGCCCGGTGTCGTTCCGTAACAGATACAGGAACGTTGAAACAGGACGGGCTCATTGGCGACCGAAAATGCAAAGCCGGTTATTCTCTGGTTTCGGAAAGACTTGCGGCTAGATGACAACCGAGCCTTGCACGCGGCTTGCACGTCGGGGCGCCCTGTTATCCCCGTCTATATACGGGAACCCCGTTCGGACGGTACGGCCCCCCTTGGCGCAGCGCAGGACTGGTGGCTCCACCACTCCCTTGAAAGCATGCAGGGCGCGCTGTGCAAGCTTGGCGGTTCGCTGCATTTGGTCTCCGGCCATGCGCTGGATGAACTCAGCGACCTTGTTGCTTACAGCGGAGCAGAGACGGTACTGTGGAATCGGCGCTATGACCCGGCCGGCATTGCAATCGACACGCAGATCAAACGGACGCTTGCAGAGCGGGGCATAGAGGCCAGGAGTTTTCCCGGTCAGCTCCTCCACGACCCATCCAAACTGATGACCGGCGCAGGAACGCCCTATCGCACCTATACACCCTTCTGGCGTGCGTTGGAAAAGTTGTGCGAGCCGGGCGAGCCACTGGATCCGCCGACGAAGATCAGATTTGCGAACCTGCCTCGGGCGTCCGAACTGTTGGCCGACTGGACATTACTGCCCACAAGGCCGAACTGGGCGAAGGAGTTTAGCGACATCTGGATACCCGGTGAAGCGGCGGCACATCGACGGCTGAGCGATTTTGTCGAGGAAGACCTTCAAGGTTATCGGCTCAATCGCGAGCTTCCGTCGCGGCAGGCGACGTCCCAGCTCTCTCCCTACCTCGCGCTCGGAATTATTTCCCCGGCCCGCGTCTGGCACGAGACGCGGGGGTTGAGCAAACGCGTGCCAGTCGAGGATCTCGTTCACTTCCGCAAGGAACTTGCCTGGCGGGAGTTTTCCTACCACCTGCTCTATCACTTCCCAGGGCTTCCCAATACGAACTGGAACGACCGGATGGATACCTTTCCCTGGGAAAATCACCGGGAGCATTTCGAGATATGGACAAAGGGACTGACTGGTTATCCGATCGTGGATGCAGGGATGCGTCAGCTCTGGCGCCATGGTTACATGCATAATCGGGTTCGCATGATCGCGGCGTCCTTCTTGATCAAAGACCTGATGGTCGACTGGCGCCTCGGCGAGTCCTGGTTTCGGGACACGTTGATCGACGCTGATCCCGCCAACAACGCTGCAAGCTGGCAATGGGTCGCCGGATCGGGTGCGGACGCCTCTCCGTTCTTCCGCATCTTCAATCCGACCCTTCAGGGTGAGAAGTTCGACCCGGACGGTGCTTACGTACGCGAATTCGTCCCCGAACTGGCCAATCTTGACAACAGGTACATCCATCGGCCATTCGAGGCACCGGTCGATGTTCTGGCGAAGACAGGCATCACGCTCGGCACGACCTATCCCATGCCCGTGGTTAACCACGCGTTTGCCAGGGATAGAGCACTCGAGGCGTACAATGCGACAAAGGGCGCGTTTTGATCGCACGCCGCAGCCCGTGCAGCGTCTAAACGTGCATCACTGTAAACCAGCCATGCGATAGCCGCGGATAACGCGCTGGTCCGCCTCCATGTCTCGGGCCGATTGCGATAGCGGCCCGTTAGGCCATCGTTATTCCGATTGCAGGCATCGGCCGACGTTCCCGATCGCTGCGTAGGTTGGCGCCGGTCGCCCTCTGGATGCGTTGCTGTCGTCGGTGCCATCCACTCGATGTGTGGTCGAAGCAACCAAACCATTCGGAACGCATTTCGATTAGCGTATTGAAGCGTGGCATCACGGGGTCCGATCCACGTGACGTCAGGCTCGAAACGTCCGGTCTGCTCTATCTCATGCGGACCGGACATCTCGGTTGGGCCATCAAAACGGCTTGAGGCCACGCGTATTTATGATCGCGCCGCCCTTTCGAAAATCCTTGCAAAGCGCTCTGCGAAAGCCCGGGGGTCAAGTGGTTTGCTGCCGTCAAGAATACGGGCCTCGTCCAGCAGAAGCGCGACCGCATCCTCACGGAAGGCCGCGTCGCCGTCGATTGCGGCAATGGCCCTGATCATTGGATGAACAGGATTGATTTCAAGGACTGGTTTGGCTCCAGCCTGGATGCGACCCGCTCCCTGCAGGATTTTCTCCATCTGGAGATCGTAGCCTCCTTCCGTTGCCACGAGGCAAACCGCGCTTTCGGTGAGGCGGCCCGACACGCGAACGTCCGCGACATGATCCCGGAGCTGTTCTTTTGCGAACTCGATGAATGCCGTCGTTTCGGCAGGAGCGTCAGCCGCCGGATTGTCCAGGCCGTCAACCTTTGCAAACTGCGACAGATCGGTCGATCCCTGGGTAATGGACTTGAACGTCTTGCCTTCAAAGTCGGGAGCATTCATGACCCAAAAGCTATCGATGGAGTCCTCGAGCAGCAAGACCTCGATGCCTCGCGCGCGAAACCCCTCGAGGTGAGGTGAAGCCTTGAGCTGATCGTGCGAGCCGCCGGCGAGATAAAAGATCGCGTTCTGATTTTCCCTTGCGTCCTTCACATAATCTGCGAGGGAGCGGTGCGCCTCGCCCGATGCCGTCGTTCGGAACCGTGAAATAGCAAGCAGTTGAGCGCGACGCTCGGCATCCTCGTAGATCCCTTCTTTGAGAACGGCGCCGAAATTGTCCCAGAACGTCCTGAAGCCGTCGGCATCATCCTGGGCGAACTTCTCGATGGCACTGATAACTCGGTTGGTGACGCCCTTGCGGATAACCGTCAGGATCGGGCTTTCCTGGATCATCTCTCTCGACACGTTCAAAGGCAGGTCGGAGGTATCGACAAGGCCGCGGACAAAGCGAAGGTAGCGCGGCAGCACTTCGGCTTCATCGGTAATGAACACGCGCTTCACGTAAAGCTTCATGCGACCCTTTCGATCAGGGTCGAACATGTCGAACGGCTGGGAGCCGGGCACGTAGGCAAGCGTCGTATATTCATGACGCCCTTCTGCTCTGTAATGCACCGTTACGGCGGGCTCGTCGTATTGACCGGAAATTCCGCGGTAGAAGTCCGTATAGTCGTCCTTGGATATGTCCGATTTTGCCTTGGTCCAGAGCGCGGTGCCGTCGGTTAGCTGCGTAGGCTCGCCACCCGGTTTGTCGATCAGGTCGATTGCGACAGGAACGTGGCCTGATTGCTCCTTGACGATCTTCTCCACGGTCCATCGGGAGGTATATGTCCGGGCATCTTCCATCAGATGCAGCGTGATGCGTGTTCCACGCGCTGGCGCGTCGGCAGGATCCAAGCCTTTCACGGTGAAGCTGCCCTTGCCATCGGAACTCCAAAGCCAGGCCTCCTTGGCGCCAGCACGCCGGGAAATCACGTCGACCCGGTCGGATACCATGAAGCAGGAGTAGAAACCGACACCGAACTGCCCGATCAGCTGGCTGCCCTCTCCTGCCTTGCGCGCTTCAATGCGCTCCATGAAAGCCCGCGTGCCTGAGCGCGCGATGGTGCCGAGAGCCTCTATCATTTCGTCGTGGCTCATGCCAATGCCATTGTCCTCGACCCTTAGCTGCCCATTTTCCTCGTCAAGCGTGATCGTGATGCGGGCATCAGGTGCGCTTGCCAGCAGCGATGGCGTCTCTATCGCCTCATATCGGAGCTTCTCGCAGGCATCGGCTGCGTTCGAAATCAGCTCACGAAGAAAGACGTCCCGATCCGAGTAGACCGAGTGGACCATCATATGCAGAAGCCGCGCAACGTCCGCTTCAAACACGTGATTTTCGGCTGGCTTGTCTGCCGCAATGGTCATGCCGTATGTCTCCTGTCGGATTAGGAAATGGAGCCATGAAGTGCCCAAATCCATTCAAAAATTCAAGATGGTTTTCGATCCCGAGCCTGGCGGAGCGCACTTCCATTAACGCAGTTGTGCAAAGCGCTTCCTCGGATCTTTCTTATTCCTGGAGTCTTGCGACTATCCTCGCTTGTACCGGGAGTGAGTTCAATGTTGGTAGCGCGTTTGGTGCCGGGAAGCTTTTATTGGGCCAGACCCATGGCCGACATCCATGAGATCACGATCGTGCAAGTCTCGACCATGTTCGGCGAGGATCGGGACTTCTGGACGCTGGCCGCCATTGGTTCGGACCAGCATTACATGCCATCTGACTTTGAAATCATCGGACCGGTCGACGGACCAGGATGGACGCTGCGTCAGGCGGCTGAATAATACCGCACTGTCGGGATGCGTCATGGCGATGTGGGGACATCCCTCGCGTTGGTCGTCGACGCTGCCGCGTGCGTCTGATCCTCGATCTGTTCAACTTGCGCGATGACAGAACGACTTTCAACGCGTGAACTGAACTCACATGGGACTTCCCCCTCGGCATTTGCGACTACGGCCCCCTGCACAATGTGGGCTGCCGCATCTGCGCCCGTTACTGAGCCTGACCAGCAATATAAACAGAGCCAGCTTGACAACCGCGATTAGAGAACGTGTTGGGTCACAGTCCTTCGAAGTTCCGCAAAAGCCGGTCCCGGAAGCGGGGTTTCTAAGTGCGGTTTTCCTAGTGGGTGAGCCGATGCGGTATTTCTGTCGGACCCAGATCTTCTGAATCTTCTCTCTGAACGCTAATTCGCCGCGTCACGAAGCTTTTGATCCAATTCGCTGATCCAGGAGATATATTTTTCCCGCAGCGGATGATCTTCCGCCAACAAGGCAAGCTTCATTTCCGCGAGCTGGCGCTGATCACGGATGAGTTTAACGTCAATCTTCATTCATAGCTTTTCCTGATTCTGCTGGTTCAATTCAGTACATTTCCAGAAGGAGTACTACCTGATTGCACGAGTCTGCACAACAGACTGTTCCTTCTTTGTTCCGTGTCACCTTCGCCGAGTCTCTGCTCGGCAGAGACGCCAGTTTTGAAGTCCGGGCAAGAACCCGATCGGCGTGGTGGCCGCGGACTGCAGTCATTTATGTTGGCGAAATCTTCGAGGGGAATATTGGTATAAGCCGGCGCCTTGACCCCACCCGAGCGGCAGAACAATGAAGCGGCTCGAACTGAGAAGCTTGCGGTTCCATCAGCAACATTCTCAAAAGCAATTAGATGCCTCACACGGTTGGCACTTTCGGGTAAGGATCGTCATCCTGCACGACGACGTAGCCAACATTGTTGAATATGCCCGAGTGCGCTCGACCCCGCGAATGAGTACTTCTGATTATTGGGCGAACCCATGGCGACGGGATTTCACGCCGGGCGCTTCGGCAGCATATCTACCGGCCTCACCTCAAGGCCACCAGCGAGCCCGACCAGGCGTAGCGAAGTGCTCATGCTTCTTACTCCCCGGACAACCGCTCGAGGCAGACTGTTTTGACAACCTCCTGCAGGCTCCTGACCCGCTCCGTCAACCAGGCAAGTTCCTCTTGGGTGATCTCGTATTGGGAGGAATACCTGGCTTCGACATAGGCGCGAGACAGCAGCTCGAAGCACCGCCGCGAAAACCGGGTGTCACGAGGCCATGCCGCAATCAGGCGCGGGTCCACTCCTTCGGCGCGGGAGCGCAGCACCTTGATGCGATGCGACTTCGGGCTGTAGAGGGTGAGGGTCAACAGAGCGCAGTGATAGGCACGTTCAGTGGCTTGATGCAGCATGAAAGCCCCATCCCGCCACATCTCGTTTGTAATTCCAAACTCCGCGAATTTCAGCGCTTCTTCTGACAGCTTGAACCATTGCTCAAAATAGCCTTTTGCTTCCTGCCGCTGTTCTTCCGGCGTCAATGGCTTCGGTTTTGCCAGCGGATGGCCGGGCACTTCGTAGAGGACGATGCCGTCCCTGGCGATATCGACGAAGAAGGGTCGGCCGCGGCCGAGCTGGTCGTTGACGTCGGC
>NZ_JANUBV010000060.1:0-6085 GCF_024808055.1 Rhizobium sp. BK176 | reverse complement strand
TATAGATGCTGGCATCGCTGACGCCGTGCTTGCGGCAAAGCTCCGAGACCGGCGTACCCGCCTCGTGCTCCTTCAGAATGCCGATAATCTGTTCGCCTGTGAAACGGCTGCGCTTCATTCCCTGGTCCTCTCAATGGGCCAGAGCTTACTTCAAAATGGATTATTTCAACGGGGCAAGGTCACCGTGCTTAACTGGGAGCGACCATGAAACAAGCCCTGATCGTAACATCGATAGCGGTCGCCCTGGTCGCGATCGCGGCAACGTACGCGTTGCCTTCCTTCAACGCGACCGGCCATTCTCAGATAGTCAACTCTCGTTAACATGATCGCGGTCTTCGCCTTTCGTTGATGAGAATGCCACACGACGCGACCACAATGTGATCTCGAGCGCGATCCGCGGCAGCAGACCAGGAGCCAACGGGACAAAGCATTCATAAGCCAGGACATACGCAGCCGCCTCAGGTCGAGGTTTCTTTCCAATCTCGCGGGATAGCAAGTCGGCGAACCGTTCCAATACGCTAGGTCTGCTACTCAACTCGAAAATGGCGAAGAGCGACGACGAAATCGTCGCTCTTGGCGTTTTCGGCTGGCGACGTTATCCGTCTGAAGCCTACCTTCATCACAACCTGATGGTGTTCAACTGCGCCGTCCCTGATATGTCCCCGGATCTGGTCGACTTCGAACCAATCTAGATTTCGCATGGTCTTTGACGCGCGCGCGATTGCCGTGTCGATGGCTTCAGTTATTGAAACCTTGAAGGTGCCGACCAGTTCGACCTTCTTGTAGACGTGATCGCTCATTTTGCTTCCTTCCTTCAGTGTTTCAGGTTCAGGCAAGTCTTGAGACGCTGCGCTGCACAAAAGGAACGAAGACAACCTTTCAATGTCGAACGCCTTTGAAACTCTCACATGATTTTGGTCGCGTGCCAATGTCAGCGTTGTCGCCGGGAAGTTCGAAGTGGACATTGTCGAGAAAAAATCCCGGCAGCGCAGCCATGCCCCTTTCAGCGCTCAAAATGTGAAGAGGGGCGCTTCCAGCTGGCCCCAAAGCTGCCGTGTTTCGAGGTGAATCTGTCATGGGGCGACTCAGGGGAGGAGCACGCGCATGGTTTCAACGGGCGACATTTGGACTCGAAATCTGGCTGCCAGGGGTTCCAAATCCGATAGACATCAGAGGAACAGACGAAGCATCGGCGTTGTTGGCAGAGAAATGGCCGGTTACGTTCGGATCGGCGTTTGAGCGAGCTCTTAGCGCTTGCGCCGCAGTACTTGATGGGACGATGCACCCAGACAGTGCGAAGCGGGCCCTGATCGATGCGGCCGAAGCGATCGGCGTCTCGTGGAGGGACCGGGTCTATCATGTGCCGGCCCGCAGTGAGGTGTTTGCTCGCGGTCCTTCCATCAGCCGCAGCCATTGAGCTGCGTCGGGGGATGACAGTATAATCTGGGGAGGAGGAGGCGAGGTGACGGATCTCGCGATACGCTATTCAAATGGCGCCGCTCAGCTCAGACTGAGCTGGTGACCCAGCGGCTTGCTTAAAGACCTGCTCATGGCAGACTTCACGGGACCTGTTCGTCCGCGCTGCCCCGGCCGGGGCATGCTGTCGATCACGGCATTGTTCCGCGCAATGACTGCGCCGCGGGATGGAATTTAAGTATAGCTATGCGTGTATTGGCCTTCGGGAAAATCCTGGAAGCCGAGGGACCAGCATTTGCCAGGCCAAATATAATCCACTCGCCGTTCCAACGGTCGGTACAGCGCAGTATAGAGAGTTGGATAAAAAATACTGTTGGAGTAAAGCGGCGGCTGGAGAAACAGCTGTTGGAATTGCGGAAGGGACATGCTCGGGTCTTCCAATGCGCGCTGAATTGCTGCCAGGCGCGTCATTGATGACGTCGAGGGTCTTGTCCACCGTTGATGGTTCGTACACGCCTTCGCTCGAGATACGACCGGGCGTTGATGCGGGCCGAGCAACAAGGTCGCGTAGGAACCCGAACGGTCCAGGACGGTTACATTCTGTGGTAGCGCTATGGGAATTCTGCAAAGGGCAGCGACTGCTTGATTTATAGTGTGGCACGTCTCGAGAATGTAGCGGATCACCAGGATAATGGAAAAGCCAACACCCTGAGTGCGGCCCCCGCCAAGAGTGACACTCGCGACGAGTCCTTCTTCGTTCATACCATCTACACAACCTCCCCAAGGTCTTTGCGCCTTTCCAATGACCCTCAGATTCGACCAGGCGGTCATTTCGAAGCGATCGGAAACAATCGCCGGCGGATAGTCAAAGTTTCGCAGTAATGCCGGGCCTTCCGACCCAAGCCAGACCGCCTGACTACAGCCGTAGCGTTCTGGCGCGGGTCGGTAGTGACTGAGCATTCGATGCGCCACGTCGTCATCTCCGACGAGGGAGCATGCCTCGTCATAGGCGGGTGCCAGCTCCGGCATGAACCGAAGCAACGCTGCACGGCATTCCTTTGCAGTTGGGACTGGGGATCGGGCTTGCCCGAAGTACCACATTTCCGCCTCCTCGCGACCGGCAACAAATCTGGAGAGCCAGGCCTTGCCGGGTCGGTCTTCCTTAACGGCCGCAAATGTCTTGTCCATGGCTGGATTATAGGAAGTCACACGCGTTGCTGACAAGGCGTGGGCGCCGGTATAGGCGTCGTGAGGAATACAGAAAAGAACCAGCAAGGCTCGACTGGAACTTAGGAGACCATGCCCGGCTGGCATCGTCCATGGAGCAAGCCGAAGATGGGTTGTCGACCATGGGAACGCTGGGGCTCGCTGATGCGAGAGCTTGGCTCATTGAACCCAAGCGCCCCGTATTCGCCTCAGGTGACGATGTTCAGACCGGATATGGCAACAGCGTTTCACGTCTGCCAAGCGCCAACGAATAACAAACGACGAGCCCTATTTCACCTGAGGAGCGCTGAACGGACGACGCAGCGAATGATCTCGACGACGAGCAGTACACGGAAAGTCACGGGTATCATCTAATGATCGTAATGCGGGCGTTTCAGTCAGCCAAGCCGCGGCTGCTCCAATCAAGCAATGCGAGAAGACCGGAAAAACCGGCTTTCTCGTCCAGGTCCCCCCGAAACGCCGTCCTATTCCCTTCGAGGCGCGCCTCGTTTTGCAGACAAGGGTGAAGACATGTCAAGAATATGCGGAAGACCCAGGCGACCAATGGGTTTCACTGCCGTTCCTCAGCGTGCTTGCGCTTTTCGTTCTCCTGCTCGTATGGGTATTGCTCGAGCATACGGTCTATGGTCGTCGCTCTATGCGTTGGCGGGAACGCCGAAGCTGCAAGGCTCGTCGGTGTGCGTGTGCGGCTCCTTCGATTTTCGGCGGTTGGCCTGACCGGTCTCGGGGGCGGCAACCGCAGGTCTGATGATGCAAGCCGGGTCGCCTCCGCCAACCCGACCCAAGGAAGCGGTTTGATGCTTTCTGCAATAGCGGCCGTCTTCCTGGGAATGACCATGAGTGAGGAAGGCGAGCCCGCGTCCTGGCGACGTTGTCGGGAGTTTCATTCTCGGCGGCTCGACAATGGCCTGACGCAGATGAGCGTCGATTCCTACGTGCGCGAGATTCTCGTGGGATCAACTATCATCCTCGCCGTCGCCTCATCCAGCTTGAGCAAGCTTAGCCAAAAGGAGTGGCCACTCCCCATACGGACTGTTCTCAACAGCATCCGCAGGAGGGGATCATAACGGCTCCGTTATGGCTGAGCCGGCGCCAGAAATTTGCGCGGCATCCAGACCGTGGCGTAACAAGCGCTCTCGGGACCGACACTATCTTTCTGTGTATAACGTGACTGAAAGGCGGCCTCGACAGTGCCATGAGGTCAACTACACCGGCTTTTTTTTACAACGAGCACGATCACTTCCGACAAGACCACGAATCGCCTGCAATCAGCCATCTCAAGAGGAGATTTCGCTTTGCCAGTGATCAAGCTGTTCACCAGGAGGTGTCTTGTTCCGTGCCTGCCTTTTTGGCGCAAGCACGACCGCGCAGTCGGCTGAAAGACCCCAACGACGTTGTAAGTCGATCGGTCGGCGACCGCTTCCACCATAGTTAAAATCGTCACTGGACCACTCGACCTTCCATTGATAACCGCGCGGCGGGGCGAGCAGAGGATCGGGCCGACTGTGAATTGCAAGGTCGTGACCGAGATTGACTAAAAGCAGACGCTGTTCGTCCGGCTTATCAGAAAAAAACCGCAACAGGAGCGCGGACGTCTCCAACACACTCCCGTCAACAATGAGCTTCCGCCCTTCGTCATATCCGGAGAAGATATTATTTCGCCGAAGCGCGAGGAGATCCCTATGGAGCGCAACGAGGTGGTCATTCCGCTCATATTCATCCCACTTTAGTTTTGATCGTTCAAACGTTAGCGGATCGGACGGCGCAGCCATGCGGTTTTCGAAGTCGGGATCCTTTAGGCTTGGGAACTGTTTCAAGAACGCAACTCTGCCCTTTCTTACGAGATCAATCATCTCCCCACGACTATCCGCGAAGTAAAAGAAAGGCGTCGTCGCGCCGAACTCCTGGCCTTGAAAAAGCATGGGGGTCTGCGGACCGAGGAGGAGCAGGGCGGTTAGTGCTCGAAACCGCGCCGGCGACGTCAGCTCAGTTATCCGCAAGCCTCTTGCAGAATTCGCGATCTGGTCATGATTTTGCAAAAAGTGGACGAAGTGTTCGTGGTGGAGGTCAAAGCCGGGTGTGCCACGTGGGGCGTCCTGCCAATCGTAGCGCTGGCCCTGAAACAGGTAGCCATGTTTCGCGGCCGATACGAACTCTTGGGCATGACCGCGGTGATCGTGATAATAGGCTTCCCTCCTTCCGGTAGCGGCCACCATGGCAGAGTGATGGAAGTCATCATTCCAGGCAGCGTCCAGACCCAAGCCTTCCGCATCGCTTGCGCGGAGAAGACTTGTGTCCTGCGGTTCGTTCTCTGCCAAGAGGTAGATCGATCGCCGGCCTCCTGCTTTCCGTGCCTCACGAGCGATCAACGTGACGATGTGATCCTCACTGGCATCGAAGAGCGCCTGGGTGGCGTCCAATCGTAGGCCGTCCAAATGGTACTCATCGATCCAGTATGCGGCGTTCTTAGCTATAAACTCGCGCACACCCTGGCAATTCCTTCCGTCGAAGTTGAGAGAGCTACCCCACTCGTTGGAATAGCGATCGGTAAAGTAATCCTCTGAAAATGCTCGAAAGCTCTCGCCAACGCCGAAATGGTTGTAGACGACGTCGAGGATGATGCCGATTCCCGCCTGATGGGCCTGATCTATAAACGATCGCAATTCATCCGGGCGGCCGTACAAGCGTGTCGGCGCATAGGGAAGTACTCCGTCATAGCCCCACCCGAACTCACCGAGAAACTCGTTGACTGGCATCATCTCCAAGCATGTGATGCCGAGGTCTTTGAGGAGCGGTAGCTTTTGCGCTGCGGCTTCATAGGTTCCCTCCGGCGTGAATGTCCCAATATGCATTTCGTAGAGGACCTGCCCATCTGGAGATATACCTGGCCAAGCCGTATCCCGCCATCGAAAGGACCTGTAATCCACGAGCATTGACGGCCCCGCTGGGCCCCCGGGTTGAAAGCGCGATGCGGGGTCGGGCAGACATTGTGGCGTCTCCCCGAGGCGGAACTGGTAAAGTGCGCCAATCTGCAAACCCTCGACGTCGACACAAAAGTAGCCCCCTTCCTCTCGCCGCATCGGGTATTCTCCTCCTGCCATGAGAACGACCGACATGGTTTGGTGAGATGGTGCCCAAACGCGAAACGACGCAACACGATCAACGATCTCGGCCCCAACCGGGTATCGTCTTTGTGATCCTCCCGTCGCTCTTGATTCGCGATCGACTTGCATTTGCTTGACGTCCTCTGCTGCGGTCTGGCCATTGAAAACGTCAGCAACAGGGCGTTGTTCCGGCGGAGGATCTTAGGCCGTAAACTCATAAATTCTCTTGGCGTATTGCGTTCCGCGTGATTCAAGGCTTCCGAATTAGGAGCTATGATGACACGCCGCCGCTACGAACTCACCGACCACGAGTGGTCAATCATTTCGTCCCTACTGCC
>NZ_JANUBV010000059.1:0-2500 GCF_024808055.1 Rhizobium sp. BK176 | reverse complement strand
GGGGTAGAGCACTGGATGGGCTATGGGGACTCACCGTCTTACTGATCCTAACCAAACTCCGAATACCGGGGAGTACTAGTCGGCAGACACACGGCGGGTGCTAACGTCCGTCGTGAAAAGGGCAACAACCCTAACCTCCAGCTAAGGTCCCCAAGTCATGGCTAAGTGGGAAAGGATGTGAGGATCCCAAAACAACCAGGATGTTGGCTTAGAAGCAGCCATCATTTAAAGAAAGCGTAACAGCTCACTGGTCTAAATAAGGGTCTTTGCGCCGAAAATGTAACGGGGCTGAAGCCATGCACCGAAGCTGAGGATGTGTAGCAATACACGTGGTAGCGGAGCGTTCCGTAAGCCTGTGAAGGGATACCCGTGAGGGGTCCTGGAGGTATCGGAAGTGCGAATGTTGACATGAGTAACGATAAAGAGGGTGAGAGACCCTCTCGCCGAAAGACCAAGGGTTCCTGCTTAAAGTTAATCTGAGCAGGGTTAGCCGGCCCCTAAGACGAGGCGGACACGCGTAGTCGATGGGAACCACGTTAATATTCGTGGGCCTGGTGGTAGTGACGGATTGCTCAACTTGTAAGGTCTTATTGGATTGATCTTGCAGGGACGCGGTTCCAGGAAATAGCTCCACCGTATAGACCGTACCCGAAACCGACACAGGTGGTCAGGTAGAGTATACCAAGGCGCTTGAGAGAACTATGTTGAAGGAACTCGGCAAATTGCACGCGTAACTTCGGAAGAAGCGTGACCCCTTCGCACGCAAGTGTGGTGGGGTGGCACAG
Source organism: Rhizobium sp. BK176 (assembly GCF_024808055.1). NCBI lineage: Bacteria > Pseudomonadati > Pseudomonadota > Alphaproteobacteria > Hyphomicrobiales > Rhizobiaceae > Rhizobium > Rhizobium sp. BK176. The sequence goes on along the minus strand of NZ_JANUBV010000059.1, from coordinate 1,715 downwards.
ACCAGGGGGTAGCGACTGTTTATCAAAAACACAGGGCTCTGCGAAGTCGCAAGACGACGTATAGGGTCTGACGCCTGCCCGGTGCTGGAAGGTTAAGAGGAGAGGTGCAAGCTTTGAATCGAAGCCCCAGTAAACGGCGGCCGTAACTATAACGGTCCTAAGGTAGCGAAATTCCTTGTCGGGTAAGTTCCGACCTGCACGAATGGCGTAACGACTTCCCCGCTGTCTCCAACATAGACTCAGTGAAATTGAATTCCCCGTGAAGATGCGGGGTTCCTGCGGTCAGACGGAAAGACCCCGTGCACCTTTACTATAGCTTTACACTGGCATTCGTGTCGGCATGTGTAGGATAGGTGGTAGGCTTTGAAGCGGGGACGCCAGTTTCCGTGGAGCCATCCTTGAAATACCACCCTTATCGTCATGGATGTCTAACCGCGGTCCGTTATCCGGATCCGGGACAGTGTATGGTGGGTAGTTTGACTGGGGCGGTCGCCTCCGAAAGAGTAACGGAGGCGCGCGATGGTGGGCTCAGACCGGTCGGAAATCGGTCGTCGAGTGCAATGGCATAAGCCCGCCTGACTGCGAGACTGACAAGTCGAGCAGAGACGAAAGTCGGTCATAGTGATCCGGTGGTCCCGCGTGGAAGGGCCATCGCTCAACGGATAAAAGGTACGCCGGGGATAACAGGCTGATGACCCCCAAGAGTCCATATCGACGGGGTTGTTTGGCACCTCGATGTCGACTCATCGCATCCTGGGGCTGGAGCAGGTCCCAAGGGTATGGCTGTTCGCCATTTAAAGCGGTACGTGAGTTGGGTTCAGAACGTCGTGAGACAGTTCGGTCCCTATCTGCCGTGGGTGTAGGAATATTGACAGGATCTGTCCCTAGTACGAGAGGACCGGGATGGACATATCTCTGGTGGACCTGTTGTCGTGCCAACGGCATAGCAGGGTAGCTACATATGGAATGGATAACCGCTGAAGGCATCTAAGCGGGAAACCAACCTGAAAACGAGTATTCCCTATCAGAGCCGTGGAAGACGACCACGTTGATAGGCCGGGTGTGGAAGCGCAGCAATGTGTGAAGCTTACCGGTACTAATAGCTCGATTGGCTTGATCGTTCTCATTGATCAATGCTCATGACTGTCATCAGACAGAAATGACGCCTAGACGTGTTTAAAAGAAAACAGGCGAATGCCTGCCAGCTTCTCAATTTGTTGCGCTTCGCTGACCTGGTGGTTATGGCGGGGCGGCTGCACCCGTTCCCATTCCGAACACGGCCGTGAAACGCCCCAGCGCCTATGGTACTTCGTCTTAAGACGCGGGAGAGTCGGTCGCTGCCAGGTCTGCCAAGCGCAACAAAAAATCTTCTCTGAACGAAAACGGCCCAGGCCGAAACAAAAGGGCCGCCTAAAGCGGTCCTTTCTGCTATAATCGGCCGACTGAAATTTGAGGGCATTCACCAGACATATAATGGTGCGTCCCTTACAGGAGACAAAACCCATAGGGTTTTGCTCCGGAATGACGACGGAAACGTCGTACGGGAGCAACCGCTTCGCAGTTGCCCCGGCACTACGACAAACCGCTGCGCGGTTCGTCGATGTCAGGATGAGGCGAAGGAGCCTCACCTTGAGGACGCGGGGTGGAGCAGCCCGGTAGCTCGTCAGGCTCATAACCTGAAGGCCGCAGGTTCAAATCCTGCCCCCGCAACCAAA
>NZ_JANUBV010000058.1:0-6357 GCF_024808055.1 Rhizobium sp. BK176 | reverse complement strand
GCCGCTTCGCCGCTCGCTCGCTACGGCGCGATTGAGAACGCGCTCACGAGCGGCTTCGCTACCGCCGACCTACACCATTCGGCGGGACACGACCTTTTGCTGCAACGGGAACGGCGAAAACGGGGACTGTCAGCCTATTCCGTCACAAGCAGTGCGACCAGCGGGCGGTGGGTACCAGATCGCGCTGAAGCCAGGCGACCATAGGCTCGTTACGCGTCCACACCTTTTCCTCGTTCCGCAGTCCAGGGCCTTGGAATCGCCGGACGGTCAGTTTCATCTGTGTCTGTTCCCAAACGAGGATACTGTCCGGTGCTTTTACGCGCCGCCCTTGAATTTCTAATCAACGAGCGAACCAGCCACCTGGAAAATCATTAATTGAGGGTCGTGTGCGTGGAGCGAGACACCGAGCGATTGGTGAGGAGGAGCCAGCGGACTATATCGTTTGAAGATCACGAGCCTGCGCCGCAGACAGTACCAGAATGAAAAAATATGGCCTGTCAGCATCAAGATCTGTCCGGTACAAAGGCCAGGCTTCATGTTGGAGCCGCACCTGAGCCTCGGGAACCACCGAGGCTAATTTTTTGGTCGTTGGCAGCTGATCGAATCGAATGCTTGATTGGCTCACGAGGGAATGGTCGTCTCTACGTGCATCCGAGCCCCCCGGAAATTACGATAAAGTTGGAATCTCCGACGGCGAACCCGAAAACGCATTTGTTAAAGTCGCAAACAGGCCGTGATGGAACCTTTTTTTGTGCCGCCTATTTCTCCGATAAAGCCGGTGTTCCCATGTCACGATATTTATCGTTTTCTACGCAAGCAGCCAGCGCTCAGAATGAGCCGGCTTCAAGAAATTTTCTCGTTTATCGGCGGATCGGCACGATGGTCTTGTACGCAGCCACTATCTTGCTGGTGATCGTGACGGGATGGATCAGCATGGGACTGCTCGTACCTTCATAGACGCAAGCCTTTCCAAAGCTTGGGCAACCTCGCACGATGAGAGGGTGGAAGGCTCAAAGGCACGACGGGTATGCCGAGAGCCTTTCCGGTCCAAAGAGGGTTGTGTGCGCACCACAGATATCGCACATGCATGACGACGGATAGCAGCGTGCCTCACTTTGTGCGGGTATCGTGCATTCCGCGTCACCTTAGGGAGCGCATCGGGCAACGCCCGGCACAGAGCGTTCAACGTGAAAGGAGAAGAATTTCGGGCAACAGCATGAACAGGCTAGTGCCAGATTTCTGAAGCTCTATTTCGGGGCTGCGTACCTTTTGTTCAACCCAATAGTTTACCCATTTTTGATCGGAGCCAGAATTTCAGGCTCGGCCGCCGGATAAAAATGACGGTACTGTCCTCGCCCGCGTAAGCCGGGACTACGCGCGCTTCGTAAAGACCGTCGTCACGCTGTATGGATCCGAGCCGTGGCCCGATTGGGCGACCAAGGCGGCTCTCTGCGTCAGTTAAGTAGGTCAAGGGATTTGCCCCTTTTGCAAGATCCATTGCATGCCACGCAAAACGAACAATCGGCGCCAAGCGGCTTTAGCGGAGCGAATGCATCTGTGACCGGCTGGACGGGCGATATCCGAACCGTCTTGATGCCGTGCTTCTTGACCATGGACGCCGACCGTTTTGAAGCTTTGCGAACGCGATCCAGTCCCTGCAGAATTTTCAACATGTACTTTGCTTCAACGGCTTCCATCCTGGCGAGAGGGACGCCATCGAGCCGAGCAGGCTCAAGCGTTGCCTCGTCGATGATGGACCAGTGTTCGCCTTCCATGCGTAATCGGTATTCTTCGGCCATTACCAGCCCCCTGTTGAGAACCAATTCCAGTCTGCTGCAAGGGCGCGCGTCCAGCTACCTAGCATATCGGGCAACTCTCCCGCTCAAAAGTTGTATATCTACTCGCCCTAATTCGCACATTGCGCGCCTCGGCCTTTTTGAGGGGTGCGTGGTTCGGTGCCAGTACGATGTGGCACCGTTCTTCCCTTTCCTTCGCCGCCGAGGATTTTTTACACAATGTCCAAATTGGGCTGATCCATTGGGCGATCTGCTCGTTAAGTCCCAGTGGCAAGGTTGGTCCAGCCCAGCAGTCGCTTCGTGGATCAAATTCGAAGTCCAATCTCGTCTCGGCTCACGTGTCGAACGCCGGATCTGGCGGCCGCCCCCTCAGCGAAGCCGACGAACATCCCCTTCAGGGATAGCAACAACGATCGCGCACTCGTCTGCTCGATACCAGTTGATCGATGACTGCCTTGGGCGGCCAGCAGCGGTCGCGACTCCACATTTGCATCAGTCGATGGTTAGTGCGACCTGCTTTTCTTGTCTCGTAACCGACGACGCCGTTGGCCTTGCGGTAAAGGCAATAAGTCTTCGATCTGTTGCACAAGCCTGGATTTGTCGAGCTTGAAGGCCCAGGGATGACATGTCTGGAGGACGGACTTCAATGAGCGACAGGGCTTCATCGACAGAGGGCGCGGGACAGAGGACCACGTAGGCTTGTTCTTCCGAAACGAGAGCCAGACCAGTTGCAATGAATAGCCATCCTCGCCGATCAACGCACAGGTGGAATCCATCGGTCCTCGCCATTCGGTTCCAACTAATCTCAAAGTTGTTGAAGGGCGGAAAAGCCGCCTTCAGGTTTGCAAGAAATCGTTCAAGCGCACATCCGGACCCGTGACCAGCACGACCTATCCCGATCTTCGTCCCCACGGGCGACGGCGTGTTGCCTGATGACATTTTTCATCAATGCGTTAGCAGAAGTTCTTCCTGGCTGATCAAGACGAGAAACAGCCCCTCGTCCAATCGCGAGACAACGTCGCCATCTTCCGTCAGATAGTCGATTTTCGTTGGATCGGGGCTGATGTTTCCCCTTTGGTCGATCCTCATCTGCTCGATGACGATGCAAGGTCGCCCAGCGTGGCTGGAGCACTGGAAGCGGTTCGTCTCCTTATAGAGGTGCATGGGACTATCCTCCCGGTTGAGATGGATGGAATAGCTATCAGCATGCTGCAATTTGAGGATGCGACAATAAAGATTAGAAATGGGCGCAACTGCGAAAAGTCAATAAGGCCGGCGCCGAGCCCGGGTGTCAAAGCGTGGTAGTCAACGGTACCAAGAAGCAGAATCCACCTGCGTATAGCGCGGCGATCAGGATGAGACGGATCTCACCGTGATTGTCGCCGCGCACCTGCGGCTGATTTGAAACATGAACGAACGGCTGGATTCAGCGAAACGATGGAGGAGATCTGTCAAGTGCGACGTCATTAGTCCCTGCGTCGCGCAGAGAACCCGAGAGTGTAAGGCTCGGCGCGGAAGAGGAACCGCCCTTGGAGTTTTCCTTTGCGATCGTCGTTCTCGGCTTGATCCGGCTGTGTTTGGGTTTTCGGGTCGCAGCCGTACGCCTGGATTGAGAAAGGAAGAGGTTGCGCGTTTCGAGCGGACGCAGGCCGTGCCGGAGCGACGTCGGAGATCACGAACTGGTAGATGAACTTTGCAACGTGAGTCCGGAGTTTGCTGCGCTGTGGCAGGAGAACGATGTTATTGCCCATAGAGAAGGAACCAAGAGGCTAAAACATCCGATTCTCGGCGACATCGAACTGAATATTCCGGGTTTGCCGTGGATGGTAGGCCCGATCTACCTAGTCGTCTACAATCCCGTCGGTCCCCGGGTGGCGGAACGTATCCGGATGCTGGTCGCCAGCAGCGATTGCAGCCTTGACACGCCGGATGTGCCGATGACTGGCGTCCCTTTTTCAGGGAAACCAGAGCTCTAGAAGGTCGTTTCCTGGACCAGCCACCACACGGGAAGGAACGCCAAAGCAATGGCAACGAGCCAAACCGATGCGAACTTTACAAGATACTGCAGTCTGGCTTTCGTCTGATCCAACGCAAACAACATAACGAAACTCCAACGCCCCGGCGCACAAAAACATCATGCAACCATTGAGTCGAGTGCGGAACTGCAACACTCGCCATCGCTTTCATCGCCCGAGCAAAGGTCCCGATGTTAAAGAACCATCTCCTGGGAGACCTTTACTTCTCGTTCCGGTGACAGTAGCAGCCTGTCAGCCTTCTCATATCAGACGGATGCTGCCGGCTACTTTGCGCTGTCGCTTCAAGGAACCGCAACCGGCGGCATTCGCGTAAGAGGCAAGTCCCAGCAGCCCGAATGTCACGCAAGTTGATGCCAATAGTTTCTTCATTTCAGTTCCCCTTTCTTGTGACGGCTTTCAACGTTCGAGTGGTCCGCCGCGAAAGACCGCTCCAAAATCTCTACGAAAACCATTGTCGCCGGTGAAACTACCGTCGACATCCCGTTGTCCCGAACCGCATATGCATGCGTCGCCTTCTCGCCTCATGCGCCTCAAATCTTCCGTCCGCAATGATCCCAACGGTTCGATGTCTTAGTGTCGAAACACCAATCCAAAGCTTGCAATCTCGACACTTTGCGTCCAGCGAAAGGTCGACGTTCTGAATAGTATCGATCCGGAAACTATAAAGACTTCGGGGCCTTGAAGAGTGTTCTTTCGAAGTGAAGCGAGAGTGGTGAAACGAACAAGGGCTTACTTCGTCAGGTTGAGCGTTGGGGCAGCCAAAAACCGAGCCAGTTTGCGTGGGGCAGCATAACCGAGCATTCCGCATCGTTCGTGCCCTCTCTGAGGGAACCGTTCCGTGTCGGGAAGGTTAGCTTCTCAGAGAAGAGACTTTTGGAGGATTACCAATGACTGTGTTGAAGAGAATTGCTATCAGTTCTGCCCTGGTCGCGAGCAGCGTCGTCGGATTCATGTCACCTTCCATCGCCCAGGATCTCGAGTTCAGGGTGGGCCCAGGGGGCGTCGGAATTCATGATCGTGATAATGATCGGCACGGGGATTGGTCCGATCGAGGGTCTCGCCGGCGCTGCGATCCTGATGATGCCCTTGACAACGCACGCGATGCCGGATTTCGAAGGGCTCATGTCGTGCGGATTTCGCCACGTAGCGTTGTCGTAGAGGGCATGACCCGCCGCGGGCCAGACAGGATCATCTTCGCTAACGTTCGCGGTTGCCCCGAGGTGTAAGATCCAGCAAGGTTCAACGTTGTCATGAAAGGCGGCGCCCATCCCTAAAACCGAGGCCGTTTGGGGAGCACGAAAGACTGTAGCACGATGGCAACAATGTACGCGAAACGGCAGGCCTTGCTGACATACCGAGGCTTCGTTTGGCATTGATGTCCAAATCCATTGGTGTCTATCGTCGACCACATGCCGTTCAAACGGCCAAAACAGGCGGGCAATCATGAGCCGCCGCTGCGCCGTTCGTTCGGCCGAGCCGACGCAGCCTAAGGTCGTGGGAGGCACTGAGTTGGTGCCGACCACGACATGGCGGCGACAAGCGGAGTTGTTGAATAGGCAACGATAGAACTGGAGAGGACGTCCTCAATACGACGTCCCTCTAAGGGTCCGGCCGAGAGCGCACCCCCAACTCGGTCCACTAAACGATAGCTTGCCATTCGAGCAGCCGCATCTTCCGACCTGGCGTGGACCTTCCACCCTCCAAATGGCGTAGCATAGAGAGTGGCAATACATCTGGAAAGAAAAATCGGAGGCTCTAACTCCAGTAAGGTATCTGGAGCGTGGAATGTTTCATAAGTATTCGAGCCTGAGGAAATTGAAAGGTGTATTGGCCGATACAATTCAAAGATCGGAATACGCTTTGGGAATACGGGCACTATACGACAGAGAGGTCATATTCGCGCTTGATGTAGAGCACCTAAATTTTGAGTTGCCTCCATTTCCGGTAAACGCTGAAGCGATTTGGAACTGGATCAACGAACAGATCGTGGGGTCGCCCGGTCAGGAGACTTTCGTTTACGAGATCAACCTCGACGGAGAGGATCGCGAAGACCGGGTGATGGAGAAGCTGGTAGAGATTGGCGAGGGAACAGGTATGACGGCCTGGACATTCGATCTGGAAAGCGAGGAGAGAAAAACATATTCGCTTAGGTTCATTGTGATAACCATTCCGGACAAGAGACAAGCAAAGGAATTTCGTGTGAAATTCCACGGCAAGAATATTCTACCGTGACACCGGCTTGCGAGCCTCTGATACCGAAGTTGGGTCCAAGTGTCGTCGGCCAGGTGTCCTTCGCCTGCAATGCTTGTGTTGAAAACGATAATTTTATTGCCGGGCGGGCGTTGCCCGACATTACACGTTCTCATTAAATGGCTACTTCCTGTCGATAATAGCCCGACAAGGATTTCGGTCTGTCGAAGGCCCCTGCCGTTGACCTTGCCCCCAAGTTTTATCCAGTTTTAAGTTCGCTCCGGCGGTTTTGGGTTGCTGTATTTGGGGCGGTAGCGGCGGGTTGCGGTGCGGAG
>NZ_JANUBV010000057.1:0-7105 GCF_024808055.1 Rhizobium sp. BK176 | reverse complement strand
ACACTGACCTCGACGACAACGACGAAGGGCAGGCGGCGTGAGCCGCCTGCCTCTCCCCATCAAACGGCTGGCGATCTCGTCCTGTAACCTCGGGACATGTCGGTGGCGTAACCCGGGTCAAGTGTTCGTGATAGCCCTCCCATATGCCTTTTGGCGCAGCATTTTCTTGCTCGGTAAACAGAAAGAGAACGTCAGGCCGGGGGAACCAACACATGAATATTGCCAAGATGTCTGTCGCGAGCGGCTTGCTGATCGGACTGGGGGCGATGATGTCTGCCTGCACGACCGCCCGCAATCCTAATCAACCTGATTATCAGTACCAACCGCGCACCTCGGTAAACCCGGCCTGTGCAGACGGCTTCAGGCCTAGCAACGACCGCTCATGCAGTTACTGACACGTTTGATCCGAGACGAGGCAGGCGCGGCAGCAAACGCGCGAATGGTGTTCAGTGACGCAGTCAACGACGGGCAATGAGCTGCGATCGCTGGTCCTCATTCCCATGTCGAGGGTTCCAAAGAAAGCTTCCATCGACCGCGCACCTACCGCCAGAAGTGTATTTCAAGTAAAATCTTGCAACCTTGAGAATTTATGCCATTATCTTAGATGCTATTCTTCGGGGGCGGCCATGAATGGTGAACGCGTCGATGACATTGCTGTTGGGAGGACAGACTATACAGGCCTTGAAATAGGTACTGTTTACAGCAAAGTCCCGAGAGTTTACGCGGTATATTCGAATTCCGACCGCGTGATGATCCAGTACGCAGATGATGAGAGCCTCGCCACGGAGCAAAGATTGGCACTCGCTCACCTCGCGCCCCTTCGAGGTGAAATCAACGGTTTGATAGATGGCTGGAGAAGCCCCAGGACGGTGGGGTCCGAGACTGGCCCAACCCATCGCGCAAGCGCAAGCGACGCCCGCGCGAAAAGATATGACCGCCGTACAGCTGACGCCTTGATCGTTGCACTGCAGGGCGATCAAGCGAGTGCTATGGTCCTCCTAGAGGCAATTAAGAGAGAGATCGTTGAAGAGCGCACTTCGACCGGCCGCGTTCAGTATGTGGTGACGGCCGGTCTCGTCGCGTTTGTCATCTTCCTTCTGTTTTGGGCCTTCAATGATCTCAACTTTCCAAAATTCGTGTCCCGGAATAATACCTGGATGGCGACCAGCATTGGGTGTCTCGGCGCGTTCTTTTCTATTGCGATCGGGATAAGGGGGAGGACGATCCAGACCGACCTCCGGCTTCGTGACAACCTCGTAGACGCCGGACTGCGAATTGTCATTGGGGCAATTTCGGCTGTGGTACTCTTCGCCTTGTTCCGAAGTGAACTATTTAAACTCACGTTGGGCGAGGCCGGTCCTATCAGGCTTTGTGTCACAGGGCCGGAATGCACGTCTCCGCAGATAGATATCGCGATAGTCGTCGCCTTCCTGGCAGGTTTCTCAGAGCGCCTTGTTGGAAATCTTCTCGATACCAAACTCGTCCCGGCACTCGGGGAAAACCCCGCGGTCGTTCAGCCGGTCGTGGCCAAGACGGACCTCGCCCGATCTGAAGCAGACGAAAGAAACCCGCGTGGGCTGACAGCGCCTCCCCGGCTTGCCCGTCCGTCTGCGGCAGAAACCGATGAAAACTTTAATGATCAGGTCGATTCCTGCCTCTGCGACGTGGAACTGGAGGACGGAGAAATTACCGAGGACATAAACTTGCCCAAGGCTTCCGGAGGTGTCGAGAAGCCGTCAGTGCACTGAGGAGGGACGCATGGTTTACTTATTGACCTGGCTGCCCGAAGTTCTCCGCCACGCAGGACTTAAAGTCGCGGAGACCAATGGCTGGGCAAGTCGTGGCACCGGCGAAATGGGGCGCGTGCGTGGCGTCATCTGTCACCACACCGGATCCATCGGGACCGGCAACATGCCCACCTTGAATGCCTTGATAAACGGTCGAGGCGGCAACCATCCACTTTCCGGACCACTCGCCCAGTTGGGACTGGGAGTCGACGGAACATATTATCTGGTTGCCGCTGGCAAAGCCAACCATGCCGGCCCGGGCGAGTGGAGAGGTATCAGGACGGGCAATTCCAGCTTCATCGGGATAGAAGCTGAGAACCCGGGCACGCCCAATGCACAGTGGCCAGACTGGCAGATGGATGCCTATAGACGTGGAGTGGCCGCAATTTTAAATCACATCGGGGAGACCTCCGATATGTGCTGTGGCCACAAGGAGTACGCACTTCCCGATGGTCGAAAGCCAGACCCATTGTTTAACATGGACGTGTTCCGCGATGGCGTGAAACGTGTCATGTCTGGTACGGTCACCCTCCGGCCCCCCGTTCCCGCTTTCGATGCGATTTCGGGCCATCGAACCCTGGAGCGAGGAGCACAGGGTTCGGATGTCGTGCAGGTGCAACGCGCCGTCGGTACCGAACAGGATGGAAGGTTTGGTCCGGTGACGGAGGCGGCGGTACGGTGCTTTCAACAGCGATATGGCCTTCGGCCTGACGGTATCGTGGGTCCACTGACCTGGTCGAAGATTGACGAGATACCACAACCGATAGTTCTTGCAGCAGGACTAACCGATGCCGCCAATGATACGTTGCCGGAAGGAGCCCGGCGCTTGCTCGATCTCATCGGCGATGCAGAAGCGCCGGGTGGGTATGACGTGTTATTTGGCAACAACCAGCACAGGCTACCGAGACCCTTGAGTAGCATGAGCTTGGCCGACGTTATTCTGAACGGCCCGAACTGGCGCAGAATGTTCAGGTCACCCGCGTGTGGCCGTTATCAGTTCATGACGACAACACTCATGCGCTTGCGCGACACATTGCACCTGTCAGGAGGAGAAACCTTCGGCTCTGCCCTTCAGGATCAGCTTGGGTACACATTGCTGAAGTTTCGAGGATATGAGCGGTTTATGGCGCGCAAGATCTCGCTGGTCGATTTCGGCTTGGGACTTGCTCAAGAATGGGCTTCATTTCCTGTTCTGCAAGCCCGGGAGGGCGCACACAGGACGGTTAGGCGAGGGGAGACCTTCTACGCTGGTGACGGGTTGAACAAAGCCCTCATGGCTCCCGAAACTGTCGAACACTTACTGGTAAGTCTTCTGGAGTCGGCGCCGTCCAGTCGCGCTGCCTGATGATCACAAAGCCAAAACGCGTGTGCGGGGTATACGGACGTGGAGGGAATATGTCGAACAGGGAGTTGACGTCAAATGTTGGAGAAGTGAGTGGTGACGGGGCTGCAATAGCAAAAGACGCTGCAGGCGAGGAGTCCGCGTCGCGAGCAGCGCAGGAACCGACACGACGATCAGATCCAGATGACAACCGCGTCTTCGTCGGCGACCGGGCATATCTGACAAGACAACAGACGAGTGGAGATGAGGTAAGAATTCTCGACATCCTGCCTGACATTCCGGATTTGAGGGATAGGATCTATCAACCCCATCTGCGTTCTCTACAGAGCGGGATCTATCCGACGATCGCATTTCCGGTGAGGGACCAGGGAAAATCTCCACGCTGTGTTGGCTATGCCCTTGCACATGTCATAGACGTCCTCCGCCACCAGACCGTCAGCGCAACTCCGCGAGAACGCGTCAGCGCGAGAATGCTCTATGAAATGGGCCTTCGAAATGACGAATGGGCAGACAGTCCCCACGACGGCTCATCCCTGCGCGGGGCCCTGAAGGGGTTTTTCCGAAATGGCGTCTGCAAAGACGGTCCAACTGACAAGACAAAGAAGGATTGGTTGCTGACATACGAGTTGGCGAAGGAGGCGACGGAAACGCGCCTCGGTGCCTACTTCAGGCTTCAGCCTGACATCAGTGACTATCACGCGGCCCTGAACGAGGTCGGAGGGATTTACGCTTCCGCACAAATACACGGGGGCTGGCTAAAACCAGTCAACGGATATATCACGCCCGACGGCGCTCCCATTGGCGGACACGCCTTCGCCATCGTGGGCTACGACGCCGAAGGATTCTGGATCTTGAATTCCTGGGGCGAAAAATGGGGCAGGGAGGGGCTCGCACACTGGGCCTACTCGGATTGGGCCGCAACGATCATGGACGCTTGGGTGTTGCAACTCGGCGCACGCGCTCCATCCGCCTTCAATGCCCTGCCAAAATCATCTCCGACCAGCCGTTCCGGTCTCTTCGGCATCAACGAGCCAACACGCGCCGACATTCTCGGCCATTTCCTCAACATCGACGATGGCAAGCTTGTCGTAACAGGCAAGTATGCGTCGCCGAAGGATGATGAGATGGCAGAGACCGTCAAACGACTTACGATGAAGGAATCCAACAACGGCACGGGCTACCCGCACTTGATGATTTACGCGCACGGCGGACTGAACTCCACGGTGGACGAGGCGCGCCGTATCTCGGCGTGGAAGCGCGCAAATATCTTCGGACGAAACTCAATCTACAACTTTCACCTGATGTGGGCTTCGGATTTCCTCGACGAGGCGTTCGGCGCAATGTCGTCGGCAACTTCCGGTCTCGCTGGTGCGGGCTTTTCGGATTGGCTGTTTGAGGCTGGACCGGGCAAATATTACGGCAATCGCGCATGGCGAAACATGAAAGGTGACGCAGAAGCCGCATTCAGCGGCCGCAGGGAATACGATGGTGGATTCCAGGGCCTTGAACCGCTTCTACAGGGTTTGGACACCGCAGACCTTCGTCCCAAAATTCACCTTGTCGGTCACAGTGCCGGGTCAATCGTTCTCGGTCGACTGATTTCCGCATTGGGACGGTTCAAGCTTAAAAATCTGACCATCGACAGTGTGCATCTTATGGCTCCAGCCTGCACGACGGACTTCTTCAATGAACACTATGGAAAGCTGCTCAAGGGAACCTCGGCGCTGAGGCTAAACGGCAATATCCACCTCTATATGATGAGCGACGATCTCGAGAAGAGAGACACCGTCGAGGCCGGAATTCCCTTGACACCACGGTACAGCCACTCCCTGCTGTACCTCGTCTCGCGAGCCTACGAAGAGCAGCCACATACGCCGATTGCCGGGATGGAAATCTATGGATCGAAGATAGGCAAGAGCGCCCGACTGATCATCGACAAATCATTGTCAGCGCAAACGATGTCTCGATCCCATGGTGGTTTTGACAATGACACTGCAACGCTTACGACCATAATCGAAAGAATCAACGGCAAGCGAGTCAGTGTTGAATTAGTCCCTCGCGATGACGAACTGCGGGGATACTGAGAGGGTCGTCTGCCTGCCAGGCGAAACGCACTTGAGCTTCTTGGCGTTGGCAAAAGCCCCACGCTGTCGACAGTGTGCCTTCGTGATGTGGCCTTCAATTTTGTCTGTCTTGTGCTTGTTTGCGGCATCGCCAACGTGCGAAGTCATCGCCCTTGGAGTAGGCCGGGTTCTCCACCGCCAGCCAGTTTTGGGCGTATCGAACCGCGAAGCCATGGACGCCCCATACGTGGTATTGGTCGACATGTATCAGTTCATGGGCCCATGCCGAAACTGTTGCAGCCGTTAGCGCGTCGCGAAACACCACCACATCAATCAGGGTGACGGCGTCCGCAAATCTTCCCCGTTCCAGTACCGTGGCGAGATTGAAGGAGCCCACGTCACCAATCCGGTATCGGACACGGTTCATTGAAGCTTCGGTCGAGTAACCCGTGAGTTGCTTGCGAATATCTGGCGGGATCGGCAACGATCCTTTTATTGCAGCGTCTCGACTTGCAACCAGGACGCTTTCTAGAATTGGGCCAGAAAAGGTCGCCGCCTGAATTTCGTTTAGGGTACGAGCGATACCGTAGATGGCGACTTCTATCGTGCTCGAGTCCCGCTTCAAATTAGCCCCTGCTTGCGCATGAAAATGTCCGGTCGGGCCGAACTCTGGTGAGCCGCTGCAAGCGTAGACGCATGAAGTCGCTGCGCCGATCGTCCCGAGCAAGACGGTCGAAAAGATATGTCGAGGAGCGAACGGACGTTGCATGGCCAACCTCTAAGGTTCGTAATATACTATATGATTGGGAAATGTATGCATTGGCTTGGTTGGGTCTGTCGTGACCGCCGGTTTTGCAGCTTGGCCATCGCCATATGCTTAGCGCCGTCTTCTGCAAAACGTCTTGGTCGAGATATGGGGTGTGTCATGACGAAGAAGCTCGCGCTGCCCTGTCGGTTGCGACTGACGGGCTTTGACACTAGGTAGTTCTGCCGCGAGCGACGACGGTTTTCAGGACCATTCGAAATGTCAGGATGATCGACGCAGCGCCTAAGGCAATAGCCGCAATGCCGGTCTGGTGCGTGGAGACCTGAAACCCCAGAAAATCGAAAGAAGTTGCTCCGCCCCCGGGTGCAGCCATCAGCAATAGACCGCCTGAAATGCACCCAAGGCCAAAGAGGGCGGCGAGTACTGATGCAATTATCAGCACCAATTTGCTTCTCTCATCCTGGGCGGCATTCCCGACAGGCTTTTCCTCAAGATCAGGTTCGCGCCCCGACAGTCTTGCTTCGATGACTACGCAAGCCGTCCGAATATCGGGAATGTGTATCTTGCCGCTCTGTTTCGCATCACTCCAGAAATCTTCTGTCCCCCACCCAAATGATTTCATCTTGTCCGCAAATGCAGGATCGAGGACCGCTACCGATCGACATGCAACCTTGAAAAGAAAGGCCGGCGTGTTCCACCTTCTCTCCTGTCTCACCTCGCCGACATCATCCAGATAGGTTTGAGCCTGGGTCAAGGCGACGTTTAATGCCGCAATTGCTCGCCGGAGTGCTTCCTCGTCCTGATCCGACCGCCGAAATTGATCTGCCCAATGAACCAGGGCCGCGGGAAATTGATCGATAGAGTCGCCCTCGAGGTGGTACCTGTTCACGGAAGTTTCCTCCACTGAACACAACCAGAAAATAGCATGTATGCCTCGCCGGAGACAGGCTTCGTTTGCAAGGCAGGTCGTGTCCCGCCGAATGGTGTAGGTCGGCGGTAGCGAAGCCGCTCGTGAGCGCGTTCTAAATTGCGCCGTAGCGAGCGAGCGGCGAAAGCGGCGGTCATCGAAGTTCTCCGGTAAAGTCGGGTTGCTCACACCAACCTGATTGGAAGGAACCACCGATGACCGATGTCATGATGAACCTGC
>NZ_JANUBV010000056.1:0-8196 GCF_024808055.1 Rhizobium sp. BK176 | reverse complement strand
CACTTCCTAGTGCTCGGTCCGGCCGGCTCTGTGCGTCTGCCGAACATCCTGATGCCGCCGCTGATGAGCAACCATGGGAACTATATCGTCTCGCTTGGCAACGTCTGTCGCTGGCTCGCCACCAAGGCCGAAGAACTCGGCGTCGAAATCTATCCGGGCTTTGCCGCAACCGAAGTCCTCTACAATGACGAAGGTGCGGTGATCGGCGTCGCCACCGGCGACATGGGCGTCGAGAAGAACGGCGAGCCCGGCCCGAACTATACCCGCGGCATGGCACTGCTCGGCAAATACGTGCTGATCGGGGAAGGCGTGCGCGGTTCGCTCGCCAAGCAGCTAATCGCCAAGTTCGATCTGTCGAGGGATCGTGAGCCGCAGAAGTTCGGCATCGGCATCAAGGAACTCTGGCAGGTGAAGCCTGAGCACCACAAGCAGGGTCTCGTGCAGCACTCCTTCGGTTGGCCGCTCGGCATGAAGACCGGCGGTGGCTCTTTCCTTTATCATCTGGAAGACAATCTCGTTGCCGTCGGCTTCGTCGTGCATCTGAACTACAAGAACCCCTACCTTTATCCGTTCGAGGAGTTCCAGCGCTTCAAGACGCATCCTGCCATTCGCACGACCTTCGAGGGCGGCAAGCGGCTTTCCTACGGCGCGCGTGCGATCACCGAAGGCGGCTATCAGTCGGTGCCGAAGCTTAGCTTCCCCGGCGGCGCGCTGATCGGCTGCTCGGCGGGTTTCGTCAACGTGCCGCGCATCAAGGGCAGCCACAACGCGGTGCTATCGGGCATGATGGCGGCAGATCGGATCGCGGCGGCGATCGCCGCCGGTCGGGCCAATGATGAGGTGGTCGAGATCGAGAACGACTGGCGTTCAAGCGATATCGGCAAGGACCTGAAGAAGGTGCGTAACGTCAAGCCGTTGTGGTCGAAGTTCGGCACGGCGGTCGGCGTCGCCCTCGGCGGGCTCGACATGTGGACCAACCAGCTGTTCGGCCTCTCGATCTTCGGGACGTTGAAGCACGGAAAGACCGATGCCGCCTCGCTGGAACCGGCCTCGCAGCACAAGCCGATCGCTTACCCGAAACCCGATGGTGTCCTCACCTTCGATCGTCTCTCCTCGGTGTTCCTGTCGAACACCAATCATGAGGAAGATCAGCCGGTGCATCTGCAGGTAAAGGACATGGCGCTGCAGGTCTCGTCCGAGCACGACATTTATGCCGGTCCCTCGACCCGCTACTGTCCGGCCGGTGTTTACGAGTGGGTGGAGAAGGACGGCAAGGAAACCTTTGTCATCAACGCCCAGAACTGCGTCCACTGCAAAACCTGCGACATCAAGGATCCCAACCAGAACATCAACTGGGTGCCGCCGCAGGGCGGTGAGGGCCCTGTTTACCCGAATATGTGAGTCAGAGGGACTGGCGGCTATGGCTCATATTTTGACTGGAGTACATCGTGACCCCGATAAGACGAGGGAGGACATCCTCAATGCCGCTATGAACGAAATCGTAGAAAACGGCTTCGGTGGAGCGCGGATAGACAGAATCGCGGAAAGGTCTGGCTTCAATAAGCGGATGATCTACCACTACTTCGGGGATAAGGAGCAGCTTTATGTGGCTGTGCTCGATCACGCGCTCGGAAAGATGCGGATCGCTGAAACCTGTCTCAACTTTCACAAGATGGCACCCGAAGAAGGTGTCGAAGAAATAGTACGCTTCGTATGGCATTATTTTCTTGAAAATCCGGAGATTTTAAGTTTGCTGGGAACTGAAAATCTACAACGGGCCAAGTTCATTCACAGATCACCTAATGGCCGCCTCCTGAACCACCACCTGGTTCGGGAGCTGGGGAAATATTTGCGCCAAGGTAGCGCGCACGGTGCCTTCATTGCCGAGATAGATCCGCTCAATGTCTTTCTGACGGTGCTTTCCCTCAGTTTCTTCTACCTTTCGAACCGATATACCCTTTCTACCATCTTTAGCCGAGATTTCACCGAAGGCACCTATCTTCGCTTGTGGGAGGCTCACATCGTGCATGTCGTCCAAAAGTCAATCGCTCGGTGAGCCCTGACGGTAAAATTCGAAAAGTACACTTCCGATCATCTCCGCGCGGTGCGGGTGGCGGAAGGATTTAGGTTGATGCTTTTGGGGGCTGCGTGACAAAAGTCGTTGAAAGCTCCTCAGCTATTCAACGAAAAATACAGGTTGAACTAGATATCTCGCGGATGAAAGCCGTCCGCGACACGCTTGGGTAGCTTGGCGTCTCGTGGCAATACCAGCGGTATTCGCGTCGTTGACCGATCCCTCCTCTTGGCCTGCTGACGAACTTCGAACATCGTGCTGGGATCGAAGACCTTGAGTACGGTCATGAACGCCGACTTTTGGCCTTCCAGGATCAGAGCTTCAGCCCTGATCGCCTCAAGCCGCGCCTCCAATTCGGCCAGCTTGCCTTTCAATTCCTCGACGACCGACACCATACAAACCAACTCCGACAGAGTTGGAGGTAACAATTTTAACGAGAAATGGGCCGTCGTGACCTCTGCTCGCTTTGAGGCTGCGGCGGCTGGCCTTAGCCTAGTCACCCTGGAACCAAAATAAGCTTCATTTTGTTCGGCTTCTGTTAGAAGAGCAGGAGTTGATTGATGGTTGGCAGGCAAGCAGGCCTCGTCGTTCTGAGCGACGCGGATAGAAATTTCCTGTAATCTCAGGTGCGCCGGCATAAAGCGCCGCGCTCCTTGTCGGATCGATGCCGGATGGTCTTGTTGTGCGCGCAGGATCTGCAAAGCAAAGACGTTGCCGAGCGTCTCGGAGTCCACGAGCATACGGTTGGCAAGTGGCGCCGCCGGTTCCTACAAGATGGTATTGAAGGGCTGACAGATGAATATCGTGCCGGTCGACCACGAACTGTCTCTGATGCCCAGGTTGCTCAGGTCGTCGAGCGTACATTGAACACCACTCCCAAGGATGCCACGCACTGGTCCATCCGTTCGATGGCAGCCTCCAGTGGACTTTCGCATACCACCATCCGTCGGATCCGGATAGCATTTGGCCTGCAGCCGCATCGTGCCGGGACATTCAAGCTTTCCTCTGATCTGCTCTTCGTCGATAAGGTGCAGGACATCGTCGGACTTTACATGTCGCCTCCGGACCGGGCGGTCGTGCTTTGCGTGGATGAGAAGTCACAAATCCAAGCCCTGGATCGCGAGCAGCCTGTGCTGCCTATGGCGCCGGGCGTCGCCGAACGGCGCACTCATACCTATGTCCGCAATGGCACGACCTCCCTGTTCGCCGCGCTCGACGTCGCGACTGGCGCCGTGATCGGTCATTGCTACAAGCGTCACCGAGCGACCGAATTCCTCGACTTTTTGAAGCGGATTGACGCCGAAATGCCCAATGGGCCGGCTGATCTGTTCCCGGCGAGGGAGGCCATGACCTCTTTTGGATCCGCGTGAGTGCAATCAGCGCCCGTCTCCTGGGAAGACGAGCATTCTTTGTCCCCATCGCATAGGCCCGCGCATCACCGCGCTCGATAAGGGCTTTGGCAAGATCGCGCCTTTTGCGGACGATCGTTCAGCTTTTCGATGTCGATGTTATTGAAAACTTTGAGAAGCCCATACGCTCGGTAGCGATTCTGATAAATTCTACAAGACGGCTCTTTTCGGCCCGATGCCTAGAGCGCATTTCCGCCGCGGCATTCACGATTTCATCTCGTCTCGCTTTGGGAACGAGAACCTCCACCCCTACGATGTCTGATGCTCCTCCGTCTCTCGGTACTTATTGATGCGATCCATCAAGGGCATGCCGGCAACTCCCACACACAGCAAATTATCCGGGATACGCATCAGGCTTCTGATGGTTGGCTTTATCTTGGTTGATTTCGCCAGCTCAAAAGCCATCGGTTCTGTTGGGCACCCCTTGCTTGTCGTGACGGTAATTCGCAGAAAGACGTTCATCCCCGCGACCAGCAAACAGGCTTCAGCGACATCAGGGGAAACAGTGGTTGGGGGAAGGCTCGAGAGGGGTCCGGAGCCTTCCCTAACGCCAATGCGCCTGTTTTCGGGAAACAAGCCTAACGAGTGTATCGTTAGATCGTTGCCATGGATACTGACACAATGTGAGTAGTCCATAGCCCCAGAAGGAGCCCTGCCTCAACAAGAGCAGACGGAGCAGCTAGGCGGCTAGTTCGAGGAATGACGGAGAAGTGCGCACCCGTTCTTCCGGCGCCAAACAAAACAAGTGGGTTCTGTTCCATGGTTATAAAATAGCCCTGCGTTAGGGCGGGCCAGAGATCCTGGCGATGCCACCCAAAGGGTTGCTCAAAACCCTTATGTATTCATCCTGAAGTTCGTGCTCATTGTTCCGTTGCGGTCTTTTAACACACTTGCCCATCTCCGGAGCCATCATCAGGGCATTCGAAGGTCGCCTCAATGAAAGATGTCGATAGACGGTTGGTCATCATCAAAATTTCCGTTGCTGGCGGCGTCGTATGAATTGATACTCCGGCCGCCGCCCCGCGTTCCAAAGGCCGTCAGCTGGACCAGGATCGCGCGAGCACGTTTTACTGCGGCCTCTTCATCGACGTTGGCGCCATCGCAAACAAGGACCGTCACGGCGTCGCCATCATGACTTCGAAACTCGATCCTCCAGCCGTTGTTCTCATGGGCAACCGTGGTATCTGTCGGATGCATCCCATCACCCCCCTTTTCTGCCCTTGAGATCAGCTTCGACACTCTTCCGCAGAGCATCCATGATGTTGACGACGTTCGATTTCACTGCGGTTTCGGCCGTTTTTCCCTTTGCCGTCTTCCTCGGCTTCAGCGCTTTTTTCTTTGTCTCTATGAGCTTCAACAGGCTGGTCTGGATCGGGTCGCTGGCCATATCCGGCGACCAATGAGCCGACTTCTGTTTGATGAGCTTCTGAACCAGGGGGACAAGGTCAGGGTCCGCTTTGGCGGCGATATCCTCGAAATAGCTTTCTTCCGGTCTTACTTCATCGCCGAACCGAAGCGACCAAAGCACAATGCCGTCCCCTCGGGGCTCGAGGATGACGGCGCGCTCGCGGCGGCCCATCACCAGTTTCGAGACACCCACGACCTTGTCGGCCTTCATGGCATCTCGGATGACGGCAAAGGCCTCGTTACCAACAGCGTCATCCGGCATCAGGTAGTGCGGCTTTTCCAGATAGACCCATTCGATGGTGTGGGCCGGAACGAATTTCTCGATATCGATGGTTTTCACGGTATCTAGCGCGACGCGATCGAGATCGTCGTCGGTGAGAATGACGTAGTCGTTCTCACCGCGGGCATAACCCTTGGCTTCGTTCTCATCTTTCACGGGCTTCCCGGTCACGGAGTCAACGTACTGGGAGACCACCCGGTTTCCCGTATCCTTGTTCAGCGTATAAAAGCGGACCTTCTCGCTCTCGCTGGTGGCCGGGGTCATTGCCACCGGGCAGGTGACCAGTGACAGCTTGAGGTAGCCTTTCCAATAATGACGCGGTGCCATGCCTCGATCTCCTTAACCAGCCTTGCGACGCGCAGAAGCACCGGAAGTGGCAGTTTTTGGAGCCGACTCGCGTGTCGCGCGCTGTCGACCCGGACCTCGATTGGCGTTGGCTGCGGAGCGTTTCGGCTTGTCGGCGGCGGCAGCCTTCATCATTCCTGCGCTTTCCCGGAGGGCGGCCAGCAGGTCGTTCGGCTTCGACACCTCCACCTTCTTCGGTTTCGGGAGCGACCGGCCTTCCATCTTGGCTTTCACGAGATCGGCGAGGGCAGCCTCATAGCGATCGTCGAAAGTCGCCGGGTCGAATTCGCCCTTCTTCGTCGCGATTATGTGCTTGGCAAGATCGAGCATCTCGCCCTCAATCTTCAACCTGGGTATTTCCTCGAATGCTTTCTTGCTGGAGCGGACTTCATAGTCGTAATTGAGGGTAGTGGCGATCAGACCCTTGCCGTGTGGGCGTATAAGAACGGTCCGCATCCGACGGAAGAGGACAGCTCTGGCGATTGCTGCGACCTCAGACTTCTTCATGGCATCACGCAGGGCGACAAAGGCGTCCCCGCCCAACTTGTCGGGCGCGAGGTAGTAGGGCTTGTCGAAATAGACATCGTCCACGTCGGAGCAGGGGATGAAACAGCCGACCTCCAGGGTCTTGTTGCTCTCGGGGATCGTGGCAGCCACCTCTTCGGGATCGATGATGAGGTATTGGCCGTTTTCGATCTCGAACCCCTTGGTCTGCTTCTCCTTTGGCACCGGGTCTTCAGTCTCGCTGTCGATAAAGATTCGGTTGACGCGGTTCCCGGATACCTTGTTGATCGTGTTGAAACTTATGCGCTCTGACGTGCTGGCCGCCGTGTAAAGCGCAACGCCGCAGCTCACGTCGCCAAACTTGAGGAAGCCCTTCCACTGGGCACGATGAGCCGCTGCCATACGCTCTACTCCGAATCTCTCGATAGCGACTCAAAGCCCGTCCAAGGGATTCGTTCCGATTGGAAACGAATCATTTTCAATGTGTTATGGAGATCTCCTCAAATTTTGATTCCAGCGGGCCGCGCGCGATTTGACCGAACTCGTATGTGCTATCAGCCCGAGATGCGGCGGGGGGCACGCCTGCACCCTCCGCCGGGCCCTCCGAGGTCCGCCGCCTGCGCTCAATAAGGGCTCGGTGACCATAGGCGCAAATCTAGGCAAGGGGAATCCGGAACAGAAAACGAGATCTGCTAACACGTCTTGTCGGATTGGAAGTGATCCACAGAGCGGCCACACGATAGGAATTCCGGGATAGGAGTGTACATTTACGGAATTAGGTAGCAACTGCCACCAACGAAGATTCCGGCAACGCACGGTCCATATCCCTGCTACGACGAAGCTCTTCCAAAAGCTTTTTCAGGTTTGACTGCGCCTTTACTCGCTTTCCAAGAACACCCGGCAAAGATGTGTCTTTCTGAAGGGCTCGCCGCACCGTTTCGGTTCGCTGACGATCCGCAAAACCAATGTCGCAGTATACCATGAAGACGGTGAGGTATCTGTCGAACAACTCACTTCCTTAAGTCGCTGGAAGTGCTTGATGTGCGCATTCTGCACAATCCATGAAGGGAACATGGAGGGCTTGTAGAGCTTGCGTAGTTCTGAAACGCGTTCACCGCGAAACATAGGCAACCCAGAAAGCTGTTTGTAGAAAACGAACAAGTCCGACAGTTCGCTGACCATCACCTCTTGGAACATCTTTCAGAGACGTTTCTAGGAAATCAAGGTTATAGTCGAGCGGGCGACGTCCTTGCATGTACATACCTGCGGCCGTCGTCAAGTTCGACGAGGACAGGGCCTACACGGTCTTCTGCTTCCTCCGGTGGCCGGACAGCCACGGGACGCCGGAGTGCGTGCGCTGCGGCCACAAGGGCTGCTGGGAGATCCGCCGCAAGCGCTTCAAGTGCGAAGCATGTCGCCGGGAGTTCTCGGTCGCCACGGGTACGGTCTTCGCCTTCCGGAATGCCGCTCCTCGACATCCTGACGGCGCTGTGGTTCTCGGTGAACTCGGTCAAGGGCAAGAGAGAGCCGGACATGATTGTCCATGATGGCGAAGATGCCGAGCCGCATCTCACAGCAGAAGAAGTTCAGACGCTCCTAGGATTTGTTCAGCGATTCAATCCGGTCATAGTTGGCGGGCAAGCTGTTAACATCTGGGCCGAACTTTATCATGGCATGGACGAAGAGCTCGACGGCCTCGGCGAGTTAACGAGCAAGGATCTCGATTTTTATCATGATCGGGAAGCCGAGCGCGCACTTGCAAACAGCCTAGAAAACGGCCTTCTGGAAATACCCTCCGGTGACAATCACACGCCGAATGCGGCTGTCGTAACGGGCAAGCTTGGAAATCGCGACATAGTGGTGGACTTCCTTGCCCAGATCAAAGGGGTCGAGGACAAGTCCCTCCTCGAAAATTCAATCACATTTGCTGATGCTGAAAATCCGGAAGCCATTTCCATCACACTGATGCACCCTTTGGACTGCGTCAGGAGCCGCCTGAGCAACATCAATATGCTGGGTCGCCGCAACGATCACTCGTTGCGGCAGGCTGTTGCGAGCTTGTTGATCCTAGAATGCTACATTGAAGGTAAGCGCGAATTTCTGCGCACCTTCTGAAGCGAAGTGCTCTCAGGCATGAAGTGTCCACCAAAATAGGTGGACACCAAATCATGGAAGAA
>NZ_JANUBV010000055.1:0-8320 GCF_024808055.1 Rhizobium sp. BK176 | reverse complement strand
GATGCTGTGTCCTACACCCTGAACCAATGGGATTACCTGACGCGTTACACCAGCGACGGCAGGATGCCGATCGATAACAACATTCTGGAACGCGAGATCAGAGTTTTTGCCACCGGAAGAAAATCGTGGCTGTTCAGCGATACCGCTGACGGAGCCAGGGCCAGCGCCGTGATCTACAGTCTCATGCTAACTTGCCGCGCCTGCGGCGTCGACCCGCTCGCCTGGCTGCGCCACGTGCTCACAGAGTTGCCGCAGCGGGGCGATGCGGCGGAAATCGGCGACCTGCTGCCGTTCAACTTCTCCAAGACTACTGCCGCCGGATAGAGCCGGATCTCGCTACCAATGCGCGCACATTCATCGGTCTTGCCGTCGTCAATGCGCATCGAAAATCGCGCTTACGTTTGAATTGCATTTGAGCAATGTTGACGAGGACATTCTAAGACGCGAAGCCGATATCGCGATCCGAATGCATCGCCCGACGCAGACTGGGCTCGTCGCGCGCAAAATCGGAGAGGTTGGACTGGGCTTGTTCGCATCCAAGAAATATTGCTCGAAAGAAGGCTTGCCGGCGAACATAAACGATTTGGAGCGTGCTTCGCTGGTCGGCCAGGATAAGGCGTCATCGATACGAGACGCCTTTACCGCGGCTGGCCTCCCCCTCAATGCGACCTTCGCCTTCCGGACAGACAACGACATCGCGCAGCTTGCGTTAATCGGAGCTGGAGTGGGAATCGGGGTATGCCAAGTTGGCGTAGCGGAGAAGAAGGGGTTCGTGAGAGTGCTGCCAAATTTGGAGGTGAGTTTGGAGGTCTGGCTGACGATGCATGAAGATCTTCGCACTACTGGTCGATACCGGGCAACCTTCGACCACCTCGCTTCATTTTTGGCTTGATGCTGGACCTGTCCAGCGAATCGCCTCAGCAGGCGTTGGCAAGGCGGATGGTGCCAAGGACCAAGCGTAACTTTGAGTTTCGCGTTTAGGCAAGGCGCAGAGATCGTCTTTCGGCACGCTATTAGCGCTTGACCAGTTGGGTCGAGGAGACAATCGAGCAGACCCTGACCTTCTTCCGATTGCCACGCCAGCATCACAAGCACCTGAAATCGACGGATGCTTGACGCCTCAACGAGGAAATCCGCCGCAGGACCTATGTCCTGCGCATGTTTCCAAACGCAGAGAGCTGCTTGCGCCTCGTCAGATCCCTTGCCGTTGAACCCACGAAAACTGGATGGAGGCAGATCGATACATCAACATGGACGATCTACGAGAGCACAAGAAGCTCGCCATGCGCCAAGCCGGATGACCGTCCAATTTGCTGAACTTGACGCACTTAACCCTTCGGCGTATCGCAGACGCATTTCATTGGTTCGGATTCCATCAATAGCGAGGTATGACCGCTCCGGTCTTACAGCTCCCCGTCCATCTCACTTCATCGAAGCCGAGATGGTTTATGACCCTTGAACCCCACATCAAGGGCGAACAACGCGCCCACCGATTCATGGTATCTCACCTGCTCCTTCGAAGGGAAAACCGAGCCGACGTGAGGCATAGTGTTGACAGATTTTTTTCCTACGAACGTGCAGCTTGTCGGTTGTGAGCACGGCAAGCCGATCCTAGGCAAAGGCGATCGGCAGGCGGCTTCTCCGTTAGCAAAAAAAGTTTTAGGCTCTGTCCGAATGGCAGCTCTAGCCGCGTCAGTGTTTTAGAGCCGGATGATCCGCCTCAGCAACCAACTACAGGGACGACAAGATGCAATATATGCTGATGTTTTACGAGAGCGAGGCCGAGATTGCCGCCCAGCGCGACCAGGCCGACCGTACCGGACCCTATTGGGGGGCCTGGAACGCCTATATCGGTGCCCTCTACGAAGCGGGTGTGGTGATCAAGGGCGATGGGCTGATGCCGCCCTCCACAGCTACCACGGTGCGCATTCAAGCCGGTAACCGCCTGGTGCAGGACGGGCCGGTGGCCGCTACCAAGGAACAGCTGGCCGGTTACGTCGTGATCGAGGTACCGGACCTCGATGCGGCGCTTTCTTGGGCAGCGCGCAGCCCTGCGGCTTCCCACGGGGCCACCGAAGTGCGCCCTGTGCTCCCTCCGCCTAGCCAGGGCTAAGCTTTGAACGGCAGCCTTCACGAACACGGGCGGCGGGCGGCGGAGAACGCTGCCCGCACCTCTTATGGGCGCCTTCTCGCATATCTTGCGCGGCAATGGCGGGACGTGGCCGCAGCCGAAGACGCCCTGGCCGAGGCGTTTACCCGCGCGCTCGACATCTGGCCTGCACATGTGTGCCGGCCAATCCCGATGGCTGGCTGATGGTAACGGCGCGCAACCGGCTGAGGGATGGAGCGCGGGCGGGGAAAACACGCGAACAAACGACCAACAGCCTCCTGGTGCTGGCACCGACACAAACCGAGAAAATGCCCGTGATTGCCGACAAGCGGCTGGAGCTGATGTTTGTGTGCGCCCACCCGGCAATCGACGCTGCCGCGCGCACGCCGCTGATGCTGCAGACAGTGCTCGGCCTGACGGCCGAGCGCATCGCCTCTTCGTTCCTTGTTTCGCCCGACACGATGGGACGGCGGCTTAGCCGGGCAAAGGCGCGCATCAAGCACACTGGTATAGCCTTTGAGGTGCCAGACGAAGACGAGATAGGTGAGCGCACGGGCGATGTGCTCGAGGCGATCTACGCCGCTTATGGGCACGGCTGGGACAGCACGGGTAGCGACGACCAGACGCGCAAGGGGCTGACCGAAGAAGCGATCTGGCTGGCGCGGGTGCTGGTGGAGCTGCGGCCAGACGCCGAGGCGCTGGGCCTTCTGGCGCTGATGCTGTTTTGCGAAAGTCGCAGCGCCGCGAGGCGGGTGGAGGGCCGCTATGTGCCGCTGGCCGAGCAGGATACGGCGCTCTGGAATCTGTCGATGGCGCGCGAGGCTGAAGACAAATTGCGAACTGCCGGAGGGCTTGAACAGCCAGGGCGTTTCCAGCTGGAGGCGGCGATCCAGTCGGTGCTGGTGCAATCGCGCCTGACGGGCGCGGATTTGCGCCTGCCGGCGTGGACGCTGCATGGGCTATTGGCGCAGAAGGCACCCACGATCGGCAATCTGGTGGGGTTGGCGGCAGCCACGGCCGAGGTGCATGGCCCTGAAGCGGGTCTTCATGAACTGGCTCAGCTGCCCGAAGCGATGACGGGGGACTACCAGCCGTTCTGGGCACTCAAGGCACAGTTGCTGCAGCAGCTGGCGACCGACCAACATGCCACTGCAACGGCTTTCTGGCGGGCCATCGGCCTGACGGAGGATGGGGCTGTGCGCGCCTATCTCATTGGTAAGTCAACGCAAGCAGGCTAGTTAAGCAACAGGACAGGCGATGAATTGTCGTCCCCCCGGGTTTGAGGGGAGGTCGATTAGACGCGGCTCAGTCAACTGCCCAGCGATCTGATTGCGATGCTGGACGGTTTTCAATGCATTTAGAGAGTGAAGTCCCCAAATGTTCGGGGCAAGCGCGCATCGCCGGCGGAAGCTTTCAATGAAAGCCTTGCACATCGCAAACGTCTGTTGCCAACCGATTCTCTCACTTCTTACAAATTCACGCGGACGCTCTCATCGTTGGCCGCGAATGCTGCTGCAAAGCTGTAACCGAGAGGAGTTGACCGCGTCCGCGAACGGCATGTTCGCCGCGCGGCATGGCGCAAACACCTGGCGGTAGTACAAGTCGGGAGAGGAGCTCATCTGATATCAAAACGGCTTCATTGAGCGTGCGGCATAGACCTTCGAGCCTCGCCGTCGCGTTTACAGTATCGCCGAAATAGGTGATCTTGTGGTGGTCCTCACCAATTTCCGCCGTGACCACCGGGCCGCCGTGTAGGGCCGCGCGAAGAACTGGTACGCTATTGAACTTCACCTGCCAGGCATCCGCCTGGGTCTCTATGGCGTCAAAGACATCGAACACGCAGCGCACGCAAGCGGCATCAAGCGTGCCAGACTTCAAATGCCAGGTTATAAGGACAGCATCGCCGATATAATCGTCTATCATACCTCCATATTTACGCACGGGTCCGGCGATCGTCTTGAAAACAGCTGCAAGATATTCTTGCGCCTCCAAATCACCGAAACGTTCGGCGTAAGCGGTCGAGCCCACAAGATCGATAAAAAGGAAAAGTCTTTCTTCTCGGACGGGCCGGCGGTACCGGCTGAGCAGCAGGCTAACAAAGATCTGTGCACCCAGGAGGTCGCGAACCCTGAGAATGAAGATGATAAGCGCGGAAACGCCGAGTGCATAAAGCAATACATCTCCTGTTAGAAGGGTCGCGCTCGCAAGACTTGTGGGAAGGATGCCAAAACTCCAGAGCCCAAAACCTGCGATGGCGTTGGCGATAAAGATCAGGATGATGTAGACGGTCAGCTGACCGGCAAAAAATGCGTAGGTCGGTAAGCCGTTAAGCCGTCGCCGAAGCTCCGGAAGGATGAAGCCCTGTTCGAACGCCAGAAGAGTCGCGAATATCGAAGTCGCAAATGTCGCCCCGATATATCCAGGCCCGCCTATAACGAATACACTGTAGGCCATGCCGCTCGCTGCCGAGGCACAGATGACCAATATCAACGATGTCAAAGAAAGTCGGCCCATCGGCGTCACCGTTTGGTTGTCTCGAATGTTACGATTGCAGCAGTCAGCTTCCAAGCGAGCAAGTCGGCATTAGAGTTTTATGCGTCGACCACACTATCATAATCCGTCCTTGCAGCCCTCGGCTTGCACCCATTTCCCTTCAAGGCTATAGGCAAAAGCGTCGCGGTCGCTTTTAAAGTAGGCGTTTCCGTCGTGCCGTATTCGGATCAAATCCAGCCTACAGTAGTCGCAATTTCTCAGGAGCGTTGCAGTATCGTCAGAGTCCTGCCGGGGTGGCCACCGCTCTCCTTGCGGCCGATCTTGACGACGACAGTCGTCTCGTCGATCAGGTGGATATTCTGGTTGCCGCGCACCTTCTGCCGGTCGCCGAGGCTGACGAACGGATGGAGCCGCTTGCGCTTCCATTCCTCGGGCGAGACCAGCCCTTTGCGCCGGCGCTCGAACTCGGACCTTTCGCCGAAGACCGCGCCGCCTTCCGGCGTCAGCTTGCGCTTCCAGATGCCGAGCTTCGTTGGGCATTGGATCGCCCAACTGTCGAGCAGCCCTCATCACCGAAGCAGGCCTTGACCAGGTTTCGCACATCCAACTCTTTCGGCTTCGTGCCGTCTGCCGCCATCGCGTTCGCGTATGCCGAGCGTATGGCAGTCGGTTGCACACGCCGCAGCTCGTCAAGAAGCGAACCGTCCTCGTCCGAACAGCGATATGGGATGGAGATGGTCTGCAATGAAACATGATCGAGCCAATGTCCCTATGAGACCTCGAATAATTCGCCGCCGTCAAACGCCGGCGAAAATCGAGCCCAACATTCAGACGCATTTAAGCGAAAAAACCGAGATTGTTAGACTGCAGCATTCCACACGGAAATCCGAATAGCCGCTAGTTCAGCCTCCAGATTTCGAAGTTGAGCACGGTGGCGAAAGCCACCCACACGGCGAGTGGAACGAGCGAGAAAGCCGCCATTCTGTCAACAGACCGTGACTTTGCAATAGTCAACACAATCAGCAATAGCTGGGGCACTATGTTGATAAGCCCCGCGACCGGACTGCGATAAGCGAAAAAGAGCCACGACCACAAACCATTAAGCGCAAGTTGCGCGAAGAAAAGTCCCAGTGCCTGTCCGCGTCCTATAACTTGGTGTGGAACTCGCAACAGCCGCCAAGCCGCAAAAGCCATCAGCACGTACAATGTAGTCCAAACCGGCGCAAAAATCCAATTTGGCGGATTGAAGAACGGCTTCGTAAGCGTCGAGTACCAACCGTCTATGTTAGGAATAGTAGCGAGTTGCCCGGCCACGGACGTAACCATCACAGGCAAAAGGGCTAGGGCGAGATCCGCAAAGAAATTTCCGCGATCAGGGTTTTCGGCTCTCATCTTCTCCACTCCGTCTGTCTTAGCGCTGTAAGGCGCGGATACGTGCGTCTACGTGATCTGGATCAATCGGTTTTGGGGAACATCTAAGAAAGTGTTTGTCAAAGCGGCAGCTTCGAATGCAGACATCGGTAACTCGGTAGCTCACTATGTGAGTAGGCTGCCTCGCCGCCGTATGATCACTCCCGAGTAGCAACCGACCTCGACGGCAGGAATACGGTCGGCGCAGCGACGACGCCTTGCAAGCTGCGACGCCTTCGGCCACAACGGAAGGAGAGGTGGTGGATTGCTTGTCGACAAGCGTGGCAACCGTAGCCCTGTTGTTTTCTATCAACTTTATCATCGTCGGTGAGCTAGCAAAGACGCCATGGCCTCCACCACCGACCTCGGACGCGTCGGCGACCGCAATTCCCGCACGCTGAAGGGGAGCAATGTCACGCCCATTTCCAACGCGTGGGTGGCACCCCGCGATGAACCGTGAAAATCCAAGTGCCCTGTCTCGCCTGGAAATGACGATCGCAAATGGGTAGGGCAGGGTTCCTATGTCTCTTGCTTGGCTATGGAACACGTCAACGTCGATGTCAGGCGCTGCCAACACCACGCCAACCAGGCGTCGGAAGACATTTGTCTCCTCGTAACGCCAAATCGCGCAGGGCCTCCATCACAACGAGAGACCCCTAGAGTGCCCGACTACTATTATTTGTCGGGCTTGGGTCTTGGAGAGAAGCTCAATGGTCCGCGCCAAGCCGTAACGTGCAACGATCGCACTATCTCTGTCGAATACGTAAAGAGGTATCGACGCTGCGGACGCCCAGGCAAATGATACAGGGACCGCGGATATGCCGAAATCATGGGAAATCTCACCAGTTCGGAAGAGGTTATCGGCAATGTTGCTGTTGTAAACATGGACGAATAAGAAAATCTCCTGCTGTTTCGACGGACGTTTGCAAGTGCGCTATTGATTTCCGAGACGAACCGCGATGAGGTCTGTATCCGATTGTAGGACGTCGCGCGGAAATGCCTCGATGGATCGGGTTGTCTTCCACTTGACGTCACTTCGCCGACCCGCCGGTTGGCCGGTTTTTCTTTTTTGAACGTTGCGAAAATTTGAGAGCCATCGCCGCGCGGAGTAAGGCCGGTCTAAGTCGTCAGCCCTGAGCCTGTCTGTTGCGACGAAAACGCTTGCAGACGAGATAGACGAGGCTGCAGCATGCGGATGCCCTAATCCGGTCACTGCGCGACGGGCCAGCGCATCCGGCAAGCGCAATCACTGAGATAGCGGAAAATGTTGACTTTGAGATCCAAGTACGGATGTTCCGATGATTCGGCTCATAAAGCGGCAACAGGCTGCCCTCCCGGGAAAGTCGCGACAATCGCATAAACGGATACAATCGACACCCTGTCGAAACCATGACATCATGAAAATTACGAGTTTCTGTCGGAAGGCTGCAATTTCGAAGGAAGTCATTTTTGTGTCAGATTGAGCGAGGCTTAACGCTCTACCGAACTGCTTTATTCATCGAAGTGAAATTCGCAGGCGATACGTAGGTCTCGCATCGCTTGCCATTCGCGGTAAACGGACAGGAGTTGCATCGCGTCCAAACATCGAAATGTCACAACTGTTATGCAGAAAGGCTTTCCTTGCCGCAAATTGATTTGGAAACGACTCATTCGATATTGATTAAACTTGGCGTCGCGCTGCTGCTCGGCGCACTGATCGGCATTGAGCGGCAGGTTCGCCGGAGAAATTCCGGGCTTGCAACACATGCCTTGGTCGCGCTCGGCGCTGCAGCTTACACATCCCTGCCGACAGCGGCCGGACTGGGTCCGACCTCCGGATGGCTGCAAATGTGATCACCGGTATTGGGTTCTTGGGGGCTGGGTCGATCATGCGTGACGGCGACAGCGTCAAGGGTCTGAGCACGGCTGCGACCGTCTGGAGCACGGGTGCCGTTGGTGTCTTCGCAGGCTACGGCTTTCTATTGCTAGCCGCCGAAACCACAATTTTCATCATTGGGTTCAATTTTTTCCTCCCCAAGCTTGGTCTAAGAATTCCACTAGCACCGGTTCAGTCTGAACGGGTCTATTTAATTCAACTTGAATGTGCGATGGCGCAAGAGGCAGCGGTCCGAGCAATCCTGCTGAAAAAACTTAACGAAAACGATGTTTGGTTAAGATCGCTCAAAAGCCGTGACCTAAATGGAACCCACAAGGCCGAGGTCGAGGCCCTGGTGGGTCGTGTCCCGCCGAATGGTGTAGGTCGGCGGTAGCGAAGCCGCTCGTGAGCGCGTTCTCAATCGCGCCGTAGCGAGCGAGCGGCGAAGCGGC
>NZ_JANUBV010000054.1:0-8476 GCF_024808055.1 Rhizobium sp. BK176 | reverse complement strand
CAAAGGCCGTACATATGAACGCACCGTCCGCGTGGATAAATCGGTTGAGAAGCCCCTTGCACCGCGGGCCGTTCCACATATGAGGTTGTATAGGTTCGAGAACGGATCGGTAGTTGCTATGGGCTCAAACCATGGATCCGCCCACTAAGGAGGAATTCAATGCCACTCAAATGATCCATTTGACAAAAGACCTGATGTGATGGGAACCGAAGCTTACGCCTCCAATTGGGGCCCATGATCTCGTTGCCGCAAGGCCGATTCCGAGCTATGCTGCAATGCAACACTATTGGGAGGTTGACATGCATACCTTGCCAGTAATTGCAGACGTCCAAATCGAACGCGCTTTGGCTTCACCGGCCAAGTTTGCCGACAACCCCTTCCGCACTTGGGCGCTTGACGCGCTACAGCGACGGAACGCCACTCTCGACGCAGTGTTCTACGATGTAAATGCAGTGACGCCTGAAGAAATCCCCGACGTTGCATTTTGGCTGGCTCGGGAAGGAGCCGTCATCCTTGTGCCTCCTTCGGGAGAGGGTCGCCTCAAGGTGTTTTTGACGCCTGAGGATTTTCTACGCCATTCTGACAGCGCCAACGCGCTGGCAATCGCTGGCGTCGGTAGTTCTGCGCTCGGAGCCGCCGCGTTCGCGCGAAATGTTGCCGACGGGCTTGGCGAACCCGTTGCCGCTGTTGTTTCAGGATACGGATTGGCGGACGTTTTGACCGAAGCACTCGGTGGCTTTTTCTGGTTCGGTGCGCTCAACAGCATCCGACATGTATTTGAGCCCATCGATGCATTCACGAAGATGTTTTCCAGCACAGAACAGCTTGAGCATGGTTACCTGTGGACACGAACAAGCCAGGATACCGAAACTGTGATCTCGTTGCTCGAGGACAAACGATTTGCGCCGCGTTTTCTTGTTGGGCATTCCAAAGGCAATCTTGTTCTCTCCGAGGCGCTCTACGCAATTGTCGATGAGCGGCCAGACCTGGCCGAGCAACTCTCCGGACGGTCGCGGATCGTCACGATCAGCGCAAAAGTCGGGATGCCTTCGCTTTTCAGGGATGTCGTGGACGTAATGGGTGAGTGGGACTGGTTTGGCGCCCTGAATTCGCGCCCTGACATTCCGGCGGATATCACGGTACCCAATGCTTGGCACAGCACCAATCCTGCATTTCCGATCGGAACAAGCATCAACGTTGCCAAAACGATCGAGAGCGTGCGCACGAAATTCCAACGCGCTCCGGTTGCGATGCGTGCCGCCAATCTGTCGAAAATTCTAGACGCTCCGCAGCGCACGGTCGCTTCGATGCGTTCGCGCTTGCAGAGCGATGGCCGCGAGAATGAACGTTGGTAGACCGCGCCGATGAAAAAAAGCACCCGTCTTGAAGCGAGCGTTAGAACAATGCTGCCGACGAGGCAGTTTAGCGGGTAGATGCAGCCTTCGCGACGTTGCGGATGTCCGCGCGGTCGATGCCGAGGTAGCGCAGTTCGCGGTTCGTCATGCCGCGGTTCGTCATGCGGCCGAGTTCAGACCGCCTGATGGTACTTGCGCTAATTAGTGAACGAGCGTGCTACATCCGTGATAATCCCATTTACCGGCTGCCAGTCCGTGGCGCTTCGTTCGCTTCGGTGGCCTCTGCATTCCATTGCAGCGCCAACTAACGATGCTAGTAATGCCCTAAACGCATAGCTTTAAAAGGCATCCAAGTTTAATCCGACAAAGTCACATGATCAATTCGTCAGCGTAGAAATTCGCTTCGAGCCAAGAGCGTGCGAGCGTAAGATCGAAGTTGTCGGGTGCCAAGCCATGCCCTGTTTCCAGCGAATGGTGGGTGATATCGGCTTTGGCTTTTGAAAGCTGCTCGGCAGGGAGCAGGGGGTAGTGTGGCCTGCGTCTGTTGTCGTGGAGCTGAGCCTTGAAATGATCAGCACGGGCTTGCGCGACAGTTCTGCAAGGACGGATCACTCGGCAATCACCTACGGGCGCAGCGGGTTCGCTCCAACAAGCAACCGCGTTACGACGGCAAGGTTCCCTCCCGTCAAGCCTTGGCTAGTGCACGTGCATATTGGCCGCCCCTATTGCTTCCAGAAACTTTGCACGCGCTACCTCGGTGTCGATTTGACCGGCGAGTGCACCTCGGCACGCGTTTCGCGCCTCGATGAAGGACACCGTTTCACAGTCCTCCCAGCTATCTTTCAAAAAGAGAACGGCGTCGAAGGCGCTCGTGACGAATTCGCTACCTCGCGAGCCCACCGAGATTTGGACGGGCTTTTCCCACTTGGCGATTGACATGACGATCTCCCCGTTGGCTCAAGCGACGGGCAAACGTGCAATTCTTGGAAAAGTTCCGTGCCCCTACCGCGGTCATGGATACTTCCTCTGCGAGGGCGCGGACGGCCGACAAGACCTGCGCCGACCGCCCACTCCTCGTGTGCTACCCAGCGCCCAAGAACATCAGCAGATACTAATGTGTTCCAGGCCTTCTCCCAACCTCGTCCAGGGAGAAGTGGCCCAAAAGTAAGAGTTTTATTCCTTTTGAATTGGTTGGGCTGTGGTTATCCTGTTGATAGTTGGTGAATCGTCCGCTTCTACCGGAACCTGCCCACGCACCGGTTGTCGAGGACGGGCGGCGCTGCGAGGACAAATTAGTGTGCCAGGTAGCAAATTCTCACGCCGGTCCAGAGCTCACTTCCGGCTGCAACTAGACTGCCAATCGATTGCTTTCCGCATCGCTAGTGATGCTCTTCACCTTGAGTGTGTCGGTGTGAAGGTCGGGTATGATATCGCGCGATCTGACGCCTTGGCCACGCTCTTTTGAATCGGGGCTCCCCGACGCCCCATCTCGAACGCTATTCCAACGTTGGCCTGTTCAAAGCCCGAGCTCCGGGCCCAGAGGCGTTCGAACTGACCGCCAAATGTCTTGAGGGTGGAACGCTTCTTGCACGGTTACTAATGTGTTTACCGCGAGGAGGCTTTTGTAATGAATTGGCACAGAAGCGATATTTTCGCTCCCCTGATGCTTGTAGTGGGTGGTCGAGAAAAATACAGACTTGTGAGTTCGCTTAGGGAGGCTGCGGAAGCTCTCATTGGTGACTGGCCATCTGACGACGGCGAGGAGTACATGGAAGCGGTAAAGATTTGTCTGGACGCAATCCACGGCAAGCTGACGGCGCATGAAGCACGTGAGGCACTCATTCGGGCTGCAGACGAAGCAGGAATTCCGGTAATCCGCGTTGTTCATTGAACATACGGTTGGGAGATGTTCCGTTTCAATCTAGATCTTGCCTTGTAAAAGCGATATCTTTGGTTGTACTGCGAGAGGTTCAAGGAAGTTGATTTCGCGTTTCGCGGGTGGAGGCGGCGGTGGAACAGATAGAGGCAATCGATCAAGCAAGAGCGGCGCATAAACAAAAAAGGCTCCGAGGCGGGGCCAAGTAAATCAGCTTACAAGTGAATCCTAACGTACAGCAAAGTACCCATTGCCTGGTGCACATCTACAGCTAATCGCGGGAAGAACCTGAGGCCCGCTCGCTAGAAACCAAATTTAGCCCGCGCGGTCTCACAAGCATCATCACCAGGAACACAAGCTCGACAGACATCTGGCCGAACTTCATAGACCAGGCATGCCGTGCTTATGCCGACTTCACCCGCCAACGCGGAGCATCGCGAGCCTTCGCAGCGCATGCCGCCTTGATCAGCTGCCACGTAGTAGCCGGGGACCAAAACCAGATCGTCATCAGCTTCCGTGGTGAACCTGGGCCACTCGGATGAGTATGAGCAGCACGCACCGCAGCTTTGGCAACCGACTTCGCCGTCAAACGCCACCCTCGCCCTCGTCGCGCGCGACAGACTTCCCGTGAGGCGAATACGCCGCGCCATCGGGTCGATCGAGAGTGTGAAGGAGGTCAAGTTCCCTAAGCCGCTCCACCGTCGCCGTTGTGACCGACTTTTACCTTGATTGGACGCTCTTTAAACCGGTGTGACCTTGCGTAAGTGATGGCAGCGTTAAGATGTGTCCAGGCCTTGCCATCTTGGGAATGCAAGTCGCCATCCTTGGCAAGCTTCAAGGCTTTAGCCTGAGACGGTGTCAACTCCACCGAAATGGCTTGGGAATTTGCGCTGACTTTCTCTTTCGCAATCAGAAACGGTCTCCTTTAATTTTCTTGGCTCCCAGAATTGGGATTTCGTCCTTAGTTTTGACGTGCCTAAACAACAGAATAGAGCCGGACACAAATCCGGCTCCACTGTGCTTCCATCTCGTCTCCGTGCCAGTATATCCGTGGTCAGGAAGGCGAAGGGATTTGGCGGCGGGCGTTCTAGGGCTTCCTTTCTTCGGACGGCTCTACGACAGGCTGCGCCAGTCTGAGCGCCCTAAGCTTTTGCGTTTTCTTGTCTCTTTCAGCAGCTTCGGCTTCGAGAATATTGCGAACCGTGGAATTCACCTGCGTCGCTTTCGCGTAGTCAGAAAGTTTGGCAGGGTTGAAAAACGCTTCTTTCGTGATGGTCATGACCTCACTCCCATTAAATCTGCATCCTCAAGCAAGCGATCAAGTTTTGCGGGAATTTCTACGCCCAGCGTCGGACTTGCCTCTGGCAGATGATGTCTTCGCATCGTACGCTTGGCCGAAATTCGTTCCGCCAAGGTGACCGCCACCACTGGTGTTCCTTACCTGGCGGAGAGCCCGCTGGATTTGTTGGTCGGCATTTGTCTTTTTCATTCGATCACTATCTCTGAAAACGAGGAAAGGAAGGGAGACCCGACCTTTGAAGGTTCGGTCGATGTACATCCCTGATAAAAGGCCGATGGGTAACTTAGGCAGCTTGCAGGTTTTCAGCGGCGCTCTTGCCCGAGCGGCTATCCTCGACGACGTCGAAGCTGATCTTCTGCCCTTCGGAGAGGAAACTCATCCCTGAGCGCTCGACGGCGGTTATGTGAACAAAGATGTCCTTGCTGCCGTCCGTAGGCTGGATAAAGCCGAAGCCTTTAGTGGTGTTGAAAAACTTAACGATACCTGTGTTCATGACGATTATCCTTTTCAATCGCACGATTGGTCGCTGCCCGACGAGAGCCATCGGCAGTCAATGATCGATGTCTGTAAGAAAAGGTTCGCCAGCTGCGTCGTGTAACGCAAAGCAAAGCTCAAAAAGCAAAAGTCGATGCTTTGTATATAATGAGCAAGAAAGTTATATTCAAGACGAGAGGCCCCGCCTAATTTCCCCGCGATATTCGACAGCCTTCGGCGGCTTCAAAGGAAAGAGCGTAGCTTTTGAAGCCACGCCCCGCTGTATAGCTTGGCGGCAGCTGACTACGCGGGAGATGACCGTGGCGCTTTCAGCAACGCAGCTTTTCGCTCTTCCTCGCGTCTGCCCAGCATCGCTATGTAGCGACTGCGCAGCGTTTTCATGTCGATTTCACCCTGCACCCATTTCTCAAGCCATGCTTGGAAGTCCATGGACCTCTCAACGGGCATTCCCGCTTTCTCAGCTCGCCTGAAAGCGGCTAGCCTCGATTTCCATATTGATCCCTCTAACAAGTGGAGGGGGCTTGGCGGGCGCCGCCCCGCTGCTTGAATTGTAATTCTGATTCAGGACCGCACTTCTCACTGGCGAATTGGACGTTGATTCAATGCTGTTACCAACCGGAAACAGCTCAACGATATCCTGGAGTGGGAATCGATACGCGGCACCACCGGCGTCGACATAAAGGTATCGGTCGTCTAGGCGCGAGCGAAAGCCCAGTCATCCAAACCATCGCAGTTGCACTGCCGACCGCAAGCATTGCCAGTGAGAGAGCGCGATCGTCATCCTGTCAACGCGATTGCTTTCGATCGAGCTCCGCAGTCAAATCGCGGAAGTTGCCGTCCCACGGCTAGAAACGGTCAACCAGATCGCCGAAACCGCAAAATAGAACGCACCAAATCCCGCATAGGGCGCGACGTCAAGAATCGATGGCGGCGTAGCACCTAACGACTGCGTGATCATGAACCCGCCAGCCAGGCACGACTGGCCCCCGCTCAGGATCATCGCCCATTGGGCACCATGATACTGCCACCGCCGGACACCTGTCATAAGCTGAAGCAAACCAGAAAAGATCGCCCAGACGCCAAATACGGCCAATATTGCGAATGCGCTTTCTGACGCTGCCACGACTACCGCTACCGTCGTTGCCGTGCTGACGAGAATGTTGAGGGTCTGCGAGCCATTCGCCTTGAATCCGCCATTTGAGCTAGCATCGACCAAGTTCGCGACGGCGTCCCATGCTGGATAGATTACGAGCAGACCCAATGCCCAGATTTGGTTGTCGGCAGTGATGATTGCGAGAGAAACCCACAAGATCGAGAAGGACGCACGCACGTAGTAGTACGATCGCAACCAATGGGATTGCCGGGTTTTCTGGCTTTTCATGCTTTGCTCCAATGCCGAGGCCTACCTTCTAGTAGGATGATTCATTCCTTATGTCAAACCTTTGATGATCGTATTTCATGCTTGACAACCTGCCTACCGATAGGTAGGGATGACTATGGAGACAACAACTTCGACCGCTGGAAAGATCTTGGACATCGCACAGTCCTTCATCGTGAAGGGCGGTTACAACGGTTTCAGCTACGCCGACATCTCAGGCGTCATTGGCATCCGCAAGGCTAGTATTCATCATCATTTCCCGACAAAGAACGAGCTGGTCGCAGTTCTCGTCGATCAGTACCGTAGGCAAGCATCTGATGGCCTCAATGGCTTGGACAAGAGCATTCCGAGCCCGCTGGATCGGCTTGAGGCTTATCTCAGTTTTTGGCAGAAATGCATCAAGGACGCGTCGGCTCCGATCTGCGTCTGTGCCATGCTCGCCAGTGAGATCGCTCTTTTGCCAGATGACATCGCTTCGCGGGTGCGTGCACATTTCCAGCGGTTGGCTGAGTGGTTGGCGGGCGTTTTGAAATCAGGGGCCGATCAAGGGGTATTCCGCATCGCCAATACACCTGGTCAGGAAGCGCAACTGTTCATGGCGGCCGTCCATGGCGCGATGTTGTCAGCGCGGGCACTGAATGATCCCAAGCTGTTCGGCATCATCACGAAGCCCCTTCTGGAAAGGTTGAAGGCGGTTGGTAATGAGCGTAATCCTTGAAACCAACCCATCGGCAGCTGAGTTTTATTGTTTCCGATCCCCGCAGCTGCGGAAAGCGATAGAACGCGAAGCAACGTCGCGTGCCAACGGGTGACGCTGCGCAAGCCATCGGACGATCAAGACGCAAACAGATGCTGTTTGCCTCGAGCGCGCCTCTAGTCGCAAACGTTCCTGTATAGTACCACCCGGTGCCCATGGCGGTATCCGTAGTATTTCCTGGTCCAGCAGCGTTGGGCATAGCGGCTTTCCGGGCCGTCATAGTCGTCATCGTACACATAGCGAGGCGAGTACCGATAGTCCCGCGCGGCTGGTGGATCATCGTGGTAGCGAGGCCCCGCGCCGTACTCAAAGTAGATCTGAGAGAATGCCGGCGACGCTGACAACGTGGTCGCCAGTGCCAGCGCCGCGATAACGAGCTTTTTCATATCTTCTTCCCATTGCAGTTAAATGTATTGTCCCTTGGTAAGGATGTCTCCCGCCTCAGGTGTAATACGTCATTGGTGTTGCGCTTGAACATCGGACCTAAGTCCGGCAGCGGTCAGACTTCGGTTTGGTCACCGTCAGGACCTTTGTCCGACTGTTCATGTTGATCCGACTCTGCATAGTCTTGCACGTCCCCAGCCCGTCGGACACCGGAGTACTCGGGGTGCCCGCCTTGAAATACACCAAGCGCGAACTTCGAACGACGATGGAGCCAGAGATGCGACAACGTGACGAAGCACTCACATCGGAAGATTTGTCGATCTGTGATGAAGTCCTGAACCACGTCGCGCAAAAGCATTCCATCGAAGATCAAGCCGATCGACTCCATCTTGCGGCTATTGTCATCGAGGTCTACCGGCAGGGAGTCCACTGTCCAGAACAGTTGACTGTGCTTGTCGATGCGTCCTGCGAAGCCATGCTTGAAATGAAGGGTTCCGGTCAGACGTCGGCTACGGCACCGCTCGAGGCCTCAATCCCCGGCAGAACTTGTCACAGCCAGTCTAGCCGGGTTCGCGAGCACCCCTGCCATCGAGAGCAATTTGCTGAGGCCGGTTCCCCATGTGAACCTCATCGGCACCTTCAAGGCGAACCGGAGGCGGCGGTCATCGGTCTGGATGGATCTACCGGAAGCGCTGCGTAAGGCTTTGGGCGCGCATCGATCCCCTAAGTGTATTGCCAGAAAGGCCGGAGCGCATGTCGAACATGGAAACCGGCCCCTTTCCTTCTTGGCGACCCCCTGCCGTCGTGCCTGATTGTGTAGGAGGCAGCGTCACTAGCTAGGCCGTCGACTCATAAACTCTGACACCAGATCCTTGCCGCGACGAGTTTGACCGCTGCGAGATAGTTTTCCGGGCGCTTGTCGTAGCGAGTA
>NZ_JANUBV010000053.1:0-10461 GCF_024808055.1 Rhizobium sp. BK176 | reverse complement strand
CTTACCATTGACAGGGACGTCACCGCCGTGAAGTGGCGTCTGTGGCACGGTCGCGTCGATCGGGCGATCCGCGACCTGGAGCAACTCCTGGTCAGTCTCAAGCAGTCGCAGCGGGGAGGTGAATTCTCGATTGCACGGCTTCACAGCCTTGGCTCGCAGCTCCTGACCTACGCTTGATCAGTGTCAGCGGGGCTTTTCATACCCGTTGTGCAAAAAATACAACATTTTACGGATATCATTTCGGACCCGCAGAAGTCATCGTCGCTGGGCGTCGAGAACGGGTTGGTTAACCGCAGCACAGGGTCGAAAGATCCTTGGCCAAGGGCTGCGTCGCCAGTCCTTGGCCCCATCAATCCTGAAGTTCGTAGACAGCGGCGTTGTCCTGCACCTCTCGTAGCCCCTTGTAAGACGCATGGCGTATCTTTCCATCATGCGTCCAGGCGCGATACTCGATCTCGGCTATGAGCGTCGGCTGAACCCATACGAGGTTCTTGCGTCGGCCGGCGTAAACAACAGGCGGCTTCTTGCTCTTGATGGTGTCGAGCATCTTGCGAAGGGATTCCGCAGTCTCTTCGCTGAAGCCAGTGCCGACGGAACCGACATATACCCAGTCATCGTCCTTGCGAGCTGCCACGAGCAGGCTGCCGATCCCTGACCGGGCCGAGAGTGAATGCTCATAGCCCACGACGATGAAGCTGTCGCTCTGGACGCATTTTATCTTCAGCCAATCACCGACACGGCCCGATCGATAGGTGCTGTCCTTGCGCTTGGCAATGACGCCTTCGAGGCCGTGCCCGCATGCGGCGTTGAAGATAGAGCGGCCGTCGCCGTCAACCTCTTCGGAAAGCCGGATGGCGCCCTGCTCGTTCTTCAGGAGCGATTCAAGGAAGAATCGGCGACCCGTCAGCGGCGTTTCCCGGATATCGTGGCCGTCGAAGTAGAGGAGATCGAATGCGAACATGATAGAGGCGCCTGAGTTCAGCTTCCCTCCCCGACCACCGAGCGACTGCTGGAGCTTGCCGAA
Source organism: Rhizobium sp. BK176 (assembly GCF_024808055.1). Lineage (NCBI taxonomy): Bacteria > Pseudomonadati > Pseudomonadota > Alphaproteobacteria > Hyphomicrobiales > Rhizobiaceae > Rhizobium > Rhizobium sp. BK176. Next base: position 9,437 of record NZ_JANUBV010000053.1, on the reverse strand, counting down.
GTCCGATCGGCCGGCGTCATCGAGTACGACGGCTTCACCATCGAGGATCGCTGAGCCGACGCCGAGACGCTTGGCGTCGGCCTCGATAGCGGGAAAGCGGCGGGTCCAATCGTGGCCACCACGGGTTAAGATCCGGACGTTGCCATTGTTGAGATGAACGGCGATGCGGTAGCCATCCCACTTGATCTCGTACAGCCAATCCGGCCCAACGGGCGGACGTGGCTTCAACAGTGCCAGACAAGGTTCGACGCGAGCAGGCATCGGATCAAGCGGGAGCTTCGGCTGAGAGGGGTCCCGTGGCTTTCGAGCGCGGCTGCGAAGCGGCTTATCATTTGCAAGGAGGGGCTTTGAATGCGGAGACTTTGCCATCAGATAATTACATCAGGCAAAGCTTAAAAAGACAATTAATTCATTGGTGGACCGAGCCCGGATCCGGGACAACAGCGCGCTACGCGGAAGCATAGATAGTACGCCCAAGAAGTTCAGACGATCAGTTTGGCTTCTGTTGAGGGTTACGCGAGCGCTAAGTCCCGCGGGGCCGAAATTGAGTTCAACAGAACCTGTCCCCTTAGAGAGAACTCGTCAGCAATCGACTTCCGAAGCCTCGCCGTCGAGGCGAGGGTTCACTGGTGGCCCGCCGTTTTATTCCCAGTCAATAAACATGCTCTCACCAATCGCGGAACTGGCCACGTGCACCCTTCCCTCGCCCACGCTAAGCGCGCCGTACTTCATCGCATTGGTTCCAAGTTCGTGAAAGATCAAAGCGAGTTTGGCCGCGGCTTCCGGGGTCACGCCGACAGAATGACCTGAAACCTGGATTCTGTCCCCGAACGGAATAGGCACGGACTGAATCATCGATAGGATATCCTGATGGCCGTCCGATTTATCGCGCTCATGCTAGTCATGGCTTGGACGAGCGTCACCAAATTGGCCATGCGATGAGCCATTTCGCGCGCGTATAGCTGTGAGGTCTTTTCAGCCGCTCCGGCGCGAGCGGCAGACGAGCGGAGACAATGGGTCAGGAGGACAAGAAGTCCGGACAGGAAAAGGTAGATGCCGACGGTGATTCATTGGTGGCGCAGCAAAGCAAGCGAATAGAACGGCGGCACCCACACGTACGCAGCCACCAGCCCGCCCATAAGCATCGTGGCAATTCCAGTGCCGGGGCCCACCCCGCGGGGAAGGAGGTGATAAATGGCACCCCCGTATACGACGCGCGGTCAATCAACGCTCGGAGCGCGGCGGCAACTACCAACATGCAAGCGAAACAATTCCTCCGCAGATATACGGATAATTTCGAGCCACCTCTGTGGATATGTGGCTGATCGTTTTCATGCGCCGTCTTTCGAAGAGACGCTACCATTCAAATATCGCATGCGATACAGCACAGGCTAAGCCGCCATTACGAACGAATCAATCAAAGATAAGCCCGCCCCGCCGGCAGGCGTTTTTTTGCGCCGAGCTTTCAAAAGTTATCGAGCTATTTAGGCAACCCAGTTCCCACCAGACCGCGGCGAAAATGTTCGATCTGGTCCACGGTCTCGACGACTATGCCACGTTCCAAGAATTCGGTTATCGTTAGATCGGGGAATTCCGCATGCAGATTTGCCGCGAACGTAGCCGCTTCGTCCACTCGCCCCGCCATCGACAGGCACGCAAGGATCCTGGCCTTCGTGTACCTTCCCGGATTGGGAAGCTGTCGTAGCGCGAACAGCGCACTCGGATAGTCACCTCTGAAATACAGAAGGTTGCCCAGTACTGCATGATACCAACCTGGAGGATAAGGGTTGAGCCGCATGCCTTCTTCGACCCATGGCACCGCCTCCTCGATGCGGTTGCGCCGCGCGAGGACACCGCCGAGTTGAACCATGGCGCTTGCGTCGCTGGGATTGAGTTTGCATGCCAGCCGGAACTCGATTTCCGCGTTCTGAAAATCCCTCAGGAACAAGTGAGCAAGTCCTAAGACGCGGTGAGCGCCTGACTCACCCTCATCCAGTTTTACTGCGTGACGCGCCAGAGCGATGCTTTCGTGAAGAACGTTCTCTGGGGCGTTCGCGTAGCCACCAACTGCTATCCGGGCAAGCGCGAGATATGCGTGCGCTAGTGCAAAGCTGCCGTCGCCGGCGACGGCCGCTTCGAACATCTCGACCGCCTTTGCGTTGTCATCGGGCTCATACCCTCTCAGGTGCACAAGCCCACGTAGGTAAAATTCATAAGCGACGAGGCTGTTGGGCGGTCGCCGGGCGGCTTCTCGGTAGTCGGCGCTTTCAATTTGGCCGACCAGATTGGCAATGATCATCTTCACGATGTCGTCTTGGATGGCGAAGACGTCGTCCGCCGTTCGGCGGTACTTCTCCGACCACAGCAGCCGCTCGGTATCGGATTGGATCATGCGCACAGACACGGCCAAGTCGCTGCCGGACTGACGCATGTCTCCGGAAACGAGGTAGTTGGCGCCGAGTCTACGTCCGAGTTCTCTTAGATCCTGGGACTTGTCCCGAATCGCAAATGCGGATGATGCGGCAATCACAGAAAGACTTTTAAATCTTGCAAGTCCGGAGATAACGTCCTCCGTAAAACCGTCGACTCGTAGTTCGTCTGTGTCGGCGCTTGCACGACGGAACGGAAGGACCGCAACGACGCTTTGGAGCGAGCGCTCTCGTGCCGGCGCTTTGGGCCAGTGCCATACCCGAACGGGTTTTGGAATGTTCTTGAGCTGGACCGCACCTCCATCCACAAAATGCTCGCGCAGATCTGCCGGAGTTTCGGAATAGGTTGTGTCCGAGATGCAAATCCCGCCGGACAGTGCCTGAGCTTCCAATCGTGCCGCGATGTTAACTCCATCCCCGAAGACGTCATCGTCGATCGTCATCACCGCTGCGAAGTTTATACCTATTCGGATCTGCAACGGCTTCATCCCGGCCGGTATCGATCCACTCGCGATCAGATGCTGAAGTTGGAGAGCGGTAGAGACTGCGGAGGCAGCGTCATCGAATGTTGCGAGGAGGCCGTCACCCATAAGCTTGACGGTATGACCGCCGCCTGCCGCAATGCGTGGGTTCAAGAGCTCGGTTTGCAGCAGCCTGACACTGTCAAGCGCGCCATCCTCGTCATCGGACATCAGGCGCGAATATCCCACGACGTCCGCCGCCAGAATGGCTACGAAACGTCTTGCTGTCGGCGTCGGGGTCATTGTTCAAGCTCCGAGGGGCCAGCTTCAGTCGCTATGCTACCCTCAGCACCCGCCAATGTCATGGACCATGTGGTCACAACAGTTTGGAACCGTCCAGTTTTCAAAGCCGACTGCGCTGATGGTCGGGAGGCCTCGATCACGCGCAAAGCGCCAATTCACGAGAACCTCCAAGGAACTGGTTTGCCTGCGGAAAAGGGGGGAAACCTCGTTGGTCGCGACCAAATCGATCCGCACGTGAGGCACCGCTAATCGAGGGTCACAGGCTGTCCGTGCGGAGTCCGCAAGTAGGCTTCCTCCCACGCATGCTCACGCTCGTGGAGTTCTGCCTTCGACACCTTCCCGCTGTCAGCGAGCAGCGCTTCAATCGCAGAAAGGACCGCAATGAAGTAGCTTTCGGAGTCATCGGCTGTGCCATTTTCGCCAGAGGCCCTGATCGCCGCGCCTAGTGCATTGGTCCAAGATACAGGGGAAATCTGTCCGGAACTAACGAGAAGAGACGCCATGGCGAGTGCCTGGGCATGCCAAGGTTCGAGAAACGGCGGCTCTCTATCCCTCGTAATCAGTCGTCCCGCGCTATCGTTGTCATGCAGGTTCAAGATAGCTCTCCCACAAGTCGACAAACACTTGGTCGATGGCGTGCTCGGCTTCGGGCCAGAGTTTGCTCGCTTCGAATCCCACGGTATAAAGGTGTTCGGCCTTCGTGCTGCCGTGTGCTGAGGCGTCAGGGAGCACATGCCCGCCGTGATGCGCGTGGACGACGCCTTGGCGGCCTCGAACATATCCTGGAAGCCTGGTATGTCCCGCCGACCCCAGGGATGAACACCGAACGGAATCGCCGGGTGCAAACAGCGCAGTCGCGCTCATTTCGCGGGCATAGCTCTTCGGTTCTTTGACATAGGCGCGCGAAGCTTCGGCGGTATCGGCCGGATATGCGGGTTTAGGCACGAAGAACGATGCGCCTGACCTGATCTCTTGCAGTGTTAGATAACCCTCGTCGACAAGCTGCGCTGCAAGGGTCGTGATCCACTGGTCGAAATACGGCCGTGTAAGATAATCCGTGGGCACGATCAACTCGCGGCAGTGCCGGAACCAGTCTATCGTCCAGCCCGAACCGAGCGCGGAGGATTGAACGATACCGAATGCGCGGGTTTCCCACTCTGCATTGAAAGGCTCGCCGTCTTCTTTGTTTGGAACAGGGCCAAAGCCCTGCCTACCACCGATATCGTGGACACCATCCATCAGCTTAAGTCCTTCGATGGATGGAGATCGCGCTGGGTGCCGATCATGGAGTTCCGCGTCACCAGCTTGGCGAGAGCGCTCTCGTTCAAATCCTCGAGCCCTGTGGGCCTTTGCGGCACGACGAGGTAACGGCGTTCCGAGGTGGAGTCCCAGACGCGCACCTGTATTCCAGCGTCCAGTTCGACACCGAACTCTTTGAGGACGCCGCGCGGGTCGCGAACGGCACGCGCCCGGTATTCGTTCGATTTGTACCATGCCGGCGCCAGGCCGAGCAGCGAGAACGGATAGCAGGAACACAATGTGCAGACGACGAGATTATGGACGCTCTCGGTGTTCTCAACCGCCTGGAGATGACCCGTAGCATGCCCGGCGAACCCCAACTCCGCGATGGCCGAGGTGCCGTCCGCCAGGAGCCTCTCCCTGAAGGCGGGATCGGTCCAGGCGCGCGCGACGACTGCTGCGCCTCGCTTTGGTCCGATTTCGTCACGGTACATCTCGATCCAGGCATCGATTGCCGAGGCGTCGAGTAGCTTCTTCTCGGTTAGCAGGCTTTCTAGTGCCTTGGTTCGCAGGGCAGGTTCGGACGGCAGGTCGCTGTGGAGCTCGTGATGGATGTGCGACAGTCTTTTTGAATCGAAATCCGTCATGGCGTCACCCCAGTTTCGCTGTCGGCACTGCAGTCACGGCGGCGGCTCGTCCCTGGAGGTGGCCGCCATGACGCAAGCGATAAGCCGACGAAAAACTCTGCCATAAGTATTACTGGGACCCGAGGCGGAGGTGAAGTGAAAACATCTGCTATTGGGCGAAAGCCGCGCGATTGATTTCGATCCTAGGCAGGGGCGTAAAGCTTTCGGCTCGAACGTCCGCGAACGCGCCTTGGGCGATTGGGACGTCACATTGTCCAAAAATCCACGAGAGGACCGTCATTCTAGTGGAGCACATCGCCATTCCCCAAAACGCCCACAGTGTGCCGAGCAGGGAATAAGAGTTGTCGACACCGTGAATTATCAACACTGCGCCGATGAGGAGCATCAGGAAGCCAACGGCGCTTTACTTCGATCCGTATCATCTTCAACCCTCCTCACTATCCGGAAACGGACGGTTTTCATCCTGCCGTGAGAACGTCTCGTTGGCGTAGCCGTCCAATAGCGTCTCGCAATTGGCCAATCGTTCGGCTGCCACAGGGGCGAGCCTTGCACCCGTAGAAGTCCAGCCTCTGGATTTTCTCGAACCACGCCTTCAGTTTCTTGAGGTCTAAGTCGTTTTCCTCAATCTCGGCGTAGCTGTAGTGGTCGGAAGCGATTTCCTTCGCAATCTCCGCCTCGAAGTCATCGCAGCGATCCAGCAATTCCCTGTAGGCCTCGTCGCGCTCCGCGCGGAACCGCGCCACGATCTTTTCTGCTTGGGCTTGATCGAGAGGAGCGCTATCCAGGAGGATTGACTCGCCACCCATTTCCGAGATTTCATTATCGATAAGCTTCAGCGCCCGACGATGTTCGTCAGTCTTGGGCAAAAGGCAGACGCCGTTCTGCAAATAGACCGCTCCCATTCCCTTCAGCTTTCGCCAAAGCGCAATGCGATGCCGGTTCGGTTCAGCGGGAACCTTATAGGCAAGAACGCCTCCTGTAGCCATGCCAGTATCCTTTGTGTAACTATGGTTACAAGCCAACTGATGCGTTTGCTGGGAATATGGAAGAGCATCAACGAAATGATCTCCTGCGCAAGGTTGTGATTATCGTCGCCTTGCTCAATCTTGCGTACTTCTTCGTCGAGGTTGCCGTTGCCCTTTCAATTGGCTCTGTTTCGCTCTTCGCCGACAGCGTCGACTTTCTCGAAGATGCTTCCATCAATTTCCCGATCGGGCTAGCCCTGGGCTGGTCGGCCCGGCAGCGAGCAAAGGTCGGCATGGTCCTAGCGACGATAATCCTAGTGCCCGGTCTTGCCACCTTTTGGGTTGCATACGGTCGTTTTATGGACCAGACGCCGCCCGAGTCCTTCGCCTTGAGTCTAACCGGTTTCGGGGCGATGCTCGTTAATCTGGCCTGCGCCCTGATGCTCACTGCCTTTCGACATCATCGCGGCAGCCTGACGCGGGCGGCTTTTCTCTCAGCACGCAACGACGTCCTCGCTAACATCGCAATCATCGTCGCCGGGTTCGTTACAGCGTTCATTTGGCCGTCAGCTTGGCCTGATCTCTTGGTTGGCTTAGGAATTGCAGCAATCAATGCGAACGCCGCTTGGGAAGTGTGGGAAGCTGCCCGGGAAGAACATCAAGGCGTGCGCTCCTAGATAGCCGCTTGCATGGAGATAGGATGTAGCTGCGTCATCTCTCTGTTGGCACCAATCGCTCCGAAGCCCCACTCCCGGAGTGAGAAGAGGCTGCGGCTCAAGCCCATATTGGGTCGCAGTCTCGAAAAACCTCAAATATCCGAACCTTTGCCCGGACATCGAGAGCGGCGCAATCGAGGCGCTTGTCGCCGCAAGTATCCAGATGCCTTTATCGCAGGACACGATCTTGAGGCTTTAAGCTGAATTGCTTTTATTTTCGGGAAGGCAGCACAAAATATACTGATTTGGTCGTCCGTAACAGCAAAGGCCTTGGATGAGCTACGTGGACATGGCTTCCTAGAGCGGCGGCACTTTGACGATGACAGCTCGAAAGGCGTCTACGGAATTACGATGGCCGGGAAGGTTTGGCTACTTAAGAACAAGTAGACGCAGAGCGGTTGCGCAATCGGCGATTGCTAGCGACCGACACTTCCAAAACCAGACGCATCCATTTTCATTGACGAATACGACTTTTGCGGTAGTATTAGCTACTCTTTCTAGTTCCTCCCGTTGTTCCCCTACTCACCCCGCTAGGTCGCGGGGTTTTTCTTTGTCTTTTTGGGAAGAAGCGCGCAACCCGCCTTGTGAATTGACGCTAGATTATATTAGCGCTTTCTGTAAGGTTGTACTGTCTGCTTCTCTGAGGGCAGCAGGGAGGTTCAAAAGTTGGCTGGACCCCTTCCTCGAACCTCCCACTCAATCGCCCCCGCCCCCACCGTTTCGATCAAAGGCGGTCAGCTAAAATCGTGATTTGAAGGGGAACAATCTTTTGACTACTCTTCGCTTTGCGCTCTGAGGCCTTTGGGCGCAGTTCTTCTGTTTTCTCAAGACCCCGCCATAAGCGGGGTTCTTTTTGCGCAGCGAAGCGCCTCATTCTCCACTTGCCCCCCGCCTAAGACGCTTGCTGGGAAGCTGGTTGCCCTTCAACGTTCAGCTTCAACGCCGAATTCATTCACAGCTCGAGCGTTGCGTGGCGTGGCCAGGATCACAAGGTTGGGGTAGAGCGATGTTGATTTCGTAAGGTCTATGATCCTCGATATAACGCTAGCCATTTTTAACTTGCATACAATTCGAGCGGCTTTGGAAATCAATTATTACATAGAAATAATCTGATATGTCTCCATCGCTGTGTTGGATCTGGAACACGAAAATGGTCGGACGTTTCACTCGGCATGCCATTCGATTTTTCCGCAACAATGACGGCAACTTCGCAGTGATCACTGCGCTGGCGTCGGTACCCTTGCTCTGCGCTGCCTCCCTTGCAATCGACTACACCAACGCCAGTTTCGAAGCCGAGAAGCTGCAGGCCGCGCTTGACGGCGCGACGCTCAAGGCCGCACAGCTTTATGGCCAGGGCCAAACCGAGGAGCAAGCCACCGAGGGTGGAAATGAAATGTTCTTCGGCAATTGGAAACGCCCCAAGGGTATCGCGGACGCTGGCGTGGTAGCGCCTCTACCTTCAGTCAATTTCGTCTACACGGAAGCGGGCCAACAGGTGACAGCAGTCGCCGACTATGCGTTCGACTACGATCCTGTATTCCTGACGCGTCTGTCGTTTCCCATCTCCCGCCACAGTGGCGCCTCTTACCAGAATGCCGCCGAGGCTTGCATCCTGGCGCTCAATCCGACGGCCAATCGGGCGTTCGAGGTGAGCGGCAGTTCCAAGGTCGATACGTCGGGCTGCACGATCACCGCAAATTCAATAAGCGACGAAGCGATTTATGTGGGCGGCTCGGGAAACCTTAAGACGGAATGTCTTTACACGCCGGGCAAAGTCTCGGCATCGCCTAGCAATACGAAGCTTGCATGTGGTAGCGCACATGAAGGGAGCGCGCCGGCCGTCGATCCGTTCCAGCGAAAGAAGATGCCGACAGCTGGACAAGCGGTGAATCTTTCGGGATGCGGAGTGAACTATGTCGGCGGCGGTGGCGGTGGCGGCAATTGCAACGGGACCGGCAAGACGTCGAACAAACCTCCTGAAGGCTATGCGGTAACGCTGAAGCCGGGCACCTATGCCGGCCTTGAAATAAAGGGCAATGTGAAATTGCAACCTGGCGACTACGTGATCGACGGCGGTGTCTTGAAGTTCGCAAGTCAGTCGGTGGTCACTGGTGACGGTGTGACTTTCTTCCTGCTGAACGGCGCACAGCTGGATATCCATGGCGGTTCAACCTTCAACGTGACCGCGCCGACATCGGGCACATGGGCCGGGTTCTCGATCGTTGCAGACCGCAGCAACACGGCACCTGCCGTCATCAACGGAAACAGCTACTCGCACCTCAACGGCATTATCTACATGCCGGCTTCTCAGGAAGTCCAATACGCGGGCAATGGTGGTACGGGCGGCGAATGCGTCCGCATCGTTGCCCAAGAGATCACCATGATCGGCAACAGCACGTTCAAGCTCGATTGCAAGGCTGAACTGGCAGACAACAAAATCAACAATCCAGGAGCTACCACGCTTATCCAGTGAGGGACCTATCAGCGAAGGGCGGGCTTTGATAATTGAAGCTCGACCATCCCCTGCTGCTGAGGAGAACAGCCACTGCGTGTATTCCGCGCCATCATTGAGCGTTCTACACGAGACCGGTAACTTCTCCGGGGTTGAGCACGGATTGTTAGGCCTGAATGGTACATGACCATCGCTTTGCTCAAGGAGGCGACGGTGGCGGTGGAG
>NZ_JANUBV010000052.1:0-11097 GCF_024808055.1 Rhizobium sp. BK176 | reverse complement strand
GTCGACACGTCGCCAATGTCCTTGGCGCCACCCTCGCTGAACTTCGCCGGAAGCGGCATCTCCGGAGGAACATGGTCCGGGCCGCTCACACAGCCCGCGAGTAGGAGCAGAAGCGCCGGAGAGGCAAAGCGAAAAGATGCCATTAAAAATCTTCCTGTAACTCGACCAAATTTATTCTTGTCAGAAGCCTTCATGCTTCGCTATCGGCCGCGCTTCGCTCGTACGAGAAACACCATCCCGAAGCAGTTGGCGGCAATGTAACAACGAGTCTCATTTTCTCACAGTGCATTTATACAACACTCACGCTTCATTTTTTTGCGCCCGCGAGAAGAGTCGGCGGATGACAACGAAGAATGAGGGCACAAAGAAGATGCCAAGAGCGGTTGCTGCAAGCATGCCGCCGAGCACGCCGATGCCGATTGCGTTCTGTGCCGCCGAGCCCGCTCCGGTCGCAACCGCCAGCGGTACGACGCCCAAAATGAAGGCAAGCGACGTCATGATGATAGGACGCAGGCGCAGGCGCGCTGCCTCGAGCGTTGCCTCGAAGAGCCCCATTCCTGTTTCCATTCGGTCCTTTGCGAACTCGACGATCAGGATCGCGTTTTTCGCCGCTAGACCTATCGTCGTCAACAGACCGACCTTGAAGTAGACGTCGTTTGCCTGGCCAAAGAGCGTAGCGGCGGCAAGAGCCCCCAGCACACCCACCGGCACGGCCATGATAACTGAGAACGGGATCGACCAGCTTTCGTAAAGCGCTGCCAGGCAGAGGAAGACGACGAGCACTGAGATCGCATAGAGCATCGGCGCCTGCGAACCGGACAGGCGCTCCTGGTAGGAGATGCCCTGCCAGGCCACGGTGTAGCCACCGCCCAGCTGTGCTGTCAGAGCTTCCATCTCGTTCATAGCGTCGCCGGAGCTGACGCCGGGTGCCGAGGCACCGTCGAGCGGGATGGCGCTCACCGCATTGAAGCGCGCCAGTGTCGGAGCCCCCTTGACCCATTCGGTGCGGGTAAAGGCCGAGAATGGCACCATCTCACCGCTCGAGTTGCGGGCGTACCAATGATCCAGATCGTTCGGCTGCATACGGAACGGAGCGTCGCCCTGCACGTAAACCGGCTTGATCTCGCCGTTCAGCGTGAAGTCGTTGACGTCGCGGCCTGTGAAGATGACCGAGAGCATCGAATTGACCGCGGTGATATCGACGCCCATCGCGCCGATCTTCTCCTGGTCGATGACGATCTTCATCTGCGGCTCGACTTCCTTGTTGTTGCTGCGCAGAGCCACGACTTTGCCGCTGGCGTTGGCCATCTGGATCAGCCGCTTCGACGCTGCATCGAGCGCTTCGGTGCCATGACCGCCGGTGTCAACGAGATACATGGAAAAGCCGCTCGAGACGCCGAGGCCCTGGATGGCCGGCGGCAGCAGGGCGAAGACCTGCGCTTCACGGTATGTGAAGAAGGTTTTGAGCGCGCGCGTGACGACGGCCTGCGCATGCAGGTTCGGATCGGTGCGCTCCTTGAAATCCTTGAGCTTGGTGAACACGATCGCGCTGTTCTGACCGGAGCCGTTGAAACCGAAGCCAAGCGCACCAAAGACGGATTGGACGGCGTCCTTCTCATTCTCCTGGTAGTATTTTTCGACCTTTTCGACCACAGCCTGGGTCTGCTGCGTCGTCGAGCCGGGAGGCGTGGTGACGATGGTGAGTAGAACGCCCTGGTCTTCCTGCGGCAGAAAGGAACTCGGCAGGCGGTTGAAGAGATAAGCGCAACCGACGCCAATAAGAAGGAAGACGAGCATGACGCGGATCGGCCGCTTCAGCAGGTAGCCGATGGACCGGACATAGCTGTTGGTAGAACGTGTGAAATTGCGGTTGAACCAGTCGCCGATCCGGTGCTTCTTGTGCTCGCTCACCGGCTTCAGCATCGTCGCGCACAGCGCCGGCGTCAGTACGATCGCGACGAGCGCAGAAAGCAGCATCGCGGAGACGATCGTCACGGAAAACTGACGATAGATGATGCCGGTCGAACCGCCGAAGAAAGCCATCGGAATGAAGACCGCCGTCAGAACGAGGGCGATGCCGACGATAGCGCCGGTGATCTCGCCCATCGACTTCTCTGTCGCCTCGAGTGGCGAAAGCTTTTCTTCCGTCATGATGCGTTCGACGTTCTCGACGACAACGATTGCATCGTCGACGAGAAGGCCGATGGCGAGAACCATGGCGAACATCGTCAATGTGTTGATCGAATATCCCGCCATCGCGAGGATGCCGAAAGTGCCTAGCAGGACCACTGGCACAGCGATCGTCGGAATGATCGTCGCCCGGAGGTTCTGCAGGAAGACCAGTAGCACGATGAAGACAAGAACGATGGCTTCGATCAGGGTGTGAACGACCTTCTCGATCGACAGTTCGACGAAGGGGGTCGTGTCATAGGGATAGGTGATCTCCACGCCTTCCGGCAGGCCGCGGCTGATCGTGTCGAGGGCGGAGCGGACACGGTCGGCCGTATCGATGGCGTTGGCGCCGATGGCGAGGTTGACGGCAAAGCCGCTCGACGGCTGGCCGTTGTAGCGCGATGAGCCGCCGTAGCTTTCCTGGCCGATCTCGATGCGCGCGACATCACTGAGGCGGACGGTGGAGCCGTCCTTCTCGACCTTCAGAATGATGTGCTCGAAGTCGGAAACCGTGGTGAGCTGGCTCTGCGCGGTGATGGTCACGTTGAGCTGCTGGCCGTCGACGGACGGCTGAGCGCCGAGCGATCCTACCGAAACCTGAGTGTTCTGCGCCTCGATCGCCGAGGTCACATCACCTGTTGTCAGCTGGTACTTCAACAGCTTGTAGGGATCCAGCCAGACGCGCATGGCGTAACCGGAACCGAAGATGTTAATGCTGCCGACGCCCTCGATACGTTGAATCTGGTCTTCAATCGAGGTCGACATGATGTTGCCGAGGTCAACCGAACTGCGCTTGCCATCGGTCGAAACGAGCGAGCCGACGAGCAGGATACTCGAGGTCGAGCGGGTGACGCTGATACCGGCGTCGATGACATCACCAGGCAGCTTGGACTGGACCAGCTGGAGCTTGTTCTGGACCTGAACCTGCGCGATGTCGGGGTCGGCGCTGGTGCCGAAGGTCAGCGAGATACTGGCAGACCCGGTCGACGACGTCGACGTCATATAGGTCAGGTCGTCGAGACCGGTCATGCCGTCCTCGATGATCGTCGTCACCGACTTTTCGACCGTCTCGGCGCTCGCGCCACGATAGGTCGCGTTGATACGCACGGTGGTTGGCGCGATGTCAGGATATTGCGAAATCGACAGCGTGAAGATTGCGAGCAAGCCCGCGAGCATGATCGTGATCGCGATGACCCAAGCAAAGATCGGGCGTCGGATGAAAAACTTGGCCATTGGCTTACTGTTCCTGTGCGGCTCTGATCACGGTTCGTCGCGATTACTTCGCGGCGGGCTTTTGCGCTTCACCGGATGCGGCCTGGTCAGCGGGCACAACGATGCCCTTGTCATTGATCTTCATCGGCATTGGCTTGACGGGCATGCCTGCCGTGATCGACTGCAGGCCGCTGACGATCAGTTGGTCGCCATCCTTGATGCCCTCGGTCACAAGCCAGGCGTTGTTGGAGGGCGACGCGTTCTCGAAGATCCGGGTTTCGACCTTGCCGTCAGCCGACACGAACTGCGCGGTCAACTCGCCATTTGCGTTGCGGCTGGTGGCAAGTTGCGGCAGCGCGTAGCCCTGCTCGGCGCCAAGTTCCAGCGTGGCGCGGACGTACATGCCCGGCAGGATGACGTGGTCGGGGTTCGGAAAACGTACACGGATAATGAACGTGCCGGTCGTCTCACTGACGACGGACTTCGACATATCGAGCGTGCCCTTCTGGTCATACTCCTTGCCGTTCTCCAGGATGAGACGGAAGGCGGCGTTGCCGGGATTGCCCTTGACCTCGCCGCTGCGGATCGCATCGCGAAGCCGCAGCAGATTGGTGCTTGATTCCGTCAGGAGGATATAGACCGGATCGAGTTGGCGAACGGTCGTAAGTGCCGTCGTCTGGTTTGCAGCGACGACGTTGCCGACGTTGTATGCTGTCTGGTCGATGACCCCGTCGAAGGGTGCGGTGATCTTGGTGTGGTCAACATCGATCTCGGCGGCGGTCAGGGCAGCCTTCGCGGATTCGACCTCGGCTTGCGCCTGCAGCAGGTTGGTGCGCGCCGTCTCAAGCTCGATCTGTGTCGCGCCGGAACCGACCAGACGCTGATAGCGGTCGAAATTGCTCTGGGCGCTCGGAACGCTGGCTTCCGCCTTGGCAATGGCGGCACGCGCCTGCGCGGCGGTTGCCAGATAAGGAGCGTCCTCGATTTGATAGAGGATGTCGCCCTTCTTGACCTCGCCACCCTCTTTGAAAGGGATCTCGCGAATAATGCCGCTCACCTGCGGACGAATGTCGGCGATCTGCGATGCCTCGGCGCGTCCGGGCAGAATCGTGGTGACGGGGAAGGTGCCCTTCGTGAGCGATACGACACCAACCGGTGCGGCTTGCTGCGCCGCGGCGCCCGGAGCACCGGCAGCCCCCTGCTTGTTGCCGCTATCGCTGCAGGCGGCGAGCACACCGCCGATGGCAAGGGCGGAAGAAACCAGGAAAATGCGCCGTATCATAATGAATTCCTTGTGCGGTGGCGTCCGAACCAATGACCTGCTTCAACGATGAAGTACGATCATCGATCCAGAATCAAATGCCACTGATCCGAATTTAAGAAAGACTTTACGAAGTGACGTAATTTATGAATCGTCACTTAGCAAGCGCTATTTTGCAGTGCGGCATCGACGAAAATGACGATCTGCTTTGCGCGGTGGACAAGTGTGTCCTTGTCGTCACGGGCGATCAGAACGGGATGCAGGACGCTCGCCAGGACATCGGCAACCGTGGCGGCGGCATCCTTCGGGCTGCTGCAACGATAGCGTCCCTTGGCGACACCTTCTCTTATGATGTCGTCCAGCTTCTGGACGATGCGCTCCCTATATCGATTGCCGGCCTCGAGCTTGGCCTGCACCGTCATCAGGACCATTTCGAAGATGTAGGGGTTCTGCTGGATGTCCTGCAGGTGGCTATCGAGCAGACGCAGGACGAAGCGAAGCAATTGTTCGTTCGGGGGTAAGCCTTCATCGAAGGCCGCAAAGCGGTCCGCGACGTCGCCCAGGTGTCGTTCTGCAATGGCGTCGACAAGGGCGGTCTTCGAACGGAAATGCTTGAAGACGTTGGCAGGCGACATGCCGAGGGAAGCGGCAATATCGGCGATCGAAACGGCAACAAAGCCGCGTTGACGGAACAACAATTCTGCCATCGACAGAATGTCTTCGCGAGTTTCCTCGGCCTTGCGTCTTGGCCTGCGTGCCATCCATTCCCCCGCCGGCTCGTGGCCGGCATCTCATTTTGGCCCGATGCTACCGTCAAGGACGGAATGCCTGCAAGCTAATGTTGCAGACTGCTTGCCCGACGCTTTACGAGAAGTAGGGTGACAAGTTCTTGCGGACACGCTCAAGCGGCGTGGCGTCGCTGTCGTCCGGAACGAAGCGCTGCGCCGTGATGGTCTCATAGGCCTTGATGTAGACATCGGAGGTCTGCTTGATTAGCTCGGCCGGGATCTCCGGAATTTCGTCCTTGTAGGGATCACAGCGTTCAGCGACCCAGGCGCGTACGAAATCCTTGTCGAAGCTTGCGGGTCGTGTCCCAGCTTCAAAGCTTGCCTGATAGCTGTCGGCAAGCCAGTAGCGGCTACTGTCCGGTGTGTGAATTTCGTCTGCGAGGATGATATTGCCGTTCTCGTCCGTGCCGAACTCGTATTTGGTGTCGACGAGGATGAGACCCTGTTTGGCTGCGAGTTCCTGGCCGCGGGCGAAGAGCGCCAGCGCGTAGCGCGAAAGCGTTTCCCATTGCTCCTTGGTCAGGAGCCCGCGCTCGACGATCTCGGCAGGCGTCAGCGGCTCGTCGTGGCCGCCGTCGAATTCCTTGCTGGTCGGCGTGATGACTGGGGTCGGGAGTTTCTGGTTGTCGCGCATGCCGTCCGGAAGTCGCATGCCGTACATCTCACGCTCGCCCTTCTTATAGAGAGTGAGGATCGAGGTGCCCGTCGTGCCGGCGAGATAGCCGCGAACGACGATTTCGACCGGCAGGATATCGAGACGTTTGCCGATGACGACATTCGGATCGGGATAGTCGAGAACGTGATTAGGGCAGATGTCCTTCGTCGCCTCGAACCAGTAGCGGGCCGTCTGCGTGAGAACCTGTCCCTTGTACGGAATGCAGGTGAGGATGCGGTCGAAGGCGCTCAGTCGGTCGGTGCTGATGATGATGCGCCGTCCGTCCGGCAGGTCATAGTTCTCGCGAACCTTGCCACGATAGTAATTGGGGAGCTCTGGGAAATGGGCTTCGGAGAGGATTCGCACGGGCTCGACCATCCTTATGCATTGTTCGTGAACTTTCCCCTGCTCTAGTTCCATCACCGGGGATGTCAAGCAGAGCCGCTACTAAAGCCAGAAGAGATAGATAAGAAGAAGCGCAAGACCATAGCTCACCAGCGTCAGCGGGGCGCCGGCTTTCAGGAAGTCGCTGAACCGGTAACTGCCGATGCCCATCGCCAGGGTGTTGTTGTGGTGGCCGAAGGGCGTCAGGAAATCCAGTGAGGCGCCTGCGGCGACTGCGATCAGGTACGCCGACGGAGAATGATGCGCGGTTGCTGCAAAGGCGACAGCGATCGGGCTCATGACGATCGCGACGGTTGCGTTGTTGACAAACGGGGTCAGGAGCATCGACAGAAAGAGGACGAGCGCTACCCCGACGGCAGGTTCGGTCAGCGACACCATCGAACCAAGCGCCGATGCGATGACCTGGGCAGTGCCAGTTGTCGCGACCGCCGAACCTATTGGGATCATCGCGCCAAGCATGATGATGATCGGCCAGTTGAGGTCCGCCATGGCCTGGCGAATGTTCAGGTAATTGAGAAGAGCCAGAACAAGCACGACGCCGGCAAAGGCAATGTCGGGCGTGACAAGTTCGAAGCCCGTTGCCGCGACGCCCGCGGCGAAGATGGCAAAGGGCTGCCAGGACGCCGACTTTGGGGGCGGCCGCTGCGCCGCAAGCGGGAGACACTCGCATTCGTCCAGCGCTTCGGCGATCGCTTCTTGCTCGCCCTCCAACACTAAAATGTCGCCTATTGAGAGCTGCAGATCGGCGAAGCGTCCCTCGATCCGCGGAGAGCGCATCGAGAGGGCCGACACCGTGATGCCGCGGCTGCTGAATACCTCGAGAGAATGCAGTCGCGAGCCGATCAGCGTGCTCTCAGGCATCACGACGGCCTCGACATAGTCGAGATCGGCAGCGGCCAGGCTCGGATGTCGTTGCCGAAGCAGTGTCCCGGCGGATTGCAGCCCCTCGAAGACCGCGTGGTCCGCTTCTGCCAGTAGCAGGTCGCCTGCCTCGACGACGAGTTTGTCGGGCGTGCCGAAAAGGAACTTCTCATCACGAATGAGCGTATGCGGCTGCAGTAAGAATCGACCAGGCAGATCCGAAAGCCGTGTACCGATCAACGATGAGCCCGCCGGGATGCGTCGTTCGGCAATTCTGCGTCTCGACGACGAGGTGGGCTCAGGCGCATCGCTCTCCTCGTTTGGAAAAAGCCTTGGCGCCAGCCAAGCTGTCATGATGATGCCGACGATCGCCACCGGCAAGCCGACATAGGCAAAGTCGAAAAGCCGAAAGCCCGTACCGCTTGCCTCTGCCAAGGCATTGCTGACGAGCATGTTCGCCGGCGTACCGATCAACGATACGATTCCGCCCAACAGCGCGGCAAAGGAAATCGGCATGATCAATTGCCGTTTCGGTATCGCGAGCGCGGCACTCACGCGCAGCGTTGCCGGCAGGGCGATCGAAAAGGCGCCGATGTCATTCATGAAGATGGAAATGAAACCGGCCGCTCCCGACAGGGTGGCGATGACAGCGGTATTCGAAAATCTGGCTCTCACGAAAAAATCCGCGAGCTGATCGAAGATTTGCGCCCGCGCAAGCACTTGCACGATCAGCAGGATCTCGACGACCGTGATGACGACGGGGCTGGCAAAGCCGGAAAAGACCTGTTCGGTCGAATAGAGGCGGAAGGCGTATCCGGCGAGCAGCCCGGCAATCGCAATCACCTCGATGCGGAAGCGCTCCAACGAAAACAGGACGAGCATCGCGAGCAGCAGGATCAGCAAGGATGCTTGCTCGAACGTCATGGTTTGCCCCGAACCTCAATCCATCGCGAGAATGTATCGGTTCGGTCGGCGCTGTATAGAGCGAAATATTGCAGTCGGTGGTCTGCCAAGGTGCTCAGGTCCTGACCTAGGCTGCAGGCCGGCGCCACGTGCCGGTATCGGTAATCTCCAGCATTGGACTAGAAAACACGCCCACTGTTCTCTCACGCCATTGCGGACCGACAGCGTCGAGCGTCTCGCACCAGCGGCGCGACTGCAGCATTGCCGCACCGATGGCAACAGGCTCGATCCCGCAGCCGGCAAGAAGCTGCAACCCCGAAACGATCGAGGCGCCGCTGGAAATGACGTCGTCGATCAGCGCCACGCGTCGTTCCTCGAGGAGGGGCAACATGCGCGGGTCTATATAAAGACGCTTTTGTTGGGTGGGCGTGGTAATCGACGAGAGCGCAACGGAAAGATCATCCCGGTACCAGAATTTCCGAGACGTTCCGAGGGGGACATATCGTGCGTGCCCCAACTTCTGCGCCACGGCTGCGGCAAGGGTCAGCCCGAGCGTCGGCAGGCCGGCGACAACGTCGACCTGAAAGCTCTTCAGTTTCTCGGCGAGGGACTGAGCCAGCACATCAAGGACCGCGAAGCTTGCCTGGTTGATGATCAGAGACGCCAAGGCATGCTGCCCGTCGGCCAGCACGCGCACCGGCAGGCGAAGCTGTCGGCCATCCTCTAGTTCGGCAACATAGCAAGACGAGACATCGCCGTCGCTCGGGAAGGTGCCCGGATTGTGGATCTTCTGCCAAAACGCGTGTGCCGCCAATTCCGTCATGCTGTCAATTCCGTCTCGTCGTTTCCATGCCCGCGCGCCTGCGCAGTTCCTTCAGTTCCGCGTCCGTCAAGGCGCGCACCGCACCCTTGGGCAATTCACCCAGTGCCAAATCTCCGATCGCAACCCGCACAAGACGAAGGCATTCAATATCCAGCGCTTCCAGCATGCGGCGGATCTGGCGGTTGCGGCCTTCATCGAGTTCGACCTCGATCCAGGCATTCTTTTCGCCGTTCCTCAATGATCTTGCCGAGATCGCCTTGAGAACCTCGCCATCGTGACGGAGGCCATAGGTCATCTCGGCCAGCATCTCGCTGTCCATGATCCGATTGACCTGCACATGGTAGGTCTTGCTGACGTGGGTGAGGGGATCGAGCAGAGCCTGGGCGAACACGGTGTCGTTGGTAAAGAGCAGCAAGCCTTCGCTCGCTTTGTCCAAGCGGCCGACGGGCGACAGGTGCGGAACATCGAAATCCGTGAGACAGTCATAGACGGTCGGGCGGCCTTCCGGGTCATCGCGTGTGGTCACCAGCCCGCGCGGCTTGTTCAGCATGAGATAGATTTTCGCCTCGGCAACCACATTGGTCCCATCGACGCGGATCTTTGCCGATGTCAGGTCCACCCAGGCGGAGACGTCGGTGACTTTCCGTCCGTCAACCGAAACGCGACCCTCGAGGATCAGCCGTTCAGCCTGCGTTCGCGAACAGTAACCGAGCTTTGAAAGCGCGCGCGGCAGCGTCACACGCTTTGCCAGCGCTTCATCGCTTGGTCTCGTGCGCTCGCGCGATGTCTGTATTGGGCGCCGCTGCCTCACCCTGTTTATTCCTGTCGGTTTCGGAGAAGTCGTAATGACACGAACAGGGGCACTATGCCAGCAAGCGGCAATCAAAACCGGGGACAACGAGACGACGATCTGGAGGCGAGGGGAAGGCTGAAGAAACAAGAAGGCGCCAATGGCGCCATCTTCAATGTGTCTTCAGGTTAGGTCAGCAACATCTCAGTGGCGGGCCATGAAACCGGCGAGCTCCTGGCGGCTGATAACGATGCCCGCTGCCGCTTTGGCGGGATCGGGATGCGTATAGGATAGGAACGGCAATTCGGGCAGTTCAAGGGCTTGGCGCATGTTCATGATGCCTACCGCCTTACGGCCGTTGACGCCATCAACACTGACTTCGACTATAAAATGTGCTTGCTTGCTCTCCATCAATAGTCCTCCCTTTATTCCAGCGGCGTTAGTAACGACGAAACTTGGTTTTTCTAAGACCAAAGTATTACGGACCGCGTTGATCTTCGGATCAAAGCGGTCCCGATATAAAGGCAGGCGCCCTACCGGCGTCGATCAGTGCCACCAATGGCGTGGAGGCTGCTGGCTGCCACTTAGGAGATAGCCGGCTAGAAAGCCAACCGCAGCGGCAAGTGCCAACGCGGTCGTCGTCGCAGCGGCGTGCTCACGGGCGGCGCCTGCGGCCGCCACACCTTCAGCCCGGATCTGGGCGACCGCGCCTTTTGCGCGGGGCAGGGCATCATCATAAGCCTTGCCGGCCCGTTCGCGCACTTCGTAATAGGCTTCGGCTCCTTGCGCCGAGATCATTTTCTGTAGGCGGGATACTTCCTGCTGAAGCGCGGCGATGTCCTTGCTGACGGAAGCTTTGATGTCGTCGGTGGTGACAGCCATGTCTTTCTCCTTTCCTTTACACAAACGAGAACTCAAAAGAGCTGCGATAGGTTCCGGGTGGTCGGATCTGCAGGGCCGTGAGGGGCAAATGATCCTTTTTGGTCGATTTTCAACCCTCTGGCACCGCTTTTGGGCGTTCTGTAAGGGATCTGGAGGGGTGGGAACGGCGCTCTTCGACCTGTCGGTAAGGGAATTTCGAGGTACGCTCCCACGCGATCCTGCCGTGTGAATAACTCTCTCCCGAAAATCGGTCAATCGAATCAGTGTGTTACAAAAATGTCAAAAAACTTTGTTTTGCGCTGTTGACTTAGAAAAGGGGTAGGATCTATAAGCCCACTCACTGAA
>NZ_JANUBV010000051.1:0-14838 GCF_024808055.1 Rhizobium sp. BK176 | reverse complement strand
CAGGAAGGGTATCGCGGTTTCGGCGACGTCACCGTGATCTCGGACGGCGCCGAAATCCTCAAGCGCCTGCCCCGGGCGATGCCGAAGCCGACAGCCCACATCATCGACTGGTTCCACATCGCCATGAAGATCCAGCCAATGCAGCAGATCGCCAATCACCTGCCGCTCCGACTCTGACCGTGCTGATGTACTGCTTACCATTGACAGGGACGTCACCGCCGTGAAGTGGCGTCTGTGGCACGGTCGCGTCGATCGGGCGATCCGCGACCTGGAGCAACTCCTGGTCAGGCTCAAGCAGTCGCAGCGGGAAAGTGAATTCTTGATCGCACGGCTTCACAGCCTTGGCTCGCAGCTCCTGACCTACATCAGTTCCAGCCGCGGTGCGATCATCAACTATGGAAAGCGCTACCGGGCCGGGCTTCGCGTCGCAACGACACTTGCCGAGTCGGCGGTAAATTCGCTTGTTGGAAAGCGGATGGTCAAGAAGCAGCAGATGCGATGGTCGCTCCACGGCGCCCACATGCTCATGCAGGTCCGGACGGCCGTGTTGAACGGCGAACTTCGCGATCGCTTGAGGGCACCGTTCCGACAGCCAGAACCGAACGTGCCTTCGATATTCAAACCCAAGCCACCCCTCCTGCGCGCCGCCTGACCCCAGAGAAGTTACCGGTCTCATATGATGGGGTGAGAACAAAGTGCGCTTCAGCGGCGCTATCGAAGAGATCATGACCCATAATCGCAGATTGGCCGTTGGGACTATTTCTCAATCTTGCCCTGTACGGAGGCCGCGACCAGCGGAAGTGCCGCCGTTAAAAGCGGGCCGAGCGGCAAAGACCTGATCAGCCTCGTTGCGATGAACGTGCCCGCCATTGCTCCCGCGAGCTTTAACCACGGATATTGCCCGAGCTGGGCATGAGCACTGGCATCCGCCCACTCTACCCGAGATTTGACGACGGTCTCGGCTTGCGCAGTAATGACATGAAGCCGACCTCGGAGATGTTCGATCTCCAGTCGAAGAGCATAAAGATCGGCTTGCACATCGTCAAACGGGCGGCTTCTTTGAGCCGTCGCTTTATCGTCAGCCATAGCCAGAGCTTCCAGCTCCGCAAGATGCGCCTGGAGCTCGTCCTCGGTGTCGGAACCAGCCGGCTGTGTAGGAGTGCTTAGTGGCATTATGATGGATCCTGTAATCGCATATTGCCGACAAAGGACAAGTCTCATGGCCCCTGGTCGTTGCTGACCTCAAGTTGAATTCAACCCAGAAAGGACCTCGCTACGTTAACGCCTTATGACGCGCATGGCGAGCGACACGACAAAGAGAACCAGGAAGATGAAGAACAGGACCTGAGCGATCGATGCGGATGCACCAGCAACCCCGCCGAAGCCGAGCACGCCTGCAATCAATGCAACGACCAGGAATACCAGAGCATAGTACAGCATTTCCACCTCCGTCATTCTGATCACAACGAAACTGTCCGGAAGGCGATTTGGTTCCGGCGAAGCAGCACTGCGAACCCGACCTAGGCTGCGGCCATCAGGCGACGGCGAGTGAAAACACTGTCCCCGTCTCTTGGCCTTGGCGGCTCGGCTGGGGGGCTTTGAGAAGCTTCAATACGTCTGGAAAGGACAACATCACCAATGCCCCAGCGGCCGGCAGACCGGCAGGCCCTGTCGTGATCCACCAACTCGCCGCGAGAAGTGCCGAAATGACAAGGAGATTCCATAAGGGGGCCAGTTCGTCGGGCGAACGCTGGCTGCGTTCATGCAAGATCTTGAGAACTCGCGACGCCCCCTGAAGCATCGGTTGATCGACAAAATGATTAATGAAAACCACGTCGCGCTCGTCGGTCCACGCGCTACCCACACCAGCGAAATCCGGCATGAACGTGGCGCAGCCCTGCTCTTTTCGCCGGACAGCGCGTGGTTCCATATGTCTTGACGCAATGACCGAACTATGGGGCCCATTCCCGGGCCAGGTCGACGCGCTTGCGCTAAGGATTGGCCAAGCGCAGCCAGCCCCACTACCGCTCCGTGGGCAAGCGACCAATTGCTTCTGTCAGAAACGGCACGCTGACGGGCTCGCGTGAACGAAGCTTGGTCTCCCCCTGGGGATCGATCAGCACGGCCTCGAATTCCTCAGGCGACGGGCCATCGAGATCGTGGCGAACCTTGTCCGCTTCTATCTCCAGCACCTGGTCGAGACTGGTAAAGACACCGCCGCCGGCCACCCGAACGATGGCGATATCATGCGCGGAAAGCGCATCCTGTTGGTTTTCCAGCAGTTGTTCCTGCGCCTCGGGTCGATCATCGTCCCCACCTTCGAAGAGGACAAGGACGTAGGAGGTGTTGCGGAACGCCAGAAGGCTGGGGCACGGATCGGTCGCGACAGGAGGCGCTCCGATGATCTCCCGAATAAACGATTTCAGCATGTCGTGCCTATTTAAAGCCGATAGCTCTGCGCTAGTGAGAAACGCGCTCCGGCTTTCCCTTTCGCTTCGTCGAGGCGAATTCTTCGAGCTGTCGCTCACTCATGCTCTCGACCATTTCTTTGGAAGCTCCCTTGAGCCGGCTCTTCGGTGCCTGACCACGCTTGGCCGCGAGGGCGGCGCCAGCTGCTTTCTGCTGGGCTTTGGATTTGGCGGGCATTCGTGTTCTCCTTTGCTGACCGGAATAACTTGCCTGCCGCGGCAAAGGTTCCCTTTGGATATCGGCTAGCCGGCGGAACCAATTACAACGTGCAATCGTTGCCCCTCACGCTCCCCAAGTCTCCGTCACCCTCCCCAGGCAATCATGGATGGTATTATGGAAAACCAGGCAGCGGATGTTGTTCTCGCGACGCGCACTGCATTCAATCAGGCAGCCGCGCTCGCAGTCACATACGGATTTTCACTTCTCGGTGCCATCGTACTGCTGGTCGGCGGCTGGATTCTGTCAGGGGTCATCAGCCGTTCGGCATACCGCGTCATCTCGAAGATCCACGGAATCGACGAAACGCTGGCGCGCTTTTTCCAGAACCTCCTGAATTACGGACTACTCGTCCTGGTGTTTGTCACCGTCCTTGGCCAATTCGGCGTTCAGACTGCCTCGATCATCGCTGCCGTCGGTGCTGCCGGCCTTGCTATCGGCCTCGCCCTACAGGGCACGCTGCAAAACATCGCCGCAGGCATCATGCTTCTCGTGCTGCGGCCTTTCCGGGTCGGCGAATATATTGAGACAGGCAGTGTCAAAGGTTTTATCCGCGAGATCGGGCTCTTCGCTGCGGAGATGAAGACGACGGACGGTCTCTACCTCATGGCTCCAAATTCGACGCTATGGAACACGCCGATCGTCAACCACAGCCGCGAGCCAAGCCGTCGCCAGGAGCTGTCAATCGCCATCGGCAACGATGCCGACCTTAGGACGGCCAAACAGGCGGTCATGAGGATCGTTTCATCCGACAAGCGCGTGAAGACGCAACCGGCCCCGCGCGTGTTCAGCGATGACCTGACGACAGATAAGACCGTCCTCAAGATCGAATATTGGGCAAACACGCGGGAGTGGACCGAAACGCGCTATGATATTATGGACCACTTGAAAGCCGGCCTCGTCGAAGAGGGATTTCTATAGAGTAATATTGCCGGCTGGCTGGCGCATAACCGGCGGCAAACTTCAGCTCCGCCTATAAGCCAAGACCGCCAGCGAAGGGGCCCTCATGGAAAAGGGCTCACTGGATCGCTAGGCTTCGGGGTGATCAACATTACTACCCGCTTGACGCCAAACCTCTCTGCTGCTCGTGCGACAATGCGAAAGCTGACATCCCAGGGCCGAGCAATTGGATTGTTGGCGGAATTTACTGGCAGTCAATGTGGGTAGGTCAATGTTTCCTGATATCGAAAGACCTGCGGGGCTCAGAGCAGTGCTTCAGGTGACGCAGGCTGGAATTCGACTGTTCCGCCATCCTCGACGCTGTTGCCCAGCCATCGCTCGTCATTGAGCCAAGCAAGTTCGTGATGGTTCGCTGGTTCCTGTCGCGCGCCACCCCCGTCCTCCATGGAAAGGGCAGGATCAAGCGCTGGTTCGGGACCAATACCGACGTCACCGCGACCCAAAAGCTGGAGGAATTCAAAGCCTGGTCATCAAGGAAATCGGCCATCGCGTAAAAACAGTCTGTCGCTGGTTTCAGCCTTGCTCAATCTCCAGGCGCAGAAATCCGGCGAAACCTCGCGTGCAGTTCTGCGTGATGCAGCCTCACGGGTCCATGCCGTAGCAACGGTACATGATCAACTGTTTCGACAACGAGATGCCCGTGAGATTGATCTGGAGCCATTCCTTTCCAACCTGGCCGGGGCGGTCGGCACGACCGGGCCCAAGCACGGGACTGTGGTCAACGTTGAGCCCGCCACAATAACGGCGGATGCTGCAATCCCGGTCGGCCTGTTCGTCAACGAGCTCATCACAAAGGTGAGGAAGGAGAGGTGTGGGTTCACGGAGAGCGTGTTGATAGCAATCAATACCGTCTGCAAGTCAGGGACCGGGGTATCGGACTTCCGAGTGATTTCAATATAGCCGCAATCAGCGACAGCCTTGGAAATGAAGCCTGTAACCGGTCTTGCCAAACAACTCGGTGGTGAACTCACCGTTGAAGAGAGCCAATCCGGGCGCTAGGCTTACACTATTGTTTCCACTCAAGCCGCCAATGGGCAAATAGCTGTTTCTGCGCTTGGTGGTATTGCCGAAGTGATCGGCGGTGAATGCCATGATCCTTCGTCCTGGGATGGTAGTGCCGAAGGCCAAGGCAGCTTCGCCTCACACCAGGTGTCTCCGGCTTAAGGGGCGACGCCGCCAGGTTCATCAACGCACCTCTGCTTGCTACGGCTCAAAAGCCCGAGCAAACATTCTGTCCTGGAGATGTGCTGCGCCGACGATAGACGCCGCGACAGCTATCGCGCGCTCTCGGTCAGCCGAATTGTTGATATATCCCTCAAGCAAAACAACAGGACCAATCATTTTGACGGTAATAGACGAGCTGTCGAGTTCGAGATCGGCCGACAGCGCGGCTTGCACAGATGCGATCGTCGACGCCGAGCTGTGACCGCTCGCGCAATGCTGTTCATGACTGAAGCTGTCCGAGCCGAAGTTCATGGTCGAATTCCTTTCTCTATCCTCTATGAAAACAGCCGAACGATCATTAAGTTCTACTATAGGACTTAAGTCCGAGGGCTCTTGTCCGGGAACAAGCTCTACCTCGACAAGTTCTTCCCTTGCGACGCAACCGCCATGCGTTGCCACCGGCTGTCTTCCCCCCAACGGCAGCCGCAAGGAGCCCGGCTTACCGGGTTCAATTTGAAGAGTCGGGAACAAACGTCGCCAGACTTGGTTTCAATGCGTTGCGATCTTGAAGTCAGTCGCGACCTGCAGCCACCTTCGCTCCCAGATGAACGCGGACAGTTAGTTGTTTGGGACAATCGTCGAAGCGATCTGCCGGTGGTCGGGTCGAACGATCCCCGCGACTTGCGCTGATGGTCCGGTGCTGACAGGGACCCAAACCCGTGCTGAGCTTGCTGCTTGACCAGCGTTCGTGACCAGAGCGCCGACGATTGCTGCCATTGCAATCAGGATGACAACCAGCGGAAAGGCGACGCCTGAGGGTTTATCTTCGGGATAAATCATTCCTCAACTCCTGCGGCACCCGCTACGCTGGCACCGATGACCATCGACTGGCTTTGGGTTTTTGAAGAAAAAAGGGCGGCTTGCGCCGCCCAGAGGTCACTGAATGACCTGGATGACCTTCCGCGAAGAAGGTTCCACGATGACGCGTTCGTCATTGACGATTGCGTATGCGTACTTCGGGTTCTCGGGAACCGGGGTTACGACAACCGTTTGCGGCAGCGGCTGCCCGACGACTACCTTCTCTTTCACCACGACACGCGTGGAAGGAGCCGGAGCCTGCTGCACATAGGTTACGACCTGCTGCGGCGGCGGATCAAGAACGGTACCTGCAACGCCACCGACAATGCCGCCGACTGCTGCGCCGACTGGGCCGCCGACAATGGCGCCCGTTGCTGCGCCACCGACTGCACCTGTTACCGTGGACGACTGCGCAAACGCGCCCGTCGATGCCATGAGAACGCCGGCGGCGATACCTATTGCTTTGATATTCATCATCAAGTCCTCCTTTTGGAAGCGGGTTGTTCCGCTGCAAAAAATAACTTCCAGATGATGAGACGGTTCCGAAAATAGGACTTCAGTCGATCGATGTAAGACCTTGGTCCTATAGGCGGCTCCGTGCATGTTTAGATTTTCGTCAGCACCGGAGCCCTGCCTCCATCTTTGTTCAACATTCAATGTTCCCGCTAAGCGTAGTTCTTCAAGCTGACGATCTAGCCTTTTGCTCGGGCGCGACCTCCTGCCCGATCGCCCATAGGAACGCGGCCATTTCCCGAGCAATGGCCGTGATCGTTAGACCTTCGGCTTGCCTGCCCCCATCAGCTTGCGATACCGCGCGCAAAGCCTCAGCTGACCTTTCCACGCAATCTCTCGAACTGTTCTTGGTAATCCCTCCAGCCGCACCTGGATCCCCGAGCTTACACGTGCAGGAAAGCGATATGTCCAGGCGCCTGTTGCCCGCTTTGGTGATCCTGCCACGCTTGACCCGGTCGCCGGTTGAGCTTTCCGACGGCACAAGGCCGAGATATGCCATCAATTGAAGAGGATCGTCGAAACGGCGGACATCGCCCATTTCTACCACAAAGGTGACCGCCGTCATCAACGCGACGCCACGCATGCTTGGTAGGCGGCCACAACCGGGGCCATCGACCGGGACGCAGTAGTCTCCACCACCAGCTTGGTCAACCGATCCACACGCACGCCGGCATCTTCGATGGCTTGGCAATATTCCGCCAACAGGATGTGGTGAGCGGGATGATTGAAGGTCTGGCGCGCCAGCCATCTTGTATGGGCGCGCGTCCATGGGGTGCGACCGGTATAGATCCGGCCGTGACGCAGCAGAAAAGACTGGAGCTGCTGGCGTGCCTGCTTCAACGCGCTGTTGGCAGCCTCACGAGCCCGTACGAGGTCGCGGATCGCCTCATGAGCTTCATCCGGAACCCAGACCGCGGTCAGTTCCCCCGCCCGGTGCAGGCGTGCCAGACTGACGGCATCGCGGCGGTTGGTCTTCACCCGATCGCCCGCTCGCTGGGGCACCAGCGACGGCGCCACCACCACGCAGTCATGCCCAAGTTCGATAGGCTTCATTCCTTCCGGATCGGCCCAAGAGCTGCTACGGATCACGCAGCGCGCCCGGTCGCTGCAGGGTGTTTTCGAGAAGACACGACTGATCGACACATGTCGCGGCACGTCCAGTCGGGTTGCCGTTTCGGGCAGGACCCGGAAAGAGACCTTCACACACTATCGCCACAACGTGAAGACAACGAGCCTTATTGCGTACCATAGAAATTCAGGGCTGCACTGGCGTCCGTCAGGACGAGGAAGACAAGCATGTCGTTAGATTAAGGGATTTTACGATACGGAGAGGTCCCTAATTCCCTTTCGAACAAGCAAAGCGGATATCAAGCCTTCGACATCGTCGAGAAAGGGGATTTATAATGGCTGACGCTATGGGAACTTCTATCGCCCTGCATCGCCTACCAGAAGTGCTGACGGCAGAGCCCGCAAGGCTCCGGGCCCTGGCCCACCTTCTCCGCTTCCGCCGCGAGCAGGACATTTACGTCCAAGAAGAGCGCACCGACACCTGGTACCGTGTCGTTTCGGGGTCAGCCTGCAAATATCTGATGAGTACAGAGGGGCGCCGGCAGCTCGTCGACATCTACCTGCCGGGAGATCTCTTCGGATTTACTGCCCGTCTTCACCACAGATTTGCTGTCCAGGCCGTCACTGACGGGACACTGATAGCCTGCTACCCGCGCCACCGTGTAGAGGCTCTCGCCGAAGAGGACGCGGAGACGGCACTCGAAATCAGAATCCAGATCGTCGAAGCGCTGGAACGGTTGCAGGAGCAACTTCTGGTGACCACCACGATGACCGCACAGGAAAAGGTCCGGGAATTTCTGTTCTACTTTCACCGACGGCTTTCAGTGGCGACTGGCCATGGTCTCGCGTTACCCATCTCGCGCTACGATATCGCCGACATGCTCGGGATCTCCGCCGAGACAGTCTGTCGGGCCTTTAGGGACCTGCAGGAACGCGGCGTTATCTCGCTGCGGGGGCCGCGAAGCATAAGAATCAATCGAATGTGAGGTATCCAGATGGCCGAGGAGGACGACCTAGAAAGGCGTGTCATCCGTGAGGTGGCTGCCGTATTCCATCGAGAGGAGATCCTCGAAGACGCGGTGCAGGCACTGCTTCACGCAGGATTTGATCGCTCCGACATCGACATCATGGGCGATATCGAAACCGTCCGCCGGCGCCTGGGTACGCTTTACGTGCCTTCCGAAGAAATCGCCGACGTCCCAGGCGCACCGCGTCGCGCTTACGTCACCCGCGACGATATCACTACCGCCACCGCCAGCATTGCTGGCATGCTATTCTATCTGGGCGCCGCCACGGCGGCCATCACGGTCGTTGCCTCGGGCGGAAGCTTGGCGCTGGTTGCCGCCGCAGCCGCGGCCGCTGGGACCGCCGGCGCCGGCATCGGAGCGGCGGCGATCCACCATCTCGGAAAGAAGCAGGCAGAAGACTTGGAGCTTCAGCTTATGGCGGGAGGCATTGTGGTTTGGGTGCGCGTTCAAAATCGCGAGATGGAGGAACGAGCACAGGAAGTCCTGGCTAAGTCAGGCGGTGATTCCATCCGCGTGCACGAAATCGAGATCGAAAAGCGACTGGACGATCTCCCGCTCTCAAAATTCAATCCCGACCCATGGCTCGGTAACGAGCCGCCCGCCCGCCAATGACCGAATTGGTTTGAAACTGACGACCGTCAGGGCCGGACGCCCGCTTATTCGGCAAGACTTTGCACGTGGCGCGGCAGTACCGCTTGTGCCCAATCTTGGGAGATACGGCTATGGCAGGCAAGGTGATCGGTATCGATCTGGGCACGACAAATTCCTGCGTCGCAGTGATGGAAGGGGGGCAGGCCAAAATCATCGAGAACGCAGAGGGCGGTCGTACCACCCCATCCGTCGTTGCGTTTACCAAGGATGGGGAGATTCTCGTCGGCCAGCCGGCAAAGCGCCAGGCGGTGACCAACCCCGAAAATGCGATCTTTGCCGTTAAGCGTCTGATCGGCCGCCGGTACGATGATCCGATGGTGGAAAAGGACAAGAAGCTTGTCCCCTACAAGATCGTAAAAGGCGATAACGGCGATGCCTGGGTCGAGGTAGCGGGAAAGAAACATAGCCCCAGCCAGATCAGTTCCCACATCCTGGTGAAAATGAAGGAAACGGCAGAAGCCTATCTAGGCGGGAAGGTGAGTCAGGCTGTGATAACAGTACCCGCCTATTTCAACGACAGCCAGCGCCAGGCGACGAAGGATGCGGGAAAGATTGCCGGACTCGATGTGCTGCGCATCATCAATGAGCCGACCGCGGCCGCTTTGGCCTACGGGTTGGACAAGAAGGACGGCAGCAAGATCGCAGTCTACGATCTCGGGGGCGGCACATTTGATATCTCTTTGCTCGACATCGGCGATGGTGTGTTCGAAGTGAGGGCCACCAATGGCGATACGTTTCTCGGTGGCGAGGATTTCGACAAACGTATCGTCGACTGGCTGGCGGAGGAATTTCAGAAGGACCAGGGTATCGATCTGCGCAAGGACCGGCTGGCACTCCAGCGGCTGCGCGAGGCAGCAGAAAAAGCCAAAATAGAACTCTCTTCCGCCCTGGAGACGACCGTCAGCCTGCCCTTCATCACCGCCGACCAAAACGGCCCCAAGCATCTTGAAATCAAGCTTCGGCGGGCGAAACTGGAGGATCTAGTCGATGACCTCATTCGGCGCACTGAACAACCCTGCAAGGCGGCGATGAAGGATGCCAAATTAAAGCCGGCCGACATCAACGAAGCGGTTCTCGTCGGTGGCATGACGCGCATGCCCAAGGTGCAGGAAGTCGTTTCAGAAATCTTCGCCAAGGAGCCGAACAAGAGCGTCAACCCGGACGAGGTGGTTGCAATAGGCGCGGCAATCCAGGCAGGCGTGCTGCAGGGCGATGTCAAGGACGTACTGTTGCTCGACGTCACGCCGCTGTCACTTGGAATCGAAACGCTGGGCGGCGTGTTCACACGGCTGATCGAACGCAACACCACCATACCGGCAAAGAAGAGCCAGGTCTTCTCAACGGCGGAGGATAACCAGAACGCGGTCACGATCCGCGTCTTCCAGGGCGAGCGTGAGATGGCCGCCGATAACAAGCTGCTCGGCCAGTTCGATCTCGTCGGGATCCCGCCCGCGCCACGTGGAACGCCGCAGATCGAGGTCACCTTCGACATCGACGCCAATGGTATCGTTAATGTGACGGCAAAGGACAAGGCCGCTGGCAAGGAGCAGCAGATCAAGATCCAGGCCTCCGGCGGATTGTCGCAGGCCGATATCGACCGAATGGTGAAGGAGGCCGAGGCAAATGCGGAGGCCGACAAGAAGCGGCGTGCTTTGGTCGAAGCGCGCAATCAGGCAGACGCGCAGATCGGGACCAGCCAGAAAGCGCTGGACGAAGCGAAGGACAAGGCTCCATCCGCGGACAGGGCACCCGTTGAGAAGGCAATCGACGAGCTGAAGTCGGCAATAGCTGGGGAATCGGTTGAAGAGATCGAGGCGAAGAGCAAGGCCTTGCAGATCGCATCGGTGAATTTCGGAGCCAAAGTGCATGAGGCTTCGAGCACCTCGACCTCCGGGTCCGGGGACCCGTCGGGCACCACATCAGGCGATGATGTCGTCGATGCCGATTTCGAGGAAGTCGACAACAAGGACGGGCAGCGCCATGGCTGACACGGACCATAAACAAAAGCCCAGGCCAAAACCTGCAGAATCTGGACCCGTTGTCGATACCCCGGCCTCGGAAACCGTGGCTGACCAGGGTTCATCCGCTGTGCTCCAGGCGGAACTCGCCGAGACAAAGGATAAGCTGCTGCGCGCCCTGGCGGAGCAGCAGAACATCCGTCAGCAAATGCAGCGCCAGCGCGAGGAGGCGGTGAAATTTGCTGCCTCGCAACTGACGGGAGACCTGCTTGATACGCTCGACAATCTGCGGCGCGCGATCGAAAGTGTGCCGCGAGAGGCTTCGGACCGCGACGCGATCGATCCAGTGCTGAAGGGCGTGGAGGCCACCGAAGCCAACCTGCTGACGACGCTCTCACGCCATGGATTGCAACGCATCGATCCGCTCGGCTCGGCTTTCGACCCGCACGTTCATCACGCCATTCGCCAGCATTCCGACACGACAGCTATGGAGGGCACTGTCGTCGAGGTGCTGCAGCCAGGCTACATGCTTCACGGTCGGGTGCTTCGTCCTGCGATGGTCGGTGTTGCCGTAAATGGCCAGCAAAGATAGCGGGACGGCTACAACTTGAATCGATTGGCATCCAGGCCTTCCCCGTTGAACCCTGGAGGAGGCGGTGGGCTTTCCGCTTTCCATATTGTTTCAACGGAGTGCGCGCGATCTAAGCATGGTGAGCTTCCTCAGCTTTTGTGCGTCAGTCACGACGTGGCGCCGGATGCCTAGTGGCTGGGTCTCCAGCGCCTCGATGAGATTATTGCACGCGAAGCGGAGACTATGGAGCTGATCAAGCAGATCCAGCACCACATCGATACCCTCGTCGTTGATACCCATTTCATTTGTCAGATCGGCTATCAGCTCGGCTCGTGCGACGTCCACATCCTTAAACATTGTTTTTCCGTCGATTGTGAACGGCGATATCCAGCTCCGGTCGATGAAGACCCCCAGCCGTGGCCATATCGATTTTTGAGAAGGAGCGCAAATTCCCGATCGTCCATGATCTACACTCCCATCCCTTGCCTGGGATTGTATCTCTTGCCGACCGACCAGCCGGCCACGAAGGTCTTTAGTTCGGTGTCCGGTCTTTCCGGGAGCACGATTTTCAGCGTGGCGTAGACGTCGCCCCGGGTACCGCTTCTCCGAGGCACACCCTTTCCCTTCATACGCAGCGTCCTGCCGCTTGACGAGTTCTCGGGCACGATCGCTAGCACCGGGCCGGCCGGCGTCGGCACCTTGACCTTGCCGCCGAGCACCGCCTCATTGAGCGTGATCGGGAGGTCGAGGCGGATGTCATCACCCTCGCGGCGGAAGAAAGGATGTGGACGAATGTGGAGCTCGATCAGCGCGTCACCCGCCTCCGCGCCCCCTCCGCCAGCACCGCCCTTGCCACGCAGTCTGAGAGTCTGACCGTCGCGCGCGCCAGGCGGTATGCGGATTTCGAGCGTCTGTCCGTCGGATAGCGTCACCTGGCGTGTGCCGCCATTGATCGCTTCGATAAAGTCGATCTCCATCGAGTAACGCAGGTCGGCGCCGGGCATTCTGAAATTCCGACGCCCGCGGCGGGAGAAGAACTCAGCAAAGATGTCGGCTTCACCGGGATCCGCGAAGCCTTTGCCGTTCTCGTAGGAAAAATCGCCCGCGCCGGCATCAGCGAAGTCGCGGTAGTATCGACGTTCGGGCTTCTCAGCGCCCCTCGAATCGATCTCGCCGCTATCGAAACGGCGGCGTTTGTCTTCATCGCGCAGAATCTCGTAGGCTGCGGACAGATCTTTGAAGTCCTGTTCAGCCTGCTTGTTTCCAGGGTTGAGATCAGGATGCAGCTTCTTTGCCCTGCGGCGATAGGCCCGCTGGATGTCGTTCTGCGACGCGTCGCGCTTGACGCCAAGGATCTCGTAGGGATCGCGGTCGCTCATTGCCATCGATGCAGACCTGTCCTTCGTGAATGCTCCCTCGGCGGGAGGAAGACCGCTGATGAACTAAGCCAAAACGACAAAAGCAGTTACACGGATTTTTCCAACTTTAAACTGACGGTCATCAATGTCACCTCGGCGGCACGGATGCACCTTGTGGAGACATCGAAGCTTCATCCGACATAAAAAGGGAGATCGGCATGCTGCACAATATCGAGAACACGGGAAGATGGTTAGACCCGCTGCGCCAGATGCGGTCCGCACAAACTGACATGAGCCGTCTGTTTGACAATCTCCGGCTGGCGGCGGCTCCTGAGTTCCCCTTGATGAACATCTGGGCCGGGGCTGACGGAGCGGTGATCACGGCCGAGATACCTGGCGTGATACCAGAAGAACTGGATATCTCCGTCCATCAGAACACGGTTACTCTGCGTGGCAGGCGACCCGCCGAGCCGCTCGCAGACGCAGTTGTCCACCGCCAGGAACGCACCACCGGCGCGTTCGCCCGAAACCTCGTCCTGCCATTCCGCGTCGACGGCGACCGTGCGACGGCGAAGTTCAAGCAAGGTGTGCTCCGCCTGGATCTGCCCCGCCCGGATGCGGACAGGCCGCACAAGATAACAGTCAACCGCTCCTGAGGAGAACGCCGCAATGGCCGACCAGCAAACCAACGGGACAGTGCCCGCCGAAGCCACCCGGACAGAGCCTGTCTTCACCCCGCCGACCGACATAGTTGAGGACCCGAAAGGCGTCCGGTTGTTGCTCGACATGCCGGGCGCGGATCCAGACAGCCTCGACGTCACACTTGACCAACGTGTCTTGCGGGTCTCAGCGCGATCAGTCTCCAGTGCGCCTGAAGGTTATGCGCTGGTACATGCCGAGTATCGCGATGGAAACTATGAACGCAGCTTCACGGTCTCCGAGCCTATCGAGACAACGAAAATCGAGGCCGTGTTTCGGGACGGCGTGCTTAAACTTACACTGCCGAAAGCGGCGCCTTCGCCAGCCGCCAAGATCAGCGTCAAGGCAGGATGAGGGAGGTTTTCGCAATGAGAATCACAGATCTCGTTCCAAGGAGGGGCGCCGGCCGCGACGTAACCGCCCGCTCTGCTCCCCCAGATCCCTTGCGCGGGCTTCAACTGGATGTCGACCGCGCTTTCGAAAACTTCTGGCGAATGATGCCGTTTCCGTTTTCTGCGATGGAGCGTCTGCCACAAGTGGACGATGTTCGTGTGGATGTCAGCGACAATAGCAAGGAGATCACGGTGACGGCAGAGTTGCCGGGCATGAGCGACGCGGATATCGATGTGTCTATCACCGACGGTCTGCTGACGATCCGTGGCGAGAAGAAATCCGACCATAAAGCCGAGGCAAACGGCGTCCTTGTCAGAGAGAGGGCGTATGGCGCGATGGAGCGTACCGTGCCTCTTCCCGACGGAATCGACCCCGATGCGGCTACGGCCACGTTCAAAAATGGTGTGTTAACGCTCGTAATTCCAAAATCACGGGAAGTGCAAGCAGACACAAAGCGCATTCCTGTCCAGGCGGGTTAAGCCGTCCTCCCCTCGCAACCCGCCATATTGTCCGCAACCGTCCTCGGTTGCGGACTTTTTAGTTCTGTACCGCCTTTACTCTGGGTCGCCCAACCAAAACTGACGGCCGTCAGGTCGGAGGCCGTACAAGTGAGCTAGCTTCCCGATGCTGCTGAAGCAAGGCCGCTTTTACAGCGCAGCTTAAACAACTAACGCAGAGGATCGCGAGATGACAACAGATAGCGACATCAAACGTGATGTGGAAAGCGAGCTTAAATGGGATCCGGATATCGACGCTTCCGATATCGGAGTGGCAGTGAAAAACGGGGTCGTCACCCTCAGCGGCTTTGTGCGCAGCTTCACCCAGAAATATGAGGCCGAGAAAGCAACCAAGCGGGTCAAGGGCGTTCTCGGTGTCGCCAACGACATCGAGGTTCGACTGCCGTCGCTTCACGAAAAACCCGATCCGGAGAT
>NZ_JANUBV010000050.1:0-16884 GCF_024808055.1 Rhizobium sp. BK176 | reverse complement strand
CTGTTCGTCTGTGAAACGGCTGCGCTTCATTCCCTGGTCCTCTCAATGGGCCAGAGCTTACTTCAAAATGGATTATTTCAACGGGGCAAGGTCACTGCACGTTCATCCCCTTGAAGGACCACCGGCCGGCCAGTGACAGAGCCATGGCATCCGCAGGGATGTAGGGGACCGTCGAGTGCGCATCGTAAACAGGCGCAAGTTGCGGTTTGTCGCCAGCCTCGCGATAGATCAATGACCAATTCTTCAGGTGCATGTCGCCGTTACCGGTTATGGCAGCCAGAGCCAGCTGGCGGACGAATTCGAATGCAGAGGCAAGCGAGACGGCAACGCTTAGGGCGGCTGCGATGTCGTGATAGGCGGCCCCTTCATATTTTCCAGACGGATAGACGCCGAAGACCTGTGCAAAATCCTCGATATGTATGCGCTCACCGCCAAGGCCACGACCAAAGCATTTAACGAGCAGGACTTTTCCGTCCGACAGCGAGGAATTTTAATCAGAAGCTGTGGAAATCTGGCGCTCAACCTTGCTTTTGCTACGGCGCATCAGTGACAGCGCCCGCGACCAATGGCAGGGATGCTCGTACGAATTAATGGGGAAGCAACAATGACAACGACCAACGAAATCGCTGACAAGATCGCTGCGGCGCATGGCCTGACGAAGGTCCAGGGTAAGGCAATCGTTGAAGCGGTGATCGCCTCGATCGCTAGCGCGGCTGTCGCCGGGAATGAAACGTCGCTGCCGGGTTTTGGCAAGTTCAAGGTAAAGGCAACGCCCGAGCGCGAGGCTCGCAATCCAGCCACGGGTGCGACCATCAAGGTTGCAGCGGCCAAGAAGCTGACCTTTCAGCCTGCGAAGGCGCTGAAGGATGCGCTAAACAAGTAAAGTGAGAACGACCCCGCCCTGGTTGCGGGGTCATTTTTAGGAGTCAGTGGGACGACGTAAAGTGTGGCTTCGGCGTCCCACAGAGACATTCGGGCGCAAGTCGTGCAGGAAAAGCGGGTGTGGCTGGGGAGCTCCAGCCTTCATCGTATCTTCGTAAAGACCATTGATGGGAGATGTACAACCGCACTGTGCACATGACGCGTCGGTCGTACCATGAACGCACGGTTCAATCATTGGAGGCCTTAATCCCCCAAGCTAACTACAAGATTAGCGAAGCCCGCAAAAATTCCGCACCGAAAACTCAATCGAGCATCAAAGCCGATTTCGCCTCCAATGACATTGTTCTAAGCTAACGTCCGAATGCTACCGTCACGTCGGTGTATCATGATTGGCGATCTAGCAATTGCGGTACTGGGCGAACTCAACGTCAGCCAAAACGGAGAGGCTCTGCCCCTACCGCAGTCGAAGAAGACACGCGCGCTTCTCGCCTATTTGGCCGTCATCGGAAGGCCCCAGCGTCGCGATCATCTATGCAAGATGTTCTGGCATGTCCCAGACGACCCCCGGGCTTCGCTGAGGTGGAGCCTTCACAAACTCAGACCCATCGTGAACACCGACGGTCATGAGCGTCTACATGCAGACCACGATTCTGTTTCCCTCAGCCTCGAGAGGGTTGACCTGGACATCAGGGGCACAGCATCCCTTCGACGCATCGACCTTAGCGTCATGGATACCGAAACCCTGGAATCTCTTGTGGCGATTTTTCGGGGTGAATTTCTCGAAGGCCTCTCCCTGCCGCACTGCCCGAGCTTTGAAGCTTGGCGGCAATATCATCGAGACAAGGCGCTCCGGTTGCACGCGGCCGTTCTGCGCACCCTCATCGGACGGCTCAGGGATAACCCCGAGCGCGTGCACGTTCATTCCATGGCTTTGAAGCGTCTCGCCACAGAGATTGTCGACGTCGATTTGCCCGACCAGCGGTCGGAGCCTCGGGATGCACGACCAATTGCGTTGTCGTGTAGCAGGAGGCCGCAGGAGATTCGCTTCTGCAAGACGGCCGACCAGACGACGATCGCTTACGCAGTGTGCGGGCATGGCTCACCGATCGTGCGAGCCGCTCATTGGATGTCACATCTCCAGTATGAGTGGGAAAGTCCGGTGTGGATGCATTGGATTGACGCTCTTTCGGAAGAAACGATGCTCATCCGCTATGACGAACGTGGAACTGGGCTATCGGACTGGGTTGCCGAGGATATCTCGTTCACGGCGATGATCGCTGACCTGGAGGCCGTTGTCGACGCGGCGGGTCTCGAACGTTTTACACTTCTGGGGGTGTCGCAAAGCTGCGCCGTCTCCGTTGCCTATGCCCTGCGACACCCCGAACGAGTGACGGGCCTCATTCTCTACGGAGGTTTTGTCAAAGGCTGGCGGCAGCGAGGCGACAGCCATGAAATCGCTACCCATGAGGCAATGACCGCACTTATCCGGGAAGGATGGGGCCAGAACAACCCGGTTTTTCGCCATCTGTTCACAACCATGTTCATTCCGCGCGCGAACCAGGTTCAGATGGACTGGTTTGATGAACTGCAGCGCATTTCGGTCTCGCCTTGCAATGCCGGCCGCCTTCATGAAGCATTCGGCGAAATTGACGTCTCGAACCTCCTTTC
The DNA here is from genome assembly GCF_024808055.1 of Rhizobium sp. BK176. Classification (NCBI taxonomy): domain Bacteria; kingdom Pseudomonadati; phylum Pseudomonadota; class Alphaproteobacteria; order Hyphomicrobiales; family Rhizobiaceae; genus Rhizobium; species Rhizobium sp. BK176. Next base: position 14,334 of record NZ_JANUBV010000050.1, on the reverse strand, counting down.
ACAGATAAAAGTTCCGACGCTCGTTCTGCACGCACGAAATGACGCTGTCGTTCCCTTTGGGTCCGGAAGGGAGTTCGCAACCGGCATTCCTAGCGCACGGTTTGTCGACCTCGACAGCGCCAACCATATTCTCCTCCCACACGAACTCGCCTTTGAGCAGTTTGTCCGCGAACTCAGACAGTTCGTCTGCGAAACAGCATAGTGCTTTGCCATTGTCTTCTCGAAGCATTGAGAGCGGACCTGTGGTGTGGTTTCAACGACCAGGCCGACAGTTTCAACGGTTTCTTCAACGCCCTTTCTCACGCGCACGCCTCACTCTGATTCGACATTCATGAGGAGGTAGGACAATGAAAATTCACAATGTCACCGGCGGTGGAGGCGTACGTCTGCAGGTTCGCGAGTGGGGAAACCAAGATGCGCCATCCATCTTTTTCATCCATGGGTGGTCGCAAAACCATCTGTGTTGGAAAAAACAATATGAAAGCGCGCTTGCCGACGATTGTCGCCTCGTCGCTCTGGACCTGCGCGGCCACGGCATGTCGGACGCCCCGCTGGGAGACGGAAATTATACCGACCCTCAGCTTTGGGCCGACGATGTCGCCGCTGTCATCAAGCAAGTTGATCTGGGATGTCCGATCCTTGTCGGCTGGTCCTACGCCGGCTTCATCATCTGCGACTATCTCCGCCTTCATGGCACCGCTCATGTTGCGGGCATCAACTTTGTGGGCGCAGCAGTCACGCTGAACAAATCAGCCTTCGGCACTTTGATCGGTCCCGGTTTCCTGGACCATGTCATCGGCGCGACTGACGACGATCTTCCGACCAACATAGAAGCAATTCGCAATTTTGTTCGCGGGTGCACTTATTCGCAGCTGCCAGCCGAGGTATTTGAGATGGCAATTTCCTGGAATATGGTCGTCCCCGCGAAGGTCCGCGCTGCCCTTCTGTCCCGTCAGATCGATTCTGACGACGTGCTGGCCAGGATCGATGTGCCGGTCCTTGTGACCCAAGGTGAACAGGACACGGTGATCCTCCCGGCGATGGGGCGGCACCTTCTGAGCATGTGCCCTGCAGCCATTGCATCGTGGTATCCGATGACGGGCCACGCGCCCTTTATGGAAAACCCGGCCAGATTCAACAGCGAGCTTTCTCATTTCGCGCGTGACGCTCAATCCCCTTCGGCCGCAGCCGCAAGAGGCGGGATCAGCCTCGGGCGATAACACGACCATACCCGCCATCGCAGCAGCCCTCAACGAGGATTTCCCGCGGGTCTCGACTTTGAAGGTTTGCGCGAACGTCAGGGAACCGTCTTCGTCAGCCTTAGTGCTCACGAATAGCACGCCGCAGCCGATCGGAAAGTGGCTCCCATAGATAGTCGAGGAAAGTTCGTTTGGACGTCGTGATGAAAGCTTCGACCGGCATCCCCGGAACAACTTGTGTACCAGTTAGTCGATCGAGTTCACCGGGGGGCAAATGAACACGGACGGGGTAGTACGAGATCCGCGTTGGCGTGTCCTCGACCAGATCTGCCCCGATCATTTCCACCTTTCCCTCGAGATCCGGTGTAGTGGAACGATTAAGGCCGCTGATCCTGACATATGTCTTGTCGCCAACATGGATCGAATCGACTTCCTGAGGCGAGATTCTCAGTTCGACGTTTAGCTCGGCCATTTCGGGCACGATCATCATGAGCACTTCGCCAGCACCAACAACGCCGCCGACGGTGTGGACGGAAAGCTCGTGCACGACGCCGGCCAAAGGCGACCGGACGCTAACGCGCGTCAAGGCATCCTTCGCTTCAATTTGCTTTTCGCTGAGCTCATTGATCTTGCTCTCGGTCTCCGCAAGGTCCTTGCCCGCCTCGGCAACAGCAATCTGGTCCAGATTCAGCATCTGGAGTTTTGTTTCGGCAATCTTCGCCCGGATCTCTGCGGTGGACGCTTGAAGTTGGCCGATCTCACCATCGAGTTGCGCCATGTTCCTCTCAAGGATCTTTACCTGGCTAACCAGAACAAGTTGCCTGTCGAGGAGGCTGCGAAGGCTGCGAAGTTCCGTATCGAGCAATTGATGTTCGTGCCGTTTCGCACTCTCCTGGAGGGTAAGACCATCGATCTGATTCATCAGCTGCGTCACCCGCTCGGTTAGCTGCTGCTTCTGACCCTGCCGTGCCTTCAGGCGCGCATCGAGAAGTTCCTGCTCTCGATTGAAGAGGATACGCGCCGACATGGGGTCAGAATATTTGACGAAATAGCTCGGAAGCTCGAAATTGACTGCGCCGTCGCGTTCGGCTCCGAGTCTGGCTGCGCTCATCTGAAGCTCCGCGAGCTGATGCTCGACGATTTGGAGTTCGGACCGCGCATTGGTATCATCCAGACGGAGAAGTGCCTGTCCTCCCGCTACTCGCTGTCCCTCGTGGACAAGAATCTGTGAAACCACTCCACCCGCCTTGTGTTGGATTTTCTTGATGTTGCCTTCGACCTCGAAATGTCCTGACGCAACAACCGCGCTGGAGAGCGGTGCAATGGCTGCCCAAATACCAAAGGTGGACGCGAAGGCGGCAATCAACATTGTGCCTGCCCGCCTGTAGCGGCGAAGCGAATGAGAATGGTCAGAATACCAGGAGGTCGAGCTATACATGGGTGGAATTCCCACTGGCTTTCAGGGGGATCGCCGCATCGGAAGGCCTCGAAAGGACCGCCATCACATCATCCTTCGGTCCGAAGAGCTTGATGCTTTTTTCGTGAACAAACGCGACTTTGTCGACGGATGCCAGCCCGAGCGGTCGATGAGTAATCACGATCGCGATTCCGCCGCGGCTACGCACGTCGCTGATCGCATTGCTTAGCGCCGCGTCGCCGGAGGCGTCAAGATTCGAGTTCGGCTCATCGAGAACGACAAGGAACGGATCGCCATAAAGCGCGCGGGCCAAACCAATCCTTTGACGCTGACCACCGGACAGAAACATGCCGCCGTCGCCGATCCTCGTTTCATAACCGTCCGGCATGCCGACAATGAGCTCATGGGCACCCGCAGCCATCGCCGCCTTGATGATCCTTTCCGAGTTGCCATCAGCCTGGAAACGGGAAATCGCTTCCGCGATCGTGCTGTCAACAAGGGCGAGATCCTGGGGCAGATAGCCGACATGGCGACCAAGGCTGTCGCGGTTCCATTGGTTAAGGAGTGCACCGTCAAGCTTCACATTGCCCTTCATTGGCGACCAGACGCCGACAAGGGTGCGTGCAAGCGACGACTTGCCGGAGCCGCTTGGGCCGATAATACCGAGGCCATCGCCTGCCCACAGCTCAAACGAAGCGTTCAGCAAGACCGGATCTGCGGCACCTGGCGCGGCAACGGCAAGCCCATCCACGGTCAGCTTCAGGCGAGGTGGCCTCAACTCAACCTGCTCACCTTCGACTGCAATGGACAGCGAGTTCTTGAGCCTTGTATAGGCTGCCCTCGCCGAAACGAACCCCTTCCAATGGGCTATTGCCGTTTCGATCGGTGCCAGCGCACGAGACGTCATTATCGATGCGGCGATCATGGCGCCGCCGGATACCTCCTGGTGGACGGCCAGATAGGCTCCCAGTGCCAATATTGACGATTGAAGGACCGTGCGGAATATCTTCGCAAATGCACCCAGACTGGCCTGGACGTCACTTGCCTGCAAACTGGTATCGCGGAAATCGCGGCTCAGCTTTCTCCACCTGCTGGCCATCGATTCATGCATGCCCATTGCATCGACTGCCTCCGAGTGACGTCGCGCCGATTCCGCAAAGAGATGTTTCCGATTTCCCTGTAACGTGGCTTCATGCGTGGGAGCGCGAACTTGCACATCCGTTGCAACCGCGAGGAAGACAATGACGCTCCCGCCACCGACGGCGAGCCAACCGAGCCACGGATGCAATAGAAAACAGCCGATCACGAAAAGCGGCATGAAAGGAAGGTCGAAAAGTGCGGTCGGGCCCGGACTGCCAAGAAACGCGCGAACCTGATCGAGATCACGAAGAGGCTGCATTGCTTCGTCCGGCTTTGCGCCCTTCAACGGCAAGAGGCTGGTGGCACGAAAGGCCAAGCTTGATAGGTCTTCATCGAATTGCGCGCCAATCCGGCTCAGCATTCGCAGTCGAAACGAGTCCAGCAATCCCTGAAGCAAAAATGCCACAAGCGCAATTGCAGACAGAACCAGCAGCGTCTCGACGCTGCGGCTCACCAAGACCCGATCATAGACCTGAAGCATGTAGAAGGAGCCGGTCAGCGTCAAAACGCTGATCACAGCAGAAAAGAGCCCGACTGCTCTTAGATCTGACAGGCGGCGCTTGAGCGCAATACTCGCAGGTAGCGTGCTGGATAGTCTAGGGTCGAATAGGGCGTGATTTGCATTTGCAGCGCGCAGCGGCTGATGCATGTGAAGCTCCATCTCTCGCTCGGCGAAGCGCACGTTTGTCTCAGTGGGGCCGGCCAATTCCGGAGGGGGTCCAAGGGCTGGCCGGCCCCCTGCCTCAGACGACCAAGAAGTCGGCTGCCTGGAGCGTGAGGTTTGCTTCGAGGGTGGCAAAATGCACCGTTCCTCCGTTGGCGGTGCCGTCGCTGTCGTATGTCAGCCAACCGTTCGTGGTGTTGTAGATAATTCTGTCGGAACTATCGTGGGCGGTACCCGTGGCCGAACTCCAGAAGGCTGCTGCGAGCAGATTTCCGTTGTTTCCAACCTGGCTGAATATGCCGTTTGCGTTATCCAGGACGATGCGATCGTGTTCCGCCGAATTGGCGGCGGTGCTGACAAAATTAGTGATCGTATCGACGCCCGCGCTGTTCAGGTTGGTGTTGAAGACAAACTGGTCTGCACCCGCATCGCCCGTGAGGACATCGTTGCCGGAACCGCCGACAAGGGTGTCGTTGCCATTTCCGCCGTTCAGGGTATCGTCGCCGCCCCCGCCCGTAAGCGTATCGTTTCCGTCACCGCCATTCAGCGTATCGCCGGCGTTGCCCCCGGTAATGGCGTTGTTGAGGGCATTGCCGTTACCGGTAAACGATACATTGCCGGTGTAAACGAGATTCTCGACGTTGTCGGACAGGGTGAACGTAGGCAACGACGTGCGCACCGTATCTGTCCCCTGGTTTGCATTTTCATGGATCGTGTCACCTGCGTTGTCGACAATGTAAGTATCATTGCCAGCTCCACCGGTCAGTGAATCGGCACCTGCTCCACCGTCCAGCGTGTTATTGCCCGAGTTGCCGACGAGACTGTTCGCACCGCCGTTGCCAGTACCGTTGATATTGCTGCCGCCGGCCAGGGTCAGGTTTTCGAGGTTGTTTCCGAGCGTATAGCTCGTCGAACTAAGCACAAGGTCCGTTCCGCCGTTCGCCTGCTCGACGATGGTGTCAGTGCCCCCGAAAAATCCTCCATTGCTTGCGATCACGTAGGTGTCATCACCGATGCCGCCAGTCAGTGTATCGTTGCCTGCTCCGCCATCGAGATAGTCGTTGCCATCGCCACCGTTAAGAGCGTCGTTGCCATCGCCGCCAAACAAACGATCGTCACCGGCTAGCCCGTTCAACACATCGTTCCCGCCAAGACCGAAGATGGCATCTCCGATCAGCAGACTGCCGGTGCCGCTCAGCGCGCTAGCCCCGGTGTTACTGGACGTGGTGCCAACCACGAGGTTCCATGTATTTGACTGCACCGACTCCGGATTTCCGAGTGCGTCCACGAAGGATGCCACGAGCCGGATCAGCTTTCCAGATGTCTGGCTCTGACTGAGAACATGCTGGCTGGATTGCTGCCCGCTAGCGGTGCCGCTCTGCACCGTGGTCCAGGCGACACCGTCAGCGCTTGTTTGCCAGTTGTAGCCGCTATTTGGAATAGTGACGCTGCCTTGCGGATTTGCCAGAGTGATGTTGTCGGCGTCAAAAAGCGCACTCGTTGGTGTAAGGCGGGCCAGGCTCCCTTGGTCTCCGGCATTGAACGACAGCGTTCCCGTGGGAATGTGGTTCGCCAATTGATCGACGGTGATTGTCCGATCTGCAAATTGCACAATGTCGATCCCGACCAGAAGGTCTGTGCCATCCGGCGATCCGGGCCTGTTATCCTGTATCTTGTAAGCCAGAACAGTACCCTGGTTTGCCGACGTAAAGGTAACTGTAGTTACCGTGTAATCGGCTCTGTTGCCTGAAAAGATCACGGTATCCGATCCTGCGGCGGCGGGGTCGGAGCCGAGCACCATGTTCTTGAACTTCTCGGTCTTCAGCAAGTCCGTGTAGTGCGTGGCAAACATCTGAGTCCCAAGCGCAACGTTCCCGAGGAGACCGGCGGTGAGGACGTTTCCAACGGAATGCACGGCATTGCCAAGCGCGTCCAGACTGGTCGAATAGCCGCTGTAGGCGCCGATAAGAGTATCGAGACGGATGCTGTCGCCAATGATGACATCGTTGCCGCCGCTGCCGATGTTGCCTGTCGCGTCAGCAACAGTCGTATTGAAACGATCGGCACCTCCACCACCGATCAACCAGTTATCTCCGGCATCCCCGATCAGTCTGTCGTTGAACCTCGATCCCACGATGCCTTCGATTTGACTGAGCAACTGGTTGAAGGGATTGAATGCGGTTCCTCCGTTGGCTGCGGTCAGACCCTGGTTGCGAAGGTCTGCCGGGACATCGAGCACGATGCTCACATCGCTGTAGGATGCCATGTCAAAGCCGTCGCCGCCAAGGGCCTCATCGGCATCGCCAACCTGCGCGGCCTGTCCAATACCACCCATGATAATGTCGTCGCCACCTTCGCCAAGCAACATGTCGGCGCCCGAGCCGCCCGAAAGGATGTCATCCCCAAGGCCGCCGCGTAGTTCGTCGGGGCCGTCACCACCATACATCTCGTCATTGCCACCATCTCCGAATGCGAGGTCGGTGTCACCGCCGGCGTCGATGTAGTCGTCGCCGCTGCCGCCGTAGATCTCGTCGATGCCGGCTTCGCCATAGAGCTTGTCGTTGCCGCCGCCACCGATGACGACATCGAGCGCACCGGCACTGGTGCCGGCGTAAACAATATCGTCGCCAGTGCCTCCATCGAGGAAGTCCTCGATGTCGCCGCCATAGATTACGTCCTGACCATCGCCGCCGTAGAGATGGTCTGCGCCGGCTTTTCCGTCCAACACATCATCCCCCCGGTCGCCATAGACCGTATCGTCGCCATTGCCTGCGTCGATCCAGTCGTCATTGTCGGTGCCGGCAATCACTTCGTGAGAATTGTATCCCGAGGCTGGTGTACCATCGGGGTTTTCGCCCATGTCCGGACGGAAATCGCGGATGAAAGTACGTGTGGTGCCGAGGTCGGAATTGGATTTGGTGATAAGACCACCATTGCCGACGATGCCGTTGCCGAAGCCCGAGTATATACCGTAGCCCAGATTGGCTGCGCCGCCGACAACATCGATCCCGTTTGGCGTCGCCGCGTAACTTGACAACAACGCGCCATAGGCGTGGGCGTTTTGGTAGTCCTGCGTAATCAGCTGGTGGTTCGCATCATATTTCAGGTCGCCCATGTTGGCGGCGACCGAATTGCCATTGATGTCAAGGATGAGCTCGCCTCTGACAGCCCGCAGTGCCGTGCCAGGCACGATCGTACGGGCGAGTTCGATATTGCTGTCTGCGTATCCCATGACGTCGCCGTTCAGGTGAATTGCGCCAGTCGTGCGTTCGATAATGTCCTTGAATTGTTCGGTGACGATGGCGTGCCCGAGATCGGTATCAATGTTCAAGGCTGTCTGGAGGCGGTAGATGTAGTAGAAGCGATCGCCATCCATCAGCCTTTCCATCTGATCTTCGAAAATCGCATTGAACGTCGTCCCGAGCTGGCCGGTAAAGACGTGCAGTTCAGCCAGACCGCCAATCCAGAGGTCTATGCTGTTGAAGCCGTCAGCCCCGATCGGCGGTTGGTCACCCGGGTTGACCCCGGTATTGTTGAGAAACGCTATCGCATAGTTGACGGAAAAGCCCTGTGCTTCAGCCGAACCTTCGGCGATCGTGCCGTTCTCCAGGCCGACGATTGCTTCGGCCTTTGCCAGATCTCCGTCAAACGCGTAAGCCGCGATGAAATTCACCAGCGACTGCGGGTGCTGCATCTGCGACCCAAATTCAGCCCAGCTTGTGTACGGGTTTAGCGCATCGACAATGAGATTGGTATGGTGCGGCGTCGCCGGATCAGCTGCGCGTTCCGCGACCAATGCGTCGTGAAGCTGCCGGCGCACCTCGTTAAGGGTTGGGATTCCGAGGTCCCGGCCGCGGGCGATGTTGATTGCAGCAAGGTCGAGCGGTTGTCCGAGCAATGACTGCTGCATCGCAGGCGTCAGAAACTCGTCCACCTCGTTCGATAGCTGCTGCGACATGCCCCGGACGATGTCGGTTGCGCCAACGGCAGCGAACTGCCCAGGGTTCAGGAAGGCGCCCGACAGGGCAAACTTGCTGACCAGACCATTGGGATCGATGGCGTCGATCGTCTCGCGCAGTTGCGAGTGGCCGAACCGGAAGGCTGCCTGCGCGTATTCAAGGGAGATATCGGCCTTGATATCGTTGTCGTAAGTCACGAACTCGGGCAGGTCCGGGGTAACGAGGCGTGCATATTGGTCGATTGCCACATGCTGATATTCCATTTCGTTGATCAGTTTCGTGGCTTCGAACATCTTGTCCGGATCCCATGAGATGGGACCGCCGGGTGAAACAAGATAGTTGCCGTTTGCGTCTGTGTAAGGACCATTCGGTCCATTGACGGCGATCTGGAAATTGTGGCGCGAGGCTGCATCCGTCTGGCCGAGGATTGCGTTCTCCAGGTTGACGAGCTGGACATTGTGGTTCTCGTGGAAGACATGATGCAGGGCCGTGAGGCCGAAATTCTCGTTGGCCCGACCGTCGCCTGCGATGTAGTGGTTTCCGACCGACTGCATCAACGCTTCGCTGACTGCCGCATACTGCGCGGCGGTGACAGCTACGCCACCCACTGAATTGCGGATCGAAAAGTTCGAAAAGTCGATGAAGGACATGAGATTGGCGGCAGTTATGCCGCCGGCAACGATCGTCGCATTGCCGTAGTTGATGGCCGCGAGGTTCGGGTTCATGTCCAGTAGCAAGGCCTGGCCCGTGAAGACGTAGCCTCCCAGGGTGGCGCCATTCGTATCGATCACATGGCCGCTGGTATCGCGAGCGCGGTAGTTATTGATATCATCCCATGTCAGATCATCGCGGCCGGTTGCTAGCAAATGAGCACGCAGCTCAGCAAGCGTAGGTACGGTCCTCGTTGTCGTCCCAACCCCCAGTCCATCGGGACTGGCATCGTTGAAGACATTACTGTTGTATGCCTGCGTCTGATGACCGTCGAAAAGCTCCGCGCCCGGGCGGTATTGCCCACTGTTGGGGTCCAACACCCATGCCCGCAGCAACAGTGTGATTTGCGTATCCGATCCATAGCTCTGGCTTTGGTCGATATATGGTGATGTGTGATTGGTGTAGGTCGGCAGGGCAGGCTTGGCAACCGGCCCAAAAACATCGGCATCCTGTCCCGTCCCTCCCAGAACGCCATCGGCACCCAGTGATTGGACGTCATCAGCGGTCCCCCAGATGTTGTCGGCGCCCGCTATAGACACCTGGCGGCCGTGTATATCCCGCAACGTGTAGTCATCCGGCGTCGCGCGCGAGATGGTAATTGTCGTGTTGCCGGGGTCCGTAGGATTGTTTGTCCCCGGTGCCCTGTAAAGGGGGTCGCCCGGATCCAGCGGGATAATGATCTTTGCGCCCTGCCCGCCCTTGTCGATGAAATCAAGGCCATGATCGAAAAATTGTCCGAACAGGGTGAATATGCCGCTCGTCGACGGGTCACCCGGCAGGGTATTGAGGTTGCGCACGATGTTCTCGGTATGAACTGAACCGTCCGCATAGGTGGAGGTGATGACGTCGGTCACGGTGCCTGGCGCATTTGCCTCGACCCTTTCAAGGGCGCCACCCTCATTGGACGAGCTGATCGTCTGCGCGATCATGCGCGGTGTATAGTCGACCACGCTCTTGTTTGGATCGGCGTACGCTGCCGGCGTTGCCAGCGTCGTAGCCGCATTTGGATCGCTGATTGTTGGATGTGTTGTGAGATAGCCATCATGTGTCGCATCTCCGGCCAGCGCCCGATTGGTCAATACCTGGTACACATAATGGCTGTAGTCTGCCACCGTAAGGCGCGGGAAGGGGTTGTCGGTGGCGCCCCACGTCCAGCGGGTCAGATCCACAAGGTTGTTGAACAACCCGCTTGGGATACGGAAGCCGCTCGCTTCGCGCGCACCATCGTAAATTGACAGGCCGGTTATCGGATCGACGATGCCCAGCGGGTCAAAAGTTCCAAACAACCCCAGCTCGTGGACGACGCCAGCAGAGTCGTGATACCCATAAATCGGTCGGCCTTGTGCATCAAATCTGACAATAAAAATCGCATCGCGCATCTGGTCGAGCAGATAGTTGATATCGCCTAATGTTATTTCAAACGGTTTAACGGAGGGCATGTTCATCTCCCCTTGCTGGCGCGATCGCGCAAATGATTTTGCGTGCACCCGACAAATTCCATTAGGAGGAGTGTGATCCATATTCAGTTCGAATATTAGCTCAGAAAGACCCATGCGATGGTTGAACTGAAGTCCAACGGGCGGATAGGGCAATTAGGCCGTATTGGCTTGCGACTTTGGTCGCTAGCCTCCGGTCGCCGGAAGCACTCAGCCAGCAATTTGTCTCGACAGTTCCTGATGACTGCAACGCTGATCGTCGGGGTCTCGATGCTAATGCTCGGAAACTGGATGAGTTCGCGATACCAGGCGAGTGCCACACGAAGCGCGGCCGAGGCCGGCGCAATCTTCCTCCAAGCATTTCTCCAGCCCTACATCCAGGAGCTCGGATCAGCCGATCCCTTGGCAGAACACATCGAAGAACGCCTCGATACGCTTTTTGCCCACACGCTTTTTGCAGGTCACGATGTAAGCAACCGCTTCATTCTCCTCAAAATCTGGCGCCTGGACGGGACGCTCGCCTATTCCTCGAATGATAACATCAAGGTCGGAGAGCAAGCGGAAAATGAGGTCAAAATCGCAGCCAGCGGCGGTTTGGCAACCGCGTTCGAAGATCTCGATGAATTGCTCGACGGCGTGACTGAGGACCAGAACATCAGATTGATCGAGGTTTATGCGCCCCTCTATCAGACAGGAACAAATCGCATCATCGCCGTAGGCGAATTCTATCAGAGCGCCGCAGCATTGATCGCCGAGCGCACCAGCATGCGGAACTGGACCTGGCTTCTTGTTGGACTGACCTCGATCGGAATGATCGCGGTCCTCAACCTCATCGTTTCTCGGGGAAGCAAGACAATTGATCGGCAGAGGGATGATCTCAATCGGCGCTACGCCGAAGCTGCCCATCTCGCCAAGCAAAATGATGAACTGCGCAAGGCCGCCGAGCGAGCTCGCGTGCGCGCAAGCGAAGACAACGAGAATTTCCTGGCGCGCCTCGGATCAGAGCTGCATGACGGGCCAATCCAGACACTCAGCATTCTGATGCTCTCGCTTAAATATGGACGGGATGGCGAGGAGAGCCTCGAGCCCGGTGACACCGCCAAGCCGGGAGGCAGTCCGCCAAATACCATCCAGCTTGCGAGATATCTCTATTCGGAGCTCCGCAACATTTCGAGCGGGCTCGTGTTGCCGGGTATCCAGGCAGAAGGACTGGCGCAAGTTGTCGAGGCTGCCATTTACCGCCATGAGCAATTGACGGGCACCTCCGTGGAGCGAAACATCGGGACGCTTCCAACGGAGGTACCGACCGCAGTGAAGATATGTTGCTACAGGGTCATTCAGGAAGGCTTGAACAACGCTTATCGACACGCTGCGGCAGCCGGTCAGTCGGTCGCTGTCAAGGAAGAAAATGGCCGCCTTTTAATCACCGTGAGTGATCGCGGGCCAGGCGTCACTACGCAAATGCCTGAGCCAACTGCTAACGCCAAGCTCGGACTGGTCGGCCTCAAGAACCGGCTTGCGGCGTTGTCTGGAGAGCTTTCGATCATATCGCCGGCATCCGGTGGTACCGAACTCGTCGTCATGCTTCCTCTCGATCTGGAAAACAGAGCGCTTGGATCATCTCAGCTGTGAGCACGCAGATATCCTACCAATCCGTTTGAGGCTCCCCAGAGCCTCAGCTAGCCACGGCAGAAATGCCGGTCAATCCAGGGGCAATCCGGTTCTAAAGGCCACATCTCGCGACCCCCGAAAAACCCGGTAAGAGCGGCGCTAGACTAGCTCGTGAGCGAAACGTGTTGTTGCGCCGCAAGTGCCACTTCGACGCGGTTGCGGGCGTTGAGTTTCGTCATCAGGTTGGCCATGTAATGCTTGACTGTCTTTTCGCTGATCGACAGGGAAAGAGCGATCTCCTTGTTTGACCGCGCTTTCAAAAGAAGGGCAACGACCTGCTCCTCACGGTGGCTTAGTTTGGTGCCTGCCGCTCCTTCCTTGCGACGGCCCTTCAGTGCGGAAATCACCTTACCCGCCAAACTGGGAGAAATAAAAACCTCGCCTTTGATGACGGCGTCGACCGCCCCAAAAAGCTCGTTTGAAATGCTCTCCTTAAGGATGAAGGCGCTGGCACCGCTGTCCAGGGACTTGACCGCCAGATCGACGCTATTGCACGCCGTATAGACAATGACTTGTGTTCTTCCAGTCGCTGCAATGTCGCTGATTGCCCCATAGACGTCCCCAGGCATACTTAAGTCGACGAAGATCAGATGTGGTTCATATCGAGCAGCAATGGCACGCGCCGCATCTGCATCGCTGCCTTTCGCAACAACATCGTATCGACCGTGCCGCGCGAAGACCGCGCCGATACCTTCAAGTAACATGGGATGATCATCAACGAACGCCACTCTAACAGAGTTGAGCATGACCCCTCCACTACAGTAACCGTAAATGGATCCAGCCTACACTCAAATGTCATCTCTGCATAGGCGGGACGATAGTGGTATCTAAAGTTAGGTTTGGCTGTAATATTTAACTATATCGTTGTTGTTATTGTGTGTTTTCCCGGTTTATTTACATCAATGAATATTTATCAAGTATCCATCGATAGTAATCCTGGTGCGATCCGGATAGTTGGAGGGATGCAACCATCGGGGGCATCGCTTCTGCCAGCCCGCGTTCCGTCATAGAAGAAGGTACGTTGCAGCTTTCAATCGGCGGCGATGTCCATTTGAGCATGCCCTTAGACAGTCGTTAGCAGTTGCCACAATCGGGCATGCTCGGAGCCTGAAGCTCAGACGCTTTTACCGTCTTCAAGTGAATGACTTATTTCGCGGCGTGCCATGGCAGGCCGTTATTGATTAATAGCTCATTATTGTCTTGCGGATAGACATATCGCCGGAATATCTTTCCCGATAATTACTGTAACATATTTGTGATCGAGTAGTAAAAATTTGTTGTTTTAGGTTTTAAAGTGTAGTGTTTCTCAACTCTTTCTACGTTGAAGGGTTGATTACATTTGATTGGGGGCTGGTCGAATGTATATTTTGAGCAACGCATCTAGGATCAGGCAGCGAGAAGCACAACTTTCACGAGAAAATCGCGCGGAGATCGTCAGGGCTCTCAACCAGGGAGAAGTCACCCGGCGAGAGTTGCTCAAATGGGGCATCTTCACAGCAAGCGGCTATCTCGCCTGCAAGAATGGGCTAAGCCCGTTTGCAAAGAGCGCCTATGCGGCGGTTCCGACCGGCACGCCAAGGACGCCACTGTTCGGCATCCAGAAGTTTTCTCAGCCGATGCATCGGCTGAACCATCTCAAACCACTGCCGATCACACGGACGGCTGAGGGCCATGCGGCCTTTCCGGCCGGCCTTGGTGAGCGGCCGGCCAAGCGGCTTTCCTATCACACGGATTTTTCCGCCGATCCGTCCAACAGGGAATTCATCAATCCCGTTACCTATCGTGGACCGATCGAGGGACGGCCGCCAGGCGAGGTCTTCGCCCACCAGCGATGGGACGAGTTCTTCCCCAAGGTCGGCTACATCATGCGGCTTGGTCAAGTTGCGCAGGGATCGGGCGGCTATTTCCACGACAATTTCCCGCTTCAACATCCGGATAGCTGCTGGACCTATGGCGGAGGACGGAGCGGCAACTGCACTCTGCCGCCATTCCTGATCAAGGGGCGCTACGGCGAGCCGATCATCACGCGAATCTACAATGATCTGCCGACCGACCGGAAGGCAAACAACGGCTTCGGGCGCAATGAAACCCAGTTGCATTTCCATAACGCTCATAACGGTGCGGAAAGCGACGGAGC
>NZ_JANUBV010000049.1:0-17052 GCF_024808055.1 Rhizobium sp. BK176 | reverse complement strand
CATCTTCTTCCATGATTTGGTGTCCACCTATTTTGGTGGACACTTCATGCCTGAGAGCACTTCGCTTCAGAAGGTGCGCAGAAATTCGCGCTTACAATCAGTCACGATGACGGCTGTCACTGGCGCAATCGCCGGTCCGGGGGTTGTCATGGGCAGCAGCCGGCTAAATGCCGGCTCGCTCTCCGGGGGCCGACTACGCTTCTAATCAACGCAGGAGCATTGATGCCGACCACTTTTCAGATTGCCATTGCCAGCGGCGCCGCGATCGGCGGCCTGATTGTCGAAACGCAAGGGCTGGAAGGTGTATTCTCGCGGCTCTTGCTGCGCTTTGCTGAATCGCGGTCATTGGCATCCTCGGTCGGAGCACCGCTCGGGCGATCCCATGGATGTCTGTCCTGCTTAAGGTTTCTCGTAAGACAAGAGAGGCCTGGCAATATGGGCGGATATCCCTCCTCATACGCCAAGCCTCTCTCGTTTCCTCGGTAGAGGATGGAGGGAAATTATTCGTGCGGCAAGTTGGTTTCGCACCTCCATTCCCCCTCAAGTTGAGAATATGAGTATCAGCGCATACAATGGAGGTGGAGTCACGTAGTATGTGCTCTGCGATCAGCCAGGGCAGCTGCCTAGGTGCTGCCCACCGTCCCGAGGTGGTCATTATCGGAGAAAGCAAAACTTCCTTCGGCCCTCCATGGCCCTCCCCTGTAGGTCCATAGGTCCAACCCCGTAATCGACAAAAGGCGAGGTTGAAAAGCTGCCGTGACCGCTGCGTACGACGCAGCGACTCTCGCTCTATCGGCTCCGTTTTGGATAGTGATATGGGGCCGCCAACCTTGCTTGTCCCCGGGGCTGAGCCATGGTTCGAACTTTCCGCGCAAAACACCGCGAATCCGCTCCAGCTCCGGAGAGTCAAGCGTAAACGCCACTCCGGATCCGAGATGCCAGATGCCGGTCGTCGATGCTTGCATCGGCGATTGGGAGCTCGCAACGACTTCAAGAAGTTGATGTATCGTTGAGAGATGCCAGTCCGATAACCGGTAAAACACGGTGAGGTGGGCCGTCACGTGGTTGCGACCAGGTGGAAAGTGGATGCGGCGCAAGCCGTCGAAGAAAGCGAGATCTTGATCGGGAAGACGCGCGGTTAAAATCATCCGTCCAGTCTAAGCCGGTAGGATTCAGAATCTACCCTTTATCGGACGATGAGTGGGAGGCATTGATCGTCGTGTCGATCAGCGCGGCAATGATCACCCGCCTGAGGCGCGCCGGATAACAGCCGTCATCGCGGCGACGGTTGTGCCTGCTTAATGGGGAGTGATGTCAGAAGATGTGATCCATACTCGCCCGTCATATGCCAATTGGCCCTCTGCGAACTTGCGGTCGGCAATGCCCTCATACAAGGGGAGGTCACGAAGTATGCTTTGGATAAGGTCGCTTTCGCCAGGGGGCAGTGCATCGTCGGAGATGCATACGGTCTGGTGCAGGCTGCCTTCCGTCATGACCAGTATGGCATGACTACCATATAGCCGGATTTTGCCGGGCACGGTTGCGAGCGACATGGCGTCCTCCTTGAAGTTCTCCGGAGAGTGTTGTTTCGCTTTCCGGACGCTAGGGACATATGGTTAATGAAAGGTTGAGGTTTTACAATCCGGCCATCAGGAGAGGTTGCACCCCAAAAAGGTGCATTGGGCGTCCAAAGCGGGCAGAGATATTACGGTAGCGAACCTGGCCGAAATCATTGCCGTCGAGGAGATCACGTTGATGACCAAGACAGATGCGTAAGTCCTGTCATCGTATTCCTTACGTCATCGGAACGTCCGCTAGCAGGCTTCTTTCATGCCGCGCTGCCCATTATACCGCGAGTGCGGCGCTCTTTGGCAGAGTGACCGGGAATGCGGCGGGTTCCCCGCCCCTAGATCCAACCCTGTTCCGACCAGCATTTTTGGCAAGATAGAGAGCACCGTCGGCCCGATCAATTACATTCTCCAATGATGTCTCGCCAGGGGCGACCGCTGATACACCACAACTGAGGGTAACCTCATGGCTTACCCCGATCTTGCTCCAGTCTTTTATCGCAAAGCACGTCCGCACTGTGTCTGCGAGAGCGATGGCCTGCCCGATGGATGAGTTCGGAAGAAATGCCACAAACTCTTCGCCGCCAAATCTTTCGGCATGGCTGAGCTTGCCAACGATGCGCGTCGATTCCTTTGCCGGCCCCTGGATAACGAGGTCGCCCGCCGCATGGCCACAGGTATCGTTCACATGCTTGAAGTGGTCGATATCACACACGATAAGTGATCCCTCGAGTACCACGGGAATTGGAATCGAGGTATCCACCGATACTGTAACGTCGCCCGCTTAACGCGATCTAAATTGCGCACGCGGCCCTGAACGGTGTTGGCTGCCTTGACCTGCTGTGAGATCAAGGCGCGACAATCACATGACCCCAGTCGCCAATTTGCGCATGCAGGGGCGAGCTCGGTCCGGGCAGGGATTGCGGCTATGTCCGACTAATCTGTGGAGAAAAGAACAAAACGGGAATTGGCTGTCGCGGTGAATCGGTCTCTATCGTAACAAGACAGGTCAATGATGAGGTATTGATTTGGCCTATCGCTTCGTGCACACCGCCGACATTCATCTCGACTCGCCCTTGAGGACGCTTGCCCTGCGCAATCCGGAACTGTCCGATTTGATCGGCCTGGCGACGAGACGTACGTTCATTCGGATTGTCGACCTGTGTCTGGAAGAGCAGGTGGATGCGCTTCTTTTGGCAGGGGACCTCTACGACGGCGAACAGACGTCGATGAAAACGGCTCGCTTTCTGGCAGAGCAGCTCAGGCGTCTTGATGAGGCCGGCATACAAACCTTCATCATCCGCGGCAACCACGACGCACTGTCAAAAATCACGTCCGAGCTCGTCATGCCGGAGTCTGTCAAGATTTTCGGTTCCCAGGCGGAAGCGGTAGCAGTGCATCGGGGTGCCGGGCAGTTGCCCGTCGTCATCCATGGCCTGAGCTTTGCGAAGCCGCATGCTCCCCAGAGCCTGTTGAGGCATTACCCGATGCCTGTGCCCGATGCGGTCAATATCGGTATCATGCATACGAGCCTTGGAGGCTCTGAGGGGCACGACCGATATGCTCCATGCAACCTCGCTGACTTGCATCAGAGCGGTTTTCGGTACTGGGCCTTGGGCCACATCCACAAGCGGTCGGTAGCCGAAGGGGCTGCCTCTACCGTTGTAATGCCGGGAATGCCGCAAGGCCGCGACATAAACGAGGACGGACCCAAGTCGGTCTCGCTGGTGACAATCCGAGATGATCGGTCAGTGATCGTGGAGGAGCGATGCATCAACGTCGCTCAATTCGAGCGGCTGTTCATTGACGTTTCAGACGTTGCTGACTGGAAGGCAATGATTGGTAAAGTTTCCGGGGGGCTTGAAAGACTGCGCTCAACGATTCCGGCAGATCATCTGGTTGCACGGATTCAGCTTCATGGTTCCCATGAGATGGCATGGCGAATTCGCCGGGAACTCGATCTCATTAGAACCGAATTGGAAACGAGAGGCTCGGCCAGCGGCACCATTTGGATCGACAAGGTCCACACCTCGTGCATCGGTGCGGAAGATACGGAAGGCAACACCGGAAGTGCGCTTTCGGAATTGACCTCCATCATCAATGCGGATGTCCTTGGGTCGGCAGCCTATCAGCAAGAGATTGCTGCCATTGCCGACGAACTGCGCGGACAGCTCCCTCCGGAGCTCCGAAATATCTTCGGCACCGATGAGACAGCCTTCCAGGATGTGCTGGCCGGTTTCGCCCAAGAAGGCTCGGCCAACATCGTGGCACTGCTGCGCAATACGCAGGGGGAATGAATGCGCATCAATCGGCTTGATCTGACGCGATATGGAAAGTTTACCGACGGCGTGCTGGATTTTGGCTTCCGGTCTCTGGGAACGCCCGATCTTCACATCATTTACGGCCCAAATGAAGCGGGAAAGTCGACCACATTTGATGCGATTGTAGACCTCATTTTTGGAATTGGCACTTCAAGCCGATATGGCTTCCTGCATCCCTATCCTACGATGCGCATTGGTGCAGACGTCAATGTCGGCGGAAAGAACCGAGAGTTCGTTCGTATCAAGCGCCCGCAGAACAGTCTTCTCGATGACCAGGAGCGCGTCCAGCCGGAGATCGACATCAAGGCTGATTTGGGCGGTATTGATCGGGACGCGTTCGCCACAATGTTTTCCCTCGACGACGAAAGTCTGGAGAAGGGCGGTGAAGGCATTCTCGCAAGCAAGGGGAACCTCGGCGAATTGCTGTTTGCCGCAAGCGCCGGCCTTGCGGACCTCAGCAGGCAATTGACCGTAATCAGAAGCGACGCCGACACCTTCTACAAGTATCGCGCGAGAAGTGGGGCGCTTGCCGAACTGAAAGGCCGCCTCTCTGATCTGAAACAGCAGCGTGAGACGCTCGATCTGCAAGCGAGTGAGTTTTCCAGGCTCGTTGTCGAGCGCGACAGGCTCGCTGGGCTTTACGAAGAGGCGATCGGCGCGAGGGCGCGAACGCAGCGCAGGATCGAGGAAGTCAAATGCGTCCTCAACGCGCTTCCAGTCATGTCACGGCGCGGCTCGTTGAAGGATCGGCTCGCTGACCTCGACCCCGTACCGCAACCGCCAGAAACCTGGCGGCAGGAGCTGCACGAGCTGAGACGGAGCGAGATAGAGGTAAGGGTAAAACTTGAGGACCATTCTGCATCTGTAGCTTTGCTCGAGACTGAGATAGCCGACATTTCAATTGATCCTGCCGCGCTCGCCATAGCAGCGCAGGTGGAGGAGCTTTCCGAACTTCGAGCGCGGTATGTCACGGCTGAAAAGGACATTCCCAAGTTGACGGCTCGAGCATCGGAGCTGTCCATCGAAAGTATCCTTGCACTATTGGGCAGGGCAGGGGAGACAGCTCCCGCGGATCTGCTTCTGGACGCGGTTACAATCGGATCTCTGCGCTCGCTCATTGGGTCGAAGTCGGGTGTCGACGCGAAGTATTGCGCCGCCCGAGACGAGTTGCTGAGGGCGGAACGGGCACTCGCGAACCAGGAAGGTGAAGAGGTCGACCACACGTTGACCTGTGGGGAGCGCGTCCGAGCGATCGAGACCCTTCAAGCTGTCATCAAGGCAGTCCCGAAGTCAGACCAGGATATCGTTCTCCGATCATTGGCCCGTCGCGGGGACGTGGCGCGCGCAAACCTGACTGAAACGTTGAGGGCACTAGCACCGTGGCATGGAGAGGTGGAAGCTCTTTTATCGCTGGTTCCACCTACAGGTGCACGTATCGAATCCTGGAAGAAGAGCTACTCCGCTCTGGATGATCAACAGCGGATATCGCGCGCTGAGTTGCAGCGTCTCGAACTCGAGGCAGCAAGGCTTGAGGCTGAAATCAACACGTTGCGTGCTCAGGCAGGAAACATCGAGGAGCAAGCCGCAGCGGTTATCCGTGCGGAACGCGACCATGCCTGGGCGCTGCATCGACAGGCAATGGACAACGCATCCGCGGATGGGTTCGAGATGGCGATGCGCCGCCACGATCATGTGATATCGCAGAGGCTCATGCACTTTGCTGATATTGGCAAGCTTAGCCAGCTTAACCAACGGCTTGCGGTGGTGGCTGCCGATATTCGGAGCCAGGAAAAAATCCTCGCTGACGCACGGTCTGAGATGGAGGTGCTTCGGGCTGAAGTCTGTCAGGGCCTTGCGCAGTCGGAGTCAGATCCGGCCGTAACTGGAAACCCCTGGGAAATGGAGGAATGGCTACGCAGACGGGAAGCGGCCCTGAGGGCGAGAGACGATCTTGCTGAGGTCGAGCGGGAAATCGGTGATGTTCGCGATCAAATCGAAAAATCCAGACGATCAATCGTTCAAGCATTGACCGGTGCGAAAATCATGATCGACCGGCAGGCTGATGTCGGCGCGCTGATCTCGATCGCAGAGACGGCGTTGAACGCCTTCCATACGTCTGTGAACAAGGCGGCGCAGATCGAAAGGCTTCGCAATGACATCATCGAGCGCAAGCATATCATGGAAGCCGCTGACGAAGCCTCAAGGACATGGCTATCCCAGTGGAGCGCTCTTTGTGCCGGCTGCTGGCTTCGGGACCTTGGGCATTCTCCAGGTGTCGGTGCGGTGACCGAAATCCTGACCCTTCTTGAGCGACTGGCCTCGACTTTAGATGCCCGGGAGAGCCTCTTTGATCGCATTCAGAAGATGGAAAAGGACAAAGATTCCTTCGAGGAGATAGTACTGCAGTTGAGCGCTTCGCTTGGTTTGGGTTCCGAAGGTTCTCCCATTGCTCTTTGCCAGGCAATTTTTGAAAGGATCAAGACCGTCGGTCTTGACGCCGAACGCGACCGGAAACTGAAATGTCAACTTGACGGAGTGCGGCACGACGGACTTGCTCTACGAGCGACACAGGGCCTTCTTATGGCTCGGATGCGGGAGATGATGGATTTTTTTGGGGTCAGCTCGTTCGAAGCAGTCGAGGCCAGCATCGATCTTGCCTACCGAAGGCGAGATCTCGAAAACGCCATTCTTGAATCCGAGCGCGAACTTTTCGAAATGACTGCTGGCTCCACAATGCTCGAAATCGAAGCATTGACAGCTTCCGCTGACAGATCGGCACTGGGCAACGAACTGGCAAAACTGATGCCGCTCCTTGACGACCAGGACGCCCGCTGTCGCGATGTATTTCACAGCCGATCGAAGGCGCAGGATGCCTTGGACGCAGTCGGTGGGGATGCGACGGTAGCCTCAATTGAGGAGCAACGCAGGACGGTGTTGATCGACATCGAGGAAAGTGCCCGTCGCTACATGGAGATCCGTGCCGGCGTTGCTGCTGCAGAGCACGCCCTTGCAATCTACAGAGATCGTCATCGTAGTGGAATGATGGCTCGTGCATCGGACGCGTTCCGCACGATCAGTCGCGGTGCCTACCAAGGGGTCGCCGCGCAACCTGGAAAGGATGGCGATGTTCTGATTGCCGTCTCTGCGGCCGGTGGTTCGAAAGCTGCCAATGAACTTTCGAAAGGTGCAAGGTTTCAGTTATACTTGGCATTGCGTGTCGCCGGATACCATGAATTTGTGGCCAACCGGACATCGATTCCGTTTATCGCTGACGACATCATGGAGACATTCGACGATTTTCGGGCCGAGGAGGCTTTCAGGCTCCTTTCGGAGATGGGCCTGCATGGCCAAGTCATTTATCTGACCCATCACAGGCACCTGACCGATATTGCCAGGAGGGTGTGCCCAAACGTCCGCGTATACAATCTTGAAGACCTTAGCCGGCCATCGGGGTTCCAGGTAGTCGCGGCGGAATAGGGCCGGACGCAGCGACCGAGCGTCCAAGAAAGTTCGTCGCCAGCGCGATTGGAATTGTACATTTCGGGCATTCCTTCGTGAAGTTCGGCTGATCCTATCGGTTCGACGTTATGTGCTTCGTGTGAACGGCTAGCCCTTCCTGCGGTCCGTTCGCTTTGATAAGCGAACGGACCCTCCCTCATTTTCCCAAGCTGAAACAGCCGCAAAGTCCGCGTTCAGTCTTTGCCGTTTGGAGGCCGGATAATTGACGGTCGGGATAGTTGCAGCCTCAATCCGACGGATCACAGCGACCTCCTCCAAGTGCCGATCACCTTCGGCCGCTTGCATCTCAGACGTAGCGTAGTCGGCCCGCTTGAGGACGCGTCTAAGTGTTTTTCGTTCCTCGGGCGTGGGGCACATCGATTTTGATCCTTAAACTGGGGCAAAGCAAGTATTGAGATTCACCAGGCATCTCTCTCCATCTGGACTTGCATGAAGTTGCCGACGCGATAATCATCGAATGCACGTTTGTGCATTCTTCATGAAGGGTCCCCGGCGTGGTTCAGCGGCCTTCTTCCGGCGTTGAGCAGAAGCTGGCGTTCTGTCGCAGTTGGCCCCAACAGCTTCAGCAGTCGTTTCTCTTCAAGGCGGTCAAGCCGGAAGCGCTTGGCAAAATCACTTATTGTCCAGACCCTGGCCAACCTGGACGAACGAGACTGGTGAGCCTTCGTGGCAGTCATTTGCTGCTCCTCTCAGTTGCGGCCGTCATTTGAACGTCGCGGTGGCTGTGAGCTGTCCTATCGCACGCGAGGTCCAAGGACTGCGCCATTGGTTTCTCCATGAGCATCGAATGGGCAGCTCAATCCATAAAGGACCGCGAGAGCGAGCCCAATTGCCAAAGCGGCCACCATTATCCGTCGAGCAGCCCGAGAAACCATAACGCGACTATCTTTTGTAAATCAGATACCGGTCACCGGGCCGCTCGCTATTCGTTACCCTCGGCATCCTTCTCGATTGCGGACTCCAAGTCCCGCGGATGCACCTGCAACAATTGCCTTGTCCCGATACTGACGCCAAGGGCCGGTATTTCGATATGCATCGCAGTTCTTCGGTAAGCGGGAAATGACAGTCCTTCTATCAGTTCTTCATCTACTATCACTCGGTAGGTGCCCGCATCGAGCGGAGCAACCAGAGCGCTTAGGGCAAAAGGACGAGAAAAGGTATTCTCAGATTCTGTTGTGCGTTCTGACATAGGGAACTCCTATTGGTCGATTGGACCAAAGCTCAGCGGAAACGACGCGAGTTCTGAATCAGGACACTACCAGAACGTGCCTTGCAGTACGAGGTAGAGAATGAATGCTACAGCCATGTACGGCATCGATTTCATTAAGAAATCCCCGTATTTTAAGCCGCTGAGGGATCGCATTGCGCGTTCTTGTCTGGAAATTCTTGCTGTGGAAGACATCGCGTCCTCCCGCTTGGGGCTAGAGCTTTTCGTTGCCCTAAAAGCAGTGCCCGTTCCATGACTGCTACTATCTCTTAGGTGGGGAGGCTGGACGCAATTGCAAGGCGAGAAAAGACTCCTGTGATAATAATGGATAGAGCCTAATGAACGGGAACTTCGATCATGGCCAGTTAGCTCGCTGCTCCACCGAGTCGCCTGAACATCTCGTTGACACCCCCCAGCGTCAAAGAGCTTGGTCAGCCCGCTAACTTGGCTGACGCAGTGCGGTGACGCTCTCCTCCTTACGAGACGTATTGCGGCAAGAAACGCCATGCAACTCCAGGCAGACGCAGGTTCCCCCTGGCGCTACGTCTATCGTAGCGTGATTTGCTCTAAATGCCTGCAAGTGGGCAGCCTATTGAGCCGCTAGCGTGCCAGGGTATTTGGCGGGGTGGGCCGATTACGAGGGGCTTCGCTACCGGGCCGAGAGGATCGTCTCCAATGCAACAGGTCGCAATGCCTGAGCATCGACGCCGACGTCGAATTGGCGGGGAAACGGTTTGAGTCTCCCGTGCGAGTGGCCGTGCAGGTTGATCGACTTTCTTCCCATCTTGTTCCAGGTCCGAAAGGGATAGTGACACAAGATCAACAACTGGCTGCCGACCGATATTTCGGCATAGTGTTGGACACTTCCCCACCCTCTTGCGCGAACAGTCGTTTCAGGATCATTATTGCCAACAATGAGATGTTTTCGGCCATTCAAATACGATAGAAGTTGATCGCAATCGCCTCCTGTCTCTCGCATGAAATCTCCCAGATGCCAGACGTCATCCTCGGGTTTCACCATCGAATTCCAGTTTTGGATGAGGGTTGCGTCGTGAGAAGCCAAATCCGGAAACGGCCGACGATCGATCCGCAGGACGCGTGGATCGCCAAAATGCGTGTCGCTGGTGAAATAGATCATGCTCCGTTTGCTCGCTGGATCAAAAATGTCTAGGTTGCACGGGCACGCCGGGAGAATCCATCAGCATGCATTTTGCCCCGGTTGAGATGCGTCGAGCAAAGCAATTCCCTCACCCGCGACGGGTTACGAAACGAGATGTTTACGGCTGGCTCTTGCGCCCCAACCATCCTCGGCAGCAGGACCCACTGGAAGGCCCATCAAACGGTCGTACTCAAGCTCCGGTGCTCCGTATACTTCACTCGCGGCGTCGATTAAGCCCCGCGGATTTACAATCTCGATGTTGTTGCGCGTCGACCTGATTAACCTGTCGCCCTCCAGAAGGTGAAGGGCGTCCGTTACGGATGACCGCCTCACCCCTAGCATGATTGCTAGATCGTCGTGAGTAAGATGGAAAATGTTTTGGTCGACGCGATCATGGACCATCAGCAACCAGCGTGCCAGTCTACGCCGGATATCAAGTCGGCCGTTGGCCAACGCCGTGTAACTGACCTGTACACTCATCGAACGGGCAAACCGGAGGGCGAGGGTGCGCAAACCGGCGCTCGTTGACAAAGCCTGTTTGAAATCGTCGGCGGCTATTGCCAAAGTATATCCTGCGATCTGATTGATCAGCTCGAAGGGTGTCTCTTTGTCGCCCTCGGCGATGCCGTACCCCGTCATGCCCTCGTTGCCGATTAATCCCGTTTCGATCCTGCTTCCTTCCCGGGAGACGGCGACGAGTGAGGCTACGCAATCGAGGGGGAAATAGACACGGGTGATGGTTTGTCCCTGCATCTCCATGATCGCGCCCCGGGGTAGAAATATCGTCCGAAGCAGGGGTAGCAGGTCGTTGAGTTCGGATGGAGGCAATCTTCGAAGGATGCCGTTGCGCTCCACATCTTGCGCTGTGGCGCCTCGCGGGTGAAAAGCAGCAAGAAGTGCCCCGGCAATGGCATCGTCATCAAGCGGCTTCCTGAGAAGGATCTTGTCGGCATGGCGTGCCGGCACAACATCAGGTTCGTATCCGGTTGCAAAAATGAAAGGGAGCCCTCGACGTTCCAACTCATCAGCCACAGGAAAGGCCGTTTCACCGCCCAGATTGACGTCCAGGATTGCGCCCTCAATGCCCGGACTTGATCGGAGTTGTGCAAGCGCACCTGCGACGCCTGCAGCAGGACCGGCAACTTCCACGCCGTGAGCCGAGAGTTTGGATGCAAGATCCGTTGCGACGTAGTAGTCGTCCTCCACAACGAGGATGCATCTTCCCTGCAGCGTCTTCTCCACCGGCCCTTCCTTCCTTCCTTCCTTTCTTCTTTCCTCGCGAACGAAGAGCCATCAGCACGTAGCAAGAAACGTATACCGTTCAGCAACTCAAACGATCGCAAATACCCTCCGGGAGCGAGGAATTAGAATCATCAGCGATTTTACCACGAAATTAGCGGAAGTCATGGCGACAGTAACGCGGCATGGCCCACGGCGGTTCCCGACATTTTTCCAAAGCTCGCCAGTTCCTGTTACAGCCAGCGACAGGCTGCAGCCAAAAAGATCGCTGGCAAGGTGGCTAATGTGTAAACAATCATCGTAGAAGACGAATTTCTGATCGCCATGAAAACCGAGGTGATTGTCAGTGCTCTCGGCCATGACGTCGTGGGGCCATGATTGCGACTTCCGCAGCCAGACAGATGGATTGCGAATTCGCTTTTGTGGATGTTTGGCTGGCGGATGCAAAGACCGGCCCAGCCCTTGCGGATGACCAGCTTACCGAAACCGGGATAACCGTCATGTTTCCAACGGAAAATTCAGATCTCGTCACGTCGAGCGCGTCAGCGGTGGTGTTTTCCCGAAGCTCTTCGACACGGGGAGATCGCGAGCGCGATCACACATGCGGGGCGGAGCAGCGAAAATACGGAGCCATCACGCAGACTCCTACCAATTTTTGCCGACCAAGGAAGAGCGACACTTTGCACACACCTTCTGTGCAAGTGTGTGTTTGATCGAGCGTACACAGCGCATGGGCTGTTCCATTCCTGTCAGGCGGCCGTTGGCCACCTGACAGAGAAGTTGCGCACGTTCAGCCCCTCATAGATGGCTACGATAACGCTGGCGCTCCGCCGCGATCTGCTGGGGTGTATAGGGCTCAGCGGCCTCGTCGAAACGCGTCCAGCCCTCTTCCTGATAGCTCGCTCGTCGTGCCGCGTAATCCACGGCTCGAGATCCGTTGAGGATTGCCTGCGCTGCTGCAGCTCTGCTTTCGTCTACTCTTGCCGTTACCAGTGAACCGCCACGGCGAACCCCTTCGGCATAAAAGTTTGCCTCGTCTTCCGGCACACCTTCATTAATCATGGAGCCGACGATCCCACCCACGGCTCCACCCGCAACGGCGCCGGCAGCCGCACCGGCTGCAGTAGCCACGAGCCAACCGGCGGCCACGACAGGACCGACGCCCGGGATTGCCATCAATCCGAGCCCTGTTAGCAGTCCCCCGGCCCCGCCTGCGACCGCGCCGACCCCGGCTCCGGTGCCAGCGCCTTCTGCCGTGTAACTACCTTGACCTTCAACGTCCACCCCGTTTGCTTTGTTCGTGACGATACTGATGTCATCAGAAGGTACGCCTGCGTCTTCCAAAGCCGCAACTGCGGCGCGGGCTTCGTCGTAGCTGTCATAGAGTCCTGTGATCGTTCGCATATTTTTTCTCCTGGAGCTTTGTTATTTCGCCATCGTGACGTTGCCCTGGAAGTCCAGGGAGACTCCGGCTTGCTTGCCGTCCTTCTTGGCGGTTGCTCGCCACACCCCCTGGTCATCCAGCTTCAGGGCAGTGACATCCGTGTAGCCAGCGTCTTCGATGCGAGATTTCGCCTGATCCTCAGTAAAGCTGTTTTTGCCGGCTACTGGAGCGGCGGGATTGTGTTCCGTATTCACGGCTGGCGTTGTTTGGGATGTTGATGGCGTTTCGCTTTGCGCGAAGGCAGCCGTGGCCGAGATTAACAGCCCCATCGAAATTGCGGTGATTTTATTCATCGTTTTCTCCTTGAAGTCCGACGATCAAACCTAAGACAAAGCGATTTGTTCCGATGCTTTGCGAAGAACGACGAATTGCTGTCGATGTCACAAATCTGGAAATCGTGCTGGTGGCGTGCCCCGGAATTGCTTGGCTTGGTCTAGTTTTGAGCGTTGTGTTGAGGAGATGAGAGACGATAGCCGCCTTCACGCTAGGCCATCCCGATATGCGGAGCCTGTCTATCCGGTCGGAAGCTCTGCGGAGGATAATTGCGGCCGCCCCGAGGGGCAGCGCTGTTAAGCCGCTCTAGCAGGGTCAAACTGGTGGCTCAAACTGCAGTGAACATTAACACGTAAAAGTCTTGTATAATGAGGAAACCTCGCAGCGTCAGCCAACTGCGAGGTCCCTTCACTGGCGCCGTTTGCGCGCCCCTTGTAAAACCCCTGTGGCTCGCCAGGCGACATTGCTTACCGTCAAGCAGGGGACCAGTCGCCTTGGGCCGCGCCGCCGACGACCCACGAGGATCGCAAGATGCGGGGATTTCTTCATCCTGAAACGCTGAAATGGACGACGCTCGGGCGCCAGATACTTTAGCTTCCCCGGAGCGGCATTAACGACTTCGGAAAGATGCGGAGATTGGACTGCGGGGGCAACGCGCTGCCCAGGGAATGCCAAGCGGGACTAGCGACAAAAACACAGTCCTCGATCGAGGTACCGGGCTGAAAGATCCGCCAGCAAGCCGAAACCTACTTGATCACCCTCCCGGTACTGTAACTGATGCCGGGTCAAGCGCGTGAGGTCTATCTTCCCGGACAAACAAAAAAGGGCCATCCTACCGGAGGCCCTAAGGTGTGAAGGATCTACCTTCAGAGGGGAACAACGCCGCTCGGAAGCCGGGGAGTGCATCCGAAAAGTTGTAACGGCTATACACGATATACGTGAATTTCTCACCGATGCCAAGTCATTTATTCGCATCAGATCCAAAAAGCGGATAGTGCGCCGCGGGACGGTCAGTGGTGGTCTTATCCATTCAATTCATTGCCTTCCGTTACGCTTCCGATGGCAGATATAGAGGTCGGCATTGTGATAGGGGTAGCGCTAACAAACAGCGAAGTATGTGAATTTATGATGCGGCCCGACAACAGCTTCAACAGCGCGCCGTCGATGTCAACCACCGCTTCTTCAAACACAAGCTCCCACCAGCCATCCGACGCTCCGACGCCCCCTATATCAGACGAACTTGTAGCTCGAACCCGAAATCAAACGTTTGCTTTCCCCCCAAAATATGTCCAGCCATGCTTGGCTCAAATTGCCGAGGCAAGGCATCATTTCGAACATGTACCAGTTGCCACGTCTGGCCGCAGCTAGGCAGGTCGGTATCGGAGACCAATCAACCCCATGGCTTTGCCACCTGTTGGCGCAAAACGGCCGGTGCCAAGTCGAATAGGGCGTAGGCTGCGCCTGCGACGATCGGTGTCACCGATCGTCTCAATTCACGGACCACCCGACTCGGCGACAATGATCAATATTCAAGCTCTTTGGCTCGCGTATTGATCGCCTCGCAGGCGTCCCCGAATGGATCGCACATCGGCACTAGAGGCGAAGCGCCAAGCTGAAGAAGCGCCTTCAGATGCTTCCAACCACCTTCCTCGCCCACCACCGTCGCGTAGGATGTCATCACGGTGCGCTCCTCTGCATAGAGGCGCTTGTACTCCGCAAAATTGGAGAAGTTCTCGTAATTGCTCTCCGACGGATGGAAGGTCTCGGCCGCAGCACCTTCGGCAAGAATGACCTCGTGGGTACTGAGCAGGACAGCATAATACTCGATCGAGGTGTCATCGGCAGGAACGACCGGCGCGATTGTCGTGCCGTTGACGAGATCCCTCACGCGGATCAGCACGCCGTTCAGAAACAGCGCATGGCCTGGCGACAGGTAGAGATCGGAATGTGGTGTGCGGCTGTCCAGCGCGTGGCGGGAAACGCGGATCGGCACGACACCTTCATGCCAGCGCGCACCGCTCTTCTTGAAAACCTGCCGGCCGACCCATTTGACTGGACGGGCGCTCCCGTCCGGAAGGGCAACGTTATCGCCGACGCGCAGATCCTCGACAGGCTTCTCGCCGCAATCGGTGAGGATCGCCGTCCCACGCAGGAAGCACTGTGCTCCGCCGCCACCGCCGCCTCCACCGGAGCCTCCCTGTCCGCCGGAGCCATTCCCGCCTCCACCGGAGTGACCACGCCCCCAGCGCCGCCCCATTGCACTCGCGGGAGACTTGGAAGCTGCCGTCGCCAAGGCCGCAACACCAGCGAGCCGCGCACCGGCGGCAGCGGCAACACCTAGAAAATGTCTGCGCGCGGTATTGCGTGGCAGACTGTCATCTTTTTTGTAAGGCATCCTGGCAATCCTCTAACAATAGATTTCGGGTCCAAGCCGCCGACGAGTATCGCGGTACTTGGCATGTTCAAGGCGTCGGAAACCGATGCAACTTTAATAAGGAATTCTATTTCGGTCCACGTCGCCAAAAGTATTAGGCATGCAACCTGGAAGGAAAAATGGATAAATAACAACAGTTACAGGTTAAGTTTTTTGCTAGGGAATGGCGGAAAAACTTCAACTACTTCAACTTAAAGGTTTTGCACGCGAGGCTTTATTGTACGGTTTCGTACGGGACCTTGGTCCGACTTACATGTCTCACCGAAGAGGAGGTAGTCTCGTTGCGCAACAGGTATTGGAGGCTCAGTACTGCTCATGCATCGAACCCTGCATGGCCTCCACTTATTGGGAGGTAAGAAATGTTCGTTACAGGTTTTCTGGAATCCGATCTGGCCGTGCTCTCGCAGGCCGTTCAATCCTGGTACCGACATTTCAAAGCGAAGCCGGATGAGAAGACATCGGAAGTAATATGCAGCGCGGCGATCGTTCTTTTCAATCAGGGCCACCGCACTCAGGAGGACCTGACGCGCATCCTGATCGCCCGGTTTCCAAACCTGGCCGGGAGCATCGCAAATGCTCCCACGTCGATAGCCATCCACTGAAGAATTGACAAGGCGAGAAACGCCCGAAGCAGGTGACAATATTGTCCGGTTCTGCGACACGCCGGATCACCTTTGTGTCAGCTGAAGATGGCGTCGGAAATTACTTTTGACGACCCTTCTTCACCTTGATGGGAGCATTGATGATCTCCGATCTGCGATAGAGCGTTTCATGTTTTGACGGAAGCATAGCCGGCATTTGAGAAATAGTTGGCGCATTCTCTGGCTTGATGGTGTCGGCGAGTAGGCCCAGATGCCGCCAGGTTTCCTCGATGGTTCGCTTTTGGGCCTGGCGCATCCAGTGCTTGATCTTGGCGAAGGCCTGCTCGATGGGATTCAGGTCGGGGGAATATTTCGGCAGGAACCACAGTCTGGCGCCAACCGCCCTGATGGCATCGCGGATGGCCTTGGCTTTGTGTGAGCCGAGATTGTCGAGGATGACGATGTCGCCGGGCTTGAGGGTTGGGATCAACTGCTGGCGGACATAGGCGAGGAAGCATTCGCCGTTGATGGGACCGTCAAAGACGCAGGGCGCAGTGAGCTTGTCGCAGCGGAGGGCGCCAAGGAAGGTCAGGGTGCGTCAGCGGCCGTGCGGGGCAAAGCCGCGCAATCTCTTGCCCCTCGGCCCCCACCCGCGTAACGGCGCCATGTTGGTGCGGATCCACGTCTCGTCGATAAAGACGACCCGCTTCGGATCGATGCGGTCTTGCCAGGCCCTCCAGCGGGCAGAAGCGGACGGTCCCGAGCAAATATTCGGGGAGTGGTGGCAGCGCTGTTCGGAGTACGAGGCGGTCAGGGATTATTTTGTCGTCGAGGATGATGCGGGCGAGCGGCTTTGGATATTCCGCTCCGGCGATGGCGTGGATGCGGAAACGGGATCGCATAGGTGGTTCATGCACGGGATCTTCGCATGAGATGCGCCGAGCTGCAGGTCACTACCCACTTCAGCTTCCTCCGGGGCGCGTCGTCGGCCGACGAGCTTTTCCAGACCGCCAAAGAGCTTGGCATCGATGCCATCGGTGTCATGGACCGGAATTCGCTGGCCGGGATCCTCCGTGTGCTCGAGGCCTCCCGGGCGACGGGGATCAGGCTCGTCGTCGGCTGTCGACTTGACCTTCAGGACGGCATGTCGGTTCTCGTCTATCCGACCGACCGCATCGCATACTCGAGGCTGACCGCCTGATCACCCTAGACTAGCACTACTTTGGCAGGTTTTTAGCGGGCGGGTTATTTTTGGGATTCCCATGAAAGGGTTTGCGTGATTCATGAGAGGTCGGCTTATGGAGGGC
>NZ_JANUBV010000048.1:0-18333 GCF_024808055.1 Rhizobium sp. BK176 | reverse complement strand
CGCCGCTTCGCCGCTCGCTCGCTACGGCGCGATTGAGAACGCGCTCACGAGCGGCTTCGCTACCGCCGACCTACACCATTCGGCGGGACACGACCACTCTGAGCCTCCCGCGCTACCGCCTCTAGTGCGCCAGCAACGGAACCGAATTCTTCCGCCGGTGTTGTTGTCTCACCGCAAATATCCCATGGAGGAAGCAAGCGATGAGCATTTTTGACCGCATTAGGAACGCCATTTTGGGCGACGCACAGGCGGCGGCACCTGTCCGACCTGCTTCTCCCTTGACTCCATCACCGGATTTACCCGCCGATATCGTTCCGCCGCCAAGACCCGGCGCACCGCAGTCGGGTCAGATTGCCGAGCGACCGCCGATTATTACCGATCCGGCGACAGGTGCACCTCCGCCAGCCCCAACTCCTGCAGTGGATATTGAGGACGTACTCGATGAAGCCGTGAGAAACTCGGGACAGAAGCTCGATTGGCGCCATTCGATCGTCGACCTCATGAAGGCCGTGGGGATGGACGCAAGCCTACAGGAGCGCAGGGAACTGGCTAGGGAACTTGGCTATGCCGGAGGCCCAAACGACAGCGCGAAGATGAACACCTTCCTGCACAAGACACTGATGAAGAGGCTGTCTGAAAACGGCGGGAGGGTACCGCCCGACCTACTTGATTAGCATCTCGCGGCAAGCGACAGGGCATCCCCGGCCACCGGCGCAACATCGATCCAGACAACGCGATAAGCTCGTGGTGAGATTCTGAGCTTCCGGGCGTTTGAGCCGGAAGCAATCCTGGGCAGCGTGTCGTCTGATCGCAGGCCTCCTATCCGGCCACGATACCGACAATCACAGTTCCCCAGGTTGTGAGCAGGATATGGCCGATCGGAACGGTCGGCGTGTAGCCAAGGACGGCAACGCTGCTTTCCGACCTGTCCTGGACGGCCGCCATGCCCGCTGTCATCGTCTGCGCACCAGCCAGCCCTCCGAGCAACAGGATGGGATTCATCCGCAACACGTAGCGCCCGAAGTAAAGGCCAGCCAGCAAGGGAACAATGGTGACGACCATGCCGCCCAGCAACAGGCCGATCCCGGCTTCGGCGATGGCCGAGACGAAGACAGGCCCGGCATGCAGACCGGTCATGGCGACGAAGGCCGCCAGACCAAGCGCTGTCATGAGGGACACGGCGGCGTCCGGTATCCGACCGAAAAGCGGAAACTGCGTGCGCAGATGGCCGACCAGCAAGCCGGCGAGCAGAGTTCCCACGCTGGTGCTCAGGGAAATCTTCATGTCACCGATCGGAACGGTGACGATAATGCCGACCAGACCACCAAGGAAGATTGCCAGACCGAGCACAAAGAAGTCGGTGGTCGTTGTCGGCGCGACGATGACGCCAATCTGCTTGGCCGCCTGCGACACGACATTGTCCGGGCCTACCAAACGGAGGATATCGCCCCTTTGGACCGCAACGCCCGGAGCCAAGGGAATTTCGTGGCCACCGCGCGTGATGCCGCGCAGATAGAGACTTCGTGCCCAACTCTCTTTCGAGAGATGCTCGATCGTCTTGTTGGCGAAGGTCCGGGATGTCACCAGGACGTCGGCCACCGAGACCGGGATATCGAGCAGGTCGCTATCCTCGACCTCCTCCGCCCGCGGTCCGAGCACGTTGATCAGCGCCTCGCGAGATCCTGAGACGGCGACGATGTCACCGGCTTCGAAGACGATTTTCGAAGGGTCTTCCACGATCGCGCCTCGTCTTCGCAACCGCTGAACGAACAGCCGGTGATAGGGAAAGGACTCCTCTGCAGCCGTCATCGACAAGCCTACAATCGGCGCACCCTCGGCAATGCGATACGCGCGAACTTCAAACCTTCGCCAGGCCGAAGCGACGCCCGGCACCGTGCGCGTCATCCCAAGCTCACGCTCCAGTTTGAGCGCTTCGGCGCGCAAATCCACGCCCAAGAGTTTCGGACCGACGAGACTGCAGAACAGGATGACGCCCACCGCACCGAAGACATAGCAGACTGCGTCGGCGACAGCGACGTGAGCGACGAAGCGGGCGCGATCTGCGTCCGGCAAGGGCAACGCATTGATCGCCTCGGTTGCCGTTCCCATCGCTGGGCTTTCCGTAAGTGCGCCCGATACCAGCCCCGCGGCAAAGCCCGGGTCGAGACCCAGCATGGTCGCGACGACTATGGCAGTCAGCAGACCGGTCACGCAGACGACAACGGCAAGCAGCACGGGCTTCATCCCGTCCCGCTTGAGGGCCTGTAGAAATTGCGGGCCGACGGAATAGCCGATGCCGAAAAGGAAGAGGAGAAACAGGAAGGATTTCGCCATTCCGGCGATCGGCACCTCGGCGATCTGCCCGATAATGATGCCGGCAAAAAGGGAGCCGGTGACGGGACCGAGACTGAACCCGCCGATTTTCACCCCGCCGATCAGGTATCCGAGGCTGATTGCAAGAAACACGGCAAGCTCAGGATACCTGACCAGAATTTGCTCGATCCACGCCATGACCATTCCCCCGAATGATGCCTTGGGCGGCGTCCGAGTTACAGCGCCGCCGGCAACCTACGTTCACCGTGCGCCGGCCGCGGTGGCGCCAATTGGCTGACAAAGACGCCGCCGCCGCGGGTCAGCGTTTCGCCTTGGCGGCTACCGCATCAGGCTTGACCAGCTTCAGTCCCCTCGCCTTTTCGTAGCCATGGATCTCCTTCACATCGAGCTTGCGCATGAAATCGATCGTCTCCTGCGTCAGCACCTGGCCAGGCACCATGATCGGAAATCCAGGCGGGTAAGGAATGACAAAATTGGCCGAGACCATTTCCGGGCCCTCGCGCAGTCTTCGATCGCATTCGGCACCGTTCAGCGGCACGTATTCGCACAGCGATGCATCGTAGGCGTTGAAGAACGCGCTTCGCATGTCACCTTCAGGCGTCGTGCGACCCGCATCGCTGCGGTACAGCTCGTGGAAATGGCTGAAATTCGGAAGGCCCGGCACATCCGTCATCAGCGACTTGACGCGCGCCTCGAAAGCGGCGCGCTCGGCTTCGCCACCATCTGCCAGCCGCTTCTCTATCCCGTGGCAAATCTCGACAAGGACCCGGATGAGGTGGGCGACATCACTGCGCGTATTGTTGATGTTCGACTGCAGCAACACGCTGTTACGCGAGGTCTTGTTCAGCTGGATACTGTACTGGTTTGCCAACAGCCCCTTGAACTGCGTTCCGTCGAAGCCGGCGGTGCCGCAAACCAGCGTCATGCGCGTCGGATCGAGGTAGAACTCGTCCTCTCGCATTGCCTTGACGGCCGTCGCCCAGTTGGAACCCGGTGCAAGATAGTCCTTGAAACCGGACTGCCGGTAGGCCTCCGGGATCATTTGGTCAGCACCGAGGACGCGGAAGTATTTCGAAATCAACGGGTGTTCGTTCACCGCCTGCCGGATCTTGAGCGCGATCTCGATCGCATTCATCACCAGCCCGTACCCTTCGAGCTCCATCTGTCGGCGGGCGACATCGAGACTGGCGATGAGCTGCTGGTTCGGGCTCGTCGACGCGTGCGTGAAGACCGCCTCATGGAACTGGGCCTCGACCGTATGAAAATCGACGTCCTTGACCAGCAGCATGGACCCCTGGCGGATAGCCGACATCGACTTGTGCGTCGAGTTGGTCTGGTAAACCCGAAGACGCACGAGGCGCGGGTCGGGGATCAGTCGCGTGGCAAGCAACATCTCGTCCGACGGGCTGTCGCCAAGCTCGGCGTGCTGCTTTTCGTAGGCCGTGACGGATGCGGGATCGCGCAGCCATTCCTCGATATCGGCTGCAGCGCCCATCGCCGTGCGCGGACGCAGGAATGGCGAGAAGCGGGCAAACCCTGACCAGGCCTCGTCCCACAGGAAAATGAGGTCAGGCTTGATGGCAAGGCACTCCTCCATCACCCGCCTGACGTTGTACATATGCCCGTCGAAGGTGCAGTTGGTGAGGTCAAGCAGCTTCAGCCGATCGAGCCGCCCCTCTGCGCGAAGCGCCAGCAACGCCTGCTTGATCGTAGCGAGCGGCACGGCGCCATACATCGAGTATTCCGTCATCGGAAAGGCTTCGACGTAGTAGGGCTGCGCCCCAGTGAGAACCATTCCGTAGTGATGCGACTTGTGGCAGTTGCGATCGACCACGGCGATGTCGCCGGGCGCAAGCAGCGCCTGGACGGCCATCTTGTTGGACGTCGACGTACCATTGGTAACGAAAAACACGTGATCGGCGCCAAAGGCGCGCGCGGCCATCTCCTGCGAACGCTTGATGTTGCCCGTCGGCTCCAGAAGGCTATCGAGGCCCCCTGTGGTGGCGCTGCTTTCCGCCAGGAACAGGTTGAGGCCGTAAAATTCGCCCATGTCGCGAATCCAGTCGGACTTGAAGACCGACTTGCCGCGCGCGATCGGCAATGCATGGAACGTACCGATTGGTCGGCGTGCGTATTTCTTCAGATTGTCGAAGAACGGCGTTTCAAAGCGCGCCTGCACGCCTTCCAGAACCGCCAGGTGCAATTCGAGCAGTTCCTCGACCGCATAGAAAATGCGGCGGACGGCATCGGCTGCCGGATCGCCGGCGATTGACTCGACATCGCGGTCGGAGAGCAGATAGACGTCGAGTTCCGGACGAATGCGCCTCAGCGCGCGGGCAAGGCGCAGCGCCGATGCGTCGGGACTGTCGGTTTCCCCGAGCGGATCCAGAACCGAGCGAAGCACTGACACATCGTGCCGCGAACGGTAGGGGAACCCTTCTGCCAGGACGACGGAAACGATGTCCGGGTTCAGCACCGCAGCACAGACGGCGTCCTCGAAGGAACCAACGATGACGGGTTCGTAGACGAAAGCATCTTCCCGACGACGCAGCCGGCGGATTTCCTTGGCGAAAGCCGGCCACCGCTCGGCCGGCTGGCTGTTGACGAACAGCACTTCGAAATAGGGCCGATGTCCGCCCGCCTCGCCCGTGGCAGGCGGCATGATGTCCGCCACTTCATCAGGGGACATCTCTTCATGGGCGTCCCACTCGCCTGCACGGCCGCGATAGGCGTGCGTCAGCAGTCCGTTGGAGATACGTCGCGCCAGTCGTGCGGTCCCGCCCGCGTCGTCGGTGGCAATGCGCTCGCGCAGCGCCGTCAGCAACCGCTCTCCGGGATAGGCGTGGTACTCCTCTGCCGCGGCAAGGTTCGCCAGTGCTGCCTCCAACACTGCCCTGTCGCCGCGCTTTGCTGCCCACGCGTCCGCTAGGCTGGTCACAGCACGCCAGTTGTCGGCGCGCGCCTGATGTATCAATAGGAATTGATCGATATGTGCGCTCTTGACTGGCATCCCGATCTCCATATTTGGGTCCGACTGCGGTCTCGCTGCTCTGCTATCCGCAGCTCCCGTGCGTGTGCCGATGGGGCTGCGCTGGCGGCCAGGTCAAATCACGGTGGCACCCACTCAGCATGCTACCCACGTGCCACGAGTCCGGTTCTCCCGGTCAGCCAATTCCACATGATCGCGAAGTCGATATTCGCTCAACAACGGGTACTTGCGAAGGTAAAATACCGTAAGATACCACCAAGATGAGGTATCTTACTCTCCTGCCGCTCTGTGCCTCACGTCTATTTCAGCCTAAAGAAACCCAAATAACGCTTCTTCAACGTCGGTTCATCGGCCACATTGTGGACGGCCGGTGATGAGCCGACCGTCGGTGATGGCAAAGGGTTGCCAGTTGTCTTTCTTCTCGAAAAGTCGGCCGAGCCGTTTAAGTTCGTCCTCAACCAGGAAGGGCACGACCTTAGTCAGTTGAACCTCCTCCTCTGTGTTGGTGAGACGGTATCGCGATCCATTGGCCAATGGCCAGATCGGACTGATGATGTTCTCAGGTTGCCTGGATCGACCTGAACCATAGGAGACCGAGTTGAATGCGAGCGTCCCGAACGTGCTCTCGATTCCACTATACGAAGGTCTCGCCGATACCTTAGTGCAATGGCTGTATTTCCTCTTTGGTGACTTGTTACTCGGCAGCAAGCTAACACCAGGAGGCTCTCATGTCCCAGAACCAGCCAGCGGTTTCGCGTCGTACACTTCTTGCAGTAGCAGCATCAATCAGTGCATTGGGCGTGCTTCCAGAAGCGTTTGCCGCGAGCGGCGATCCAAACGCGATCAAACCATTCCGATTCTCGGCTAAGGATGCGGAGCTATCCGACCTTGCCCGGCGGGTCGCGGCGACCAGGTGGCCTGACCGGGAAACGGTCAAGGATCACTCGCAGGGCGTCCAGCTCGCTACCATCAAGAAGCTCGCCGATCACTGGGCCAAGCACTACGACTGGCGCAAAATCGAAACGAAACTGAACTCCTACCCACAGTTCACCACGAAGATCGACGGGTTGGACATTCACTTCATCCATGTGAAATCTAAGCACACAAACGCCCTGCCGATCCTTGTCACCCATGGATGGCCCGGTTCCATCATCGAACAGCTCAAAATCATCGAGCCCCTGACCGATCCGACCGCGCACGGCGGCAGTGCCGAAGACGCCTTCCATGTCGTCATCCCATCGCTTCCCGGCTACGGCTTCTCCGGCAAGCCGACGGAGCCCGGATGGAACCCTCCTCGCATCGCCAAGGCCTGGGCCGTGCTGATGCAACGCCTCGGCTACGCAAAGTACGTCGCGCAGGGCGGCGACTGGGGCAATGCGATTACCGAACTGATGGCTGTGCAGGAACCTCCGGGATTGCTCGGCATCCATACCAACATGGCGGCAACCGTTCCCGCCGACATATCCAAGGCACTATCCGCCGGCAGCCAGCCCACCGGCCTTTCGCCTGATGAAAAACGAGCATGGGATCAGCTCGACGATTTCTACAAAAATGGTCTTGGTTACGCCATCGAGATGAACAACCGGCCGCAGACGCTTTACGGCATCGTCGACTCACCGATCGGGCTTGCCTCATGGATGCTCGACCATGACATCCGCAGCTATGACATGATCGCTCGCGTCTTCGACGGCAAAACGGAAGGCCTGACAAAGGACGATATCCTTGACAACATCACGCTCTACTGGCTGACCAACACGGCGATCTCTTCCGCCCGCCTCTACTGGGATAACGCGCACTTTCCTTCGGGTGGTTTCTTCGATCCGCGCGGCACCAAGATACCGGTCGCCGTCAGTGCCTTCCCGGACGAGATTTACCAGGCTCCCCAGAGCTGGGCCGAGAAGGCATACCCGAAGCTCATCTTCTACAACCGGCCTCCCAAGGGTGGCCACTTCGCAGCCTGGGAGCAGCCGATGCTTCTCACGGGCGATCTGCGCGCCGCCTTCAAACCGCTCCGCAAATCGATCTGACGGCGGCTGCGGCGTTCTCCGATGCCGCAGCTCATTCACCATTCCCATCCAATGGATGAAGGAGAAAGACAATGTCAGACAACCAGATCGTCGATTCCAGCTTCACGGCCATCATCAACGCACCGATCGAGAAGATCGACATCCCGACGTGGTGCTTCACGCTGTCCGAAAAGGAATACCAGGGCTGCTCGCCCGCCCATATCGCTGCCGGCTTCACGACCGCTCCGGACGGAACGCGCATGTCGATCAACGTCGAAACGATCGGCGGCAGCCTGATGGTGCAGCACTACGTCGAAACGCTCGGCGAAAAGGATCACCTGATCCTTGATTCCGACTCAGATGTGTTCACGCCGACGGGCCGCGTAACCATTCACGTGACCTGGGAACTAAGCGTCAAGGCAATCGACAAGAATCGCTGCGAATTCACCAACCGGGTGCAGTCCTTTGCGACCCAGGAAATGCTCGCATCCCTCGATCGGCAGGGCATCCCTTTCGAAATCTTCCGCACACAGCGCCAGCCGATGTCGATCGCCCACAACAAGGGCGAGACGCCGCTGTTCGCAGCCAGCATCGAACGCCACGCGCTTCGCAGCCAACAGCCCTCGAAAGCAGCCTGAAGCTCAAAGGAGCCGATAATCATGCATCTGTCCTACGAGCGCGCTACCACCGGCCTTCTGGTGGTCGACCCATACAACGACTTCATCTCTGAAGGCGGCAAGATCTGGCCACGCATCAAGGAAGTCGCCGAAACCAACAATTGCGTGTCGCACATGGAGCAAGTCCTCAATACGGCACGACAGGTCAAGATTCCCGTCTTCTTTGCCATGCACCACAGGTACCGCGAAGGTGACTACGAGAACTGGAAGTACATCGCGCCCATTCAAAGACTGGCGTGGAACCGTAGGAGTTTCGAATACGGCACCTGGGGCGGCGAGTTCAAGGCCGAGTTTGTACCGGCGTCCGGCGAGATTGTCGCCTCGGAGCATTGGTGCTCCAGCGGCTTTGCAAATACCGATCTCGACCTTCAGCTCAAGAGGCAGGGCATTCACAAACTCATTGTCATCGGACTGATCGCACACACCTGCATCGAGGCGACCGTGCGTTTCGCGGCAGAGCTTGGATACGACGTGACAGTCGCGAAGGACGCCGTGGCCGACTACTCCGACGAGATGATGCACGCGGCGCTGGTGATCAATATGCCGAACTATGCGAGCGCGATCGTAACCACTGAGCAGATTGTCGCTGCGCTAACGTCCATGGAGCCGGTGGCGCCCGCCGCCTAATACAACCGTCATATCGGCTGCCCAAAAATATCAACGCTACTCGTGCGTCGTACGAGACAATAGGCGACGTCGGTTGGTTCCATCGCAGCTTCACGCCGTTGATGCCTCGATCAATGCCTTCGCCTCGAGGAGCCTGGGGCTGCTGAAGCCTTCAGTGAATCGCCGATAGATGGGAAGGAGAACAGTCGGAACGCTTGCCTCGCGGAAGGCACCAAGGCTGACGCCCGCGCTCAATTCCCAATATAGTGCTCCCTGCTTCGATGCTTCCGCCATCGCCTGCTGAAAGAGACCTTCGATCAGGGACGTCTCGCTTAAGCCTTGCGCCCTAAGAACTTCTGCTTTCCGCCTCAGAATTTCGGGCACCATCCAACGGTAGCCTTTCTCTTCTGAGAAAAGCAAAGCGTTGCCGACCTCGTTCAAGGCCTCGTTGAAACGCCCCATCGACTGTAGCGCAGCCGCTAACTCACAAAGGTAGAACGGATAAAACAACAGGTAGGCCCCATTACGCAGTTCCGCGAGTCCGGTTCGAAGAGCCTCGATACCAGCGGCCGGGCTACCCAATCGATAGGCGAGACTGCCCTTGATGCACAAGCCGGCGGCATGGAAGGGTTGAAGACCATGCTTGGATGCCTCCACCAAAAGCTCCTCACCCCATTCCTGCGCGCGGTCCAGATCGTTAAGCGTCAACGAAACGAAGGAAGCCGACCATGCGAGCGCGACGCATAGGACGAATGGCTGCCGTGTCTCTCGTGCCTCCTGTATGGCGACCTCTGCCGTAAGAATTGCGGCGTCCAGTCGGCCACCTGCGATCAGGTTCACTGTGTTGTGAGCCAAGGACGATGTTCGTACGTCCGCTTCCAATCGCAGCAAGTCTGTCCGGCGATTCTCCAGCGGATAGTGTGTGGCCGCCCATTCCAGCCTCTCACCAGCTTCCTGATGGAGCGCCTGATAGGTTTGGGGAATGCCGACAAGCCATGCGGCCGTTGCGCGTCCACGCACGTCCTGCTCGTCAACTGCCCCCTCATATTCGCGCGCATAGGTTAGAGCGTCGCTCAATTCCGCCGAGCGGGCGGAGAAGAGCCATAGGGCGCAGGTTAGGCGCTGGCGATAGTCGTAGTCGTTCAGATCTCTGGCAAGTGCCAGCGCGCCGGTGAGCACTTCCTTTCCGCGCTCGTTCATTCCCTGAGTGTAGATGAGTGCGTACCCTAGAGCACATCGCAAGACCATCTCGGTGCGCGAGCCGCTTTCTTCTCCGATGTTCTCCAGCGCGCGCTCAGCCCAGTCGCCGGCTTCGGAGACCAGCGATATTGCCGTCCAAAAGTCGCTTGACGCGGCGGCAAGCTTCGCGCCGAGCACGCCATTGCCGCTGTCCGAGAACGCCCATCTCAAGGCCGCACGTACGTTGTCGGTCTCCTTTCGGTAGCGACCAATATTGTCGAGTGCTGTCTGAAGGGAGCGCTCCTCCGAAAAAGGTTTGAACAGCTTGAGGAAGTACTTTGCAACTCGACACATTGTTCGCCGAAATTCGTCCCGAACTCCGAGCTTTTCCAGCGAGTAGACCCGCACAGTCTCAAGAAGGCGCCAGCGCGGAGCAGCGTCGAAACCGTCGAATGCGATCAACGATTTTGAGACAAGATTCGATATCGCCAGCGCCGTTTCCGCTTCCCCGTCGCCGCTGACGGCTACCGCCGCGTCCAAAGTAAAGCCGCCGGGAAAAGTCGCCAGGCCACAAAGCAACTCCCGCTCGGTGTCCGGCAGAAGTTGATAGCTCCAGTCCAGGGTAGCGCGGAGCGTCTGATGACGAGGCAATGCCGTCCGGCGCCCGCCAGTTAGCAGTACGAAACGATCATCCAGCCGGCCGGCGATCTGCTGTATTCCCAACGTCGCAGCGCGGGCCGCTGCAAATTCGATCGCCAGCGGTATGCCGTCGAGATGCCGGCAAATCCCGGCAATAGCCAAGAGCTTCTCCGTGTCGGCCGCGAAATCCCACTGCAGCGCTCGAGCGCGTGCCACAAATAGCTGGATGGCACTGTGTTCGAGAGTGCCGGTCGCCTCCTCCCTGGCTGGCACCTCCAACGGCGGGACGCGATAAGCGAACTCTCCCTCGATTCTCAGCAATTCTCGACTTGTCGCAAGGACCGTCACATTTGGGCACGTGCGGACGAGTGCCTCGATCATCATTGCGGCAGCATCGATGACGTGTTCGCAGTTGTCGACAACGAGCAGCATGGTTCGCCCGCCAATGCACCGCGCGACGATCTCGGCCGAGATCTCATCACCTTGAAGTTGCAGGTCGAGAGTTTGAGCCAGAGTTGTCGGAACAAGGTTGGGGTCCTGAAGCGAAACGAGCTCGATGAAGAAGGCGTCTCCTTCGACGCTGGGCAAAAGACTACGGGCGATTTCGGATGCAAGTACCGTCTTGCCGATCCCACCGGGGCCTGTCAGCGTCACGACCCGATAAGCAGATGCGAGCGTAAGAAGCTCAGCCACGGCACTCTCACGACCGATAAGATCAGATATCGACGCCGGGATCTTGGAAACGTAGCGGGCGTCGGCTGAAGGAGTTCTAACGGACGGCGCCGTTTCGTTGAACGATGGCGCGCCAGATTTCCAGTTGCCAAGAAGTCGATATCCACGGCCTGAGATCGTCTTAAGCAGATTCCGGTCTTTTCCCAAAGCCTTTCGAATGGCCGATATGTGGACCTGGAGTGTATTTTCCTCAACAACGATCCCAGGCCACACGCGGCGCATCAGATCGTCCTTTGACACGGCGTCTCCGGCGGCCACTACAAGGACCTCGAGGATGTCGAATGCGCGGCTTCCGATCGGAACGGGTGCGCCGAGAGCCCGGAGTTCCCGCTTTGCGAGATCCATCTCCCAACCACAGAATTCGAAAAGGCCCCGTTCGATCTGTCCCAAAGCGATCCGATCTCTCTTGCCAATGCCAGATAGCATAGCGGCATCTGTAACCGCCGCGGCGATTTGTGACGGCGGAGGCGCCGCACCGGATACTTCAGGATATTTCAGATTCTCTCAAGCCACTTAAGTCGCTTCACAGGCGGTATCGGTTTAGACAATAGCCATTCTTACTGGCGAGGTTCGCGCTCGCAGCGCATTGCAGGCACAGGCACTACTTCCACGAGAATTTCTCTTTGAACCGGAGGAGAATGGCATGTACAATGGCGGTCTGCTTCAGACATCCCAAAGTAACAAGACATCAGCATCCGACGCGCCGTCCGTATCCGTCGTGAGCAACAATGATGAGATCGGCGAGATCTTGCCCGAGCCGTTGCGGTCGCGCGGCTGGCGACCTGAAATTTTCGGATCAGCGGATGAATTTCTCTCCGCCCGGCGCGTATCGAGCTTCGGGTGCATCGTCCTCGATGCTGATCTGCCCGATCTGGATGTCCAAACTCTCACCCGGATCATCTGCTTTTACGCGATGCATTGCCCGGTAATTCTACTAACGAGCCACGACCATCACGGCATGACCATGACGGCATCTCGGTTCAATTTTACAATTATGTCGAAGCCGGTGAACACGGTTGCTCTTGTCGAAGAGATACAGGCCGCCATTGCATCAACCATCAAGGTCAATGAACTCGACCGGCGTTATCGGTCGCTCTCGGTGCGCGAGCGCCAGGTTATGCAGTTCGTGGTGGCTGGGCTACTCAACAAGCAGGTCGCCTATGAACTGAGCCTCAGCGAAATCACGATCAAGGCCCACCGCGGGCAGGTGATGAGGAAGATGCGGGCACGATCGTTGCCAGAGCTCGTAAACATGGCTGCCAAACTCGAACTTGCCGCTGCACCGTTACACTAAACGCGGGTCAAGCCGGGGCGCCATTTGCACCGGCTCCGATGAGACACCGAGAAATAAGCTTTCGCAACCAGCGCTCCAGTGTTCCTCCCGCCGTTTGGAGCTCGCGGATCCCCCTCCCACGATCCGCCAAGGCCGTCTCCACTGCGCCTGGAGACGGCGTTCTCTGCGTTGGAGCGTGGGGCGCCGATCGTATGGAATCGATCATGCGAGTGATATTGGGCATATCAGGCTGGCGGACAGCGCCGATAACCGCCAGCTCTGCCCCCTTGGTCATTTGCGTTCG
Organism: Rhizobium sp. BK176; assembly: GCF_024808055.1. Classification (NCBI taxonomy): domain Bacteria; kingdom Pseudomonadati; phylum Pseudomonadota; class Alphaproteobacteria; order Hyphomicrobiales; family Rhizobiaceae; genus Rhizobium; species Rhizobium sp. BK176. The sequence continues at coordinate 5,594 of NZ_JANUBV010000048.1, read as the reverse complement.
CCAAAGATTAGCCGTTGGTAATCGGCAAGCATCTTTGGGTCTTCGATCGATCCGTGATGGTGAAGCAGCCGCCAGGCGTCGTCCTTTCGGACAAACCACCGCGTCGTCCGAAAGGCGACGTCGATCGTCTCGCGCGGTGTCTTGCATTGGCCTCGCTCGCGACCGACGAAGAGATGCCAATCAGCTCCGCCCTGGCTCGTGAAGTCGTGAAAGGTGACGTGGACCTCAGCCTGGCCCTCGAAAAGCCTGGAGTAGCCTTCGGAGATCGAAGGCCACCCTCGGCGGATGCCGCCGATGGGATTGTCCATGCTTGGAGCCTCCCCGTCGAACCAGACCGACGCCAGCCCGGCCATATCGCAGCTGTTGAAGGCTCTATAAAACTCTATCAGAGCGTCGAGAGGACTACCGTCACTGGCCTTCGTTTCGCCTCCACTGATTTCAATGAGACGCCGTTCCATCGCCAATCCTTTCGTTTCTTCAAAGGCGGCCGTTGGGAAATAGAAACCTGACCAACCTTCTGCGTGCTATTTCGATCGTGGCTTGCTTATCAAAAGCGCGATCCGACACACTCCCAGGCTCAGGCTTGCGTCCGTCCTTCGATGACTTTGAGAGCATCCTGGTACAAGCGCCGCGTCAGATCGCCGGCGGACAGCCTCGGTGCGAGCTTCGCCGCCTGCCCTGACCAAAGATTCGTGAAGTCGCTCCTGGCCGCCTCCTCCGCTTTCACCTTGAGTGCGACGAGAGCGGCTGCTGCGGTTGGAAACGGTGGGACGCTTTCGGAGAGCGGCCCGAGCTCGTGCATTATGCGATTGACCACGCTTCTGGCGGGCCTGCCGGTGAAGACGTTGGTGATCGCGGTGTTGTCGTCGCGCGCATCACCGAGCGCTTGCGCATGGACGGCAGGGATCTTTGCTTCGGGGCAAAAGAGGTACGCGGTTCCGATCTGAACCGCGGAGGCACCGAGCATCAAGGCGGCCGCTACGCCTCGCCCGTCAGCAATGCCTCCTGCCGCGATGACAGGGATGTTCACGGCGTCAACAACCTGCGGAACCAGCGCCATCGTTCCAACCTGCGTGAACATGTCATGCGTCAGGAAGTTTCCGCGATGGCCACCGGCTTCAAAACCCATTGCTACGACAGCGTCGACGCCGTTTTCTTCTAACCAAACGGCCTCGGAGACAGTTGTGGCCGAAGAGATGATCTTCGCGCCGGTCGCCTTCACTCGCCGCACCAACGACTTCTCCGGCAACCCGAAGTGAAAGCTCACGATCCCCGGCTTGAACTCCTCCACCACCTCGCAAAAAGCGGAGTCGAAGGGCGCACGTCCAGCTCCCGCCACCGGTGCTGCCGGGTCGAGGCCGCTCTCGACGTAGTATGGCGCGAGTAGCGCCCTCCATCGCATCTGCGCGGCTGGATCGAAGGGCGGCGTGTGATGCGCAAAGAAGTTCACGTTCAAAGGCGCCTTCGTCGAGTTCCGGATACTCGTCAAGGCCCCCTTTAGCTGATCAACGCTCAGCAGCGCGCTCGGCAGTGACCCCAGGCCCCCTGCTTGCGCAGCCGCGACCACCATCTCATTCGTGGTCGAGCCAGCCATGGGCGCTTGAATGATAGGGATTTCAATCCCGAGCAAGTCGAGAATTCGGCGATCAGGCCAGCGCGTCATGTCGGACTCCACGTCAATTCTTGGCCCGACCCTCATAGCTCTGGTGCTCGTTGCGGTCCATTGCACCTTGGTGTCTACGCGCACCATCGATCCCAAAGTATCGGGGACACCTTGGTACAATAGCGCCTCGAGGAAATCGGCGCGATGGTTGTGGAGAACGCAGGGCGTAAGCCCCTTGGGTCCCGGCGTGGCCGGCACCACACATCAATTACCAAACAGGCCGACCTGCCCTCGAGGTGGGGCGAACGGCTTTTGCGTCAAAATGGAGGCATGTATGAGTGTGCAAAAGACCGTCGTGGTAACCGGCGCCTCGCAGGGGATCGGTGCCGGTATCGTGAAGACCTTCCTCGACAAGGGCTACAATGTCGTCGGAACCTCGAGACGCATTAGGGAGACCGCACTCTTCGACCGTGCTGAACGCTTGGAACTCGTTGACGGCGACGTCAGCGATCCAGACACCGCCGAACGGGTCGCACAGCGGGCAGTCGAGCGGTTCGGATCTATCGACGCCCTGATCAATAATGCGGGAATCTTCTTCACAAAGCCCTTCCTGGAATACACAGTTGACGATTTCCGGCAGCTCTCCGCGACCAACGTGGAAGGCTTCATCCTTTTCACCAATCATGCGATCAGACAGATGCTTCGCCAGAAGTCTGGCGGAAGCATCGTCACCATTACGTCGTCCCTTACGGATCACCCGATCGCGGGCGTGAAGGCGTCGTTGCCGATGATCACGAAAGGTGGACTCAACGCGATCACCAAAAGCCTCGCGCTGGAATTCGCCGCCGACAACATTCGCGTCAACGCGGTGTCGCCAGGCGTCGTCGACACGCCGCTGCACGCGTCCAACCCGAAGGACTTCTTGAAATCGCTGTCGCCGATGGGAACGATCACCGCGGTGCAGGAGATCGTCGACGGCGTCGTCTATCTGACGGAGTCCGCAAATATCACCGGGGAGGTGCTGCACGTCGACAACGGCGCACATCTCGGCAAATGGTAGCCCGCGGCCCAGAAGCGCGACTGGAGGAATTGGCAATTGCCTTGCCTCCTCCGCCCACCCCTTTCGGCGCCTACGTAGAAGCTGTCCAGTGCGACACCCTTTTGTTCCTCAGCGGCATGTTGCCAGTGGTCGGACATGATCCGGCTTATTATGGGCGCGTCGGCGAGGAATTGTCTGTCCTCGAAGGTTATGACGCGGCGCGGACGGCCTGCCTCAGCGGCCTTGCCGCTGCCAAGGCGCAGCTCGGATCGCTGGATCGCATTCGTCGCATCGCCAAGCTCGGCGTCTACATCGGTACGCCGGGAGATTTCCGTGAACATCCGAAGGTCGCCGACGGCGCCTCGGAACTGCTGCTCGATGTGTTCGGTGCGGATCGGGTCCCGCCACGTATCGTCCTCGGCGTCGCCAGCATACCGCTCGGCATGCCGGTCGAAGTCGAACTCGTTTTCGAGATCGAGCGCTAAACCTTTCTCTTTCAATCTGAACGATGGAGTAACTCATGAAGATCAAGCCAACGAATCCGAACAACGTCGTCATTGTCTCGTTGAAATTTCTGACGGCCACCGCCCTTCTGATGCTGCCCGCTCTCGCGCTTTCCGGCCAGGCGGTCGCCGAAAAAACCACCCGTCCGGCGGGCGAGCAAGCTCAGCCTGCAAGCGAGCATACGCAGATCAAGGTCGACAAAAGAACCCCGGCGTACTGGCGGGTGACTTTCGACAACCCGCCGTTCAACATCTTCGGGCCGGAGACCATTCCGCAGATGGAGAAGGTCGTCGCCGAGATCGAGTCGGATCCCGACCTGCGCGTCGTTGTCTTCGACAGTGCGGTGCCGGGCTTTTTCCTGACCCACTACAACTTCACGCCCCCACTTTCCGAATCCACCAGCCTGCCGTCAGGGACGACGGGACTTCATCCGCTTCCGGACATGTTGGTTCGCATCAGCAAGGCGCCGGTGGTTTCCATCGCACTGATCCGCGGACGCGCAACGGGAGTCGGTAGCGAACTTGCGCTGGCGAGCGACATGCGCTTTGCGAGCCGAGAGAAGGCAATCCTTTCCCAATGGGAGGTCGGCGCAGGCTTCGTACCCGGTGGTGGTCCTATGGCCCGGCTTCCCCGTCTTATGGGCCGGGGCCGAGCGCTTGAGGTTCTGCTCGGCTCCGACGACATTAGTGGCGATCTCGCCGAGGAGTACGGTTACGTCAACCGGTCGTTCCCCGACGACAGGCTTGACCCCTTCGTAGACGCGCTTGCCACTCGCATCTCCGGCTTCGACCGCCAGGCGATTGCCGACACCAAACGTCTCGTCGATTATGCAAGCCTGCCGTCCGACCCCGAGATCGGCGCCGGGTGGGACGCGTTCATCACGTCCGTACAGCGCCCGGTCGCACAAAAGAACATCGGCAAGCTGATGGATATGGGTCTGCAGACCAATCCTGATATCGAGGCCAGACTTGGTCACTACACGGGAACCTTGGCAGACAAATAGATGTAGCGTGTGTTCGTACAGGCCTTGGCTGGTAGTAGGGACACCTCAAATGACCGCGCACAAAGCAGGGCGAACATGATTAGGAAGCGCGCACCGATTGCTCGCCGGGATCAAGCCGACCTTCCACGTCGAGGCGATACGCCCATGACGCGCGTGAAAGCGGTGCTAAACGCCGCCTCGGAACCATATCCAACCGAGGCAGCTACCCGAGCCACCAAACTGCCCTTCTGGCGACACCATTGGATAATGGACGATCCCCCCGAGGCGAGCGCATCGTGTGCCTCGTCGCGGGAAGTTCCCCGCAGCAATTTTACCGAGGGATGACAAGATGAATATTCAGGAGCGTAGCACGAGTGCGACAAAGACAGTGAAGAATGTCGACATGAAACTGGAGGTCGTCGTGATCCCAGTTTCGGACGTCGACCGCGCCAAGGCATTCTATACCGGACTTGGATGGCGTCTCGACGCCGACGTGCCCGGCAAGGACGGCTTCCGCGTCGTTCAAGTCACGCCGCCGGGATCGCCCTGCTCGGTGATCTTCGGATCGAACGTCACATCCGCGGCGCCGGGCTCCGCTCAGGGGCTGCATCTTGTCGTATCAGACATTGAGATGGCTCACGCGGCACTGGCCTCACATGGTGCTGAAATGAGCAACGTCTTCCACGACGTCGGTGGCGTCTTTCACCACAAAAACACCGATGGACGGCTGCCCGGCCCACACCCTTCGCGCGCCAGCTATGGATCGTTCGCATCCTTTAGCGACCCGGACGGCAACGGATGGCTCCTCCAGGAGATTACGACGAGGCTACCGGGTCGGATAGAGGCCAACGGCGCGACGTTAGCCTCCGGCAGCGATCTGGCAGCAGCCCTTCGGCGCGCTGCGGCTGCCCATGGCGAGCATGAGAAGCGAAACGGGGGCAAGCATGACCATGACTGGCCCGATTGGTACGCCGCATACATGCTTGCCGAGCAAGCAGGGGCCGATCTTCCGGAATGACATGATCAACTGCGCGCCGCCCCAACGGACTAGGTGCCTTGGCGGCGGCGAACTTCCGATATTCCGCGGTCGGCAGCCGCCCCATCCCCAGTTATCGAGGTCCACTTCCTCGATCACCCTGTAGGTCAGCGACGTGTTGAGGACCTCGAGCAGCACCTGGCTGACGCCCGCAATGATGCGGGCCTTCTCTTCCGCCGTAACCGACTGGCGGTCCGGTGCAGTGCCACAGTTCGTTCGCGGGTGACATACACGTTTACAATAGGCATCGTTTCGTACCCGTTGCCCTCAGAAGCCAAGCGCCGACCGGTGCTTCTGATGGCGAAGATCGATTCCGGAGAGATCGACACCTTGAACGTAAGCGCGATTTTCGATGCGCATTGACGGCTGCTGCACTGCTGGCCTCGCATCAGTACCGAGATCCGGCTCTGTTAGGCGGTGGATGTTTTCG
>NZ_JANUBV010000047.1:0-18415 GCF_024808055.1 Rhizobium sp. BK176 | reverse complement strand
TCCACCGAGATCTCGTCGAACGGGTTCATCGACATCTTCACATTCGAAAGCTCGACGCCTGTGCCATCCGGCTTCACGCGGATCTTCACGTTGTAATCAACCACCCGTTTCACGGGGACGAGAATTTTCATGAATGCACCTGTTCGTTAGAGTTCGGAAACGAGCCATCGCTTGTCTTCCCTGCGGTACCGAAAGATTCGACAAGTCGCATTCTTGGTCTACAGATCCTTTGCTATGCGCAGGCCATCGTAGATGGCCGCATGGGTATTGCGCGCCGCCACCGCGTCGCCGATCCGGAAGAGCTGGAAAAGTCCTTCCCTATTGCGGACCACCGACTGCGGCTTGCCTTCCAGGAGCTCGTCATAGGAGGTCTCTCCGAGATTGCTCGAAAGCGGCTTGAGGTCGAAGTAGAGCTGATCGAGCGGGATCGTCCCGTGGTTGACGACAATCTGGTCGACGATGCGCTGTTTCGACACACCGCCGTAATCGCTGCCGACCATGGCGACAATCTGGTTTCCCTTCCTTTCAGCGGATTCGAGGCGGAATGTAACTGTGAAGGTCACGTCCAGCTTCTGAAGAGATCGCATGTAAGGGACGAGGTTCATGGCCATGACCTCGGGGGCGAAAGAACGATCGGGCGTCATGATCTCGACCTTCGCGCCCGCCTTGGCCAGGAATTCGGCGGCCTGGAGACCAGCGTGGTCTCCGGCATCGTCGAAGACGAGGACATTCGTGCCGGGCTTCACATCTCCGGAAATGATATCCCAGGACGACACGACAAGATCGTTGCCCCTGGTCAGAACCTCGGTGTGAGGCAGGCCGCCTGTCGCGATGATGACGACGTCGGGTTTCTCCGCCGTGATCGTGTCTGTCTCTGCCCACGTATTGAAATGGAAAGTGACACCGAGTTTTTCGCACTGGGCCATGCGCCAATCGATGATGCTGATCATCTCGCGGCGGCGTTCGCTCTGGGCAGTCAGCCGGATCTGCCCACCCGGATTGCTTGCCGCTTCAAATACGACGACCTCGTGACCGCGCTCGGCGGCGACGCGAGCCGCTTCGAGACCAGCCGGCCCTGCGCCGACTACCACCACTTTCCTGGGGACATCGGTCTTCGGGATCACGTGGGGCATCGTTTGCTCGCGTCCGGTTGCCGCGTTGTGGATGCAGAACGCCATGCCACCCTGGTAGATCCGGTCCAGACAGTAGTTGGCACCAACGCACGGCCGGATGTCTTCTTCCCGTTTCTCGATGATCTTGCGGACGATATGGGGATCTGTCATGTGCGCGCGTGTCATGCCGACCATGTCGACCTTCCCGGCCGCAATGGCGTAACGCGCCGTGGCAACATCCGGGATCTTTGCCGCATGGAAGGTCGGAAAGTTTGTTGCCGCCCTGATTTCGCCGGCGAAGTCGAGATGGGGCGAGTTGGCCATTCCCTGGATCGGAATGACGTCAGTCAGACCCGGATCAGTATCGATATGCCCGCGAATGACGTTCAGGTAGTCGATGAGGCCGCTGTCGCGAAGTCTGCGGGAGATTTCAAGACCTTCCTCCTTGCCAGTGCCGCCGGGAAGGCGTTCGTCAGCGGTGTAGCGGACGCCGAGGATAAATTCGTTCCCGACCCTTTCTCGCATCGCCCTGAAGACGTCGAGACAGAAGCGCATGCGGTTTTCGAGTGACCCTCCGTACGGGCCATCGAGTTCGTTGGTCAGCGGCGATGCGAACTGATCGATCAGATGGCCGTAGGCCTCGAGCTCCACGCCATCCATGCCGCCAGCCTTCATGCGCTCGGCGGCGTCGGCAAAGTCCTTGATGATGCGCTCGATATCCCAATCTTCAAGCTTCTTCGGAAATGCCCGATGCGCGGCTTCACGATGATGGGATGGGGCAACGACCGGGAGCCAGTCCCCCTTATCCCAACGCGTTCGCCTGCCAAGGTGGGTGAGCTGGATCATGATCGCAGCACCCTGCTCGTGGACGGCGTCCGTCATCTCCCTCACCCAGGGTACGATCTCGTCCTTGTATGCCAGAAGATTGTTGAAGACAGGCGGGCTGTCCTTGGACACGGCTGCAGAGCCGGCCGTCATTGTCATCGCAACGCCACCCTTGGCGCGTTCGACCGTATAGGCCCGGTAGCGCTCTTTCGGCATGCCATCCTCTGGATAGGCTGGCTCATGGGATGTCACGATGATGCGATTGCGCAGTCTGAGGTGCTTGAGTTGGTACGGCTGCAGGAGGGGATCGTTCGACATCTGTCGTGCTCCGAATTAGCAATCGGTCAGGACGCTAGGTGGAATGTACATATGTGTCAACATTGAAAACATGAGGGTTAAATTTTATTGACAGTAATGTACATTTTAATTGTGTTGACCTTAACCATTTGCTAGGAGTTGCTCATGGACCAGAGTTTGAGCGACAGTGGCTGGCGTGGATCGCAGGAGGGATGGCTCGAGGCAGCCTATGACGTCCTGCTGGAGTCTGGCATTGATTCCGTGAAGATCCTGCCTCTGGCAAAGAAGCTCAACCTGTCTCGCACGAGCTTTTACTGGTTCTTCAAGGATCGTGAAGAACTTTTGGCCGGACTGGTTGCTCGCTGGCGCGACAAGAATACAGGGTCGATCGTAAAGCAGTCCGAAGCCTATGCGGAAACCCTGGCGGAAGCGATGCTGAATGTCTTCGACTGCTGGCTGGACAGCCGACTGTTCGACAGCAAGTTCGAGTTTGCCGTGCGCAGCTGGGCATTACAGTCCGACGAGATCCTGCGGGAGGTCCAAGAGGCGGATCGAGCACGGATGGATGCGCTTGCCATCATGTTCAAACGCTTTGGGCATTCCGAAATCAGCGCTGATGTTCGCGCCCGGACGACCTACCTGGTGCAGATTGGCTATATCTCGATGCAGTCAAACGAAAGCATCGCACTGCGCATGAAGCGCATCCCTGAATACATCGCGATCTACACGGGCGAAGTCCCTCAGCAGCGAGAGCTTGACCGGTTCTTCGCCAGACACGGCTACAAACCAGGCTAGGGAACGAGATGAGCGGAAAGGTTAGGATCGGGATCATTGGCGGCGCCGGATGGCTTGGCGGTTCCATCGCAGAAGCGATCCTAGCCGCCGGCCTCGCCGATCCCGATGATCTGACACTGTCTTATCGCCGCTCGCAGCCAGATCGCTTTTCCGCGTCGCACTGGACACAAGACAATCAACGTCTCGCGGACAGCTCGGATGTCTTGATCCTGTCGGTACGTCCGCAGGACTGGGGCTCCGTCCCTGTCACAATGCGAGGGAAACTTCTGATTTCGGTCATGGCCGGCATCCCCCTCTGCGCGCTTTCAGAACGGCATGCGACCGAACGGGTTGTCCGAGCCCTCCCCAATGCCGCTGCCGAAGTCTCCCTATCCTATACGCCCTGGATCGCCTCAGCTGGCGTCGATGCCGTTGATCGCAGCCTCGTGCGCAAAATCTTTGGCGCGTGCGGCGTCGAAGATGAAATGAAAAGCGAGAGCGACCTTGACTACCTCACGGGCATGTCGGGCACCGGACCGGCTTTCCCTGCGCTTCTTGCCGCAGCCATGATGGGGCATGCGATTGATCAAGGTTTGCCAGCGGATGTTGCTCGAAGAGCCGTCCTGACGATGCTGATTGGCACGGGGCGCCTGCTGGAACGACGGCAGGACTGTCCGACCGAAATCGTCAGCCGCTTTCTAGAATACCGCGGGGTGACCGCTGCTGGCATCGACGAGATGCGAGCATCAGGATTCGACCAGGCTGTGTTCAATGGACTGGCCGCAGCCTTCAGGAAATCGGTGAGTATGGGAGACGCTTCCTAACGACCGTTGAGGTGGGTTCGCGGCGCCCCGCCCAAAGATAAACGCCGCTAAAAAAGGGAACGATAATGAACAAGTTATTGGCTTCTACGTGCATGGTATTCGGGCTGCTGGGAGCGGCCTCCTACGCAAATGCGGCGGACTGTGGCAGCGTTACGATCGCGAGCATGAATTGGCAGAGCGCGGAAGTTCTGTCGAACCTCGATAAGATCATCCTGAACGAGGGATATGGTTGCAGCGCAGAAATCACCGTTGGCGACACCGTTCCGACCATCACCTCAATGGCCGAAAAAGGCGAGCCAGACATTGCTCCCGAAGCCTGGATCGATCTTCTTCCGGATGTCGTGAAGAAGGGCACGGATGAAGGGCGCATCGTCAAGGTCGGCTCGCCACTTCCCGATGGCGGCATTCAGGGTTGGTGGATCCCGAAATATCTGGCAGACGCCCATCCGGATCTGAAGACGATCCCCGACATGCTGAAGCACCCGGAACTGTTCCCGGACGCCGAGGATGCGTCGAAGGGAGCAATTTACAACGGACCGCAGGGCTGGGGCGGCACAGTGGTCACCTCTCAGCTCTACAAGGCGTTTGATGCTGAAAAAGCAGGCTTCAAGCTTGTCGACACCGGTTCTGGTGCCGGTCTCGATGGCTCGATCGCAAAGGCCTACGAGCGCAAGCAGGGTTGGGTCGGCTATTACTGGGCCCCGACTGCGTTGCTTGGCAAGTACGAAATGGTGAAGCTCGACGCCGGTGTTCCAGCCGATGCCGCCGAGTGGAAACGCTGCAACACCGTTGCAGACTGCGGCGATCCGAAGCCGAACGCTTGGCCGGTCGACACGATTGTCACGCTGGTTGCAAAGCCCTTCTCCGAAAAGGCGGGACCTGATGTGATGTCCTACCTCGAGAAGCGTTCGTGGAGCAATGATACGGTCAACAAGCTCATGGCCTGGATGACCGACAATCAGGCGAGCGGGGAGGACGGCGCCAAGCACTTCCTGAAGGAAAACAAGGACATCTGGACAAAGTGGGTGTCGGAAGACGCTGCGAAAAAAATCGAAGCCTCGCTTTGATTGGTTGAATGGGCGGCGCGTTTGGACACGCGCCGCCACTTCACAAGCCGGAAAGTAACCAGGAGACTTGTCACGGCTCTTTCAGAGAAAAGGGGAACCGCATGGAATGGTTTTACAAATTTCCGCACATGAACGACGATAGTCTTCGTGACCTCAAAAAGATGATCGACGACGGATTTCGAGGTTTCACGAGGGCATATGGCGACTCCATCGAGACCTTCTTTTCTCCGTTGCAGCACTTTCTGATCGCTGTTGACCGGTTCATGACCCAGACGCCGTGGCCGATCATAACACTGATGGTCCTCGTGATCGCATGGCTGGGAAGCCGCAGCCTGAAGATTGTGCTCGGCTGTCTCGTAACGCTGCTGCTCATCGGCTACTTCGACATGTGGGACGACACCATGCGGACCGTCTCGATGATCTTCGTCTGTACGGTCCTGTCGATCGCACTTGGCCTGCCGATCGGCATTCTGATGGCACGATCGGACCGGTTCCAGCGCGTTGTCCATCCAATCCTCGACGTGATGCAGACAATGCCGAGCTTCGTCTACCTGATTCCTGTTGTCATGCTGCTCGGGATCGGACGCGTGCCGGGTCTCATCGCTGTCGTGATCTATGCGATCCCGCCGATGATCCGATTAACTGACCTCGGCATCCGGCTGGTCGACAAGGACGTCCTTGAGGCCGCCGATGCCTTTGGCGTTTCGAATTCCCAGAAGCTCTTCAAGGTGCAGATGCCGCTGGCCCTCCCCACCATCATGGCCGGGATCAATCAGACCATCATGATGGCGCTGGCGATGGTCGTGGTGGCCTCGATGATCGGCGTCCAGGGCCTTGGACAACCGGTGCTGAAGGCGATTGCCAATCAGTACTTCACCCTCGGCATTTTCAACGGCCTTGCCATTGTCGGCATCGCAATCATCTTTGATCGAGTCAGCCAGGCATACGGCAAGCGGCTCCAGAAGCATCGGGAGATCGTCCATGGCTGATCATGTTTTTGGCGGCATCAGGATCCGCCATCTGTTCAAGATCTTCGGTCCGAACGCGCGGTCCCATATTGAGGCGGTTCAGAAAGGCCTGACCAAGACCGAATTGAACCGGAAATACGGCCACGTGCTCGGCCTGCGCGACATCAATATCGAAATGCCGTCGGGCTCGATCCAGGTCATCATGGGCCTTTCCGGTTCGGGAAAGTCGACGCTCATTCGGCATATCAACCGGCTGATCGATCCGACCGCCGGCGAAGTGCTCGTCGACGGTGTCGACGTGGTCAAGATGGATGAATCCGAACTCCGGACGTTCCGCCGGCACCAGACGGCTATGGTGTTTCAGAAGTTCGCGCTCCTGCCGCATCGCAACGTCCTCGACAATACGCTCTTTGGTCTCGAGGTCCAGGGTGTAGAGCGTTCGAAGGCCGTCGACGTCGCCATGCGATGGCTGGAGCGTGTGGGTCTGAAGGGCTTTGAGGAGAAGTACCCGAACCAGCTTTCAGGTGGCATGCAGCAGCGCGTCGGCTTGGCTCGCGCCCTTTCGAATGACGCGCCGGTGCTCTTGATGGATGAAGCCTATTCGGCACTCGACCCGCTGATCCGCACGGATATGCAGACTGTTCTCATCGACATCCAGCAAGAGATAAAGAAAACCATCGTCTTCATCACACATGATCTCGATGAGGCACTGAGGTTGGGGGATCAGATCGCCATTCTGCGCGATGGCGAAATCATCCAGCAAGGCACAAGCCAGGACATCGTGTTGCGGCCGGCCGATGAGTATGTCTCCAATTTTGTGAAGGAGGTGAACCGCGGCCGCGTCGTCCAGGTGAGTGCCATCATGAGCCCCTTGCGGGCCGGTGCTCCCATCGGTGGCTACACCATCGACGCCTCGACGACCGTTGAGGAGGCCGTTCGCCAGCTTGCGTCGGTTCCCGAAGGCGATGTGACCGTCATCGGTGAAGGATCCCGTCCCGTTGGCGTTGTCACGTTCCGCCAACTTGCAACTGCAATGGTCAACTCGGACACTGCCCAACCGCACGAGGGTGTCATTGCCCTCGTCCGGTGAGGCTATAGCAAAATATCTGACCCTCGTGCTCGCCGAACGCGAGCATGAGGTCTCGTGACCGGTCAATTTCAGTGGATCGCGGTTTTGCGATCGAGATCCCTGGAAGCAAGTTCTCCTGAAAGGCGTTCTGGGTGTGCTCCACCAGGCTCCCATCTCCCTGCCCTCTAGCCCGTTGACACCCAAGACCCCTCGTTTAACCCAAGCAGTGACCTGCCTCCGGGAGTGGCTATGCCCGAAACATTTCCCCGCCTCTTCAGCCCGCTTCAGATTCGTGGGCATACGCTTCGCAATCGGATTGTCTTTGGCGCCCATACAGCCAACATGGCCTTCGATGGGCTGCCGACGGAGCGCCATGTCTCCTACTACGCTGAACGTGCAATCGGCGGCGCTGCAATGATCGTCGTCGAACCGATGCCGGTCCATGCGTCAGCCGTTCTGACCCGAGGAAACTTCCGGCACTCTGATGACAGTGTCATCCCGCATTTCGAGAAGGTTGTCAGCGCCATAAAGGACAATGGCGCAGTGGCGATCCAGCAGCTCTATCACGTCGGAGCGCACGGTGATTCCGACAACTCCTTCCACCCGCACTGGTCGCCATCAGGTCTGCCGAGCTACCACGACAGTGACGGCTCGCATCCGATGACCGAGGCCGAGATCCTCGAGACGATCGACGGCTTCGTCCAGGCCGCACGACGATGCCACGAGGCCGGCTTCGATGGTGTCGAGGTCTGGGCAGCCTATCTTGGCATGGTCGACCAGTTCTGGACGCCCTGGAGCAATCGACGCGACGACCAGTGGGGAGGTTCGCTCGAAAACCGAACGCGCATGTCTCGCGAGATTCTTGCGCGGATCAGGGAGACCTGCGGACCGGACTTCATCATAGGCATTGCAGTCAGCGACGAGCCGGATGTCAAGGCGGCCCTCCAGCGAGACGAGCTTGCGGAGATTGTGAAGCTTCACGACGATCTCGGTCTTATCGACTACGTCACGTGTGGATCGGGCGGCTACCTCGATTTCTACAAGCTGATGCCGACGTTCATCTATCCCGAAAAGCTCGGCGCCGATCTTGCCGCATATCTCAAGAAGGTTGTCAAAAACGCCGTCGTCATCGCCGAAAGCCATATCCGGACCCCTGAAAATGCCGAGACCGTCCTTGGCGAAGGCGCATCCGACCTTGTCTCACTCGTTCGTGGGCAGATCGCCGATCCCCATTTGGCGCGCAAGGCAAGCGAAGGGCGTGCCGACGACATCCGGGGCTGCATATCCTGCAATCAGATGTGCTGGGGGCGCCGGTCGAGGGACTACTGGATAAGCTGTCTGATCAACCCTTCAGCGGGGCGTGAATTCGAATGGAACGGCGATCGCTTTAGCAGGACATCAGACCCAAAACGCGTCCTTGTCATCGGTGGCGGGCCGGCAGGTCTTGAGGCCGCAAGAGTTGCGGCGGAACGCGGCCACAAGGTCGTCCTCTCCGAAGCCGGAACGCGTCTGGGTGGCAACTTTCTGCTTGCAGGACTGCAGCCGAGGCGCGCGCAGATCCTTGATCTGCTCGCCTGGTATGAACGCCAACTGGAAAAGCTCGGTGTTGAGGTCAGGCTGAATACCTATGTGGAAGCCGATGACATCGACCCATCAAAGGTGGACGTCGTCATCGTTGCGACCGGGTCCTATTCGCCGGAGACCGGATTTCAGAAAGCCTTACCAACGATGGAAAGGATGCCCGGCTTCGACAAGAGTGGCGTTTTCACCGTCGAAGCCGTCATGGCCAGACAGGCAAGGCCGGGCAAACAGGTGCTTCTGCTGGATGAGGCCGGTGGTTGGCGCGGCTGCGGAACGGCCTGGAAGCTTGCGGAGGACGGCCATCGCGTTACCATCGTCACACCCGATCCGCTTGTCGGGAAAGAGCTTCAGAGAACGGCTGTCGATGTGCCGATGCGACAAGCCCTGAAAAAGCTTGGGGTTCAATGGACTACCGAAGTCAGCATCGTCGAATGGCACGGAAACGGCGCGACTGTTCTGGACCACAACAGCGGTGAACACAGCTTCATGGAAGCGGACGCACTTGTTATCGCGACGACCAATCACGCAATGGACTGGCTGATACCTGGCCTGACAAAACTGGGCGTCGTCGTTAGACAGATCGGCGATTGCGCGGCACCGCGGCAGGCTCCCTATGCGTTCTACGAAGGCAGGAAGACGGGATTGGAAATCTGACATGTCCGACGACGTCGTGCTCAAACGAAGGGATGCCGAGGAACTCGCCATGAAAGCTTGCCTGGCCTCCGGCGCAGACAAGTCGAGCGCACGTTCGCTCGTCGAAGCCACACTGTCGGCAGCAAGTTACGGGCCGCCAACGCTCGGCTTTCCACACCTCGTGGACTATCTCAATGGTTTCCGTCAAGGACGGATAAATTGCAACCCAACACCACGGCTGGACCGCGCCTTTCCTGCCTTCCTCGTTTCAGACGCAGATCGCGGCATCGCGCAGCTGGGCTTTGATCTCGCTTTTCCAGATCTGCTCGACGCGGCCCGTAAATTCGGGATTGCCGTCTTGACGCAGACGAACAGCTATACCGCTGGCGAACTCGGATACTATGTCCGAAGGCTTTGCGATGAAGGCATTATCGGACTGGCCGCGACAAACGCAAATGCCATGATGGTGGCCAAGGCCGGGGGCAAAGTGGTCTACAGCACAAATCCGATGGCATTCGGATTTCCGCTCGGCGACCACACGCCGCCGCTCATTATTGACCAGGCATCCAGCGCGACTGCTTTCGTCAACATTATAAGAGCTGCCGAAGAAGGAAAAGCGATCCCCGAGGGCTGGGCAGTGGACGAAGACGGTCACCCGACCGATGAAGCCTCAAAGGCGCTGATGGGAGCCCTGTTGCCGTTCGGCGGGCGCAAGGGCGCCAATGTCGCGCTTCTGGTGGAGATGCTGGCGGCTGGTCTGTCGGGCGGCCCCTGGTCGCTGGACACGCCAGATTTCAGGTCGGGAACTCAGTCCCCTGCTGTTGGTTTGACCGTGATCGCAATTATGCCAAGGGAAAATGCAGAAACGCAAATTGAGCGTGCCCGCGCCCAGGTTCGTCGTCTCCAGGACTACGGTGTGTTCGTCCCGGGAGTGAGCGGGAGGGACCCAGCACCGCTTCCATTGGAACTCACCATCCCTCATAATGTCTTCGAAAAGATCGGGGCCATCATCGCCACGTAGAGGAACGTTAACGCCAGCATGTAGTGGCTCGTCATGGATTGGTCCGGGTTGGTTTGCCATTCGCCGCATTTGCCTCAATTGGTAAACGCGGCTCTCCACGTGCCTTAAGCGGAGGACGAGGCACTGGATCCGATCAGGTTTTTCAGTCCGCTATGCATCAGAGAAGCGGGGGTATCAGCGACACCCGCGAAAATCTCCCGCAGCAAATCAGCCAGGAGGTTCACCACCAGTGGCGAGTGACGCTGTTTGGGTTTCAAGAGCCAAAGGTCAACTTGCCCGGCTGGCTGCAATGGCTTTCGAACCGCCCTCGAACTGTCGAGATCTAGCCCGACATACCATTGCGTGGCCCCCATTGAACAGAAGGTCATTATGTTCGACAGCTCCATGCATGATGTGAGCCTTCCTGATGCGCTTAACCACTGGTGTTTCCTCTTCCGTTGGTGATCAATGAATTGTTTCGGGCGATCTCCCCGAACTATAAGCGGCAAGCCGACCGAGTTGCCGTTAACCGCATTTTCGCTGACGAGTAAATCAACCTTTCACAATAGGCCGCGTCGAACGTGCGAAGGCCTTTGCTAGCCGTGAACTCGACCAGGAATGGAGGCCGGACCCGTGAAGTCTGCGAGAAGCTGGAAGCCGTGCGCGGATGACGGCTCGGACAAACAACACCTGCTGCAGGTCCGCATTTACATTACCGACATGACCAAAAGGGAAGAATGCAAAGGCATGGTTGGCTTGGTACGCGGAAGAAGATCTTCCTGCGCGCGCCACTATTGGCGTCGCTGACCTCGGTGATGCTCGCCGGTTGGTCGAAATCACGGCAAGTGCGGCCGTAAAGGAGGCCTAGCCACGGAACCACCAGGTATCTTCCGCCCGGAGCATGCTTGCGGGGCCACTCACCTGTTCGAGGTGTGCCCCTCACCATTAGTATTAGCGGCTCTGGAAACAATCCCCTGCGACACCAAATTACATGAGGCGCTCGGCCATCGACCCCCCGATGACCAGCGCAGGTCGGCTCGCACAGCAGCATTAGCCCCGGCACGCGAGCCGGCCACCCTCTCAACCAAAGCGCGCTGATAGAGCAGAAGCCCAGGTACTCTTCCTGCAAGAGTCGCCGCTACTCCATCAGTCTTCAAAAGAGCCGCCTTTCCGTCCTGCGTACTCGCTTTCCTCCTTTCTCACTCTGCCGGTTTTAACTATTAGTGATTTGTAAAATACCACATAAAGACGAACTATAGGACTTTAACGCGTTCAGGTTTCGGAGCCGACCCCAGCCCCTCCGAAACCAAACAAGCGTACGGCTTGGGCCTAGGCGAATTGGTCCAGCCGTACGCGTCTCTGCCTTGTGGCAGCCTAATCGAAAGGCGAACTCGCCAATAGCTGGCAATACTGCTAGGTTTGATATAGCCGCAACGTCGACGTGTTAGGGGGAGGCATGGCAAGCATCTCTACCAAACCGGATTTCGTCTCCGAACTCGTTCGGGCCGTAAACCAAATCCACCTGCTCACTCCCAGCGAGCGAAAAGATCTGGTCGTCCGCGGCGTTGCCAGCATCCGCGAGCTGCAACATACACTTGATGCCAGTGGAGTGGATACACCGATGGCATCCCGCACATTGCGTGATGTGGAGACGTTGATTGCCGAGATGGACGATACTCCCAACGAACTCGTTGCCGCCGCTTTCGTCGTTTTATGTGACCAAATAAACAGGCTCCTGAGGATCTGTGAGACCACATCTGCGAACGAAGACGGTGAAGTGCCTGCCTAAGCGGTTTTTTCGTTATGGCATTTCAAATCTCCTTTCATCTCCGCGCGCCCTGGTCGCACTCAAAATCCTGAGAGCTCGCGCTAACGCCATCCAAAAACCGGCATCACGACATGCCTGATACCTAGGCAAGGTCCCGCCAGACCTGATGGGAGCCTCACGCTGTCTTTCAGTGTCTACAGATAAGTGTTCGATCCAAGGTCGCACTCAGGCGTTCATGTCGTTTAGTAATACGCATCGAGGTGGCGATATGCGAGATTTTGAAAACAAACGCGAAAACGACGAAACGCCAACGCCTGCACCGCTGCCTGAGGGCGAGGAGTTCTTCGACCCTTGGGAGGAAGAATTCCGCAAGAGCTTCTCCAAGGACGATAAGGACTTCGATTTTTCCTAATACCGCTATTTCTGTCCAATGATCCGGGACAAATCGATCCTCATCCCGGCCCCGGCGGCGTTTTGCCGCGCGGCCGCTTGTGAAGCGTCGGGTATCCATGCAGGTGGAGCGACGAAGCTAAGGGAAGATTGGATGTTGATGCCTCCAATGCTTCCCAGAAGGTCGCCATCCGCCGGCATGTGGGAACGACTCGCGTCATCCGGGATTTAGAGTGAGCAAGCATCATCCACCCAGCATCGTTGGTTGCGGTCGTAGAAGGGTTAAAGCGATGGAAGTCCACACGAAACTTCTTCCGAAAAGTGAGTGGGTGCCGAATAATTCGCTGCTGCCTCTCATCGTCTACAAGTCAGCAGTCGATGCAACGGGCGACGCCGCGCAACGGTTCGAGGCCTTGTTTCAGGAAAATGGCTGGACTGGAATCTGGCGGAACGGGATATTCGATTATCAACATTACCATGTATACGCGCATGAGGTCCTGGGGATTGCGAGGGGGAAAGCTTCCGTCCAGCTCGGTGGACCTGCAGGGATCAGTTATGCTGTAAATGCCGGGGATTGCCTGGTCTTGCCCGCTGGGACGGGGCACTGCCTTGTCGCGGCAAGCGACGATTTCCTGGTGGTTGGTGCTTATCCGCCTGGCCAACATGCGGATATCAAGAGGTCAGGCGCAACTGAGGAGGAGCTCACGGCTATAAAAAACTTGCCTCTTCCCCCAACCGATCCCCTGACGGGCCATCCCGAGCCCTTGCTGAAGCACTGGCGATCACCGAACGCGGATCAGATCTGAGGCAAAGCCCGGTTCGCTTTCCCCAGTGCGTGCAGGTTCGGTCATTCCCGAGAGATTTGCTTGATGAACGTCAGTGGTTCAGGAAAGCAGACTGTCGATGCGAATTGGCAACTGCCTGACACGCTTTCCTGTCGCGTGAAACACGGCGCTCGCGACCGCTGCAGCGGTACCGACATTGCCAAGCTCACCTAGCCCCTTCACGCCAGCGGGGTTGACGTCGTTGTCGGTCTCGGGGACCAGGATGACCTTAACCTCCCCGATGTCGGCGTTCACTGGTACGAGATAATCCTGCAGGTCGCGATTGACGACACGCGCGCTCCTATGATCGAATTCGGTCGCCTCGTGGAGGGCTGACGAGATGCCCCAGATCATGCCTCCCATCAGCTGGCTGCGTGCGGTTCTGGTATTCATGATCCTTCCGCCCGCAAAGGCACCAACAATGCGCGGGACTCGGATTTCGCGCGTGCGACGATGGATGCGCACCTCGACGAATTCGGCCCCAAAGGCATATTTCATCATCTCGCCCTTCTCACCGCTCACCATCTCCATATTGCCCTTGTAGAGCTTGGAGACGGCCTCCGGAGAAGCTGTGTCCGGACGAAATTCCGTGTATTGCTCGATAACGCCGCTTCCGAGATTTTTGAAGGCATCCCTCAGGTCCTGCGAGGCGTTGCCGGCAATCAACCTGCCTCCCTTGAAGCCTATCGATCGCGGATCGCTTCCTGCCAGGGGTCCGTCGTTTGCCGTGACTACGGCTCGTGTGAGCTTGTCGCGGATTTCGCCACATGCCTTGATGATGGCTGACGATACGCTTGCAGTCGTATTGGATCCGCCAGCGACCGGGGCAGGCGGTAGGCGTGTGTCACCCATCTCCACCTCGACCACGACTGGATCGAGACCCAACTGCTCGGCGACAAGCTGAGCCGCGACTGTGCGGATGCCCGTTCCAATCTCGTGAGACGCCGTCTGTATCCGCGCGTGACCGTCATCGGTCAGCGTGATCCGGACCGCGCATGGCGCGACGTTGGAGGGATAAACTGCCGTGGCGCAACCCATGCCAATCAGCCAGTCACCATCCTGCGTGCTGCCGACCTGCGGATTTCGACTGGACCAGCCAAATTCGCGTGCTGCCTGATCGTAGCACTCCATTAGGGACCGGCTTGAAAATGGCTTGCCCTCGATCGCATCCCTGCTCGCATCGTTAATCCGGCGAAATTCGACCGGATCCATGTCGAGAGCGACCGCCATTTCGTCCATCGCACTTTCGAGCGCGTAGACGTAAGGGGTCTCCGGTGGCGATCGCATGTAACTTGGTGTCGGTCGGTCGGCCTTCACCAGGAAGACCTTGGTCAGGACCGAGCCGTAGTTATAAATGCGTCCAGTGGTTTTCGTGCCGCCGACGACATAAGGATCGGGACGCGATGTCACCTCCCACCCCTCGTGCTGAAAGGCCAAAATCCGGCCGTCGCGCGCAGCGCCCATCCTGACATGATGACGGGTCTCGGCGCGATATGTTTGGGTCGTGAATGCCTGCGGCCGCGTCACGACGCAGCGTACCGGCCTGCCCAACCTTCGCGCCGCCAGCGCGACGATTGCCGTGCGCGGCGTGATCGGTCCCTTTGAGCCGAAGGCTCCACCAATATAAGGGCTAACCACTCGCACGCGGTCGGGTTCGATCCTCAGCTGCCGGGCTATTTCCACCTTCCAGCCATAGACATTCTGCGACGGCTCGTAGACGGTCAAATTATCACCCTGCCAATAGGCGGTCGTTGAAAACAGCTCGATCGGATTGTGGTGGTGCGTCGCCATGCCGTATTCGGCATCGACCTTTACATCCGCCTTGGCAAAATTGGCGTCGAAATCGCCGGCCTTTACGTCTTTGCCGAATTCCTCGCTTGCCTGCGCTGCAGCAACCGTTTCCGTTCCGTCCGACCCGAAACCTGTACTCGGTTGCTCTTCCTCGTAGTCGGCGTTGATGCGCATTGCCGCTTCGCGGGCGACCTCGACCGTCTCGGCCACCACAAGAGCGATAATCTGGCCGTCATGCCAGATCTTCGTATCGTGCAATGGACCGATCGATGTCGATCCGGAGGTTCCAAATTCCGGCGGCTCCAGCTCCTTGCCCACGTCCTCGTGCGTTAGCACGTCGAGCACGCCGGGAATGGCACGTGCGTCTTCGAGGTGAAGCCCCTTGATCCGGCCACAAGCGATAGCGCTCGTGACGAGATACCCATGAGCGATATTGTTGAGCGGGATGTCGGCGGGATAGGATGCCTTGCCCATGACCTTGAGCCGGCCGTCCACGCGCGCAAGCGGCGGTCCCATGTTTTCGCCTGGCGTTGGCGCAGCTTCACTCTTGCTCATAAGCTCATCTCCCGGACTTCCATCAGAGCGCGCACCAGCGTCTGCTTTCCCAATTCGACCTTGAATGAATTGTGTTCCCGAGGCTTTGCTTCCGCAAAGGCCGCATCCGCCGCGGCATTTGCGGCTTCCTCGGTCAGCGGTCGCCCCCGCAGCACGTCCTCGGCTGTTACCGCACGCCAGGGCACGGTCGCCAGTCCTCCGAGACCGATGCGCACGTCACGCACATTTTTATCATCGAGATCGAGAGCGACCGCGGTCGAGGCCAATGCAAATGCATAGGATTGGCGATCACGGACCTTCAGATATGTGGACCTTGAAGCCCATTGAGGAATTTGGACGATGATGGCGGTAATCATCTCGTCGGGCCGCAGGACCGTTTCAATGTCAGGCCGGTCCTCCGGCAGACGATGCAGTTCAGAAATCGGGAGGCGACGGTTGGCATCCCGGCCCTGGATCTCGATCGAGGCGTCCAGCGCGATCAGGGCTTGTGCGAAATCGCCATGATATGTTGCGATGCAAGAATCGCTTACACCGAGGATCGCATGCTGCCGGTTGAAGCCGTCCATCGCCGAGCAGCCGGAACCTGGAAGGCGCTTGTTGCAGGGCCAGGAGATTTCGCGAAAATACTCGCACCGTGTCCTCTGCAGCAGGTTGCCGCCGAGCGTCGCCATGTTTCGGATCTGGCGACTGGCTGCAAGCTTCAGGCTCTCGCTCAGCATCGGGCATCGCCGGTTGATTTCGGCGTGGTCCTCCGCCTCACTCATCCGCACCAGGGCGCCAAGCCGGAGTTCCGAACCCTCGAGTGCGATCGTACGCATGGCGGTTTCCTGGATCGGGTTGATGTCCACAAGTCGAGAGGGACGATTGACTCCGAGCCGCATGTAGTCGGACATGTTCGTACCGCCAGCAATAAATTGCGACGGGGCATCGGTTGGGGGCTGCTGATTGACCTCTTCCATTGCTGAAAGAGCTTCGTGCAGCGTGTCGGCCCTCTCGTAGATGAAGGGTAGCATCAGACCTTCTCCATCTCTTCACGGGCCTGTTTTACGGCTTCAACGATGTTGGGATAGGCAGCGCACCGACAGATGTTACCGCTCATGTATTCCCGGATATCTGCGTCGCTGTCTGCATGACCCTCCTTAACGCAGGCAACACCAGAGATGATCTGGCCGGGGGTACAGTAGCCACACTGAAAGGCATCGCAGTCGATGAACGCCTGTTGCATCGGGTGCAGCGTTCCGTCGGCAGAACAAAGACCTTCGATGGTCGTGATCTCGCGACCCTGGTTCATCGCGGCAAAGCTTATGCAGGATAACGTCCGCTCACCATCCGTCAGAACAGTGCAAGCGCCGCATTGTCCGTGATCGCAGCCTTTCTTCGTGCCGGTCAGGCCCGCGTGGTCGCGAAGGAGGTCCAGAAGCGAGGTGCGGCTGTCGACATTGAATTGATACGACTGCCCATTTATCCGCATGGATATCGCCACAGCCTCGTCTGCATTGCGCCTCTCGGATTCCTGGGCTTGCCCTGAAGCTGCGGTGGCTCCTTTGAGCGGGATGGCTGCAGCGGCAACCGTGATTGTGCCTGTCATGAGGGTTCGCCTGGTAAGGCCGGCACTTCCGGCGTGCGTGGGTGAAGGCATGCGGTCGTCCAACGTTCTTCAGATTTCGTTTGCCCGCCCCAGCCAACGAGGCTTGTCGACCGTGCGCTAACCTCTCCTCGGCGAAAGAGTTCCAAGGCGCGGTTGGTTTTTCCTGGCTTGCTTGCCCTGGCCCGAAGCCAATTTCGCTGAGTTTGCGATCTCCCGATCTGAAAACATTCTCAAGACCGACAGCGGGCGATGCCGATTGCACCTGTGCCGGCCCGATACCACGAACTCTCCACCACTTAGAGTGAGGCTTTGTGAGTTTCGATTACTATCGAGACGTAAGGCGATCAAGCGGACGGCAGCCGCGTCGGGTTCGCGGCGTCAGCTGGTCTTGCAGCTTGCGTGCTTCTACATCAGTCTTCGCAGAAGTGCGCGCAAGCCCGGCTGGCCCGCTTCGACCGCGGCATCGTTAATTGGAAACCATCTGGTTATCCGTGTCGCCTGCTCAGGGAAAGTATCGGCGACCGACGTCACATGGATGATGTGCGAGGTCACCTTGTATCGCTGCCGGTTGGTGTCCTTGACATAGGTGAAAGCACCGAACGGTCGGACTGCCACCCGGCCGCGTATTCCGGCCTCTTCGAACGCTTCCCGCTCAGCGGCCGCATGGGTCGTTTCGGTACCTTCGATATGACCTTTCGGCAGACCCCAGCGCCCATTTCGCTTGCTGCCGACAAGCAGAATCTCAACGCCTTCTTCAGTGCGCCTGAGACAGACCGCACCCGCCTGTTGAATGTCCGGGAGCCGGTGCGACAAAATGGATTGATAGTCCGGGGTGCTCTCTAACATAGCATCGCCTCAGCTTGGCAATCACCGGCATCCGGGGACCCTCTAGACCGGTCGGGGCTGGAGTGTCCACTGAAATGGGTTCATAGTTCAAGCGATGAAAAGTTGAATTGTTTGCCGACTAAAAACGTTCCAGGTTTACGCTGGAAAGGAGCGGGTCATGGCGGAAGTTGAACCAAAGCTCGAGCTGGTGACCTCGGACAGAGACAAATTGCTTGCCTGCGATCTCCTCGGCAAGCCGGATGAGACAATTACCCAGAACGCGGTCTAAAAACTCGAAAGTCGAAGCCGTGCTCGACCGGGGAGATGTGTCCGCCGGCGAGCACTGAAAGCTGCCTTCAGCGCTTCCAAGGCCAGTGCTTCTGCCTTGATCTCCTCAAGCCTGGCTTCCAGCTCCGCCAGCTTGCCCTTCGATCGTGCCCACTGCAGTGGTGTAACTGGACGGCTCTGGTCCCATGCTCTCCGGCGTGAGCCGGACTGATCAACGTGCCACTGCCGGCAAGCTG
>NZ_JANUBV010000046.1:0-19865 GCF_024808055.1 Rhizobium sp. BK176 | reverse complement strand
TCAGCTTGCCGGCAGTGGCACGTTGATCAGTCCGGCTCACGCCGGAGAGCATGGGACCAGAGCCGTCCAGTTACACCACTGCAGTGGGCACGATCGCAAGGCATGAAGGGATGGTGCAAGGTCATCACCCTCCTTTCTGCTCACTGCGATCCGATAACTTATTGAAATGTCGCCTGGAACTTCTTGCCAAGGAAGTCTTTCAGCCATGACCAGCTGTTCCGGTTGACTGGCACCGACCAGAACGTTCGTTGTCAGATCGAACAAGCAACCTGATCTTGGTGAGTGGCCGCAACGTAGCTGGTGTCGGTTATTTTCGATCGCGGCCGGGCTAAGTCAAAGCAGACTTGACGGATCCGCGAGTTTGGGAAATGCTAAGATGTCAGACCAATTTGGTCGATTGCCTAAGAATAAAATGGGGAACCATGAGGGCATCAATGAGCGACAGGCCCGTGATCCGGCCACTACCGGCTATCGATCGCGCGCGTCAGGTGACGGACGCACTGGCGGATTACATCAAGAGCGCGCAACTGAAGGCTGGCGACCGCCTGCCGGCAGAGCGTGAACTGATGTCAGCACTGATGGTCGGCCGCTCAACCATTAGGGAGGCAATACGCCACTTCCAGGCCCTCGGCGTCATTGAAACGCGAAAGGGAAGCGGGACCTATCTGCTGAAACCGGTTTCCAAGGCGACGATCCACATGCCGCTGTCGCTTGATACCGGCCATCTGCGGGACGCCCTTCTACAGACGCTTGAGGTGCGTCGCGGGATAGAATGCGAGGCCTGCATGGTTGCCGCGAGAAAGCGGACCGACACGGATCTCGTCCTCATCGAACAGAACCTCAACGAGATGGAACGCGTCCATATCGAGAAAGGCACATCAGGCCCGGAAGACCTCGCCTTCCATCTCGCCATCTATGATGCGACCCACAATCCGCTTTTTCGCCAGCTTCTTGAACAGATGCGCGAAACCTTCTGGCAGTTCTGGGAACACCCGTTCGAGCGCGAGGATTTTGCTCGCCGCTCCTTTCCCTTTCATCGCACGCTCTTCAACGCCATCGCTGCCCAGGATGTTGAGGCCGCGCGAGAAGAAACACTGAAGATCCTCGATGTCGTCGAGGAAGATATCAAGGAAATGTCCAAATGAATAACGGCGCGAACGCGTTCGATCTTGCCTCGCTCATCACCGCACACGACGAAGGAAACTTCGCGGAAGCGGTCGTGCCGCCGATCTTCCAGACCTCGCTTTTCACCTTCTCGAACTATGACGACATGATCGCTTCCTATCGCGGCGAGAAGGTTCGCCCGATCTATACCCGCGGGCTCAATCCGACTGTTCGCATGTTTGAGGAAATGCTGGCAAAGCTTGAAGGAGCCGAAGACGCGTTAGGTTTTGCAAGCGGCATGGCGGCGATCTCGTCGACGGTGTTGTCCTTCGTCGAGCCGGGCGACCGTATCGTTGCGGTCAAACACGTCTATCCAGATGCCTTCCGGCTCTTCGGCACGATCTTGAAGCGCATGAAGGTCGAGGTGACCTATGTGGATGGCCGCGACGAAGAGGCCGTCGCAAAGGCACTGCCCGGAGCCAAGGTATTCTATATGGAAAGCCCAACGAGTTGGGTCATGGACGCCCACGACGTCGGTGCGCTCGCGGCACTCGCTAGGAAGCATGGCCTGGTCACGATGATCGACAACAGCTGGGCGAGCCCGTACTTCCAGCAGCCAATATCGCTCGGCGTCGATATCGTCATCCATTCGGCCTCGAAGTATCTCGGCGGCCACAGCGACGTCGTCGCTGGCGTCGTCGCTGGCTCCAAAGAGATGATCGCCCGCATCAAGGCGGAGGCCTATCCTTATCTCGGCGGCAAGCTCTCGCCCTTTGATGCGTGGCTTTTGATCCGCGGCCTGCGCACATTGCCGATCCGTATGCGCGCGCATGAGGCAGCTGCGATGACGATCGCCAAGCGGCTGAAGGAGCTCGACGTGGTGGAGACGGTTTGCCATCCGGGCCTTGCCAATCGCCTGCCGTCCGGTCTCAACGGCACTTCGGGCCTGTTTTCCTTCATATTCCGTGAGGGCGTCGATATTCGTGCCTTCGCCGATCACCTCAAGCTCTTCAAACTGGGAGTGAGCTGGGGTGGACATGAAAGCCTGATCGTACCAGGCGAGGTCGTCCTTCAGCAGAAGGCGCAACCGAATTCCGCGCATACCTTCGGGATCCATGCACGGTCCGTACGCCTCCACGTCGGTCTCGAAGGAACCGAGGCCCTGTGGAAGGACATCGAGGCGGCATTGGCGGTCGCCTCTTAAGTTCACAACCTGAAAAACCTGAAAAGGGGGAGCAAGCATGAAAAGACTGATCACCGCCACTTTACTCGCCACGATGATGGCCGGTACGGCACTCGCCGATACCACACTGAAACTGGTCGAGGTTATCACCAGCCCCGAGCGTACGGAGACGCTGAAGTCGATCGTCGGCAAGTTCGAGGCTGCAAACCCCGGGACCAAGGTCGACATCATCTCGCTGCCCTGGAACGAAGCCTTCCAGAAGTTCGCCACCATGGTTTCGGCCGGCGACACTCCCGACGTCATGGAAATGCCCGACACCTGGCTTTCCCTCTATGCCAACAACGGCATGCTCGAAAGCCTTGAACCTTACCTCGCCAAGTGGGAGCACACCAAGGGCCTGACGCCGCGCGCGCTTGAACTCGGCCGCGATGTCAAGAACACCGCCTACATGCTGCCTTACGGCTTCTACCTGCGTGCGCTGTTCTACAACAAGAACCTTTTCAAGGAAGCCGGCGTTTCCGAACCGCCGAAGACGCTCGACGATTTCGTGGCCGCCTCCGAAAAGGTCTCCAAGCTTCCCGGCAAGTCGGGTTACTGCCTGCGCGGCGGTCCGGGCGGCCTGAACGGCTGGGTGATGTTCGGCGCGACAATGGCCGGCTCCAACAAGTTCTTCAACGAGGATGGCACCTCGACGATGAACAGCGAAGGCTGGGCAAAGGGTCTCGAATGGGTCGTCGACCTCTACAAGAAGGGCCTGACGCCGAAGGACAGCGTCAACTGGGGCTTCAACGAAACCGTCGCCGGATTCTACTCCGGCACCTGCGCGATGCTCGACCAGGATCCGGACGCTCTGATCGCGGTTGCCCAGCGCATGAAGCCGGACGATTTCGGGGTGACCAAGATGCCAGTCGGTCCAAGCGGCAAGGGCTTCACCACAATCGGTTTCGCTGGCTGGTCGATGTTCACCACCAGCCAGAACAAGGATCTGTCCTGGAAGCTGATCGAGACGCTTGAATCGCCGGAAGGCAATATCGAGTGGAACAAGCGTACGGGCGCTCTTCCGGTTCACACCTCGGCCGAAAAGGACCCCTTCTACGCAGGCGATCAGTTCAAGGGTTGGTTCGAAGAGCTGGCCGACCCGAACATCGTTCCGACCGTGATGCCGACCTACCTGGAAGAGTTCGCCTTCTTCAAAGACTCGCTCGCCATCAAGACGACGCAGCAGGCGCTTCTCGGCGACATCACGCCGAAGGAGCTGGCTGACCAGTGGGCAGATTATCTGACCAAGGCGCAGCAGAAGTTCCTCGCCAAGAAGTAACGGCCCACCGGCGGCGGACCTGTCCGCCGCCTCTTTCACTGTCTTGCGACGGCGCAGATTGCGCCGCGAAACGGATTTTGCCTGATGACCCTCACTGCCGATACGCTGGAAAGGCGCCAGGACAGACGCCCCTGGCTGAAGCGCATCGCTGATGCCTCCGAACCCTACCTCTATAGTGCGCCGTCACTGGTCCTGATCATTGCGGTGATGCTGGTGCCACTGGTGATCGGGGTGTCCTATGCGTTTCGCGACATCCAGCTGCTCAATCCGTTTTCGGGCGGCTTCATCGGGCTCGAGCATTTCCGGGCGCTGTCGAAAGACGCAGCCTTCTATGGTGCGCTGAAGAATACGCTCTTGTGGACAGGCGCCTCCGTCCTGTTGCAATTCATCTTCGGCCTCATTCTGGCGCTGCTGCTCGACAAACCGTTCTGGGGCAGGGGCGTCGTGCAGGCTCTGGTCTTTCTGCCCTGGGCCGTTCCCTCCTTCCTCGCCGGCCTGAACTGGGCCTGGTTGTTCAATCCGGTGATAGGGCCGATCCCGCACTGGCTTTTTGCGCTTGGCCTGATGAGCGAACCCGCCAACATCCTCTCCGATCCGCAACATGCGATGTGGGGACCGATCATCGCCAACGTCTGGTGGGGCATTCCCTTCTTCGCGATCACCTTACTTGCCGCTCTCCAGGCAATTCCGCGTGATCTCTACGAGGCAGCTTCCATCGACGGCGCCGGCTGGTTCCAGCGCTTCCGCTCGATCACCTTGCCCTTCCTTGCGCCGACGATTGCCATCACCGTGCTGCTTCGCACCGTCTGGGTGTCCAACTTCGCCGACCTGATTGTCGTCATGACCGGCGGTGGGCCGGCCGACCGGACGCAGATCGTCGCAAGCTACATCTTCACGCAGGCGTTCAAGCGCCTGGACTTCGGATACGCCTCGGCGATCGCGCTGGTGCTGCTGGTGCTGCTGCTTGCCTATTCGATGCTGATCATCCTGCTGCGGCAGACCCTGCTGAACAAGGATTGATGCCATGAAGCGATCCATTCTCCCTACCATCGCGCATCGCCTGGCCATTCTCTGCTACATCGTCTTCGCGCTGTTTCCGCTGTTCTGGCTTCTCAAGGTATCGGTGACGCCGAACGACCTGCTCTATACCGAGGGCGTTCGGATGTGGCCGTCGCGCACGACCTGGGAACACTATTCCTTCGTCATCCAGCACAGCGCCTTCCCGACTTTCTTCAAGAACAGCCTGATCGTCTCGGCCTCGACGGCGATCGTCGTGACGATCTGCGCCTCTCTTTCCGGCTATGCGCTGTCGCGCTTTAACTTCCGGGCCAAGTATTGGATCGTCGCGTTAATGCTTTTGACGCAGATGTTCCCGCTCGTCATGCTGGTGGCCCCGATCTTCAAGATCCTGACGCCACTGCATCTGACGAACAGCCTCACCGGCCTCGTTGTCGTCTACACCGCCTTCAACGTGCCCTTCGCTACCTTCCTGATGCAGTCCTTCTTCGACGGCATTCCGAAGGATCTCGAGGAGGCGGCCATGATAGACGGTGCAACGCAGTTCACCGCCTTCCGGCAGATCATCCTGCCGCTGACGTTGCCCGGCATCGCGGCAACGCTCGGCTTCGTCTTCACCGCCGCGTGGAGCGAACTGCTCTTTGCCCTCATGCTGATCAACGGCAATGACGCGGCAACCTTCCCGGTCGGGCTTCTGACCTTTGTTTCCAAATTCTCCGTGGATTTCGGGCAGATGATGGCGGCGGGCGTGCTCGCGCTCATCCCGGCCGGTCTCTTCTTCCTGCTCATCCAGCGTTATCTCGTCCAGGGCCTGACGGCCGGCGCGGTCAAGGGTTAATCAAAATGGCATCGATCGATATCCAGAACGTCAAGAAGGCCTATGGTCCCGTCAAGGTGCTGCACGACGTCGACCTTAGGATCAAGGACGGCGAGTTCGTCGTGCTCGTCGGCCCATCCGGCTGCGGCAAGTCGACCCTGCTGCGAATGATCGCGGGACTCGAGGACGTCACCGGCGGTGAGATCCGCATTGCCGGCAACCGCGTCAACGAACTGCATCCGAAGGACCGTGACATCGCCATGGTGTTCCAGTCATACGCCCTTTATCCGCACATGAATGTCGCCGGCAACATGAGCTACAGCCTGAAGCTAAGAAAGACGGCCAAGGAAAAGATCTCCAGCGCTGTCGGTGCTGCCGCCTCCAAGCTCGGTCTCGACCCGCTGCTCGAACGCAGGCCGAAGGCGCTTTCAGGCGGTCAGCGTCAGCGCGTGGCCATGGGCCGCGCCATAGTGCGCCAACCGAAGGCCTTCCTCTTCGACGAGCCGCTGTCGAACCTCGACGCACGCCTGCGCGAACAGATGCGTGCCGAAATCAAGAAGCTGCATGGCGACCTCAAGGCGACGTCGATCTACGTCACCCACGACCAGATCGAGGCGATGACGCTCGCCGACCGGATCGTTGCCATGCACGGCGGCGTCGTGCAGCAGGTCGGCAGCCCGCTCGAGCTTTATGATACGCCTGCCAACCTCTTCGTCGCCGGCTTCATCGGCTCGCCGGGCATGAATTTCCTCGACGCGACCTATGCGGATGGTGGTGTTCGCCTGAAGGACGGAACGGTCGTCCCGCTCGCCGCACCCCTGTCACTCGCAAACGGCGCAAAGGTGACACTGGGGATTCGGCCGGAGCATGTGGTCATTACCGATCAGGGTGGCCTGAACGCGAACGTCGAATTGGTCGAACCGACCGGCTTCGGCATCATCCTGCACCTGTCGCTGCACGCTCTGCCATTCAAGATCTTCACGCTCGACCGGACCACGCTGACATCCGGTCCGACGATCAACGTGTCGTTCCCCGCGCAGCATCTGCACGTCTTCGACGCGGATGGAAACAGGGCAAAATAGGCGAGCAGCCTCAGCCGTGGGCGAGGCTGCCGCGCAGAACGGCACTATTGAAGTCTGGTCGCGGCGTCGGAATAACAACCGGTATCACGGCCTCCTTGCTGGCGGGCACCACCGCTTCGGTCGCCGGCAGCGCCGGTTCCGCACCTGAAATGGCCACTGTGCCCGGCATCGGGATCGGCACCGGAACGGTCGTCGGTACGAGTACCTCAAACTGCGCCGGCATCTTGCTCTGGCCAGGCAGGTAGTTCATCGCGACTTCGTAGGCGGGCAGGGGCGCCGGCGTCTGTAGCTCGCCGTCCCGCCCACGCTTCTCGTAGAACGCATTGCCGCCGGCAATCGTTACGTAGTGCATATTGCGATACGGGAACGACAGACCGTCTGTGTGGAAGAACATCGCGTTCTTGACGCCTGGATGCCGTTCGCCGCGGAAAATTGCATCTGCAGCGTCCGTCAGTTCGACCTCAGCCGTCGGCTCGACTTCGCGCGTCATCACGCCAGGCGCAAACTGCCTCTGTTGGGCAACGACGCCGCAGATTGAATCGGGATAGGCCCCCGATGTCAGACGGTTCATGACCACCGTTCCGACCGCCATGTAGCCGTCGCGATCAGAATGTTCGGATTCGAAGTACATTGCCCGCTTGAGGCAATCGCGGTCCTTGGCCGTGTAATTGAAAGTAACTTTGGTTGACTGCGCCGCTTGCGCCGCATTCTTGGGCTTGCTGACCTGGCTCGCCACCTTCGAAGCCGGTTGCTGTGCGGTCGTGCAGCCCGCCGCTGCCACGCCCGCCAACAGGATCCCGGCGAGAGATTTTCCCAACGCTATATGCGCCCTCAATGTCAGGTGCCCCCTATTTAGAGTAGTAAGCCCTTCTCGATTAAGTGGTCGCTTTTTTACCTGCGTTTAAGGTAAATTTCAAACCCAATCAGTATCACAATTTGATTTGGCCGCTTTTGGCCCGCCTGCACAGGCTGATTAGCGCTCTCGCCACCCACTGAAAACAGCGACACTTTCCATCACAGGTCACACTTTCAAAGCGGATGCAACCGCCGAAACCAGCGTGCCGCTCCAGCCTGATTCGATCGACTAACGACCGCGTCGGCCCTTCATTTGTCGTCGGACCGGAACAACTTCCATCGCGTTGGTCGAAAGGCGATCCTCGTGCGGTCGAGGGCGCCGGCCTGCGCTGGCGATAGTTCCAATTCGATCGGCGGATGCCCCTTGCGGATGTCGACCTCGATGTGGCGCGTACCAGCGACGCGCCGGCTCGTCGTCAGCAAACCGGCGATGCAGCCGCCACAGCCATCGCGCAATTCAATGTCGTGCGGCCGGAAATATAGTTGAGCGTCTCCATCCGCTTCGCCCTCGACCTTGAGGCCGAGCGGCCTATCCTCGAACCAGATCTCTCCACCGTTGACCCTGACGTCGAGACAGTTGGACTGTCCGACAAAGCCGAAGACGAAGGGGGAGTTCGGATTGTCGTAAACCTCATCGGGGGTTCCGACCTGCTCGATCGCGCCCTGGCTCATGACAACGACGCGGTCAGCAAGCTCCATCGCCTCGTCCTGGTCATGCGTGACGAAGACCGTCGTGTGACCCGTGCGATCATGGATCTCGCGCAGCCATTTGCGCAGATCCTTGCGAACTTGGGCGTCGAGGGCGCCGAAAGGCTCATCGAGCAGCAGTACATTCGGTTCGACCGCCATGGCGCGTGCGAGCGCGACGCGCTGGCGCTGGCCGCCGGAAAGCTGAGCCGGATAACGCTTCTCAAGACCCGAGAGCTGGACAAGTTCAAGCAACTCCAACGCCCGCCGGCGAATTTCCGCCTTGGGCGGGCGCCGTGAGCTATCGCGCACCTTCAGGCCAAAGGACACATTTTCCAGCACTGTCATATGCCTGAACAAGGCATAGTGTTGGAACACGAAGCCGATGTTGCGCTGCTGCACGGTCTTCTTTGACGCGTCCTCGTCTCCGAAATAGATCAACCCTTCCGTCGGGCTCTCCAGGCCAGCAATGAGCCGCAACAGCGTCGTCTTGCCCGATCCGGACGGGCCGAGCAGCGCGATCAACTCGCCGGAGCGGATATTGAGCGAGACGTCGTGCAGCGCCGGAAAGCGTTCGAATTCCTTGCGCAGGTTTTGTACGCGAACTTCCATTCTAATTCCTTCAGTGCCGTCGGCTGGCGGCGATTTCTTCGCTGTATCGCATCTCGAGCAGCGTCTTCAAAACAAGGGTTACGAGCGCAAGCAAGGCAAGCAGCGTGGCGACGGCGAACGCGCCGGTGAAATTGTACTCGTTATAGAGAATTTCCACCTGCAGCGGCATGGTGTTCGTCTGTCCCCGGATGTGACCGGAAACCACGGATACAGCCCCGAATTCGCCCATGGCGCGGGCATTGCAAAGCAATACACCATAGAGCAGGCCCCATTTGATATTAGGCAAGGTCACGTGCCAGAAGGTCTGCCAGCCGCTGGCGCCGAGCGAAATCGCCGCCTCTTCGTCGCTCGTACCTTGCTCTTGCATCAGCGGAATCAGTTCACGCGCCACGAACGGGAAGGTGACGAACATGGTCGCCAGGATCAATCCCGGCACGGCAAACAGGATCTTGATGTCATGAGCGCTCAGCCATTGGCCGAGGTGGGTGTTGGCACCAAGCAGCAAGACGAAAACGAGGCCGGAAATAACAGGCGAGACCGAAAACGGCAGGTCGATCAACGTTGTCAGGAAAGCCTTGCCCTTGAACTCGAACTTGGCAATCGCCCAGGCGGCCGCGATGCCAAA
Organism: Rhizobium sp. BK176; assembly: GCF_024808055.1. NCBI lineage: Bacteria > Pseudomonadati > Pseudomonadota > Alphaproteobacteria > Hyphomicrobiales > Rhizobiaceae > Rhizobium > Rhizobium sp. BK176. Next base: position 10,565 of record NZ_JANUBV010000046.1, on the reverse strand, counting down.
GGTCAGATTGAGGGGAACGCTGACGCCGGCCACGATGAGGGTCAGGCGAATAGCCGAAAAGGTCTCCTCGTCCTGCAGCGCCTCGAGGAACGGACCCGCACCCTTGCGGAACGCCTCGACGAAGACGGCCGCCAGCGGCAGAAGCAGGATCAGCGTCAGGAAGACCAGCGAGGCAAGGATCAGCGTCCAGCGCGCAAACCGATGTTCGGTGACGGCGGAGCGCACCTTTGTCGGCTGAAGGCTCGTATCAAACGCCATAGCCGTACCTCCGTCTGCGCCAGCTCTGGATGAGGTTGATGATCAGCAGCATGGCAAACGAAATCACCAGCATCATTGCGGCGATGCCCGTTGCTGCGGCATAGTTATATTCCTCGAGCTTGATGACAATCAGCAACGGTGCGATCTCCGACCGGAACGGAAGGTTGCCGGCAATGAAGATTACCGAGCCGTATTCGCCGACACCGCGGGCAAAGGCGAGAGCGAAGCCTGTCAGGGCCGGCGGCATCAAGCCCGGCAGCAGCACGCGGAAAATCGTCTGCAGGCGCGTGGCGCCAAGCGTTGCGGCAGCTTCCTCCACCTCCTTGTCGATCTCCTCCATGACAGGTTGAACCGTGCGCACCACGAAGGGCAAGCCGACAAAGACAAGCGCGATGACGATACCGAGTGGCGTGAAAGCGATCTTGATGCCCAGCGGCGTCAGGAACTGGCCGATCCAGCCGTTCGGCGCATAAAGGGTCGCCAGCGCGATACCAGCAACCGCGGTCGGCAACGCGAAAGGCAGATCGACCATTGCGTCGATGATGCGCTTGCCAGGGAACCGGTAGCGCACGAGCACCCAAGCCAGCACGACGCCGAAAACGACGTTGATGCAGGCGGCCGCAAAGGCGGCGCCAAAGCTGATGCGAAGGGCGCTCAGGGTACGAGGATCGAAGGCGATGGCGAAGAATTTTTCCCAGCCAAGCTCGCTCGACCGCCAGGCGAGGCCTGAAAGCGGGATGAGGATCAGAAGGGTGAGCCAGGTCAAGGTAAGGCCGAGCGCCATTCCAAAGCCTGGAATGACGCTCGGCCGTCTGAACCGCCACCGCGTGGGGCTATGTGATCTCATGCGACGTATTATTGTGCCGGCTTGTAGATTTGGTCAAATACGCCGCCATCGCCGAAGAACTTCGGCTGCGCTTCTTTCCAGCCGCCGAAATCGTCGATCGTCGCAAGTTTCAGGTTCGGGAAGCGCGCAATGTCAGCCTTGTCTGCAGCTTCCGGCTTGATCGGCCGATAGAAGTGCTTGGCCGCGATCTTTTGCCCCTCGTCCGAATAGAGATAGTTCAGATAGGCTTCGGCGACCTTGCGAGTGCCCTTTTTGTCGACATTGCCATCCACAACGGCGACCGGCGGGTCAGCCCGGATCGAGAACGCCGGGGTGACGATCTCGAACTGGTCGGGACCGAGCTCTTCGAGCGAAAGGTAGGCCTCGTTTTCCCAGGCCAGGAGAACGTCGCCGAGACCGCGCTGAACGAAGGTCGTCGTTGCACCGCGCGCGCCGGTGTCGAGAACCGGAACATGCTGCAGCAGCTTCGTCACGTATTCCTGCGCCTTGGCGTCATCACCACCATTCGCCTGCTTGGCCCAGGCCCAGGCCGCCAGGAAGTTCCAGCGCGCACCACCAGAGGTCTTCGGGTTCGGCGTAATCACCTGGACGTCGTCCTTTACCAGGTCGGCCCAGTCCTTGACGCCCTTCGGATTGCCCTTGCGAACCAGAAAGACGATCGTAGAGGTGTAAGGCGTCGAGTTATTCGGAAACTTCGTTTTCCAATCCGCAGGAATCTTGCCAGTCTTCTTAGCGATCGCATCAATGTCGCCCTCGAGGGCAAGGGTAACGACATCGGCATCAAGCCCATCGATGACCGACCGCGCCTGCGCGCCAGAGCCGCCATGCGAAGCCTTGATGGTAACAGCCTCACCGGTGTCCTTCTGCCACTTGGCAGCGAAGGCGGCATTGAAATCCTTATACAGTTCCCTCGTCGGATCGTAGGATACGTTGAGAAGCGTCTGATCCGCGAATGCGGGCGCGACGGCGCCGATTGCGACACTGCCTGCCAGCGCCACAGCCGCGAGAAGCCGTGTGATCCTTATTGACTGCATAGAAACCTCCTTCGTTGGTGGCCGAAACTCTACCAAGTTGGTCGTATAATGAAACGAAGAATCTTTCTGTTCCGCCATGCTCTCTGGAATGCCATCCCAATTGAAGCGCGCTTTCGAAATGGACTTGCTCGATTTGATGATCACAATTCCGGTAAAGCCTCGGACTAAGCTCGCGGAGGCCGAGCTGGGCATTGCCAGGAAGACGGAAAGCGCAACTTAACGCCCCGAAAATCTACCTGTTCGTCAAACGCGCGAGTCGGCCAGAAAATCCGAATAGAGCTCTTCGGCAGTCTTTGCCTTGCGCATGGCCGCCAGAATGCCCGGCGTCTGCAGCTGACGCGCGATTGCTGCCAGCACGTTCAGATACTCGCCGCGGCTTGCTTCGCCAAACAAAAGCGCGAAGACGATATCAGTCGGAACATCGTCCACCGCCTCGAAATCGAGTGGCCGGGCGTAGCGTAGCAGCAAGCCACGCGGATGCGTCATCCCCTCCACCACGGCATGCGGAACAGCGACACCATTGCCGATACCCGTCGAGCCAAGGCTCTCGCGGCTTTCCAAGGCGTGCAGTATCTTCTTTCCTTCAATTCCGAAGGCGAGGGCAGCTTTTTCGGCAATCGCCTGCAATCCTCTCCATTTCGTCGCAACCGAAACACCGATGAATGTGTGCTCAGGACGGATGATCAGCGAAAGGTCCATGAAGTCTCTCTTGTCATTTGTGCAAGGCCGCGTCGGCGGGCGCCGCGGCTGACACCCGATTAGCGCCGCTTCCAATGCCGCAAACTGATTTCCCGGGCCGACATTGTTCTGCGTTCATATGTCCAGACGAGATAAAGGTTCGAGCACGAAAGCCGACCTCAGATATAAACATCGCATAAGGATCGTCCAAATGTCTGGTGGACGCTCCAAGCTTTAATGCCCAGGGACGTCGCAGTCTGAGGGGCAAGGGCCTCGACCCTGGTCGTGCCGATCTGAAAAGATTGAGCAATTCATCGCATCATGAGCAAAAGCCTTCGAAACGCGATTGAACTTCGAAGGCTTCGGGCCCTATAGTGCTTGCCAAAGCCGCGCTGATTTGATCGGTGCGGGGAGGCAACGGGAAGGAAACAGAAGAATGGCCAAAGTCCGCGCGCTGGTGCTCGAACGCCAGCATGAACTTGCGCTCCGTGATATCGACCTGCCGATGGATACGGGTCCCGGCCAGGTGAAGATCAAGATCCACACGGTTGGCGTCTGCGGCTCCGATGTCCACTATTACACCCACGGCAAAATCGGCCCATTCGTCGTCAACGAGCCGATGGTGCTCGGTCATGAAGCCGCCGGCACGGTCGTCGAAGTCGGCGCTGGCGTGACGCATCTCGAGGTCGGCGACCGTGTCTGCATGGAACCCGGCATCCCCGATCCCAATTCCAAGGCGAGCCGGCTTGGCATGTATAATGTCGATCCCGCTGTCACCTTCTGGGCGACGCCACCGATCCACGGCATCCTGACATCAGAGGTCGTTCATCCCGCCAATTACACCTATAAGCTGCCCGACAATGTCAGCTTCGCAGAAGGCGCCATGGTTGAGCCCTTTGCAGTCGGCATGCAGGCCGCGACAAAGGCGAAGATCGTCCCCGGCGATACCGCCGTCGTCCTTGGCGCCGGCCCGATCGGCACCATGGTGGCGATCGCCGCGCTTGCCGGCGGCTGCGCCCGCGCCATCGTCGCCGACCTCGCTCAGCCGAAACTCGATATCGCCGCGCAGTATCAGGGTGTCATCCCCGTCAATATCCGCGAGAAGAACATCGTCGAGGAAGTTGCGCGCCTGACGGATGGCTGGGGCGCCGATGTGATCTTCGAATGCTCCGGCTCGCCGAAGGCTTGGGAGACCATCATGGAGCTGCCGAGACCGGGCGGCGTCATCGTTGCCGTCGGCCTGCCGGTCAATCCGATCGGCCTCGACGTATCGACCGCATCGACCAAGGAAATCCGCATCGAGACCGTCTTCCGATACGCCCACCAGTACGAACGCTCGATCGCCCTGCTTGGCTCCGGCCGTGTCGACCTGAAGCCGCTGATTTCCGAGACATTCGGCTTCGAGGATTCCATCACTGCCTTCGACCGCGCCGTCGAGGCGCGTCCAGGCGACGTGAAGCTGCAGATCGTGATGGAATAAATCGACGACGCGGCACGCACGGCGGCTCAAGGAAGAGCCGCCGAACCGAGATGCTGCGAGACAGGAAAATCTCCGTATGCCGGACCTCGTCGGGAACAGTCCGGAACGGCTCGCAGCGTCGGAAGGCGAAGGCTTCGTACAACGCGACGGCCTGCCTCATCTAGATCGTCGTGTGCGCCAGTTCGGTGCGCGGCTTGGCGAATCGCGTCCAGCGCCGCCGCCATCAAGGCATGACCGATGCGTCGCCCCCGAAAGGCTGGATCAACGTAGAATTTGTGGACTTCGCCTGCCTGTGCGTCAAAGGCGTTGAAACCGATGCAGCCGGCCGGCACGCCGCTCCAATTCGCAACGAGCATTAGCGCCTCCGCCGAGCCGAATTGCTGGGCGAGGCTATCGCCGGTCTGTCGGTGATAGAGTTAAGGATCAAGTCCGCCGGATCGGCCACATCCCATTCGCCAAGCGCCGGGGAGAAAAATGCGCAGGTCTCCCTCTTTGGTCCTCGCGACTGATATCGAGATCATCCTGCGCCCCTTCGTTGTCTTTGGCCCGAGACTTCAAGGCGTCAGTTCGTCTGCGCCCCCTCCGCATCAGCCCACTCACACTCGAATGCCAGTACAGGCCTTGCGAATCCCTTGAGATCCCGCCGTGATGCATTGGCGAAGAGATCGGCTGCGCCGTGCTCGCGAAAGATGTTCTCCGAAACCAGGATCTGATCGACCCCGGCCGCTGCACAAAGCCGCGCGGCCAGTTGCACGGTTGAGCCGAAGATGTCCCGGCTGTCCTCGATCGGCTCGCCACAATCAAGCCCGATCCTGACATGGATGGGTTCCGGCGTGCCGCCGTTGTAGATCCTGAATTCGCGCTGGATGCTGATCGCGCATCCGACGGCCGCGTGGGTGGAGATGAAGGAGGCCATGATGCCGTCACCGGTGTGCTTGACCTCCCGCCCTTCGCATTGTGCCAGGCAGCGGCGAACGATGGCATCGTGCGCCCGCACGAGTTCGGCAGCCATCCGGTCGCCAAGCCGCGATGTCATCTCCGTCGAGCCTACGATGTCGGTAAACAGGATCGCTCTATGGCCGGCATCCCGTTCGACGCCGGTCTCGCCGGCCTTCTGTTCAGGTTCGTGAATGCGTCCAAGAAACGCTTCGACAGCCGATAGCGCCACCTCGACTACTTCGCCGGCAATATAACCATGGGCTTCGCGATGCACGCACTGCGCGGTTTCGGCATCCGGCGCATCGATCAGACAGAATGCGGTCCCGCGCCGCTGGTCGTACCAATAGGTGAGGAACTTCACCCCATACCTATCTTCGACAGCCAGATCCTTGCGATGCGCTTCTGCAATGTCTTCTGCGGATGTACCCGCAAGATCATGCCGGTCCATGAAGATAGCCACGTTCGTGCATCCTTCGGAGAGCCCCTCAGCATTGGCCGCATCCTACGCCGTTGCCACCGCAACGTCCACAGCACGGGACGTCGAGCCTCAGAGCATCGTCGTGCCCACCACTTCGCAGAGCCAGCCGCGGAAGGAAGCCATCGCCGGGGTCTCCGGTCGGGACTGCAGCCGGGTTAGCCAATAGCTGCCCGTGGTGACAGTGATGTCGAAGGGTTGGCGGATCGCCTCGGCAAGCAGATGCCTGGAGAACATCAGCGTCGGCGCCAGCGCAACGCCGACGCCCTGCAGTGCGGCCTCCATCATGGCAAGCGATGAATCAAAGACGATGTTTTTCAACGGCAGCAGGCTCGCCTCCATCCCGGCGGCAGCAAACCATTGCGACCACTCATCGGCCCGATACGATCGCAGCAACGTCTGCTTCAGGAGGTCGCCCGGCGCGCTCAGTTGCGCGGCGATCTCGGGCACGCAGAGGGCTGATAGCGGCGCCTCCAAGAGCCGCAACGCCTCGATGCCATGCCACGCACCCGAACCGAAACGGATCGCGTAGTCCAGCCCCTCGGCGGCGATATCGACCCGGTTGTTGTTGGTTGAGAGGCGCAGATCGATGAAGGGGTACTGGGCTTGAAAGGCACGCAACCTCGGCAGCAGCCAGCCGACGGCAAAGGTGCCGACAGCGCCGATGCGCAGCACTTCGCGATAGTGCCCGCCCTCGAACTGCTCCAGTGTTCCGGCGATCCGGTCGAAGGCATCACGTAGCGCCGGCAGCAGTGTCTCGCCTTCGCTGGTCAGCATCAGCCCGCGAGGCAGCCGTTCGAACAGCGTCACATTCAACCGCGTTTCCAGGCTCTTGACCTGATGGCTGACGGCAGCCTGCGTGACGCAAAGCTCAATCGCGGCCTTGGTGAAGCTGAGGTGCCGGGCGGATGCTTCAAAAGCTCTGAGCGCATTCAGCGGCAGATGCGGACGAACCATTGGACACCCAAATTTTTCTAATGCTTCGCTCTAGATATCGTCGTTTGAGACGGGCGTACAGGCCTCGTATATCAATCGCGCCTGACCCGATCCGCTTCGTGAAAACCGCCGAAACCGTCGGATTGCCCGATATCTCAATGCATTTTGCATTGGACGCCCGCCGCGGTGCCGAGACACCGCGACTATTCCACCAACCCGAGGCACCGTATCCATTATGAAAAATATTTCGCAATCCACGCTTGGCATTCTCGCCACCGCTTCAGTCCTCATGGGCGCCGGCGCGCACGCCGCGGAACGCCAGAGCGAGCTTGCCGGCGTCGTCAACGCCATCGCCGTCCCTTTGATGGCGAAGAACAATATCCCCGGTATGGCAATTGCCGTCACAGTCGGCGGAAAGCGTTACACCTACAACTACGGCGTGGCGTCGAAGGCAAGCGGACAGAAGGTGACCGACGCGACGCTCTTTGAAATCGGCTCGGTCAGCAAGACCTTCACCGCAACCCTCGCGGGCTATGCTCAGGCGAGCGGCGACCTCTCCTTTACTGACAGTCCCGCCAAATATCTTCCGGAATTAGCCGCCAGCCGCCTTGCCGGTGCCACGATGCTCGACCTCGGCACCTACACGGCCGGTGGCTTGCCGCTGCAGTTCCCCGATGACGTCACCGACCACAAGGCGATGGTCGGTTACTACAAGAGCTGGAAGCCCGCCTATGCCCCGGGAACCTATCGTGTCTATTCCAATCCCAGCATCGGCTTGTTCGGCTACGCCGCCGCAAAGGCGATGGGTTGGCCCTTCGATGACCTGATGCAGCAGAAGCTTTTTTTGGCACTCGGCCTTAGCCATACCTTCATCACGGTTCCGAAGGCTGACGACGAGAACTACGCCTATGGATACTCAAAGGCTGGCAAGGCCATCCGTGTTTCGCCAGGCGTTTTGGATTCCGAGGCCTATGGCGTGAAAATGTCTGCAAGCGACATGCTGCGCTTTGTCGAAGCCAACATGGATGGCTCCAATCTCGACAAGACCACGCAATCGGCGCTCGCGGCGACCCATACCGGCTATTACAAGGTCGGCAGCATGACCCAGGGCCTCGGTTGGGAAATGTATAATTATCCCACCACCCTCGACCAGCTTTTGGCCGGCAACTCGGCCGACATGACACTGAAGGCCAATGAGATCGAGAAACTGTCGCCGCCAAGGCCGCCGGCGAACAATATGCTTCTGAACAAGACTGGATCGACCAACGGCTTCGGCGCCTATGTTGCCTTCGTGCCATCGAAGAGTATCGGCATCGTGCTCTTCGCCAACAAGAACTATCCGAACAGCGAGCGTGTAAAGGCGGCCTACAAGATATTGGCGACGCTCGACGACGATCTGCCGGCCGCCAACGCCGACTGAGCGTCTGCAGATAGGGGATAAGGCCGCACGGCTCCGGCAATGACATCAATGATTATAGCAGCCTTCGTCCACGCCGCACCGATCAACACGATAGTGAGCCGTCCGTCGCGGATAAACTGCAATGCTTTGCGGCGAGGGGGGATCGGCGCCGGGTGCGAAGGAAGGACGTGAGCTTCCGCATCAACGGTCCGCAGAAAATGGTCTCCCTCCAGTTGAACCTCGGACGTGCCTGTGTGGCACACATGGTCCCCCGAAGAAGCGAGGGCTCCCTCCGGCAGTGCTGCAGAGGGACCGGAGTTGCGGGCATAAACCGCCGAACGGGGCGCTCGGAAGCGCCATATTGTTTTTACTTCAGCAAGGCAATTTTCGGCGCCCCGTCTGAGTGAAGTGCAGCCTGATCGCCGCCTAAACCGCCTTCAGATCTCCCAGCAGTGTCGGGATCAACTCGGACACCGTCGGATGGATTGGTACCGCCCATTTCAGCACCGGGTAGGGGGCCTTGGCGTTCATCGCGTCGATGAAGCCGTGGATCGCCTCGTCACCCTCGATCCCAAGGATCGCAGCACCGAGAATCTGTTGCGTCTCTGCGTCGGCGATCACCTTCATCAAGCCCTTGGTCTCGGCGCGCTCATTGGCTCGGCCGACCCGGCTCATCGGACGGGTGGAGATCATGATCTTGCGGCCGGTGGCGCGGGCTTCCTTCTCGCTCATCCCGACACGACCGAGCGGTGGGTCGATGTAGAGCGCATAGGCGAGGATGCGGTCACTGAGCTTGCGGTCCTCACCGTCCAGCAGGTTGGCGGCAGCGATCTCGAAGTCGTTGTAGGACGTATGGGTAAAGGCCCCTCGGCCGTTGCAGTCGCCGAGCGCCCAGATGCCCTCGACATTGGTGGCAAGTCTGTCGTCGACGGTGATGTAGCCTCGCCGGTCAGTGGCAACACCGGCCTTGTCGAGCCCGAGGTCGCCAGTGTTCGGCGTGCGGCCGGTGGCCACAAGCACATGGCTTGCCTCGATCGGCGATTGACCATTGCCGATGCTGACCTCGATCCCGTCGGTCGTCGTCGCGAAGCCGATCCCATCGGCGTCCGTGTGCACGGCTATTCCTTCCGAGCGCAGAATGTCGGCGATCGCATCGGAGATGTCAGCGTCCTCGCGCGACGCGAGCTTCGGGCCACGCTCGATCACCGTCACCTCGGCGCCGAAGCGGCGATACATCTGTGCGAATTCGAGCCCGATATAGCTGCCGCCGATGACGGCAAGATGCCGCGGAAGCTGGTCGAGATGGATGATCGACGTGCTCGTCAGGTAATCGATACTGCCGATCCCTTGCATATCCGGAATGGTCGGCCGCGCACCGACGTTCAGGAAGATCTTCGGAGCCGTCAGCGTGTCGCCATTGACCGTCACCGTACGGGCGTCCTCGAAACGGGCGTGGCCGTAGATGACGGTCATGCCGTCCATGCCGGCAAACCAGTTGATGAGCCCATTGCGGGCGTTCATCGTGACGGCCTCGGCACGCTTGCGCACCACGGTCATGTCAATATCGATGGCGCCCGGGATCAGCACACCATAATCAGCGCCGCGCCGCGCCACATGGGCGGCCCGGGCGCTGGCCACCAGCGTCTTCGTCGGCATGCAGCCGGCGTTGACGCAGGTGCCGCCGAGGAACTTTCGTTCGATCAACGCCACCTTCATGCCCTTCGCAACCATGCGGGCCGCAAGGAAGGGACCGGACTGGCCGGCCCCGATGACGATGGCGTCGAAACTTGGCATCACACTGCTCCCACGATGATGAGCGCGCCGATGATCGCAACCGCGTCCTCGATCAGCGCTGCCGGTCTATCCTTGCCGAAGGCAGCGGCAAGCTTACCACGAGCCACCGCACCGCCAAGCGTGCCGACAACGGCACCGACAATGCCTGCGATCAGCCCGCCTGCGAGCGAGGCGCCGGAGGCGCCGATCGTGGCGCCGGTCAGCGCACCCATGATGATGCGCGCAGAGAACTGCATCGGTACCTTGCGGGAAGGCGTCGAGGGCAGCTGGTCGGTAATCAGTTCGACCACGGCAAGCAGGCTGAACACCCACGGCGTCCAGCGATATCCCATAAAAGCAAGCGGTGTCTGCGAGACATCAAACCAGCTGAGAGCCACGCCCCAGGCAACGGCGGCCGGCGCCATCATGGCCCGAAGCCCTGCGACAATGCCGATCAAAAATGCGAGAAACAAAAGCATGTGACCCATCTCCTATGCCGCGCACAATTTAATCGCGGTCATGGAAAGCTGGCACAATGTCGCGCGGCTTTCAATTTGCCCGATGGTTGGCTTGACTCAATTCGCGAATGCGGCAATGCCGGTGACGGCGCGGCCGAGGATCAGCGCGTGGACGTCATGTGTCCCCTCATATGTGTTGACCACCTCGAGGTTGACGAGATGGCGGGCAATGCCGAACTCGTCGGAGATGCCGTTGCCGCCGAGCATGTCGCGGGCAAGCCTTGCGAT
>NZ_JANUBV010000045.1:0-22050 GCF_024808055.1 Rhizobium sp. BK176 | reverse complement strand
AGAAGCATGACGACGAGGCCGACAAGGGCGGCAAATCCGATGACGACGAGGGTCAGCTTGACGCTGTAAAGAAGCAGGATCGGAATGAAGACCAGGAGCGACACGCCATCGAGGAGGGTCAGAAACAGGCGACCCGTCAGAAACTCGCGGATCCTTCCCGTCTGTTGCATGTGCTTGACAAGGACCCCAGCTGACGCCTGTTCGAACAAGGCGATTGGAAGATTGAGCAGATGCCCGAACGTGCGTGTCGCGATGCGGATATCGATCCGGTTCGTGGCATAGAGCAGCAGGTAGCGCCGCAGGAAGCTGAAGGCGGCATCGAAGACAAGGGCAATGGCGATGCCAATCGTCAGGACCGTGAGCGTTGCATAGCTTTGATGCACCAGCACCTTGTCGATGACGAGCTGGAAGAAGATTGGCGTCATCAGACCGAGGCCATAAAGGACGATGGCGGCAAGCGCAACGTCGCGGAAGAAACTGCGCTGCTTGATGATTTCGGGAATGAACCAGCGGAAACCGAATGGCTGATCGGCATCGTTAAGGCCGTAGTTCCGCTTCATCATCACGACGGATCCCCGCCAGGATCGGGTGAATTGCTCTTCGCTCAGGTGAATGAAGTCGGGGCGCTCGGCCAGGGGATCGAGGACCCTGATCATCGGCTCCTCTTCGCCCATTGCAGGCCCGGCAATCACGACCCAGTTGCCGTTCTCGAGCTCCGCCAGCACAGGAAAGGCTTCGCCGAGCCCAAGAAGCGAAGTCCAGCTGAGGCTGATATGCCGGGCGCGCAGCCCGGCATCTTTGGCCATGCGCAACAATTGTCGAAGCGCGACGGGTTGGTCATTGACTGCGTAATCGTGTTGCAGGCGCTCGGGTGACAGGTCAACGCCATGGTGGCGTGCCACGAGAGCAAGGCAATGTAGGTTGGTGTGCAAAAACGTACTCATGGCCCACCCGGGTGTCTGCGTTGATGGTTCGTCAGTTGAAGTTCGGCGACGCGTTGCCCGAGGCACCGGAAGGAGGGATGATCTCAGCCTTCTGATTGGGGTCGTTGACGCGCCGCACGGCGCCGGCCTCGACCAGTCCGCCCAATGCCTTCTGCATCAGGTCGACTGCATTCGCGAACGCATCGACGGGCATGATGATCCTCTGCCGGAAGACCGGTTTCGGATTGTTGCTGGCATCCCGTTCGGTGGCCGACAGCGACATCAGGTCGATGCGGACGATCGTGCCGGTTACCGTGATCTCGCCGATACCGTCGGCATAAAGTTCGTTGCTCATTGTCGATCTCCTCGTTTGGAACGTGCTCATTGATGGTGATGGTGCGCCTGCTGCCAGGCAGGGAAGGGGTCGGCAAGCTGTCTGCCGAGTTCCGGGTCAAAGTGGGTCTCTTCCCCGAAAAGGCAGTCGTCGAGCGCTGTGCTGATCCCTTGCTGGTCAAGCCCGGCGCCGATGAACACCAGTTCCTGGCGGCGATCGCCGAAGACCAGATCCCAATGGCGGTCGAGCAATTGGCGGAACTGCGGATAGCGTGGCCAATGCGCCTTTGACACGCTTGCCCACCAGAAGCCCTTGGTATCCATGCGTCGCTGTGTACCGGCAATCGAAAGGAGCCCGATCTCGTTCGGCCGCGTCGCCAGCCAAAAATGTCCCTTGGCGCGAATGAGGCCCGGCCACTGCTGCGCGAGAAAGCGGTCGAGCGCGGCGGGGTCGAAAGGACGGCGTGCGCGATAGACGAAGCTCGAAATCCCGTATTCCTCGGTCTCGGGGACGTGGTCTCCCCATCCGTAGAGCTCCTTATGCCAGTACGGGTGGCGGGCCGATTTGGCCTCGCTGAAGAGGCCGGTATCGAGAATGGTCGACAGGGGAAGCGCACCGAAGTCGGTTTCGATGACACGCGCATCCGGATTGAGGGCCGCGACGATCCGGCGAACGGCCGTCCGGGTTTCGGCGGCAACTTCGGAAACCTTGTTGATCACGACGACATCGGCAAATTCGATCTGCTCTACGAGCAGGTCTACAAGCGTTCGTTTGTCATCGGTGTCGCGAGTTTCGCCGCGATCGCTCAGGAAATCGGCGCTCGAATAATTTGCAAGCAGGTTTGCCGCATCGACCACCGAGACCATGGTATCCAGCCGCGCCACGTCACAGAGCGCAAGGCCGTTCTCGTCACGGAAAGAAAACGTAGCCGCAATTGGCAGCGGTTCGGCAATGCCGGTGCCTTCGATCAACAGATAGTCGAAGCGACCGTCGGCGGCGAGACGGCGGACCTCGGTCAACAGGTCGTCACGAAGGGTGCAACAGATGCATCCGTTGGTGAGTTCCACCAGGGTTTCATTGGTGCGCGACAGGTTGGCGCCGCCATCACGAACGAGCTCGGCATCGATGTTGATCTCGCTCATGTCATTGACGATCACGGCGACCCGGCGTCCTTCCCGGTTACGCAAGACATGGTTGAGGATGGTTGTTTTTCCTGCGCCGAGGAAACCCGCCAAAACCGATACTGGGAGGCGCTTGTCGCCACCTGTCATGTACACTCTCCCCACTCGCCGCTACGCTGCGAGCTGCTGCTTGAATGCGACGTCGACGTAATAATTCGTGCTGTTGAATGTGCTTGTCGGGAACAGCCCGCTGGAGCCGTATGCATAGAGACCGTTGCCGCCACTTAGCGCCGAAGACATGGCCTGCAGATTGCCGTTGGTCGTGCTGTTGCTGAAGTAGTTGCCCGTCGCCGAATAATTGCCGTTGGTGCTGTAGGACACGACATAAGTGGTGTTGGCATCGATCGCCACCTGTTGAGCCAGGTTGACCGACTGCCAACCACTTGAGCTCTCGTTGGTGAAGGTCGCGCTTGCAAGAAGAGTACCGCTTGCCGTCCAGAGGTAGCCTGTGTGAGAGCCGGTATTCTCGGCGCTTTTGTAGAAGCGAATACCGGTAATCCAGCCAGCCGCATCTGACTGGAACTTCATGCCGAGATTGACGGGGCTGTTGTCGTTGACCGAGACGATTGCAGGGGTTGTGCCTGCGGCAAAGACGTTCTCTTCGGGGCCTTGGCCGGAGATCGTGAGGGATGCCTGAGCAGTGGCCGTTGCGCCCTTCGCATCGGTGATCGTGTACGAGAAGCTGGCAGCTCCGGTGTATCCGGTTGCCGGCGTGAAGGTGATCATATTCGACTGGCTGTCGAAGGACACCGTTCCGTGCAGCGCGTTGCCGACACCGGTGACGGAAATCGCGTCGCCATCGGGGTCGCTGTCGTTGGCGAGCAATGCCGAGGCGAGGATCGTCAATTGGGTATTTGCAACACCTGAGATCCCGGAGTCGTTGGCAGCGACGGGGGCAGCGTTTTGAGTCGCTGTTTGATAAAGAACGTCGACCCAATAGTTGGTTGAATTGTAGGTCGCGCTCGGGAAGAGGCTGCCTGTGCCATAGGCATAAACGCCATTGCCCGTAGAAGATGCGGTCAGAGTGCCGTTTGAGTGGCTGGTCGTGAAATAGTTTGGCGTGGCCGCATAGAAGCCGTTCGAATGATAGCTTGCCACATAGGTAACGCCTGCGGAGATGCTGACAGGTTGTGAGAAGGTTACCGTTTGCCAGCCGCTTGTTGTCTCGTTCGAGAAGGTTGCGGACGCAAGCAAGACGCCGCTGCTGGTCCATAGCGAACCGACGTGCGTACCGGTGTCTTGCGCGCTCTTGTAGTAGCGCAAGCCAGTAATCTCGCCCCTTTCGGAAGTGGTAAACTTGACGCCGAGCTCCACCGATCCTGGGTCATTGCCCGCAACAATGGTGGGCGCGTCGGTCGATGAAAACAGCCCTGTACCCGTTGGCTGTGCGCCAACCGTCAAGTTGACGGTTGCCGAGGCGGTGCCGCCCCGGCCGTCCGCGATCGTGTAAGAGAAATTTGCCGCGCCGACGTATCCTGTTGTCGGAGTGAACACGATCGTATTTGTCACGCTATCGAACGTGACTGTGCCGTTTGCCCCGTTTGCAACGCCCGTGATCGACAACGGGTCGCCATCCGGGTCGTTGTCGTTCGCCAGGAGGGCTGCTGCCGCAATGGATAGTGCCGTGCTCGAGTAGGTGCTGAAGCCGTTATCGTTGGCTGCAACAGGCACCGAATTCACCGTCGATTGATTGAATACGACATCGACCCAGTAATTGGATGCCTGATAGCTGGATGTTGGGAAGGTCGTGCCGGTGCCGTAGGAAAAGACGCCGTTCCCTCCGCTCGCCGTCGCGGAAACGCCGGTGAGGGCTCCGTTGGTATGCGCAGTGTTGAAGTAGCCGACAGTTGCCACATAGGTCCCGGTCGTGTGATACGATGCGACGTAGGTTACCCCGGCCTGGATCTGGATCGGGCTGGAGAACTTTGCGGTTTGCCAACCGCTGAGAGACTCGTTGGTGAAAGTTACAGTCGTCAGGAGCGTGCCGTCAGTGCTCCAGATCGAACCAGTGTGGGTACCCGTATCGCCGGCCGCCTTATAGAAACGAATTCCGGTGATCGAACCGCTGCTCGATGAAGTGAACTTCATGCCCAACTCGACCGCGGATCGGTCGCTAAAGGCTTGTCCGGTCGGACCTTCATTTGGCTGAAACAGCGAAACGCCGGCCGCAACTTCCTCCACGGAAAGGCTCACGCTTCCCTGGTCGGTGCCACCTCGTCCATCTGAGAGGGTGTAGCTGAAGCTTGCCGGACCAACGTAATTGGCGTTCGGTGTAAAGATCACGTTGCCCGTTTGAGTGTCCAGCGCAACCGTTCCGTTGACTGCATTGCCAACCCCGGAAATGGTAAGTACGTCACCATTGGCGTCGGTATCGTTTGCTATCAGAGAGGCGAATGACAGTGTCAGGCTGCCGTTGCGTGCGATGGTGAACCCGCCGTCGTCGGTTGCCACAGGTGCCGTGTTGGGACCGGCGTCAAACACAACATCGACCCAATAATTCGAACCGCCAGGGCTATTGCCCGGGAAAGTACTGCTGGCGCCGTATGCATAAACACCGCCACCATCGACTGCCTTCAGCACGCCATTTGCGTATGTCGAACCGGGACCAAAATAGTTCTCGGTGACAGAATAGTAGCCGTTGCTATGGTAGGAGGCGACGAATGTCGTCCCTGCGGGGATATGAATTGGCGAGGAGAAGGTAACTGTCTGCCAGCCCGAAATGGACTCGCCTGTCGATACGCCTGTGGCGAGCAACGTGCCATTGGCATCCCACAGACTGACCGTATGCTCACCAATGTTATAGAAACCCTTGTAGAAGCGAATTCCTTCAACGAAGCCACCGATGGTTGACTGAAAACGGATCCCGAGTTCGACACCGTCGCGGTCGATCGCAGTCTCGAGCGCTGGCTTTGATGCCAGTGTCCAAAGGCCGGTAGTATCCGGCAGTGTAATTGTAACCTGCTTTCCGGATGATGGCGTCTCCACGTTGACGCTGTCGTCGACGGCACGCGACATGACCGTATAGGTGCCGCTCGCCTGGACGACCCAATTGTAGCTCCAGTTCTCGCGTCCGGATGCCTTGAACCAATGTTGTCCGCCGTCAGTGGATACCTCGATACCGGCGATAATCCCCCCGCCGAAGTCCTGGGCCGTTCCAGCGATCGTGACGTGCTGGCCTTCGACGAAACTCGCACCAATGATTGGCGACGTAATCGTTGATGTTGGCTTGACGTTGTCAGTGGACTGCGTCGCGAGAATAAGGCTGGCATCCAGCGTCGTTGGCTGGATTCCCATATCCGCGAACATGTTGACCATAGCCTGCTGGACGTTCGGGTCTGTCGGCGTTTCCGGTCCTTCATGCTGATCGTTCAATCCCCACGACCAGAATACGGTGCCTGCGCCGAATACCAGCGCTCCGCTTGCGGCTCGATACATCGTCAGGCTATGATTTACGACGGCATCGCCGATGGTAGTGCCATAGTCCCGAAGATAGGTGTTCACTGCCACTGTGGACAGGGACAGGTTGATCAGCCCGTCTGGTCGGAACCCATTTTCGACGTCAGAATCCCATTCGTAGCCGAGCAGGTTCTGAACGAGATTGTACGTTTCTCCGGGCTGTAGGTTGGCAACGTCGGTGTTTCGCCAGAAGCGCAGGTTCGAATAGTCATAGGGGATGGAAATTGTATCAAGCCGGTAGCTGTCGACGGTGAACATGGTTCCGGTCAGCGAATTCTCCGGCTCCTGTCCGGGGTCCGCGTAGCGTGGATCGCGCCACGTGCCGGTACCGACACTGCTCGGATCCGTGCTGGTCCCCCAAGTCTCCTTGTAGCAAACCATGGTCCGGTAGGCTTGGCCGTTGCCATCAATGCTGCTTTCCCACCGCACCTTCCAATAACATTCGTTGCCGCTCCAGAATGCAAGGTTGACGCCGCTATCCCGTGCCGCCTCGACGTTGGCACGTTGTTCGGCAGACCAGTATTCGTCATGCCCGACGGAGAGATAAGCTTGGTGGTTGAGGAGCAGATTGCCATTGCGGGCAGCATCGACGCCCGTCACATACGACACGTCGTATCCGTTCTGCTCCAACCACTGGATCGCCGAATGTTCGACGCCAAAGATGAAGTCATGCGTGCCGCCAACGGGGCTGGTGTTGGTGATGATGGGGCGGTTGTAGCTGATCGCCGATGCGCGGCCGATTGCCGTCAGGCCGCAACTGCAATTGGGAGGCAGGTAGCCGATCATATCAGCCGGGTCGACAGGCACCTGTCCGTAGTAAAGGCTCGCCCCACCCCAGGCATTATAGGCCTGCCAGGTCGTATCCGAGGTCTGGAAGACGATGTCGCTTGTTGAGGCATCGTCGCGCACCACAAACGGGATAATGCTGGCGTCTTCGACGCCATCCTCGCGGACCAGTCTGGCGAAATAAACGCCCGATACTGCGTCCCCTGGGATCTCCCAGCTTGCCGAAACCGACCAGTTGCCGCAATCGATCAGGCCGAGCGACATATCGACGATCGGATGCGGCTGGATCTGAGCCGTCGTCAGGGACTTGTCGATCGAGGCAACCTTGCGCGCGCCGTCGCCGCCGTAATAGCCGAGACGATAAATGTCGATGCGGTAGTGGGTCGAGTCCGTTGCGATCTTGAAGTCAACGGTCTGGCCGATATTGGTACTAATCTCGGTCGCAAAGCCCTGGATGGTACCGCCGCCGTCGCCGTCGATGCCCCATTCGCTGATCGGGTTGCCCTGCTTCATGTTTTCGAGGGCAATCTTGTTCAGCGTCGGAGTAGCCGCTACCGTCTGAGTGACGGCCACCACCGTTGTTGTTGATGCGGTCGCAGCGAGGGTCATCGGCGCTGGCGCGGCGGACGCATCTTGCTCAGTGGTTCCCACGTCAGCCGTTGCCACGCCAGTGGTTCCGACGATTGCAGCCGAAAACGTCATGGCCGGAATACTCGACGTATCGGTCGTGCTTGAGACCGGCAGCGTGACGTCAGAGGCAACCGACAGAGAGGACTCTAGCGAGATCGCGGCAAGTGGTGTGGAAGGATCGGGGGGCAATACGGTACGGGGCTGAGCTGTCGTCTCTGGATCGGTAGCGGAGGAGCTTGCCGTCGATGTTGCATCGGTGGTCAACGTCCGGCTGGCTCCACCGGTGGCGTCGCTTGTGGAGGTAGCACTTGAAGCCGGCGACATTTGCGTCGCGGCTGGATCATTCGTCAAAGGAGACAGAGTGGTTTGCGATCCCGTGAGCGAGTTCACGGAGCCGACAGCGCTGGGATCAGTAATCTGCGGAGCACCGGCTGACGAACCAACAGCTGCGTTCGCGAGAAGAGCACCGCCCGTTGCCACTGCGCTGTAAACCGTCGACGTGCCGCCGAACGCGCTCAGATAGTCACGGTTCTTGATGTTGATCCTCAGCATGAAATCCACCCCCAGTCGCAAATGCAGCAGGTGTCAATCGTGTCATGTTTGCCGCGAAAGTGTACGACAGCAATGAGCGGTACTCGACGTTGCAGACCCTACGCCGATAGGATGATATGGCACTCGCCGACCTGAGCTAGCGAGGAATTGGTCGAGAAAACCGACATGCCTCGATGCTTGCATGTTGCCTCCGCGAAATGATCCGGAAGCACGCTTCAGGCTCGTCTATAGTTCATTTTTCCAGGTTGCTCAGGCGCTGCTACAGATCGAGACTAAGTAACTAAACGCTCATCGCCGCAGCGAGCGAAGGCGATGAAGCGAGCTGCACAATTGGGGGGATCCAGGTGCCGTATCACTTCGATTGGAGGCCGGGAATCGGTGATCCCACGATTGGCGGATGGATTACCGTCGCACTCTACTTTGTTGCATGCGTGAGCTGCCGCAGGACGATGGCAACCGTCCTTTCACCTGGCTCGAGCAAGCAGTTTGACGGCTTCATCTGGCGTGGAATTGCCATCATGCTTTTCTTACTGGGCATAAACAAGCAACTCGACATCCAGTCCGCTTTCACGGAGATTGGCCGAATGATCGCTGCATCAGAAGGGTGGTATGGCGAGCGTCGAGCGGTACAATTCTACTTTATCGTCGGCATTGCCGCCCTTTGGGCGGTTGCGTTGCCAATAGCTGGTTTTTGCCCAAGAAAACTATCGCACCAAACTTGGCTGGCCCTCGCGGGATCGATGCTTGTGGTGGGCTACGTCGTCATTCGAGCAGGATCTTTTTATCATTTCGACCAGTTCATCGGCAGCCACCTATGGGGCCTCAAGTGTAACTGGGTCCTTGAGATGACGGGTATTGTCATCGTGCTGCTCGCGAGCGAATGGCGGCGAGCAGAACTCCATCGTCAGATGCGGCGACAGACGATTCTCCAATAGACGATGCGATGATCAGCGCATTTCGCGGACTTAGCGGGCGCGGCCCAGCATTGATCCGTCTCTGTCAAAAGAGAACGAACGCCGCAAATTCAATCCAAGGGTCTGCGTAAGGCAGAGACCGAGAAATGTCGGGTCCCTAGCACGCTCATGCGCTCGTTCCACAGGATGTTCCCAATATACAAACGCGGGCAAGTGTAGGCGAACCCAACAGCGACTTCGACCAAGACCGTCATAAAAGTTTCATCCGGCACTGCCGGCGGGAGGCTTGCACGCTTTTGCAGCAATATGCAAAATCTTGCAAATGGAGATCGAGCCGTGTCCGCAAAAGTGTTTGTGAGCAGCCAGGAAGTGGCTGAAAAGGCGGGGTCTCACGATCTGCGGTGTCGCGGACATTTACGCCGGGCGCCAGCGTGTCCCAAGAGACGCGCCGGCGCGTGCTCGAAGCAGCCGAGGCGCTTGGGTACCACATCAATGAACTTGCTCGCGGTCTCATGCGAAATGAGAGCGGCATCGTCTGCCTGATCGTCTCCGACGTTGCAACGCCCTACCGTTCTGCCCTTTTTGGAACAGCTTACACTGCTGGTTCAGAACGCTGGCAAGGTCGCGATGCTTGTCAATACGGACCGTGCCGATGGCAGTGTTGATCGTACTCTCAGGCAAGCGATCCGTTATCGCGCGGATGCGTCAATCATTCTCTCCGGCATGCCTGATAAGTCCATTGCCGAGCTTTACCTGCGCAACGGGCAGCGTCTCGTCCTTATCAATCGCGACGATGCGCAGCCCGGCCCGCTGCGGATCAACCTCGATGACTACGAGGACGCCGGACGCGTGGTGACGGCGCTCGTCCGGGCCGGATGTCGAAAGCTCGAATTCGCCAAGTCCAACGCGGGAACACCGAGCCTCATAGCCAGAGAGCGGGGCTTCATCGCTGCGGCAAGGGCCCTTGGAATGGAGGTTTCAGTCGAGCGTCATGGGTGGACGGGCTGCGAAGCGGGCAGGGTCCTGGCTCAGCGAATATTGACGCGCGCAGAGCGCCCGGATGCGGTCTTCTGCGCAACCGACCTCCTGGCTTGCGGTTTCATGGACGCAACGCGTCAATACCGGGCGAGTTATGCATCGCGGGCTTCGACGATATCGAGCAGGCCTCGTGGTCTTCCTACGACCTGACAACCGTTGGCCGTTTTCTACGATCGCTTCAAACGCAGTCGAATGGTTTTCGAGGGCCACAGTCGGAGAATGGGGTGCAGTCGATCAAGCTTCATGCCGAACTGATCTGGCGGGGATCAATCAGGGGGGCATAGCGCCCACGGCCTCTCAGAATAACGGGAGGTTGCTCCACTGTGCCAGGTACCACCCGGCCCAGATGGCAGGTGCCAGAAACGACGCGTAGGGGATGCGAGCCGTTGCGGGCCAATGGCCCTGGTGCCTGCTTTTGGCGAGAACAAAAAGAAGTGCGGCAAGGGTACCGAGAAAGACGACAAGGGCGAATTGCTGCCATCCGACCCATACGCCGGCAGCCGCACCGAGCTTTACGTCGCCAAGCCCAAGTCCCTCGATACCACGCAGCCTCAAGTAAACCTCACGTACCAGAAGCAGTGATCCGCCGGTGAGCGCTGCATCTGCAATGATACCAAGCAATGACCTCTCCACATCGTCACCCAGCGGATCGAGACCGAGCAGGAATGCGCCGACCCCGATCGCTGCCAGCGCGAGATTCAGAAGGTTAGGAACCCTGAAATTGAGCCAGTCCTCGATTGTAACCAAGGTCACCAGGGCGGCAAGCACCGCGCCGAGGGTTGCGCGCGGCAATGGCAGGGTCGTCAATCCGACCACAAGGGCAGCCAGTGCCGCGATCGCCACTGCTGCCAGACGTGTATCGATGGTTTTTGGCCACTGCACTATTTGACCTTGCGCCCGCCCATTCCCCACATTTTCGACTGCAGCTCCTCGGCGACGCTTTGCGCATCGCGACCGTCACGAATGACCATGGGCCTGATCAGGATCAGAAGCTCTGTCCGGGTATTGGCGCGGTTCTTGCTGCCGAACAGATTGCCGACGACCTTCATCCGATTGAGGCCCGGGATGCCGTCCTTTGCGCGCTGTGCCTGTTCGCTGATCAAGCCGCCGAGCAGCACGGTCTGGCCGTCGACGACGGACACGGAACTCGAAATGCTCCGGTTGGAAATCGTCGGCGTCAGGCTGTCCGGCGACGAAGACGAGGAGATCTCCTGTTCGATGCGCATTGCTACGACACCGTTCTCGGCGATGCGTGGGCGGACATTCATGATGATGCCGGTATCGCGATATTGCACCTCGTTGCTGACAGGCGCATCAGCCGCGTCTACAGGGGTAACGGTGCGCGTGATGATCGGGATCTGGTCGCCGACCTGGAAGCGCGCAACTTCGTTTTCCAGCACGACGAGAGACGGGGACGACAGGATCTGAACGTCTGTGACCTTGTCGAGGGCGCTGATGATGATGTCAGGGCTGCTTTCGGAGCCAAGAACGAAATTGAAGCCGGGCACTTCGCGCGCGATATTGTCGGCGAGCACGTTGAAGAGGCCAACCGAACCGTTGTCCGATCCCGCTCCGAGGTGATGGCTCTTGACGAAATACTGGACGCCGAAACGCATGTCGTCGGTCAGGCGCACTTCGGCCATCGTGACGCTGATTGCCACCTGTAACTGCGGCACGTCAATCCGGGTCAGCGCACCGAGCACCCGCTGGCGCATTTCGAGATCGCCGTAGATCACAATGGAATTGTTCGAAGGGTCGGCACGAATGCGCACCGCGTCGGCACCGAGTTCGTTTGATGTCGGTTGACCGAAGCGCGCAGGATCGATCTCGGCCGTGTCGGTTCCGCCGCCGCCGGTTTGGCCGGCACTTGCCTCGGCTGGCTGGGCAGCAGCATCGGCGGTGTCAGCAGACGCTGGAGTTGCCCCTGGTTTTTCTTCGCTTTCCGTGTCGTCGCCAGTCGAGAACAGCTTTTGCAGCAGCTCGGCAATCTTCGTCGCGTCCCGGTATTTCACGCGGTAGACATGCACGCTCTGCCCGAAATCGGGGTTTTCCCGGTCGAGCCGACGAACCCATGTCTGCGCGCGCTCCGTCAGCGTGCGGCTTTGCGACACCGCCAGAATTGCGCGAAGACGCGGCATCGGCATGAACTGGATTGCACCGTTCTCGCTGCCCTTGGCCGCGAATATGCGTTCGAGTTCAGGTATAACAGCCTCGGGCCGGGCATTCTGCAGTGGTAGAATGCCAACCGCCTGATCCTTCATCCAGTCGACATCGAACGCGCCTGCCGTTTCGATCGCGGCCTGGCGGTCAGCACCACTGCCGGCGATGACCAGCAGATTGCGTGTCGTTTCCACACGAATTGCGCCAGGCCTTGCGCCGAAGCCATCGATCAGACGGGCAAGCGTCTGTGCGCCGATATAGCGGACGGGAAGGATGGTGATGCCGAAGCCAGGGCCGCTTCCCCTGACCGTTGTCTGCCCAGCTACGGCCGAACCGGCTTCAACGATCTGGTAGGCGTTGCCACGCTTCACGAGGTCGGCGCCATTCATGTTCAGGAGCGTTTCCAGGATCGACAGCAGTTCGCCCTTTGCGACCGGGCGGGCCGTCGAAAGCGTCACCGAGCCCGAGACCTTCGGATCGATCGTATAGGTCTGGCCAAGCGTGTCGCCGAGGATTGCCTGAACCACTTCACGCAGCTCTGCGCCCTGGAAGTTCAGGTTGACCTCGCCTGCGGCCGGGGTCTGCCCCGTATGGATAGGGTCTACGACCCCATCGCCCGGCGTCACAAATGTAACTGCCTGGAGGGGGCCCGAGCTCGTTGCGTTGTGAGACGCCACCGATCCGTCAGGGCGCGGCGAACGAGCGGACAGGTCTGCATTCGTCACGGAACCGAGGATAGACTTGGGGCTATCCATGGAACCATGATCGGGCAGCACGCATCCGGTGGCCAACACACACCATCCGAACAGCAGGCCTGCACGACCAATTGCACTGCTAGGTCCCATCTCCCCTCAACTGATTCTCTAGCTTCCAGTATCCGAACCTAGCATTTTTCAGGGGGCGCGTTATCGCTAATGGCGACTATGCACATCTTACAGTAGGCAAACCGTAACGGCCTGATATCTTACCCAAAGGTCGGCATGGACTTGTCGTTCAACTTGGCGGACGCTGTTGCAAATCGCAGGAAGGACGCAGCGCAGACGAGGCGATATCTGGATGGCCACTGCAACGACGTTGACGGACTTTGTCCGATATCTGACGACGAACGATAATCTGGTCGGGCCATCCGAGAGGGTGTCGCTTGAGCGGATGCTGAAGGCTCCCCCTTCGAGCTACAGTCAAATCTGGGAGACCGGCGTACTGTCGGGAGATCAGCTCGCCGAGGCAATTGGCGAATTTCACGGGCTCGGTCGCGCCGCCGTCGACCAGATAGAGTTCCGGCCCGAGCTTACCGCCGATCTGTCGCCGCGATTCCTGCGCGCGGCATGGGCGCTTCCGGCACTGGAGAAGGGCCAGCAGATTCTGGTGATCGCCGACCCGACACGCGAGGAGGCGATCGAGGCGGCGGCGGCCGCGCTCGGACAACGCGTGGAAATGAGAGTGGCGACGTTCGAAGAGATGGCGATGCTTTTCGAACGGTTGCTTTCTAAGGATCGGGCAAACGTCCTTTCGCCTGCCGACCAAACGGCAGCGCGCTCGCAGAGTGCGGCCGAAGAGGATCTTGATCGCCTTCATGATCTCGCGAGCGGCGCGCCCATCGTCAGGGCCGTCGACCAATTGCTGGAAACCGCGTTGAACTTGTCGGCAACCGATATCCACATCGAGCCCCAGCCGGATGGCGTGCGGGTGCGAATGCGGGTGGATGGCATGCTGAGGACCATGCAGCCGCTCTCGAACGATATCGCTCGTGGTGTCGTTTCACGCATCAAGATTCTCGCCGGACTCAACATCGCCGAGCACCGGCTGCCGCAGGACGGGCGCGCTCGTATCACCATCAACACGACGCGCGCCGATTTTCGTGTAGCGACGATGCCAACCTTGCATGGCGAGGCGCTTGTTGCCCGAATTCTCGTCAAGGGTGCCGAGGCACTTGATCTTTCCCGACTTGGCATGGCCGCCCGCGATTTTTCTATTCTGCGCACCCAGATCGCCGAGCCGCATGGGCTGATCGTCGTTGCCGGCCCGACGGGGTGCGGCAAGACGACGACGCTGACGGCGGCGCTCTCCAGCCTCAACAGTCCCGAACGCAAGATCATGACCATCGAGGATCCGATCGAGTATCAGATCGCCGGCGTAAGCCAGACGCAGGTGAAGCCATCGATCAATCTGACCTTCGCGAATGCGATGCGCTCCTTCCTGCGCCAGGACCCCGACATCATGATGGTCGGCGAGATGCGTGACAGCGAAACCGCGTCGATCGGCATCCAGGCAGCGCTCACGGGGCATCTAGTGCTTACGACGCTGCACACCAACAGCGCAGCCGATGCGATCATCCGGCTGATGGATCTCGGCGTCGAAACCTTCCTCCTTGCGTCCGCCTTGCGGTGTGTCATCGCACAGCGACTTGTCCGCAGGCTCTGCGAACGCTGCAGGGCGCCTGTGAACGATGGTGCCGGCGCTGAGCATGCCGCCCTTGCGCGTCGCGGCTTCGTCCCGCGCCCTGGGGACAGCTATTTCCGTGCAGTCGGTTGTGCCTATTGTGGGGAAAGCGGTTATCGAGGACGCGTCGGGATATTCGAGGTCCTGCCCGTCGATGCCGAGCTCAGCGGGCTCATGCGCGATGACGTCGATCCCCAGAAAATCCAGACAGCGGCGGTGCGTGCCGGCATGACCACGATGCTCGACGATGGCTTTGCGAAATACCGAAAGGGCATCACGTCGATCGAGGAGGTTCTGCGCGTTACGATCTGAGCGTTAAGATCTGACGGGCGCTATTGGGTCGGGGCAAACATCCGATAGTCCTGGCGCTGGCCGTTCTGTTCGAGCTTGATCGTACGGTTGTCGACGATGGAGACGACCCAGTTCTGAAGCCTGTCGCCGTCCTTCAGGCGATGGATCTGGCCGCTCGCGGGGTCCTGCAGGAGTGCCTGGCGGTTGCCGCTGATCGAAATGATCCCCACGAGCTTTATCTCAGGTGCAGATGGCGACGTTTCGGAGACACTGGCAATGACTGGCGCAACGTCTACGACCGGCTCATCAGCGACCGGGGGCTGCCTTGAGGGTGAAAACAGCGGGTGAAGCCGGGTCGCTTCGAGCTTATCAAGGGTCACGCCACTCAGCCACGGCGTCGCTGGAGCGCTGGGCTCCGATTGGGACAGAGCCGCGCCCGCCATCGCCACCAGGGCGACGCCCGTCACAATTCCAGATCTTTTCAAGCCGGTCACAGCTTGCTCCTTCGCCAGTAGCCCTCGACCGAGGCTGAAACGCGCAGTACAGGCGGCTCCCTGCTGCTGACGCTTGTTTCCGCGCTCTCGATCGTGATCGATTTGAAGAGCAGGGCTGTCGGGTTGCTTTCCGTCGCAAAGAGAATTTGCTGCAGCGGCTCCGTGGTCGTCTCAAACAGAACGCGCATTTCGACGGCGCCGTCGTCGGGTGCATCCTCTCCGGGGTCGACGAATTCAAACTGAGCGATCTTTGCTCCGGTCTCGCCGATCACATCGGTCATCAGGCGTTGCAATTCGGCGGCTGCGACAGCCGGCGTGTCGCCTGGGAGGTAGATCGCGGCACCATCGCCGTCTTTGTCATCCGTGTTGCCTTCGAGCGCCGCGAGCCTGGTCTTGAGTGCCTCCAGGGACAGCCGCTGCTCGGCATTTTCCTGCGACAGCCCACGTGCTTCCATCACGCTCCATGCCGCTATCGCCCCAGGAACGAAAAACAGGCCAGCGAGCACAGCAATCGTTGCCATTCTGACGTTTCTCGCGGCGCCCTGCTTCCGGTTCATTGTGTTTTGGCTCCTGCAAGATGGGCCAGGATTTCGAACCGCTCTTTGCCGTTGTCGCCATCGCGGACGACCGGCGCGGAGAAATTTGCGGCTTCGAGCATCTCTGAGTCTTCGATGATACTGATCAGCCGCGCGGCATTGGCGGAAAATCCTGCAATACGCACATTTCGATCTGCAACATCAAGCGTGGTGAGATAGGTCGTATCGGGGATGATCTTCGAGAGTTCATCGATCAGGACAACCATGGAGGCGGCATCCCATTTGCGCGCCAGTTTCGCGCTGGAACTGTCGGCCTGTTCCGCCTTCTGACGCGCCTTGTCAATCGTGCCGCGAAGGCTGGCGAGGGAGGCTTCTATCTGCTTTTTCTCCTGCGTTGCCTGTTGGAGCTGAAAGCCGCCAACTGACAGCATGGCTGCCCCAATTGCCGCGAGGACGCAAAGGGACGCGAGAGCGATGCGCGTACGTCTCGCCGTAAGTGCCGCTTTCGCGCCCGGTAACAGATTGATCCTACTCGACTTCGCGAGTGGATCGGTCGCAAGTCCGACGACGACGGGCTTGATGCCGACAGCCTCGAGGGGATCGATCGCCGACCGCATCGCAGCGAGCGAGACCGCGACGACGCGAACATCTAGCTGATCGGCGGTGTCGGTCGCTTCGCCGTCCTCAAGATCGTAGTCGAACGTCATCTTGTCCGCGGGCCATGGAAGAAGCTGTTCGAGCTGATGGCGGATGATCGCATCGACATGGTGTCTGCTTGCCGCCGGGAGTTTGAGCGATCGCACGACCGAACGATCCGCGCCAAGCCGCATTTCGACTGGCTGTGTTCCGACGACGCTGCTAAGCCAGCCGAGCTCATCACGGGGTCCCTCGGCCTTGTGGATCGGCCCCGCCCTGGAGACGCGGTAGCAAACGAGCCTCGCCGGCTCCTCGACAACGAGAAATGTTCCACGGTTCCTGCGGGGGATGTTCGCTGCGGCCTGCCAGGAAACCATCTCGCCGAGCAAGGCTGAAAAGCTTCGTTTGATCGATGTGGTTATCCCGGTCATTCGATACATCTCGCCATCAACGTCCCCCCGTTCCGGTAAATGTCCAGGCATAGACGACATAGCCTTTGGGGGTGTCGGTTGCGTCGGCGACGACCATCTCGGCGGTTCCGACCCGGCCGCTTTTGCTGTGGGCAACGAGGTTCACGCGAAAGACGGTCGGCCTCTCCACCGTGAGGAAGCCTTCATATCTCTTTACCAGGGCACGCCGCTCGTCGCTGTCTTCGTCGTTACGCAACGCTGCAATGGTCGTGGCGTCCGCCTCGCTCATACCCGGGATCGCAAGCAGCGCCTTCCGGGAGGCCGCTCCCGGATCAAGCATGCCAGTCCGGTTGTGCACCGTGAGAAACGACTCGAGTTTCATGTAGTCATTCTCGCTCAGTCCCTTGAGAAAGCGCAACTCGCCAACCGACTGGAATTTTGCGTTCATGGGCAGGCCGCGCGCTCCGTTTCCCCTGTAGTCGGAGCGCTCGGCGCCTTCGGGTGTCCGCTCGTCGTCTCCGTCGCGCCAGTCAACCACCCGTGCCGCAAACGCGTCGGGGGAAAGCGACTGGCCATCGACTGCCTTGAATAGCCCTTTCAGCAGTTCGGGCGGAGAGGCATTGAGATCGAGCCGTCCTGCTTCTGCGGCAACCTGTAGGGTGACACTTCCGGTCGAAAGCGTGATGATGCGGCCGTCGACGAATGCAGCGTCTCTGTCTTCGGTAAAAAGAAGGTAGGCGGACGCCGTGGCGCCGCTGTCGAGCAGGTTCTCGGTCACGAGATCGTCCACGCCCAGACGCGTGAGAACCAGGGTCGGCTGCGCCGACAGCACCAGCGTCGATACGATTCCTGCCAGCAAGCCGCATACGACAAGGGTTGCCAGCGTGACATATCCGCCATCACGTCGCATCTGGACCTCCCTCGCAGCTCGCGCCTTCCGGGCATAGCCGTGGCGGATCGACATGGGGGGAAACCACCAGCGTCAAAGGTGCGCGCCGCGAATCCGACTTGCTCCATATCTGCAGGCGAATGACATCGGGAAGCGTCGGGCGATCGGACCAGGAATTGCTCCACACGAAGCCTTTCCGGGTGTTTTCAGCAAACGAGAAGCGATAGTCCCATGCTCCCTGCAGCAGTGCTGTCGGTGGAGCGGCGCTCACCTTTTCAAAACTGGTTGCCGAGGGAAATCGCGCGAGGGCAGACCGGACGAGAGCGCCAGATCTGACTGAAATCCAGACCAGTTGATCGGATGCGGAGCCGGTCGCGAGACCGACTGCAGTTTCACTGCCATAAAACAGGAGGGGCGCGCCGGCCTGCTCGCTGGTCTTGATGGCAGCAACCTCTGACAGGTCGCGCCTGAGGGCAGTGAGCCCTGTGGCAAGACGCTCGATGTTTCCGGCGTCGCGACTGGCCGCCGCAGAAGACCGGGTCACGAGATAGGCCGACAACAGCAGCGCCTGAAAGACGAGCGCGCTGAGCAGGAGGACAACCAGGGCCTCCAGCATGGCAAAACCACCCTCTGAACTCTTGCGCTCCTTCCTCATTCAGCCACTCCGACCAACAGTCGATCGACCGCCAGCCGTCGCGAAGACGATACGTCGACGGAAAGCCTCGCCTCGAGCAGTGTCTGTCCCTCCGGCCCCCGCCCTTCGGCCTCGGGAGATCGTGTGATGACGGCACGCCACCTGCGTCCGTGGCTCACGCCAGCAAACGTGCCGGGACGAACGATCTTTCCCTGCAGTTCCTCGGCGAGGACTTCCTCGGCGACCAGCCGTGCTTCGAGCCAGGCATGCGATTGAACGACGGAGGCGCGCGCCGAGACCAGGCTTCTCGGGACCACGTATAGAACAGCTGCGAGGATGGCGACGGCCACCAGAACCTCAAGCAGCGTAAATCCTTGATCGCGCCGGTCGTGTGCATTCGGGGCACTCTTAGTGGGGGCCGCACACATGCCGGGCCTCATTCGAGTGCTGACAGCGCAATGCCTGACGTCAGCGGGTTGACCGAGATGCGGAAGGTCGCGCGCGGTCCCGAGATATCGAACGTCCCGCCGGAGGAGCGGCCATTGGCCTGAAAGGATACCATGCGGCCGTGCGCGGCGCGCTCCACCCGGATCGCAGATCCTTCGCTCAGCATGACCCGTCTTGCGGAGGAACCGGACAGGACCGTGCCGCGACGCGTGTCGATGGTCGATACGACGGTGCGGCCTTCCGCCATCGCGATGTTCCGGTCCTGTCGCAGGAGTGCCGCGATCTCCGCTGCCTGAACCTTCAGGCTCATCGCCTGGCCGGCGTTGATCATGTAGGGCAGTGCCATCGCCGCCACGAAAGCAATGATTGCGAGTGCTGCCAGAAGTTCCAGCAGCGCAAAACCGCCATCACTCGAAGAATGGCTACTGGATCGCGATGTCTGCGGCATTGTCGGCCCCCCCT
Source organism: Rhizobium sp. BK176 (assembly GCF_024808055.1). Classification (NCBI taxonomy): domain Bacteria; kingdom Pseudomonadati; phylum Pseudomonadota; class Alphaproteobacteria; order Hyphomicrobiales; family Rhizobiaceae; genus Rhizobium; species Rhizobium sp. BK176. The sequence continues at coordinate 2,838 of NZ_JANUBV010000045.1, read as the reverse complement.
TCAACGCCATCGGCACCAAAGGAAATGATCTGGGGTCGCCCCTTGTCACCAATGCGGTATTGATATTCGTGGCCCCAAGGATCCAGCGGAACCGAGGCCTGCTGGATATAAGGGCCCTTCCAGCGCTTGATCGCCGAGCCGCTGACCAGCGCGGTGAGGCCCTCTCGTTCTGTGGGGTAGCGCGAGGTGTCGAGGTAGAAGAGATCGAAAGCCGAGGTCAGGGCTTCGATCTGCAGCCGTGCGGCACGCACACGAGCCTCCGAGAGGTAACCAAGAACGCGCGGAGCAGCAATGCCAGCAACCAGGCTGAGGATCACGAGCACGACCAGCAATTCCAGGAGGGTAAAGCCTCCGTCGCCCCTTACCGTGCGGCGCCGGGGCGATTTGCGGGTGGTTGGCAGTGGGTGTTGCAACGGCTTTTTCATGGCGGTCACATCAGTAGATCGTTCAGGCTGAGCAACGCCGTGATGACCGAAACGATGATCCAGGCGATCAGGGCACTGACAGTCAGCAGAACCAGCGGGCCGATGATCGCTGTGGCACGGGCAATCGAGCGGTCGAGCCGGGTCTCGTAGTAGGTTGCAACACGCAGCGCGGCCTTGCCGGTGTCTCCGGTGGTTTCACCGACCCGAAGCATCTGCAGGCCGTAGGGCGGAAGGAAGGAAACGCGGGAAAGGGCATCGGTGAGCTGACTGCCGTCTCTGACCCTTGCCAGAACTTCGGCCACGACCTCTGCGGAGTGCTCGTCACGCATCAAGCCGCGTATAAGGCGAAGGGATGTCGGCAGATCGACGCCACTCTTGTTCAGCATGGCAAATGTCGAACAGAAGACGACGGCGCGCTCCTGCATCAGCAGCGTATCGAAGCCTGGGAGATAACCGAGCAGGGAGAGGAGGATCGACTTTGCCGTCTTGCTGCGGGTGATGACGAGGGCAAGGCAGAGCGCACCGACACCGATGGCCGATATCAGCGTGCTGTTGGCCGCGACCGCGCGCGACAGGGTAAAGACGATCGAGGTCGATGCCTTCGCGTCCGCGCCCATGCCGACCAGCGCGTTGTCGAATTCGGGAATGACGACGGTCAGAACGAAAAACAGGACGCCCACGGCTGCAAGGACCAGAAATGCAGGATAGGCGAGTGCCGAGGTCAGGCGGCGTCTGAGTTCCCGACCCCGCCGCCGCTCCTGGGCAATCACCTGCAGCGTGACGTCAAGGTTGCCGGCAACCTCGGCGACCTCGACCATCTTGATATAGGTCGGTGGAAATGCCGCCGGATAGGCCTCGATCGCTTCGGCGAAGCTGTGTCCCTTTGAAACCACGTCCAGAAGCGAACGCGTCATGTTGCCGAGCGCATGCCGCTTTGTCGATTGATGGATGATCTGTAACGCCCGGTCCAGGGCAACACTTGCAGAAAGGAGGGCAGCGAGATCTTCCGTGAAAGCTGTTACATCGTCGTAGGACGGAGTCGACTGGAACGACAGGCCCAGTCCTGCGCCTGTTTTCTTCACTTCCTCTATATCAATTGGAAACAGGGACCGACGCTCAAGCTCCGCGGCCATCAGCGCGCTGGAGTTTGCCTGCAGAATACCCTCGAGCATGTGCCCCGAGAGATCGATCGCCCGGTACCTGAAGTTTGGCATTTTCGTACATCGCCCCTGATGCGTCGAAAATTCATACAGTATCGATCGAGTTCATATCTGGAAATAAGTACAGGGTAATTATACGAAATTCGGGAAAACATTCAACCGTCCCACTATTTAGAAAATATAAATTCGACGGTTTGTTTCTGAAAAAATCTGAATATTTTAAAAATACTACGATCCTGTTTGTTTTCACAAGTTTTAGGGTGTATTGTAGGGCCACCGTCACGCATTGATGGAACTCGTTACATTTGATTGGGGGCTGGTCGAATGTATATCTCTAAAAACGCGTCAAGAATCCGTCAACGAGAAGCACAACTTGCTCGAGATAATCGGGCAGAGATAGTTTGGGCATTGAACCAGGGGCAGGTCACCCGTCGAGAATTACTCAAATGGGGGATCTTTACGGCAAGCGGATATCTCGCCTGCAAGAACGGGCTAAGCCCGTTTGCAACGAGCGCCTATGCGTCGGTTCCGACAGGAACACCGCGAACACCGCTGTTCGGCATCCAGAAATTTTCTCAGCCGATGCATCGGCTGAACCATCTGAAACCGTTGCCGATCACACGGACGGCTGAGGGCCATGCGGCCTTTCCGGCCGGCCTTGGCGAACGGCCGGCCAAGCGGCTTTCCTATCACACGGATTTTTCCGCTGACCCCGCGAATGGGGCGTTTATCAATCCGCTGACGCATCACGGGCCGATCGAGGGGCGTCCGCCCGGCGAAGTGTTCGCGCACCAGCGATGGGACGAGTTCTTCCCCAAGGTCGGCTACATCATGCGGCTTGGCCAGATTTCGCAAACGGGCGGCCACAGCTATTTCCACGACCATTTCCCGGTACAGGAGCCGAACAGCTGCTGGACCTATGCGTCGGGTCGCGCTGGCGAATGCGGCTTGCCGCCATTCCTGATCAAGGGGCGCTATGGCGAGCCGATCATCACGCGCATCTACAATGACCTGCCGACCGACCGGAAGGCAAACAACGGCTTCGGGCGCAATGAAACCCAGTTGCATTTCCATAACGCTCATAACGGTGCGGAAAGCGACGGAGCCGCGAATGTGCATCACTTCCCCGGTACGTTCTACGACTACCGCTGGAGTACAGCGCTGGCGCGGCGCGACAAGATCAATACCCAGGCCGGCGACCCGCGTGCTTCCGGTCCCGACGACAATATCGGCCTCGTCAATGTGGCTGGTGA
>NZ_JANUBV010000044.1:0-22947 GCF_024808055.1 Rhizobium sp. BK176 | reverse complement strand
TCAGCTTGCCGGCAGTGGCACGTTGATCAGTCCGGCTCACGCCGGAGAGCATGGGACCAGAGCCGTCCAGTTACACCACTGCAGTGGGCACGATCAACTAGAGCCCAAGATTACAATCCCAATCAACGAGAATGGAAGCGTAGATATCCACAAGACCGGACAGCCCCGAATGAGAAGGTTGGAAAGCTGGGTTCGAGAGTATCCCGGTCATTGGCTTTGCTATCATCACCGCTGGAAGCATAAGAAAGCAATATAGCGCTAATGAACACAATTTTAGCCTCAACAGGGAGCTGACGTTTCGACGCTTTTGGCAAAGTCCCTGCCATCGGACGAAGCGATAGCGTTCGGAATGGCCCGATGCGCTTGGTCAATGTGTGGGGGAACCCGCGCTTATGCTTTACGTTCCCGCAATTTTTAATTTTGGCCACACTACTCTGGTTTGCCCTTCGATGGTGAAGCATTCTCCTCGCGCCAGCCCTCATGCCACGTCGTGAATTCCTCTCGAACATCGGTCGCTTAGTTTGCGATTAGTCAATGCGCGTGTGTGCCCTTCTTTCCAATCTGGCCCTGCACATGCTTGTGACACAGGAGTTCAGGAATGGCCGGAAGTTACGCTCTTTCCATGCTGAGAAGCATGGTATTTGCCGTTGGTATAATTGGTCTTGTGTTCGGACCGCTTGAGGTCACTGAAGCGGGGCAAGCAATAACACCTTCTCTCGCGCCAATGATTAGCCGTGTCATCCCGGCAATCGTAAGCATATCCGTGCGCGGAAAATCCAATGACGAGCAAGGTGACACTTTTTACCTTACACCGGGTGTCCAGAACAAGTCGCGTCCCTCCGACACCTCCGCCGGGCCGGTTTCTGAACTGGCTGGAACCGGGGTGATAGCTGACGCTGCGAACGGGTATATCCTCACGAACAATCATGTGATCGAAGGCGCCACATCGATCAAGGTGACACTTGCCAGTGGCGAAACATTTGACGCGGCCGCGATCGGGGTGGACGTTGAGACGGATCTGGCAGTGATCAAGATCCCCGTCGACGGATTGAGTGAGGCCGTGTTCGGAAATTCCAGCGACTTGAGAGTCGGCGACTATGTGGTTGCCATAGGAACCCCGTACGGCCTTGGCAAGTCGGTAACATTCGGCATCGTCAGCGCACTCGACCGGTCCGGACTTGGGCTGGATTCGCAAGAGGGGTTCATCCAGACCGATGCATCCTTGAATCCAGGAAATTCAGGCGGCGCCCTTGTCGACCTGGAAGGAAGAGTTGTGGGGATTAACACGGCAATCCTCGGGCCGTCGGGAGCCAACATCGGGATTGGATTCGCCGTACCCATCAATTCGGCGAGCGTGATTATGCGACAGCTCATCGCCCATGGTGAAATCCGCCGAGGTCAGCTTGGCGTGCAGGTGCAGGATAACAATTCTCGATGGCCATCCGCCAGGATGGCATGAGCTAGAACTGTCGACGTGCTGGTTCCGTCCCCAACGACCTCACCGGTCTTTTCCGCCGCCGAGCGTAGCATTCTGGCGCCCAAATTTTCTTCTGTATCCTTCAGGTCGAATTCTTTTGCGATGGTGACACCGTCGTTACATACAATCGGAGCCCCCCACTTCTTCTCAATGAGCACCGACTTCGACCGAGGGCCTAGCGTGATCCGCACCGCGTCGGCCAGTCTGCTTGCGCCTTGCAAAACCTTGCCTCGAGCTTCGGAATGGAAAAGAACCTGTTTGTGCGGCATGGAAAATCTCCTCGATTGTCCCCATACAATGACTGGCACATCGCGTACCAATGACTCGAATTGCCGCCAATGAAATTGATCCACCTCAAACGCCTTGTTTCATTTGCCAGCACTGAGTTTCTAAGTCGTCGGCCCGCCGAGCGGTGATCGCGCGCGGTTGGATATCCCAGTCGTTTGGTCAGTGCCTTCTGATTGAAGCGTAGCTACGCATTGCGGCAAGCAATGGGGCAATCAGCGACCATGGGCCTTGATGTACGCAACGAGATCCGCGATCTCGGACCGCGTCAGGGAAAAATTTGGCATACGAGAATTATGCTGGGCTGCGAGGAAGGTCGAAAGTGACTGATCATCGAAACGGTCCGACCGCCGGATTTGCGCGAAGGTCGGGATTTGATCGCTGCCTTGCTGCTGCTGCGGAGAGACGACGTGACATCCAGTGCACCAACGTTCGGCAATCTTTTGGCCATTCCCGCGATCGGCAGCCACACTCCCGCCCACGCACGCTGCCAAGAGCGTCGCTGAAGCGATAAAACATGTCTGTGCGGATCCTGACAACATCATTCCCTCGCTCTAGGTTAAACTCACCTGATCGCATCCCTGGCACAGCAAACTTTGGCGTGTCGCGGTCAATGGCCATTGCGCAGATGAAGTCATCGAAAGCCTCTTATTGATTGACGCGATGATACTGGAGAGTTGTTCAGGTGCCTTGATCTTCGTCAATGTCTGGAGCGAGACGCTATGTGTGCGGCGGTATCCGCGCGACTGCAGACGGATCCCGGCTTTCCTCCTCAGTGGTCGAGATCTCGGTCAAGGAAGGGTTCGTGACACTGAACGGAAAAGTTGACACCCCTCTTGACCGGGATGCTGCAAGGGTCGCAGCGGAAGCATTCCCGGCGTAAGAGGCGTCTCGACCAATATCAACATCGGCCACCACATGAGAGGTCGGATCGGGCCAGCGCCCTGAATTGACAGTTGTCAACAAGCCCACTTCGATTCTGGATCGCCTCCGAACACACAGTTTCAGGCCAGGATCCGGATCACAGCTGCTGCGGGAACGTTCTTGAAATCCCATTTTGACGGACATCAATGACCCGTTCCCAAGATACGGTAAGTTCTTAGCTATCCAAGAAGGAGTTCGGAGCCATGAGCATAAATACCGTCATGTGCGTCTTTAGCGTCGACGAATGGGAAACGGACGTTAAGACAGCTATCGAGTTCTGCGAGACCCAAGGCGCCCACCTGAATGCGGTCGTAATATGCATGTGCGCAGTTCCGCCAGTTGCGGTCTATCCTGTGACGACGACGTGGCTCGACGAACAACAAAAGGAAATTGATCGCCTTTCTGAAGCGGCAACAGCAATTCGCGAAGTTCTGGAACGGTCTGACTTGTCATTCGACATTCAAGAAATTTACACCGAGTTTGCATGGGCAGATCACGACATTGCCCAACATGCCCTCTATGCTGATATCATTCTGGTTGGCCCGGAGGCTGCCGGCAACGCGGCACTACAGCGGCGGATTATCGACGGCGCCCTATTCCAGTCGCCGACACCAATTCTCCTAAACCCTCGCCGGCAGGCAGTAAGCTCTTTCCCCTCCTCGGTCTTGCTCGCCTGGGATTCGAGTGATGAGGCAGCGCGTGCCACACGCCAGTCAATGGAGTTCCTGAAGGGATGTGAGGCGGTGCATGTAACGATGGTCGATCCGGTCGCTCGACGCTATGCGAATGGTGAGGAACCTGGAGTCGAGATCGCCACGTTTCTTTCACGGCACGGTATAAAAGCCGAGGTCGACCGAATTGCGAGCGGACATCTCAGCGTAGATACGGCCTTGCGCCAGCACGCCGTCGATGTCGGCGCCGACATGGTGGTCATGGGCGCCTATAACCACCCGCGACTTAAGCAGCGACTGTTCGGCGGCGTCACCCGTTCGATGTTAAAGAGTTGCCCTGTCCCGCTGTTCTTGGCACGCTAGTAAGCAATCGCCTAACTGAGACGGCCGGGAGGACCTCAAAAAACGGACGGCACCGTCAATTGAGAAGTTGGCGCAGTCGGCTCGAAAGCTCCTGCGCTGTATATGGCTTCTTAAGCCAGCTGGATATGGGCAGGGAACGTTTTGCTATACTCGGCTCTGCGTATCCGGATGTGAATAGCACTTTGAGGTCAGGCCTGTATAGCGTGGCCTGACGCGCAAGCTCGTCACCGGTCATTCCGCCCGGCATGACGATATCGGTAAATAGCAGATCGATCGGCTCGGTGCTTGAGAGCAGTTCGAGTGCACGCGTGGCATCAGGAGCTTCCAGAACTGAATAGCCAGCATTCACCAGCCGCGCGACGACGACCCGCCTTACACGCTCGTCATCCTCCACCACCAGAATGTGCTCGCTTCCGCCAGCCCCGTCTTCGCCGCCCGATGTCTTTCCCAACTGTGGAGTGACTTCAGCACCCACGGCAGGCAGATAAATTCTGACTGTTGTTCCCTTGTCCAGTTCACTGTAGAGCTGGATGTGTCCACCGAGCTGCTTCACAAAGCCATAGACCATGCTGAGGCCAAGGCCAGTCCCCGCGCCGATCCCCTTAGTGGTGAAGAAAGGCTCAAATGCGCGGTTCTTTACTTCCTCGCTCATTCCTTCTCCCGTGTCCGTCACTGCGACGAGAATATAGTTGCCGGGCTTCACTTCCGGATACATCTGTGCGTAGTCCGCATCGAGTTCAACCCGTGAGATGTCGAGCGTGAGACTACCACCACCCGGCATCGCATCTCGAGCGTTCAAAGCCAGGTTGAGCAAGGCGGCCTGAAGCTGTGACTTGTCCACCATGGCCATATGCTTGCTGCCCCTGATACTCGTTCGAAGCTCGATCGTTTCGCCCAGCGATCGTCTCAGGAGCTCAGAAAAACCCGACACAAGTGAACCGACATCGGTACTCTCCGGCTCGAGCGGCTGACGCCGACCGAAGGAGAGCAGCTGGCTCGTCAACTTTGCTCCGTCGTGTACGGCATCCTGAGCCTCGCGAAGCAGTTCGTGCTGGTAGTCGCCTTCCAACAGCGACTCGAGCATTTCGAGATTGCCACTGATCACCGTTAGGAGATTATTGAAGTCGTGAGCCAAACCTCCGGTCAACTGCCCTACGGCCTCCATCTTCTGAGACTGTCTAAGCTCTTCCTCGATGCGCTGCCGGCCGGTCAAGTCGCGAACAAATCCAGTAAATATTCGTGTTTCGTTCGAAACCGCTTCGCCGACCGCCAACTCCATCGGAAACAATGATCCATCCTTCTTGCGGCCCTTGACCACTCGCCCAAGACCGATGATCCTGCCTCTACCGGTGCGAAGGTAATCGGCGATGTACCTGTCGTGTTCCTCTCGGAAGGGCGATGGCATCAGCATGCGAACGTTGCGGCCGATGACTTCGCGAGAGCTGTAGCCGAACAATTTTTCTGCCGCACTGCTGAACGAGGTGATGGATCCGGACTCGTCGACCACGACCATTGAATCCGGGACTGTGTCCAGGATAGATCGAAGGTGCGCTTCGCGTTCGGCGAGATCGTCCTGGATTTTTCTGGTCTCCGAAACATCCGTATTCGTCTGAATGACCACCGGTGAAGAGGACTTCGCGTCGAAAACGACCCATCGCGTCGCGATCGTCATCGGGTGGCCATCCTTGTGACGATGCACAATGTCGCCTTCCCACGATAAGCCGGCAAATACGTCCCGGCGGATGTCTTCGATCGGCCGCGGCAGCTTCGTACGAAGCAGCCGGTGAACGACTTGCCCCACCGCCTCGGCACGCTTCCAACCATAAAGCCGCTCGCTACCGGACGTCCAGTGACTGATAACCCCATCCACGCCATGAATGATCACGCTCGTGTCATCGAATACGCGAGCAATGACATCGAGATCCTGCGCCGGAGCGAACGGAACGGTGGCATCCACTGGCATCGTGCCTTACCTTTCAATGACGGCAGCACCTTAGAGTATCATTGAGCTCATTATCGACGTCAGCATCGCCCTCTCCAGCCCGCAGTACAAGCGCCGACTTCTTCAATACGCGTATTTCGTGTCTTCGACCCGTCGAGAGAATGCCTTGTCCAGCCAGTTTCGTAACGGTCCGCGAGACCGTTTCAATCGTCAGACCGAGGTAGTCAGCAATATCCAGCCGGGTCATCGGGAGGCTGATCACGTCCCTGGCAAAACCCAGAGACGTGCTCTTGTGTAACTGGGCCAAGAGGAAGCTGCAAAGCCGTTCTTCCGCACTCTTGCAGGACAACAGGACCATCTGATCCTGCGCGGCGGCGACCTCGTCACAGAGTTGTGAGAGAAGTATGGGTCGCAGGTCAGGACGAGCCAGGAGTTGCTGGTCGAACGCCACTTTCGTCTGGCGCTGAAAGTGGACGTCGTCCAACGCCTCTGCACTGTAAAGATAGCGGTTCTTAAAAGAGACGCCCACGATGTCTCCCTTGGTCAAAAAGCCCGTGATCACACGACGTCCATCGTGAAGTTGCCGGCAGACGCGCAGATTTCCCTCGCGGATGGCAAAGAGATGCAGGGCGCGATCGCCTTCAAAAAAGACGATCTGACCAGCCGTTGCGTGCTCCAGGGGACTGCGGTCAAATAGTGTGGCCAGCGTGCAGGGCTCGCGTATCGCCGCAGCTTCCTGAAACAACGGTCTTATATTCGCCAGCATGATTTGCTCCCTCCAATCATGAGGCTGCAGTAAACAATGCTAGCGTTACGGCCGGATGCCTTTTCGGTGCCAGTTTGTCTAAGTTTTGTAACAATCTGTGACATATTGAGGACAGCGGACGTGGTGTTATCTTCTATACTACCCTGCGTCCTTTTTTAGCTTTTCGTTCCCGAACGATCAGTCCATCGCAGCGAGGCGCAAGCCGTGGTTGTGGGTGACGTTTGACGACGTTGTACCCTCTTCACGATTGTCTGCATCAACTCGAATACGTCGCTCGCCGCGCGAGTATCAACATTGCCTGTAGGCTCGCCAGCGAGAACCAGCGATGGCTCCATGGCGAGCGCTCGGGCAATCGCCACCTTGTTAACAGCCGCCCGACATCGCGACAATCGTCTCGCCATCTGGAAAGGCCAACCCAATCAAAAAGCTCGTCTACGCGCCGCGGCTGTCGCGCGTAGCGATGCAAGAGAGCGAGCGCGAACGCACCGAGGCCGGCCTCCAAGAGCGACCTGGCAAAGCCAAGAACGCCGCGCTGGTGTAACCGGCCCATGGCAGAATGAAAATTGCCTTCCGGCAGGAATGATTTGACATCGGTCAAAGTCTTTCTGGCAGATCAGCAATTAAGGTACGTCCGATATCCGGAGGAGCGTCGATGACCCTGCCTGCCCTAACATCGTCGGAGCTGAAAACACTATCGGTCGCCGTGCAGAACTGGTATCGCCACTACTGCGTACCCCTCGATACATCGGTATCTTGCCTCGTATGCGTGGCGGCGATTGAGATTTACCATCGCGGCGTCGTCAATGTTGACGATATTTCCGGGATCCTTATTGCGCGGCTTTCACCAGGGTCTGCCGCTACCCAAGCCGTTTCCGACACCATACACTAAGGGCTCGGCACGTTCGGCCAAGCCGCCAATGGACACTGGTTCCGTTCCAGGGCGTACTCGGCCGAGGCCAGCATTGCTGTTCTAGTCGATCTGCTTTGCCATTCGACCAGAAACATCATCCTGAAGATTCCATGGAAAAGATGCGGAGAGATATGCGCCGGTGGAACCTCGTCTAGCTTCAGCGAACCCATCTCCCACCAGTTTCTGTGCGCCGCAACAAAGTCCGTGCGTGGAGGTCGGCAAATTCCTGGCAACGTCCTTCAAGCACGACGCGTCGCGGGCATCGTTTCGATGGCCAGTCTTCCACTTGAAGGCAAACTTTGGGGTTCCGTCTCATCGAGTCGACTTTGCGCATTGAAAGACCCTAAAAGCGACGCTCGCCTCAAACGCGAAATAAACAGGAACGACGTAGGGCTGTTTTCATTACTACAAGCCAAGAGACCGAAGTGCGCACTTTTCAGCATGTCCAGGCATTCTCTATATGTCAGTTTTCCTAGGGCCGTCGACATTGCGATCGCTCCCGTTCACGGTCCATCTTTGATCGATCTTTGCAGGTGAAAGTCGGACCGGGCCACGTCGCTGGTCGGACGATACATAAGGACGCTGATGACCGCAGCGATCATCACAATGAGTACTAGCAGCAACGCATGGTCAATGAAGAGCCAACGTAGCAATTTCAAGCCATCCCGAGCGTGCATTGCAACCCCACCAATTCCAGCAGGGCTAGTTTCGGCCGTATTAATTTCTGTTGGCTCCTCCATCAACCGCGGACCGCGAGATTGTTGGTCACGCTTACGACGCCCGGAATCGACCAGGCCGCCCGTTCCGCGGCAGTCCGTTCCCGCCAACCCGTGACGCCGCCCTTCAGGGTCACGTTGCCATCCAGGACGGCGACTTCGACACGTTCCGCCTCGACGTCGGCATTGCGTTTGAGCGCCCCTTCAATGCGCTTCTTCACATCGGGGATTGAGGCGGAAGGTTTGATCGAGAGGACGTTCGTCACACCCACAACACCGCCGAGCTTCATAACCGCCCGCTCTGCCGCAACCCGCTGGAAATGCCACTGGACCTCGCCAGTCAGCGTCACCCAACCCTTCTGAACTTTCACGCCGATCGCGCCATTCGGCAAGAGCGCATCCCATTCGATGATATCCAGCGCGCGCGCCGCGATCTCGTCGTCTGCATGTCGCTTGTGGCCCTGGAACCTGACTTCAAGCGTCTCGGCGAGGGCACGCACGCCTTTGACCCGCTTTACCGCCATTTCTGCGGCGATCTTTTCGGCATAGCTACCGACATGGCCGGAAAGTGTGACGACGCCCTCTTCAACCGCGACGCCGATATTGGCCGCATCTATGCTCGGGTCGAATACGAGTTCGTCGATGATATTTTGGCGTAAGGCGAGATCGTTCATGACATTCCTCCATTGAACAATACTCATCGAGGGCAAGCCTCACGTTTTATGATCCTCTCACTTTCACCGCACTACATTGCGTGTGATCAAATCATCAAAAATAGCGCCTCAGCGAGCATCTGTGCAGCATTATGTGCCCGGAACCCGGTGCATGAAATCAGAGACTTACATGGCCGCGCGGACAATTTTCCGGTGCGCTGAGCAGCCCCTTCTCAAATGGTCGAACCAGACAGAGCTCTTTGTTGGTTCCCCTCGCTATGGTGGTACGCCCGCGACAATTGTCATGCAGGACGTCACGTCGATCGGGATATCGTTCAGGATGGTTCCAGTTCAAACAACATCATGCGGGGGCTTGCCGATGACCTCTTTGATGCTGGATGCCGCTGACGAACGCAGGCGTGATCTCGACAAGAAGATAGCCGAACCATGTCGCGTGACCTCGGGCCTTTGAGCGACGAGCGCGTGCTCGAACCAGGACAATTGGCAGCGCAACTGTCAGCTGGTGCATGGGTAAGCCCTTGCCCCAAGAACGTAGGTCGTCAGGTGCCGCGTCCGCTCAGGATCTCATTCTCGGCCATTGCGCAAGCGCATGATTGTGGGCCCGTTTTTTGAAGCCCAACATGTCTAAATCTCGTGCAAAATAGCGCCACGCGGCGGCAAATGGCTCCTCACAGCCTCCTCATGCACACCTCAGGAGACCCGACCCTCTTGCCAAGCATGCACCAGCAGGGCCGACAGGACAGCGTGCAGGACGACTGCTGGCCAAAGCAGAACGCCCATTGGTCCGTGAGCGAGACCGAGATAGGCGAGGTACAGCGTCACGATCGTGCTGTAGAAGAGCATGCCTTCGAGGGGCCGACCCCGCCAGCAGGCGATCCCCAGTCCGATCAGCGCCATGCCAGCGACGCGCGCGGCGGCGACCGCGACGCCCACCAGCGCCTCCCCAAGCAGCAACTCACCGACGAGCGCGGGAATTGCGACCAACGCGAGACCGGTCACGATTTCACCGATGGCCGCGACAGCAATTGTGTGGTTGGTCACGCCGATCCTCCTCTCTGACACTCCGGTCAGGACGACGCTTCAGCACTAACATGGCGGCAGCGGATAATAGCCGCAGCCCGACGGAGGATAATAGGGTCGATAATAGGGGCGGTCGTAGGTGGCTGCGGCGGCGCCGGCGGCGGCCGCACCGTACCAGGCTCCCCGATACGCAGTGCGACGCGCCACGCCCGCAAAGGACATCGGCGTTCTCGGCATGCCAATGATGTCGATGAAGATCGATGCCGGGCCATTTGCTTCGGCAAGGTTGCCCTCCAGCACATCCACCTTGAACGTCAGGTTCGTGCCTTCGAGCTTCGGTTCCTTCAGAACGACGACGGCGTCCTCGACGCCGGACGCGTCCTTGTTCAGCACCGAGACGGTGGCGTTCGGCGGATCCTTTTCGAAGCTACCGCCCTGAGCCCACTCTTCCAGCAAGTGCGCGGTGAGCGCATGGCCGGCGGAGCGGACCGGCCGGTCGGCAAACAGAATTGAGTTGCTGGAAACGCTCGTCAGAGTCAGCGTGTCGCCCTTTAGGGTCGCGCCATCGGAATTCATCACGATCAGAGAGGGGACGAGTTCGGTCTTCTGTGTGCTCGATGTGCCGATGGACTTCGTCGCCGGAGCGGTGATGGCGTTTTCGGCTATTACTGTCGACGATGTGAGAACGCCGAGCGTCGCAGCGACCGCAAGGGTGCTGAAGGTGTGTTTGAGGCTCATTGGTTGCTCCTCCCTAGCTCGAACACTAGCTTGTCGATCTTGCCGGTGAACTTGAACGGCGTATCATAGCGATACTCCACGAGCGCGACGCCTGTGCGCGTGTCCTGGCCGACGTCGAAGGTCTCGTCCTCCGGGAACGTCACCGGGATGCCGTGTTCCAGCGAGTTGCGAGCTACTTCTTGTCCGTCAACGGAGAGGATGCCCATACCGCCTGTACCAAGATTGGTACCGTCCGCCTTGTAGTCGAAGGTGATCCGGTGCTTGCCTGCTTCCAGCTCGGGCCCTTCCCACATGGTCCGCTTCAGGTCGAGCAAGTTGTAGAGGAACACCACCTTGCCTCGTCCGACGCCAAAGTCGCCCTTGCTCAGGAACAGGCCGTAGCCGCCGAAGCGACCACCCTCCGTGACGATCATGCCCTCTCCACCGCCCTCGGGAATGTCGACATCGGCGGTGATAGTATAGGATTTGTTCCTGATGTCGGGCGCCGCAGTCGCAGGGACGCCACTCAGTTCGCCCGAATAGGAGAACTCGGTGCGCCCCGCCGTAAGGTTTGGGCGCAGCGTGTTCCAGCGAGCAAGTGTCGAGTTGTCGAGCGGCAACACATTGTACTTCTTTGCCTCGGAGTAGAAGAGGTCCTGCATCTGCTTCAGCTTCTCTGGCATGGCAGCCGCAAGGTCGTTGGCCTGGGTTGGATCATCCACTACGTTGTAGAGTTCCCAGTCGTAGCCGGTGATGACGTCAGGCGGCGTCTTGGTGCTGAGTTCCCACGGCAGCGTGGCCGGTGTCGTGGCAGCCACCCAACCGTCGTGATAGATGGCGCGGTTGCCGAGCATCTCGAAATATTGCGTGTCATGCCGGGTGGGGGCGTTCGCGTTGGCCTTGTCCCAGGTGTAGACCATGCTCACACCTTCGATCGGGCTCTGCGGAATGCCGTTGATCATGTCCGGCGCCGGAATGCTCGCTGCCTCAAGTATGGTCGGCACGATGTCAATGACGTGATGGAACTGGCGCCTTACACCGCCGGCATCAGTGATATGGCCGGGCCACGACATGACGACGCCCTGCGACGTTCCTCCGAAATGCGAGGGTACCTGCTTGACCCACTTGAACGGCGTATCCATCGCCCAGGCCCAGCCGGCAGCATAGTGCGGGAAGGTTCGTTCCGAACCCCAGAATGGATACCAGAGGAACTGGTCCTTGACCGGCACCGAGACACCGTTGAAGGTAGTGAACTCGTTCGGAGTGCCGTTGACCATTCCCTCAGCGCTCGCGCCATTGTCGCCGCCGATGTAGATGATCAGCGTGTTATCGAGTTCGCCGAGATCATCAACCGCCTGGACGACGCGTCCGATCTCGTGGTCGGCATAGGCGAGATAGGCACCGTAGATATCCGCCTGCCGGGTGAACAGTTTCTTCTCCTCGAAACTTAGTGAATCCCATTGCGGCAGGCCATCTGGCCAGGGCGTAAGCCTGGCGTCCTGAGGCATGATGCCGAGCCGCTTCTGGTTGGCAAAGATCGTTTCGCGCACCTTGTTCCAGCCATCGTCAAACAAGTGCATATCGCTGATCTTCTTGATCCATTCCGGCGTCGGATGGTGGGGCGCATGGGTGGCGCCCGGCACATAGTAGACGAGCCATGGCTTGCCGGGGGCAATCTCCTTCAATTGCTTGATGTAGCCGATCGCTTCATCCGCCATTGCCGTCTCCAGGTTCCAGCCGGGATTGCCGTCGAAGGGGTAGATTGCCGTCGTGTTGCGGTACAGGTTCGGTTGCCACTGACTGGCATCGCCGCCGACGAAGCCGTAGAAGTAGTCGAAGCCCATGCCATTCGGCCACTGGTTGAAGGGGCCGGCTTGGCTTGACTGGTAGGACGGCGTGTTGTGGTTCTTGCCAAACCACGACGTGGCGTATCCGTTCTCCTTCAGGATGGTGCCGATGGTGCCCTTCTCGATCGGGATAATGGAATCGTAGCCGGGAAAGCCTGTCGCGATTTCACCCACGACGCCGAAGCCGACCGAATGATGGTTGCGCCCGGTAATCAGCGCAGCCCGCGTCGGTGAACAGAGCGACGTGGAGTGGAAATTCGTGAAGCGAAGCCCCTCCTTGGCAATACGATCCATCGTCGGCGTGGGAATAACGCCGCCGAAGGTGCTGGGCGCTCCGAACCCCTGGTCATCCGTCATGATGAGCAGCACGTTGGGCGCACCCTTGGGTGGCACGACGCGTGGGGCCCACCATGGCGTCGATTCGGATGCCTTCTGGTTGATCACGCCACCGAATTTCGGGTCAGGTGGCGGCAACTGCTGTCCGGTAATCGTTGTCGTCGCGCCTGGCGAACCCAGCGTTCCGGTGACCTGCTGAGTCAGTCCCGTTGTGCATCCGAGACCAACCAAACCCGCACATACAAGCAAACTGCGAACGATTGTCATCTCGGCAGCTCCCCTCAAGCGTCACAACCGGATTTCTCGCACACAATATTTTAGGGACCGCTAAACTAGCATGCAGGCGGGCCCGCGTCGAGCGATGCTTGTGTTACCCTACAGCGTACGTCTTGCGCCAAAGACAAGCCTCTGCGGCTCGTTCCGTATTCCAATCGATCAAGGATAGGGTCTGCGGAGCGGCTGCTAAAGGTATGAAACGCGTAGATAGATTGGAATGGCTAGCGTGTCCGTCTTGCCCAGACCTTACTGCTTCGATCATCCTTCAGTGATCGGATGCTCCGCTCGTCGCGCTGCTATGGGAGACCCTTCTACACCCGCTAAACACGATGGGAAACCTCGATACATGACGGTCACCGTCCCCCGACTAACGACTAAGTTCCCGCAGGATGGCGCGCGTCAGTTCCCCGCTTCCGAAGATGACATACCGTTTCTGCGCCGCGTTCAGGTCGACAGTCTAGCCCAAGCAATGCAACACCCTTCTATCGCGTGGGTGTCGTTCTTGATCTCCGCAATTCGGTGGCCTAGGTGCTCCGCCTCGCAAAGAAATCGACCCTCTTCTTCAGAAGTCCGGAGATTGCATGTTCGAAGGTTTCGGTTCCGGCTAACCGAGTGCTTACGCACTCTTCTACCAAATAGCGCCTGAAGACAGACCACCTAAAATATAGCTACATGATGCCTCACATGTGAAAACAAGAATGTTGCACTTTGCGGCATGTCAAAGTTCGTCTTCGCGGTTGCTTTTAAGATTAGAACGTCGAACCGTAGAAGGAGGCTTCCCATGACAGATGTATTTCTGCGGCAATTTGTGTTAGACGAGCTCGAATTCGAGCCGAGCATAAACGCAGCACATATTGGTGTTACGGCCGAAGGTGGCGTCGTCACGCTCACCGGACACGTTGCAACCTATGCTGAAAAGGATGCCGCCGAACGTGCGGCGCGGCGCGTGACAGGTGTACATGCCATCGCTCAGGAAATAGAAGTTCGCCCCTACGGCACACACATCACGGCCGATGACGAGATTGCCAGACGTGCAGTCAGTACGCTCTCATGGCGCACGACGGTTCCAAGGGACGCGGTTAATGTAAGGGTACAGAATGGCTGGGTGACCCTCGAAGGCAAGGTTGAATGGCAGTATCAACGGAAAGCGGCAGCAGATTCCATTCGCGATCTCGCCGGTGTCGTTGGGATCTCCAACCTTATAACCGTCGCTCCACGGGCAACATCCGGTGACGTCAAACGACGGATCGAAGAAGCGTTCCGACGGGACGCGGAACTTGAGGCCCGAGCTATTCGAGTAAACGTCCTTGATGGCAAGGTCACTCTTGATGGAACAGTCAAACGTTTATCCGAGCGCAAGGCCGCCGAGAACGCTGCTTGGTCGGCCGCCGGCGTGAAGTCGGTGGAGGATCATCTTCGCATTGGCTAATGCGTCAGGGAATTCGGGGTATTGCCGTAAAGCATCGCGCCCCGTTTCCTGCCCCATAATCACAGAATATTAATACTGCAATCACGCCAATTCGAGCGTGAAGGCGATGCATCAAACCGTACCCTTTGCTGGCATGCCTTCTCCGGTGGCGCCAACAAAAAAATCTCGCCGTCTCTAACCGAAACTCCTTTTTACACGGACCCAAAGAAGCCACAGCGACTTGATGCCCTCGCCGTCCTTGGCGCCATCCTTGTAGACGGAATAGAAGTGACCACAGGGTGAAATTTTCGAGTTGGCAATTTCGTTGTCCCGCGCCTGGTAGCGATGCCGAACGCACCCGTCGCCGGTATTGCGGATGTCCTTTCAGATCAATCGCAGCCCGGAAAGTGCCGGACCCGGTGTGTTGCACATCATGTAGATAAGCTTGTCTCGGTAGCTTCCCTCCGTTTCCGCTGCCGTGAAATGACCGTCGACCACGAAATCATGTAGTTCGATGAAGCTGTGATTGATTTCAATAGCCCGTAGGCTCCCACCGCCATTGACCACAGAGGCACCGGCGCCTCGAATGACCACGGGCTTTCCCGTCTCGCCTGGACGAACAGACCTGATGTCTTGCAGGCAGAGCCCGGGAGCCAGAATAATGGTATCCCCCACTTTGGCCGTCGCAAGCGCTCGCTGGATGGTCAGCCACTCATCTTTTCCGTCGGATTATGGACCGCATTGATCGTTGCCGCCTCGGTGAAGCGGGCCTCCCGCCAGCGTCGCAAAGGTGAAAAGTCCCAATAAGCCCGGTCTTTGGGGCGATCTCGCTCCTGTGAGGATCGAGTTTCCTCGGTAGCTGGTCAGTCCGGTCCGTGAACGGTCCTGTCTGTGCCGACGAAACCCGCTATTGCCACGTCACTTTGCGCTCGGCCACCAAGATGGCCAGTTCCACTGCGAGTTCTTCGATGCTGAAAGGCTTCAAAAGACGCCGAACCCTGCAAAAACGGTCGGGAATGCCGCTTTCATTGCCGGCTGTAGCAAATACGAACGGCACCCGTGCTTGATCCAGCCTGTCTGCAACGGGGTATACCAGATCGCTACCGAGATGGATGTCCAGGACGGCGATATCGATATTTCTAGCCTCCAGGTTCAACAGGCTGCTTTCCAGATCAGGAAATGGGCCGATCACCTCGCTGCCCTGGTCTTCAAGCGCAAGGGTTACATTGCTTGCCTGTAAGTAGTCGTCTTCGACCACAAGAACACGCTTGCCGACTAGGTCGATGAAATTCATCTGGCGCTCCCCGGTCCGAACGAAATCGCCGTATGCATGAGTATCGACTTTATGCCTCGATGCAGGCACGAGCCTGAACGTTAAGTATGTTCATCTTTTGACAAGTTTGTCCGTCGGCTTTTCCGCGCCGGGACACGTTCGTCAAGCACGGCGCGGAAGCCTGGCATAGGCATGATGTCTGATCCCAGCCACCAGGCTTCCGCCCATCCTCTCAAGAGGACAGCTTCATATTAGGCTGCACTCACGTGAGCGCCAAGTTGGACTAAGGTCCATGCAATCAGCAACGCCTTGTTGACCAGGTTTCCCTTTATTCGTCTGGAGTTTCCGGAGCGGAAGTCTCCAGCGAACCTCGGATCTGGTCGATCTTCCCGTCCGCTTCGCCAACGCCGAGGATTGCCTTTGCCTGGTCAAGAACGGCAGGGCTGACTTGCCCTGTCTTCGTTGCGGATGCCAGAGCATCCTCCAAGGCCTCGTCACCCAAGATCGGGTCATCGACCGACGGCTCAGTTCCGTTATCGATCTCATACTGGGCATAGGCAACCGCGTAGGCCGCAATCGCGGTCATCTTCGGGTCAGACGTGTGCAGATAGGCCTTGTAGTTCCGTTTCAGCGAGTTGAGACCAGCAAGCTGTGCGGCAGTGTTTTTCTCCTGGGTAGCAGTGGTTGGCTTGTCAGCTTTTGCGGACTGCGATTTCCTACCAGCGTCACTGAAAGACTTACTCGCGTTGCCCTGAGATTTCGCGTTGCCATGAGTTGAAGCCCCGCTCTTGCTGCCGCTGTCTCCGTGTGTGCCGTTATTTCCCCGGCTACCGCTGCTTCCGTGGCTGCCGCCACTGCTGCCACCACCGTTTCCACCCCCGTTCCCGCCGCCGTTTCCGCCGCCTTTTGCCATCGCAACGGTGTCGAACCCACCAACGGCAAGCGGGAACGTTGCAACAGCGAGGGTGAGTACCGCCGTGGAGGCCAATGTGGTGATGCGCATCGTCTGGTCCAATCAATATATGCGAGTAAAATCGCGTGCTTCGCTTGTTTAAGATGATGACAATCTAAACGGTGGTTATTGATTGCACATCGGACTGAGGTCCTATCTGGATCGGACAATGGTCCTGTTTTGCCTTCTATCGTGACAATGCCGGACTCAAAGCATTCCCGCCCGGGATACTCCAAGAAACAGGTCGAGCGCTGGCTGGAGGGCATTCGCCGCCTCGCCCGCGAACTGGAGTCCGCATAACAGAGTAACGCCCGGCGTGGCTTGCCGGGCGCGGAAGGAAACAAGAGTAACATTGGGTCCGCTCAATATAGCCCTTCCGCCGCCCACCCTACAAGCCCGCCGGTAACGCCTTCGAAAGGCGGACCGCATGCAAGGCAGGTATTGATATGCGCGGCGGGCGCTCCATCCCCGCCAAAAATGCCCCATTGCCGGGGCCGCTCTCTCCCGCCGAATCTCAAAGCGTTGCCTTTTTGGAAATATTTCCCCGCTAACCGCGCATAGTCGCTCGTGCCGCCACCAAAGGAGGCGCGCCGATGGCCGATGACGGAAGCGGCATTGTTCAGTTCCCGGTTACGATGCGGGAATTCACGTTCGGCCCGCGCGAGGCGATACGGCGCCGCGAATGGCTCATCCCCGGCCTTGCCATGAAAAAGCATATCTCCGAGTTGGTCGCTCAGACGTCTACGGGAAAGACGAGCTTTACCGTGGCCCTCGGCATGCTCGCAGCCTGTGGGCGTCAGTTCGGGCCATTCAAGCCGCGCCGAAAATTGCGGATTGCAGCCGTCTGCGCCGAGGAGGACTACGAGGAAGCATACAGGAGGGTCGGGGCGACAGCCGATTGCTTCGATATCGAGCCTAGAAGGGATTTCGCGGATGGCACCTTCAAATACGTCCAGTTCGCGAATTCTCCGCCCCTTGCCATTGCCGACAAGCGCGGCAAGGGATCACCGACAAGGGCCGCCGATCCCCGTCGGCCCCGGACTGATCTGCGTTCACGGATCGATGAACCACGAGGCCTTGCAAATGAGGCTCGATTATATCGCCAGCGATCCGCGCCCGGAACGCGAGAAGGAGCGGAAATGGCTTTGCCGCTGTTTGGAGCGGGGCCAATGACGCTGTGGGCGGCTGGCCGCCATGCTCGCCGCCCTCCATTTCGGGATAGGATTAAACGCCATGTCCCCAGGTAGCGATATCATTGCCGACCTTGCCGAGCGCCGCCGATCAACGCCGCGCTGTTAGATGGATCGCACGACTAACGCGGTTGGCCCTTGGCCCCATCAGGCGGAGAAACGACGCGCTCCTCAAACGGTGCCGCGATGGCCGAAGAAATGGAGCGCGCGATTGCTGCCTCTACGTCAAGCATGCTTCGGCCATTCAGGTTGATGTTGTAGTCGCCGGACCATACGACGGCGCGGTCAGCCTGCCGCACGAGCCGGGCGAGTGATCGCAGGTCGTCTCCTTCGCGCTGGAGAGTTCCTTGCAGCAAATACACCGCACTGTCTTCGTTCGCCGCGCCATCTAGCACCGCAACTTTTGTGAACTTGCTGAGGTTGACGATAATGGAATTCCGCAGGCCGTTAAGATCGGGGGCTGAAAGCTTGCTGTCGCTATCGGATCTGAATTGCTCAACATAAATTGTCGACCTGCCACCAACCATCACGGGTTCTTTCAAGGCTGGGTTGTCCCGCTCTGCAAATGACGCAAGCACGACCGCAGCAAGAACGATTAGTCCCGCCACGACCAGAATCCATCGGAGAATTCTGCTTTCCCGTTTTGGCGGCTCGGACGCTTGCACGAGCGATGGCTCGGAAGCGGGTGCGGCAGAATCCACCTGCCGTTCACCTGCGACGTCTTCGATACCGGACACGCTCCCGGAGAACGTCATTGAAGGGGCGTACCCGCCGCGCGGAACCGTTATCAACACCTCGTCCGCCGCGCCCGCCGTAAGATAATATCGTTCGAGCGCGCTGCGGAGTTGGCTTGCTGCATCCTGACGCAAGGGTCGTTCTGTGGATTGAAATTGACCCCCCGTTCAAAAACGGCTTGTGCGATGGTGAAGGCCTTCAGATGGCTCGCTCGTCCCTCCAGTTTTTCGTGGACTATAAACTCCAAGAACCTCCGCCCTCGATCCGGTATGACAAAGTCAGAACTCGATAGGATCCGATCGAGCTGTTTAAGAACCTCAACAGGCGATGGTTCGGCGTGTACGCTTGGAGTGTGAATTCTCATCGGGTCCGCCTTCCGATAAAATACAACTAGAGGCGCAAGGGAACAGGCCACGGTAGCCGCGAAAAAGTGTCCCGAATTAACAATGCTAACCCACCCAAAAGGTTCAGCTAATTCAGCAGCCCCTCATTTGAGGCGGAGATAGAGCATACGGTAAGTTACTTCTTTAAAGGGCATCGCGGCGCTACCCTTGGCAGTGGGGTCGAGGGATTGCTAATGGCTAGCGATCAAGAGGAGATCGAGGGTAGTCGCGGTAACGCGCAATCTGGATTACGACGGTTGATGCTCAAGCTGCCTCAACACCGCGCAAGACTGGCGACATTGGCTGGACCTCTTGACCCGGCGCGTCTGCGCGATCTGTTCGAGATATATGATGAGGCGTGTATTGCGCTCGATGGCTTTAGGCGCAGTTCCGGGAGTGAACTTATTATCGAGGAATACGAGAGTGTCTGCGCCGAACTCGAAGCCGATGTCGTGCGGGAACTCGCATGAAGATACTGACATGCGAAGCGTCGCACCACGAATGGCGAGGCCAGACAAACGAAAGGCTCCAGAGGGATTTCACTTCTCGGAGCCTTACGTTGGATCGCTCGTGGTTCTAGCTTTTCGCTTCCGTCGCTTTCACGCCTTGGCTTGAGCTTGGAACGCTGCGAATGACCTTCAATAATATTGCTACTAAAGAAACCTGAAATCAAGCCAGCATGGCTGACCTATCTGCAGCTAATAGGCGTTGCGCATAATCTGTATTGAGTTGGATCCTCCTTGCTCGCAATCTGTGCGAGATTCGCTATCAATCGAGGGAGGGTCGCGTGGGTCGTGTCTTCCGATCACGCTGGATGAAAGAGGGCTGCGGCTATCAATCGTTGTCGGCTACGCCGGTGCCGCCTTGCATGCTTGGACGGTATGGAACCGCTTTCGGGATGCCTATGATCGCTCCATCAAGAAGGAAGTTACCTATCGGTGCGCCGCCCACCTAAGCGATGCACAGCTTCGGCCTTACATGAACGAGATGGGCAATATCAACGTTCAGAAGCTTTGCCTGACGACCGACGATTCCTACGTCGCGCCCTATGAACTCCAAGCGGTGCGCGATGGCACCATGGACTTCAAGCCCTACGCTCAGGGATGTTGAATTGGCGCCCCGTCCGCCCGTGAAAAGCAATTATGTTATCTTTCCGAGCTGACATCGATCGCCGGTCTCGGCCTAAACCGGGAATAGCTTGCCGTATAGGCGGGCCAGCGGGGTTGACGCCACCGCGCAAAGAGACCCCACGACATCCCTCAGACGAACCATCTGATCTCAGTCTGCCTAGAGCGGGGATGGAACTGCCGGGTGGCCACTTGCTGATTTGATCGAGCGCAATGAAATCTGATCAAAGAAAACTATCCTGTTGCAGCCTCAACGCACCTTGGAGGATACGATGAACGAACCTGGCTGGCAGGATCCGCTGATGGTCACACTTGGAGTATCGATGTTCGCGATCCAATGGTTGCTGCCATCCACGTTCGGTGACCCGATAGCAGGCGACCGATTGGCATGGGCACTCATTCTCACCGGTATTGCAATGTCGCTGATCGCGGTTGGAGGCATCCTTCTTCCGGGCCGGTGGGAGGCCCTGATCGAGTTTGCGCTCGGGATCTGGATGATGGTTCTCCCGTGGGTGGGCGACCCGTACGTCGATCCGGTCGCAGCGACCTGGATCATCGTCATCGCTGGAGCGATCACCACCATAGTATCCGGCGTCTCAGCGTTCTTTCCGGCTCCACCGCGCCGGAAGCAGGAGTAACCCATGAAGTCCATGCGTTGCGAGCAACACAAGCACTTTGGAACTAGGCCGTTCCTAGAGGTGATGAGAGGACGATCGCAAAGCCTAACCGAAAGGCGAATGGTCTGCATATTTTTCCGGACTTCATAGGTGGGTCGTCGGGATGAAGTCAAAATCGACATTCTCGACTCGACCGATGGCAGCGGACCTTGGTTTGGCGACGTCGGTGTCACCTGCGAGAGGAACGAAGACGCCGCCGAAACAAGGAAATCACGCGGGTCTTCGAACGCCGGTCGAAAATCGTTCAGGATGCAGACCATGGATAGCCGGGAAAATGAAGTCACCTAATGACGTCGAATGGCATACGCGTGAGGAACTGGAGGCTAGAGCCGCATGGCGGACCTGAGGGTGCAGGCGCGGTCTCTTAGCGCAATTCATTCCAACGGTCGTGTTTCCGATGACCTGAAGACGATCAGCGATAGTTCGCAAGAAAAGGCGTGTGAGTTGCTCCGGTCGGGCTTTTACGGCATTTCGTCTTCTGAATCTTTGCTCAGGCGCGCGCGATACGGTCCTAACCTGATCAGTCATGAGCAGCGCGCGCCGGTTCTCCGTGAAATCTGGTCGCGCGCAAATAGCCCTCTGAACGCCCTTCTGCTATCACTGTCACTCGTATCCTATTCCCTTGGAGATATCCGCGCCGCGATCGTCATATCGGCGATCGTCATTCTTTCCGTCGGCATGGCCTTCATCCAGGAACACCGCTCCAGCAACGCTGCCGCGAAGCTTCGCGCCATGGTGCGGTCCCTTGCGACCGTTCACCGTCCTGAGGGCGCGATCGACAGAACCGAGGAGATCGCTGTCGAGGATCTCGTTCCAGGTGACGTTATACAACTTTCGGCCGGTGATCTTATTCCTGCCGACGTGCGTCTTCTGACGGCGACCGACCTCTATGTGAACCAATCCGCCTTGACCGGGGAGACAATGCCTGTCGAAAAGCAGGCAATGTGTCGCCCTCATCGAATGGAAAGCCCACTGGATCGAAAAAACCTCTGCTACGTAGGATCAAACGTCGTGAGTGGGTTTGGTCGCGCGCTGGTCATCAAGACAGGTGCCAGCACATTCTTTGGAGCGTTGGCCGAAAAGGTTGTAGCGCAACAGGAGAAAACCGCTTTCGATCGTGGGATCAATCGCTTCACTTGGCTTATGATCGGCGTCACGCTCGTCCTTGCTCCCCTCGTCTTTGTCATCAATTGGGTGACCAAGGGGGACTGGCTTCAAGCCCTGCTCTTTGCGGTCGCTATCTGCGTTGGATTGACACCAGAGATGCTGCCGATGGCGGTGACCATCAATCTCGCCAAAGGTGCTTTGGCCATGGCCAGGTCGCGGGTCATCGTCAAGCGTTTGAACGCCATCCAGAATCTCGGCGCAATGGACGTCCTTTGTACAGACAAGACTGGAACGCTCACGCAAGACAAGATTATCCTGAAGCAGCACGTCGACATGCATGGGAGGGATTCACAGAAGGTCCTGCATTACGCCTATCTCAACAGTTACTTCCAGTCGGGCCTGAAAAATCTCCTCGACATTGCGGTTCTGGAGCATGGCGACGTGCACGACGCTCTTGGAGTAGACGAGCATTTCGAAAAAGTCGGGGAGATACCGTTCGATTTTTCCCGGAGACGCCTGTCGGTTATCGTTGCCGATCGGCAAGACAGGCATGTGCTGATCTGCAAAGGAGCCGTTGAGGAGATATTCAGCGTCTCGACGCACTACGAGGATGCGGGAACGATTGGAACCCTGGATGCGGGACACCTGGAGACAGCAAAGAAAGAAACTGTAGTCTTGAACAAGAGCGGCTTTCGCGTCGTCGCGGTCGCCTACAAGGAAATGCAAGCGATAAAGACGAACTACAGCGTAAAGGACGAATGCGCTATGGTGCTTCTTGGGTATATCTCTTTCCTCGATCCACCGAAGGAGAGTGCGCCAAAGGCCATCGCGGCGCTAAAAGCCAGCGGCGTACAGGTCAAAATCCTCACAGGAGACAATGAGGTCATCACGCGAAAGATCTGCGGTGACGTTGGTATCGAAGTCGAGGATGTTCTTCTTGGTCCCGACCTTGAAAAAATGGACGATCACGCGGCCAGGACCGCGGCGGCTTCAATTCATGTATTTGCAAAGCTGACACCGGCTCAAAAAGAACGCATCGTCAATCTCCTGCAGGCAAGTGGCCGTGTCGTCGGTTTCTTAGCACTACTTTGGCAGGTTTTTAGCGGGCGGGTTATTTTTGGGATTCCCATGAAAGGGTTTGCGTGATTCATGAGAGGTCGGCTTATGGAGG
>NZ_JANUBV010000043.1:0-24426 GCF_024808055.1 Rhizobium sp. BK176 | reverse complement strand
TTGTAGTTGCCCTTCAGCATCAGCACGAAGTCGGCATCGGTGTTGCTGTCGACATTGCCGTGGATCACCGTGAACTCGTCGCCGTTCAGCACCTCCCGCGTCACCACCACCTGGCCGGCCGCCGTCAGCGAGCCACCCGAGGCTCGCATGAAGTGCTGCACACCGTCCAAAAATGTCAGTCAGGCTTTCGCCCTGAGCATTCCGCAGGATGAAATCTAGATCTGAACGAATAGATTGTACGATGACACCCTCCCCTAAGTTGCCCATTGCCTTGGACAAAGCTTCGCCCTTCGCACAAACGAAGTGCGCTGCCGGCTGAACAGTCGCCGGAGCTATGGCCGAGACAGTTGGTAGGTCCCCAAGAACCACCCTTCGATCATTATGCAGTTCCCAGGACCAGTGCGCGAGGGAACGAGGTCGAACAACTCCCGAGTCCTTAGTCTAAGACCAAAGTCGAAATTCGGATCGTGCCCACTGCAGTGGTTGGTTGCTAACTACGCAGCAACAGGCAAGCTCTCCCGTGTCCAGCAGAATTCGGTTCCGTCACTCCACATGCGATGCATGATCACCGCAAGCCGTCGAGCCAACCCGACAACCACCTTTTGCCTGCCGCGGCGTCTGGCGATATTCGTCGCCCACGCTTTTAGCCACGACCATTTCTTGACGTTTACAAGCAGGACTTGTGCTGCTTGTAAAGCATCATCGCGTCACCGCAACAGGATACGCCCCCGACCCGCTTGCTTTCACCAGGCTCATTCAGTTTCGGCGTCAGCCCGAGCACAGAACCGACCGCCTTTGCATGCCTCGTCTCGATGCAGATCACCGGCAATCCTGCCGTGGCAATTCCTTCATAAAGCCATTGCGACAGTGGTCCGGCTTCAAGACCGATCCGCTCAATCTGCCACTTCGGATCCTTGATCACTGAGATCAAATCCTCAGGGTGACTGGCAACTTTCACCTCTCGGCAAATTTTGCCTGTGTCATCAACAATGCAGACCGCGGTCCCTTTCACCGACACATCCAGTGCGCATTAGTGTTTCATGCTGCGCTTCTCCCTTTGATGTTTGAGGCTGTTGAGAGACATGACCTCGTTTGACCATCAGCCAGAAGCGCAGCACCGCAATCCACAATGGTCACACTGAGACGGAAAGCCGAATATCCCATCTAATCGCACTCCGTTCGTCAAGGCGGTCAGGGCGTTCGGCATTTTCGCAACGCGGTATCAATAGACTAATTGGGTCGGCCTAAGCGGCCAAGTCGATGGCGTCCGCACAGCGTATGATGCCCGCATTTTTGATCAGGATGTCGAGCTTTCCACAGGTCCTGACCGTCTCGTCGACGATTGCGTTGACCGGCTCTATCGAACTAGGATCGGCCTTGATGGCGTGAAAACCTGCGCCGGTCTGGCCACTGCAGCCTCGGTTTCGTCCATCGCCGTGCGGCCGACCGCTACGATGGAGTCACCGGCCGCAGCCAAGGCGACGGCGATCGCCTGGCCAAGGCCGGGATTGGCACCGGTAACTAACAGCCACCTGTCCTGAAAGGTCGAACAGGGTCATCTCAGGCTCACTTCAGGAATTCGGCGCGATGCGGCGTGAAGGAATCGATCAACCGGCCCTTTTCCAGCGCCTTGACGCCGTGGACAAGGTTGGGCCGGAAACGCTGGCCTCCGCCCTCGTCAAGGGTTTCGGTACACCCCGGTTGGCATCGGCGATGCCGATATGTTTGCCGGGATGGCGGACATGCGCCGGGGCGCTCAGCAGGTAGAATGTACCGGCTGCTCGGCCGAGGCCGACCGGAACGTCACGGTTAATCGGCAGTATCTTCATTTGGTCGGGCGGCAAGAACCAAAGCAGGTGGTCTGGATCCGACTGCAGGACAGCCAGCGCTCACAGGCGTGCCGGCACAAATGGATCAGGATAGTGTCATCGACGTAGCCATCGTTTCATTTGGCGGGAACGACACAACGACGCCGTTGCGACGATCGCAGAGCTCCCGGCTGCGGCGACGCAGCTCGAGGTTCGCAAAAAAATCGGTCCAAATGTTGCCCCGCTGGAACGGATTTGCAGAGCTCTGTTTAACCTCGATGCTCTTCGTCGACACGTTGCGGAATTCGAGAAACCTCCACCGCGCGATGTATGCGAATCCGTTCGCTCGCCAACAAACGCCGTTTCAAAACCAAACCCTTTTCGGTGAGGCGGCATCTTTTGTTGTCGGGGTTACTGTCGAGGAATTCGATGAGATCCAGTTCGCGGGCATGCCGTACTGTCTTCACCCCTACGTCCCTTGGGATTGAGCGCCAGGATCGGGGTCCGAGATTGAGGATCAAAATCCTGAGTCCTGTCGTCATGGATCTCGGCATGGCAACCCTCTAAGCGCCAACGAACCGCATTCAAGGAGCGCAAGATCAACAGGGCCTCAACGCATTAAGCGCGAGGCCCTCGGTATCGCGGCGCCCCAACCCGCGATACCGGCCACGGCTAGTTGTGGCCCTTGAACAATATGCAATCCTCAGCAATCTAGCATCGGTCTTTGGTCGCGTGATGGTCGGGACGTTGGTCGATCTCTCCAAAGGATCAAATCCGACTCCGGTGGGCGGGCGGGCAACTCAGCCATCGTGCCTGAAGAGCGGCGGGTTGCGGCCCTATCGCAGTCACGAAGGACCGTGAATCGGTCTTCGATCCGGGATTTCGGTGGACCTTCAAAGACCCCCACGACCGTCTCGCCAATATGGTGGTTTCCGTCACGAGCCCGCGCTTTGCCGCCGCCCAGTCCACGATGGGAATTCTGGGAATCTTAGCATCGACGGCTCCCTGTCTTGCCCTTAAGCTCGTTGAACCGCGAATTATCCTCCGTGGAAATATCCCGGTTACTGATCGGACCAGGGTCCGGCCTCACTACAGCCACCAGATGACGGCTGCGGCGAGAGCGACGGCGCCCATGACGTTTTTGATGTTGCGATCAAAGCGGGTGGCGAGGCGACGCCAGTCCTTGAGACGGCAGAACATACGCTCGACGACGTTACGCTGCTTGTAAGCGGCGCGGTCAGGGCCATTCCCTACTGCTGTGGCGGCAATGTAGCCATCAGCCGTGCCGAGCGAGTAAAACTGTGAAGCCGCTAGATTGAAGGACAGTATGCGCTTTGAAAAATGGGGTAGCACTTCGCTCTCAAGCATCAGCGGTGGCACTCGAGATATAGGCGCCAACCGCTGCAGCTTCCCTCAAATCATTGGAGCGAACGGATTACTGTCTCTCATTTCCTCACGCGAGGGCGGCTCGCAATCACGTGCGCGGCTTCAGGTTCTCCGGGTCGTAGATCGGCTTGTAGCCGACACTGATGACTTCAACCGGGTAGGTTTCGGCGAAATATTCGACATTCAGCTTGCGGCCGACCTCGCAGTACTCCCACGGGAGATAGGCGAGCGCGATGTTCTTGCCGACCGTCGGACCGTAGGCGACGGAGGTGGTGTAGGAGATGCGGCCAACGCTATCGACTAGCGTCTTGCCGGTTTCCGGGTCCATGACCGGCATGGAGCCGACGGGGTAGCGTTTGACCCCCTTGCTGTCGGTGTTCTCGGTCATGACGAGCGTGCAAAGCATCGCCGGCTGATGGTCGCGCGCCTTGTATTCCAGGTGCTTGGCCTTGCCACGGAAATCGGCTTCCTTGACCTTCGGACGAGCGAGGTCAGCTTCCAGCAGGTTATACTGGGTGAGCAGGTCGCCGTTCTGCAGACGCAGCGACTTTTCCATGCGGCGCGAGTTGGCGTAGGTTTCGACGCCGAATGGCATGACGCCAGTGGCGCGCAGTGTGTCCCAGACGGCGAGGCCGTCCTCGTACTTCATGTGCAGTTCCCAGCCCTGCTCGCCGACATAGGAAATGCGGAAGGCAGTGACCGTCTTGCCCGCAATCTCGACCGGCTTGATGGCCGCGAAGGCGAAGTTTTCGGGGTCGAGCGCAGCCGGATCGGCCACGACCTTCTTCAGCGTCTCGCGGGCGTTCGGACCCCAGATGCCGATGGTGATAAACTTTTCCGAGACATCGGTGATGGTGACGTCGAGGCCGCGATCCTCGGCCACGCGCTTCATGTAATGGAAATCGCGCGGGCCGGCGTCGGCGCCGTTGATGAGGCGGCAACGATCGGTCATGCGGATAACGGTGAAGTCGGCGCGCACCATACCCTCATCGTCGAGGAAGTGGGTATAGATGCCCTTGCCGATGTTCCCGTCACCGCCGATCTTGGCGGCGCAGAGCCATTCCAAGAGCTCGACATGGTCGGGGCCTTCGAGGTCAACGATATGGAAATGGCTGAGGTTGACGATGCCGCAATCCTCGCTCATCGCCAGATGCTCGGCATTGGATACGCGCCAGAAGTGGCGGTTGTCCCATTCGTTTTCGCGGAGCGGAACGCGGTCTGCGTATTTCTCCAGAAGATGCTCGTTGGCGGCATAGCCATGGGCGCGTTCCCAGCCGCCCAATTCCATGAAGTAGCCGCCAAGCTCCTTCTCGCGCTCGTAGAAGGGCGAGCGCTTGGCGTTGCGGCCGGAGAGGTAGGGTTCGCGGGGGTGAACGGCGGGGAAGTAGATCTTCTGCGCGGCCTCGTAGCAACGGCCGGCGATGAATTCCTCGGTCAGCTGGTGCGGATAGAAGCGGGCGTAGTCGATCGAGTTGTGGTCGATCTCGGTGCGGCCGTCGGTGATCCAGTCGGCGATGAGCTTGCCGTAGCCCGGACCGTCCTTGACCCAGATGGCGATGCAGTACCAGAGACCGCGCACCTTCTGGCTCTCGCCGCAGGAGGGGCCGCCGGCGGCGGAAACCTGCAACAGGCCGTTGAAGGAGTGTCCTTCGTTATAGCCGAGTTCGCCGAGGATCGGCGTCAGCTCCATGGCTTTTTCGAGCGGCTCGAGGATCTGCTCCATTTCGAGGTCGCGCTGCGAGGGCGAGAGGCGCGCTTCGTGCTTCTCGAGCAGTTCGCGCGGATGACACATGCGCGGATTGGTGGTTTCGTAGTAGCCCCACTCGATCTGGCCGCCTTCTGTCGTCTTCGGGTCGCCGGTGTCGCGCATATAGGCCGAATTGCCCTGGTCGCGCAGCAACGGGAAGCCGATTTCCTTGCCCGTGCCTTCGAACTCGTTGTAGGGGCCGAAGAAGGTCAACGGATGATCGACCGGCATGACCGGCAGGTCCTCACCGACCATCTCGGCAATCAGGCGGCCCCAGAGGCCCGCGCAGACGATGACGTGGTCGGCCATGATGGTGCCGCGGTGGGTGACGACGCCCTTGATGCGGCCGCCTTCGACGATCAGCGACTGGGCCGGCGTGTTGCCAAACATCCTGAGCTTGCCGGACTTCTCGGCTGCGTCGACGAGCTTGCCGGCAACCGTCTGCGAGCGTGGGATGACGAGGCCGGCGTCGGGATCGAACATGCCGCCCTGAACCTGATCTTCCTCGATCAGCGGGAACATGTCCTTGATCTCTGCGGGCGAGACATAGCGGGCGTTGGTGCCGAAGGCCTTGGCGGAGGTGAGCTTGCGCTTGATTTCGTCCATCCAGGAGTCATCGCCGGTGCGAGCGACTTCAAGGCCGCCAATGCGGGAGTAGTGGCCCATTCTCTCGTAGAAATCGATGGAATACTGGGTTGTCCAGACCGAGAGATAGTCGTGGCTGGTGGTGTAACAGAAGTCGGAGGCGTGGGCGGTCGAGCCGATGTCAGTCGGGATACCCGATTTGTCGATGCCGACGATGTCGTCCCATCCGCGTTCGATCAGGTGATGCGCGATCGAAGCGCCAACGATGCCGCCGAGACCGATGATGACGACTTTTGCCTTGCTTGGAAATTCCGCCACGTGCCGGTTCCTTCTTGGTTCTTCGACGAATGTGCCACGGCACATCCAATTTTCAATTCTCGGTCAGACCTCTTCGCATAAAAACCACGATGTTGGGCAGCTCATAATCGTCATTGGCTCCGCCCCCCGCGACATCGGCGCAATCGCGCCGGCCTAGGTTGAGGCTTGATCAACTCGACATCGCTGATCGCCTTAGTCCTTATGTTCCTGGGTGAAGGTGGCCCGTCCCCTCGCTAAGCTGAATTCGGGGATTGCTCTGGATAGGCCTGAGCGAGGTCCCCATATTTGGACGGCCCCCATCTTGAGGTTACCGCGCGCCCCTAAAGTCGTCCGCACACTACCCGGCCGAGTTCTTTGGATAGCTGGCTGCCCTGGCTCAATAGTCGCTCGGAAGATGGAGCACGGATGCCCTGGCCCAGAGATGAAAGCAGAAGGCTTTGCGAGGCAGAGCGGTGTAATCTCGCAATGGGCTCAATGCCAGCGTCTGGCGAAAAAGGCCACTCAGAGCGGGCTTGCCAGAGCGCCAGAACACAAGGGCCAGCTTCGCCCGAGCAACTGCTTACGACTTCACCGATGCCTTTTACCAGCTCAGCAAAGAAGGGGTTGGTTATGGCGGAGATGATGACCCCGATGGTTCCGGTTTTTGATCGGCGAAGCGAATGTGCAACTCATCGCGACTGTAACGGAGATCGATGATTGCCCTCCAGGGACACGAAGCTTAGTCTCGGGTGTCACAAACCACGATTGATTGGTTAAGTGACTTACCGTCGCGACGGAAACGCCTGCCTCGTTCGCAACATCGCGAACTGTTGCCATTCTCTCCATCCAACCTCAGCAATCACCGGATGTTGAGCAAAACAGTTGTCAACTCGGCAGAGGATTGCGAGAATAACCTCGATACTGGCGTCGCGCGCGGGACGAAGACTTCTTGACCCGCATTGGCCCCACGTCTCCAGCGCCGTAGCGTTTCAGCTATCGGCCTCACTCCCGCAACAAAATGCGCCATGCAGGGTGAACGCGCCTGACGCTATCAAAGGGGCGCGCGGGACCGCACTGACGTTGCGGACACAGGTCTTCGGCTGTTCCGAAGGTTCGTCCGCCGCTGACCGGTAGTCTCCTGCCAATAGCCGAGGACCAAAAGCGAATGGACGAGCAAATCACAGGTATGCGCGCTTTCGAAAAGAGCCCTAATTGGAGGGCAAAATCCTGGCTCGTCCTGCCATAGCAGCAATCGCGGCTGCGGGCTGTGGCTTGCCATATCTGTAGCCCTGGACACCTTTACATCCGAGCCTCTTGAGAAAGGCTTCTTGCTCCGCTGTCTCAACCCCTTCTGCGATGGTATGAAGCCCCAGTTCATTTCCCATCGAAACAATAGCGCGTACAATCGCGGCGTCTTGAGGTTTTGTCAGTAGTTCACCTACGAACGACCGATCGATCTTCAGAGTTGTAAGCGGGAAACGTTGAAGCGAACTCAGCGAAGCAAATCCGGTCCCGAAATCATCGAAGGCGATGTCGATGCCGAGCGCTCGCAGATCGCGCATTGCTGAAAAGGAATTGCCGTCATCAAGGAGAGCAATTGTCTCAGTAACCTCCAGCTCCAGCATCGAAGGCTTTAACCCATGTTTTTCGAGGGCACGGCGCACTTGCTGTACCAACGACGGAGAACGAAACTGCGCTGCAAAGAGGTTCACGCCAACCTTGAGGTCGTCGACGCCCTGTCGCTGCCATTCAGCCAGTTGACGACACGCCTCGTCGAGTATCCACCAGCCGATGGGCAACGCCAGGGAACTGGTTTCGAGCGCGGCTAGGAATGTTCCTGGAAATAACAAGCCCTTTTGCGGATGGCGCCAACGCAGCAGCGCCTCGACGCCGAAGATCTTACCGTCTGTGAGCGATACCTGCGGCTGATAGTGCAACTCAAGTTCATTGAGCCGGAAGGCTCTACGCAAGTCATCAATGACAGCGCGCCGGGAAACTGCTTCGAGGCGCATGTCAGGTGAGAACACTCGAATGCACCGTCCGCCATCTTGCTTGGCGCGATAGAGGGCGACGTCTGCACTTGCAATGAGCTCCTCCGCGTCGTTTCCGTCACTTGGACCGAAAGCATAGCCGACACTCGCGCCTATATGGAACAATTCGTGGTTCACTTCGAAAGGTGGTTCAAGCGCGCAGATCACTTGCGACGCCAGGGACTGGGTGACAAGGGGATCGGTCATTCCTGGCACAAGCATAGCAAATTCGTCCCCTCCAAAGCGTGCGAGAGTCGCTTGCGCTGGCGTGACGGTCGCGAGACGGATCCCCACCGCCTGCAGCAACGCGTCGCCGGCGGCGTGGCCGGCGCTGTCATTCACCTCTTTGAAGCCATCGAGATCGATCAAAAGCACAGCGGCTAGCGTTGTTTTCTCGAACAGCTCCGACAGCTGTGCCTCGAAGCGGAAACGGTTGCAAAGGCCGGTTAGGAGGTCATGATGCGCCAACCGCATCAGGCGCGCGTCACGCTCCCGAGCCTGCGAAATATCGCGAATGATTGCGCCGACGGCAATCCCTTGTTCGCCGCGCCAAACAGACAGCGCGATGTCGATCGGAAACTCTGATCCGTCCTTCCTGCGCGCCGTCACCTCGATCGTTTTTCCCGAAAGTGCCGTCCCGCCACCTGCAACAACACGCGCCAGGCCGGCGCGATGTGCACCGCGCATGCGCTCGGGGACAATGATTTCGATTGGTTGCCCAACCATCTCCTCTCGGTCGAAGCCGAACAGATCGGTCATCGCGCGGTTGACGAACTCGATTTTGCCGGTTTCGTCGACGGTGACGAGCGAAAGGGTTGTAGCCTCGGCAAAATTCATGACGTTTGACTGAACCGAAAATTCCATTTGTCGATCAATCTCGTCATCGATGTTGCTCGGTGAATAAGCCGTACGGCCGCCCATCTGCTATCGCCTCCTTTCTAGAAGATCTTTCGTTTGGGGCCAATATATCAACCGCAAGTTAGCAAGCTCTGAACAAAAATGAGCCCGCGACATTCCGTGCGCGCGGAAAGAGGGTAGATACCAATAGGCTACCGTCCCCAGGATGCTGCTGCGCGCTCCACTCGTCCTGATAATGCGAAGAACGTTGTCGTCGCTGTCACTAGATGGTGTTGTAACGGGCGGAGCCCACCTTCGCTATCAATGGAAAGTGGAAGGGAATGAATTACCGATGAAGCCATTGAGAGATGGGAGCACGCCGACGCAGCGTTCGCATGAGAACGAGCTTATGCGAACAGCGATTGCCGGTAAGGCTGGCTCCATACCGATGAGCTTTTGTCTTCGTGGATCGCCCGGCGCTTTTATGCGACCTCGCCTCTGGCTTCCTTCAGCATTGCCTCCCCAAAATGTATATTTACGCTCCGCCGATTTGAGTCTCTCCGAAGATCCGGTCGTCCGTATCGCCCACATATTCTCGATGGAGCCCACTAGGATCCACCGGATGACGGTCCCAAATATTCTGCAAGGCCAAATGATTGCGAGCAAGCCTCGACAATCACGCTGCATCAGCGCCGAACGGCCGACGAGTCGCCCGTCATCCCTAAAAGCCAATTCCTCGGTCTGCAATGGGCTCACTCGGATCCGGTGTACCAGGGACCGTTGTTATGCTTGCATTCGGACGAACATCAAAACACGCGTAGGTCAAGCGGTGAGAGTGACGTCGCAAAATTTGTCCGGCCAGAGCCAGCATTTACTGCACGGCGGTATGACGACCTGATATGAGTCATCGCGGTAGTATATTGAGGGAAAGACGCTGGAGCTCTTGAACGAATTTGAATCGTTGTCCTTCAATCAGCTGAGCTCGAAATAAATATAGCGCGGGTCGAACAATGGATTCAGAATGTGGCCGCACCACTGCCCCATGGGCCGTGGTGGAAGTCCTTGCCGTCGAGGCGGTCGAAGCCATGGGCGCCGAAGAAGTCGCGCTGTGCCTGGATCAGGTTAGCGGTGCCGCGGCCCTGGCGATAGGCATCGAAATAGGTCAAAGCCGAGGTCAGGGCCGGAACCGGCAGGCCAGCCTGCAGAGCGGCACCAACCACACGCCGCAGGGCCGGCAGCGATTCCTTCACCATCTCGGAGAAGGCCGGCGTCACGATCAGGTTGGCCGCATCCGGAGCCTTGGTGAAGGCCGAGGTGATCTCGTCGAGGAACTGCGAGCGGATGATGCAGCCGGCACGCCAGATCTTGGCGATGACAGGCATCGGCAGCGACCAGTTGAACTCGCGCGAGGCTTCCGCCATTACCGCAAAGCCCTGCGCGTAGGCACCGATCTTGGCGGCGAAAAGCGCCAATTCGAGATCCTTGTCGAGGTCCGGACCGTAGGCGATCGGGAACTTGTATTCCGGCTTGCCAAAGATCTTTTCGGCCGCCTCGCGCTCGGTCTTCATCGATGACAGGCTGCGAGCGGCGACAGCCGCTTCGATTGCGGTGGCCGGGATGCCCATATTCTGGGCTTCGATGGCCGACCATTTGCCGGTGCCCTTCTGACCCGCCTTGTCGAGGATCATGTCGACCATCGGGCCGCCGGAGACCGGATCGCTGGCGGCCAGCACCTTCTCGGAGATTTCGATCAGATAGGAGTTGAGGCGGCCCTTGTTCCATTCGCCGAAGATACCACTGATCTCCTTGGCGCTCTTGCCAAGCCCGTCGCGCAGGATGCCGTAGATTTCAGCGATCATCTGCATATCGGCATATTCGATGCCGTTGTGGATCGTCTTGACGAAGTGGCCGGCACCGTCATTGCCGAGCCAGGCGACGCACGGATCATCGTTGTACTTGGCGGCAATCGAGGTCAGCACCTTCTCGACGCGCTTCCAGGAGTCTTCGGTGCCGCCGACCATGATTGAAGGACCATGACGCGCACCTTCCTCGCCACCCGAGACGCCCATGCCAATGAAGGTCAGGTCGGTGTTCTTCAGGCGATCGAA
Organism: Rhizobium sp. BK176; assembly: GCF_024808055.1. Lineage (NCBI taxonomy): Bacteria > Pseudomonadati > Pseudomonadota > Alphaproteobacteria > Hyphomicrobiales > Rhizobiaceae > Rhizobium > Rhizobium sp. BK176. The sequence continues at coordinate 13,628 of NZ_JANUBV010000043.1, read as the reverse complement.
ACGGGCGATCGTGTCGCGGAAATTGGCGTTGCCGGCATCGATCATGATGTCGCCTTTGGTAAGGTGCGGCCGCAGCGCCTCCATCTGCTGGTCGACGGCCTCGCCGGCCTTGATCATGATGATGATCGGGCGTGGCGGGCTGATCGCCTCGACGAACTCTTCGATCGTCTTGCAGGCAATGATCTGCTTCTTCAGATCGCCGGCGCTTTCGTAGAATTCGTCGGTCTTCTCAGGAGTACGGTTGAAAACAGCAATCTTGTTGCCTTTTTCCGCAATGTTGAGCGCCAGGTTGGAACCCATGACGGCAAGGCCGATCAGCCCGATTTCTGCCTTCTCCACGATACATCCGCTTTCTTCGTTTCTCGCAATGACGGGATGCACCGCCACGGACGCGGCGGCCCAAAGCTGTCCACTATCGACTGGCTAGAAGGCCAGCTGTACCTTCATCGATTTGCTCCGATCCCCGGCAGCCTCGAAAGCCTGAACGGCTTCCGTCAGCGGATAAATGCCGCTCAACAGGGGCTTAAGATCGACCCGCCGGCTATTGATGAGATCGACCGCAACGCCGAACTCCTCATGGAACCGGAACGTGCCCTTCATCTCGATCTCCTTGGCGACGACCATGTTCTGCGGAATCGAGACGTCACCCCCGAGGCCAAGTTGTACAAGAACCGAGCGGGGCTTTAGCACTTCAATGCCGGAACGGACCGCGCTTGCATTGCCCGATGCCTCGAAGTGGACATCGAAGTAACCCTTGCTGCCAGCGTAGCTCGCAAGCTCGGCAGCCGCATTGGCAACGTTGATGGTGCGATCGGCGCCGACCTCGGCAGCTTTCGTGAGGACAGCGTCCATGACGTCGGTGGCAACGATCTCGCGGGCGCCATGCGCACGTGCAGAGATGATCGACAGTGCACCGATCGGACCACAACCGGTGACCAGTACGCGCTTGCCGGCCAGCGAACCGGCGCGCACGACCGCATGCAGGGTCACCGCCAGCGGCTCGGCGAATGCCGCCTCGTTGATGGAGATCTCGTTGCCGACCTTGTGGCATTGCCATTGCTCTGCAATCAACCGCTGGCGGAAGGCGCCCTGGATGTGCGGCATCGGCATGGCACTGCCATAGAAGCGCATGTTGAGGCAGTGGTTCTGCTGCCCAATGAGGCAATACGCACAGGCGTTGCACGGCCGACTTGGCGACACGGCGACGCGATCGCCGATAACCAGGTGCGACACGCCCTCCCCGACCGCCTTGATCGTGCCTGCGACCTCGTGTCCGAGGATCATCGGCTCGCGCACCCGAACGGTGCCGAATCCACCATGGTTGTAGTAGTGCAGATCGGAACCACAGATCCCGCCCGCTTCAATGGCGACTTCGACCTCGTTCTCGCTCAAGGTCTCCAACTCGCGCTCTTCGATACGCAGGTCCTTGGCGGCATGGATGACGACGGCTTTCATGATGGATGGTCCTCCTCACACAACGGGCGTCGGCAGGGTGTCGCCGGAGAAATGGGCGGCGAGATTGTCGCGCACCAGCTGGCCCATCGCCTTGCGGGTTTCGACTGTACCGGATCCGTGATGCGGCTGCAGCACGACATTGTCGAGCTCCAGGAACCGCGGATCGATCTTTGGTTCGTTGTAAAACACGTCGAGACCAGCTGCCTTGATAGATCGTTTCTGAAGGGCGGCGATCAACGCCTCTTCATCCACAGTCGATCCGCGCGATACGTTGACAAGGATGCCATCAGGCCCGAGTGCTTCAAGCACATCAGCATCGATTATGTTTCTGGTCGCTTCGCCGCCCGGTACGATGACAACGAGAAACTCGCTCCACTCTGCAAGCGCGACAAGATCGCGTTCGTGGTCATAGGAGACCTGTGGCTGCGGGTTGCGTGAGAAATAGCGTATATCGCAGTTGAATGCGGCAGCCCGACTTGCGATCGCCTGACCGATCCGGCCCATGCCGACAACGCCGAGACGCTTCCCGGTGACGCGCGTGACGAGCGGCATTACGGCCTTTCCCCATTGACCGGACCGGACGAAGACATCTGCCTGCGGCATGAGACGCGCTGTTGCCAGCAACAGTCCCAGCGCAATATCCGCGACGTCGTCCGTCAGGATGTCAGGCGTGTTGGTAACGGCTATGCCACGAGCTTTGGCATAGCCAAGGTCGACGGCGTCCGTTCCAACCCCGTATACGGAAACGAGCTCGACCCACGGCACGCACTCCATCAACTCTGCTGACGCACCAAGTTCGCCACGCGTGGCGATGGCCCTGATACCCGAGCCGACGTCCATCAGGAATGCATCACGATCGGCGGCTTCGTAGAGCTTGTGGACGATATAGCGGTCTTCAAGCTCAACCATGTCCCAATCGGGATATGGCCCGACGAGCAGAATTTCGGGCTTTGTCATGGTTTCCTCTGTGAGATTTCCGCCTTATAGCGTTGTTGTGCGAGCTTTCCCGCATACGTGATTACTGTCGACACGATGTGTTCGAACGGCTGGTCGATTTCGATTGTGATGACATCGTGCTCATCGGTCGGGGGCTCTAGCGTCTCAAGCTGACTTTCGAGTAACGAGAGCGGCATAAAGTGTTCGTTTCGGGCGGCTATTCTCGCAGCCAGAGTCTTCGTGCCACCATGAAGAAAAACGAAGCTGAGCGGCGTACCGGCGCCGTTGCGCAGAACGTCACGATAAGATCGCTTCAACGCCGAGCACGAGACGACGACTTGTCGATTCGCCGCCATTTCTCGGCCAAGGGACATCAGCCACGGCAGTCGGTCCTCATCGGTCAAAGGGATGCCGTTGGACATTTTCTCTATGCTGGCATCGGAGTGTTTGCTGTCGCCTTCGATGAACAGGTATCCGAGATCATAAGCCAACAGCTTTCCGACTGAAGTCTTACCGCACCCCGAGACGCCCATTACCACCAGCGGGCCAATCCCTGGGGGCGCATTAAAGAGAGGTGGTGATACCGCCGTCGACATAAAGCGTGTGTCCATTCACGAAAGAGGAAGCCTTGGACGACAGAAACACAGCCGCGCCCACAAGTTCATCGACATCGCCCCAGCGGCCTGCTGGCGTTCGCTTCTCCAGCCAGCTAGAAAACTCCTGGCTGTCGACCAGCGCTTGATTGAGCGGGGTCTTGAAATACCCCGGCGCAAGCGCGTTGATCTGCAGGCCATGCTTAGCCCAGTCAGTGCACATGCCTCGCGTCAGATTTTTTACTGCGCCCTTCGTCGCAGTGTAGGGAGCGATCCCTGGACGGGCGAGTTCGCTTTGCACCGAGGCGACATTCAAAATCTTGCCTCGACGACGGGTGATCATATGCCGCGCGACGGCCTGACCGACATAAAAGATGCTGGACACGTTCGTTTTCAACAATTGCTCCCAGCGGTCTGCAGGAAACTCCTCGAGCGGCGAACGAAATTGCATTCCAGCGTTGTTGATCAAGATGTCGATGGGGCCGCTGCTCTCGATCTCGTCGACTCCCCGTTTTACGGCTGCGGCGTCAGTGACGTCGAATTCGCAGATTGAGACCGACGCGCCGGTTTCACAGAGCCGGGCGGCGGCATCCCGCAGTTTGACGCCGTCGCGACCATTTAGGACGACCTGCGCACCATACCGGGCGAGGCCAGTTGCCAAGGCGAAGCCGATACCTTGGGACGAGCCGGTCACAAGCGCCCGCGATCCAGAGAGATCGAAGAGATCAGCCGCCATCGTCAGTTGCCCAGTGCCCGGTGGACTATGCGGTCAGTGACCCGGTGGTAGACCACGCCATCAAACATCTCGAGTAGCGTTTTGGTCTGCTCTCGGGATTCGAACCTTGCGTCGCAGGCCATCGCTCGTTCGAGCGCGCCCTTGTCTGAGTATGCAATGGCAAGAAGAAGCGGCATCGAAGGCGCTCCCTCATCGCGTTCCACCTCACGGGAAACCGTCACACTTTCCGCGCCATCGAACTTTGTCCAGAGCGGGGTCAAAACCTCTTGGACGAAACGGAAGAACTCGAACTCCTTGCCTTCGCGGATTGCACCCACGAACTCGGCATATCGAATGATCATTGCACTACTCCTTTAGCCTCTCGGGCCATCGTAAAATCGAACAAGCGCGGCGCTGTCGGCCGCACCGAGGCCAGCCGCCATCATCAACCGGTGAATTTCCATGCAAAGCGAGGTCATCGGCATGGCAGTGCCTGTGTGTCCTGCGAGTGATTGCACTGCCATGAGGTCTTTGACCATGTTGTCGATGCGACCAGTGGGCGAATAGTCGTTTCTGGCCATCTTACCCATGTACTCCTGCAGGATCGCGCTATCGGCGCGACCCCCGCTTAGAGCCGCGGGAATTCTTTGGGCGTCGACACCGGCGTCGACAGCGAGTCTAGTGGCTTCGGCGACCGCGACGAAGTTCAAGGCGCAGAGAACCTGGTTGATGAGCTTTGTGGTCTGGCCGGAGCCGCTCGGCCCCATGAGCGTCAAATTCTGGCAGAGGTCGTCAAGGATAAGCTTCGCTTGGGCGAAATCAGTGGGATCGCCCCCGACCATCACGGTCAGCTTTCCCTCCAACGCCTTCGGGGCACCTCCGGACAGCGGACAATCCAGCCACTTCAACCCCGCCTCCGCAGCATCGGCCGACAGTTGCCGCGTCGCCACGGGCTCGATAGACGACATGTCGACGACCACCGTGCCGATCTTCGCGCCATGGACGACGCCTCCTCCACCGAACACCGCCTCACGCACGATCCGTGACGAATTCAGGCTCAGCACGACAGAGTTCGCCTTCGCCGCTGCATCGGCGGCGGAGCTTGCCGGTTGCGCACCCAGTATTTCGAGTTGCGAAACCTTGCCGCGATCAAGATCAAACGCAATCACCGTATGACCGGTCTGAAGGAGGCGGGTCCCGATGGCTGTTCCCATTACGCCGCATCCGACTAGAGCGATCTTCTGTTTGGTAGGCACAGCAGCTCCTTTCCGCCGAGGGCGGTCAAATGAATTTCAGTTAAAGGAATTAGTTTGGTTAGCCGACTTCGGATCGGAGGAAGGCCTGTAGCTCCGGCGTCTTTGGATTTGTGAAGAACTCTGCGGACGGGCCCTCCTCGTGAATGACGCCGTCTTTCATATAGATCGTGCGGTTGGCCACGCGTCGCGCAAAGCCCATCTCGTGAGTGACGAGAAGCATCGTCATTCCCTGGCGCGCCAAGCTTTCGATAACCGCGAGGACTTCGCCGGTGAGTTCAGGATCCAACGCCGACGTCACTTCGTCGAAGAGAAGAACCTTTGGCCGCATCGCTAGCGAACGAGCGATCGCCACGCGTTGCTGCTGACCTCCGGAAAGCATATCGGGATAGGAATCAAAACGGTCGGCGAGACCAACGAGCGCAAGGCAGCGTCTGGCCTCCTCTTTCGCCGCCGACTTCGCTTCACCCTTGACCTGCACTGGGGCGAGCATGATGTTCTCGCCCGCGGTCAGGTGAGGGAAAAGATTGTAGCTTTGAAAAACAATTCCGACGTCGCGGCGTAGTTCGCGAAGCAAGGCCGGCTTCCTTGACATGGCGTGACCCGCGATTTCTATGTCGCCACCGTCAATCGTCTCAAGCCCGTTCAGGCACCGAAGAAAAGTGCTCTTGCCCGAACCACTCCTGCCGATCAAAGCAACAACCTCGCCACCTTGAACCGTCAGGGATACACCCTTGAGGACTGCTAACGGACCAAAGCTCTTACGGATATTGTTTGCAATTACGACGGACATCTCTTTTACCTCTCGGTGGGCTGGCGGGGGCGGCAGGCCGCCCCGCAGTCGGTCTGACTTAGAAGGACGGCAGCGCTGGCATTGGCGCCTTCATCCACTTCTCGTAGATTTTGCCGAGCTCGCCGCTTTGGGTGTGGACGAACAGCACTGTGTTGAGCCAGTGCAGCAGGTCGGGGTCGCCGCGACGCAAACCGACGCCGTAGAAGCTCTGGAGGTAGGTGGTCTTCTCCTCGAACTTGTCAGGATAGCGACCCTGAAGCTGGGCGGCGATGTAGTTCACGGTGCCGATCGCGTCGACCTGACCGGCCACCAGCGCGTTCAGCGTCGTGCTGTCATCGTCGAATCGCACCAGCTCCATTCCTGGGATGTTCGCACTGGACAGGATCTTCTCGTGCGCCGTTCCTCGGGGAACGCCGACCCGCTTGCCCTTAAGGTCGTCGAGGCTTTTGATCGCCGTTTCCTTCGGGGCCACGATCACCGACTTGTGGCCTCCGTAGGGATTGGAGAATGCCACTGACAGTGCCCGCTCGGTGTAGATGCCAAAACTAGCCACAACGAAATCGACCTTTCCGGTCTGTAGCGAAGGGATGCGGCTCTGGCCGGTCACGGGTACAAGCTCCAATTCGACGCCAAGATCCTTGGCGAGCAGCTTGGCCACGTCCACGTCGAGGCCGTCGGCCTGCATCTGATCGTTCGTGATGCCGAATGGCGGGACGGAAAGGTCGACCCCGATCATGACCTTCTTGCGGGCGATGATATCGTCCAAGGATGAGGCCGATGCGACGGTCGCACCAAAGACGAGGGCAAGGCCGACGAACGGTAGCAGTAGGGATTTGAAGCGCATTTTGCGTCCTCTCAGTTTTCGAGTTCCGGTTTCAGTGAAACGACCTTCTTTGTGTCGTTGGATCTCAAGCGCGCGATCCGCGTCGCGCCCCCTTTCGTTCCAGCCAAAGGCTGATTTGTGTGAGTGGAAAGCAGACGGCAAAGTACAGTGCTGCCACCGCGAGGAAGGATTTAAGGGGTTCGAACGTTGCATTGCTGACCAGCTGTCCCGCCCTAGTGATTTCGATAAAGCCGATGATCGACGCTATCGAGGTCTGCTTGATGATCTGGACAAGAAAACCAACGGTAGACGGCAATGCCAGCCTGATCGCCTGTGGAGCGATGACGAATCGAAGACTCTTCAGCGTCGTCATCGCGAGAGCATCGGCGCTTTCCCACTGAGCCTTCGGGATTGCGCGAAGAGCGCTTTCCCAGATGGCGCCAAGGAAGGCACTGGAGTTGATAGTCAAGGCGACCGCTGCGGCGACGATCGCGCTCACCTCATAGCCAAAAAGCGACGGCGCATAATAGCAGATGAACATCAGAACAAGGAGTGGAAGCCCCTGAATGAACTGCATGTAAGCTAATGTCGCATTTCTTAAGAACTTGCTGGACGAGATCCTCAAGAGCGCGAGGACAATCCCGGCAAGGCCGCCCCCGACGAAGGCAATGACGGTCAGCGTCAGCGTCCACCGCAGGGCGTACAATACGAAAAGGAATTCCGGAGTTCCGAATGTTCGCATATTATATTCTCCCCAGCAGCTTGCGGCGCGAGCGTCGAAATACGATCAGCCCCAGGAGATTCAAAAGCGCCCAGAAGATGAAGTTGAGGGTCACGTAGACAGCAGCAATGACCAGATATACTTCCATCGTCCGGAACGTCTCGGAACTGGCGATCATTGCGGCGCCGGTCATGTCCTCTACGCCGACCGCGGATACCAAACTGGTTGACAACATCAACAGTACACACTGCGAGACAACCGGCGTGAAGACCCTTTCCAAGGCAGGTGGAAGGATCACAAAGCGCAATGTCTGTAAGTACGTCATGCCCAGGCTCTCGGCCGCCTCGAATTGACTGCGATGGGTCGACTGGATACCGCCCCTGACAATTTCGGCGATATAGCCTGCATTGTTGAAGACCAGGGCGATCGTCACGGATGTTAGTGGAGACATCCGTATACCGATGTTAGGCAAGCCGAAGAAGATCACGAAGATTTGGACAAGCAATGGCGTATTTCGCACGATCTCCACGTAGCAGCGAACCAGGAAGCGCGGCAAGAACCACGATAGCGTCGAGACAATTGCTAAGCCGACCCCGAGGGCGAAACCACCGAAGATACCGACGATCGAAAGCTGCATCGTCAACCACAGACCGCTGAGGAACTGTGGCAGATATGCGATCAACGGACCGAATTGGAAGGTATATTGCATTGTTGCCTCGGCGCATGTTCCTGTCCGGTTTCGAAACTATTCGAGGCCCAAAGGCCGGACCCGAATGCTCTTGCCCGCAAACGAAATCGTGTCGGGGTGGCAAAGGTCCAGGGCCGCCGCGACATGCCACCATGCGTGATCAGCCTGGCGAATGATGAAGCATTCGGTGCTGTGACCAATACCGCCAAACTCGAATGCGTGCCCCATGCAGATGTGGCCGATTTCGTCGGGAAGTCCCACAGAGAGGCAAACATGTGCGCCGTAGGTAGAATGGCGATAAGTCGGGTCGCCGTAGCGGTCGCCGCGTTCGGCTGAACGCTTGAGATTTACGGGGTCGAATTCCCACGTCTTACCGATGTCGTGGCACAGGCCGCCGGCAAGGATGATGTCTCGATCGACTTTCGCCTCGGGATAGGTGGTCTTGAACTCTTCATAGATCGCCAGGGCAAGCCGGGTGACCCCACGGAGGTGAGCGTCCTGGGTTCCGCGCTTTAGCGAAAATACGTTCGGGCTACCCTCACCTTGAATATCCGTGACACGACTGAACGAAGAACGTTCCAAGGCAAACACCCACGCGTCGATGACCTTCTCACGAAGTTCGAGGGACTGGATCTCCGCGATTTCCGGAAGATCCTCGACAATATGTCCGCGAGAGATGGTTTTGTACATTTTTTCAACACCGTTACTATCTGCTTATTTCTCGACCTTATGATTGATTGAACTTCAAATCCAATTGGGATATTCGGGGTTATCGATTGAATTTTTCTATCTTGCGCTCATGGCTCTGAACTTTTCTGCAGTCGAATCATTCTACTGGGTCTCCCAACTCCGCAGCTTCAACGCCGCTGCAGAGAAGCTCAACATCACCCAGCCAACCGTGTCTTATCGGATCAAGGAGCTGGAGGAGCAGCTCGGTGTCTCGCTCTTCATCAGACAGAGGCGCCAGCTTCTCATGACGAGCGAAGGCGAAGCGTTGAAGCGTTACGCCGAGGCGATGATCGGGATCGCGCGGGACATCGAATCCAACATCAAGACGAGAAACACCAAGCTGCCGACGCTGAGAGTGGGGGTTATGGACAGTTTCGCGGCGGTCGGATTGCCAGCGCTGTTGGATGAACTTGACCACAGATTTGCCGGCACTCGGATTGCGGCGACCGTCGATACGAGCCACAATCTTGCAAGGCAGCTATCCGAGGGACTTCTTGATATCGCACTCCTGTCGACGCCGCCGGAGTATGAAAATGTCGCCCTTGAGCTTCTCGGCCGTCAGACGGTGGAGTGGATCGCCAGTTCCAAGCTCAATATGAAGAAGGAATTCGTTTCCGACGACGATCTACTGACCAAACGCGTCTTTTCAACGCCGGCACCGTCCAATCTCCACGAACTCACGACGAACGCACTCAGCGGTAATTCCACGCTCGGTCTCCGACTTAACGTTTGCAACAGCCTTGGCGCGATCCTGAATCTCGTTGAGGCGGGCACTGGCATCAGCATTCTTCCAGTGCGCCTTGTGCGAGATCAGATCCGAAAGGGATCCGTTTACGTTCTCGAAACCAGATCCAAATTGCCGATGCAGGACGTATTCATTGGCACCAACAAAGGCGCAGTGGTTCGGGCTCTGCCCCAAGTCAAGCAAATGATCCGAAAAGTCAGCGTTGACGTCGCATTCTGCGGCTGACACATCCTCGTTGATATGGTTTTGGGCCGTCGACTGCGTGGTAGACGCCCTTGAAACGCACCGGGAAGACCGATTGAAGCCGTCGACTTCGTTACCTCTCTCCAGGGTACCGTTGCCATGGTCCTCCGGTCAAGAAGGGCACTATTAAAGCCGCTGAGGGTCGTGCGGCACGCGAATGGCCGTTCAGACCGGCTCTGCAGCCGACTTCACCGCCGACAAACTGCCTGAGCTGATAGCATTGCGCGCGTCCCGTGGGCCGTACCGTATGCGACTTCTGCTGCGGCGACCAAGACCAGCGCGGAGCAAGTCCTCGCGACAGAGCTGCTCCGCGAAGAGGCCTTCAGGATTGCCGTCCTGATGGCTTCCAGGGATTCGTCAAACGTGTGGGTCGTCCGGTGCTCAATGGGTTTCCTGGCAATTTCCGTAGCTCGAAGCAGTGCCGCCCTTGCCGGAAAGCCTGCCTTCCTCGGCTTTGTAGAAGTACTGGCTTGCGATCAGCCACCCGTAGCCGGGATGCAGGTAGCGATGAGAAATGGCCCGGTGACGAAGATCTGCTGATGCGCGACTTCCAGCCAAACGGACAACAAGGACGGTCGGAATACATGCAAAGCAAGATGACGAAGAAGGCTGGCCGTCGGCGGGTTGCGCGAAGGAATAATCCTCGTGGACTCCGTGGAAGTTTCCGCCGAGGTGGGCGCCGACGGAAAGGTGGGCATCATGGGAATTGGCGCTTCAGCCCAAACGACCTCGAGCATCAAGATCATTTTCAAGCGAAAGGGTTGAGCAGTTTCCCGAATTTGATGTGGGCCCTCGGCTTTACCAAATCCCTTCAGTTAGGTCACGTATAGGAGCCCATCTCAATGCCGTCCGCACACTTTGCTTGAACCTGTAATTCTGACTGCCGCATCTCCGGCTCATCCGCCTGGGAAATGTCCAGCGCCAGAAAAGAAGGCTGAGAAAAAGCTCAGGAACCTACTGGCGCGGCTTTATCTTACTTTCTCCAGGCAAACTGCCTTGCGGAGATTTCGCGCAGAACATGCCGGCTTCATCCTGGCCCGATTCTGTTTCCTCGCAAGAAGAGTAACGCCTTGAGCGATCAAGCCAAGCGCCGCGATGACGTCACTAGATCCGAGTGCTAGTCGGGGCGTTTCGCGCCATGAACTTACTCATATTGTGTCACTACCCACTGACTAAATGCGGCGATATACTCCACAGGCGCGTATATAACAACTTCGAGCCCCGTATCCGCGACTGCGGGGTTCATCTTGCGGAACGAACGACAGGGGCAGTTTTCCAATCTTGCGGTTTGCCGCCGGGTCCTTCCCGAACGCAACGCTCGCACCCTATAACCGCTAACGAACTGGAGGTTCTCATGCGACCGATAATCGCTCTGGCATTTCTCGCTGCCGCTCCTAGCTTAGCGTTCGCCCAGGCCGCGCCAAAAGGCGCCTCGCCAATACCAGCGGCCGAAATCAAGGAAATTTTCTCGGGGAAAACGTATAATTTCACCGAAAAAGGTCACAAAGGCGAAAGGGAACCGATTTCCTGGTACCTGGGCGCCGACGGAAAGATGCTCGGCTATACCGGAAACGGTCCATCTCATGCGGCGGGCACTTGGTCGACATCTGATGGCAAGCTCTGTGTGTCTGATCAGTGGACCGGGGCATGGGGCACGAACCACTCCGACGAATGTCAGTTATGGGCGCGCGACACTGCAAAGCCGAAGGTTCTCTATCGCGCCGAACCGAGCAAGGGCGGAACTTGGACGAAGTTCACACCGAAGTTGTCGGGCGGGGACACAATCACCCCTAAGATAGAAGCTTTGAAGGTGAAGCTGAATAAGCAGTAGTTCGCGGCACAGTCGCCCTCACGGAAATCCGATGCGCCGCGCGGCCGATCAGCGGCCGCATGTCCGCAATGACCGTCCTCATGCTTGTACCAACCGTATTCGCGGTGATTGGCGGCTTCACTCCGGAATTGGGCGATATGGTCATCAAAGGGTGAAGACAATTTCGCCAACGAGCGTTGATCGCGCCGCGGTTTCCCTGGGTGGAATGCCGAGTACATCAGCTACTTTTTCAAATGCCAAAAAAACAGTCTCACCCGGATCAAAATGCAACTGATAGCGTTCCCAAAGGCGACTTCGCCGAACGCGATCTGAACGCCCAGGCATGCGCGGCTACCAACTACACTGCCGACATCCTCGTATTACAGTGTGACAACATTCGTCCCTTGATCGGCCCCGCGAGGCAGCTACAGATGCTTATTTGCTGCCGCGACGGCGCGTGTCGGCGGACGGAATTGAGTTTTCTATTGCGCAGCCTGCTGACCGGTCGCTAACTCATATACCGTCACTTGCTACCGACGAGCGACCTAGGCTTTTTTGAATTTGAGAATCGAAAGCAACTCAATGACCGGACAACTTTCTCTTCCCCGCAATCGGATTTCCGTGCTCTTGTTGGAAGGCATCAGTGAGAGCGCCGTTGACTACTTTTCGTCAGCTGGCTACGTCAATCTGGCACATCTGCCGAAGGCTCTGGATGACAAAGATCTCAAGAGCCATATAGCCGAAGCGCATATAGTCGGAATTCGTTCACGAACGCATCTGACAGATGAAATCTTCAGCTCCGCAAAAAAGCTGATTGCAGTGGGCTGTTTCTCTGTGGGAACCAATCAAGTCGACCTCGAGGCGGCGCGTCGCCGTGGGATTCCCGTGTTCAATGCTCCCTACTCAAATACGCGGTCGGTCGCTGAGCTTGTGATCGGTGAAATCATAATGCTGACCAGGCGGATTTTCCCGCGGTCGGCGTCGGCCCATGAAGGCGGATGGGACAAATCCGCCTTGGGGAGCCGTGAGGTACGCGGGAAAACGCTGGGGATAGTGGGCTATGGCAACATCGGTTCGCAGCTCAGTGTTCTCGCGGAAAGCATGGGCATGAACGTCCGCTATTTTGATCCTTCGGACAGGCTTCGGCATGGCAATTCAGAATCGATGGCTTCGCTCGGCGAGCTTCTCGAAATCTCCGATTTTGTGACGATGCATGTTCCAGAAACGAAGTCCACGCAAAATATGATAACTGAGACCGAACTCCGGAGAATGAAAAAGGGAGCCTTCTTCATCAACAACTCCCGCGGCACCGTTGTGGATCTCGAAGCGCTTGCGAAGGTTTTGAGAGAAGAACATCTCGCGGGCGCGGCCGTCGACGTGTTCCCCAAGGAGCCGGCTTCAAACAGGGATCGCTTCGAAACGCCGCTGCAGGGTTTGGATAATGTAATCCTAACTCCCCATATTGGTGGATCGACGGAGGAAGCGCAGGAGCGCATTGGGACGGAAGTTGCAAGGAAGCTTGTGGAATATTCGGACATCGGCTCAACACTGGGCGCCGTCAATTTCCCCCAGGTTCAACTTCCACCCCGCCCGAACGGTACGCGTTTCATCCACGTTCATCAAAATCGTCCGGGTATTCTGAACAGCCTGAATACTATTTTTTCGTCTCGCGGACTTAACATCGTCGGTGAATTCCTGCAGACGCACGGCGACACGGGTTACGTGGTTATTGAAGTCGAAGGTGCTGGCCAGACAGCGAATGATATACTCGAGTCGCTCCGCCAGATCCCGGGAACGATACGAGCTCGACTGGTTTACTGACGCCGATTGGAAGGCGTAAAGACGCGCCAGGAAAACTGGCGCGATGGCTAGGAAAGGGCGTCATCCTCGCTGGACCGGGGTTCAGTCCGCACACGTGCCAAGAATTGGCGCCATCAGTTGCACATGTGCATCGATCCGTTCAAAAAACCTTCGCCGGAACGGCCTCTCGCTCTGGCAGCCCGGCAGGCGCGCGATTGGCGAAGGCCTTTGACCTTGCCCCCAAGTTTTATCCAGTTTTAAGTTCGCTCCGGCGGTTTTGGGTTGCTGTATTTGGGGCGGTAGCGGCGGGTTGCGGTGCGGAGC
>NZ_JANUBV010000042.1:0-24792 GCF_024808055.1 Rhizobium sp. BK176 | reverse complement strand
CGGAACGGCAGGAGGCGGAGCGTGCGGCCTGGCGGGCGCCCGGCGTCACCAAGGTTGACAACCGCATAACCATCTCACCGTGATCAATCAACGTTGATGCCAGCCGCGCTTTCTACTGGCCCGGCTGGCATCCCCTGATAGAGGAGCTTGTGGCGTGCGCCGTAAACGGGACCCCGAACCGCATCTGCCGGAGACGATGGATCCAGACCAAATTGAATTGGCCAGCATAGGGTCGTTTCCCGCGAGTGATCCCCCTTCGTGGATTCCCATGTATCTCGGCCGCCCGCAGACATCTGCACGACAAGATTCCCATGAAATGGGTGATCCTCACAAAGACGCCTCGGATGGCCGTCAATGTGTCGAGGCTAAATCCCCACCTGATCCCCAGTCGCCGGACCATGTCCGTGGCAGAGCGCCGAGATAGCAATGCACGATTTGCTGGCCCGAACACTAATCCTGCTCGCCGCGTCGGGACTCGCGGTCGGTTTCTTTAGCGCGTTCAGGATGCCCGCGGCCACGGGCTACCTGCTCGTCGGCGTAGCGCTCGGGCCGCACGGCTTCAACCTGATCGGCTCCGCGCAGGATACGCAGTTTCTGGCGGAACTCGGCCTGATCTTTCTGATGTTCATGGTCGGCCTCGAATTCTCGATTCCAACAGTTCTCGGCGCGCGCTGGGATGTGCTTGGCGCCGGCAGTCTGCAGGTGGGCATGACGATGGCTCTCGTGGCGATGGGGCTTTTCCTGATCGGCGTGGCGGTACAACCGGCAATCATCATGGGCGGCGCCATTGCCATGTCGTCGACAGCCATCGCCCTGAAGCAACTCGCTGAGCAGGGTGAAATTACCAGCCGGCACGGGCGGCTCGCGCTCGGAATCTTGCTTTTCCAAGACCTGGCAACACTCCCGCTGCTCATCCTGGCCGACGCGTGGTCCAAGGACGGAACCCTTGCTCCCATGGCAATTCTGAAGCAGATGGCGGTTGCGACCGCGGCTCTTCTCGCTGCAGCCATCATTGCGCGGCCATTGATCCGCCTTGGATTCTCGTGGGTACTCAAGTCCCGTTCCGCCGACCTCTTCCTGTTGTGGGTGCTAATGACTGCCCTCGGCACAGCCTATGTCGTCCATCTTGCAGGGCTGGCTCCTCCGATCGGAGCCTTTGTCGCCGGCATGGTCATTGGCGAGAGCGAATTTCGCCATCGTGTAGAGGAAGACATCCGGCCATTCCGCGACGTTTTGGTGGGCCTGTTCTTCATTACCGTGGGGATGGGCATCGATTTGTCGGCCATAACGAGCTTTCCAGGCTCGATCATCCTTTGGGTGCTCGTGTTCGTTCCCGCAAAGGCGCTCTTGGCTTTCGCGACCGGCCTCATTGCCGGGGTGCACCGGGAGGCATCGGCGAGGGCCGCTGTCATTCTCGCGCATGGCGGCGAGTTCGGATTGCTCCTCATGGCGCTTGCTCTCCAGTCCGGCATCGTCTCGCCTGAATTGGGCCAGCCGATGCTGATAGCGCTTGCCCTTACGATGGGGCTCGCCCCCCTCGTCATACAGCGCAACCACTGGGCCGAATGGCCTTTCGGCCGTCGTGATCGCCGCTTCGCAGCAACGGAAGCATCGATCCGAGCGCAAAGCGGTGACTTCCATGATCACGTCATCCTGTGCGGTTGCGGTCGCGTGGGTCGCCTCGTCGCAACAGTCCTGGAATCGGCGGATATCCCCTATATCGCCATTGAAACGGATTTGTCACGGTATCGTGCCGCACGCCGGCAATCTCATGAGGTCGTCTTCGGCGACGCGAGACATTATCGCATTCTCGAGGCGGTGGGGCTGGAACGAGCACTTTTGGTTGTCATCACTTTCGATCATCGCAACACGGTGGAGCGCGTCCTGCATCGGATTAAGGCGCTCGAAACGGCGCCGGCTTCCCTCGTTTCGACCGCTGACGATCTCGATATGGCGCACTTGGCGCGGCTCGACGCAACCGCGGTGTTCCCGGAAAATCTCGCAGCTGGCCTCGAACTCGCGGATCGCGCGCTGCTGCTGTGTGGGAAGACGCAGGACGACGCGGCTCGCATCGTGAACACGGTCAGGGCGGGGCTCGTCCAGGGATGAGAAGAAGGGTCCGAGGCCCAAGGGTATGACTGCCAATATGAGTGAACAAACGTAAACATTGAAGGAAATGATCATGGTCAAGAAGGCGCTCTATGTCCGACTGGAAGCCAAGCCGGGTTTCGAATCCAAGGTCGAGGAATTCCTCTTAAGCGCCCTGCCGCTGGTGGAGGCGGAACCGGCAACGAAAGCCTGGTTCGCAATCAAGATGGGTCCCGCGACGTTCGGCATCTTCGACGTATTCCCGGACGATGCCGGCCGCGACGCCCATCTCGCGGGAAAGGTCGCCGAGGCATTGATGGTGCGCGCGGGGGAATTGCTTCGCACGCCGCCTCAGATCGAGAAGATTGATGTGCTCGCAGCCAAGCTGCCGTGAAGCGGCGCGGACGACCGATATCATCTCCAGCGGCTGCTTGCTGAACGCTTGTGCCGTCCAAGACGCCAAGAGAGCAGAGAATTCGATTCGCTCCGTCCGCAGGTGCCGCATGCTATGGTCGCAAGCGGTGGCCACGCCGAGACGCGATGCATGGGTCGTCAGGACCTTGCTGACGATCAAGACCTCCGCGCCGGCCTAAACGGGCCTCGCCGACCACGGGACAGCAGGCCCCTTGCTGGTCCCACCACGATATAGGCGGAACCGCAAAAAACTGACGGTTATCACGGTTAGCACGGTGCGGCGATCATATCCTTCTTCCATGGCGACTTTGAATGTCGACCACCGCCTCACGAACCCAGGGCGGCTTCTCGGCGCCGGAGCTCGCTGCCTCGATCCAGGTCGCGATGGATGCGCTGGCCCCCGTGCACTGAAGCCGGCTCGGTAAGACACAGGCAGATTGTTTTGAATGCGGTCTTGCTCAGGTAAAACTGATGATCATCAAGGCCGGGAGCGTCCTCCCGGTTGGGTTTGCAATCGTGCAGACGCCCGCTGCACGGCCCGGCCAGGCGATGCGCCGCCGCATTCTCCCCGAGCCTGGCCGGGCCTCCGCAGTGTCTGATTACGGACTCATTTGCAGCGCTTAAACGGGTGCATCTTGCCGTGAGAGCTTCGAGATGAAACAGGCACGACCGATCTGACCGGGCACACTTTTCTCCGCGCCGAGATCGTCAGTGCAGATATTTGCGGTCGGCCGCAGCCTGAACGATGAGGGATTTGTAGAGCAGGGCAAAGCCCTGCATCAAGCGCAAGTAGTCCTCGTGGCGCGAGGCGAAAGCATGGGCCATTTGCATCAGCTCTGGGTTGGTGCGTTCCATATCACCAATCGCTCTGACCGTGAATGCTTCGACGCCCTCCTCATCGATGTCGCGCACCAGCGCGTCACGCGTCTGTGCCGTCACGCTCGGCAGGGCATGCATGACTGAATGATCGTTGCCATCGGCGGATTGCAGGGTCAGCAGCTGGTAAAACATGCCGAAGCCGACCATGATCCGCGACGCGTCCCTGAAGTCGGATGCGCACTTGCGTGCCATCTCCAGAAACTCCGGGTTTTCCCGGGTCAGGCACGCCACGATCTCCTCCATGCATGCATCGGGACCCAAATCATCGAACTGCCTGGACACGAATTCCCGGGTCAGTTCGGTCACGCGGGGAAGAAAGCTCATAGGCTACGTTGTCCTTGTGCATATAGTTGTTACAGCCAATGAAAATAGGCGAGGAGCCGGCGGAATCAAACTTACAAATCCGTAACGGCAAGGCCACGATGAACTGTTGGGTAGTATCGTTGGCGCCTCAAACGAGGGGGCAAAGTCAGACACCATATTCTAGCGACCGAGCGGGAAGACTTTCCAGGCCCGTACAAAGCATAAGCAGTGAGGCGCGTGTGCATGAGCGTAGCGAGGATGATGTTGTGCTCGTGCGGACGACACCCGCACCGCAAATATGTGCTCATCCCGCCTGAGCAAGGCTCGCAAGAACTGAAAGCCGTACCGCTTGGCCGAGTTGACGCACGCCCAAACGGTCCATCATGTGCGAGCGGTGAACCTCGACCGTGCGCACACTGATGCCGAGACTGAAGGCGATGACCTTGTTTGGCTGCCCGGCCACCAGTGCCTCGAGAACCTCTCGCTCGCGTGGACTGAGCGTATCGATCAGCAAGGCCGCCGCAGATATATCGTCGGCTCGACCCGTGGCCGCGCCGGTCTTCAGCGCCGACTCAATCGCCGCTACCAGGACATCGTCACTGTAGGGCTTCTCAATGAAGTCGACTGCTCCCGCCTTCATCGCACGGACCGCAGTCTGCACGTCGCCTTGAGCGGTTATCACGATGACGGGCAAGTCCGGGTTTATCAGCAGAAGGCGAGCCTGAACCTCGAAGCCGTCCATCTCCGGCATGCGAAGATCCAGCAGAACACAGCCCATGGCCAAGTCGTCCGCAACGCCGAGGAATCCCGCGGGCGTGGCATACGAGACCACCCGGAAACCAACCGCGTCCAGTAGGCGCTCCAGCGACCGGCGGATCGCAGGGTCGTCATCAACAACGTAAACGAACGGGGCGGTGGTCATCTTCGTCTCATCGCTCCTGCGGGACAGGCAGGGTCACGCGAAAGATTGCGCCGCCGCCTGCGTTCGGCTCGTATCGCAACTTGCCGCCGTGGGCCTCGACGATCGTGCGGCAGATCGACAGCCCCAATCCCATGCCGTTGCTTTTGGTGGTGTGGAATGGCTCGAAGAGGTGTTCGACAATGTCGTCCGCCAGGCCAGAGCCACGATCTGCCACCGTGATCTCGATCGACTCATGATCGAGCCGCGACGTGGCCACGTCCAACTCGCGCTGCTCACTCTCTGCCAACGCCTCATGAGCGTTGCGGATCAGGTTGAGCACGACCTGCTGAAGTTGAATTCGGTTTCCTAACACCGCATCGGCGCGCGGATCGAAGCTCAGCCGGGTCCGCACGTCGTGCGCTCCGGCTCCCACTGAAGCGAGATCGCTGGCTTCGCAAATCAAGTCGGGTAGTTTTTCAAGCCGCATTTCCGTCTCGCCACGCGTGACAAACTCTCGCAGACGCCGAATGATCTCACCAGCGCGCAGCGCCTGGTCTGCGGCTTCGTCGAGCACTTCCCGGACGGTCTCGGCGCTGTGTGCGCCTCTTGCCATCATCCGGCGCCCGGCGTTGACCGAGTTGGTGAACGCGGTCAGCGGTTGGTTCAATTCATGCGCCAATGCACCGGCCATCTGCCCGGCTGCACTCAGCCGGGACGCATGAAGGAGCTCCAACTGCAGTTCTTGCGCGCGAACATCCGCCCGCTCGCGCTCCTTGGCTTCGAGGGTCAGTCGTTCGAGCGCTTCCGCCAACTCGCATGTTCGTTCAGACACCCGCTGCTCAAGCGATTCGTTGAGGCGTCGAAGATTTTCTTCAAGCATTCTTTGCCCCCTCAGATCGCGGCTGACGGTTGCCATGTTCATAGGGCGACCGGTGCGCAGTTCGTCGATGCGGAACCAATCGACCAGGAAGGGAATGTCTTCCCCAGTCTTGAAATGCCGGAAATTGAGCTCACCGAGCCAGCGCCCGGTCTCCCTTACCAGAGGCATCAGTTCGCGATGCGCGCGCGCTTGCTCCTCTGGAGCCAGGAAGTCGAAGATGCTAAGCTGGCGCGCTTCCTCAATGCCGGAAAGCCCCAGCAGGTCGCAGCCAGCCTTGTTGAGATACTGCACGGTGCCTTCCAAACGTGCAAAACCAACGAACTCGGAGGATCGCTCGATCAGACTTGCCATACGCCGCTGCTGCGCTTCCGCATGCCCGCGCTGTATCGCGAGGGTCGCGTGGCTTGCGGCAATTCCGAGAAGCAGTCGATGCGTCTCGCTCGGAAAATGCGGGTTGACGGAACCAGCGACAATCCCGCCGACGCCGACAAAGCCCATCGGCACCGCCGCCATATGGAATGCCCCGCTCCCAAACGGGTTGTCGATCACGAATGTCTGCTCGTGGGTTCCGAGCCATGCAGCGCGCAGAATGCTTTCGATGCGACCAAACGACTCGACACCCACCGCCTGGCTCGTTCGCATAACTTCTACCGCAGCTTCGTCGCGCAGCCCCGGCGCAGCCACGTAAATGACATCCGCGTTGAGCATGGAGATCAACGCGGCTGCTACACTGTCGGCGATCTGCCGCGAATTGTAGTCTTTCCAGATTGCCGGCAGCGTTGAAAGCGCGACGAGATCGCGGATGCAATGCCTTAGCTCTTGCGGTTCGAAAAGCTCGTCGACCCTGAGCATTTCGCCTGATCCAAATACAGGACGCGTATCGAACCTTCAGCGCTTGTCCATAACGCCGAAGCAGAGCGGCAAGAATGACCTCCGAAGTTGCCGGGTAGCGAAGAGCCTTTCGCTGTTGCGGAACGTTCACACAGGCCGAAGGTGCAATTTCCAATGTTTGCTAAGAAAAGTTCACACCATGTATAGGCCGCGCAGCCACCGCTTCCTGGCCGGACTATATATCACCTGCCTCGATTGCCCAACGCATTTAATTCTAAGGGCATGGGTGGCTCGACATAGGACCTACGGGCCGTGGTGAGGCTTTCAGCCCTTCGTCAACCGTTGGAAAGCTTAAATGCTGCGAGTTATGAGAGCTGAAACCATACCCGTTCAGATGCTCCGCACGGCCGACGCCGGAATTCATGTGGCCTTTGGGCATTGCGCACAACGGCGGAATGCTCTTCGCAGAAGGCGCGGCAGAGCAGAAGTCGAGCACACGCACGGACCGTCAGATTTTTATGGCGGTTCACCACGACCATGACAATTACGAAAAATTACTTAATGGCTTAGGCGGCAATCCCCCTTTACATTTTCGGCCTTGCTCGGCCGCACGCAGCGGAGCTCTCGGAGGCACGACGGTGGCAAAACTCAAGGAGCCCCTCGACGGCGCGGTTGGGCAAAACATTGACGTGGCCCTACAGCGGCTAAAAAACTCCAGGAGTCTTGGTCTGGACCTATTCCCGGCTCTAGATATCGCGATCGCCATAACGGGCGCCGACATGGGCACTCTGCAACGCTTTGACGAAAGTACCGACTGCCTTAAACTTGTTGCCAGCCGCGGTTTCTCCAGCAAAGCCGAGAGCTTTTTCAGCATCGTGCGTCGCGACACCAACACCACTTGCGCTGCGGCGCTCACGAGGCGCATGCGTGTGTTTGTCGAAGACGTCTCGACGAGTTACCTGTTTGTGGGCACTGTTGAGCTCGACATGATGAGCGCCGACGGCATTGCTGCCGTGCAATCGACCCCGCTGATCAGCAGCAATGGCCGTCTCTGGGGCATGCTCTCGACGCACTTTCGCAAAGCGCAGGTAGAGAGCGAGTTCGATCATGCTCCGCTTGATCGGCTTGCCCTCCAGATCGCGGACAGCCTGGAGCAACAAAAGAGCGTGGTGCCAAACCAGCATAATAATACAAGATCAGATCCGGGAGACTGATATGAAGTCGACGCCCCAGCCCATTCCCTTTGGCGGAACCATGCTGCGCGGCGACCGGCATGTCTGTGCGTTCTTCAACTCGGCGGCGGAAGAATACCATACGTTGCTTCCATTTGTTTGCGACGGCATCAACTGCGGCCAGCGCGCCTATCACGTCCTCCCCGATCACCACAAGGAGGATCACTTTCAGCGGTTGCGCAACGCCGGTATCGACGTCGAGAAGGTGAGGAAGAGCCGGCAACTCGAAGTAGCGGTGCCAGAGGATACCTATCTCAGGACCGGGCGCTTCAACAAGGATGCCATGCTCGTCCTCATCCAGGAGGCCCTGAAGGCCGGAGCCGGTCTCGGGTTCCCCTTGACGCGGATGGTCGCGCATGCCGAAGCGGCAGTAGACGACTGGAAGAGTAGCAATGAATGGGTGGAGTACGAGATGCGCCTCAATAGCGTGCTGTCGAATTACGACGACCCGGTAATCTGTACCTTCGATGCCAATCTGCTGACGGCGCCGCATGCCATCGATATTCTTCGTACGCATCCGATGGTGATCATCGGCGGCGTCCTCGTCGAGAACAGTTTCTTCACGCGCCCGCAGGATTTCATTCGCGAGGTCCAGTCGCGAACCGGACCGACTCGATCCTATCGGGCATAGGCCGACGGCTGCACCACGCCTTTTCCGGCATAGCGGCATATTGCCAAGCCGATCGGCTCACGTTTCGATCCCCGCCTCGGAAATGAAGGCGATGCAATAATCGGCTCCAACCTGAGGGTTCAGGACAAATGGGCGTCTCAGGAAAGGTTGGCTCAAGGCCGCCTTTCGGTGAGGCGAGACCATCCAAGGCGTTTTGAAACCGGGGCTTTCGTCGGTACGCGGGACGAGCCGATCGCGCACGTGCCTCTCTAACGGGCCGATCCATAGCCAGCAGCCTGGCTTTCCCGGCGCCACCACGCGCAGAGCTTTCGACATCGCTTAAATATTGCTCCTTCACAAGAACTGCGCCTTTAAAGGGTTTCTGTTCTCAAGGCAGGGGCCGGTCCGATCTCTTCAGGCCGACCAGACTGAGCTTGCGGAGAACTTCATGTGGCGCAGGCATGCGCCATACGGTTTGAAAGCTCTCCACGACATTGCGCGCCGTCACGGCGAGGCCTGGAAGGGCAACCCAGGCCGGGGCGAGGCGGTCGAGCAGGGCGGTGACGGTGATGGAAGCAGCGGTTTCGCCTTGCCGGAACGGCTGCTGGGCGGCAATCGCCACAAGCGGCTCGTTGGCCGCAAGGCCGATTGTGGCCTCCTGGCCAAGATCCACCGTCGCCATCGAAATCTTGCGGCCCATCACTTCGAGAATCCGGGCGGCAGTCATTGCCGGCGTGTCCCATACGACAAATAGGCCGGCAAGTTCGGGATGGGTTTCGGCAAGCGCCCGCGTGGTTGCTGCGACCGCTGATAGCGCCGGAAAACGCCGTACGTGCAGCGAAACATCCGGGCGGTTGACCTGCATCCATTTCACGAAGGCGATCTCGCGTTCGTTGGTTGCGAAGAAATCGGCGTCATAGCCGAGCACGCCCACCTCGGCGCCCTCGGGCAGATGCGGTGACAATCCTTCCGCCGCGATCTTTCCGAGGCCGAAATTGTCCGCCGAGATCAGCGAGACATAGTCCTTGCCTGGAAGCAGGCCGGTCGGCACGTTATCGAGCAGGACGAGCTTGATGCCGGCCGCTGAAACGCGCGCATGCGGTGCCGCGACTTTCGAGTTGGCGACGGGCAGCGATATGATTGCATCCGGTGCCTCAAGGATCAGGCGCTCCAGGGCCTCTATCTGCGCCTCCGGGTCGAAAGCGCAATCGACCACGTCGATCACCGCGACCCCGCAATTGCCGAGCGTGCCGACGATGCCCGAAAGCTGCTGCTTGGCCCAGTCGCTCTCAAGCGTGTGCAGCACGATTGCGACGCGCAAGCCGCTTGCCCGCGCCCGCTCCATGTCTTCGGGCAGGAGCAGCACGCGCTCGGGTGCCGAGGCGCGTTCGCCGTGAGGTCCAAGACCGGTAATCGCCATTCAAATCCTCCTCACATGTCCGGCGGACGGACACTGTCTCCCTTGATGATCTTCCGCTGGGCGATCTCGGTTTTCATCTGCTGGAAAAGCGGATGCGTTTGGGGCTGGCCCGACATGATCCAGTCTCGCAGCATCGGTGCCGCGAAGAGGCCTTCGGTCGCGACGATGGCGGCCCCGACAAGCCCCGACGAGCTGCCCATCTGTGAGCGGATGATCTGCAGATCGCGGCTGACGAGCGGATGGCAGGCACCGTAGATCGCCTCCCGCGCGGAGGCGAGAAGAATGTCATTGGTCTGGGCGATCGAACCGGACAGCACGATGAGCGCCGGGTTCAGCATGTTGGCGAGCGTCGCCACCACCTGGCCGATCAGCCGGCCACTCTGCGACAGGATCTCGATTGCAGCCGCATCGCCCATTTGGGCGGCTTGGGCGACTTCGAGCGCCGTGATATCGCCGCCCCGCCGAACAAGCTCGGCGAGGACTGGGCTCGCTCCGCTCTCCGCCGCAAGCCTGCCGTCCTGGGCGATGTGGTCCGATCCCGCCATCGCCTCAAGCGTGCCGGCCCTGTCGCCTAGCGTCACCGGTACCGAACCGATGAGGCCGACGGTACCCTGCGCGCCGCGAAACAGCGTTCCGTCGCTTGCCAACCCGGCGCCGATGCGTTTGCCGACCTTGACCAAAAGCATCGTGCGTTGATTGCGTCCGGCACCAGCGTGGAGTTCGCCCATCGTCATTGTTTCGACGCTGGAGCGAAGCCAGACTGGAGCGTTGAAGGCGGCGACCAGCGTTTCCACCAGCGGAAAGCTCTCCCAACCCGGAAGGACACCCGGTGTGGCACGCTGGAAAAGTGTCTCGCCGCCGTCGGAGACGGCGCCGGGTACGGAAATGGAAATGCCGTAGAGCCGAGGATTAGACTGCCGCTCAAGAATCCAGCGGAACAGCGTCACCAGCCGTTCTGCAAGGGCCGACGCCGGCTGAGCGAATTCGGTTGTCTCGTGATGCTCCATCAGCAGCGAGCCGGAAAGATCGGCAACGCCGACGCCGAGTGCGGTCTGATCGAGCGTGGCGACGAGAATGCGTCCGCGATCCCCGGAAAACCGCACGAGGCGCGGCGCCCGGCCTCCGGTGGCGGTGGCGAGCTCGCTTTCGTCGACCAGTCCGAGCTCGCCGAGCGTGGCGAGCCGGTCCGCTACCACGGCACGGCCGAGTTCGCTTTGCCGTTCGATCTCCTGGCGGGTCGTCGCGCGACCGGTCCTCACGAGATTAAGAATGTCCACGAGGCTCGGGGCAGCGGTTTCCGAGACGCTAGGGCGGCCCTTGCGTCGTGGGCGGATGTCCGCCTCCACAGATGCCATCCTTGGCATGACCGCATCCTTTCGCCCGCGATTCCGATCTCGTCTGAAGTGATAGCCAGCAAGCTTTCGGCTGGCAACTCCAAACTTTTGTATTAAATCTGCAAAAGACTGGGTTAATATGTGTTTAAAATGTTGACATAGATTTTTTGCCGACGTAACACTCGTCGCACGAGTTGAAGAGTCACTGGGAGGAGGCGCCGATGTCGGAATTCAAGCTCGCCTATCATGCGAATTGCTGGGGCAACCTCGGCGGAGACGCCGTTGGCGTTACATCGGTTACCAATCTTGCCTATCGAACCTTTGGGGACATGCGTCGTGCCTTTGCCGATATCGCAAAGGCCGGTTACGAAGGCGTAGAGCTCTTCGACGGCAATCTGCTCGATTTCAGCGCAGCCGACATGCGGACGCTGCTTGACGACAATGGGTTGACGCTCGTCGCGACCTATGCCGGCGGCAACTTCATCTTCGACGATATCCTGCCGGAGGAGCTTGCCCGGGTTGTGCGTGCTGCGGATCGCGCCGCCGAACTCGGCGCACCCCATCTCGTCGTCGGCGGTGGTGCAAAGCGCTTCGACGGCATCCGCGAGGCGGATTATCACAAGCTCGCAGCAGCGCTCGACCGGGTAAAGGAGATCGCCGAAGCGCGGGGTCTTGCCGCCCACTACCACCCGCATCTTTCGACAATTGTCGAGGGACCGGCGGAAGTGCGCAAGATCTTTGCACTTACCGGTATCGACTTCTGCCCGGACACGGCCCATCTCGCCGCTGCCGGTGGCGATCCGGCGGCGCTTGTGCGCGAACATGCAGCGCGCATCTCCTATGTGCATCTTAAGGGTTTCCAGAAGGAGCCCTTCGCGTTCACGCCGATCGACCGTGGCGACATCCCGACGGACGGGATCATCGCGGCCCTTCGAGAGACCGGCTTTGCCGGCTGGGTTTGTACCGAACTCGATTCCTGGCCTGATCCGCTTGAGGGAGCGAAAGCGAGCATGGCCTATCTTAAATCGGCCTGACGGTCGTGACCGGGGCGGGAGCCCCATTTTGGGAGGAGAAAGTGATGATAAAAAGACGAGCTCTGTTAGGCACGGCCGCCGTGCTGGCGCTCACTCTTGCATATGGTGCACCGGCATTTGCCGATCCGGATACCGCGCTGGCGGAGCTTCAGAAGACGGTTCTTTCCAAGGGACCTTCAGGAGAATCTCCGTCGCCTGCCTCCGATGTCACGTTGAGCGATGAGGAACTGGCCAAGATCAAGGCGATGAACGCGACGGCCGCCATCGTCATGCATTACGGCGGCAACGACTGGTCGCGCGCCCAGATCAACGGCTTGCAGACACAGTTCGCCGCCATGGGTATCAAGGTCCTTGCGGTGACCGACGCCGGCTTCAAGCCGGAAAAGCAGGTCTCCGACATCGAGACAATCATGGCGCAGAAGCCGAGCATAATCGTATCGATCCCGACCGACCCGACGGCGACAGCCGGGGCCTACAGGGCGGCGGCGGAGGCTGGCACCAAGCTCGTTTTCATGGATAACGTGCCGACCGGCTTTGTGGCCGGGAAGGATTACGTGTCAGTGGTGTCGGCTGACAACTACGGCAACGGCGTCGCCGCTGCGCATCTCATGGCGAAGGCGTTGAAGGGGGAGGGTGATATCGGACTTGTCTTCCATGCTGCCGACTTCTTCGTCACCAAGCAGCGCTACGATGGCTTCAAGGCGACGATCGCGTCCGACTACCCCAATATCAAGATCGTGGCCGAGCAGGGCATCGGCGGACCCGACTTCTCGGGTGATGCGGAGAAGGCGGCGTCCGCGATCCTCACCTCCAACCCGAACATCAAGGGCATCTGGGCGGTCTGGGACGTGCCGGCCGAAGGCGTGATCTCGGCAGCGCGCGTTGCCGGCCGCGACGATCTCGTCATTACCACGATCGATCTCGGCGAGAACGTGGCGATCTCAATGGCCCAAGGCGGTTTCGTCAAGGGGCTTGGCGCGCAGCGGCCTTATGACGCCGGCGTGGTCGAAGCCAAGCTTGCCGGCTATGCGCTGCTCGGTAAGCAAGCGCCCGCCTTCGTCGCGCTGCCGGCTCTGCCAGTGACGCGTGAGACGCTGCTCGATGGCTGGAAGGCGGTTTATTCGGCCGAGGCGACTGACAACATCAAGTCAAGCCTCGGACAGTGACCGACCAGGCACGGGGCACCCAGGGTGCCCCGTGCCGAAAGACATGATCCGGCTTCGGCCGGTAGACGGAACGTGGCTCGCTGCAGCCGACCTCTTTCAGGAGAAAACTGATGACCAAAGTGATGAACGTCGCCATGATTGGCGGCGGCTTCATGGGCAAGGCGCATGCCATGGCCTACGCCTCCATGCCGATGTTCTTCTGGCCCGCACCGGCCATTCCCCACCGCAAGGTCGTCGTCGACGTGACAGACAGCACGGCGGACGAGGCGCGTCGGCGCTACGGCTTCGAAGAGGCGTCCTCGGACTGGCGGGCCGTCGTCAACCGGCCGGATATCGACGTCGTCGATATCTGCACGCCGAACAATGTGCATGCCGAGATCGCTATTGAGGCCGCTAAAGCCGGCAAGCACATCATCTGTGAGAAGCCGCTCGCCCGCACCGTCGCGGAGGCGAGGGCGATGCATGACGCGGTAAAGGCCGCCGGCGTCATCCATATGGTCGCCTTCAACTACCGCCGGACCCCGGCCGTGGCGCTTGCGAAGAAATATATCGAGGAGGGCCGCATCGGCCGTATTCTCAATTTCCGCGGCACCTATCTGCAGGACTGGTCTGCCGACCCCGATTCACCCCTTTCCTGGCGCTTCCAGAAGAAGATTGCCGGCTCCGGTACGGTCGGCGACATCGCCACCCATGTCGTCGATCTCGCCCACTATCTCGTCGGCCCGATCGCCGAGGTCAACGCGATCACCACCACCTACAACAAGACGCGGCCACTACAGCAGGGCGGTGTCGACAAGCTCGGCGCGGCAGAGAAGGCCGCGGACGCCGAACGCGGCGAGGTGGATGTCGACGATGAGGTTGTCTCGATGCTAAAATTCGAGGGCGACGCGATCGGAAGCCTGGAAGCCACCCGCAACGCCTATGGCCGCAACAACTTCATTACGCTGGAAATCCATGGCACCAAGGGTTCGATCCACTTCAACTACGAGCGCCGCGACGAGCTTCAGGTGATGTTTGCCGACGATCCGGCGGATGCCCGAGGCTTCCGCACTGTCTATACCGGTCCGGCGCACCCCTATGGCAACGGTCTTTGGCCAATCCCCGGTCTCGGTATCGGCTATTCGGAGACGAAGATCGTCGAGTGCTACGATTTCTTCTCGGCTATTGCGAAGAACCGGCAACCGAGCCCGAACTTCGAGGACGGGCTGCTGACGGAACTCGTCGCCGACGCCCTTATCCGATCCGGCGAAACTGGAAAGTGGGAGAAGGTGGGATGACTGCGAGCGCCGCTGCCGTCCGCATGACCGGCATATCCAAGGCCTTCGGAGGGGTACGCGCGCTCGACGACGTGTCCTTCGAGGTCTTGCCCGGGGAGGTCCATGCCCTGCTCGGCGGCAATGGCGCCGGCAAGTCGACGATCCTCAAGGTGCTTAACGGGGTGCATCGCCCCGACCAGGGCGCAATCGAGGTCGGCGGCTTGCCTCTGACGACGCATTCGCCGGAGGCATCGCGCGCGGCCGGCATCGCGATGAACTACCAGGAAATGAGTCTGGTCCCGACTTTGACGGTTGCCCAGAACATCTTCCTGACACGCGAATGCCGTGACGGCACGGGGTTTATCGATGACCGGGAAGCCGAGCGGCGCGCAGCGGACATTTTCGCGCTGCTCGACGTCTTCGTCGATCCGAGGGCCGTGGTCGGCGATCTCGGCGCCGGCCAGAAACAGTTGACGGAGATCGCCAAGGCGATCTCGCAGGATGCCAAGGTGCTGGTTTTGGACGAACCATCGACGGCGCTTGCCGTTCCCGATGTCGAGCGGCTCTTCATCTTCCTGCGCAAGCTGAAGGCGAAGGGGGTGGCAATCATCTATGTCAGCCACCGTATGGACGAGATCGCTCGCATCGCCGACCGCGCGACGATCCTGCGCGACGGTCGCCACGTCATCACTTCGCCGCTGAGTGAATTGCCGATCGATACGATGATAGAGCATATCGTCGGCCGACGCTCGAAAGGGCTTTCCGACGTCGAGCGCGGCGAGGCCGTCAAGGGCGAAGTGCTGCTGCAACTCGCAAATGTCAGCGGCCTTCAAAAGCCTAAGAACATTTCCCTGACGCTGCACTGCGGCGAAATCCTTGGGCTCGCAGGACTGCTCGGCTCGGGCCGTTCGTCGCTTGCGCGGGTGATCGCCGGCATCGACCCGG
This sequence comes from Rhizobium sp. BK176, assembly GCF_024808055.1. Taxonomy (NCBI): domain Bacteria; kingdom Pseudomonadati; phylum Pseudomonadota; class Alphaproteobacteria; order Hyphomicrobiales; family Rhizobiaceae; genus Rhizobium; species Rhizobium sp. BK176. Next base: position 9,499 of record NZ_JANUBV010000042.1, on the reverse strand, counting down.
CCGTCAAGGGCGAGATATATATCAAGGGCCGCGCCGTCACGATCCGTAAGCCGGGCGACGCGATTGCCGCGGGTGTCGCGCTGGTGCCGGAAGCGCGTGCCACGCAGGGCATCATTCCCGCCCATTCGGTTGCCTCCAACATGATCCTCGCCGTCATCGACCGGCTTTCCAAGGGTGGCCTCGTTGATACCAAGGCGGCAAACAACCTGACCGACGCGCAGATCGAGCGCCTGCGCGTGAAAACGGCGAGCCGCGACCACGCCGTCTCGACGCTTTCGGGCGGCAACCAACAGAAGGTGGTTATAGGTAAGTGGCTGACCACCAATCCGGACATCCTCATCCTCGACGAGCCGACGGCAGGCATCGATATCGGTTCGAAATCCGAGATTATCCGTCTGGTTCGCGAGCTTGCCGCCGCCGGCAAGGGCATCATCATGATCTCATCCGAACTTTCCGAGCTTTTGACCGCCTGCGATCGCATTCTCGTGATGTCCGAGGGGCGCGTGCACCAGGATCTGGCGCGCGAGGCACTGGAAGACCCGGCGGTGCCCCCCGATGATCTTGCGCACCGTCTCCAGGCGGCCGAACAGCGGCTGCAGATCGAAATCCAGAAAGCCCTTGCGGTTCAAGAGGTATCCAATGGCTAACGCCTTCTTCGCCAACTGGCGCCAGAACATCATCTACATTGGTTTCGTGGTCATCTTCGTCGTCTTCGCGGTGGCGTTGGCCGACAAGGGGTTCCTCAATCCGAACAATTTGCTCAACATCGTGCGGCAGACGGCCATGATCGCCGTCATGGCGATCGCCATGACCTTCGTGCTCTCGGCCGGTGAGATCGATCTTTCGGTCGGCGCGGTCGCTGGCCTTTCGACCGTCACCGTTGCCATGGCGATCGCCGTCGGAGGACCGGTCGCCGGGGTCGGTGTCGGCATCGCTACGGGTCTTGCGGTCGGTATGTTCAACGGATGGTTGACCACCCGCATCGGCATTCCCTCGTTCCTCACCACGCTTGCCATGATGGGCATCGCCAAGGGCGTCGCCATGTGGGTTTCCGCGACGGCTGCCGTGCCGATCCTGTCGCCCGGCTATTCGTGGCTCTTCGGCGGCGGCAATCTCGGCCCGGTGCCGGTACTGCTCTTCTGGATGGCCGTGCTCGGCGGCATCGGCCACATCGCGCTGCGGCGCTCCGGCTTCGGCCGGCGTGTGTTGGCGACCGGCGGCGGCGAGACGGCGGCGCGCTATTCCGGCATCGACACCAAGGCAATCAAGTTCAGGGTGCTGGTCATCTCTTCCTCCGCGGCAGCGCTCGCCGGCATGCTCTACGCGGGACGCCTGCAGTCCGGTCGTTTCCAGCTCGGCGAGGGTGATGAACTCTCGGTCATCGCCGCGGCGGTGCTTGGCGGCACGAGCCTTTTCGGCGGCAAGGGAACCGTAATCGGCACTATCGTCGGCGCCCTGATGATCGGCCTCATCAATAACGGTCTCATCCTGATGGGGCTAGAATTCAGCCAGCAATTGATCGCCCGCGGCGGCATCATCATTCTCGCCGTAGCGCTCAGCCAGAAGCGGAGCTGATACCATGACCGTTTCGCTCATTGCAACGCTGACGGCCCGTCCGGAAACGCGAGATGAGCTGTTGCACCTTCTCGTCAATCAGGTCGAGCCTACCCGGTCCGAACAAGGCTGCATCGACTATAACCTTCATGTCGATGCGGGCGATCCTTGCGTGTTTGTGTTCTACGAGAACTGGAAGAGCCAGGCGGATCTCGACGCGCACATGGAAATGCAACACCTCAAGCCGCTGCTAAGCGAGATCGACCGCTTGCTCGCAAAACCGATCGACATATGGCGGCTACTTTTGGCGGAGGCTACTGGAATAAGTCGGTCGGACTGCGTCTAACCCGGGACACGGGCAGACCATCGCTAGTCTGTAGTCTAAGTCTAGGCGCGAAACGGCGAGGCCGCGCCTGTGCAACTCGGCGCTGGTGCGCGCGGCTTTGATCGTCCCTGTTCGACCTATCAAAGGCAGGGGTGCTCATCTATTATTTTCCGACGCGTCGATCGCCTCCCGCAAAGTTTCCGCGAGCTGCCGTCGCGTATAGGGCTTTGCAATTGGCCGGAATCGCGACGTGGCGCCGATGCGTTCGATGTCGGCGTAACCTGTGGCCAGGACAACCGGCAGGTTCGGATGACGCGCCATGATCTCCCTCGCCATGGCGTGGCCGTCAATCGGGCCGGGCATGACGACATCCGAGAAAACCAGATGGAATGGGCCGTCGGTTTCCACTATCCTCAACGCTTCCGTTGCATCACCGGAGCATGTGACGGAGTAGCCGAGCGAAACGAGTATATCGGCGGCGAAATCCCGGACCATAGGATCATCCTCCACGACGAGAATGCGCTCACTGCCACCCTTGAGCAGCCCATTTGAGATAGGCTCCGCGTATGTTTCCATAGAGGCAAGTCGGGGAAAAGACAGGAGAATGGTTGTTCCCTTGCCCGGCTCCGATTCAATTTCGATCCCGCCCCCTGATTGTCGCACGAAGCCGTACACCATGCTAAGACCTAACCCGCTGCCCTTGCCGAACGGTTTCGTGGTGAAGAAAGGCTCAAAGGCCTTTGCGCGCGTCTCCGCATCCATTCCGTCGCCGTTGTCGGAGATTTGGATCACCGCGTCGTCCCCGCTTTGCGCCGTCGCGATCACCAGCCTGCCACCATCCGGCATTGCGTCGCGTGCGTTGATGCACAGGTTCATGATGGACGCTTCCAGTTGCGCGGCGTCCGCTCTGACGTGACCTGCGGCCGGATCAAGCGCAAGGTGCAGGATGATCGTTTCGCCAAGAGCAGTCGACAGCAATCCCTCCATGGCCCGTATGGTTCTGTTGATGTTCAGCGACGCCGGCTCGAGGGGTTGCCGGCCCGCGAAGGTGAGGAGCTGGCGTGTGAGGGCGGCGCTTTGCCGCGAGGCCTTGTGGTTCAATTGCGCGATTGCAGAAAGTCGCGGATCGGTAATCTCGTCGGCTAATGTCTCCGCAGTCCCGATAATGACCGTCAGCAGGTTGTTGAAATCATGGGCGACGCCGCCCGTCAGTTGTCCTATCGCTTCAAGCCGCTGCGCCTGCAGCCGTTTTGCCTCGTTCAGCCGTGTCTCGGTGATGTCCCGAATGCCACCTACCATCCGGGTCGCATCGCCTGCGCCATTGCGGATGATATGGGCCTGATCGAGGACCTCGGCATAGATCCCCGTTCCGCGGCGGAAGCGAAATTCCTGCTGCCACGTTTCTGCTCGCCCATCAATTGCTGCATGCACGCTGGACACTACGCGTGCGCGGTCGTCCGGATGGATCTTGGATTCCCATTCCCGAAAACCGTCCTCCACCGATATGTCCTCATGCCCGAAGACGGAGGCCATATTGCTATTCCATTGTACATGACCTCTTGCAATGTCCCAGTCCCAGATCGCGTCTGTGGTCATCATGGCGACGATCGAGAAGCGTTCCTCGCTTTCAGCCAGCTTTTCTTCCGTTCGCTTTCTGTCGGTGATATCGCGACCGGTCGCGACAAAATGGGTGGCGCGACCAGCGGAGTCGACAATGGGTGCGATGCTCATGTCTACCCAATACTCGCGGCCGTCCTTTGCGTAGTTGACAAGTTCGGCTCGGATCGCTTCCGACCGCGCGATGGCGCTGTTGATCTCGTCGATGGTGTTGGCGTCAGTCCGCTGCCCCTGGAGAAAGCCGGGGGAGCGGCCGATCGCGTCGTGTGGGGAATAGCCGGTGATCCTGACGAAGGCCTCGTTGAGGTAAACGATCGTCTGGTCGCCCCCTGGCTGGGATGCGGCCTTGGTTATCATGACGAAATCCTCGATTCTCGAGATTGCCATTTCCAGCAGGTGCAAGTGCTGATCGGCCGCATGCCGCTTCGTTACATCTCGGAAATACACAGTCAGCCCTGCCGGACCCGGATAGGCGGTGACCGAGAACCATGCGTCCAGGGACTCGTAAAATACTTCGAAATCGGCCGTCTGGTTTTCGCGGACGGCGCGCTCGTAGTGCTGACGGATGATCCCCGAGGAGGCCTCCGGGAACTCCTGCCAGATCAGGCGGCCTAGAAGCCCCGATCGCGGGCGTTCCAGCAGACATTCGGCCTGATGATTAAGATAGGTGAAGCGCCAATCGGTATCGAGCTGGAAAAACGCATCGCTGATGTTCTCCATCGACTCCGCTAAGCGCCGCTCAAGATCCCTTGCCGTATTTTCCAGCCGCTTGCGCTCATCGATATCCTGGAGGGCACCCTGTATTCGGGAGATGTGGCCCATCTCATCGCGGATCCCCACGCCGATTGCGCGAACCCATTTCCGCCGGCCCGTGCAATCAATGATCTTCACCTCGGTGTCGTAGGGTAGACCGGTCGCAACGCAGGACTCGAAGTGCCGCGTGATCGCATCTCGCCATTCCGGCGCAAAATAGCCGATCCCTTCCTCGAAAGTAACCGGCCTGCCCCTTGGTCTCTCGTGGATCGCCCAGGTTTCATCCGACCATTCGATTCTCCGGTCCGGCAGATGCACCACCCATCCGCCGAGCTTGGCGGCCTTGCCGGCAATCTTGAGAAGAGCCTGGTCTCCAATGATATCTTGCGACCGTCGGGGAGCGTCGCGATGCAGGACCCCATCCTGACGGATTCGCCAAGCCATGATCAGCGTTGCGCCCATCACATAGAGCCATGCAGTCGTCGGCAGCCATGTCACGACGAAAGCGGAGATGGCGCCAACCAGCACTCCCCAGCAAAATCGATCCCTTGCACATTGCCTGAGACCGGTCATCAGGATGCCATAGCCCTTGCCAGCAGTTGCGTTTTTCCATTGCACGACTTGCATCCTCCTCAGACCTCGCTGATTTCAACCTCTCGATAGTCCCAAGCGATGCCGCAATCCATGAGGGATCACTAGATTTTACCTTATTTAAACTTGGCGCCACTGTCGCTTAACGGTGAGACGTTCTAATCGATGCCACCAACTGCCACCTTCCGCCCGCGGATGAGGTTCCGGCAAGCATGGAGGTCACACCGTGAAAGCGACAAAGAGAACGACCTATCTCAACCGCGTAGAATCCGACTACTTCAGCCGTAAGTGGTACCGCCGAAGCGTTACGCTCTTCTGCAATCTCCTCTTCACCGGAAAATGGATGCGTAAGACGCAAATCGTACGCTGCCTCGTCATGGAGATCAGCGAGGGTGGGGCGACGGTGCGGATTGGAAAGTCGCAGATTCCCGATCACCTTTACCTTGTTTTCGGCAGGTTTGACGTCTTGGTCGGCAGTATCGTTGTTGAGCGCGATCCGGGGGTCCTGCATCTTTGCTTCGTCAAAGAATTGAGGCCAGACTTCGTCAATCGGCTGGCACGTATGAACTCGCCGTTTTCCACCTTGGAAAGCCTCAGCCCAAGAACCATATCAGTTAGCGAAAACGTGCTGCCCATGCTGCGCCCAATGCCAGCCCCGCCCTATGGTGGAGAGGAAAGAGGCTTTGGTTACCCCACCAAACATTCGAAGAGACCATGAACATAATGATCATCGAAGATCAGCGAGACGTCGTTGATATGTTGCGATTGAACTGGTCGGATTCCCGGGACCGGCTGGACTGTCTTGCATCCGTGAGGCAAGCGAACCGCTTCATTCATTCAAACGAACTCGCTGCCTATGATTGCATCCTCATCGACATCAACCTGACCGACGGGAGCGGGCTGGAGCTGCTTCGTGCAGCGCGCTCACGCTCCGACGTGCCTATCATCATGATCTCGGGCGTTGGAGACGCCGATAGCCGGGCGGACGCCATCAGTGTCGGTGCGGATGACTATGTGATGAAGCCGTTCAGCGTGAAGGAACTGCGCGCCCGTGTCCATCGCCTGCACGAAGCGCGATCAAGCCGCAGCGCTCTGCGGCAGAGCGTTGCTTTCAAGATCGGCAATATAGATTGCGACATCGCACGCCTTTCCATGAATTTCGACGGCGTCAATCAGCCGCTGACCGCACTTGAAGGAAGGATACTGCAGGTCCTTTTCAATAGTGTGGGAGAAGACTGCTCAAAGTCGTGCATTGCACGTCAGGCGCTCTTTCGTGAACACGATCCTCGCGACAAGACGATCGACGTGTACATCAACAGGCTGCGCGGCAAGCTTGCAGAACTGGATGCCGCGAGCGGTGAGGTCATCAAGACGGTCCGCGGTGTGGGCTATCGCCTGAGCGAAATCCAACAACGGTAGGAATAGAAGAGCCATATGCTTCAGTGTGTTGACCGTCACCTGACTTCCGCGGAAACGTTTGGACGCGAAGGCCCCTCGCCGAACGAAGCGGCTCGCCTCAAACGTCTGAGAGAACTGTCCATTGTGTCGTCGGGTGCGGATCCGGTGCTCGATGCACTGGTCGAAGCTGCTTGCCTTGCGGCCGATGCGCCGATTGGCCTCATCACCTTGCTGGACGGCGAACGTCAGTGGTTCAAGTCGAAGCGGGGCATTGATGGTGTCGGGTCTTCCAGGGTGGATGCCTTCTGCGACTACACGATCCAGTCGTCGAGCCCCTTCGTTGTGCCGGACGCCGCTCGCGATGTCCGTTTTGCAGAAAACCCTTTCGTCACGGGAAACGATAGAATCCGATTCTATGCCGGCGTGCCGCTGGAGATCGAGCCTGGGCTTCGGCTCGGCTCGCTCTGCGTTCTCGATCGGGTGCCGCGACGTCTCGGGGCCGACGTACGCGGCTTGCTGGCTCGGCTGGCGCGTTGCGCCGTGGAACGTCTCCTGCAATCCGAAGACCGGTATCTGTTGACCCGGATCGATTCTGGTCGGCTCAATCGCGCGAAATTAGACAAGGCGGCGCTGGCCCTGGCGGAAGAGGCGCTCGCGGAGGGTCTCTTCGCGCTCCATTACCAGCCGAAGATTGCGCTCGATACCGGACGGCGCGTCGGCTTTGAGGCACTTCTGAGGCTGAAGAGAGCAGATGGCTCGGCAATCGGTCCGGCGGCCTTTGCCGCGGCTCTGGATGACCCAGCACTCTCCAGGCGCATCGGCAGTTTTGTGCTGCAGTGCGCCGTCGCACAAGCCAGGGCGTGGGTGACGGCCGGCGTCGATTTCGGGCATATCGCGATCAACGTTTCGTCGTCGCAGTTAGTCGCGTTTCCCGACAGCCGCTGCCTTGTCGATGAAATCCTGGACGCGACCCGGTCGGCAGGACTGTCGCCTCGACATCTCCAGATCGAGGTCACGGAAGGGGTCATGCTGTCGGAGCAGGGCGTCGATATAGGCATGCAGCTCGAGGCGCTGCGGGCGGCGGGCTTCATCGTTGCCTTTGACGATTTCGGCACCGGCTTCGCGTCCCTCGTACACCTTAAGGAACTTGCCTATGACCAGATCAAGATCGACGGCGCCTTCGTGCGTGCAATGACAAGTTCCAACGCCGACCTTGCCATTGTTAAGGCCATCATCGATATGGCAACGGCACTGGGAAAGCACGTTGTCGCCGAGGGTGTGGAAACCGTGGAAGAGCTTTCCGCACTACGAGAGCTTGGTTGTCACTATGGCCAGGGGTTCCTTTTCGGCCGGCCCGCCAGCGCCTGTGATGTAGAGGAGCCGCCCCTGTGGGAGAGACCAAGCGTTGATGCGGATGGGCAGGTTGTTCTGCACGGTGCTTGCGACTGGGGCAGATGCACACCGTCTTCGAGAAGCTTGGCCCTTGCCTGATTGGCATGGAGGCCTGCGAAAAAAGCTCACCGCACACGCTGAAGTTGGACATGACGTCCGGCTGCCCCCCCGGCACGACCACCCTGTGCGAAGCTATCACGCGGCCATCGATGCACTTTGCAACGGACGGCGCTCATAGCCTCTGGTCACTTAGTCGAGCTTTTCCAAGAGTCAGATACGAGACAACAAGTAGCCAAAAAAGAAAAGTCTACAAATAGTTACGCCGCCCCTCCGACTCTAGTTTCTCAGGCAAAGGCGAGCCAAAACGCCCCAAGGAAGAAGTGAGGTGAAAAGGCGATCGACCGTCGCGTGCTCTGCGTAGTGATAAGCTTCAAGATCCAGCCCTAGTCTCGAAGTGGCTTGGGCCAACGTCGGGAAAAGACGGTGTTAAGCTGGAGCGAAGGGTACCTCGCCGCTTTCGCCGGGGCGGTCGGCAAGTATCATGATCAATGCATCCCGCTCCGGCCCAAATGGGCGCTGCTTCAAAAACGAACTCAGGGTAGTTGCTGTCTCATGACCGCCCGACGACGGGTTCCCGCGGTGAAGGACGACCTCTGTGTTGGTCACCTCATCGTGGCCCAGGAACCACCGATCACCATTCGTGCTTGAGGCAAATTCTCTTAGATTTTCCAAGTTGACGCTCCTTCTTTGAGGAAGATTGCCAGTGACCTGCCACTGAACTTTCATCCAGTGGCGATTAGAGCCCCGGCGGTCAGATCAGCTATCGCGCGACTTTCCGATGCTTAGCCTGTCTTTCCGCGCAGCCGGCGGCGGCTTGCGCAAGGACCCAAAGCCCGTTGCAAGGGCCCTATCTTCGATGACGATATCGACTTCGTTGCTGCTTGTCATCGTATTCTCGTATTCCTTGCGTGAAGAGCAGCCCCGCCGCCAGGTGGCTTCGCCATGCGGACGTGGATGTGACGGATATCGATCGGCGCAACTATCATCTTTTCCAGCCGCTACTTTATCAGGTTGCGACGGCCGGGCTTTCGCCGGCTCAGATCGCATGCCGATCCGCCGCATTCTCTCCGGACAGGCCAATGTCACCGTGCTGATGGAGCGTGTCGAGGGGATCGACAAGAAGAGCCGGGCATCGAGAGGGGTAAACCACCTATCACCAAAGTTTACGTCACGGTGCATATCCGATACACTACCGACCGACAGGGAAATAGGCATGCCTACGAAGAGGGGATGCGTCTGGCATGCCCGAACGGTATAACTTCGCCCTCCGGAGACGAAATCAGGCTCTCGATCCATCGCAGTTTCGAGGAAGGTCCGCTCCCGAGCAATGTCACCACATCGCTGACGGAGATCAGCCACGCCTCGTTCGCGCCGCGGCTGAAGTTCCAGCAAATCAAGTCCACAGTGGACGCAATGGAAGCGCTCGGCATCTGGGCTGGCGCCCTTTAGAACGACCGGTTGGTAGTAGCCATCCAGGTTTCCAACGCCTAATCCCGGATACCATGCGCCACCGTCGACATCGGCTGGTCATCGACCAGAAGATAGCCAACGCATGGGGACCGTCTGTCATTTGCTCTCATGGCTTAATCGGGACGAGCATTGAACCCCTGCCATCGCTGCGCGACCTCATTCGCCACCGCGCCCGACTGTAGGCACTCCAAAACGAATGCGGCCTTAATAACATCACGCCCAGACTTCGTGCGAACCTGCAATCTAGAGCATCGCACTTGAATTGAGAATCGAGTGGGGTTTTCACGAGGGTATCGGTGTGATTCACTGCGGTTGGAGGTGAATCACATGGGTAAATCT
>NZ_JANUBV010000041.1:0-28111 GCF_024808055.1 Rhizobium sp. BK176 | reverse complement strand
GTGATGACACGCTCGGACTTGTAAAGCCCGGCATCCTTCAGTGCGGCGAGTTCGGTGCGGAGGTGGGAGAGGAATTGCGAGGTCATTGAATGCCCAATCAGGATGTGAGGTGGCGGCGGATCGTCCGATTGACGGTCGCGGGAGCTTCAAGGGTCGCGAAATGACCGACCCCAATCATGAGGTGAAATTCGGAGCGGGCGAATAACGACGCAAGCCGAGCTTGACCCTGGTAGGGTGAGATTTTGTCTCTATCGCCGCTGAGGAAGAGCACCTTGCCTTTGAAAGTGCGCTCGGCATCAATGAAGGCCGCTTTTAGTCCGTCTGCTCTCTCTTCAACGGGTTCCGGTTGCTGGGTGCACGCGTACGTTGACGATTGGTTTGGCCGCATAGCCGACCCTGGAGACGTTCGGTGGTGGGAAAATAGGAATCTACCCCCGAAATTTGATCGAACGGGTGAATGGGGGACGCAGGCGCTTACCAAAGAAACATGAGTAATTTGTTCGGGGACCTGCCGCATTAACTCAAATGCCACGGCCGCACCATCCGAGAAAGCACAAAGCGCAAAGCGGTCTGTGCCGATCATTTCGCGTACCAAAGCCGAAGCCTTCTTGATCTCGTTGCGGCCATTGAACTCGGGAGCGCAAAATTCGCAAAGGCCCGCGAGGCCTTCCAGTTGCGGCGCGAATACCTCGTGAAAGCTCGAGCGTGTCAGACCTGGCACCAAGACAATGATATGCCGGTTCGGCATCCTGATGGGTTGTGGCGACTGGGGTCGGCACAGGCGATCACTGTGGCCCAGTTCGCGCTGCCCTAATTCCTTGCTCCTGTTCAAAATTGCCGCCATGAAATCCTGCGCCTGACCGTGCTCCTCGCATCTACAGCCAGCAGGTGCCATATATTGCATATGTATGCAAGGCCTACTATGCAGTCTCTGTCGGCTCTTCCGAACGGAACACCAGCCATTGAAACATTAAATAAAGTTATCTAAGGCATATATATGCTATTGCTGGTGGCTTTCTGGCGCCGGCAAAATTCGAAGGGGCAGTACATGAAGAGAAACAAGGTCTCGTCGTTGGACGTCGCTAGGCTCGCCGGCGTTTCGCAGTCAGCTGTCAGTCGGGTTTTCTCCAAAGATGACCGCTCCTCCGCGGTATCCAGTAATATGCGTAAGCGTGTTATGGAAGCCGCAGACCAACTTGGGTATCGCCCAAACGCGCTGGCCAGAGCGGTTTTTGTAGGAAAGTCAAAGATCGTCGCTGTCCTTTTCAGTTACCTCGACAACCCATTTTACGCTGACGCGCTTGAGCGCATTTGCCTTGAGCTTCAGGCAAGCGGATACCACGCCCTGGTTTTCATGATGCCGGAGACGACTCAAGGCATCGACCAGGTTATGGAAGAGATCCTACAGTACCAAGTGGACGGCATGATCACGGCTTCCGTCGAACTCTCTTCGGCAATCTGCGCGCGTTGCTACGACAGCGGGATACCGGTAGTGATGTTCGTGCGTACGCAGGACGACCGGAGACTTTCGGCGGTTACTGCTGATAACGTGGCCGGAGCTCGGTCGGTGGCTCAATACCTTGCAAGATGCGGCCACAAAAGGATCGCAATGATTGCTGGTTGGGAAGGCGCATCGACAAATCGGGATCGGGAATTGGGTTTCACCGCGGGCCTGTCGGAAGCTGGTCTATCGATACATTCGCGGGCGGTTGGACACTTTCATCCGCAAAGGGCGGCCGCCGCGGCCCGGGAGTTGTTCACCGTTGCAAGCGACAACCGGCCGGATGCCGTGTTTGTGGCAAACGACTATATGGCCGTAGCTGTTATGGATGAGCTTCGTTTCAAACTGGGGCTGCGGGTTCCTGACGATGTCTCGGTGGTAGGATACGACGATATCGAAATCGCTGGCTTTCCGACCTACAATCTCACCACCGTCAGCCAACCGCTTCCGGCGATGGTTGCGGCGACAGTCACCATGCTTATCGCGAAAATTGAGAGCAGAAACGTCGAGCCGGAGCACCTTTTGATAGGCGGTCAGTTGGTAGTGCGGGGATCGACAAAAGCGCAGTCCGTTTCAACGAAATAGTCTCCGACGTGGGATGAGGCGTCGACGGTGCGGAACGAAAGAACCTGAATCGACCGCGGTTTAGATCGATACCTTTCGCGGACGCTATGGTTTCACGATCGAGCCTCTAATGCAAAAGCTTCGATCGGATTTTCAAACCCTTTCAAACGATGCCATCCTAGCGATTTGGTTCGAAACAGCGGTAGGCATGCCGCGACGTCTGCCGACATCACGACGGCAACCCCGCATTCCTTCGCGAGCGCCTCAAGCCTACTTGCCAAGTTAACCGCTGCGCCGACGACTGTAAAATCTAGCCGCTCGCGCCCGCCAATGTTGCCGTAAGCCACCGTGCCTATTGTCAGCGCGGCAACGAAGTCCGGCGCCTGGCTGCAATTATTGAGCGCAACACGGGCGTTGGCGATGGCGTTGACAGCTGCGGCGCAGCGGTCGGCGGCCGTGCGGTTGCTTCCTACCGGAAAAACCGACAGAACCGCGTCCCCGATAAACTTAAGGACTTCGCCGCCCGCTTGGGAGACTGCATCCGTGACAGCTTCGAAATAGCGATTGAGGAGTTCGAGAACGTCGTTCTCACACAAAAGCATGGTCGCTTCAGTGAAGCCGCGCATATCGGTGAGCAGAACAACGGCTGCCATGCCTTGCACCTTGCCGCGTTGCGTCTGCCCTGCGAACACCTCGCCTCCTGCTTGTGAACCGAGATATGTCTTTAAGACCATCTCTGTCTTGCGTCGTTCGGCGTGCGCTCGGAACACAGTGCAGCAATGCGGCGTCAAGGCCAAAAGAGTTGCCAGATCAGTGTCCGAAAACCCGCCGGACCGGCGGGTTGCCCAACTGACGCCAGGCGGCATTCGCTCGTCGGTCGCGAGAAAATCCGCCATGAAATCGGTGAAGCCTCGTAGCTGAAGGTCACGCAGCAATGGAAGGGCGGCGGGTGTCTCTGTGTCGAGCTTTACCCGCAAGAAGGCACCGCTCTGCAGGGCAGCTGTGTAGGGGCTCGTCCGGAACGCTTCGCTCTCGGCAAAGCTATGTGCTCTTGCAATCTCAAAGGGTGGGTTGAATGGCTCCCAATGCAGGCAATAGCCATAATACAGCGGATGAAGATTTTCCAATTGCATAGCGACGCGCTCAACCGGCACTAACTTGGCGACGCGTTCGCAGAACGCGCCGAAAAGATCGACGCTTTCTACATTTCGAACGGCTCCGGTGCGCATCAGCCAGTCAAGCAGTGAGGCTTGAGTTTGGGACGGTTCATCTTGGGGTACTAAATTATTCATGTCGCACAATAACGAACGGGGCATCCGGTAGTAAAGTACACTCCGACGCCCCGCTCATCTAAAGTATGTCTGCAATGCGCACCGGCAATGTCCTGATGCGCTTTCCTGTCGCGTGGAAAATCGCATTCGTGATAGCGGCGGCAACGCCGACCTCGCCAAGCTCTCCAATCCCCCGAGCCCCAATCCGCGATGCGTGCGGATCGTTCTCGTCAACGAAAAACACATCGATATTGCGAGGAATATCGGCGCTTACCGGTAGCATGACACCTGAGAGGTTCTTCGACACATAGCGCCCATACCTCGCGTCCACCGCACTCTCTTCAAGCATGGCCCGTCCGTAGCCCCATATAATCCCGCCAATCATCTGGCTGCGTGCCGTACGAGGGTTCAAAATACGGCCGGCGGAATACCCTGCGACGCACCGGCGCATTCGGGCAAGCCCCAGTTCTTCATCCACCTCCATCTCAACGAACACTGCCCCCCAAGTGTGCATTGACCACTCGGATTGTCCGCCGTGGGCATCAAAAGGGACCTCGCCGGGCAGAGCAAACGCGCCTTCCGCCATGAGCTCGCTAATTCCAACTTTGGCAAGAAGCTCCGGCCAATCGTCAGATGAGGGAGGGACGCCCCCCGCGATCACCGCGATGCGTTGCAATAACTTTTGTGCCGCATCAGCCACCGCTGAGCCGGCACTGATTGTGGTGGAAGATCCAAATGTCCCGCCAGTTTCAGGCAAACTGGTATCTCCCAATCTGACCCTGATCCGCTCTTCCGGTAGTCCCAGCGCTTCAGCGGCGATTTGTGAGATGATAGCCGTTACGCCATTGCCTATCTCGTGACAGCCCGCTTCAATCACGGCTTCGCCGCTTGCAACAAGTCTTATCCGAGCAGAAGATGCAAAACGGAACGTCGACATCACCGCTGACGCCATGCCCCATCCAATGCGCTTTCGACCATCTGTAAGCGACCGCGCAGCCATTGGCCGCCCGTCCCAACCAAAGCGCCGCGCGCCTTCGGCATAGACCTCGTGTAGTGCTTTGGAGGAAAATGGCTTGCCAGTCAGCGGGTCGTGTTCGGCATAATTGCGCAACCGAAGTTCTAATGGGTCTATGCCACAAGCATAGGCGAGCTCATCCATTGCGCTCTCGGTCGCGAACATGCCTGGACCCTCATGCGGAGCTCGCATCGCGGTCGGCGTGCCGACATTTCCCTTGATAATGCGAGTAGTACAATGCAACGCGGGGATAGCGTAGAGTGCCCGAGTTCCCGCCGAACCGAATTCGACGTAGTCATCGTTGATCGAGCTCACATTTTCAGTCTCATGAACGACGGCTTGAAGTCGTCCGTCGACGTCGGCACCGAGTCGCAAAGAGCTGCGTACGACGGACTGGTAACCCGTACCTGTGTAGCAGCCCGTCCGGCCCAAGCTCAGTTTAACCGGCCGCTTGGCTATACGTGCGGCAATTGGCGCCAAAATTTGATGCGGCCAAACATAACCTTTGGCGCCAAATCCCCCTCCGGTAAACGGGCAGCGCACATCTATTCGATCCGGTGACATTTCCAGCAAGGCAGCGAGCGCGTAGCGAACTCCAAACGTCCATTGCGTCGCGTCGTGTATTAGAAGTTGATCGCCCCGCCATTCGGCAAGCGTCGTTGACGGCTCCATCATGTTATGATGACGTGTTGGCGCGACGTAGGTTTGATCGACTTTTTTTGTGGATGCAGAGAAAACTTCCTTTGCCTCACCTTTTTCGACGTCGAGTTCTGCGAATGCGTAGCCATTCCCGTCCGCGCCCGAGCGCGGGGTTGTCGCGGTTCCTGTCTCAAAAACAACCGGTTTCCTGCTTTTGTAAGCAACCTTAACCAATGACGCACCCTCTTCAGCAGCCTCGAGAGTTTCGGCAAGAACCAAACCTATTGGTTGGCCCTCGTAGAATATCTCGGTGCCCTGCATCGGTGTGAATGATTGAGCGGCTGGCGGCGACGGCGCCGCCTGGAGCTTTGGCATGTCTTTATCGGTGAGTACTCGCACCACGCCGGGTAAAGCCAAAGCAAGTGACGCGTCTATAACATCGACGGAACCACTGGCGATCGCAGCCGTCACCATCGCTCCGTAAAGGGTGCCCCTCGGGTATTCCTCCCCAGCAAACTTCGCCGCGCCCGTAACTTTGGCGTGCCCGTCCGGTCTCGGTCGGGGTGCGCCTATTCCGGTCGCGGGCACGTTTGCGCGACCAACAATATCGGCAGCAGCGTTTTCCACTTCGATCATGACCGTTCTCCAGCAATCTGCAGCGCGCGCCGCACGGCATTGCCAGCAAGCAAAGGCTTAAATTCGTTTCCCGGGAGAGGCCGGGCTTCGCTCAGGTCGCGAACCAACGCAGCATCGACCGCTCCAGTGCTTAGGCGCACATCCAGAAGCTCCTTCTCGGCTTGACGGAGCCGCCATGGTTTTTGTGCCACAGAGCCCAGCGAGATGCGAATGGCGCGAACGATCTCTCCTTCAAGTCGGAGGGCGACAGCGCAGGAGACCATTGCGTATTCAAAGGACTCGCGTTCCCGAACCTTCAGATACGCAGACCGCTGGGCCGCCGCGTCAATAGGTATACGAAAGCCCGTCACAAGCTCGCCCTGACGCAACGTGGTTTCGGTAACGGCGCTGCCAGCTTCCGATTGGGTAAGGTGGAATTCAGTCATGGGAATGAGCCGAGCACCTTCTCTTCCCGAGACTTCAACGATTGCATCGAGCGCAGAAAGCGCCACCGCAGGATCCGAAGGCTGAGTGGCCGCGCATTCTTCGCTTGCACCATACAGGGCCAGTTTGGAAAATTTGCTTTCGCGTGCGGCGCATCCGGAACCGGGCATTCGCTTGTTGCAAGGCCAAGGCATGGCAGTTTGTCCGGGGGCCTCAGCGCGAAACCACGGGCATCTCGTCTTTTGAAGTATGTTGCCCCCGATCGTAGCGCGATTGCGTATTTGCGGCGAGGCTGCTTTAAGGCAAGCCTGCGAGAGCGCCGGCGCATTCTTGCGCACCTCGTCGTTCTGGCCGATCTCGTTAAGCGTTGCCCGCGCGCCGATACGGAGGCTATCGTGACTACGAGCAATTCCTCGGAGTGCTTCAACCTGTCCTAGATCGACTAATAGGGCTGGTTCGGAGATCCCGAGGCGCATCCAGTTTAGAAGCTCAGTCCCACCTGCGTGGAACGCTGCGTCGACGGTTATGGCGGCAACTGCTTCGGCGGTGCTACTCGCCCGCACCATTGAAAGTTGCGCATCGATCATCCCTCCTTCGCCGCTTGGCGAACGGCCGCCACGATCTGCGGGTAAGCCGCGCAGCGGCATATATTTCCGCTCATCCATTCGGCTATTTCGACATCTGATCCAGTATGGCCTTCTTTTATGCAGGCGATCGCCGACAGAATTTGGCCAGGCGTACAGTAGCCGCATTGAAACGCGTCATGGTCGATGAAGGCTTGCTGCACCGAATGAAGTTTCCCTTCAGGTGATGCCAAGCCCTCCACCGTAGTGATAGATCTACCGTTGCATGATGCAAACAGAGTGAGACAGCCATTTATCCTCTGTCCGTCGAGGAGTACGGTGCATGCCCCGCATGCACCTTCATTACAGCCCTTCTTGGTTCCGGTCAGACCAATCTCTTCCCGCAGAAGATCAAGCAGAGTGATCCGGGCTTCGTGTCGGAAACGGTACTCCTCGCCGTTAACCGTCACGCGCGTGTCCATATAGGAGTCGAGCCACTTCTCCGTGGACGCTGCTCTTCCCTCGCCGCTAGTCAGCGAACTCCCTGCGCCTAGAAACGCTCCGGTTCCCCGCAATACCGCTCTTCGACTCAGTTCTAATGACACCATAGCGATCTCCCAAGGCTGCTCGTTGTCGGGATGCGCTGCCGCAGCGCATCGGCGATAATTCAATTATCGCCCAACACAAATTTGGCTAGTCTGAAAGTCTGGAAGTGTATCATAATTGGTGGTATTGGAATGAAGAACAGCAATATCGGGACATTGTTGTGATCCAACGCTGGCAGACTGATTTCACCGATTTCTCGGCGTCCTATTGTCGTATTCCAGCCTTTCGCGACGCCTCCGAGCAGTCAAGATCTGAAGCTCACGTCATTGAAATGGCGTTTTCCCAAAATCCGGCTTGCCTGATACGCAGAGCATCCGGTATTTCTTCACGACGAGCCGTGCCGCGTAACAGCGGCGGCATGACTGGTGAAGAGCCTATTGCCTGGATTGAAGTGCCCGAGCCATCGGAATGCGTAGAATTTCGCCCATCTAAGTCCCTGCGCAGATCCGTTGCGGAGGAATTGCGAGCGCCGCAGGCCGCAGAACTTGCCGAAATTGTCGGATATTCCGATCCGGTCTTGTGGTCCGCTAGCGTGCGCTACCGAGCCCACGCAACCGGCGGCTGGCAAATGAGCGACATCGAAGCAAGCGAAATGATGAGGGGACTGCTTGGACATATGATGTTGACGCATCTCGGCGCGAGACCCACGAGGGCGACGCTGGCGAGGCTGGATCCGCGTCGGCTCAAACGTCTGGAGGACTACGTGCAGGCAAAACTTCCTGGCCCTATCACGATCGAGAACCTTTCCGAGGTTGCGGCGATGAGCCCATTCCACTTCATCAGGGTCTTTCGCCAGACCTTCCACATGACTCCGGGGCAATATGTCCTGGCGCGGCGGATGGAAATAGCCCGGGATTTGCTCCAAACCAATGGAGGAACGCTTACAAATGTTGCCTCACACGTCGGCTACACCAATGGGCACTATTTTCGCGGAGCTTTTTTCCGTTTTTTTGGACATTCTCCTGGTGCGGTGAATTCCCCCACTTAAAGGAACTTTATCCCGAAAACCGTCCTCGCGTTCGGTTCGCTGAACAGGTTCTGCGATCGGGCGTCCAGCCTCCCGAGGTCAGCGAACATAACGTTTTCAGCATGCCCGCACCAATCTCGATCAGTAAAACCGCGCTCAAACGACGTAGCTATCACCAACGACTGATGGGCGCACAGTAACGTGGAGTTTTTTTGTTGCGACTTAGAAGTTTAGGCCGTGCTTGTACGGCTTGTGATCAACCCCTCCAGGATGCTGGTGATTTTTCGCGGCAGAAATCGTTACACATTCGTTGACGGTTTAACGATTAGCTGGAACTAGTGGGGCCAGATCCCCCGCTAACGAAGGGAGCTCACGGCGTTTGGAATGAATTTGGCGATATCTGGGATATCGACTCTTCTCTGTAGGTTGTTACTCAGATTACGGCCCAGTCAAGGTATTCCGATGCCCGTCACGGCATTGGGGCCACGCTAAACGGTACGGTATTCCGCCTCGCCATGGTCTGGAGGCTAGTGCCGTTGCATGAAATCGCCATGACCGTTCAGTTGCAGAGATGCCCGCATCGCTTGGCCATATGGATACTCACTTTGCTCGCAGGTACATGCCAAACAGATCACGAGGATCGTCAGGATCAGCGATCATGTCCAAGTTGAGAAACAAACCGGTGTCCTGCATCTTTGCGCGAACATATCGAAGCGCCGAAAAGTCTTCGACAGCGAAGCCTACGCTGTCAAAGAGCGTGATCTGGCGCTCGTCGCGGCGCCCTTGCGCTTTTCCGGCCAGAACGCGCCAAAGCTCGGTGACCGGATAGTCCGCTGCCATTTGCTGAATCTCACCTTCAATCCGCGTCTGCGGCTCAAACTCCACAAAAGTGTCAGCTCGAAGCAGGATATCACCGTGCAATTCAGTCTTGCCTGGGCAATCCCCGCCGATCGCGTTGATGTGGACCCCGGCGCCGACCATGTTGTCGGTGAGGATGGTGGCGTACTGCTTGTCGGCCGTGCATGTCGTGATGATCTGCGCGCCTTCGACCGCAGACTGTGCCGATGAACACGCGACGACGTGCATGTCGCTGTTGGAAAGGTTCTTCAACGCTTTCGAAGTCGCCAAGGGGTCGATATCGAACAGGCGAATATGGGTGATGCCAAGTACGGCTTTCATTGCGAGCGCTTGGAATTCGGCCTGCGCACCGTTGCCAATAATAGCCAATGTCGATGGGTTTTTCGGCGCCAGATGGCGCGCCGCCATGGCCGACGCAGCCGCCGTTCGCAGCGCCGTCAATAGCGTCATTTCCGTTATGAGAACGGGGTAGCCTGTTGCGACATCAGCAAGAAGACCGAACGCGGTAACCGTCTGCAGACCGTCTCGCGTATTCTTAGGATGCCCGTTGACGTACTTAAATCCGTACGTAGCACCATCCGAGGTCGGCATAAGCTCGATCACGCCATCCGTCGAGTGAGAAGCAATACGGGGGATCTTATCAAAGGAATTCCAGCGGCGGAAATCGTCTTCGATAGCGTCAGTCATCTCCAAAAGCATTTTCTCGATCCCGAGGAGGTGGATGAGCTGCATCATGTTCTCGACGCTGACGAACGGCACGTAGGCTTTAGTTGACGGCGCAATTGCTGGCATTTCGGTCTCCTTAGAAGTGAGGAGAATCGTAGGCTGAGACAACGCTGCCGGAAATGCCAAGACTCTGCAAAATCCACCTGCCAATTAGTTATTTTGTATACCTGAATTGACATTTTTGCCAAATCACCTTGCGGTACGACGACTTGTACTCGCCCTGGATCGCACCTCTTCGTCAAATCTGGCCCCGGCATCGTCCACAGCGACGTTGGGCGCATGCCAAGACTGTTTCAATCTCCATGCAGGACATTCTTGGAACGGCTCTTCTCCTTGTTGACGCCGACAAGACCATGTTCGCTTCGATATTGACCCCTCCCACGCTCGCAAATAACGCCTGGTCTGTGAACAATCTCAGGACTTCTCCCCAGCCCACGATCGAGTGCCACATACAACTTCTAGCGGAGAAGTGCCGGGCATATATGTCGGCATCTCGTTCGGATCCGGCGGCTGCTTATCGACGCAGCAGTCTGCCTGCCACCATGATACATAACGCACAGCTTTGGGGGGCCGAGCTCTCATACACTGCTGAGTAGCAAACTCGTCTCACTGTTCGACACTCCATCAATCATTCGGACTTCCCTTAATACCCGATCAAAATCAGCCAGACTTGCCGCCCTGATATTGGCAATAAGATCCCAGTTTCCGTTCGTGGTGTGAAGGGAATATATTTCCGGCAGCCCCCGAAGCTTGCGTATGACCTGCGTTGTGGACTTGCCTATGACCTCCACCATCATAACCGCGTGCAAGGTGCCATCATTATAGTCGTCCCGCACTCGGGCGGTGAAGCCAAGAAGTGTCCCAGACTTTAGAAGGCGATCGAGGCGGTTCTGAACTGTTCCCCGCGCCACCCCTAATGCCTCCGACAGCTTCGAAAGCGACGCCCGCCCATCAGCCCGCAGGTGAGCGATGAGGCGTCTGTCCAACTCGTCGGGAATGTATTTGGCGGTCTCGTGCATTTTTGCTTTCTAGGAATCTCTACTTGCTGGCAATCGCGGTGCTTCGTAGCCCGAAGCAGGTTTAAATCAGCCCCTGCCCGCCATATACACTGATATGGCACTTGTAAGCCTCTCGGCCTTCTTGAGGTTCGCCGGATCCGAAAGAAAACTTAGAAACGAGCGCCTCGATGAGCACCAGGCCCGGGGCATTGCTGCTGGAAATCACTGAATGCTGAGCGGGCGCGAGCAAGAGTTCCTCTGCGTATTCGGCTAACGGTGCTGCGATCGAGTCGGTCAAAACAATCACCTCAGCGCCTCCTTCTTTCGCAAACCGAACCATTTCGACGGCGCTGGGGAGGAAACTATGCGTCTGGAAATTGCTGGGGTAATA
The DNA here is from genome assembly GCF_024808055.1 of Rhizobium sp. BK176. Taxonomy (NCBI): domain Bacteria; kingdom Pseudomonadati; phylum Pseudomonadota; class Alphaproteobacteria; order Hyphomicrobiales; family Rhizobiaceae; genus Rhizobium; species Rhizobium sp. BK176. The sequence continues at coordinate 16,953 of NZ_JANUBV010000041.1, read as the reverse complement.
TAGCATACAATGACGACATGCGGGAACAACCGTGACTCCCCTGCGTTACCTTCGCAGCCGAGCGTAAGCGTAATTGGAGCGCGGTGCTCTCCTTATCCTTAGGTGTCCTGAGGTCGCTTCCAGCCTTCGAGCTGTGACGCGGGGTTCGAATCCCTGCCTCGGCTACCAAACCCATATTGGCATCGACATCGGTGTCTTTACCTCAACCAACACTGTAAGCGCGCGCCGAGCTCCTGAATGATTGCAACTTATGCTCCGTGTCGTGTGGTGACTCTCCCCCATCACAGGAACCGACTTCCCTGAGATATCAATTCCTGCGCCGTGGCCTCGCGGCTCAAATGTTCCGCCCATAAGGCCTTGTCACGCGGATTTGTTCATGGACATAGCAGTTCCCGGGTCTCAACGACGACTACGGTGACCTGCCACGGAGCTTTCACCCAGCAGCGACTAGAGCCCCGGCGGTTCTGAATATGCCAAGTGGCGCGGTGTGAGCAACCGGCGGACGCGCGAAGCTTTCATCTTGCCGCAGCGTTGGAGCCGGTTGCGGCGATGGTCCCGGCAAAGTCTGCCGGGGTTTTGTATCCGAGCGATGAGTGAGGCCGGAAATGGTTGTAATCGTCCGCCCATTCAGCAATGGCGCTACGGGCATGATCGAGGCCGAAGAACAGGCTTTCATTGAGCAACTCGTCGCGCATCCGACCGTTGAAACTCTCGACATAGCCGTTCTGCATCGGCTTTCCCGGCGCGATGTAGTGCCACTCGACCTTGTGATCCTTCGACCAGGCAAGGATGGCATTCGACGTTAGTTCGGTGCCGTTGTCGGAGACAATCATTCCTGGCTTGCCGCGTCGTTCGATCAGCGTCGTCAGTTCTCGGGCGACACGTCGACCGGAGATGGATGTGTCCGGGATCGCCGCCAGGCATTCGCGCGTCACATCATCGACAATGTTGAGGACGCGGAAGCGTCGGCCGCAGGCAAACTGGTCATGCACGAAGTCCAGCGACCAGCGGGCATTGGCCTTCGCCTCGACCAGGATCGGCGCACGCGTGCCGACCGCACGCCGCCGGGCTTTGCGCTTGCGAACGGAAAGACCTTCCTCGCGATAGAGCCGGTAAATGCGATTGACGCCGGACGGCTCTCCGTCCCGCCGAGCAGGACGAACAGTCGCCGGTATCCGAAAGGCCGTCGCTCATTGGCGAGGTCGCGCAGCTTCGCCCGCAATTCTACCTCCGGCGGTCGGCAGGACCGATATCGCACCATCTTCCGATCCGCAGATATAATCTGGCAGGCCCGCCGTTCCGAAAGACCCATGACGGTCTTCAGATGCGCGACGGCGTCGCGTTTGGCGGCAGGCCCTACCATTTTTTTGCAAGAAGCTCGCGAAGTGCGGCTGCATCCAGCATCTGTTCGGCCAGCAGCTTCTTCAGTCTCGCGTTCTCGTCTTCAAGCGCCTTCAGCCGCCTTGCCTCGGAGACTTCCATGCCGCCATATTTGGCTTTCCAATTTTAAAACGTTGCTTCTGAAATTCCGTGCTTGCGGCAGAGGTCGGCCACCTTCGCGCCAGCCTCCTGCTCCTTCAGCACCGCAATAATCTGCTCTTCCGTAAATCTCTGCTTCTTCATTCGTCCGTCCTTTAATAGGCCGGACTCTAGTCCAATCTGGAGGAAATTCGCAGTGGCAGGTCACCGGCGTAACGGCGCATGACATAGCACGGATCGGCGCGGCCCCATTAGAGCAACCTGGGTGGGGTTTTGTGGATCGACGAGTGGCGCGTCCGTTGGAAAAATCAAACGAGACCCTCCCCTCGCAATGTGGTTGCTTCGATGAGGACATCCCTGACGTTGCGGCAGTCATCGTGCCTTTCTAAAGTTTACTCTAACGATAAAACAGTGAACTATTGTTTTTGTACATTGATTAGGCGTTGCTCATACTGGTAGGTTGCCTTGGTGTTTGCCGCGAACGACTTCTTTTGAATGAGGGAGGCTGGTCTTGCGAAAGATTGCAGTGAATGAGGACTATCTCGTCAGCAGCCTGGCCGATGACAGCATCTTGCCTTGGACTGCAGTGCTCAAACACATCGACCACAAACGATCAAATCTAGCTCCAAATAGAAAGCTACCTACGAACTTTTCGTTCGTGAAGGTTGCCTTTAAGATCCTCTGCCGGGAGAACAGCGTTTCGCACGATAGAAGGACAAGCATTGAAATTGCGGCACTTTTGGTCGCTCTCGTAAGGGAGGGCGCGCATTGCGAAAAGGAACTGATTGACGGTGTCCACCAGAGATGGTCACCATTGCGCGTTCACTAGGGTAGGCCGAGGCTTTGCTGCTTGCGCATGTCGGGGCTGGTTTCTCGGCGTATAAATTGCCGATTCCCCGCTGGCGGCGTGCAAGCCGGTGTCAGCTATAACCGTTGGGACACGTTCATGATACATAGGTCCATCGAAGCTGACACGGCGCGACTGTCCCGAGCACCACGGCTTTCCATCAACATCATGGTGAAGCTCGCTGCGATGAAATCTTGTTTAAAGAAATGGATAGATCACGCGAACTGTCGGTAAAACGTTCCCTCGCGCAGACTGAATTCCAATCTGACGGCGAGACCGCCGCTGCTGCCCCCGCCGGACGTATTGCTATGTACGCCAGCAGACCCGCCAACCGACGCATTCATGCCAAGGCCCCCGCTTGATGTCTCCAACGCTCGCGTTGACGCCATTAGCGCCACCGACTGAAACGCCACGCCCGCTTCTAGTTCTACGTACGCTGATACCATTCTGCCCGCCGATATCCACAGCAGTGACTGAGAGAGGCTTAGCGAGTGCCGCGCATCCGAGCAAAAATGCGGCAACTGCCGACGCCGGTTCGGGTAAAAGACCGTCTGCAGCAACTTGGCACTGTTTCAGAAGAACCCGCGCTCCTGAAACCTTGAGCTTTCCACTGTGGTGGCAACTCAAGAACTAACGCGGTCTGATCCATGCGGCGCATAAGATCGACTCTCGCAGTGGGGTTCCCGCACGCCACACGGTCCACAACCTTCACGAAATCTAACCGACTGTCGTTTTGCTTGAAGCTGACGATCTGGCAGGTTATCGTATGGGAGTTGCCCACTCTCGGGCGCTGCTCATCACCTTAGCCCCACTCTATGGGGCTCCTTTTTCCAATCAGATTGAGACAGAGAGCTTGGGCTGGTGGTGGCCAGCGTACGGGAGGCACGCGAGCGCGACTCAGAACGCCGGAAACAGGCCTTCGGCAAGATCGAAATCGGCCTGCCGCTGCCAAAGGTAAAAGGGCAGCAGCTGGCTCTAGATCTCCATTGAGGCAGCTGCGAGAGGCCTCGCTCCAAATTCGGCCGCAATTGTGGCCGAGCCGCGGTCTAGTCTTAGTCTAGCGAGCTGCCGATGTCTGCCGTCTTTCGTGCAGTTCTTTTTACTGAGACAGTGCCGAAGAAGTCAGTCACACCCTGCGGCTTCTATCCACTGCCGTTTTCCTCCGCCATCATGAAGGCGCTGACGGAATTTGGCGGCAGCGTACCGCGTTTGTGCGTCAAGACCGGATAGATCTGCGCATTGGGCGGTAAATCACATTCAAGCTCAATATCCGATAAATTCGCCCGCAAATGAAGCTCGTGATCGCCGAGCTGCCATCCCACAAAGAGGCATCGATCGAGCGACGGGACCACCTTGCCGGAATGACCTTTTGCCTGGATCAGATGCGGTACGATACACTTCCGCCGGACACTGATCAGTCGGGTGAGCCATTCTCGCCAACGCAACCGACGATCCATGAATGCTTCGCTCCATAAAAGCTTGCTGGACTGAAATGTCGCCAAGTGGTTGGGGTCCGCAATCTCGCCGCCTTCGGTATCCCGGGAAGGCGAGCCAAAATTTCTCGCTTCCTTTGGTCTGCTCTCACGCACCGCACGGGCGAGTTCCCCCTCATAGTCGGCGAAGAAGCGAAATGGTCGTGAGCTCAGATGGTCATCGCCCATAAACATCAACGGGATTTGAGGTGACAGCATCAGGATTTCGGTGAAGGCACGGAAATTTTCGTCACCCACCAAGCTGGAAAGGCGATCGCCCTGCGCCCGGTTCCCTACCTGATCGTGATTCTGCAGAAAATGCACGAACGATGTAGGGGCAATTGCTTCGGTTGGAACCTTCGCGCCGCCCAGTGTCTGCACTCCCTCCCTCACATATCCGCTAGCCAGGGCTTGGCGCAGTTTAACCCAGGGAGCGTCCTTAAAGGGTGCGTAATGACCAGAGTTCTCTCCGGTGGCGACGACATGAAGCGCGTGATGGAAGTCATCATTCCAGTCGGCCTTGAACAGTGGACGCCCATTGCGATTAGCGATCATGTCCGTCCCGTTGGCCGGATTCTCCGTCATCAAATGAACGTGGCGCACATCGAAGTGGCGGCTGACTCTCTCCGATATCTCCTCAAGGATATGATGATGGCTCTTGTCATCGATCTGGTCGATTGCGTCCAGTCTCAAGCCATCCAATCTGAATTCACTAAGCCAGTACATGACGTTGTCGATGAAATATTGACGCACGGGGATCCGCTCGAAAGCGATGCGTGGTCCCCATGGCGTCGGACTATCGCTTCGAAAGAAGGCGGGAGCATAGGTCGGAAGATAATTTCCTTCAGGCCCGAAGTGATTATACACGACGTCAAGAAAAACCATCAGACCAAGACCGTGAGCCGCGTCGATGAAGGCTTTGAAATCCTCTGGAGTGCCGTAGCTATTGTGAGGCGCGTAGTGAAGGACACCATCGTAACCCCAGCCACGGCTGCCGGGAAATTGTGCAATCGGCATCACCTCAATCGCGGTGAACCCGAGATCCGCTAATAGGCCCAGCCGCTCTGCTGCTGCCCGAAACGTCCCGTCTTCGGTGAACGTCCCGACATGGAGTTCGTAGATGATGGCTTCCTCCCAGGGCCGACCCTGCCAATCTGGATGTCTCCAGTCGTAGGCGTTTGGATCCACGAGCATGGATGGACCTCCGACATCGCCCGACTGATATCTTGAGGCAGGATCGGGAACAGCGGTGCCATCCGGAAGGATGAAACTGTAATGCGTCTGAGTAGGCACATCGCTCCTGAGTGTCTCGAACCAACCATCTTCCTTTCGATCCATGGAGACATGTTCGGAGCCGACCCTCAGCGCCAACGCCGTGACGTCGGGCGCCCAAAGTCGAAAGCAGATACCGTCCTCCTGGTACGACGGTCCCCAGGCAAATCTTTCCAACGAGCAAGTCATCAACGCAGTAACCCCTGTCCGCCATCGACAAAAACAGGCGTTCCGGTGACATGTCTGGCGGCATCAGACAACAGGAAGGCAATGACTTCGGCGACATCGGTACTCATTCCGGGCACACCCCCGGTAATTGGAACTTGTCCATCCGGCCAGATCACCGGGATGGCTGTTTCCCGCTCTCCCCTCAGGGCCGTGCTGGCTTCGATATTCGTCTCGATCTCCCCGGGGCAGACCGCGTTGATACGGATATGGTGTCGGGCGAGCTCAAGCGACAATTGCTGAACCATGGCAACCTGCGCGGCCTTTGTCGCAGTATAGGCGGTCGCGCCTGGGGTCGTGAACGTTCTTGTTCCATTGATGGAAGACACAACGACGATTGATCCTCCGCCGTTCCGTTTCAGCTCGGGAACCGAGATATGCAGTGTCAGAAACGTACCCGTCAGATTGACGTTGATCGTTTGCTGCCATTCATCTTGCGTGAGATCATCGATCGGAGCCCAGACGCCGTTGATACCTGCGTTCGCGACCACCGAGTCGAGACGACCATATTCATCCACCAATCTTCTCACGCTTTCACGCATGTCACGTTCGATACCGATATCCGCGACCAATGTCAGAGCGTGTCCATTGGCATTGCGGATGTCGCGCGCCGTAGCCTCAAGTTCGTCGGCGGTGTGTCCCAATAGCCCGACAGAAAACCCGTTCGCAGCGAGGCAAATTGCTGTCGCTCGACCAATTCCAGAACCTGCGCCAGTCACAAGCGCGACAGGTGTAAGCATGTTTGAACTCCGTTCTACGAATTGCATCGTTGGCTTGCCGCTCATATACGCCCCAGTAACGCCAAAGCTGGATAGCGGTTCCTGAGGAGGACTTCCCTCAGGGCTGCAAAAGCCTCATTGACGCCTTGAATAGAGGGCTTGCATATGCCGGTGCGGGCCGTCCCTCAGCAACGGAACTTCCAATTGTCGCAGGGGTAGGCGTGCATGAGAAGCACAGACTGAGAAACTGCGTTATGTCGCGGTCGTCGTCAGAGGTGGCTCGGTTTGTCTGAACAGATTGCAGCGTTTCGCTAAGTGGATTTCCGCCTCGATTATGCCGCCACCATCATCGGTGTCAGCGCGTTGAAGTTAGCCTGATCCGGCGTCTGCCGGTCAAGGGATGAAGGTGGACGTCGGGTATTGGAAAAAAGTCAGATCGTGGCCGATGCCAGTGCGGGCCTCGGACACGGTCTTGTAGGTATGGAGATAGACCTCCTCGTATTTGATCGAGCGCCAAAGCCGCTCAACGAAGACGTTGTCCCGCCAAGCGCCCTTGCCTTTGGGATCGCCTGGGCGATTGCATTGGCCTATCTCGTTGTCGCCAATTTGGGTTTGGTCTGATGCCGATACGTAGTGACCCCAGGATCAAAACCGCTCTGAGCGGTGTTGATTTGCTGGGGATGAGGCCCCAGAAGAAAAACTGGGGCCTCAAGCACGCCCGACCTATTGGCTGCCGCTCTTGTCCTTGCCAGTACCGGGCGCCGCCATTTTTGCATGCTGTGAGGCGAGCATACCCGCGGGCGTGACGTTAGCGACCGCGGCCTGAAATTTATTTTTCCATCCCGAAACCACGTCACCGTCACCATTCATCATTGCATCGAAGCCGGCCCGGGCAACATCAGATGCGTCGTCCTTTTCGGCCTGTCCCACCTCGGTGTCGAGCATATCGGCCCGCTCGAAGAAACGGGTTTCCGTCGCCCCCGGCATAAGGCAGGTCACCGTAATGCCGGTGTCTTTAAGCTCCTCGCGCAAGGCGAAGGAAAACGAATTGATGAAAGCCTTCGTACCGTTATAGACAGCCTGGTAGCTTCCAGGCATAAAGCCGGCGATGGAGCCAGTCAGAAGTATGCGGCCGACACCGCGTGAGCGCATCTGGCGAGCAATCTGCTGCACAAGGTATGTTGTACCGAGGATGTTGGTATCGATCACGCGCCGGACTTGGGTAAAGTCCTGGTCAAGAAAACCCTTTCCAAGTCCCCTACCAGCATTCGCCAGCAGAAGGTCAACCGACCGCCCGTCTGCTACGACGGCTTCGACAAGGCGATCGACGCCTTTCATTGTCGCAAGATCGGTTTCGATGGCCTCTACAGCGGTCCCCAGATCACTGAGATGCATGCCAATGTCATCTATTTCAGGCTCGTCTGCTGCTATAATGAGGTCATAGCCCTTTGATGCGGCGATCTGAGCAAGCTCGAGACCGATTCCGCTCGAGGCTCCTGTGACCACGGCAAGCCCTTTGGCTTGCCCGTCGTGTGTGCGTTCCATTTCGCTTTTCCTTTCGAGTCAAGGCCTCATTACAACTTTGATGCACCCGTCCTGCTTGTCACGGAACGTCTTGTAGAGGTCCGGACCTTCTTCAAGCGTTGCACGATGTGTAATGATGAAGGATGGGTCGATTTCGCCAGATTGGATCCGTTCCATCAGCAACGGTAGGTAATGCTGGACTGGAGTCTGGGCCATTCGAAATGTCAGCCCGCGATTGATGGCGGAACCCATTGGAATCTTGTCCAGGAAGCCACCGTAGACGCCCACGATGGAGACGATACCGAAATTTCGGCAACAGTGGATCGCCTGGCGCAAGACGTGTGGCCGATCGGTGCCCATGAAGGTCGCCACCTTGATACGGTCAAGCCGGGAATCCCAACTTGCCGACGCGTCTGCTTCAGTTCCAACGGCATCGATGCAGGCGTCTGCACCGCGGCCGGCTGTCAACTCCATGATCTTGTCGTAGATATCCTCATCCATGAAATCGAGCGTGATTGCGCCGGACGCCGCGGCAAGAGCCAATCGTTCCGCAACGGTATCGATGGCAATGACGCGTTCCGCTCCAAGAATGAATGCAGATCTGATTGCCATCAGACCTACGGGCCCACAGCCCCAGATCGCAATGGTATCGCCTGCCTGAATGTTGCAGAAATCCGCGGCCATGTAACCGGTCGGAAGAATATCGGAAAGAAACAATACCTGTTCGTCAGTCAGGCCTTCGGGAACCTTTATTGGGCCGACATCGGCATATGGAACGCGAAGATACTCCGCCTGGCCGCCACTGTAACCGCCGAGCAAATGGGTATAACCGAAGAGCCCAGCGGGCGAATTGCCCCACATTTTCCGCACCTTGGAGGGGTCTGGATTTGAACGCTCGCATCCAGAAAAAAAGCCACGCTTGCAGAAGAAGCATTCTCCGCAGGAAATCGTAAAGGGAACGACGACACGATCGCCGACTTTCAATTTCTTGTTTTCCTTGCCGACCTCGACGACTTCGCCCATTGTCTCATGTCCCATCACATCACCACTGTGCATGTCGGGCATTACACCGTTGTAGAGATGCAGATCCGAACCACAAATTGCACAGGCCGTAACCTTGATGATTGCGTCGCGACCGTCCTCAATCGTCGGGTCCGGCACGCTTTCACAGCGGATATCGTGCTTGCCGTGCCAGGTGAGCGCTTTCATGGTCGATCCTTTCCAGCCAAAGATGAGCGAACTAAACCTCGACCTTCGACACTTGTTCCCATCTTCATGGGTAGCCCGAGGGTGCGCAGATACCTTTCGCATCCGAAAAGGTCGCGCGTTTCAGGATCATGGGACAGCTAGTTCGAATGGCTGGATACAGCCGGAGAAAAATGCCTGTCTGCGAGGATGCAATCTAGTTGGCTCCGGCGATGGCAGTCTTCAATTGGTTTTGGCCATCGGTTTGCGCAGCAAAGCCGTGCGTTTGTTGGGCCGCGACGATGGATCTTCCGTGCACACGGACCGCGTCCCTCGACCAGACCAACGAAGTGACGGGCAGTGCCCATCGCGCAATGGACGAAGAAGTTCTATGGCCTGCGGGTGGAACAACCTTCCAAGCTTGGGGTTGTGAAGCGGTCAGACACTAAACAATATGGAGATTCCAATGAAAAAGGTTCTTGCTGTCGCGCTTCTTTCCCTCGGCATGGCGACATCTGTTTATGCCCAGTCCAATCCAGTGCCGAACAATATGGCGGGTGACAAGACCATGGGCGAAGATGCGGGCGGCGGCGCAAACGGTGACGTACAGACGCAGACCGGAACCAACATGCCGGCGGTCGTTGATCCCAAAGCCACCAACAGCACGACTGGCGGCAATACCAATGCAACCGGTACGGTCGACAGAACGCGCTGCCCAGCACAACCGGCTCCTGGCTCCGTCGCGACGCAAGGCGGCAATGGCGGCGCTTCGGTGAGCGAAGCATGCCCCGACAATCAGCAATAGCGAGAGAATATTGAAAAGGCCGGCGAAACCGGCCTTTTCCTCGTGAACCCGGGATCCGACGGCACGGCGATGGAGACGAATGATGGCGCTGACAGCAATCTCCCCCAATGCAACTTTGAAAAGAAGCGGCGGCGATCCGTCCTCAACAGACAGGATGCTAACTTTGATCACCGAGGCGTTGGATCGAGAAGGCGTGAAAAGCGAGACATTACGACTGGCGGACTTCAACATTCTCCCTGGCGTTACCTCAGATGAAGGGGCTAGTGACGAATGGCCTGATATAAGAGCCAAGATTCTTGCCGCAGACATGTTGGTCCTTGGAACACCTATTTGGCTGGGACAGCCTTCAAGCGTCGCGAAACGTGTGCTGGAACGAATGGATGCGTTTCTCGAGGAGGTTGATGACGCTGGTCGAATGGTCTCGTATGGCCGCGTCGCAGCTGTTGCTGTCGTCGGAAACGAAGATGGCGCACATCACGTTTCGGCGGAACTTTTCCAAGCCCTTAACGACATCGGCTTTACGATCCCGGCAAATGCGGTCAGCTACTGGGTCGGCGAGGCCATGGGCAGCGTGAACTTCGTGGATCTGGCCAAAGTCCCGGCGGCAGTCACGAAGATGGTCGAAACGCTTGCCCGCAATAGCGTTCATGTTGCGAACCTCCTTCGGCGAGAACAATATCCGGGGCAGCGGTGAGGCGTGCTCGATGAGACCTCCGCGGCAGAACGCGTTCATTTTCGGGGACGCGAAAGCACCGACATCCGACGGGCGACGTTCCTCGGGGTATGGAGCGATAGCAGCACGTGGCCGTCAGCTGATGAACGATAGTCCGCATCTCCCCTCCACGGTTCGTCGCCATGGACGCCCCTGATCATCCTGAGGGCGTAAAGGACCATAGTAAATTCCAGCGGTGCTTTTGGTTCGTCCAGCGATGCGCGTGGATCGGTTTTGCCGCAATCCTGGTTGCATGTCTTCTTGGTTTGTTTGGCCGGGGGGGCCTCTTCGCCGAAAGAACCGTAACGGTCCGAGGTGGAATCATGGAGGTGCCTGCTATCTCACGCTGGCACGCGCCGGAGACAATAAAAATCACATTTGATGCATCTGCAGATGTAAGGACATTCCTAGTCGATGAGGGCTTTCATCGGACGTTTTCCCTCGAGACTATCGATCCACGACCGTCGGAGACCGTCGTTGTGGGTGGCCGGACTGGCTATCGATTTCCCGCCGATCCGCGTGCCAAGCTTGCGGTGATGTTGAGGCTTCAAACGCAACGACCCTGGCTTCGGAAGTACCATATCGGCATCGGGACCGAGGTGGTCAATCAGTCAGTGTTCGTTTTTCCGTAAGGGGAAGAGATGGACTCCGTCATTCGCGGACTTGCGATCTACTTTAGCCTACTCCTCATTATCAGGCTGTCTGGGCGTCGGACCTTGGCGCAGATGACTCCGTTTGACTTGGTGATTGTTCTCGTCATTTCCGAAACGACGCAACAAGCAATGCTTGCAGACGACTTTTCGGTCACCAACGCAATCATTCTCATCCTCACACTTTTCACGACCGATATTGCTCTGTCCTATGTAAAACGAGGGTGGACACGAGCTGCGCATGTCGTTGACGGTGTTCCGACAATACTTGTAAGCCACGGCGTCTACGACGACACCGCCTTGCGCGGCTGTCGGATGGGCCGGGATGACATCATGGAGGCGGCTCGAAGCCAGCAGGGGATTGAAACGATCGATGACATCAAATTCGCAATCCTCGAGGTCAGTGGAAACATCAGCATCATAAAAAAATGAGACTTGTACAGCCCGCGGGCAGTAGGCCCCTCAAGCAAATGCGGACTGAGGAACTTCTTCGCTCATTCTACGTTTGGGACAGCATTCTTCCAAGGAGCATCATCATGGCAAAGCGACCGAACACACCGATCCAGGGGACACGTCCCGATGGAGGAACGATGTCAACACCCGACGCCAGTAGCGATAAAAATGTTACCGATCGTATCCGCAGCCGCGCCTATGAGATCTGGGAATCCGAGGGCAGCCCGGACGATCGTCACGACGAACATTGGCTTCAGGCGGAACGTGAAATCCTTCACGGCCACGACCAACTGGACAGCGACGATGTGCCGAACCTAGATGCGCTACGCGAAGCGGCGCGCCAACACAGGGACGTCTTTATCGTCAAGAGCGATCTGGAAGACGCCGATGAACGCGAAGCCACGCCTGGTGTACGGGAGCAACCGTGACGGGAGTGACCGATTTTCCGACCTCTCCTTATTTTCCGGGAATTGCAGGTTGTGCGTGAAGCGATCAACCTGCGCCGGCCGGATCGCCGATCGGAAGAAGTGCAGGATCAAGGGGTGGGTCGTTTGGGTTCTTGTTGTCCGCAGGATCCTGTGCGGGCGTGAGTGGCGGTTTCTCCTTCGTCCGGTCCGGGATGCCCGATTCTGGTTGAGGGCCGCGGGGTGTCTCTGCTGGATTGGGGACTGAAGTCGGCATCTCTGATCTCCTTGCCGTGATGAAACGACAGATAGATCGCTTTGTTCCGCAGCACGCCAGGTTCGTGTTTTCTGCCGTCGTCGGCCGTCCAAGGCAATTTACCTGTTTTCAGTAAAGGCAACTGAGCACTAATTTGCTTGCCACAATCGAACACTACACTGTTGCTCGATCTAATTTGCCCGTGAATGGAACAGCCCTCGTCTTCAACTGTTTTGCGTCGCACAGATGGAGAAACAACATGACAACAATGACGCTTCAGGAGTTATCGGAAAAACTACGGAAGATCGATTTCTGCATGATGACGACATATAGCGGCAACGTGCTTTCCAGTCGACCGATGAGCAACAATGGCGAGGTCGAATATGATGGCGATTCCTGGTTCTTCAGTTACGAGGCCACACGCAAGATCTACGATCTGAAAAGCAACCCCGCCCTGTCGCTTACGTTCACAGCGCCTCCTGGTCTTCTCGGAAAGCCCGGAATTTTTGTTTCCGTTGAGGGCAAAGCTGAACTCATCAGAGTTCGACAGGAGTTCGAGGCCCGGTGGACCGACGGGCTTAATCGTTGGTTTCCAGAGAAATTCAACACGCCGGGAATGGTGCTGGTCAAAGTTCACGCCGAGAAGATCCAGTACTGGGATGGTGAGGAGAACGGATCCATTTCAATGTGATTATAGTCCCTCGCGACGGCATTCAGCTACCTGCTGCCCTACCCTAACCAGCCGGTCTCTATGTCGGTAAAAACCTGGCACGACCGAGTCGCCCTTCGCCAGGACAGGGCTTGAACCACCAGCGACTTGAAAAATTGCGGCTCTTTGCTACGGGCAACTTCTTCGACCACGGAACCAAAACTACAACTTCAGCGTTCATGGCAAGAGGCAGGAGATGGAGGAAGCCCCGTGTGTGATCGGTCAATTGGTTTGCTGATAGCCGTTGAAATCTGTGCATTGTTCTGGATTGCTGTGGCCATTCTGGTGTTTGGGACACATTAGACAACATCTAAACCTGGTTGGACAGTAGCAACACTCGAAGCGCGACTAGGTGGCACCGTGCCGACCTCTTCGATAGTGGCGTAAGTAAGCGTTCATACTCGCGTTCTGATGGGCTGGGGCGGCGAGCCGCGAGCATGATTGACCGGAACTCATGCGTCAGCGGAAGCTCGTCACCATCGATTCTATAATCGCAAATTAGGAGCCAGCGGGCGAGCCGCTCGGCGACTCGATAGTTCACATTGGTAAGGGCAGTACAAGCCGTTTGTACGAGTGCGTATGGATCGCATCGCATGTTGCAGGACATGTCACACAGGCGGTCACGCTCTGGCGTCCAACCGAACGCGACCGAACCCGCTGGCCAGCAACAGTTCCAAAATCAGACAGACAGTGCCGGCAAACGGCGTACCGAGCGGAGCGAATGAGCGCCAGAACGTACTCCGGCAGCCAATTGAAATTGTACGTGGAAACACGGGTGTTTTGAAGGAATGACTAATTGGAAGCGCTTTTCTGCAAAGCAGCCAGGACAGCGGGAGCGGCTGCGGTTGTCAGCGCTGCAACAGGGAGGCGCCTCAGGAATCTTGCCCCGACGAAGGCTCCGATCATGGCACCAGCGAGTTTTGCCCATGGGTAATCCCCAAGCTGCGCGTGCGCTGCAGCGTCTGCCCACTCGGCTCGCGATTGCACAACCGTTGCGGCCCGTTCCACCACGACAGCGAGCCTGTTGCGGAGGGTTTCGATATCACGTCTAATCAAATCGATGTCATCACGTATCTGGGCGAACTTGACCCGCTCTCTCTCTTCTCTTCGCCCCGTCTTCTCTTCTCGGAAGAGGTCCGTATCTGCCGTCCGATGGCCAGCAATTACATTTTCGTTGGGACCCGATGTTGAGTCGGGAAAAACAGACTCCATGATTTCCTCGAGCTCCTCATCATCGATGCTTTCGGCGTCTGGGTATTCGCTCTTGATCATTTGGCTGCTCCTGAACTGGCTGGATCAGGAACGCGCGCCGCGGCGAAAAGATGCATGCGCCTCGTGCGGTTGACAGGAACATTTCGCCAACTTGAAGAGTTCAACAGCATCACTCAAAGAGGACACTGCAGATGCAACTTATCGATACGAGGGTCAGTGACGCAGGAACCGAGGTCATGGTGGAGTTCGTCGGCGAAGGTGGGGAAAGTGTTCTTGTCCGTATGAGCAATGAGGACCATCTCCTTGACGATCAGAATGCGATCGATCATGCCGAGGCAGTGATGGTGCAACTAACGGCGTTCGACGACAGCGGCGCTACCCGACCGGACGAGTCGAATAGCCGCCCTACGCGAGATGACCCGCTGGTGGATACCGAAAGCCTTCTGCCCAGTGATCTGTCGCACTGATCCAGATCGCCTGCCGGGCGTTTGACATCGGCCTGCTGCCATGCGTCGGCGAATGGGGAGAGTGTTGGGCGTAACGGCTCGTCGGTTCACGTTTGCCGGTGCGCAATGACCTGAGATCGGTTCGATCCGACAAGCACTCGCCCCAGTCTTCCGCCAGCGCTTCTACTACCGGTTGCTTCCGCTGGGCCACTTGGGCCAACTGGAACGATTATTGCATCGCCGCTAATATTTCCGAGCGATGAGGGCAATCGTTATGAGTCTGAACACACCGGATAAATTTCCCGCTGTAAGACTGCTCTTTGGTGGCGCACAAAGATACAAGCTGGTGCAGAACGTCGCAGATGCCGCAATGGTTCTGGTCGAGGATTGGCCCTGCGATGACGGGGAAGAATACATCAATGCGCTTGTTGTCTGCCTGAACGCCTACAAGCGCGCTGCGCCGGCCCTTGCAGCCAGGGAGGCCCTTCTCCGCGCTGCCGATGAAGTGCGCATTCCTCACCTTTCAATTGTCTGCTGATGACAACCGGGACAGCTGCCTCCCCGTCCTGTGTTTTCGAGGATTGCGTCGCGCGGAGCGGGGCAGCCGCGTCAGCCGCCATCTATAAGGGAACAAAGAGGAACTCCTGGCGTTCGGGACCTGCAAAACTGTTCCAACTTTGGAGGTATTGAAATGGGACGTGGTCTTCTCCTCTGGCTTCTTGGCATTCCACTGCCTATCGTCATTCTACTTGTTCTTTTCATGCGCTAGGAGTTCGAGATGTCTGTAGCGTATGAAAGAAAAGTTGACGTGATGCCGATCGAATCTTCGAAGTCCGGGATGTCCTGGGGGTCGATATTCGGAGGCGCGGTGGCAGCAACTGGTGCCACATTCTGCTGCTTGTCGGTTCAGGTGTGGGGCTGACTATGGTTTCGCCCTGGTCGGGCGAAAGCAGTTCTGCTGCAACGGTTGGTGTGACTGCAGCAATCTGGCTGGTCGTTGTCCAATGGCTCTCTTCTGCTCTGGGCGGCTATCTGACGGGCCGGCTGCGGACCAAGTGGGCAGCAGCCCATACCGACGAAGTGTTCTTTCGTGACACAGCCCATGGTTTCCTGAGCTGGGCGGTCGCGACGGTGTTCGTGGCTGGCTTTCTCGCATCGTCATTAACCTCGCTGGCAAGTGCGGGAGCAAGTGCCGTCGGCACGATTGCAACCGGCGCTACAGTGGCAGGCGGCGCAGCTGCAGCATCGTCCTCGGGGCCTGATCTCGCGACCTCGTACTTCACTGACGCTCTTCTCCGACCCGAGCAACAGACGGCAGACCGCGCCGGTGAAACCAATGGTGCTGCGACGGCCGAGATTTCCCGCATCCTGTTGCAAGGCGCAAAGAATGGTTCGATCCCTGATCAGGACAAAACATATATCGCCTCCATCGTTGCCGCTCGCACCGGCTTGTCTGAAGCCGATGCCCGCGGCCGGGTCGACACGGTCCTGAAACAGATCGATGACGCCAAGACAGCAGCCCAAACGGCGGCTGACAAGGCAAGAAAGGCGTCTGCGACCACTGCCATGCTCGGCTCGCTGTCGCTATTGATCGGGGCCTTCATTGCGTCCGCCGCCGCTGCTCTGGGCGGCAGACAACGCGACGAGGAAGAGGACCTTGTTGCGATCGGTCGCAGCAAGATGTGACGATCAAAAAGAGCGCTTCGGGATAGGACGCGCTCTTCTTTCGCTCAAAGGGTTTGTCCCCATTGTAGTCGCGCCTGGACCGGGATCCCGCCTCCTCAGCCGGAGACGAAGGAGCGCGATATCAAAGGGCCTTGATGTTTTCAGCCGATGACTTGCCGGACCGACGGTCAGCGACGATGTCGTAGCTTACCTTCTGGCCTTCGCGCAGGCCATCCAGGCCGGACCGCTGCACAGCCGAGATGTGAACAAACGTATCGCCCGACCCATCGTCTGGCTGGATGAAGCCAAATCCCTTGTCCTGATTAAAGAATTTTACTGTTCCTGTCGGCATGTGCCACCTCCTGTGAACCCCTGCGATGCAAACCATAAACGGGCAGCAGGCAATGACAAGCCTTGGGATGCGCAAATCTCGGAACGCAATGACCGTGATGCCACATGGAACCGGAAGCATGACTGGCCACCGGCTTTCAAGATCTCGAGTCCGGCGCTGTGGTGGCCATTGTTCACGAACTTGAATCGATCAGCGTGGATCGATTCAAAACTCTCGTTGGACGAGGAGGCTGCCGGAAGCGAATCTGTCTCCATGCTTCAACAGCCCTATCACCTCTACATCGAGCGGAAGGACGCCAACCGGAACGTGGCGCGATTTTATGCGCTCGAGGTTTCCGCTAGTCTGTTTGGAGATACCTGTCTGACGCGGCGATGGGGACGTATCGGCACGCGGGGCCAGGTCAGGATCGAACATTTCGCCCATGAACAGGCTGCGGTGGACACGTTTCTTCATCTGCTAAAGGAGAAGCGATCCCGAGGTTACAGGACGAGATCGCCAGCCGTTTGATGGGGAGAGGCAGGCGGCTCACGCCGCCTGCCCTTCGTCGTTGTCGTCGAGGTCAGTGT
>NZ_JANUBV010000040.1:0-30489 GCF_024808055.1 Rhizobium sp. BK176 | reverse complement strand
CGAAAACATCCACCGCCTAACAGAGCCGGATCTCGGTACTGATGCGAGGCCAGCAGTGCAGCAGCCGTCAATGCGCATCGAAAATCGCGCTTACCGTTAAGAAGATGCGTTTGCCCAACTTGGCGAGTTCAAGGTGTCGATCTCTCCGGAATCGATCTTCGCCATCAGAAGCACCGGTCGGCGCTTTGACCTGCCACTGAACTTTCATCCAGTGGCGATTAGAGCCCCGTCGGTAGTGAACCGCCCCCAAACATTGGACCAGCGGAGGCTGGAGTTTTCCGGCTTTGAAGGGTTCAGATCAGTAGAACAAGATGAAGCAATTGCATTCTGATACGGGTGAATTCCTACCCGCTGGCCTATCGGTCACCCTTCCGACATGCCTGCAAGCCGCAGGCCATTGAGGACGTTAGCCAGCCTCTTGGGGTCTTTATCCGGATGGCCCGATCTTATGGCTTCAATGGTGACTGACGGGGAAAGCGTCATCAACTTGGCGAGATAGCGACGAGCCTCTGCCAGTCGACCAAGATGAGCATTCGCAGCGGCCATCATCCAGTACGTGGGATCGAAATTTGGGTTGGATGCCAGCGCTCGCGCAGCATACGAGAGAGCCAATTCATACTGTCCGAGAGCTATATGAGCATGGGCAGTCCCGCAAAGGGGTATGTGAGCCAGTAGGTCACGTGGCGAGAGCTTGGTTGCTCGTCCAAAAAGCTCAAGCGCATGATGCAGGTCGCCGCAATGGAGATGCGCAACACCGGACGCGGTCATAACCGTCACGTTGTTCGGATTGGCTTCAAGTGCTGCCGCCAACACCGCCATGCCCCAATCATATTCCTTCGCCACCTGCACAAGTGCCATGGCGCAATGGGCCATCGCCGTGGGGTCCCCAGCCGCGTTATCCAATCCTCTTCTTGCCCACTCGAAACACTTTTCCCGGTCGTTCGGCCCCAGTGGAGGCCAACCCATATTTATGCGATGTTCCAGTGTCCAGGCTGCGAGAGCGAGCAGATATGCGTTGTGTGGTTCGGCGTCGATCGCATTTGATAGCAGGCGGTGCGCCGCAGCATTCTCCGCACTGGTTTCTGCCAGGATTTTCGACAGGGCCAAAAGGGATGTGTCGTAAGCATCGACGCTACCGGGGCGGTCCCGCCGAGAACGTTGTATCTCGGCTAGCTGTATCTCTGGTGCAATGCCCGTTGCCACCTTTTCCGTGATGCGGTCTTGAAAGCTGAATACGTCGTCAACTGCCCCGTCGAAGGTCTCGGCCCAGAGGTGCGAACCGTTGGCACCATCAATCAGCTGCGTCGTAATCCTTAACTGGTTGCCGGCTCGTCGGACGCTCCCGGTAAGGACATAAGGGACGCCGAGCTCCTTTGCGACTTCACGAACGTCGATATCGCGGCCCTTATACGCAAACGACGAGTTGCGCGCGACTACTGCGAAACTCCGGAAGCGACTAAGCGCGGTGATAATGTCGTAAACGATCCCGTCGGCAAAATATTCCTGCTCGACGCTATCCCCAAGGAAGGCAAAGGGTAGAACAGCGAGAACCGGCATCGAGGCGAGCGTTTCACCGTTCGAATGCCCGAGTTTAAGGAGACGATAGCCTATCCGAGGCACCGTCGTGATCCAATCGCCATTATCTGGCCGGAGGCCAAGCGCCTTGCGGAGGGCTGCGATCTGTACCGTTAGATTGCTCTCTTCGACGATCGCCCCCGGCCACGCGCACTCCATCAGAACGGATTTCCCCACTGTCTCACCCTTGGCCTCAAGCAAGACCTTTAAGAGGGCGACCCCACGTAATCCCAGCGGAATGCGTTTCCCTTGCCGCGTCAGGGTGCCGCCGACGGGATCAAGAACAAAGGGACCGAACTCGTAGAGCGGTTGCATGGCAGGCAATATAACGCGCGAATAAGATAGTGGTGAGTAATTTCCAAGTCAGCCGGCTCCGCAGAAAGGCGCACCGACCCATAGGTTCGCGCACCGATTTCCAACGCCTGGCCGCAGGCCGCATTGACCCGCTCGCGTTCAAAAACTTTGACGAGGCGGATAATGCCCAGACAGGCTCTGTAGCCCATTTCCGGATGCGGTCGATCAGCGAGAATACGCTCGCAGAGCAATGCAACGTCCGATCCGCTCGCGGACGCCTCGCGGCTGATACGTTCGATCGTCCAGTCGGCAAAGCGGCGATGCGATGATGGCATGTGCTCCGGCGTTGTCGTGTGCTTGCCATTGCCACTCGATCGTCGGTGGGCGGCAATGCGCTCGCCCTTATGGAAGATCTCGATGGTATTGGCGGTGATGCGTGCCTCGACTTGCTCACGGGCAAAACGATAGGGCACGGAGTAACGGTGCTTATCGATAATCGACATGATAATCGAGGCCAGCCCGGCGTATCTTCCATTCGGCAAAGACGTATCGTTCGACCGGCAACAGCCGCAGGGCCGGATAGTCGATCTCTTCAAACAATTGCCGTCGTGTGCGCCCGACACGACGCAGAGCACGCGCGTCGTTGAGATCGGGGTCTTTCCCGCCGCCGATTTCGAGGATTTCCCCCAGCCGCGCCCCGACATGCCACCGAAATTGAGGGCGAGTTGGAAGGGGTCGTGCGAATACTTGCCGAAAACCGCTGGCCTTGGCGACTGCACGCAACCTATGACGAGACGATCGGTCGCGCTCTCGATGTCTTCGAGGAAGTCAACCAGGATATCCCACTCGAAGGCCTCAACACTGGCTCGAAACGATAAGCGCCGGGGTCAGAGGCCTTGAACCTCCGTAGAACATTCAGAAGTCGCCACCGTGCCAGCCTCCTCATGGTAGAGGCTTGTGGTTGTCTCCGCTAATACACGTTTGTTTAAAAAAAAGGCCCCCACGGCGGGATAGCGCGCAGGGGGCCAAGTTTCCACACTTTCGGAGAGCGGTCTCATTCTAAACCGTATTTACAGTCCCGCTAATATATTTCTTCGCCAGACTATCCTGGTCCGATTGCGGCGTCAGCGTTTTGCTGGGAGGGGGTACGAGTAAATTATGCCGCAAATCGCGTCAACTCGATCGGAGTGGAATGAACACGCTGGTGCATCTGGCGTCGTTTGCCGACGGTAGGTTCGTCGAGGTAAGGAGATTTGGGTGGAGGCGAGGGACTTCATCACGAAGTCCCTCGTGCCATTGGCGGGACATCTTGCCGCCAATGGCTGGATCGCGGTGACTTCGCGTGACACATATGCGGAACAGGACGCGAAGGACGTTGCCAAAGCTCTCAAGTCTCACGGACTGTCGCCAAGGATTCCAGTGACCTTACGTCCGCGAGGTCTGCTGGGATTAGCGGCGTAGACATAAGCCTCTCCTCAAGCCTGTGCTTGAGCCTTTCTGCTAATGCTGAGTTCCGGTCGAAAATGGGGCAGTTCAGAGGGCGCAGTGAAACCAGTGAATTGTTGATGGAAAAATCTATAGAATGTGGCCATCATTACAAACGGCTAAGAGTATTTTCCCGCGAACGAAACCGAATTGAAAATCGTCGAGCTAAGTGGCCCATTTGTCGAGCGAATGCGCGAAGATTTCAAGCACCCGTTCGAACGTCCCCGGACATCTGCCTGCATGGCGATCAGGTGCGGAGTGCATAGATGAAGCATGCGCCTCGGGACCCCGCGGTGTCGCCAACGGTGAGATGTCCCGCAAGGAGTTGGAAACGTGAGTTAAGAGTCAAGCTGAGATTTTAGCGGCCGGCTGAGATAAGCTCCACGAGCGAACGCTTCGGTCGGCTTTAAGCCGGACGGGAGGACGGCTGCCGACGTTGGCTGTGGCTCAGCCGACCGTTGAGACGGCATGGGCCTTCATGTCATCACGCACTTCGTAGAACCTATTTCCATCGATGTAGATGGCGTGGCACGTGGGCTTCTCGCCCTTTGCTGTCGAGCACGCCTTGTCGCCCTTGAAGGTGAGCTTTGTCTTCACGTCGATTACCTTGCCGTCCACATTGGCCTTGCCGGTGATCGATGCCTGTTTCCAGTTCCAAACCAGATCAGCGGTTACTGGCTTATCGAAATCGTAAATCTCGACTTTCACCGGCTTCCCGTCGGCAAGAATTTTGAATTCTTCCATCGTGGCATTCTTGGCGGTGACGGGGATCGACGGAAGCTCTCCGGCATGCGCGCCGGATATCAGAAATGCGATTGCACCGATGCTTGAAAGAGCCTTTATCATTTGAAGGCCCTCGGCCATAGAATTATTGCAGCCTAGTTTATCACCTACTGGTTGTCCCTTCAATGTAAAAGGTGCAACCCACTTCGTTCTTCCGGAGTGAGCCCAGCAAAGATCTGATCTGCCAAAAGGGATCGCCTCACAGCAGTTCCATTTCCTTGCATTCCCCATACCGTGCAGGCGTTGGAGCAGTTCGACCTCACCATAATTGCCGCAGGATATTGCACCAGCTGGCCACCAGATAACGGACTAGCGAACGCCTTGGCGAGAGCGGGCTCTTACCTTTATCCGTTGGAAAGCGGATCTCGTTTTGAAGTCGCGCTGTCTGTCCGACCGGGTTCGCTTGTTCGAAACTGGTACGGGGCTCACTCTACGGGTTGTCCCGCGCGGACGCGGAGGTTCCAACAGTTCGGCAGTTAATGAGGCTTCATCTACGGGAGAGGGATGTCGTTGACGTGGGCGGGGCGGCGGCAACGCGATTGTCCTGCCGCCATTCCCCATTCGTGCTCGTCATGCTGCCGACTTCACCGGTGATCTCGGCGCTTGATAGCCTCGGTCATGCAGAGACCATGCCGAGCTTCGTCTATCTTATCCCGGTCGTCATGCTGCTCGGCATCGGCAAGGTGCCCGGCCTCATCGCCGTGGTCATCTACGCCATCCCGCCGATGATCCGCCTCACCAATCTCGGCATCCGCCTCGTCGACAAGGATGTGCTGGAGGCGGCCGATGCCTTCGGTTCGTCGAGCTGGCAGAAGCTGAAGAACGTGCAGATGCCGCTGGCGCTGCCCACCATCATGGCCGGCATCAACCAGACGATCATGATGGCGCTCGCCATGGTGGTCATCGCCTCGATGATCGGCGTGCAGGGCTTGGGCCAGCCGGTTCTGAAGGCGATCTCCAACCAGTATTTCACGCTCGGCATCTTCAACGGCCTTGCCATCGTCGGCATCGCGATCATCTTCGACCGCGTCAGCCAGGCCTTCGGCGTGCGCCTTCAAAAGCACCGGGAGGTGGTCCATGGGTAACAAGAAAATTGGCGGCTTCGGCATCGAAATCAAAAAGCTCTACAAAATCTTCGGTCCAAATGGCGCCGACTGCGTAAAGCTCGTTGAGCAGGGTGTTACGAAGGCGGAACTGAACAAAAAACATGGTCATGTTCTTGGCCTGAGAGACATCAACATCTCCATGCCTGCGGGTGGCATTCAGGTGATCATGGGCCTTTCCGGATCGGGAAAGTCCACGCTTATTCGCCACATCAATCGCCTTATCGATCCGACGTCTGGTGAAGTCGTCATCGGTGAAGAGGATGTGGTCAAGATGGACGATGCGCAATTGCGTGAGTTTCGTCGGCATCAGACGGCAATGGTGTTCCAGAAGTCTGCGCTTCTCCAGCACCGCACCGTCCTCGAAAACACCCTCTATGGCCTGGAGATACAAGGGGCGCCACGGAACCGGCAGGTCGACTGCGCCATGCGATGGATCGAGCGGGTCGGGCTGAAAGGTTTTGAGAGCAAATATCCCAATCAGTTGTCCGGCGGCATGCAACAGCGCGTCGGTCTTGCCCGTGCGCTGGCGAACGATGCGCCTATCCTGCTGATGGACGAAGCGTTTTCCGCACTGGACCCGCTCATTCGCGTCGATATGCAGACCGTGCTCCTCGACCTGCAGAAGGAGATCAAGAAGACGATTGTCTTCATCACCCATGATCTGGACGAGGCGCTGAGGCTCGGGGACCGCATTGCGATCTTGCGGGATGGGGAAGTCGTGCAGCAGGGCACGCCGCAGGATATCGTGATGAACCCGGCCGACGACTACATCGCCAGCTTCGTCCGGGAAGTGAACCGCGCGCGGGTCATCAAAGTTGAGACTGTCGCCACCGCGCCGAACGGCTCGTCCGGCGAGCTGAAGATTTCGGTGCCGGCCGGCGCGACGCTGGAGGAAGCGGCAAGAGCAATGACGCTGGCCGGGACAAGCGAGATCGCCGTCGTCGATGGCGACGGTCAGGTCACAGGTGTGCTGGCGCTTCCCCAGGCGGTTCATGCCATGGTCAATGCGCAAGTCGTCTACTCGACATCCGACGCCAAGAAAGTTGCGTAGGAAAAAAGAAATCCAGAAATGGGAGCCTCAGATGTTTGACGCCGTCTTGATCAGAAAGTCCGACAGTGGGCAGGAAGCCGGTGTTTCCAAGGTCGAGACCGCGCAACTGCCACAAGGCGACGTGTTGGTGGACGTCGCTTGGTCGACCCTGAACTACAAGGATGCCTTAGCGATCACCGGCGCCTCGCCGGTCGTTCGCAGCTTCCCTATGGTGCCGGGGGATCGATTTTGCGGGCGTCGTGGCTGAAAATTCCCATTCCGACTTTAAGCCGGGCGATCGGGTCGTGCTGAACGGCTGGGGCGTTGGAGAGCGGCATTGGGGTGGGCTGGCGGCCAGGGCGCGCGTAAGGGGAGATTGGCTCGTGCCTTTGCCAGAAGGGGTCAGTCTGCGGAACGCCATGGCGATAGGGACGGCCGGCTACACCGCGATGTTGTGCGTCATGGCGCTCGAGCGCAACGGTGTGCTGCCGGACAGCGGAGAGGTGGTGGTAACCGGCGCGGCCGGTGGTATTGTTAGTATTGCAACCATGCTTCTGGCCTCACGCGGCTATAGCGTTGCTGCCGTTACAGGGCGGATGACCGAAGCGGATTATCTCACCGGCCTCGGTGCCACCGCTATCATTGACCGGGCTGAGTTCACACAGGTCGGCCGGCCCTTGGCCAAGGAGCGTTGGGCAGGAGCCATCGACGTGGCAGGCGGAGTGGTGCTGGCCAATGTACTGGCTTCGATGCGCTATCGCGGTGTCGTCGCCGCATGCGGACTAGCTGGTGGGATGGAACTCCCCACGACCGTCGCGCCCTTCATCTTGCGCGCTGTGACGTTGGTCGGGATCGACAGCGTTTTGTGTCCCAAACCCCAGAGACTGGCCGCCTGGCAACGACTGGCGCAGGAACTCGATATGGCGAAACTCGATGGAATGACAACGGAGGTCCACCTCTCTGACATTGTGTCAATGGCACCTAAATTCCTTGATGGTCAGGTGCGAGGCCGCATACTTGTGCCAATCAACCTGCAGGTTGGTTGATGTAGCCTTAGATTTTACTGGCGGCTAGGAAGCCTGGCGCAGGCAATAGCAGCGCGCATCTCCGCGCGGCGTCCTTGCGAGCAAAGGCAGCATCCAACTTCCGGAGGCGAAGGCGCTTGCATAGAGCCGCAGTTGTTGTGACCATATGGTGCCGATGCGACGGCAGTCGGACGACCGGGTCGCCTGCGCGCCAAGCGCGGATAGTGCTTATTCGGTTCGCGCCAAAGGAGGCAATCCTCGCGCCGCCTTGCTGATAGGCTGCGGACTGAACAATCAAGAAGAGAATGTCCATTATTTAGGCAACTTCTCCCCGGCCGATGGCTAGAGAGACTATGCGTCCTATGTTCGACTATCCACGAAGCATAGCCCTAATACGTGGAGAATTGTTATGGTTGAACCAGCGTTTTCGCAACCGGAGACCGATGCTCCCGCCGACAATGGACTTGAGGCTTTGATCCAGCTCCTCTTCGAGGGCGAACGAACTTGATTGCGGGATTGCGGCACCGTGGATGGGCGCCGCACCCGATACAGAGATCACGGTAAATCGCCGAATTTGGAGAAATAAAGCATGGCCCGGCTTGTCTGGCACAGCTTCCCCTCTCGCTCCGTGAAAAATTGACCGTTGTCATGGCCGCGATGTGCTCTTCGTCCAGAATGAGGCATCATGCTAAAAGCCAAAAGAGATGCGTCCATCAGCGATTCCGCCGGCTTCCGGGGCATGTTCTCGCTTGGCCGGCTATCGCTCGGAGTGTTCTTCCCTATCGAGGCTTTCGAGAGGGACGAGCCCAGCATCCGCGATCAACCGCGTCTTGCCCGGCGCGCCGAGGAACTCGGCTTTGCCGGCCTTTGGACACGAGACGTGCCTCTGAGAGATCCGAATTTCGGAGATCTGGGACAGATCCACGATCCGTGGGTGTGGCTGGGCTGGATCGCTGCGCATACCTCGACGATCGCGCTTGCGACCGGATCGATCATTCTCCCCTTGCGCCACCCGCTCCATACTGCAAAGGCGTCCGCATCGGTCGATCAACTGACGGGCGGGCGGTTCGTCCTCGGCGTCGCATCCGGCGATCGCCCCGTTGAGTTTCCGGCATTCGGTGTCGACTGGCACCAGCGCGACGTCCTCTTTCGCGAGAACCTGTCGACGATCCGCAGGGTGCTCATGGAGGAATTTCCAAGCGTCCAGTCGAGCTATGGCGCCTTGATGGGAACGGCGGACCTCGTGCCCAAACCCGTCTCTCGCCTGCCGATCCTGATCACCGGTTCGAGCCGCCAGAGTTTTGAGTGGATCGCCGAGCATGCGGACGGCTGGATCACCTATCCACGCGACCTCGCACGGCAGGCGGAGCTGGTCGCGAAATGGCGCGCAGCGGTGGAGGTGATGTCGCCTGGTGTGTTCAAGCCCTTCGTGCAGTCGCTCTATGTCGACCTGGCCGACGAGCCGGCCGAGCCGCCTCGGCCAATTCATCTCGGATTCCGAGCCGGCCGCAACTTCATGCTCGACTTCCTGAACGAACTCGCCAGCGCTGGCGTCAATCACGTCATCCTCAACCTCAAATATGGTCGGCGCGATGCCGGCGAGGTGCTGGAGGAGATCGGCCGGGAGGTCCTCCCGCACCTGGGCAAAGGTGTGGGGACGCCCCCTCTCGAGGCGGCTACTGCAAACTAGGTCGTGTACTCACAAGACCCAGCCTAACGTCCGCGTCAATCCAGGAGCGACTGAATCGCTCTAACGCCCGAAATGACGCGATGGGCCAGCAACTGACATCGGAAGCTCACCTACTTTAGTGCAGCTTCGATGGTGTTAACCAAGTCGTTTTCCGTGAAGGGTTTCAAGATTATTCGCCAGTCCTTCAGTTCCTTCAGGGGGCCTCGATCGCTATAGCCGGCCATGAGGATGACTGGCAAAGTTGGCCGCATCGCGCGGATCGCTTTCGCAAGCTCACCGCCGCTCATTTCCGGCATCGCGAAGTCCGCGAGAACGACATCTATTTCTTGATTCCTTGCGAGCAGCCGGAGCGCTTCATTGCCGCTCTCCGCTGACGCCGTTGCATATCCGAGAGCCTCGAGCAGGAGTTGATTGATGGTTGGCAGGCAAGCAGGCCTCGTCGTTCTGAGCGACAGGGATAGAAAATTCCTGTAATCTCAGGTGCGCCGGCATAAAGCGCCGCGCTCCTTGTCGGATCGATGCCGGATGGTCTTGTTGTGCGCGCAGGGTCTGCAAAGCAAAGACGTTGCCGAGCGTCTCGGGGTCCACGAGCATACGGTTGGCAAGTGGCGCCGCCGGTTCCTACAAGATGGTATTGAAGGGCTGACAGATGAATATCGTGCCGGTCGACCACGAACTGTCTCTGATGCCCAGGTTGCTCAGGTCGTCGAGCGTACATTGAACACCACTCCCAAGGATGCCACGCACTGGTCCATCCGTTCGATGGCAGCCTCCAGTGGACTTTCGCATACCACCATCCGTCGGATCTGGATAGCATTTGGCCTGCAGCCGCATCGTGCCGGGACATTCAAGCTTTCCTCTGATCTGCTCTTCGTCGATAAGGTGCAGGACATCGTCGGACTTTACATGTCGCCTCCGGACCGGGCGGTCGTGCTTTGCGTGGATGAGAAGTCACAAATCCAAGCCCTGGATCGCGAGCAGCCTGTGCTGCCTATGGCGCCGGGCGTCGCCGAACGGCGCACTCATACCTATGTCCGCAATGGCACGACCTCCCTGTTCGCCGCGCTCGACGTCGCGACTGGCGCCGTGATCGGTCATTGCTACAAGCGTCACCGAGCGACCGAATTCCCCGACTTTTTGAAGCGGATTGACGCCGAAATGCCCAATGGGCCGGACGTGCATCTGGTGATGGACAACTATGCCACCCACAAGACACCAAGGGTCAAGGCATGGCTCGCGCGCCGCCCAGACTGGCATGTTCACTTCACGCCAACGTCGGCATCCTGGATCAATCAGGTCGAGCGATGGTTCGCAGAGCTGACGCGAAAACAGTACACCGTTCCACTGCAGAACTTGAGGCCGACATCGACGCTTTCATCGAAACCCACAACGACAATCCCACCCCATATATCGCACGCAACCAGGGGCAACGGCCATTAGTGCAGCAGGTCGAACAGGCGCCCTGGTGGTCGGATTCCTGAGATTCGGGTCGATGATCCTGAAGGTCTCCGCAAGGGCGAGGCATAGTCCCCCGGCAATCTCGGAGAACCGTGCCTGGGTCTCGTCGCCGATCGTAAGATCGCTCGGCGGCAACCCGATCTGCCCGGACAGGTAATTCGTCAGGTGCAACTCCGCATTGATCAGCCGGAAGCGGTGGATCGTCTCCTGGAGCCCCTTGGTGATCGGGAGATCCCAGGGCTCGACCACGTCGCGACTGTTGGCCTTGGCGTTTGCCTCGCCGCGAACAACAAGGTCCGTGACTTTCCGACGAACGAAAGTCTCAAGCTGCTCGAGGTCGCTCTTGTCGAGATCGAGATCGCCCGCCCGGGGAAACATCTTCTCTGCCTATGAATGGTCGCCATTGCGCACCTCACCTGCTGGACCGCCACTATGAGGCCATCTGCCCGATCGCGCCTTTACGCTCGTCAGGGCGACGCGCCGCCAATTGTTCGACGACCGCGCTGCCAGAGGCTATGCAAAGGCGCCCTCAAGCCCTGTTTAGCGCCTGCTCGACCCAATCGACGATCGCCGACGTCGGCATCGCGCCCGAGGTGCGAGCGATCTCTTGCCCTTTGCTAATCATGATCATGCTCGGAATGCTGCGAATGCCGTAGCGCCCGGCAATAGCGGGTTCCGCCTCGGTGTCGAGTTTGCCAAGCCGCACCCGCGGCTCCAGCCGCGGTGCCGCACTCTCGAAATTGGGAGTCATCATCCGGCACGGACCGCACCATTCCGCCCAGAAGTCGATCACGACCGGCAGGTCGCTCTTGAGCGCGTGCGAATCGAAGTTCGCGCCGTTGAGCTCGACGACTTTGCCAGCGAAGAGGGGGTTGTGACACCTCCCGCATTTCGGGTTGCGGTCGAGTTTTGCGCGGGGGACGCGGTTCACTGATGCATCGACCGGACAGGCGACGAACAGGATCTCGCCAGATGCTTCCGGCCGGCTATCGGTGGTCGATTGGGACATCGGCGTCTCCTTGATAGGGCGCGGCAGGTAGGGTGCAGTCGGAGCGGCGCGCTAGCTTTGGCTGATCTGCACGGGAAGGCGCCGCTTCACGCTTCGATCAGTGCGCCGATCCTGTGCGTACGGCGAATGTCGACCAACTCCTCGGCTTCGCCAACGGATTGGACCATTGCGTTGACAGGGACCGGCATCACCCCCTCACCGTCTCTGGGACCAGACGGATACAGCGCGGTTGTAACCGGCTGGCAACCCCATTGGGCCAACGATCTCCTGGGCCTTATAGCAAGCCAACGCCCATCCGTCATTGACGGGCGTCAGCAATCGAGCGCGACCGGATAGTCGCCGATTCTTCATGCATGGCATGAACGATCGTTGGCCGAGCGCCGTCGTCGGTCTCGGCAGCAAATCGTAAGCCGCACTGACGGGCGTCAGTTGAGGCGGATCGCTGTGCTCCTAACATTCCGCGATGAGGGTCCTGGAGACCTGGCAATTCCAATCTCTGAAGGATGGAATATGGACGAGGCAGCTACCATTAAACAATCCCCCGGTGCTACTCATGCGCCGGACACGGACGTGCTGTTCCAGCCGTACCGGCTTGGACCCTTCAACCTGCAGCATCGCATCGTCATGGCACCGCTGACGCGCTCGCGGGCGCGCCAGCCGGGCAATGTGCCGAGTTCCCTTGCCGCCTGCTACTACGCGCAGCGCGCATCCGCGGCGTTGATCGTGAGCGAGGCAACCCAGGTCTCGATGCAAGGACAGGGTTACGCCTGGACGCCCGGCATCCACAGTCGTGAGCAGGTAGAGGCATGGCAACGGGTCACCCAAGCGGTGCATCAGGCCGGCGGATTGATGTTCAACCAGCTTTGGCACGTCGGGCGTATTTCGCATCCCGCCCTGCAGCCCGACAACATGCTCCCCGCCGCCCCGTCCGCCATCGTGCCGGAAGGGACGGCCTTCATCGAGAACGAGCGCGGCGAAGGCGAGCTGGTCCCGTTCGTGCGACCGCGCGCTCTCGACATCGAAGAAATGCCCTACATCGTGGCGCAGTATGAACGCGCCGCCAGAAACGCTCAGGCCGCCGGCTTCGATGGCGTCGAGATCCACGCCGCCAACGGCTATCTGCTCGATCAGTTCATCGAGACCGGCACCAACCGACGTACCGACTTCTATGGCGGCCCGGTCGAGAACCGAGCGCGATTGCTGATCGAGATCGCCGAGGCCGTGATGCGGGTCTGGGGGCCGGATCGCATCGGAGTGCGGCTGTCGCCGATGGGCACGGCGAACGACATCCACGACGACCAACAGGAGGCAACCTTTGGCTATGTCGCTGAGCGCCTGAGCGACTTCCGCTTTGCCTATCTGCATATCGTCAACCCGGCCATGGAGCAGATGCAGCGCGGCGACGCTCCGGATCCACGGGCGCTGGGTATGGTCGAGACGATCAGGAAAAACTTCAAGGGAACCCTGATAGTGGCGGGCGGCTTCAAGCCCGACACCGCGGCGCAGTGGCTTCGCGAAGGCAAGGCCGACCTGATCGCGTTCGGCCGACAGTTCATCGCCAATCCCGACCTGGCGGAGCGTTTGCGCACCGGCGCGCCTCTCAATGCCGAAGATCCGACGACGTATTATGGCGGCGGCGAGAAGGGATACACAGACTATCCATCACTGGCTCAGGATCGAGGCGAACAACCGAAGGCGTGCGTCGACGAGCGGTGGCGGTAAGCCGCGACGGCTTTCTCTGGAGCGGCAGTTCCCGCGATCGTTCCGGCAAACCAGCTCCTTCGAAACGGAAAAAACCAGGGCTTTCCACTGTGCCTTGAGCACGCTGTGGGTGATATGGATCCGGTCCGCGAACTCCCATACGGGCCCGCAGCCTCCGGTGCTACATCAGAGACCGGACAGATGGCAGCCTCCGACCACGTGCCAAGCTTCAAGAAACCGCTTGCGTCTCATGGGGCGTCCACAGATGGGAAGCGGACTGTCGGCTTGAGAGGGTGTCAACCGCCTCGCGCCAATTGCGGTCACTGGCCGCGAAGGCCTCTCGACGACCTGTGCAACCTTTTGCGTGCCTCCGGAGAGATGCCTTGGGCGGGGCACTGAGCGTGATACAGGTGCTTCACGCCGAGGCGGACGCAGGTGGACGTTCACCGCGGCAGCGGCCCCGCTCGCCGGGCACCGGTGGCGGCCGGGACTTTTTCACCTGTTGACATCCGTCAGGGTCACCAACCGCTCACCATTGCAGTGTGGGGGGCGGGGGAGGCCATCCGCAGGAAAGGAGCATGCATATGTCTAGCGTTGCAAGGACGGTCATAGTCACGTTGACCTTATCTGCGGGTGTCGGCCTTGGGCATGGCATGGCGCAGGACAGCACCCAGGTTTTGACCGGCACGGACGCCTTCGGCAGCTGGGAGCAGGACAAGCCTGGCGTTCGCCGCCAGTTCACGGTTGAGGATATGCCCCAGCCCACCGCCAGCGACACGCAGAATTTTGGCGCGATCGTTCCGATCCCGGAAGGCGCCAAGCCTCTCGTGCCGGACGGTTTCACCGTCGAACCGGTCGCGCTGAATCTCAAGGGGCCGCGAGCCATACGCGTTGCCCCCAATGGCGACCTGTTTATCGCAGAAAGCATGTCGAACGATGTCAGGGTGCTGCGCCTGGCAAAAGACGGCACGACGGCAGAGCCGCAAGTCTTCGCCAGCGGGCTGAACAAACCTTTCGGCATAGCATTCTATCCGCCGGGCGCCGATCCGGAGTGGATCTACATTGCCAGTAGCGACAGCGTCATCCGCTACCCTTACAAGAGCGGTGACATCGAGGCGAAGGGCGAACCTGAAGTCATTGTTCCACGCATCCTGTGGACGCATCACTATACCCGCGACATCACCTTTACGCCCGACGGCAAGATCTTGCTGCTCTCGGTGGGGTCGGGATCAAATGTCGCGCTCGATATGTTTCCAGTCTCGTTCTTGGGGGGCATCGAAGCGGTCAACAAGAACCTGCCGCTCGGCGCGACCTGGGACACGGAGGAAGGGCGCGCCATGGTCCTGGCCTATGATCCGGAGGGCAAAAACCAGCAGGTCTATGCAACCGGGCTCCGCAATTGCGCAGGCATCGCCATCCAACCGGCAACGGGTAATCCCTGGTGCGTCGTCAATGAGCGCGACGGGCTGGGCGACGACACACCATTCGAATATGCCACCGCGGTGCAGCAGGGCGCGACCTATGGCTGGCCCTGGTACTATATCGGCGGACACGAGGACCCGCGTCACGCCGGCGCGCGTCCCGACCTCAAGGACAAGGTGACGATACCGGACGTGCTGATGCAGGCCCATTCGGCGCCACTGCAGATCGCCTTTTACGAGGGCGAGATGTTCCCGGCCGAATATAAGGGCAGCGCCTTCGTTGCGATGCATGGCTCCTGGAACCGCGGCAAGCGTACCGGTTACAAGGTTGTCCGCCTCTTGTTCGATGAGGCTGGCAAGCCAACCGGCGCCTATGAGGACTTCATGACTGGAATGGTGGCTTCGGATACCGATGTCTGGGGCCGCCCTGTCGGCGTCGCCGTCGGGCAGGATGGGTCGCTATTCGTCAGCGAGGACGGTAATGGCAGCATCTGGCGTATCGCTTACGGCGGGTTGGCAAAGTAAATGGTGTCCTCGGCCGCTAGAAGCCAATTTGGGGTGATCGTCATGAGCGAGGCGTGAACCCTAGGAATGCGCGGCCCGTCTCGCAACCCAAGCCAAGTTTAGCGCTCGGAGCATCCAGAACCCGTACAGTCGGATGCGATAGGGCTCACCAATCCACCCGGCAATTTGCCACAAAGGGTGCGTCGCCCACGGCTGCAGCAGATGCAAGTTGTTGGCGGCGAAGATGGGCAACCGGCACAGCTTTGCCCTCAAGTCGAGGCACGCAACTGCCACGTCGTTTCGCCGATGTGCGACCCTCGACTAGTGAGACTGCGGCAACCGTCGAATATCCGTCGACCGAGTGGGGTGTGTTGCTGTAGCAGGGGCGCGGACCTTAAATGTACCTCCTCAGGAATGGGGCAGTCCGGCCCTTCTCGCTAGCGGCCTGGACTGGAGTTCCGTTGGCGACCACCTGCCCCCCATCGTCGCCGGCTCCGGGCCCGAGGTCGATGCCCCAGTCACTCGTGGCAGCGACGTCCATGTCATGATTCAGGATGACTACGGTGTTTTCCGAACGGCAATCGCTTCGCGTGGGAGTTTCGCAAGGACGGTGGGGCCGTCGACTACTGGCCCACGGGCCCTCTCGTCCTCGACGATCACGAGCTTATCGTCCAAGCCATACAGGGTCTGTCGGTTTGGGCTATGTCTGGGAGCAGCGTGCCACGGTCGGCCTGGCGGATGGCAGCCAAGGCAGGTGAACAAGATTGATAGTATCGTATTGCATTTGGCGCTACAAGTCGCTATTTTCCTCGTAAAGGAGATAAGTCATGGCCGCCACTGTCGAACGCAAGGAAT
Organism: Rhizobium sp. BK176; assembly: GCF_024808055.1. Classification (NCBI taxonomy): domain Bacteria; kingdom Pseudomonadati; phylum Pseudomonadota; class Alphaproteobacteria; order Hyphomicrobiales; family Rhizobiaceae; genus Rhizobium; species Rhizobium sp. BK176. The sequence continues at coordinate 14,553 of NZ_JANUBV010000040.1, read as the reverse complement.
ACCCGATCTCCATGCGCTTGCCAGAAGCAGACGTCGCAATGATCGATCGTGCAGCAAGCCTGCGCGGCCGCTCGCGAACCGATTTCGTGCGGGAGGCCGCCGTGCGCGCCGCCGAGGAAGTCGTTATGGAGCAGGGACTCATCCGCATGAGCCCGGAAGGCTTTGCCGATTTTATGGGTGTCTTGTCCCGACCGGCCGCTCCTGTTCCCGAGATGGTGGAACTGGCCAGGCGCCCCGCTCCGTGGGAAGCCGACTACAAGCCGAAGCAATAAGCCGTGGCTTTATCGGCTCCAGAACCGCTTACGGCGGCGCATAATGTTTCCGAATTCTCCTGCGGCAAGCCGACGCTCGATCATTGGCTAAAGACGCGTGCGCTTTCCAATCAGGAGAAAGGTTTCACGGCGGTTCTCGTCGTCCACAAGGCGGGGCGCGTCGTCGGATATTATGGCTTGGCGCCGACCGCTGTCGTTCCTGCGATCCTGCCGCGCTCAATCCGTAACGGGCAACCGCCCGATCCGGTTCCCTGTCTTCTCCTCGGCCAGCTTGCGACGGACACGGAATGGGCGGGAAGAGGTATCGGTACAGGTCTGGTGAAACATGCCCTTGAGCGATGCGTCCAGGCCGCTGCTCTGATCGGTGGCCGAGCGTTGATGGTCAACGCCGTCGATCACGAAGCGGCTCAGTTCTGGCAGCGCCGAGGTTTCACGCCCTCGAAGGACGACCCGCTCGTCCTGTTTTGCTCGATCGCTGCAATCGCCGCATCGCTGGCGGAGGCGCGGTCGCAAGGGCAGGGCAAATAATCTGAAGTTTCCCAATCCAGCCAATCGGGCAAAAGCCAATGAACGCATTTGATAAAGGACCACGAAGAGGCTGATCACGACGGTCGGGATGAGATCACGCACCATCGGCATCAGCCGCTACTTGGCATGTTCGTCGGCGATGTTGCGTGCCTAGAAGATCAGCTTGCGGATGCTGGTCTCGGCATTGGCGGGATTGAACTATTGAACTGCGCCTTCAGCTTCGCCATATTCTCATGGAAATACTCGACCGGCGCTTGCGAGTGGGCGGGTTGCAGAACCAGCGTCTCCCGCGTGACTCCAGTTCGCCCAGTTGATCATCCAGGATGGCAAAGCCGCAGCCGGCCGTCGGCATGGCGGTCCTGAATGAGTTGCACGAGGCTCGCCTGTTTCGACTTGATCGCAACAAGCTCCGCGTTCAATGGGCCCTTGCGCGAAGGCAGGCTCTTCTGCTTGCCCACCTCATAGGCGGGCGTCTTCTCTGCGGATTCCGACGTGAAGCCGGCCGCCAATCCGATCAAAGACCGGCAAGTTTTCGGCACTGAAGATCACTCCCTGGGTCAGCAACTTTGATATCAAATACCTCACGATGAACGAGGGCATGTAGATGCCGGCAAAGAGAAGGCTGAGTATGAAACATTTGCAACCAATGCTGCGCCTTGCGGCAAGCGAAACCAGCTCGCGTGAGATTGCCGTCGTGTTGGGAATTGCGTGAAGCACGGTGCAGGATAATTTGCAGCGCGCGGCGGCGGTGGGGTTAAATTAACCCCATCCCCGGGACCTAACTGACGATGCGCTCGAGAGCAAACTGTTTGCTCGGAATGGCATCAAACGGGGCACGAGAAGGAGGATCGAGCCCAATGGCTCCGATCTTGCCATCGAGCTCAAGAAGCCCGGCGTTACCGAGCTCTCCTGCGGGAGGAGCATCGTGGGTCGCACTCGACGGTTACGGCTATAGCCGCTTTGTGAACTCCTGCGTGGTTTCCAACAGCGGCTTTCACCGACGATGCGCGAGGAGCATGCGGCCGGCGACAAGGTGTTCGTCGACTATCCGGCAAAAAGATCCCGATGTTGATCGCAAGGCCCGATCCGCGAGGCGGAGATCTTCGTGGCGGTGCTCGGTGCATCGAGCTTCACCTATGCGGAGGCGAGCTGGACGCAAACGCTCCCCGACTGGGTCGGCTCGCATGTCCGGATGTTTCGCGTCTTCGGCGGCGTTCCCCGGCTGATCGTTCCCGACAATCTGAAGCCAGGCGTCCGTCGTGCCAGCTTTTTCGATCCCGAGATCAACCGCAGCTATGGCGCGATGGCCTCTTATTACGGCCTCGGCGTACTTCCAGCACGGCTAAAACGTCCGCGGGATAGATCGAAGTGGAAAATGGAGTGCGTTCGCCCAGTCCGCTGTTTTGGGCGGGGCCGGTTCCGAGAAAGGGGATGTTTCGCCTCTGTTGTCCGGTTCCGGTTGTCATGGCAGCCTACCTCCAAGTTCGTCTTCGATATGGACCCTGATGATTTCGTCGAAGGATTTTTCGGCGGTAAAGCCGAGCGCAGTTGCCCGCTTTACCTCAAATCCCGGTGCCCAGCCGGCGCACATGCGCATGATCATCTCATCAGGCTCCCGCCGGATCAGCGCCACGGCCTTCTCGCCGGCAACGCGGCGCAGCGCCTTGATCTGCTCGCCGACAGTCGCGCTGAGCCCAGGCATGGACAGGTTGCGCCGCGGGCCAACCTTCTCGACATCGATCGCCGCGCCATGGATGAGGAAACCGACGGCGGACCGAGGCGACGCATGCCAGTGGCGCACATCATCCGGTACGGGCAGAACGGCTTCCTGACCGACGAGGGGCTCGCGCAGGATGTTTGAAAAGAAACCGGAAGCCGCCTTGTTCGCCTTTCCAGGGCGAATGCAGATGGTCGGCAGGCGAATTCCGATGCCTTCGAAAAAGCCACGTCTCGAATAGTCCGAAAGCAACAACTCGCAGATCGCCTTCTGCGTTCCGTAGCTGGTCAGCGGCGTGGTGTGGAATTCGTCCGAGATGGCATAGGGCAGGGGGGCGCCGAACACGGCGATCGAGGAGGTGAAGACGACGCGGGGTTTGTAGCCATCCTCACCATGGGCCAGGCGGATCGCGTCGAACAGGAACCGCGTGCCGTCGAGGTTGATGCGATAGCCCTTGTCGAAATCGAGTTCGGCTTCACCCGATACGATGGCGGCGAGGTGGAAAATCACATCTGGACGGAGAGCGACGAGCCGCGCCGCTTCTCGGGGAGTCGAGAGGTCTGCCGTTTCCATCGCCACCTTTCCGCCGAAGCCTTGCGGCGGTTCTGGCGTAACGACATCAACGAGTGTCATGCTCTCGATCGGGCGGCTGTCCAGTGTGCCGTCTTTGGCGAGCCTCTGCGCGAGTTTGCGCCCGACCATGCCGGCGGCGCCGATGATGAGAATGTGCAACTGTTTTTCCTCCCAGCCTACGGAACACCGATCCGATGAGAGACAGGCGCCACAATAAAATATATTGTAAGGTTGTCTGATAACCTTATATCATTCGTTTGAAAACAGCATATTTACTGCAGTGCCGGGTCCATCGACAGGTTTTTCGGTGCGTGCAAAAAAGTGAGGAAAACCGTGAACGAAATTGACGCTGGCATGGGCTTCGACCGGCAAAGGCATGCCATCGATGCCCTGAACCGATCCCTCGGGGCCGATATGGTACTATCGGGCGAGGCGGTCGATAAATATTGCCGGGACTGGCATGGAGACGTGACGTCCAGCGCGGTCGCGGTGTTGCGCCCGCGCACGACCGAAGAGGTGTCCGCGGCCGTAAAGGCTTGCGTCGCACTCGGCCTGTCGATCATTCCGCAGGGCGGCAATACGGGGCTGGCCTTGGGAGCAATCCCCGATCGTCCGGAGGATCAGGTGGTGATTAGTCTCGAGCGGATGAGCAAAATCCGCCGCATTGACGCTGACGACTTCTCCGCTGTGGTGGAGGCCGGGTGCATCCTGTCGGAATTCAAGGATGCTGTCGCGCGGGAGGGCATGTTCTTCCCGCTGGCGCTTGGGGCACAAGGGTCCTGCCGGATCGGCGGCAATGTGTCGACCAATGCGGGCGGTATCAATGTATTGCGCTTCGGGATGACGCGAGAGCTGGTGCTTGGCCTTGAAGCGGTTCTGCCGGACGGTTCGATTCTCGACGGATTGTCGACACTTCGCAAGGATAATCGCGGCATCGATCTGAAGCAGATCTTTATCGGCGCGGAAGGGTTGTTCGGTATCATCACCGCCGTCGCCGTAAAATTGACGCCGGAACCGGATCAGGTCGCAACCGCGCTTCTCGGGCTCAATTCGCTCGAGGATGGGATCACGCTTTTCCGCCGCGCGCGTCGCGATTGCTGCGATCTGATGTCCGCCTTCGAGTTCATGCCGCCGCTTGCTTTCGTCCTCGCCCGCGAGGCAATTCCGGACCTTGCGATGCCAATATCCGGAGATTACCCCGCCTATGTGCTTATGGAGATATCCGGGTCTGGCCTTGTCGATATCTACGACCTCATGGAGCGGTTCCTGGGTGCCGTTATGGACGAAGGGCTTGTTCCGGACGGTGTGATTGCAAGCTCAAGGACGCAGGCGCGCAACCTTTGGCTTTTCCGTGAGGCAATGAACGAGGGGCAGGCGAAGCGCGGGCCACATCTGCGGACGGACGTCTCCGTCCCGCTTTCGCGCCTTTCCGACTTCGTGCGCGACGCCGAACAGGCAGTGGCCGCTGCGGTGCCGGACGGTGTTTGTGTCTCCTACGGTCATGTCGGCGATGGCAATGTGCATCTGAACGTGCTGCCGCCGGGCGGCCTGTCCCGCGCAGAGATGGAGGCGCGCATCCAGGATGCGAAGAAGGCGATCAATGCGGTCGTCGATACCTATCACGGTTCGATCAGCGCCGAGCACGGTATTGGCCGTCTGAAGAAGGCGGACTATGAGATGCGTATCCCTCCGATCCAACGAGGATTGGTTGCAGCATTGAAAAAGGCTGTCGATCCGCAAGGCGTGATGAATCCGGGTTGCCAACTGGATTTCTAGCGGCATTCATAGGCGGCAGTGTGTTAAGGCGAAAAAGGCATGTCACTGGATTTTGGACAGATCAGGCGCAACGAGCATCTTCCGGCGCGAATTGCCGCCCAGATTGCCCGCGAGATCACGGACGGCCGTATACCGCCGGGGAGCAAGCTGCCGACCGAACACTTCCTCGCCAGCAGTTTCGGCGTCAGCCGCTCGGTAGTACGCGAGGCGATTGCTCAGTTGCGCAACGAGGGTCTGGTTGAGACCAGACAGGGCGTTGGAGCCTTCGCAACCGAGATCAAGGCGCGCCAGTCGATCCGCATCGAGCAGGATGATCTTCATGACCGCGCGAGCTTCCGGGATCTGTTCCAGTTGCGCATGCCGCTGGAAATCGAAGCCGCCGGCCTTGCGGCAACGCATCATGTCGATAGCGATCTGACAAAGCTTGACGAAGCCTTGGCGAGCATGATGGGGGCGGACAAATGGACGGATCAGGGGATCGTTGCCGACCTGATCTTTCATCGTGTCATTGCAGCTTCGACCCGCAACGAATATTTTGCCCTGTTCGTCGGCTTCATAGCAGAGCGCATCAGTCTTGCCATCAACGCCGCGCGGGCCGCAGCAGTCCTTGAAGAAATTGTGGAACTGACGATTGCCGAGCATGTGGCGATCCGCGATGCCATTGCTAGCCGCGACCCAAAACGTGCGCGCGAGGCGATGAAGCGGCATTTGCTCGGCGCGGCCAGTCGGCTGGATCTCACCCTTGAGGCGGATTGAAATCTTCCGGCGCTGCCCGCTTGCCGTTTTTATCAGGTGATTTTCGGCGCTGGACAGCGCACGGAAGTATGACTACAAAACAGGTCCATCATTGTCAGACATCCTGACAATCGGGCAAGATGACGGGAGATCATCGTGTCGTGGCTGTGAGGAGGTTTGCTTGGGTTCGACTACGTCACTTCGAGCTTCGGATATTCTGCCTACAGATGCCGCTGATGCGCTGCTTGTTGGTCGCGTCTGGTCGAATACGGCTGGCGGCCCTTGCCCAGCCTTAGTGCGGGGCGAGCGGCTCCTCGACCTGTCCTCGGTTTCCGTCACTGTTTCCGAACTGCTTGAAAAGGAGGATTTCGCCGGCGAATTGGAGGCGGCGGGAGAGCTTCCCGATCTCGGGTCGATCGATGATTTTCTGTCGGGTCAGGCTGGTCAATTACTGGCTCCGATCGATCTGCAGGCGATCAAGGCGGCCGGGGTCACGTTTGCCGACAGCATGCTTGAACGTGTGATCGAAGAGCAGGCGAAGGGAGATGCGTCCCGCGCGTCGGATATCCGCGGGCGTCTCGCGCCAGTTCTGGGCGACAGCCTTAGGGGTCTCGTCGCCGGTTCCGAGCAGGCTGCACGAGTGAAGGAACTTCTCCAGGAGATGAACCTCTGGTCGCAGTACCTTGAGGTGGGCATCGGGCCGGATGCCGAAATCTTTACCAAGTCGCAACCCATGTCGGCAGTCGGCTGCGCTTCACTGGTCGGGATCCATCCGATCTCGCAATGGAACAATCCCGAGCCGGAAGTGGTCCTCGTCCTCAGGTCCTCCGGCGAAATCGTCGGCGCCACGCTCGGAAACGATGTTAATCTTCGCGATATCGAAGGACGCTCGGCGCTGTTGCTCGGCAAGGCGAAGGACAACAACGCCTCGTGTTCCATCGGCCCTTTCATTCGCCTCTTCGATGACAAGTTCACGCTGGAAGAACTCGGCAAAGTCCGCGTTGCCTTGTCCGTCGAGGGCAAGGACGGTTTCCGAATGACAGGCGAGAGCCCAATGGAGGCGATAAGCCGCAGGCCCTCCGACCTTGCCCGTCAGTTGCTCAATCGCAATCACCAGTATCCCGACGGCGCTGTACTTTTCCTCGGCACCATGTTCGCTCCCGTGAAGGATCGGCGCGGGGCAGGGCAGGGATTTACGCATGAAATCGGCGACCGGGTGGAAATTGCGACACCGTTGCTTGGCCGTCTGGTAAACTGGGTCGATCGTAGTGATGCTTGCCCCGAATGGACCTTCGGCGTGGCTGCGCTGATGAAAAACCTGGCCAAGCGTGGCCTGTTGTAACGCAGACTGGGAGTAAAGCGTGCAGAAGGTAGTCGACCATTTCTACAAGGCTCTCGAATTCTTACTGATCATCCTGCTTTCGGGCATGGCGATCATGGTCTTCGTGAACGTCATCATGCGCTATACGTTAAACTCCGGCCTGACGGTCTCGGACGAACTCGCACGCTACTTCTTCATCTGGCTGACTTTCATTGGCGCCGTCGTGACGTTCCGGGAACATGGGCATCTTGGCGTCGAAACCCTCGTTGCGCTGCTGGGCCGCAAGGGGCGCATCCTTTGCATGATCCTGAGCAATCTGGTGATCATCGCCTGTGCGGCTATCTTCTTCTGGGGTACGTGGAAGCAACTGCCGATCAACTGGAGCATGAAGGCCCCGGTGACCGGCCTCTCCATGGGCTTCGTCTACGGCAGTGGCTTCTTTACCGGCTTCTGTTGCGCCGTCATCGCGCTGGAGCGCCTTTTCCGCCTGATCACGGGCCGTGTGACGCAGGAGGAAATCGAAGCGTTTGTGGGCGAGAATCTGACGATCGAACAGATGGCGGAGCGGACCTGATGACGCTTTTAGTTTTCGTCGCTTCACTGATTGGTGCCATGGCCATCGGGGTGCCGGTCGCATTCTCGCTGATGTTCTGCGGCGTTGTTCTCATGTGGTACATGGGAATGTTCAATACGCAGATCATCGCGCAGAACATGATTGCCGGCGCCGATACATTCACGTTGCTGGCTATCCCGTTCTTCATTCTGGCAGGAGAGCTGATGAATGCCGGCGGCCTGTCGCGGCGCATCATCGATTTCGCCATTGCCTGCGTGGGGCATATCCGCGGCGGCCTGGGCATCGTCGCGATCGTTGCGGCGCTGATCATGGCCAGCATTTCCGGTTCGGCGGCGGCCGATACTGCTGCGCTCGCGGCCATTCTCATTCCGATGATGGCAAAGGCGGGCTATAACGTTCCACGCTCAGCCGGCCTCATTGCCGCAGGTGGCATCATCGCGCCCGTCATCCCCCCGTCGATGGCTTTCATCGTGTTCGGCGTTGCCGCCAACGTCTCGATCACGCAGCTCTTCATGGCCGGTATCGTGCCGGGCCTGATGATGGGCCTTGCCTTGGTCGTGACATGGCTGATGGTCGTGCGCAAAGACAATGTCCAGCCATTGCCGCGTGTGTCGGGTGCGGAGCGCATTCGGGCAACCGGTCGCGCTCTGTGGGCGCTCGGCATGCCTGTCATCATCCTTGGCGGCATCAAGGCGGGCGTGGTGACGCCGACGGAAGCTGCCGTAGTCGCCGCAGCCTATGCGCTCTTCGTCGGCATGGTGATTTACCGGGAGCTCACGCCCAAGGAGCTTCCACGGGTTATCCTTCAGGCGGCCAAGACCACCTCCGTCATCATGTTCCTTGTCTGCGCGGCGCTCGTTTCCGCATGGTTAATCACAGCCGCCAATATTCCGGCGGAAATTACCGGCCTCATAGAGCCGCTGATCGACCGTCCGACCTTGCTGATGTTCGTGATCATGATCCTGGTGCTGATCGTGGGCACAGCCTTGGACCTGACGCCGACCATCCTGATCCTGACGCCGGTCCTGATGCCGATCATCAAGCAGGCAGGCATCGATCCGGTCTACTTCGGCGTTCTTTTTATCATGAACAACTGCATTGGTCTTCTGACGCCGCCGGTAGGGGTCGTTCTCAACGTTGTCAGCGGCGTCGGCCGCGTTCCCCTGGGCAAGGTTACGGTTGGAGTCTGGCCGTTCCTGCTCACCCAAACGCTCGTACTTCTGCTCCTGGTCCTGTTTCCAGACCTGGTTATCGTACCGGCTCGCTGGCTGCACTGAAGCCGGCTGGTCACTTCTGTTTCCAACATCCATGGGAGGATATCATGCGAAACCTGCTACTTGCCACAACTGCCATCGCCTTCACCCTGTCTGCTTCCGCGCCGGCCTTCGCCGAGTTTACCGAGCGTAACATCCGCGTCTCCAACGGCATCAATGCCGATCACCCGGTCGGTAACGGCATTGAGGCGATGCAGAAATGCCTGGACGAAAAATCAGGCGGGAAACTGAAGCTGACGGCATTCTGGGGCGGTGCCCTGGGAGGTGACCTGCAGGCGACCCAGGCACTGCGCTCGGGCGTCCAGGAAGCCGTCGTGACGTCCTCTTCGCCGCTCGTCGGTATCGAGCCTGCACTTGGCGTCTTCGATCTGCCGTTCCTCTTCTCCACCTCGGAGGAAGCCTACAAGGTGCTGGACGGCAAGTTCGGCGAGATGATGAACGAGAAGCTGGCGGCCGTGGGCCTCGTCAATCTCGCCTATTGGGAAAACGGCTTCCGTAACCTTTCCAATTCGGTTCGTCCGGTGAACAAATGGGAGGACTTGGAGGGCATGAAGGTTCGCGTCATGCAGAACAACGTGTTCCTCGATACCTTCCAGAACCTTGGCGCCAATGCGACGCCCATGGCATTCGGCGAAGTCTTCTCGGCTCTCGAAACCAAGACGATCGATGCCCAGGAAAACCCTTATGTGACCATCGACACGTCGAAGTTCTTCGAAGTACAGAAATATATCACCCAAACCAACCACGCCTACACGCCGTTCCTCTTCCTCTTTTCCAAGGCGATCTTTGATACGTACTCGCCCGAAGATCAGGCCGCTTTGCGGGAATGCGCTATTGTCGGGCGTGACGTCGAGCGTCAGGTCATTGGCGATCTGAACAAGAAATCGCTGGAGAAGATCAAGGCAGCCGGTCTTGAGGTGAACGTGCTTTCGCCGGAAGAGCAGGCCCGCATCCGCGAGAAGTCCATGGTCGTCTATCAAAAGCACAAGGCTGAGATCGGCGCCGATGTCGTCGATGGCATCCTCGCCGAGCTTGCCGCGATCCGCAAGTAAACTGCGGGCAGGCCAGATTTCGGTGTGATCGTCGTAAGAGCCCGCTGCGTCGTCAGCGGGCTCTTGGCTTTCAGGATAAACGCGTCAGGGTAGGTCGAGTGGTGCGTCGGGTTGGCGCTTCTTGAGCTGTTGCTCTCGGAAGAAGATGAACAGCCCGGAGCCGATGATCAATACCGCGCCGAACACCATCGTGAGACGCGGCACATCGCCGAAGAACATCCAGCCGAAGACGATCGCCCACAGGAGTAAGGTGTATTGCAACGGTGCGACCGTGGCGGCATCGGAGATCTTCAGCGCGCGGTTGACGAGGATGTGTGCGCCCATTGCTACTGCGCCGAGCAGGCATAGCAAGCCGACCTCCGGAGCAGATGTCAGGGGCTTCCAGTCCCATGGAGCGAAGAGAAGACCGGCAAGTCCGGCGCCGGCGAGCTGGAACAGCACCAGCGTCTTGTCTGGCGTGGCCCGAAGTCTTCGGCCGGAAAGCAGCATGAAGGCGAATGCGAAAGTGCCAACAATCGAAATGACGGCCGGCACGGTGAACATCGCACTCGATGGTTCAAGCGTGATGATCACGCCGATGAAGCCGATGAAGATCGCCGTCCACCGGCGCCAGCCGACCTTTTCGCCCAAAAGCAGAGGGGAGGCAGCCGCCACATAGATCGGCGCCGCCAGCCAGTAGGTCATGACGTCGGCCAGCGGCAGATACATGACAGCGTAATAGAAGCAAAATACCTCCAGCGTCGAGAACAGCACCCGCGCCGCCTGCATCAGCGGCCTCTCGGCCTCAATGATCGGTTTCCAGCCCGCCCGCCAGAGAAAAGGCGACAGAATGAGCAACGCCGCCAGACTCCGGATAAGGATCAGCTGACCCAGTCCGTAGCTGGCGACAAGCCATTTTCCCATCGCGTCATTCAACGCAAACATGAGCATGCCGAGCAGCATGAGGCCCGGTCCGGCAAGCGAACCAAAGCGCATCCCCGTCACGGCGGTTTCATCGTTTGTGGTCATGACTATCCTCGGACAAATCAGATGGCCGAACAATCGGAGACACGACGGCTGACGGTGAACGCCCGCTCAAGCTCCGGGTTGAGTTCCATTCCAAGCCCCGAGCCCGGCGGCACCGTAATCATCCCGTTGCGAACCTGCGGAAGCGCGGTGACGAGGTCGCGATACCAAGTGTTGTAGAAAGCACGCACGCTTTCCTGAACAAGGGCATTGGGCGCGTTGAGAGAAAGATGGGTGGACGCGCAGAGAACGACCGGACCTGTGCAATCGTGCGGGGCAACGGGAAGATGCCAGGCCTCTGCCATGGCGGCGATCTTGCGCGCTTCCGACAGTCCGCCACACCAGCTGATGTCGAGCATCACAACGCCAGCCGCGCCCGTTTCGAGATAGTCGCGGAAGGCCCAGCGCGATCCGAGGGTTTCCGAAGCAGAAATCGGTGCCGGCGAAACCTCCGCGTAGCGCTTGAGGCTGGCGAGGCTGTCCATCTTGATCGGGTCTTCATGCCAGAATGTATTGTAGGGGGTGAGCGCCTTGGCGATCTGCATGGCGGGCAACAACTGCCACATCGAATGGAACTCGACCATGATGTCCATCCGGTCCCCGACGGCGGAGCGGATTTTTTCGAATGGTTCGAGCGCCTGTTTCAGATCCGGCATGGATATGTAAGTTCCGCGCGATTTTTCGGCAGCGGTATCGAATGGCCAGATCTTCATCGCAGTGATGCCCTCTTCGAGCAGCGACTGGGCGAGTTCATCGGCGCGGTGCAGGAAGCCGTTCAGATCGTCATAGCCCTTCCCATCGGACAGGCCGTAATTGGCGGTCGTCTGCCCTGTCGCCTTCTTGATGTATTCCGTACCGGCGCAGGTGTTGTAGGTGCGGATTTCCTTGCGGGTGAAGCCGCCCAGCAACTGCGCGATCGGCAGACCCGTCGCCTTGCCGAAAAGATCCCAAAGCGCGATATCGAAGGCGGAATTGCCACGCACTTCGGCGCCGGATGACCGAAAGCCGAGATAGCCGACGAGGTCGGCTGCAAGCCTGTCGATCTCAAGAGGATCGCGTCCGATCACGCGCGGAGCAATATATTCATGCACGTAGGCCTCAACCGTTTCCGCGCCGAAGAACGTTTCTCCAAGTCCTGTCAGACCCTCATCGGTGCGCACCAGCACCCAGAGCAGGTTGGCGCGTTCCGCAACGCGAACGGTTTCCAGGCTTGTAATCTTCATCATTCCCTCCCGCCGAATATCTGCTCTGTTACGAGCACCGCCATTTCCTCATCCAACCTTATTGTCATGTTGTCGGACATCTTAGAAGCGTCAATCGGAATTGTCCCGGCAGAGACTTGAAGTTTGGCGGAAATTTTTAAGTTTGGCGGAAATTTTTTCCAGGCTACTAACTGCAAAAGCCAACGACTTGAACGGATCAGGTCAATCTTGGCTGATCCTAGCAATACTCGCCGCATCTCCGATATCGCCGCCGTCGGATTTTTGCGCGGCGATCATTTTGCCCGAGCATTCAAGCAGCGTACGGAAAAACGGCTCGGGACTTTAGAGGGTTAAATTCCGACGGGAACCCGGATACGGATAGTGTGGCGCGGGCCTCAGAGGCCAGCTTCGACGACTGGATAAGGCAACTTTCTTCGTAGCCGCCTTGGCAGACCTTGGCGGGAGAAGTTCCGTATCCACCTTTCGCGCTTTGCGTCTTTCCTCGGAGAGTTCGTTTCCTTCCCCAAGACTGTCATATCCTTCGAAAGAATGCAGGCACGAATATTACAATTCTCCGTGGACTGGCCCCCGCAACTGCCTACGCTACACCATCCCACGATAGCCGCAAACCATGACCCAGTGCGCCAGAGCGCAACCTTATCCGGTTGCTGTTTTATGCGGAGCAGGTGAAGCAAACCCCCCTTAGTCTGGTGCAGACAACAGATCGCTTCCGCGTGTGGCAGGCCGTGGCGTTGATCGCGTGCCCAAAAATACCAAAGACCAGGTAAAAAAATGTCTGTAGGCGCTGATCGAAGATGGTTTGCTTTCGGCTGATGAAAGTGAAGAAATAAGGCATCTGATCGACTACCGGAACATGGCCGGCCACGAGTTTCACGAGCTGGTTGCGGATTTCGCTTAATTGGGACATCGGTTTCAGAAAGATCCTTTGAGGTGAGTGCGTTATCGCAGCCTCACTTGCCAGAGCGACGGTCGCTATTCATTCCCATGGGATCTTGCTGAAATCCTTGTCCGGGACTTTGTGAAACCCGCAAAGCTGGTCGCAGACGTAAGTACCGACCATTCCGTCAGAGATCGGTTTGATTTCGCTATCAATGATGCCCGCGCCTATAATTACGAGCGCTCGAAAGGCTGAAACGCTATCTCGACCTGCTTCAAGAAAGGCAGGTCAGCCACCACCGCCGACGACAATGGCGGAAGCACTGAAGGCGGCTGGGCACACGCTGTTGTGCGCCATTCACAGGAGCAGATATGCAAGCTGATCTATTCTGCTCCCTGACAGCAATCTCTTCATTCAATGCAAACCGCTCAAAGATCTTAATGCGGTTGGCTTCGACCGAAAGGACCTTTTGACCGCATCGACCACGTCCGCAAGTCGACTGCGATTGTTCGATACCGCTGAAATTTTTGCTGGTCATACCTTGAAACCGAAATAGGCAAAAACCAAATCGATTTCCGCCAGCCGCTAGAACAGGGCTGGCCTTGCTGGGAGTGCTGTCTTTCGGCGCTTCATACCCATGTTGCTTCAAGGAGGATATGGCTATGGCAACATCTTATGACTACACGCCACTCTTCCGGTCGAGCGTTGGCTTTGACCGCGTCTTCAATCTCCTGGAGAACGCTCAGCGTGCCCGCTCAGTCAGTGACTGGCCGCCGTATGATATCGTCAAGACCGGCGACGACAGCTATCGAATTTCGATCGCTGTTGCGGGCTTCGCGCGCGATGATCTGGACATTATTTTCCAGTCGAATCTCCTGACCGTGACCGGTAAGAAGCAGGACTCGACTGCGGAAGGCTATCTCCATTGCGGCATTGCGTCCCGACCGTTCGAACACCGCTTCGAGCTTGCGGATCACGTCAGGGTCAACGCAGCAGAGTTGGTCAACGGTCTGCTATCGGTCGATCTCATCCGTGAGATCCCCGAAGCTCTCAAGCCGCGGAAAATCGACATTGAGATCGATCCGGCGCTGCCGGCTCCGGCGGCTCAGATCGAAGGACAGAAGGCTGCGTAATCCAACGCTGAAAATCGAGGCGCCGCTGGAGCGGCGCCTGGCAGCATGGCGGGTTGGAAAGGAGAAAAGCATGAAACCCGATATGTTCACGAAACCCGTATCCGTTCTCGTCGGCCTCGGAATGCCGGTCGAGGTGAAGTCAGTCATGGATGCTTACCGGTATCTCGTTGAGTGGCCAGTCTCGACGAGAGACGCCTCGCATTCGATTGCTATGAATGCCTGCAGAGCTGCATTGCTCGGTGAAATCGAAGCAGAGACCGTCCGCGGCCTCTTTAGGGGGTTCGCCGAGAAGCACGATCTGCTCGCGCCGACGATTGATCCCGTCGTCACATCACGGTCCCGTCGTGACCGGGACCCACACATTTGCTGAGGTTCAACGACGATGGACGCAGTGCTTCAGGATCGTGCCCACTGCAGTGGTGTAACTGGACGGCTCTGGTCCCATGCTCTCCGGCGTGAGCCGGACTGATCAACGTGCCACTGCCGGCAAGCT
>NZ_JANUBV010000039.1:0-33326 GCF_024808055.1 Rhizobium sp. BK176 | reverse complement strand
TACTCGCTACGACAAGCGCCCGGAAAACTATCTCGCAGCGGTCAAACTCGTCGCGGCAAGGATCTGGTGTCAGAGTTTATGAGTCGACGGCCTAGGAGACGGCCGTGACGGCGCCAATGCCTGGAATTGTCATCAGCAGCTGCTTAGCCTGGCACTCCCGCGCCGCTGCGATTACGATGCGCGATGTTCTGCCACTGGACTTCCAGGAAAAGTTTCAAGGGATCCTCAGCATCGGCCGTCGGCAATCCTTGGCCTGTCCAGTGGCCGGATGAGAAGTCGTTGCCACCGCGAAAGACGGGCCTCTCCACCATTTCAAGATTGTTTCCGCCCCATCGGGGCACCATCCCCCTGTGTGCGCTGACGTACCGAAAGGCGCCGAAAAGGTTATAAACCTGCGCCGGGCTTGGGGTGAACTCAAATTGAAGTGTTGCGTTTATTGCGCGAGATCACTCTTGAACGGAGAGCGTCAATGAAGCTTGTGCGATTGACATTGAATGGGCAAGCATCGATGCCTGTCTTCATAAACCCCGACCAGGTGGTGTCATTGGTTGCGCTACCTCATCGAACACAGATCGTCACAACGGCAACTAGCGCCCACGGAGCAGCTATAGTTTATGACGTAGCCGAGCTGTCCGCGGAAGTTGTTCGTCTCCTAACGAACAGTCCAGAGATCGCAGCGCCGGGGCAAGCTTGAAGAAATCTTCGCCGGGCCAGTGGTCCTATTCAATGTAAAAGTCCTGCCCGACATTTTTGGTAGGTCAACTTTAACGTGCCTTCGGACTGAACAACGTAACGTTTCGAGACGCGGCAAACAATTGACCACGGATGTACTGGAAGTTGCCATTGAGACAGATCGAAGAGGTCGGTGCCGAGGGAGGTGCCGGCCTTTTTTCCGGACGTAGAAATCTCGTGCGTCAGGAGTGGTCTGACGTGGCGGCTCTATTGGCGAAGCGGCGTTTGGCGAAGATTCAAAACATCAAGGCGAGACAATCGCCCTGCCCCCAGCGACCGCCAGTTCTGATCGTGCACCTGCCTCGGACCGGTGACCGATATTGAACGGAGGCCGACCG
This sequence comes from Rhizobium sp. BK176, assembly GCF_024808055.1. NCBI lineage: Bacteria > Pseudomonadati > Pseudomonadota > Alphaproteobacteria > Hyphomicrobiales > Rhizobiaceae > Rhizobium > Rhizobium sp. BK176. The sequence continues at coordinate 32,256 of NZ_JANUBV010000039.1, read as the reverse complement.
GCGACGGCACATCTCCCGCTGCCCCTTTTTCGTGGCTCAAGCTTGTGACATTGGCAATTCAGATTGTGGACGCACTCGCGCTGTAAATTTCGTCGACCGTCCTTGCGAGGCTCGCGTCGAACTCCTTGTCGCTCATCGAGTCTCGAAGATCTTCTGTCAGAGCTCGTGAGAAGCTCGCAATCATGCCGTGGTTGTGGGTGAGCTTCTCGCATGCATCTGCGCGACTGTAGCCACCAGAAAGGGCCACCACCCGAACAACCGACCTGTGGTCGATAAGCGGTTTGTAGAAATCGGAAACGGTCGGAATGGTGAGCTTGATCATCACCCGCTCGCCCACTGGAAGCGCGTCGAGTCCCCGGGCGAGCTCTTCGCGCAGGATCTCCTCCGCTTCCCCCTTGGTGGGGCTTTTGATCGACACTTCCGGCTCTATGATCGGAACAAGTCCGTGACCGATGATCTGCCGAGCTACATCAAATTGCTGCTTCACTACGGCAGCGATCCCCGCCCGGTCAGCGTGAGCAATCACGGACCTCATCTTCGTTCCGAAAATTCCCTTCTTCACGGCACGGGCCAGGAGCGCGTCGAGATCGGGCATCGGCTTCATGACTTGAACGCCGTTCTCCTCGGCAGACAGTCCCTTGTCGACCTTCAGAAATGGGACGACGCCGCGATCCTCCCACAGGAACGACGGGACGGACCTTCCACCGGCATCTCCATCCATCGTCCTTTCAAACAGGATGGCCCCGATGATCTTGTCACCGGTGAAGGCGGGCGCTGTCATGATGCGCACACGCATCGCATGCATGAGTCGAAACATTTCCTCCTCGCCGCTGTAGTTGGAGTCAGCGATGCCATAGAGTCGTAACGCAGCCGGCGTGGACCCACCGCTCTGATCAAGGGCGGCGATGAAGCCCTTCTTGCTGGTCATCTGTGACATCATGCGTTCATCTGCTGTCATTTCCATCCCCTTGGGTAATGCTTGCAAGCGTCCTGGTGTCTAAGATGGTTCACCAGACCGGCTAAAGGCTTCAATTTTGGCTGAGATCGAATGGCGGAGTGTAGTTTACTCCTCGGAAAGTGCTGTTTCAGCAACCCGCGCCAGCGGTTGCCCGAGCCAATGTTTCGGCCAAGCGCGGTGCTGTCAACGATTTTTCCATATCCAGAGTGTGAGAGTGGCTCAGGCGAGTGCCATGCCTTGCCGTGTCTTCGCTCTCATCCGCATAGCGCCGACGCCCGTTCCGGGCCACCGCACTTTGACTTTTGCATGTCGTTTTTTTTGGGGATGACGGCCCCTTTATCAAACGCCGATGAGCGTTATCTAAGTAAGCCGGGTAAGTAAAAAGGGCGAGCATGACGAGCCACATCGAAACCATTGACCGTCGGATTCTTGCCGTTGATATCGGCGGCAACAACATGAAGATTCTTGCCCATGGTGTGGAAGAGCGAAAAACCAGGTCTGGACCGGCACTCTCAGCCCGGCAGGCGGTCGATGCCATCAAGCTGATGGCGAAAGATATCGACTATGACGTGCTATCGATCGGTTACCCGGGTCCCGTTCGCAACAACCGTCCGTCGCTGGAACCCGCGAACCTCGGGCCAGGGTGGAAAGGTTTTGATTTCTCCCAGGCTTTCGGAAAGCCAGTCAAGCTCGTCAACGACGCCCTTATGCAGGCAATAGGAAGCTACAAGGGCGGGCGGCTGTTGTTTCTCGGCCTCGGAACAGGCCTGGGATCGGCCATGGTGATGGAAAGCGTGGCTCAACCGCTGGAGCTCGCACACTTGCCCTACAGAAAGCAGCTAACATTCGAGGATTATGTTGGGAAGCGAGGTCTCGTTCGACGCGGCCACAAGAAGTGGAAGGAGTCCGTTTTCGATGTTGTCGCACGGCTTCAGGCCGCTTTGCTGCCCGACTACATTGTGATCGGCGGAGGCCAGATCGATGAGCTTGACGAACTCCCCAGCGGCTGCATCAGAGGCGACAACCGTCTCGCGTTTTTCGGTGGATTTCGCATCTGGCAGGACACCTCGATCATCCTTTCACGTGGTCCGGAGGGTGACGGTCTCAAACCTTATTGAGCGTCCCTCGTCCACGGTGAGCCAGACCCACAGCCCCGCGCCAAAGACGCGTCAGAGAGCGCGCTAGTAAAGTCGAAACAAACGCCTATAATGGACTGATAAGGTTGAAGAACCGCGTGCCGATATTTCTCATTGCGATATCGCTGGCTAGGGCAGGGCCGATAGCGCCGTCCCCCTCGAGCATGAGAACTCCGCCATCCTCAGTGACCTTGATAGAGGCGCCGTCCATCTCCGGCTAGCAGGCAATGGTCGTCGCGACGATGGACGCAATGTCGGCAAAGGCATTCGAACGAACTGCTGCGTTGGACGATTGAACTGCGAACATTCGTGGAAACTCTTGTTGTCATCCGTTCCTCGTCGTTCCAATGTCGTGAGGCTCCGGCACTTCCAGACCCTGCGATTTCGCTTGCGCAACCGTAAACCGAGCATTCGCTCAACTATGGGAGGATCTATGGCCAAGGGCACTGCGAAGTTTTTCAATTCCGCCAAGGGCTTCGGTTCCATCAAGCCAGATTGGCGGCGATAGAGATGTCTTTGTGCACGTAACCGCCTTCCGGCCGCAGGCCTTTATGAATTACGGTACGGGCAACAGGTTTCCTACGACCGAGCCGGATCGCAGCGGCAAGGCCCCAAAGGCGATCAACCTGCATCTGTGCTATCCGACTTCGGCAGAGGGGAGAGCAAGACCGGTCTCCCGTTCCGCCCTCGCCCGACGGGCACCCAGGATGCTGTTGTTGCAAGAGATCGTTTTTATTTTGGAACCAATGCGGAGGACGCGAGTTCTTTTGGCGCAACGCCCGTTGCATTTGACTGCGCCCCCCTCAACTGCAGTCGAAGGAAACCCGATGCCTATGGCACCGGGTTTCTTTTTTGTGTTATCGCCAAGTCTCCGGCCCAGCAACGATGAGGCAAAAAAGACCCCGAATTTGGTGAATGGCGGAGGTGCCCGGCTGTTGTACCCCTGGCGAGGCTTGATCCTAAAGCGATTCCTTCAGGATGGCCGCAAAGCTCGGATCGAACGCGCGACTGATGGGATCGGCGGCCGCACCGCGTGCGACGGCCCATGAATCCGTCATTCCGAGTTGAAACCGCGGAATGGTCCGGTCCCGCCGGTCTGCGAGGGACGGCGTAAGTGGATGCACAGCCGCGACCAGGCGCTGCGCGAGGGCTTCCGGTGCCCCTCCGCAAAGTATGACGGTCTGCGGGTCGAAGATGGTTTCGATCAGATGGATGCTCCAGCGCAGATCCATCACGGCTTCTTCGATCCAGCTCTCAATTCTCGCGTCGTCCGTTTGCGCCAGCGCGTTAATCGTCGCGTAAACGCCTGTGTCCGCCGGGTCGATCCCCAGATGCTGGTAGAGCGACGCGAGCGAAGCGCGATGCTCGAGCGGAGTCGGGCTGCCGCTCGCCGAAAGCAGGGCCATGCCGATCTCGCCGGCATTTCCGTTGGCGCCGCTATAAAGCTCCCCCCCCAGAATGAGCCCGGCTCCGATGCCGTAGCCCAGGTAGAGGCAAACGGCATGATCAAGCCCGTTCGCAGCACCGACCATGCGCTCCGCAGTTGCACATGCGGCCGCATCGTTTTGCAGGCGAACACTTAGGCCAGTGCCTGTGGAAAGCGTCTCGATCAGCGGGAATGCCTGCCATGCCGCCATCATCCACGGATCGTCGACGGCGGCATCGATGCCGAACGGCCCGGGCATGGCGGCTCCGAGGCCAACCAGACGACGTTCTGATTGTTCAAATATATCAGCAAGATCGAGGCGAACTCTCTCGATAAGCTTCAAGATGACCGCGACACCGCCGGAGGGACCAATGGGTGGCAAGTTTGCTTCGGCTCGGGCGAGCACGCTGCCGACGAGATCGACGGCGACGGCCCGCGTCACGTGCCGATCGATCTGCAGTCCGATCGCAAACGCACCTTCCGGGACCAGTGTATAGGGTGTCGATGGCTGTCCCCTGCCTTTGCGAACCGCATCCAGCGCGCTTACCAGTCCCTCCTCCTCGAGTTCGTCGATGATATTGGAGATGGTCTGTTTCGTGAGCTTCGTCGCGCGAGAAAGGTCGGCCCGCGACAGGGCCCCGTTCATCCGCAGCGCATCCATCAGCACTCGTCTGTTATGGGCGCTGGTGCCTTCATGATTTGTCCCACTCTTTGCCCTTATGGGCCGCGCATCGTTCATCCTGATTTCCTCTTGACAGCAGTAGAATATTGAAGAACAAATAAGTCAAGAGAATTGACTTAATAAGGAACCACAGAGTTCCGGGGAACGCAGAGAGCGACATGCTCTGACGACGCTCCGCACCTGGCAGCCGCTTCGCCGGCGCCTGTTCGAATGCTGATGGCGGCGACGGCCGCCCTTGGAAAACGGTGAATGTCAAAAACTGGAGGCTGGAATGTTGAAGTCACTACATAAGACGATGCTTGGCGCTGCACTGATCGGCGCGTCCTTCGCGCCGCATGCCTTTGCCGAAACCACGATCAACGCGCTCTTCATGGCGCAGGCGGCCTATAGCGAAGCCGATGTTCGCTCCATGACCGATGCCTTTTCCAAGGCAAACCCGGACGTCAAGGTCAATCTCGAATTCGTCCCCTATGAAGGCCTGCATGACAAGACCGTGCTCGCCCAAGGGTCCGGCGGTGGCTATGATGTCGTCCTCTTCGACGTGATCTGGCCAGCTGAATATGCAACCAACAAGGTCCTCGTCGACGTCACGTCGCGCATAACCGACGACATGAAGAAAGGTGTCCTCCCCGGCGCATGGACAACGGTCCAGTATGACGGAAAATACTACGGCATGCCGTGGATCCTAGACACGAAGTACCTCTTCTATAACAAGGAAATTCTTGAGAAAGCCGGCATCAAGGCGCCGCCCAAGACCTGGGACGAACTGACCGAGCAGGCAAAGACCATCAAGGACAAGGGCCTTCTTGCAACGCCAATCGCCTGGAGCTGGTCGCAGGCGGAAGCCGCGATCTGCGACTATACTACGCTCGTCAGCGCCTACAAGGGTGATTTCCTGAAGGACGGCAAGCCGGCCTTCCAGAATGGCGGCGGTCTAGATGCGCTGAACTACATGGTCGCCAGCTACAAGTCCGGGCTGACAAATCCGAATTCCAAGGAATTTCTCGAAGAAGACGTCCGCAAGGTCTTCCAGAACGGCGATGCCGCCTTCGCGCTCAACTGGACCTACATGTACAACATGGCGAATGACCCGAAGGACAGCAAGGTCGCAGGCAAGGTCGGCGTCGTCCCAGCTCCGGGCGTGGCCGGCAAGAGCGAAGCATCGGCAGTCAACGGCTCGATGGGCCTCGGCGTAACCACAGCAAGTAAGCATCCCGATGAGGCCTGGAAGTACGTGGCCTTCATGACTTCCCAGGCAACGCAGAACCAGTTCGCAAAGCTCAGCCTGCCGATCTGGGCATCCTCCTATGATGACCCAGCTGTCACGAAAGGTCAGGAGGAACTGATCTCTGCGGCCAAGATCGGTCTCGCCGCCATGTATCCGCGCCCGACCACGCCGAAATACCAGGAGCTATCTACGGCACTCCAGCAGGCGATCCAGGAGTCTCTTCTCGGCCAGTCCTCGCCGGAAGATGCCCTGAAATCGGCTGCCGAAAACAGTGGTCTCTGACCGATAGCGACACCCAGGCGGCACATGCCGCCTGGCTTCACCTTGCCAATCCGATGAATTGAGAGACGCCCGATGTCCGGCACCTGGATGACGACCCGCGCGTGGCTTTTGATGTTGCCGCTTCTTGTCGTGATGATCGCCGTCATCGGATGGCCCTTGGTCGACACCGTCGGTCTCTCCTTTACAGACGCCAAGCTTGTCGGCACGGCCGGCAATTTCGTCGGCATCGAAAATTATGTGAAGATGATGTCCGGCTCGAATTTCCAGCGGACACTGATAACGACCACCTGGTTTGCGGTCATCTCCGTTGCCGCCGAGATGGTGATCGGCGTTCTTGCGGCACTCCTACTGAACCAGGATTTCCAGGGACGGGCCGTGTTGCGCGCGTTGATGATCCTGCCCTGGGCACTGCCGACAGTCGTGAACGCAACACTCTGGCGACTGATCTATAATCCGGAATATGGCGCCCTCAACGCGGCGCTGACGCAGATCGGCCTCATCGATACCTATCGCTCGTGGCTCGGAGAACCGGGAACGGCGCTTGCCGCACTGATTGTCGCTGACTGCTGGAAGAATTTCCCCCTGGTGGCCCTGATCGCGCTTGCCGCCCTGCAGGCTGTACCCCGCGATATCACGGCTGCCTCGCTCGTCGATGGTGCCGGCGCTTTTGCGCGTTTTCGCTTCGTGATCCTGCCCTATCTCGCCGGCCCGCTGATGGTCGCCCTGGTTCTGCGGACGATCGAGGCGTTTAAGGTGTTCGACATCATCTGGGTGATGACACGCGGCGGCCCCGCCAACAGCACGAGAACGCTCTCGATCTTGGTCTACCAGGAAGCCTTCTCGTTCCAGCGGGCCGGTTCTGGTGCTTCACTCGCACTGATCGTCACACTGCTGGTGACGCTGCTTGCCCTCGCCTATGCGGCGCTGGTGCGCAAGACTGCCGGGAGTGCTGCCTGATGGAACGCAAGAGCCTATGTTTCTCAATCTTCATCCATGCCTGTGCCTTGCTGCTTGCCGCTGTCATCCTGGCGCCTGTCCTGTGGCTCTTTGTCATGAGCATTTCGCCGGCTGCCGATCTTTCCGCCAAGCCGCTACGCTGGTGGCCGCAGTCAGCTGATTTCTCGCGGTACGGCGTGCTTTTGTCGACTCTCGAAAACAGCGCCGGCGCGGCGTTCACCGCGTCGCTGAGGAACAGCATCGAGGTTGCTGGCATAGCAACGATCGCGGCGATTGCACTTGCCATTCCGGCGGGCTGGGCGGTATCGCGCACGCCCTCCGTCGGATGGTCGCTTTCAATGGTGATCGCCACCTACATGCTGCCACCCGTTGCGCTTGCCGTACCGCTCTACATGGGTCTTGCCCATCTCGGCATGCTGAACAACGTTTTTGGCCTTGCACTCGTCTATCTCACGATCCTTGCGCCGTTCACAACGTGGCTCATGAAATCCGGGTTCGATTCCATTCCCAAGGAGATCGAAGCCGCGGCGATGATCGACGGTGCAGGCCTGCTCCAGACCTGGAAGATCATCACGCTGCCGCTTGCCATGCCGGTGGTCGCAACCTCCGCACTCTTTGCCTTCCTGCTCGGCTGGGATGAATTCTTCTACGCGCTTCTCTTCACGTCCGACCAGCGCGCCAAGACACTCACGGTCGCCATCGCCGATCTGGCAGGTGGTCGTGTCTCGGATTACGGCCTGATCGCAACTGCCGGTGTGCTCGCCGCCCTGCCACCAGTTTTCGTCGGTCTCATCATGCAACGCGCCCTGATTTCCGGGCTGACAAGCGGCGGCGTCAAGGGATGACAAACACCATGGAAACGACACGACCCATCGGCCTGATTGCGATCAATCGCGAGATGGAACGCCAGCATTCCGACGCCCTCGCCTCCTTTCATGGCGCCAGGGAGGCCGCAGAGGCCATCGCCGCATCGTTGAAGAAAACCGGAAGGCTCCTCCTCCTCGGCATGGGCGGATCACATGCGGTTGGGCGCGCTGTCGAGCCGCTCTACCGGGTGATCGGCATCGATGCGATCGCCCTGCCTTTGTCTGAGCAGCTCGGGCAGCCGCTGACGCTTGACGGCAGAACCGTCATCATCACCTCTCAATCGGGCGAGAGCGCCGAGGTCGTGCGCTGGTTCTCGGAAACCGGGGGCAGCCCGGACACGTTCGGGCTGACGCTCGAGGACGGATCCTTCCTGGCCCGCACCGCAACGTCCCTTGTCGGCGCCGGTGGAACGGAACTCGCCTTTGCTGCAACGCGCAGCCTGACGGTCTCGTTTGCCCTTCATCTTGCGGTGCTGGCTGCCCTTGGCGAGGATCCCGCCGCAGCGCTCGCTGCACTTACCGCACCGGAAGCGCCAAGCATAGATCCTGCCCTTACCGCCTTGAGCCGGGTGGCTACGGTCGTTACCTCGGGCCGGCGGCTGCAGGGCCTCGCAGAGGCGCTGGCGCTCGGCCTGACCGAACTCTCCCGTCGACCCTGCTTTTCACTGGAGGGCGGGCAGTTGCGGCACGGACCGATGGAGATGCTCGACCCGGCGATCGGCGTCGTTCTCTTCAGGGGACAGGACAGCACGGCCGCTCTGGTGACAGCCATGGCCGTATCAGTCGTCGAGACCGGTGCACCCGTTGTCATCTTCGACGCTTCTGGAGACGACCCTGTTCCGGGTGCGGTCACCATCGGCTTCAAACCTGCATCCGGTCTTGCCGCAATCTTTGCGATGCTGCCTACTGCCCAGCGTCTGATGATTGCCTTCGCCGACGCCCGTGTTGACAACGCCGGCACGCCGGTGCGCTCGACCAAGATCACCCGGAGCGAATGATGCGCCCTCTTGCCGTCGTCGGAAATGTCAATGTCGACCTCATCCTTGGCCCAGCCGCACCCTGGCCGAAGGCGGGTACCGAAATCATCGTCGACCATGACGAATTGCGTGTCGGCGGTGCAGCCGGCAACAGCGCCCTTGCCTGGGACGGGCTCGGCATTCCCTTCGAAATTGCCGCAAATGTCGGCAATGACCAGTTCGGCAAATGGCTCAGCGAGACTTTCGGGAAGCGCGCCCTTAACTGGCCGGTTCGCCCGGAGCAGACGACGCTTTCGGTCGGCATCACCCATCCCGACGGCGAGCGCACCTTCTTCACGACCCGCGGTCACCTCCCACGCCTCAGCCTGTCCGATGTCCTTTCAGTTCTCGATGGCACGCGGCTCGCCGGAGGCTGCCTGCTGCTTTGCGGATCGTTCCTGACGGAGGACCTGACACGGGACTACGAGGCCTTCTTCGATTGGGCGGACGCGCATCGGATCGACGTTGCCCTCGACACAGGCTGGCCGCTCGACGGTTGGACCAGCGAAAACTGCGATGCCACGCGACGCTGGCTATCGCGCTGTGCGATCGCGCTTCTCAACGAGGTGGAGTCGACCACGCTTTCCGGCCTCGACAATCCCGCGCAGGCAGCCGCCGAACTCCGATCCCATATGCCAGATGGTGCGATCGTCGTCGTCAAGCGCGGCGCGGATGGCGCCCTTGCCATCGGAGCCGACGGACAATGCATCTCGGTGGTCGCCCCGATCGTCACGGTCGTCGATACGATTGGTGCCGGTGATGTCTTCAATGCCGGCTTTCTTGCGGCATTGACGAGAGGGATGCCGCTTGCCGCCTGCCTAGACATGGGGACACAGGTTGCCTCTCGGGCCATTTCCACCCTTCCACGCAGCTACGGCAGCGAACCCGCATCCAAGGACATGGCTCAATGAGTGCGCTCGAAATCAAAAACATCCGCAAAACATACGGCGATGTCGAAACGCTAAAGGGCATCGACATTGCGCTCGAAAGCGGTGAATTTCTGGTATTGCTCGGCTCGTCAGGCTGTGGAAAGTCCACCCTGCTCAACATCCTTGCCGGATTGGCTGAGGCAACGAGCGGCGACGTCCGCATCGGCGGCCGCTCCGTCCTTGGAGTGCATCCGAAGGACCGCGACATCGCCATGGTCTTCCAGTCCTATGCCCTCTATCCCAACCTGACCGTGCACCGCAATATCGGTTTCGGTCTGGAAATGCGCAAAGTTCCGGGAGAGGAGCGCGACCGTGCGGTACGCGATGCCGCGAAGTTGCTGCAGATCGAAAGCCTGCTCGAGCGAAAGCCAAGCCAGCTGTCGGGGGGCCAGCGCCAACGCGTGGCAATCGGCCGGGCGCTGGTGCGCAAACCGGAGGTCTTCCTCTTTGACGAACCACTGTCCAATCTTGATGCGAAGCTGCGCATGGAGATGCGAACCGAACTCAAGCGCCTGCATCAGATGCTTAAGACAACGGTCGTCTACGTAACGCATGACCAGATCGAGGCGATGACGCTTGCCAGCCGCATCGCAGTGATGCGTGACGGGCGGATCGAGCAGCTCGGGTCGCCATCCGAAATCTACGACCGACCGGCAACCCTCTATGTCGCCACCTTCGTCGGCGCACCACCGATGAACCTTTTGCGTGTTACCGCACGCCGCAGCGAGCTTCAGGTCGACGGCAGCGACATGGTGCTGCCCATTCCGCGCGGACTTGAAACGAAGCCAGGCGACGGCATGAAGCTGATTGCGGGGATTCGTCCGGAAGCATTTGGACCCGGCTCGTGCGAGCATACGATCGAGGCGACATGCGAGGTCGCCGAGCTGACCGGCCCGGAACTTGTGGTGACCGCCCTTGCTGGAACGCAGCGGATCATGGCCTGCCTGCCGCCGCGCACCCTGTTGGAAAACGGCCAGCGGCTGACGCTATCCTTCGCCGCAGAGGCAATCCACCTCTTTGACGCCGAGAGCGGACTGCGCCTAAACTGACGCTGCCCCAGACCCGGCTTTGCCGGTAGCCACGAAGCGGTTAAGGGCCTTGAAGGAAAAGGCAGAAACGGGAAGACCGGTTTCCCCCTGAAGCGCCAGGTCGGCAAGAATTTCGCCGACCACACTCGTGAACTTAAAACCGTGTCCCGAGCAGGGCGAGGCGACCACCACATTCGGATTGCCCGGAGCAAGATCTAGCAGGAAATCCTCGCTGGGAAGCATGGTGTAACGGCAGGTCACCGTGTTCACGCGCTGACCGGCCGCTCCGGGCACGCGCTTACCGACGAAGCCGTCAAGGAGCGCCGTATCTCTGTCGTTCACCGGCGGATTTTGCTGGTTGGGATCGATCGGCTCACGGAAATGGGCGTGCCGGCCGATCTTCACCCCGTCCACCCCGATTGCGGGAAATCCGAAGAAGGAGCCCTCCGCCCCTTCGTCTCGCAGGAAACACGGCATGCGCTGCGGCTGGGTCAGGAAGCCATCCTTCGGCTGATACCATGCGACCACTTGGCGGATCGGGGTCGCCAGTGTTCGCAACTCCGGAACAAGCTCGGCGATCCACGACCCGGTGGCAACCACGACCTTCCTGGCGCGATACTGACCATCTGCGGAGCGGATCGTCACGCCCACATCGTCAGGTTCGATTGCAATCACACGTTCCCCGAAATGAAGGACAGCACCATCCTGTGCCGCAAGCTTGAGGTAGCCCATGACCGCCAGTTCCGGCCGGAGATAGCCGCCTTGCGGATCGAGGACCGCGATCTCCTCGTCATCGAGCTGGAAGGCGGGAAATCGTCTGTTCATTTCCTCCTTGTCGAGGATCTGGTGCGCCAGGCCGTGCATCTGGCAGGACGCACGGGTTCCTGACACGATCTTGCTGTCGCTTGCGCCAATCTGGAGGACGCCGGTGATTGTCAGGATTTCCGCCCGAAGCCGTGCTTCAAGCACGTTCCAGTTTCGATAGGCGCGCCGCAGCAACGGAACGTAGGACGGATCCTCGAAATAGCCAAGCCGGATGAGGCGGCTGTCTCCGTGGGACGAGCTCAGCGCATGAGCCGGATAAAAGGCATCGATGCCGATCGTTTTGGCGCCCCGCTCGGCGAGAAAGGAGAGCGTGGCAGATCCCATGGCACCAAGGCCGATCACGGCTACATCGAATAGAGCTGTCATATCCGTTTCCTAAATCATATCCGGAGGCGCTTCGGTGCGGATCAGCATTCGAAGGGCTTCCATGTCACCGGCCAGGGGACGATCGTCACCATAGTTCGAAACGACCTTGCGCGCTGTGCGATGGATTGCCTCGGTCCCCTTGGCCCGGTTTGCGGTCGGCTCAAGAAAATCGTGTGCCTGGGCAGCCGCCATCAGTTCGATTGCGACGACATACTCGGCGTTGTCGATGACCTGCAGAAGCTTGTTTGCCGCTGCAGTGGGATGAGCAAGGAAATCTTCCTGCAGACCTGACGTCAGGCCGCCGTCGGTGGAAGCGGGTGCCGCCAGCCTGCGGTTCTCGTTGCTGAGTGCGGCGGCCGTATATTGCGCGATCATGAAACCCGAATTGCTGCCGGCGTCCCTTGCCAGGAACGGCGGCAGACCGCTGACAAGCGGATTGACGAGCCGGTCCATACGGCGCTCGCTCATTGCCGATATCTGGGCGATGGCAATCGCAAGGCTATCACATGCCTGCGCAAGAGCGGGCGCGACGGCGTGCGCCTCGGACGAAACCACCGGGTCGTCAGGCGTGCCCGAGATAGCCGGATTATCGGTCACCGAGGCAAGTTCGCGATCGACGACATCTGACGCATTGGCAAAGACGTCGCGGGCGGCGCCATGCGCGTGTGGGACCGAGCGCAGGCTGAGGGCATCCTGGGTTCGCTTGCCAAGGGCAGCCGTTACCAGGCCGCTGCCAGCCAGCCGACGGCGCAACGATGCACCAACCTCGGCGATGCCGCGCGACGGACGCAGGGCCAGCACGGTTTCGTCGAAGGCAGCCATCTGGCATCCGGCGGCCTCGAGGGTCAGCGCGGCAACCGCATCTGCCCAGTCAAGCAGGTGGAGGACCCGTGAGAGGGCAACGCTTGCCAGGCCGGTCGCGCAAGCCGTGCCGTTGACGAGGCTGAGCCCCTCCTTGGCGCGAAGCACGAGCGGTGCAAGGCCAATGGCGCTAAGCGCCTCGCCACCCTTCAGGGTCTTGCCCCTCACCTTTGCGCTTCCCTCGCCAATCAGAACGAGTGCGGTGTGGGCATTGTGCGTCAGGTATCCGGCCGAGCCTTTCGAGGGCACGTCCGGAATGAGATCATGATCCAGGAAGGCAGTCAGATACCGGAGGATGTCAGTCCTGACGCCCGAATGGCCGTGAGCGAAGTTTGCAATTTGAGCCGCCAGGATCGCTCGAACCTCCCGTGGCGCCAGGAGCTCGCCGACACCACAGGCGTGACTGAGGACGATGTTGCGCGACAGGCGGCTCTGCGAGCTGCGGTCGACAACTGTATCCGACAGGGCACCGACGCCGGTATTGATGCCGTAGGCACGCACGCCGGTCTCGACGATCCGCTCGACGATCCGGCTGGCACTCTCCACACGTGCCAAGGCGGAAGGAGACAATGCAAGCGCCTCCCCGTTCGCGACGCGCGCAACGTCACGCCAGCCGATGCAGGTCTCGACGACAACAGTCATTGCCCTGTCCCGAAATGACCGATGAACTGGCGAAAAGCCGGGGTTGCGCTCCCGCCGAACATCTCGTCGGGCGTACCGCTGCTTTCGACCAGCCCTTCCTTCATGAAGACGACGCGATTGGAGACGTTGCGGGCGAAGCTCATTTCGTGCGTGACGACAAGCATGGTCATGCCCTCCTCCGCCAGAGAGCGCATGACCCGCAGCACCTCGCCAACAAGCTCCGGGTCGAGAGCCGAGGTCGGCTCGTCAAACAGCATGACCTTCGGCTTCATCGCAAGCGCACGGGCAATGGCGGCACGCTGCTGCTGGCCGCCGGACAGATGCGCAGGATAGGCGTGCCGCTTGTCGGCTATTCCGACCTTCTTCAACAGGACCTCCGCCTCGGCAATGCACTCCGACCGAGGGCGTTTGAGCACATGCACCGGCCCCTCGATGACGTTCTGCAGGATCGTCATGTGTGACCACAGATTGAAGGACTGGAACACCATTCCGAGTTCCGATCGAATATGATCGACCTGTTTCTGGCTGGCAGGACGGCTCGTGCCGCCCTTGTGGATCATCCGGATCTGTTCACCGTCGACCCAGATCTCGCCATCGGTTGCCGTCTCCAGGAGGTTGATGCAACGTAGGAAGGTGGATTTGCCGGAGCCCGAGGCCCCGAGCAAGGAGATGACGTCGCCATCCTGAGCATCGAGCGAGATGCCCTTCAGGACCTCGTGCGTACCGAAGCTCTTGCGGATGTTGCGGACGGAAAGTCGGGTAACGCCTGGCATGGAAGCTCCAATCGTGTCCGTTCAGTCTCTCAGGCCTTCAGCGCCGGCGGAACCGCACGACGATGACGCGAGAGCGAATATTCGAGCAGGGACATTGCCTGCAGGATGATGAAGTTGAGAACGAGGTAGATGATGGCCGCACAGAGGAACACCTCCATCGTGCGATAGGTTTGCGAGATCAGACGCTGTGCCACGCCTGTCACCTCCCAGACCGTCACAAGGCTTGCAAGCGCTGTCGACTTCATCATCAGGACGATCTCGGTGGAATAGGCCGGGAGCGCGTGCCGGAATGCAATTGGCGCCAGGATGCGGCGAACGAGCAGAGCGCCGGACATTCCGATCGAGCGGGCGGCCTCGATCTCGCGTGGCGAGACGGCGCGAATTCCTCCGCGGAAAATCTCGGCCGAGTAGCCCGCGGTGCAAAGCGCAAGAGACAGTACGGCGCAGACAAACGGCTCTCGCAGGAACGGCCACAGGAAGGAGTAGCGGATGAACCCGAACTGGCCAAGGCCGTAGAAGACGAGAAACATCTGGATCAACAGCGGCGAGCCGCGGAAGACGAAGATGTAGCCCTTTGCAAATGCGGAGAGTACCGGGTTGCCGCCGACACGCATCCACACGATCAGCAGCGCAAGAAGACCACCGACAAAGACAGACAGAGAAAACAGCGCCAAGGTCATCGGAACGGCCTTGAGCAGGGTTGTCATTGTCTGGAGGAGAAAAGCAAAGTCCATGATGTCACCTCACGCCTTTCCCATGGCCGCTGTCGGCATGCTGCGATTGGCGCGCCGCTCGGCGCCATTGAAGATGCGGTCGGAGAGGCTCGTCAGGACGAGATAGAGGATGCCGCCGACAATGAAAAACAGGAAATACTGCCGCGTCGAACCAGCCGCGACCTGACTGGTGCGCATCAGTTCGGCGAGACCCGTCACCGATATCAGTGCCGAATCCTTGAGGCTGAGCTGCCACACGTTTCCAAGGCCTGGGACGGCAAAACGCAGCACTTGCGGGATGATGACCCGGCGAAACCGAAGGCTGCTGTTCATGCCGATGGCGTTGGCCGCTTCCAGTTCACCTTTGGAAATGGCAAGGTATGCCCCGCGAAACACCTCTGCCTGGTAGGCGCCCGATATGATGCCGACCGCGAGCGCACCGGCGAGAAACGAAGGCATGCCCAGGAAGCCCTCATAGCCCATGGCCTTGCCGATCGAGGTGACGGCGGACGAGCCCCCGAAGTAGATCAGATAGATGATCAAGAGTTCGGGCACGCCGCGAAAAACGGTCGTATAGACGTTGCCGAGGGTAACGAGAGCCGCTTTTCCAGAGAGTTTTGCGGCAGCGATGATCGCCCCCAGCACAGCTCCGATCGCCAGCGCGCTTGCAGTCACGCACAACGTCATGAGTGCTGCAAGCAGGAGAAGCGCACCCCATCCGGTCGAGCCGAATCCAATCAGTTCCAGTGTTGCCATGTCATGTTCCCCGCGCCCGCCGCAAACCCGGCGGTGTCAGAATAGCATGCGGTCTCCGGCATCATGGCCGGAGACCGTGATGTCCTGCCTTGCCGGAAATCAGTTCTGCGGGCTGACGTCGACCTTAAACCACTTCATCGACAGCTGCTTCACAGTCCCGTCGGCAAGCGCCGACTTGATCGCTTCGTTGAACTTGTCGCGGAGATCCGTGTCGGCCTGACGTACGCCGAGGCCTTCGCCCTCGCCCCAGATCGGGCCGACGATTTCAGGGCCGGTGAAGGTCAGGCTGTCGTTTGCGGACTGGAAGGCATTGGCGAAATAGACGGCATCGTCGAAACCGAGATCAATGCGTCCGTTCTGAAGGTCGAGATCCCGGTCTGCGCCGGTCTTGTATTCGCGGATTTCTGCGATGTCGCCGAAATTGTCGTAGACGAACTTCGCATAGACCGTCGCCGCCTGAATGCCGATCGTTTTGCCCTTGAAGGCTTCCTTCAGCGCATCGACCTCCTTAACGCCGGTCTGGCCGGGCGCCATCTTGATCGTCGCGCCGGTTCCGGCTGCTTTGGCGAGCGGGCTATCCTTGGCGGTTGCGAAGGCCGCGGGCGTCGCAGCATAGGGGATCGTGAAGCCAATGACCTTCTTGCGGTCATCGGTAATCGACAGTGCATCCATGATGACGTCGAACTTGCCGGCATTGAGTGCCGGGATCATGCCGTCCCAATCGGAGGCGACGAGCGTGCATTCGATCTTGGCGCGCTCGCACAGGATCTTCGCAAGCTCAGGCTCGAAACCGCCGAGCGTGCCATCGGCATTGGTCATGTTCCAGGGCGCATAGGCACCCTCCAACGTGATCGTTGCAGCCTTCCAGTCCTTGGCGGCGACCGGACCAGCAAAAGCAGAAAGCGCGACAGCGCCAGAAAGAAGAAGCGTGCGGAATGTCATTGGTTGATTCTCCTCTGAAGTGACTGTTGACCTTGCGGTCCGATACCGTTCTTCGCCGGCTTGCCCGATGTCGACTTTGATCTGGTCGATCTTTCGAGAGGTTGTATATGGTACCATATGTGATATTTTGTGTTATGCAAGTGGAAAGTCGACGGCCTGAGCGGATTCCGCCGCTGCGAAAGGAATAGCCAATGAAGCGTCAAAGCGAGATGAAGCGGGACAACGATACCGCACCGCTCTACGCCGGCGTCAAGCAGATGATCCTCGACCGCATCCATAGCGGCGAATGGCCCCCAAAGCACCGCGTCCCTTCCGAAAACGAGCTCGTGACGGAACTCGGCGTAAGCAAGATGACAGCCAACCGCGCCCTGCGCGAGCTTGCTAGTGAAGGCGAGCTTGTCCGCATCCAGGGCGTTGGCTCATTCGTCGCTGAGCGCAAGGGTTATTCCGCCCTCTTCGAAGTTCGTAACATCGCCGAGGAAATCACCGAGCGAGGCCATACCCACGAGGCATCCGTGGTAATTTTGGCGCGGGAAACCGCCTCTCCGGAGACAGCCGACGCTCTCGAGCTCGATATCGGGGCACCCGTGTTCCACTCCCTGATCGTGCACAGCGAAAACGGCGTCCCAGTCCAGATCGAGGACCGCTTCGTAAACCCGGCAGCAGCGCCCGACTACCTGGCTCAGGACTTCAAGTCACTGACGCCCAACGCCTATCTGACCACAGCTGCACCACTCAGCGGATCCGAACACATTGTCGAGGCGGCAATGCCGCAATCCTGGGAATGCAAACTGTTGACAATCCTTAAGAACGAACCGTGCCTGGCAATTCGCCGCCGCACATGGTCCGGGCGACAGGTTGTCTCCACTGCTCGCCTTATCTACCCCGGCAACCGGTATCGACTGGAGGCACGAACAGGTAAAACCTTCGAAGAACAGCCGTAGTTGTATATGGAAGACGGTCTTTTCGTGCCGCCCGCAGACGCTCGACACCCCGCCCGAAGCAATCGAACCACATCCATTGGAGCAAACTCGGGTTTCCGAAACTGACCGGGGCTCGCGGTGATCGGGATCGTCGCTAGCTACCGCGCCTTAGATCTCTGCGTTGACGGGACACTGTGGCGGCAACAGCCGGGGCGGCCCGCAAAGGCAGCAATGATTATTGCCTGGGCGAGCACCGCGGCCACTGCATAGCCGCTCTGCACAAAACTTTTTTTCCAAATGGTCAAAAAAAGCGGCATAACGATCAGGGCTGATGCACATGGCGGCTTTCCTCCCAGTTCCGCCGCAGCAGCTGTTCACCTCTGGAGGTTTTTGACCTTCACAGATTATGGGTGGCGGTTTTTCCGTCGGCCCTTTTTTCGTTCTTTCCTCGGAGCGTGGTGCAACTTGGCTTGCTTTGAACCGGAGGCTGCTGTCAGTCGCGTAACTGATCGCAGCCAAACGAATGATACATCAGTCCCCCGGTATCCATCCTCAAATATCGAATGCGCTCGGCAGGACCACGACGTCACGGATTGTGACGTTACGGGGCCTGGCGAGCATAAAGAAGATCGCGTCCGCGACCTCGGAGGGGTCGATCAACGCGCCGGCTTTTCAAACGTTCTGTTGAAAATCGGGCTGCACGGGCCAATTCTGGTCTAGCCGGATTAAAACGGGAGGTTCCTCTCAGGGTCGACACACAATCCGAGCTGTGCAAGTACCGCCCTCGTCAATGCAACAACCTCCGCCGAAGTGTGCCGGGAGGTAATGAACGGCAGTCCCTTACGCGGTTTCGTCCATCCCACGACCTGGACGTCCCGTGCCGCTGGTTCAAACCGCTTCGCCAGAAGAAGCGTCTTGCAGTCAATAGCAGCGACATCTGCGCCCCCCTCGGCGATAGCTACGATCGACTGGCGGTGACTGCCTGTCTGGACGCGCTGAGAGAAGATCTCGATGGTTTCTCCCATCGCCTCGAGGTCAGACAGCAGGGCTTGGAGGCCTGACATGGAGCTGAGATCGTTAAATGCAAGCCTGCGTCCGCGCAGCTTACTCATCGGAATTTGGGCGATACCATCCGGCGACACCAATATGTCTTGTCCATCCCGACGCATGATGATTGCGCTTGAGTAGAACGGACCGCAACCTCCCTCGATACCTTCGTAGCTCGGCTGACCAACGATCTGAACATGATCCGCAACACCGCGCTCCAGCGGTCCCCAGCATGCCTGTGCGAGGAAAAGCCCGGGATGTAACCAGAGCCCTTTCAAATCGAGATCGTCCGCGGGAAGATTTGCCGGATCGGAAGCGATGACCTTGCCGGCCTCATCCAGGATGCCTCCCGGCACCGGAGGAAGGTCGCCGTTGGTTCGGGCAAGATGGTCAGGCGCCGTCACGCCGCGCGAGCGAAGAGACTCGCGAAGTCGCTCCCATTGTGCATTGGTCTCTTCCCGGACCTCGGGCCAGTCATACATGGGTAGGGAGGCAACCAGATTTAGCTGCAATGAAGGACCTCTCTTCGCTGTCTACGCTAGAGATGCGGTGACACCCCACGGTTTCGCAATAGGCAGTTTTGCCCGTCCGACAAATAAGTCATCGTGCAATCAGTGCATCAAGCCCCTCGGAGATATCGCGGCGCGCACTGACTTTCAAACAAGTCACATTATCGAAAACTTTTCAGATACTTATAGATCTTTGTTCGAAATATAGACGAGGACCGGAGGTATTCCAAGCATCCGATGAAGCTGCCCACATATCTCGTGCAAGGGCCGTTGAGGAAATGGCTCCGATGCTATTCCGGATTCCGCATGAACATTAACCGAAACAATTCTCTCGAGCGCTCCAGCCCTTCCTCTGTCAGGAATACCGATTTCGACTTGTTTACGGGATCGTGGATCAGTCCTTTCCTGTAGAGGCGATCGGTCACCGCCCAGTCGAAGCTCTTCCACGCGCGCCGTTCATCATGAAGGGTGAGCCACATGAGCGCCAGGACAGCATCATCGATCTTGTCTTCGTCAACGGTCATGCCCTCATCCTAGCACGGCTGACAGTCGGGATCTCCGAACGCCACCGCACGGTCCTCGCCGCCAGATCGTGCCTTTCCCAGAAGCGGCGGCAGCGTCGTCAGTGTCGCGGCCCTTCGCGGATGGGCCTGCAGTCAACTTGCCTACCGACGACAGGTAAGGGACAGGGCTGCGAATCCCCTCGCCGACGTCCCGTTTGACAGTCGCCCGCTCAGTTGTTGGGGTGGAGCATCCAGTCCGATATCAAGCGTCGGCGCGCTATGGGTACACCAACCGACCGATACAAGATCGATTCCCGAGGATGCGATCATCGCTACGGTTTCGGGCGTAACCCTCCCCGATGCTTCCGCAATGGCACGCCCATCGATGATCGAAACGGCTTCGCGGAGTTGTGACGGCGTCATGTTGTCGAGCAGGACAGCATCGACACCCTCCTCCATGGCCTCGCGCAGCTGATCCAGCGTATCAACTTCGACCTCGATCTTGACCATGTGACCGACGCCGGCGCGGGCGCGTCGAATTGCGTTGACGACACCTCCTGCGATCGCAACGTGATTGTCCTTGATGAGGACGGCATCATGGAGGGCGAAACGGTGGTTCATTCCGCCGCCGGCACGAACTGCGTACTTCTCCAGCGCGCGCAACCCCGGCGTCGTCTTGCGGGTGCATGCTATCGACGCCTTTGTCCCGGCAACGGCGTCAACGAGGTTCGCCGTCACCGTCGCGATGCCTGACAGATGCCCCAGAAAATTGAGCGCCGTGCGCTCGCCGGTCAGGATGCCGCGCGACGGCCCGCTGATCGTCGCGATCGTATCACCGGGACTTACCCGACGACCGTCCTCCACCTCCCGCGTCACTGCAATCGTCGGATCGACGAGCTGGAGCGCGAGTTCCGCAGCATCAAGACCAGCTATTGTCCCGGGCTGCCGCGCGACCATGAGGAACGACGACTGGTGGTCCGCAGGGATGACCGCAGCCGACGTAACGTCGCCGGCAAGCCCAAGATCTTCAATAAGCGCGGCGCGCACCATCGGTTCGATGACAATACGAGGCAAGGGAGCAAGGGACATGTCAGGCACTCCTGGCAAAAGACTGGATATTGGCATGCGCGGCATCAAGAATGTCCGCGAGCGTCATGAACCGGCGGGTTGCAGCCGGCAGCTTTGATGGAAAGTCTGTTCGAGCATGCGCGCCACGGCTTTCCTCGCGAAGCATCGCGAAGACGGCGATCGCCAGGGCGACAATAGCCGGATCGGCTGTTAAAGTTGTGCCTTCGGCGATCGGCAACAGCGTGGAAATCGCCGTCCGAAGGGAGGCCGCGTTGCGCAGGACGCCGAGGTTAGCCGAAACGGTACCCCTTACAGCAGACGCGTCCGGCGCCTGCGAAGGAGGCATCGATCGAACCCGTCGAATGGCCCCTTCGACGGTGCCGCTGAGATCTTGCGCGGCCCGTACGCCGAGGACGGCGGCTTCGAGCAAGGAATTGCTTGCCAGACGGTTGGCTCCGTGGAGACCCGTTGACGCGGCCTCCCCGACAACCCAAAGTCCCGAAACCGAGCTCCGGCCCCTCGCATCGGTTGCAATTCCGCCCATGTGGTAGTGAACGGCCGGGCGAACGGGGATAATGTCAGAGCCCGGGTTTATGCCTGCCTCGCGGCATAGCGCATCGATGGTCGGGAAGCGGGTGGCGAACCGATTGCCAAGTGCCCCACGAGCATCGAGGAAGACGCGTCGCCCCTTTGACAGCTCGGCACTGATGGCACGCGCGACGACGTCGCGTGGCGCAAGTTCCGCCCCAGCAATACCCGACATGAAGCGCTCTCCCCGGTCGTTGAGGAGGATTGCTCCCTCGCCCCGAACCGCCTCACTCACAAGGGCAAGCGGACGCCGCGCCGAATCGAGTCCTGTCGGATGAAACTGTACGAATTCCATATCGGCAAGCACTGCGCCGGCCCTCGCAGCCAATGCAATGCCCTGACCGAAGTTGCTGACCGGATTGGTCGTGGAGTCGTAAAGGCCGCCAATCCCGCCGGTCGCCAACACCACCCGGTTGGTCGCGATGGCCGTGAGCTGCGAAGCCCTGGACACGACCACGCCGCTGACGGTCCCATCACATGTCAGAAGGGAGCGCAGCTCGGTCCCATCAAGAACGGTGATCGAGGGCGTTGCCGCAACGGCCTCAAGAAGTGCGGCGACGACGGCCGCACCTGATCCGTCTCCGGAAGCATGCACGATGCGGCGACGGGAGTGAGCTGCTTCGAGCCCCAGCACCAGGTGCCCTAAGCTGTCCCGGTCGAACGTGACACCTGCCCGCTCCAGACTAGCAATGACCGCCGGACCCTCGGCGACAATATCAGCGGCAACTAAGGGATTGCAGAGGCCGTCACCGGCCGCGAGCGTATCAACGAGATGCAGATCGGCCCCGTCATCCCTACCTAGACTTGCAGCGATCCCGCCCTGCGCCCAGGCGCTTGATGTGTGTTCTCCGATTGCCCCACGGGTGACGAGCACGACCGGTTGCGGCGAAAGCGTAAGGGTTGTCATGAGGCCGGCAAGGCCGCTTCCGACGACGACGACCTTGCCGTTCAAATCGTCGAACCGCCCGATCATATGGCGAGCATCCGCTCAACGGCCCGCCTTGCAGCGACGGCTACTTCCGGGTCGACAGTGACCTCGTGGCGATTCTGCTCGAGGGCTGTGCGGATGTTCGCCAAGGTGATCCGCTTCATGTGCGGGCAAAGATTGCAAGGGCGAATGAATTCGACATCAGGATGATGGACGGAAACATTGTCGCTCATGGAGCATTCCGTCAGCAGCACAACGCGAGCCGGGCGCCGCTGTCCGACGAAGTCCGACATGACCGCAGTTGACCCCGCAAAATCGGCGGCCGCGACGACATCGGGCGGACATTCCGGATGTGCCAAAACCGTCACGCCCGGGTGGTTTTCACGAAGTTGCCTGACATCGTCTGCCGTAAACAGCTCGTGGACCTCACAGTGACCGTGCCAGGCGAGCACCTCGACATCCGTTTCACGCGCGACGTTGCGAGCGAGATATTCATCTGGGATCATCAGCACGCGCGGTACGCCGAGCGATTCAACCACCTGCTTCGCATTACCCGACGTGCAACAAATGTCGGACGCGGCCTTCACGGCCGCCGAGGTATTTACGTAGGTAATGATAGGCACGCCTGGATGTGCCTTGCGCAAAAGCGCCACGTCCTCGGGCGTGATCGAGTCAGCAAGCGAACAGCCAGCTCCCATATCCGGAATGAGGACGGTCTTGCCCGGGTTGAGGAGCTTGGCTGTCTCGGCCATGAAATGCACGCCGGCCAGCACGATCACGTCGGCCTCGACGTCGATGGCCTTGCGCGCAAGAGCGAGACTATCGCCAACGATGTCGGCTACACCATGGAAAATCTCGGGTGTCTGATAGTTGTGAGCAAGGATGACCGCGTTGCGTTTTCGCTTGAGATCGAGGATCGCCTCGACGTCGTCTTCGAACGACATCCACTCTGCTTTCGGAATAACACGCTGGACGCGCTCATAAAGGGAGGACGCGGAAACGTTGCGATTCATGGCATGCTCCAATTTATACTCTCTATGAGTATATCGTGGACGCAATAGATATTCTCCTTTTGAGCATATGTCAACCGCGTGAAATGGGAAGCCTGGATCCGGACAGCTCGCGCTCTTCACGCACAGCATGGCGATAACGGAAAAGTTTCGCGGGCCGGCCGCCCGTTTCGCTCATCCTCTCGCCAGTTTCCTCGACAAGGTCCTGCTGTTCGATCAATCGCCGGAAGTTCTGCTTATGGAGCGTCAGCCCGGCGAGAGCCTCGACGCTGCGTTGCAATTGCAGCAAAGTGAAGCTCTCGGGCATGAGCTCAAAGACGACGGGGCGATACTTGATCTTTGCCCGCAACCTCGCAATCGCCGTTGCGAGGATACGCCGATGATCGGCAAACATTGTCCGACCGGCGTTGGCATCCATCTCCCTACCCGACTCCGCGACCAGACCCGCTTCATAGAGGAGCTCGTACCGCTGCAAGACAAGATCCTCATTCCACCGCGCGCCGCCGAACCCGAAGGCAAAACGTGCTCGACGCATTCGGTCCTGTTGCCGGTGCGGATCCCGCTCGGCCCATGCCGTCAGACGAGCTTCGATACGATCCGTGTCGGCTGGTCGCCCTGACCGCCGGTCCTCCCAGGGAAAATAGCTGTACCAGCCCTGCCAGCCAGGCCGACCACCACCCCGAGCGGCCTCTTCATGCACAAGGCCCAGGTAGCTTATCGAAATCGTCCTGCCGCCAAGGATCTCATTGTTCCTGTCGCGGTCAGCGAAGGTGTAGAGCTGCTCCAGATAGCCGACCGGATGACCGGTCTGGTCCTGAACCCATTCACGCAACCCGCTTTGCAAGGTTCTATGACCCATCTCGAAGGGCCCCGATGGCAATGCCTCGCCGGCGCGAATGGTCATGACACGTGGCTCGTTGCCTGTAACGGCAACAAGGACGGCGATCAATTCGGCGTGGGCAAACCCGATCGTCACTGGCTTACGAATCCATCTCTTCAGCTGCTGCAATTTCTGACATAACCAGATTCTGTCGGAAAGCACCGGGCAGATCGACAAACCACAAATTTGCCAGTCAGCGGCCCGAGACGAGCACGGGACGTTGCCTTCGAAAGAATGGACGAGACGGATGCCCGCAGATACATTTCCTCGTCGACAATACCAAGGGCGCTCACATTCCTATACCCAGTTGTTGATGTAAGGACTGTTCAGTCCACGTGTTCCATGACCTTTAGATCTATCGCGACGCCGCTGTCGGCGACAATGTGCAGCGTGCGGATCATGTCGGCGGCTTGGAGGAGTGCCTCGCCAAGTTCACTCCTGCTTCGACTGGGTGCCGACCTTGCAAGCGCCCAAAGCAAGACAATGGCGTCGCTCCGCGTGCCGCTTCCTGGGATGCCGACAGATTCGCGGAGGTCCCGGATAACAACAATCGACCGATAGATCAGCCCACTGAACTCGTCAGGCTGAATCTTATCGACCTCGTTCGCGGCGCGAACGAGTTGCGAAATGACGTCTGTCGCAATGGCCAAAAATTGATCCTCTCCCGCCAAACCATTGAACACACACGTGAATCAAAGTCAACGCTCGAACACAGCCGCGTTTTGATGTCCGCGGTCCGCTCCGCGCTCATGAGGCTCTCTGTCATTTGCAAGAGATGAGGCTGGAACGCGGTCAGTTTGTTGAGGTCGTCAATGCGCCTTTGCAGCAAATCAGTCCGACATGATCCGGCGACTCGGAGACAACCGGGATGAAGGTGCTGTGACTGTAAACCATCATCCCGAAATTAAGCCTCTGTTAACCGCATGGCCTCTTAGCTGCCCTCGTCCAATGAACGAGGATATCTGATGAAGCCTGTCGCTTTCGCAATTGCCGGCATGATGCTGGCAGTCTCCCACTCACAAGCAGAACAACGGCGTGAGCCAGACGAATGGGGGTACCGGCTGGACAAAGGCCGCCCAATGCAAAATTGGCGCTGGTACAGCAGCGTGAAGGACTATCACCGTTTTGGTTTGCACGAACCGGGCATCGGACAAGAGTGGGTCAGGGTCGATAACCACTTCGTGCTGCTCAATACGGCGACCGGCGTCATACTGAGCTTGTCCGCCGCCATTTGACTACGCAACTCCGAGCGCCATGGATCCCTGGAACAAAAGGGCACGTGTATTGTTCGGCCGCAGGAAGAACGGGGTCGCACTTCCCCGTCATTCCAGAAACTGCCGCTTGAACTGCCCGCTTTTTTGTTTCAGGCGGGGCATTTTTCCATTGAGCGCTCGATGCATTTCACTTCCCCTGCTGGGCAAACGGCGGTGACGGGAGGGTTCAGCCGTCGGGGCTGTGGTGCATTGTGAAGCCGAAGGAGGCCCGGCAATGCTCTGAGCAATAGCCAACGACCGTTGTTGGAACCGTCGAAAGGGAGGGTTTGCACGTCACCGTTGTTTCCCTTTCAGCATGGCCCCGCTTGTTCTCCGGCGGGGCCTTTGCGTTTCCAGAGACGCTTGTCTTCCATACAGTCGCACCGGCGTGGAAGGCCCACTGGGTCAACCACTCTCAAACCTACCTCCAGTCCGATGATCGTCCACCGTTCCTTCAGGTGGAAACTTTTTGCGCATGCGCAGGAACAAAGGCCCGATATCGACCGTTTCCCGCACGCTTCAGAATTGAAACCCCTGGAAGCACAATTCCGACCCCGCACCCGAGACTGCGGGGTTTCTTTTCCGCAGTGCGACCTGCGTCCACTGTATTAAGGGACTTTCGGGAATGCCCGATAGCAGACCGCGGCTTATGCTTTTATGCATCCTTGTTCCCAGTTGACGTTCGTCACCCTCGATCCTCGGAACGGCCGCCAGCTCCCTGCGTTCGTCTGAACGAGTTGGCGGCGTAGATAGGTTCCATGCTGCTAGGGCGGTCAAAATGCAGGAGATCATAAACCTGGCACGGCCTAGCGGGACGTCCGGATCGGATCGACCGTTGAATGCGACGGAGACGGATTCGCTGGAGACGACATTACGCACGACATCAGAACGAGTTGAACAAAGGCTTGAAGGCTTGCAAACCGTTGGATACAGTTCGACTGCGCTCTGGCTTTTGGGCGCATTTCGATGTTCATCTCCAAACCCCGCAAGCAACGCGGGGTTCTTTTTTTGCTGGCCGTCACCAATCAGCCGCCGCAAAGCATTATCTACCATCATAATTCTATTTGGAGCAGAATGCCCCGCCTCTTTAGTGTTAGCGGCTCTCGACAGATTTGGCTGAACGCCCAGGTTACTTTGAGTGCCCGGCCACTCCACCCCGCCGACCAGCGCAGGTCGGCTCGTAAAGCAGCGCGTGAACGAGCCGGGCGCCTGCCCGCAGAAAAATCTGTCCAAACGCCGACCTGCGTTGTTCTGGCCCGAGGGATGCGGCCCCGCGCAATTGGATGGACGGGTAAGACGGAGCCTCAATTGACCGATGCGTAGCCCGGCGTCTGATACAGCGTGTGCTTCCTACCCTTGATTTCAGGGATGAAACCGTCCTGGTCCCAGCGAGCTGGAGCAACGTGTTCGATCGCCACCGACACCGATCCTTCATCGTTTCCCAAGACCGACATCACGGCTTTGCTGAGCTGTGCCGCCAGTTACTTCTTTTGGCCCTCTGTCCGGCCCTTGATCATCTCTACAACGATATGCGGCATGGCACTCCCTTTCCGCCTTTTGCGTCCGCGCAACAAGATGCGTCGGTTTACCGGCCTTGGCCCTTCAATAGTTCGCCAACCACCGGAGCGGCTGAAAACGCGGCGGGCCAACCCGCATAAAGGCAACATGGGCCACAATTTCGCCAGTCTCTGCCGCCGTCAATCCGCTGTCCATCGCCTTGCCGAGATGAAATTTGATCTGGGCGACATTTCAGCCAGCCATCAGGCTGCTGACCGTGACAAGACTTCTATCCCGGGGAGCAAGTGCTTTGGACTGATCTAAATCGCTCTCCATGCGTAAACATGGACGAGAGATGTCCCGACCATGCCCGACCATGAGTGCGTGAGATGATGTGAACTGCCGCGAAGTTACGGAACTAGCCAATTCGGTTCGGGTGAAAGTTGAGGTGAAACTCATACGTCCCTTCCACCGCCACAACGCTTCAAGAAACATCAAAGGGTGCGATAGAGCCGCTCTTACGAAACAATATACGTTCCAAGATCCGAGGCGCGTCATGATAGAACATTCCTGCAGCTTGAGGTGCGACGTTGTCGTAGATCAACGTGATTGCAAGGGATCTCAAACGCTTGCGCGGCTTCTCCTTGTCGGAGCGCTGATCGAGGCCACGGCCCTGATCGCGGTTGGATGCAGCTCAATTGAAGCAAAAGGCGGGGCAACCACGGTTCCGAGGCGTGGCGCCATCACAGCATCGGCGCAAGACTGTAGCAAAAAGCCGAACTACGAAGGCATGTTGCGCACGTTGTGCTATTAATTTTGATCATCCCGCTCAAGCGGCTTCTTTACTTTTCCGTTCGACAGATCGGTATGTCGCTAGCGCGCATTGCTCCATTCCCTAATGCCCTCCACGCCACAGGCCGTCCGGCTGGATCTCAGATTGACGACTTACGGGAGTACCCGTGCCCAGCGACATCCGGCCGCCAAGAGGCGAACCGTTCACCGCGCCTTGTGACTTGTTCCGTGGAAATGCAGCCACGGCGAGGCACGATTCAAGCTCGCGTTGACAAAAAACCTGACTGAAAAATTTTCTCTCCCAACCAAACTAAGCGGAAGTTGCTCTCGTACATGCGGTTGAGGAAAAGGCTGGCCAAGGGCCGGAGACGGGCCGAACCAAGAGGACTGCACATGTCGTTTCACCATCGGAGTACGGGCGAAAAACGTCTGAATATCGCCGTAATCGGCAGTGGTATTTCTGGTCTGTCGGCGGCTTGGCTCCTGTCGCAACGCCACGACATAACGGTGTTCGAAGCTGCCGATCGCATCGGCGGTCATTGCAATACCGTCGAATTCGAACGTCGCGGTATTGCGACTACAGTCGATACCGGCTTCATCGTCTATAACGAGGTTACATATCCCAATCTGACCGCACTCTTCCGTGCGCTCGACGTGCCAACCGCGGCCTCCAACATGTCATTCGCTGTCTCGCTAAACGACGGCACCTTCGAATATTCCGGTGGCAAAGGCCTCGGTCTTTTTGCCCAGAAATCCAATTTCGTCAGACCGCGTTTCTGGTCGATGATACGGGATCTCTTGCGGTTCTATCGTTGTGCGCCGCGTGATCTAGCAATGATGGGAGGCATTTCTCTCGACGACTACCTCACCCACAACGGCTATGGTCGAGCATTCCGCGATGATCACCTTTATCCGATGGCAGCGGCGATCTGGTCGACCCCCGCCATGCAGGTTGGTGCGTATCCAGCCGCCGGCTTCGTGAAGTTTTGCCACAATCACGGGCTCCTCGACCTGCACGATCGTCCTGCCTGGCGCACTGTGAAAGGCGGCAGTCGGGAATACGTGACCAGGCTGACCCGACCGTTCGCCGATCGCATCCTGCGTTCAACAGCGGTGGACGCAATACGTCGTCTGCCCGGATCTGTGGAGATCCGGGACGCCCGTGGCGAGATGCACGTCTTCGATCATGTCGTGATCGCAACGCATGCGGATCAGGCGCTTCGCATGCTGGCCGATGCGACTTGTGACGAGCGACGAATTCTGGGTGTCTTTCGTTATTCGCAGAACGAGGCGGTGCTGCACGGGGATGCCAGCCTGATGCCGAAGCGGCGCGCTGCCTGGTCCAGTTGGAACTATGTCTCCGAGACACGAGAGGGCCCTACGCGACCGTCGATCACCTATTGGATGAACAGGCTGCAGCCTTTGGGAGCAGCACCGCCGACTTTTGTGACGCTCAACCCACGCCGCGAGCCGTGCGATGGGACCGTCATTCGCCGCGAGACCTACGACCATCCGGTATTCGACCTTGATACCGACCGGGCGCAGCATGAGATCTGGTCGCTACAGGGCCAACGCAATACGTGGTTCTGCGGCGCGCATTTCGGCTCCGGCTTCCATGAGGATGGTATTCAAGCCGGGCTTGCCGTTGCCGAGGATCTTGGTGGCGTGCGACGCCCTTGGACGGTCCCGCAGGAAAGCGGCCGCATCGTTCGCAGGCCGTTGGCAAGGCCGGTGGAACTTTCCTCAAGTCTGGAGGTGCCGGCATGACGGCCAAGCTCCAGTCGGCACTTTTTCCCGGGAAGGTGACGCATAAGCGGCTAAAGCCAAAACAGCACCGGCTGACCTATCACATCTATTCACTTCTCATCGATCTCGACGAACTTGAGGCCCTCGACCGGGGGCTGAGGCTATTTTCCGTCGATCGCTTCAACGTCTTTTCGTTTTACCGCAAGGATCGCGGCGATCGCTCCGGTTCCGACCTCAAGAAGCAGGTGGAGCGCAGTATGTTGGCGGCAGGCGTCGAGCCGGATGGCGGTTCCATTCGCCTGCTGACCATGCCGCGGCTTTTGGGTTGGGCCTTCAATCCGTTGAGCGCGTTCTTCTGCTACGGCAAGGATGGGGCGCTGAGGGCGATCCTCTGGGAGGTGGACAATACGTTCGGGGAGCGCCACGGCTATATGATCCCTGTCGAAACACCCGACGGGGCGGAGATCGTCCAGCTTTGTGACAAGGCATTCTTCGTCTCGCCGTTCATGGATATGAACCTTCGTTACGAATTCCGTGTTCTGCCTCCTTCGGACAAGATTTTAATCAGTATCGGTGCATTGGACGAGGAAGGGCTGCTGCTGACGGCTCGACATCTGGCGCAGCGGACCGAACTGACAGACGCCGCCCTGCTGAAGACATTCTTCGCCACTCCCTTACTGACGCTTCGGGTTATCGGCGGCATCCATTGGGAGGCGATAAAAATCTGGCTGAAGGGTGTTCGCCTGCGTGTGCGTCCGAAGCCGCCGAAACATTCCGTTTCCTTGGTCCGCAACGACCGCATCGAGGAAAGCGCACAGCATCGAAAGATCGAGTTTCATGAGTCAGTTTGACGATTTCTCTCATTTGCCACGTCCGCTGCCGGCTCATTGCGACGAACTAGGCTTCGGAGGCCGGCTTTTGGGACGTCTGATCGGGAATCTTCATTCTGGGCGCCTGAGGATCATGCTACCGTCCGGTATCGTTGTCGAAAAGTCCGGTACCAGACCCGGTCCCGATGCAACAATCGTCATGCGGAACTGGCGAATGCTTCGCCGCCTCGTCACGGCTGGCAGTATCGGCTTTGCCGAAGGGTTTATTGAGGAAGACTGGACGACGCCTGACCTGACGGCGGTCATTCGGCTCGCATCACGCAACAGGGATGCCCTAGCGAGGGCGATCGACGGCAACGTCTTGATGCGGCTTATCAACAGAACCCGCCATCTCCTGAATGCCAATACGAAAAATGGAAGTCGACGCAACATCAAGGCCCATTACGATCTCGGCAACGATTTCTACAGGGAATGGCTTGATGAGACGATGCTGTATTCCTCCGCGATCTTTGACAATGCGACGCTAAGCCTCGAAGCCGCCCAGCAGAAACACCTCGACCGGATTCAAGAGAAGCTTGCGCTCAAGGGCGGTGAAAGCGTGCTCGAACTGGGATGCGGCTGGGGCGCGCTTGCCCTTGAACTTGCAACCAGATCGAATGCCGAGGTCGTCGGCGTGACCCTTTCACCGTCGCAACTGGTTTGGGCGAAAGACGCGGTGAATAAAGGCAACAAGGCTCGCCAGATCGATCTGCAGTTGAAGGACTACCGCGATGTAGAGGGCCAGTTCGATCGCATTGTGTCAATCGAGATGTTCGAAGCTGTCGGCGAAGCCTATTGGGCAAGCTACTTCGAAGCCTTGAAACGCTGCATGAAAAATGACGGTCGTGCAGTGCTGCAAATCATCTCCATCGAGGAAGGCCGGTTCGAGGCCTATCGCCGCGGCATCGACTTCATCCAGAAATATATCTTCCCGGGCGGATTCCTGCCTTCGGACAAGGCGCTCGAAGCAGCGGTGTCCTCCGCGGGACTAAAACTCACGGAGATTGAGCATTTCGGGAAATCCTATGCTCGGACACTGTCGGAATGGCGGTCGCGCTTTCAAGCGCATTGGCCAGCCATTGCGAAGCAAGGCTTCGACGAGCGGTTCCGACGCCTTTGGAACTATTATCTCTGCTACTGCGAGGCGGGTTTCGAGGAGGAGTGCATCGATGTCGGGCTTTACACGATCGAACATGCTTCGAGTGCGCGCGGACAAAGGAGAGCAAAGTGAAGATGTACTTCGTTGCCTATCTCGCCACTTTGATCGTCTTTGTCGCGATCGACTTTCTCTGGCTGAGCAGCATGGCCAATCGACTGTATCGGCCGACCTTGGGTGACACGCTGACGCCGGACTTCCGGCTCGTTCCGGCTGTCGCATTCTATCTGATCTATGCGGCCGGACTTACAATTCTTGCCGTCAGGACAGGCTTGATGTCCGGTTCTCCGGCTACGGCCGCACTCTACGGCGCCATTGTCGGTTTCACCGCCTATGCAACCTACGACTTGACCAATCAGTCCACGCTGAAGAACTGGTCGACGACGTTGACAATTGTAGACGTGATGTGGGGCACAGTGCTGTCAGCTGCGTCCGCAGGCATAGGTTCCTGGATCACGCTGCGGATCGATGGATGACCCTTTGCAAATCGGATTGTTGGGCCCAGGCGAACGAGCATTCCTTTTAACGTCGCAAGGTCCGAACTTAGAGCATTCCTCACCTGCTTGCTTTCATTTTCCTGCGCCCGTTCGCTCGCGATTTCGGTCACGCCCCGCAGTCGAAACCGTAAACCGATGACATGTGAAACGACGACCAGGTATTCGGGGAAAGGGATCTTCTTTACGCCTCCACGCCAATTAAAAAAAGCACTCGACTGCCGGCGATTTTTGAACTGGGTTCCATCTCCGCTCGTAGCACCATCCCGGATATACGGCAGGATGAAAACTTGGATTACGCCTCCGTTATTTGGATTGCGATCGGACTTTCGGCTGGCATGTGCGGCACGTCGACCGTTCAGAAGCACACTGGAAACAGCGGTTGGATCGATACCGTTTGGGTCGTTTTCCGTCGGAACCGGCGGGATCGCGACGACATGTTTTGCGTCCGGTGATCCTGCTCGGCTAATGGCTATCGCCGCCATACTTGCGGTTTGGTCAGAAGGCTTGCTTAGCACTACTTTGGCAGGTTTTTAGCGGGCGGGTTATTTTTGGGATTCCCATGAAAGGGTTTGCGTGATTCATGAGAGGTCGGCTTATGGAGGGC
>NZ_JANUBV010000038.1:0-34814 GCF_024808055.1 Rhizobium sp. BK176 | reverse complement strand
CGCCGCTTCGCCGCTCGCTCGCTACGGCGCGATTGAGAACGCGCTCACGAGCGGCTTCGCTACCGCCGACCTACACCATTCGGCGGGACACGACCCTCTAGTTCGCGCCGATATTCGATTTCCCGGCGGCCGAAGCAGCGGGCAGAGTAGACTCACAAATTGCACTGCCGTACCAACTTGGCGAGCAACGGGATTGTCCGCACGTCTTGCCCATAAAACGTGGTCGAAAGGGCCTTGCGAAATTTCTGGCCAACCAGCAAGCCTACGCCGCCTCCACGCTCCAATGCCGCGCAAGTGCGAAAGATGATCCCACGGGCGACGGCACGAGGTTGCCCATCCTTTCGCTTGGAAATCAGGAGAGTTCTGAGGCGATGTGGGGATTGTTTGGGGGCGGCAGAGTGCCGTCAGGTTGAGACCGAATGCAGCGCCAACGACAGCCAGCAATTCGAAATTGCCTATATGAACGCTAAAGACGATGAAGGGCCGCCTCTTGTAAAAAAGCTCCATGAAGTCTTCAAATCCAGACCTCGATCCGTCCGGATTCAGGTCGGGCAGGATCGAAATCGAATAGCTGGTCCAGGAAGACATACTCGGCGGCAAGCCTGCCCAAATTTCCCCACCGGTCAAGAGCGATCTTCCGTCGCTCGTCTTCAGGCTTTTCAGGATAGGCGCGTGCCGGCGGCGAGGACAACGTGGGAGCGGAACGCCGGTTAGACCTTTGGGCGATCGTTAGAAATCTTGCAACGAGAACTGTTCGTTTATTGTGGTTTCAGACTTTATGCGTCGAACTTGGCGCATAGTTGTCATCGAAACGGAGCTCGAAGACGTGACCTAGCCTCGATGTTGACTGGTGAAGATTGCCACGGTGCAATTCGACTATGCGTCTGACGATCCTCAGGCCGATACCGAGGCTGTCGGCGTACTCAGCTGGCTTGGCTTCGTTCTTTGCGGTGTTGGTACGCCTGTCCTCGATGCGAATAGTCTTGGCTGCCACGTATACGAGGATAGAGGTGCCGGCGGGCGTGTGACGCACAGCATTCTCCACGAGATTGCGTAGAGCATCGCGAATGAGCGCTGGCGCCCCTCTGATAAGAGCGATTTCGACTTGAGGATGGAATTCAAGTGAATGGCCGTGCTCGTACACCCATGGAGCAAGTTGTTCTACGACGGAGCACGACAGTGCTACTAGATCGACGTCCTCGAACATCCCATGGTCGAAGCTGTCGAGGCGCGCGAGCGCTGTTAGCGCTGCCACAAAGGCCACGAGATCATCAAGATCGGCTTCCGCCTTGCGGGCGCGAGGATGGTCGATGTTTCCCAGTTCGAGCTTGATTGCCGCAAGCGGCGTGCGGATTTCGTGTGCTATTCCCGACGTCAGGACCTTCTGCGACGCCATCAGTTCGCCGACCCGCTCGAAGGCACGATTGATGGCAATCGCGAGATGGGCAACCTCGCGCGGCATGCCGTCGAAATTCAGGTGCGAACGCGCGTCCATGGGATCGATATCATCGGCGGCGTTAGCTGCGGCACGTACGGGCTTCAATGCCTGCCTTACGGAGAGCAAAGTGGCGCCGAGAACCAGGACGAGCAAGATGCTCATCGGAACCAGCATATGTTCTATGACTTCCCTCCAAAAAACCGAAGAGACCACATCTTGAGGGTCTTCAATGGTTGCGACATCGACGATAAAACGTCGATCTCCGATCACGAAGGCCCTGCCGCCGACCAAGGTCAGCGGTTTGCCTGTCGTCAACGACCTCAGCCAGAAATCGGGTGGATTCACATCAGCGGGGAGGAAGTGACGTTCACAGGCATCGTCGCAGGACTGAAACACAAGCGTACCATTGCCGTCACGAATTCTGCCGACATAACCGGACGATCGGGTGCCATAACGTTGCTTGAGGCTTTCTGGGAGCTGATATCGGACATTTTCGCCTTCCAGGGCTATGCCAGAAGCGAGGCGCTCGGTTTCCTGCTCCACGAAAAGACGGGACAGCTCGCCGACATTCCAGTAGTAGTCCGAGAAAATCACCGCGAGTTGCACGACCATTGCGAGCACTGCAAAAAACGCTATTCGTCTGGTGAGAATCGCACCAAGAGTCGGATGCCAGCGGCTCACGCGTGTTCCTCCCGCATCAGGTAGCCGACGCCTCGCACAGTCTCGATCAAAGATCCGGTCGGATGCCCTTCCAGTTTCTTTCGTAGCCTTGAAATCGCCAACTCGACGGCATTGCTGCTTCTTTCGTCACCGAATTCTGAAAAGGCGTGTTCAATCTTACCCTTGGAGACCACCTTTCCGCCATTGCGCATCAGTAGTTCAAGGAGATCCTTTTCCGACGGAGCAAGCGCAATCTCGGCGCCAGCGCATGTTACGCGCCTCGAAGCAAGATCGAGTTTAAGGTCGGCAAATTCCAATGTGGGCATCGTGGTGTTCGGAGCCCGCCGCATGAGAGCACGGATGCGCGCGATCAGTTCGCCGTTATGAAAAGGCTTTGCAAGGTAATCATCTGCGCCAGCATCAAGGCCGGCGATTCGCTCATCGATTGCGCCGCGCGCAGTCAATATAAGGACAGGCATCTGAACTCTTGCGCTTCGCAGTGACTTGAGCACGTCTATCCCGTCCTCGTCGGGCAGGCCGAGATCAAGAAGAAGAAGATCGTAGTCAGCACCGTCAAGGGCCAGCCGGCCCTCTTGCGATGTTCCGAAGGCGTCGATTCTCCAACCAACCTTTCTGATAGCCTCACAAAGCAATTCTCGGAGCCGGGCGCTGTCTTCAATCAGCAGAATCCTCATGCCCTTTTCCGACCAGTAATCATTGACCAGACCAGATTTTCCCTATGCCTCAAGCTTTCGACCACGGCGGCTCCTGCATGGATGAAGGCCAAGACCATGATGCTGTTGGCTATCGCACCGTGCAACTCCTCCAGCCACTTTTCTCCCCAGAAAGCATCGATCGTTGTCATCCAACCTGTAAGGACCGTCGCCGCCAAAAGCGCCATTAGTGAAAGCATCATGACTGAAGCTAGGGGGCTGTGACCGATGTACCTTTTTTCATGCCCGTCGACGATGCCCAAGACCTGGTCCATCACCTTTGCGCGTGTCGGAAGAAAATCGCTGAACCTGGAATGTCTCGTGCCAATAAAGCCCCAAACAATGCGTACGGCAATCGCCGTGGCAACAACATACCCCGTCACGCGATGCCAGTACTTGCCTTCCTCGAGCACGAACAGGTTGAGCATACATGCGATAACCACCGTCCAGTGAAATGCCCGAACGATCGGATCCCACACCTTGATCGTGGCTTCACCTGCAGGTGGCGAGGGCGCATGGCCCTCCCTTTGCGAATTGACTATGGTCATCTCAGCCGCCTTTCTGGACAATCGCACCGGTAACTGGATTGAAATACACCTCGGCGCGACTGCCATTCTTGTCCCTGCCGTAGATCTCGTAGCAGTTGCCGGTGACCTCAAACGTCTTGACCTTGTAGCCCAGCACGTCGATCTTTGCCTTCATGGCCTCCTCAGACAACCACTTCGACTTTGGCTCGGCGGTGCAGCTCGGGCTTGCGAGCGCCATTGCTGGTGTTGCCGATACGATCGCGACTGCGGCGATTATGTTCAACTTCATGATCTGTCCTCTTTGAATGCCCGTCGTGGGCGACAAGGACATCGATAAGGCAGTGAAGCTGTCGGCTTCCTGTCTGAGTTCAAAATATTCTATAAAGTGGTTTTGCCCTCGCGCCGTTCAGTGCCATGCACTCAAGGTCTGAGCGAGGATCCTTGGAGGATATGAGCGAAATGACTGCTCTCCCAACGGTGTCGCTGCGGGCATGAAATCTGCAGAGAGTAGCCGATCTAAATTCTGGGCAAAGGGTCAACGATGCAGTCAGGCAGACGTTGCAGCGAGGCCAAGAGGTCGGAAAATCCCTGACCCAGCAAGACGTTCAGTTTATGAATGACTGCGCGCGAGCGCTGCGCTGCCCAGCTTTTTCACAAGGTCACGTCACGCCAGCCGCCAGCAGGAGATAGCCGAGATTCTGCAAGCAATCTTCTCGGCGTCGATCACTATGGCAACTTATGTACGAGAGCGTCGTGCGCTGCACATTGGAGATGCAAACCGATTACGCCATGTGCTGCAGCCGGCTTGGATCATGTCCGCTCGTAGCGAACTGGAGATCTACCACCGCGCCGGTATGGCTTCATATCGATTCAGGCCAAAGGTATTGGGGGTCCCAGGGTCTAGCCAGCCAGTCCGCTTCTCAGTTGACCGAGATCGGCGCGTTTTGCCGGGATTGAACGGCTCGAAAAACGAACATTCCGAGGATCATGGCAGCTACGAAGAGGCCAGCCTCCCAACGGCCGGTGGCGAGTGAGGCAATTGCGGGGCCTGGACAAAGGCCTACCAGACCCCAGCCTAGACCGAAGAAACCTGCACCGAAGAGAAGCTTTGCGTCGATCGTACGGCTGGCCGGAACATGAAATTTCTTGTCGAAAACCGGCCGCGACTGATTTCGCTTAATTACATATGCAATGGCTGATGGGATCAGCGCTCCACCAAGGACAAAGGCTAGCGACGGATCCCAAGACCCCGAAAAGTCGAGAAAGCCGAGCACGCGCGCCGGATTGACCATGTCAGAAAGGACTAGGCCGACGCCAAACAAAACACCGCACAGGATCGAAACGAGGGTTCGACTGCTCATCACATCTCTCCAATCAGGTGGCGGCTGACATAGACAGTCGCAGCAGCGGTCGCCATGAAGGTGATGGTCGCCACGATTGAGCGGGTGGAGAGCCTTGCAAGCCCGCAGACGCCGTGACCACTCGTGCATCCCGAACCGAGACGGGTACCAAAGCCGACCAGGAGGCCGCCAGCTATGAGAAGAATCGGTGACGAGGTGATGGTAAGTTCCGTGGGTCGCAGAAGAGCGAACGTGCTGGCCGCGCCGCCGATGATGCCCGCAAGAAACCCTATGCCCAGTGGGCTAAAGCCTACGCCGGTCCATCCGAGTGCAGAGGCGGCCAAACCGGAAATCCCCGCCACACGACCGTTGAGAAGCAGATAGAGCGCTGCAGAAAGGCCGATCAGCAGGCCGCCGGACAGCGGCCAGATATAGTTAAGTTGGGTCATGTCGCATTCACTGAGCTGTTTAAATCTGACAGGTTGGTGTCGAGGCACTTGCTAAGTCGCATAGCGACCTTTCGTGCGCGCCCGGCATGACGTGAATATCGCTTCTACATTCGCTCCACTTGCGCGCGACGAACCAAAACCAGACGCATTTCAGTCGTGGCATGAGGCTCGCTGGGGCCACATCATGTGTGAGGGGTCACATTCCAGAAGAATGCAATGTGGCTAATATTGCATATTTACAGTAATAGTGCAAGTGTTGTATGTTTGGAGCTGACCGACCAGGGAGGCTCAAGTGAGCGCGGACAATGAGCTGTCGCCGGCTGTTTTGCGGATTAATGAGGTAGCGCCGGGTTTTGCGGCGCGATCTACGCTCGGTGAGGTCTCGCTTTCCAGATACCGGGGGCGCTGGTTACTGTTTTTCTCTCATCCGGCAGATTTTACCTCGGTATGCACGAGCGAATTCATCGCGTTTGCTCGTGCTCATGAGAGTTTTTCCAAGATCAATTGCGACCTGCTGGGTCTTTCGGTCGACAGTCTGTACTCTCATGTGGCCTGGCTGAGGGACATTGAGCGTAGCTTCGCGGTCAAAGTGCCATTCCCGTTAATCGAGGACGCCGGCATGGTTGTCGCGCGTGCCTATGGCATGTTGGACGGCTCTTCCGAAAACAGCGGGACGGTCCGAGCTACGTACGTTATCGATCCAAAAGGCGTCATTCGTGCCATCGTCTGGTATCCGATGAACGTCGGCCGGTCTGTTGGCGAGCTCCTCCGTCTTGTCGAGGCGCTGCAGGCGACGGAGAAGGAGGGTGCGCTTGCTCCGGAAGGTTGGATGCGTGGAACCGCGCTGCTTGAGCCCGTAGCGGCCAACATGGACGAGCTCGATGAGCCGCGCGAGGGCGAAGCCTGGTATTATCGGGAGCGTCGCGAATGATTGGTGGCATCCTTTCTTTCGAGGAAATGCAGGAAAAGGCGTCCGAAGCGGCCGAATTCATGCGCCTGTTCAGTACACCAAGCCGACTGATGCTGCTTTGCTATATCGCGCAAACCGAGCGGTCCGTCAGTGAAATCCAAAGTGTCCTCCGATTTAAGCAGCCGGCGCTCTCACAGCAGCTCGCGGAACTTCGGCAAGCACGGCTCGTCGAGACGCGCCGCCAGTCGCGCCAAGTCTACTATTCCATCGCAGACAGTCGTGTCTCGATGGTAATGGACTTGCTGATGCGGCTATTCTGCGAGGCGGGGGCGAAGACGCAGAGGGCAGCCATTTCTGCTAGGGCGCCTGCACAATCGCGTGGGGGTGGAGCAATTGCTTTTCCAGGAGAGATGGCATGGTGGGCCCGGCTTGAGCCTTGGGAATAACTTGGCCGACCTATAGAGAGTGTAACTGGCGCGCGCTAAGGGGGCTCGAACCGAGCGGCCTTGCACCTATTGTCGCTATTTAAGAGCGACGAAAGGTGTCATTGACGCACAATAGAACCGGCGTAATGTGGCCCGGCAGACCATTTCGGGCTCGTTCAACAGCAATGATGCAGGGCGGTGCTGACGATGACAGTTGGGTCTTCTCCAATCAAGACGGCAATTCTTGTCGTGGATGACGACCCGCGCATCCGACAGATGCTGCAGCGATACTTCGAGCACGAGGGATACAAGGTCACGTGCGCCGCGAGCGGTGAGGAAATGAGGTTGTCGCTTAAGGCCAAGGCCTTCGATATCATTCTCCTCGATCTGGTCCTTCCTGACCAGGATGGACTAGACCTGGCCCGAGAGATACGCCGCACCTCAAACATCCCAATCATGATCCTCACGGGGCGGGAGGATGTTGTCGATTGCGTTGTTGGCCTGGAGATCGGAGCAGACGATTATGTCGTCAAGCCGTTTCATTTGCGCGAAGTCCACGCAAGGCTAAAGTCGATTCTGCGTCGCTACCAAGCGGCTCCCGTTCCAGGCCCGAAGGAACATGATTTACTCGTCTTCGATGGATGGCAACTTGACAGGCAGAAGCGCAAACTTCTCAATCCCGAGAACCTCGAGATTGAGCTCTCCAGCGGAGAGTTCGACATGCTTGATGCGTTTATCCGCAATGCAGGTCGGGTTCTTAGTCGAGACGCCCTGATGGATCTTACCCGACACCGCGGACGCGACGCCTTTGATCGGTCCATTGATACGCAAATCTCCCGATTGCGGCGAAAGATCGAAATCGATCCAGCACGCCCGGAACTCATAAAGTCCATTCGATCCGTTGGGTACGTCTTTACCGCAAAGCCGGCGGGAGCGTTCATTGATGAACGCGATAGATGAGCCCATGATCCCAGCGACGAAAGAAATCAGGATCTTCTATTTCCTGCAGGGTCTCGGGGAGTTTGTTCCAGACTCGCATAAATCGACATGCCGCGGCTTGGGCTTCAAGCGAGGAAAAAAGTCGCTCGGCGATCTCATGATGATCACCGGCGCTTAGAGCTATGAAGATCGGCACATCCATCAATAGGCCAGCCTCCGGGTGCATTCGCAACCTGAAAACTGCCAAGCCTCTTACACGGCCTGCGATATCACGCGCACTTATGCACTGCCAGTTTCGCGTGTCGTGCAACAGAGCGGCCCAGTCCTTTTCGTCGAACGTGGGCACAACGCTGCAGATAAGGGAAAAGGCGGCAAGGTTGTCATCTCGCAGCAACTGGCCGACGATATAGTTATACGGCATGGCGTCCTCCCGACCAGCAACCGATCTGATCTTTCGCGCGATTAACCTCCGTCTTCATTGTCATAGATCAAGGAAACGAACCTGGTTTATGAAAGGCTGGCTCGAAGCCGAGCTTTCGGAAAGGACGAGCGGCATGCAAGCAGTCGAAGCCGCATCATCAGACCAGCAAACCTTCTTGAGAGTTCGAGCAAGACTCATCATCGAGCGGTATTGGTCCCTTACACTATTCTGCAGCGCACTCTGCCTTCTTATAAGCGGTCTTCTCCTTGCGCTGCTGAAAGTACGCCAAGCTGCGGACGTTCTTCTCGTGTTCAGTATCATTATCGTGCTGTGTTGCCTTTCAGTCGAAATGTTTGCCAAGCTTCGCCGCCGAGAATTCGGACTAGATCTTATCGCAGCCCTTGCCATGGGAGCGGCACTTTGGTTCGGCCAATACCTAGCGGGTGCGATCGTCTCGGTTATGTACGCCGGCGGCCACTTTCTCGAGTCTTATGCCCACCGACGCGCCGAAAGCGGCATGACCGATCTTCTTTCCCGTGTGCCCCGCAGTGCGTTGCGCATCAACGATGACGAGTTCATCGAGGTATCGATTGGAGCGATCACACCCGGTGATCGCCTCCTCATTCGTCGCGGCGACGTCGTTCCTGTCGACGGAACAATCGAGGGACGCGCGGCGGTTATCGATCAGTCCGCATTGACCGGGGAGCCGCTGCCGGTTCGTTTATTGCATGGAGAGGCTGTGCAGAGCGGAGCATCCAACGCCGGCGACACATTTGAGTTAATCGCCACAAAACTCGCCAGAGACAGTACCTACGCGCATGTCGTACGCTTGGTTGAACTGGCAAAGAAGTCCAGAGCGCCAATGTTCAGACTTGCGGACCAGATGGGTCTCTGGTTTCTCGGAGTTACGTTGCTTGTAGCCGCGGCGGCAGTTGCGGCTTCGGGAGAAAGTGTAAGGCTGCTAGCCGTTCTCGTCGTAGCTACACCGTGCCCGCTTATTCTGGCTGTTCCAGTGGCGTTGGTAGCGGGAATATCGAAGGCTGCCCGAAAAGGTATTCTGATCAAGGGCGCCGCAGTTCTTGAAGCCTTGTCGAAGATCGAGATCGTCATCTTTGACAAGACGGGTACGCTGACGATCGGCCAGCCGACTGTCGCAAACGTGCTTGGAAACGACGACCCTGACCGTCTCCTTCAACTGGCCGCATCAGCAGAACTTGCCTCGGCTCACCCACTGGGCCGTGCGATCGTGTCGGAGGCCCAATCCCGTCATCTGTCTCTCACCAAGCCGGAACAGGCGGCTGAGGTCGCGGGTGAGGGAGTGGAGGCGACTATCGGAGGACAGCGTGTGCTCGTCGGAGGGCCGGCGTTTGTGCGCTCAAGAGGCATCGAGCCGCAGTCCTTGGTTGCCGACGACACGGCAAGCGCGCTTGTGTGCGTCGACGCAGAAGTCCGGGGAGCAATTCGTTTCGAAGATAGTTTGCGGTCTGACGCCGCCAATGCAATCGAAGAGCTTCGCGAGTTGGGCATAAAGCGTATTTCGCTTGCGAGCGGCGACCGGCTCGAGGTTGCCAGAGCGATCGCGGACCGACTTGGAATGGATGCTGTTGAGGCCGATCTCAGCGCGGCGGACAAGGTTGAGGTCGTTAGCGGCGCGAAGGCGGATGGCAAGGTGATGATGGTGGGCGACGGTGTCAACGATGCTCCGGCACTTGCCGCGGCCGACGTCGGTCTTGCAATCGCGCGTGGGAACCTGGCCGCTGCAGCGGAAGCCGCAGACGTGGTGCTCCTGCGAAGCGGATTGAATGGTGTGGTAACGGCTTTAAAAGTTGCTCAGCATTCAAGATCAATCGCAGCCCAAAGCGTGGCAGCGGGTATCGGACTGTCTGCGATCGCAATGGTATTTGCCGCAGCAGGCTTTCTTCCGCCGGTTCAGGGGGCGCTAATTCAGGAGGCAATCGATGTCGCGGTTGTTTTGAATGCTCTTAGAGCCGTGAGGTAGGTCCTGAAGCCTCGTGCTCGTCGGTCTTTGACGATCGCCCAGGCGAGGGTCAGCGAATTCGTTCGCTATCCTGCGAACATGGACCCTGCTAGTAGAAGTCGCGTCCACCGAGCCCGGTGAACTCTACTAGCAGTCCGTTCGCATGTACTTGCTTCAACAGGCGGCGCTGATTGAGAGCCGCATGGTTCTCGCAAAGCAGGGCTGAAGCGGGCAGCAGTGCTCCTTCCTGGTCCAGTCGAGTGCCCGTGGTGACATCTAGTGACGACAAGGTAGTCATTGCCCTCGCGTTCGAGGAAAATCCCATTCGCATCTTCTTTCGGGATCGGAGCGCAGTGACTGGAAGGCGAGGCCTTGGGTTTCTCTTCCATAGCGGCAGAGTGTACCGCGTGGACCATCCTGAACTACTTCCGCAGTCTGGCGGCTCTTGCTGGATCACCTCACACACCTTAGGGCCCCCTACGTTTAATCGAACCATCGCCTACGGCTTTAAAATAGGTTCGGCATGCGTGGCTATTGAAGAGGTTGCAGATGGACCCGAGGGCATTTGAGAGTCCGGGACGTCCAGTGGTTTCTGAACCAGAGCGTCGGCAACAGATGCAGCTCGCCTTAGTCCGGGGTGGCTTTCGCATATCCGATCACGACGTCATGGTACCGATCCTCGCGAAGACGCCGGTGTCGAGCAGCTCGAACTCGAGTTCTTCAGGGGAGCGGAGACGGTTATTTTCAATGAGCTCGGCGTAAGCGATGCCGTCGTCGCCTCAACGATATGCGCGCGATCGACATTGACCATGAGGAAAGAAGTTACATGCGTCAGCGTTCTCGCTGTA
Source organism: Rhizobium sp. BK176 (assembly GCF_024808055.1). Classification (NCBI taxonomy): domain Bacteria; kingdom Pseudomonadati; phylum Pseudomonadota; class Alphaproteobacteria; order Hyphomicrobiales; family Rhizobiaceae; genus Rhizobium; species Rhizobium sp. BK176. The sequence goes on along the minus strand of NZ_JANUBV010000038.1, from coordinate 24,166 downwards.
GTCCTCGCGCACGCTTCCCATTGCCTCCCGCTGAGGTATGGGCCCCATTGCTTCCACGAGACGTTCCTTCCGGGCCTCTTCAAGCCGAATAGGTTCGCTCGTCTGCATACTGAGAACCCTATGGACCAGCACCTTCGATCGAGGTGACGTTGTGGACTAGTGAGACAGCAGAGTTGGTATACGCAGGTCGTCGAGAAGGCCGCGCGTGACACCGCCAACAAGCGCTTCCCGGATTTTGGAGTGCCCGTAGGCGCCAGCAATAAGCAGGTCCGCGTGAACTTCCATGGCGGTATCCTGTATCATTGTGGTGGTGTCTTCGCCGTCGCTGTGTACTGCTGCCACGTTAACATCGATGCCCGAGTGCTCCAGCGCCTCGACGTATCTGTCGAGAAGATCGTCGCTCCAGATCGCAGCGTCGCGCACGCGTATGACCGTCGCTTTCGTCGCGGACTGAATCATGGGGTAAGAATGTGAGAGCGCCCGTGCCACCGTGGCGCTTCCGTCCCAGGCGATCGCGATGTTGTCGATCCGGCCATAGAAATCCTCAGACGGCAGAAGAAGCAGCGGGCGGCCACTGTCAAAAAAGCATCCTTCTATTATCGGACGAGCAAGCTCGGTATTTTCAACAATTGTCACATCGTACGCACGAGCAAGTTCGGCCAGCCTCATGGTCGCCGACATCGCTTCCGAGTCCATGGGGACGAGCCTAATATCGAGACAAACCCTTTCTGCCCGCTCGCGCAGATGCCGGACAAGTTGCGCCGCGACCTCCCGGTCGAAACGATCAGCCTGGAATTCGTCGTCTTCCGAATAGGTTTCGACCGCCTCCTGACCATGGCGCCGCGCGGCGGACAGGCTGGCGATCAGACCTGCACCCTGATGTAACGAGAACTGGATAGCGTTCTCGATTAGCGAAAACGAAGTCGCTTCCGGCTGTGTGATAAGTGGCAGATGAAACTGCGGCCTCATAAAGTCCTCCCGCTGGGATTAATTGCTTTCCAGGCCTAAATTTCGTAAACCGAGGCAAGATGGCTGCGTCAGCGTCATCGCGATAAAAAGAGCGGAACTTGGCTATCCTTCAGCATCGATCGGGTGACGCCGCCAAAGAGGCGTTGCTGAATCCGGGGATGGTTGAAGGCGCCCATGACGACCATGTCGGCAGCTACATCCACAGCGTGTTGGCGAAGGATTTCATCTACGCGGCGTCCGCCGCTCGAAAGGCGATCCACTTCCACTTTGACGCCGTGTCGAGTGAGAAACGTTGCGATGTCTGCTCCCGGCTCTTCACCGTTCTCCCAGCTACTAGCGATCGGATCCACTAGCGTCACGTGGACGCTATCGCAGCCTTTGAGAAACTCAAGTGACTGGCGGGTGGCCCGCGCGGCCTCGTCACTTGAATCCCAGGCAAGCAGAACCGATTTTGGAGCTGAGGCGATTGACTGCATGCGGGGGTTGACGAGGATTGGCGTTGGAGATTGAAACAACGCACCGTCTATGATCCGGCTCTGGAGTTCTTCGTTGCCCGCGGCTTGTGCGCCGACGAGAATCAGGTCCGCATAGAGAGCATGCTGGGCGATATCATCGTCGGCCCATGCGAATTCGGTATAGATTTCCTGCACGTCAAAGGATAGGCCTGACCTTTCGACGATTTTCCGCAACGATTTCGCTTCCTCGGTTAGCCTGTCTATTTCCTTCTGCTGGCCTTCTAACCAAGTTGTTGAAAGTGCTTCATAGGTTGCAATCGCTGGAACGCGACCCATGCAAACAACGAGAGCCGTCATATGGGCGCCCTGTGTCTCGCAGAATTCAATTGCTGACTTTATGTCCTGGTCCCAGCGGCCGACGTCGAATACGCACATGGTGGTTTTGATGTTCATCGCACTGCCCTCTTGTTGGATAAGAAGAGCGTACTGTGTTCCACCGACATGTCTTTGATGTCTGTCAAATTTCCCATTTTTTTGCGCCTTTCGGCGCTCCGCTCGGATAAATGCCGTGGTTTTTCTTCCACTTGAGATTTCAGCGCGTGGGGTCCTCGGAAGTTGATCGAAAGAGCTCGCTCAAGTGCCGTTTAGAGAGTGCGCTTTGATTCAAATCAAGGCGGGCCCTCTGTTATCGATCAAGGCTAAAAATCTGGTGCGTCCAAACGTGTAGATGGATGGGGTGCGGAGGCAACATGCGAACAATGGTCCTCGAAGAGGTCGGGTCACCTTTGCGTTTTTTACAGGCACCTGATCCGCGGCCTGCAAAAGACCAGGTGCTCTTAAGGGTGGAGGCCTGTGGCGTCTGTCGCACGGACCTGCACGTGGTGGAGGGGGCGCTGCCTGATCCCAAGTTGCCGCTCGTGCTCGGACACGAAATTGTCGGAGAAGTCATCGCAATCGGACCGGGAGTTGCCGAGGAGATCGTGGGGAAGCGCGTGGGCGTGCCTTGGCTCGGCCATACGTGCGGGTGTTGCCACTATTGCCTCGCTGGAGCTGAAAATCTGTGCGACTCTCCCGGATTTACTGGCTATACGCTTGACGGTGGATATGCGACGCATGCCGCGGTGGACGTGAACTATTCCTTCGTGCTTCCCCACGACTCTGATCCGGTTGCGACCGCACCGTTGCTTTGCGCCGGGCTGATAGGATGGCGATCATTGAAGATGGCGGGCGAGGCGAAGACGATCGGTCTTTACGGTTTCGGGGCGGCGGCACACATTCTGGCTCAGGTGTGCAAGTGGCGAAAGCAAGATGTGTATGCTTTCGTTCGTCCGGGAGATGAGATGGCCAAACGTTTTGCGCTAGACCTCGGAGCCGTCTGGGCAGGCGCGTCGAACGAAGCGCCCCCCGCTGAATTGGACGCCGCCATCATTTTCGCCCCGGCTGGAGAGTTGGTGCCAGCCGCCCTCGCACGGGTTCGTAAAGGTGGCACTGTCGTCTGCGGCGGGATCCACATGAGCGATATACCGCGCATGCCGTATCAGCTACTTTGGGGAGAGCGTCATGTGGTATCGGTCGCGAACCTGACACGCGCCGATGCCAGAGAATTCTTTGATCTCGCTGGACATGCGGGACTGCGTACCGTCACCACCGCATATCCGCTCGAGCGAGCGAACGATGCGTTGGCTGATCTGCGGGGAGGACTGGTCAAAGGTGCAGCCGTCCTGGTTCCCTAGTGGTGGACGATAATCGATCCAAATCGCCGGTTTAAGTGCGCGCCCGTGCCCCCGCAAAGCTCTCCTGGACAGAAGATACGTGATGTGACGGGGTTCCTATTCGAAGAGAGTTAACGTTGCAGGTGGGTAACGTCGAACAGATCAGCGGGTTGGCCAACGCCGATCCGCTGGCGAATGCTCGAGTTGCCGCAGGCGCCAAAGGGAAATCACATGGAAATGCTCCTCATCCTCACCTATGCCGCAATCTGCGTTCTACGTCTGCGCGCCGAGCCGAGCGACGAGTATGTCACGCAGGGGTTCCGTCGCCCCGGGCATGATGGCAAACCCGCTTCCCCGCGTCCAGTGAGGGATTTCATAAACAGACGAGGCCAGAGGTACGCTCGTGAACTATCTGGCGAACCCACAACGCTGTAAGCTTCCGAGGCGCTATGGAACAGCCCAATGTCAGGTCCGCCATCCGTGCAGCCTTGCCGATTGTAGACTGGGTCGGCAACTATCGACCTGAGTGGCTGGTGCAAGATGCATTCGCTGGTGTAGCGCTCTGGGCAGTGATGGTTCCCGAAGGAATGGCCTATTCGGGGATTGTCGGTGTGCCTCCCATCATGGGACTAACCACGATAGTACCAGCGCTCCTTGCCTATGCGCTGTTTGGTAGCTCACGCCAGCTTGTCGTGGGGCCTGACACCGCCACCGGCCTCATCTCAGCCTTAACGGTCGGAGCGATTGCATCACAGGGGACCGCGCAGTTCAATTCCCTAACCTCAAGTCTAGCGGTCCTGATTGGGGCTCTCTTCCTGATATCAGGGTTCTTGCGGATGGGCTGGGTTGCCAGCTTTATACCGACCCCGGTCATGAGAGGCTTCATTGAAGGGCTCGTCTATGTGACGATTATAGGCCAGGTGCCTCAACTGCTTGGTATCAACGGCTCGGCGGGCAATTTTTTCAAAAGGCTTGGCAACATTCTTGTCCATCTGGATGACATGTCACTGGCGCCTGCATTGACTGGTCTTATTTCGTTGTTGGCGATGATGCTCCTGCGACGATTGAACCCGCGCGTTCCGGCGCCGCTGCTTGTAATGGCACTCGCCACCATAGCAATTGGCGTCCTTGGCGGAGAGGCGACCGGCGTCCATGTCGCAGGTCACATCCCGTCGGGTTTGCCGAACGTAGTACTGCCAAACCTCGACCCCGCGATTTGGGTCCAGCTTGCACCAGGAGCGCTCGCAATTGTGATGGTCGGCTACGCTGAAGCCCTTGGGGCTGCGAAGGCGGCGGCTCTTGAGAATGGTGGAAATATAGATCCCAATCAGGAATTGGTCGCACACGGTCCAGCAAACATACTAAGCGGGCTGTTGGGTGGATTTCTCGTTGTTGGTAGCCTATCGAAAACCTCGGTTGCGATGGCGGCGGGTGCTCGAACTCAAGCGGCCAACTTGGTCGCGGCGCTCCTTTGTTTTTTGACCCTGTTTTTCCTGACGCCGTTGTTCCGAACTGTGCCTCAACCCGCGCTTGCTGCGGTCGTGATTGCCGCGATGCTGCACCTATCTACCCCGCGTTATCTGCGGGATCTTTTCCGGAGAAGCCCCTGGTCTTTTGTCAATGGCATCATCGTAGTGGCGGGCGAACTCGTCCTGGGCGTCCCGCAGGGTATTGTATTGGGAGTCGTTATCTCGATTTTGACGCTGATCTACCATGCAAGCCATCCATTGAGCTCCGAAGTCGGACAACTTCCCGGTACCGAGGCCTATCGGGACATACATCTTCATCCCGAGGCAAAGACCTTTGCAGGACTGCTGATTTGGAGGGTGGGCGGCGACCTGTTCTTCGCGAGTATCGGACGAATGATCACGCTCCTGAAGGCATCCTTGACGGCGCGGCCAGGGCTGAGATGCGTCCTTTTGGATCTAGGATCAGTCAACTTTATCGACGTTAGCGCCACCGACGAGCTCTTCGCTCTCATCAAGGAACTTCAGGGTATTGGGGTCACTGTGGCTTTCTCAAGGGTGCGCGACCCCGTACGGGATAGCATGCGATTGGGCGGGATCGAGAAGCTCGTCGGGCCGAGTGGCTTTCACGAGCGGACGACGGATGGTGTGCGGTCGTGGCTGCATGAAAGTAATGAGCCGAGTTATAGCTGAGAACCTTCCGTCTTGCAGATACATCTGCAGGAAAGCTCTCCGATCAATGGCTATACATAATGCGGTGGTGCTGCCCGCCAATGTCCACACGAAAAAAGCGGTCCCGGGACGATGAACGGCGACTTGCCTTCGGCAGGGATGGTTCTGGGAATTGAAACGGACAGTCCAAGGAAACCGCAAAACCATTGTTTAACCCTCCGCAATGCGGAACGCGTTGGCTCTTTTATAGAAGGGCAAACAACGCGGGCCAGCAAAATGCCATACGATATCCTCGCCATCGGCGCATCGGCTGGAGGAATGCCAGCGATATGCGCCATGCTGGCCAGACTAAGGTCTCCCGACGTGCGTGCTTGTCGCGCTTCACCGATCCATTGAGATCGAAAGTGGGCTGCCTCGGATATTGGCTCACTCAACTGGTCTAAAGGTGGGCTGGCGGGAACCGGCGATCGGCTTGAGCTTGGAACGTGCTATGTAGGACCCGGCCGAAGCGGACTTCCCGGAGACGCCTGAAAACGCCTTGCTGCTTGATGGAGAGATCGATCTAGTTGCACCCGTCGACGAACTGGCTGAATTCATCTTTCGCCAGATCGGATGTTGCGCAGTCGAAATCGCGAAAGATACCCAGTCGTTTGTATGACATGTCCAGATTTCGACGCATTGGCTGACCCTTGAGGCGATGGCACAAGGTTTCGAAAGAAAGCGTTGCTTAGCGATGTGCGTCCCACCCGGACGTCGATGCAGCAATCGCACCTTTTTCGCTCCTGGCTGCAGCTAAGGACTGAATTGCTTCCAGGCGACACGTCAATGGACCGAAGGTCCCCCTTTCGCAGAATTCGAGGTCCGGTCGATTACTTTGATCTGGGTCAACGATTAGACGAGGGACAGGCTCACAATGAGCCGATCATCGTAACATGCGCCTCTACGACGGAAATCTCAATCCGATTTTGTTAGCGCACCGAAAACCGGTGCTGGGATAGGTTGAAGGAGATAGCTTATGAAAACTACCGGGTTCTCACGGGCAGCCTTGGTGGCGGCAATATTTTCGATTGGAAGTGTCGGACTCGTCTTCGGACAATCCAATGGGACGGACAACAAAACCCCTGGTGGGACGTCTGACGATTCTTCTCCGTCGCCGATGGAAAGAATGATGAGACAAATCGAGAAAAGCTTTCCAGGTGCGGCCTTGATGCAAGGCGGAATGATGGGAGAGGGAATGATGGAGCGAGCCATGGAGATGCATGGACCACAGATGAAAATCATGTTCGCGATTGCCGATAGCAACGGAGACGGAGCACTTTCCTTCGACGAGGTGACAGCGATCCACAAGCGGATTTTCGACAGTGTCGACAGTAACAAGGACGGCAAGGTGACCCGGGAAGAAATGCAGACATTTTGGCGCGATTGAAACCGGCACCCTGTGAGACGGGAGCCACGTGCAGCGGCTGCGTCCAGATTCGGGGAGCGGTCTATCAAAGGATCACCGCATCCTGCCGAAATGCGCGCTCCATTGCGTTCCCGGGATAGCGGGCCTCACAAGCGCTGAAACAAAAATAGCGTCGTGAAGATATTCGCCAAAGTAGCTAGAATCCATGATCGCCAACAAATACGCTCGGGATGGTGGGTTTCGAGAGGAGGCGTCGGGCGCTGTGTGCCAATCCGTCGGTATTCAGGCAAGTGTCAGAAACGGCCGCTAGTAGGGCCGCGGGCTGATAAAAGAGGCGGATGAAATGAAGAGAATCATTTGTTATGGGCTTGCTGTCTTTGCGGCGGTCTCGATCGCCAGTACCTCGTGGGCAGCCACAACGGTAAAGGTCGTGGAAGGCGGCGAGGGTGGCGGACCGATGACGCTTACCCTCGACCAGTCGACGATCAAGGCGGGTGAGACGGTATTTGCGGTTCACAACGACGCAATGACAGAAGAACACGAGATGGTTCTGGTGAAACTTAAAACGTCCGATCAAAAAATCCCGTTGGTCAAGTCCAAGCATCGAGTGGACGAGAAGCAGTTGAAGAGCCTGGGCGAGGTTTCCGATCTCAAGCCGGGCGCCGATGGTCAGCTGAAGGCCAAGCTCTCGGCCGGTTCCTATTTGCTCTTGTGCAACATCAAGGGGCACTTTGAGTCCGGGATGCAGGCAAAGCTTACGGTCACTGAATAGCACATGGGAAGCCCTGCGCCCACCGAGTGGGGCAGGCTTGGAGGCGTCGCTTCGACAAAGCCCCGCTGACGCGACGTCTCCAAAAGCACGTGCTTTTTGGCAAGAGCGATATAAGCGCATTGAGCGTGAGCGTCAGGACAGCGGATTTTGCTGAACGATCCAATTGAGCGAATGTTCTGGGATTAGAACCAGCATTAATGCTGGCATCAGCGTGGTGCGTCGCCATGACATTTATTCTGCGCAGATCCTTGTTGGCGAACGCGTAGCCGCTTCGATGAGTCATTATCGCTCCTCCCCGCTTCTTGAGCGGCCAGCGCTTAAGCGCCCAGCAGTTGGAATGACGAATATTATCTCGTCTGTCGGGGGACTGGATGGATAGCTGCGCCTGTTTGATGCGCGCGAATGCACGTCTGGGCGGCCGGCCCTCCACTCAATGACAAGCGGCCCCAGCGCGGCGTCGGCCTTCAGTTCGGCACCAACTTTGTCTGGCAGTTGCGAGCGGCCTCAATGTCGGTGCCGTAACCCACCGAGATCCGGAATTTGTCGATACCCAGTCCCGGCTAATGTTTTCAACCGCACCGAGGTCGCCGCATGGGACCTTAAACACCGGGCCTCGATGATGGCGAAGACGTTACCGAACGGAGGTTGAAACCTTCTACGGTTCCCTTGTAGCCCTTCGCTTGAATAAATTCAGCTACTTTGAATGCGTCGTCGAGCATGTAAAACACGCCGCTAATGATATCCTGAAACTAACGCAGTCCGGGCGACACCGTGTGAGGAACAACGGCGTCCGGACTGTTGCTGTCGATGCCAGTCGCGCAGAGCTTTAGTGCAAGATCGAGCTTCGTCGATCTCTTGTGACGCCGGCGGCGTTCGAAAAGTCTTAGAAGCTTTTCGAATACATCTCTGTCTGACGCGATGTGATGAGGCAAGGCTGAAAGGAGTGAGGCCGGAAGATCCTGAAGGTCACTGTGGCCGTGGCTCTTAATCGGATCCCATGCCTCGAAATAGAGACCTCGCAGCACCAAAGGGAGATCATTGCCAACCTTTGCGTTGTCATCCGCGGACATCTTATCGCGGACCGCATGCATGGTCGTGCGCAACACGTCGTAAGCGTCGCGCTGATCACATCCAAGCAATTCTGAAAGCTCCCGGATCCAGACGGCGGCATCCCGGGCGGCGTCTGGGAAAGTGAGAAATGGACTGTAGCGCATTAGACCCTCCTGTACTGAATCTTATCCGCAGATCTCATTGCTAGACGTCCTCGCGCTCGTTGTCCTTGACCTCCGTCAAATTAGCGCTCTCAGCCGGGCTTGACGCCTCATGCGACCACCCACAATCGGCGCACGCTGAACTGCCGAGCTGTCGGATCGCCTCCATCAGTGAGGAGAGAACGGGCAATTGCCGTCATCGAGAGCGTCTTGGGTCCATGCGAACCTGGTCCAGTTGACCATCGCGTTTGACAACCGTGTCATGATGGCGTCGTACCGCCGAAGGCCAAAGCACGCTTCGTGCTAAAGACAAGCGGCAATACGCTTGGCAGTGAGCCCCCTGAGGCCGGAACGCAGGCGGAAGATTTGCTTCGGCTGCGGTGTCAGGTTTGATTCTCTCCCACGATCATTACGCTGCTGGCGTAATTGGAAACACGGCACGCCAATTGCGCAAACCAGCCGGTTACATTGAAGCAAATCAAGGTGGGATTGCGAACGCCGAGTTATGTTGCCTACAGAAATTTCCACGGAGGGCCGCTGATGACCGATTTGCTGAAATACACTCTTCAGGTGGCACTTGTGTCTTTTATGCTTGGGAGCTTGGTCGACGTCGGTTTGAAACTTGAGCTCAAAGATGCCTGGGTCGCACTACATGACAGACGGTTCGTAATCGCAAGCGTCCTCTCCGGTTTTGTTGTCGGGCCGATTCTCGCCGTAGTGATCGCCCGGCTGTTAGCACTGCCAACGCCATATGAGCTTGGACTGCTTTTGCTGGGCCTAACACCATGTGCGCCGTTTCTGCCGCTTCTGTCCGATGTTGCAAAGGCCGACGCTGCCTACACGGCGGCATTCATCGTTATTGCTGCGCTCGGCACGATCATATTAATGCCGATCGCGGTCCCGTTCGTGGCGCCAGACCTTCACGCGGGTCCAGGGGTGATTGCACGTCCTCTATTGTTGTTGGTACTCGCTCCCTTTGGGGTTGGCATTGGGGTGCGAAGCCTCTCCAGGCGATGGGCGGATAGGTTCGATCCCGTCGTGAGGAAGGTTGTCGTGCTCAACATTGTAGTGCTCTTGGCAACGGCGTTTTTGCAGAACTGGCGCGACATGGTGGGTGCCGTCGGTACTTTTGCGATTGCGGCTCAGTTCATCTATTATACTGGGCTTGCGGCATGTTCCTATGCGCTCACGGTCGGCCTACCTCATAACAAGCGAAGCGTGGTAACGCTTGGAGTTGCGACAAGAAATGTTGGCGCTGCACTGGCTCCGCTATCAGCCGTCCCCGACGCGGATCCACGATCGAGCACGATGTGCATACTGGCAGCCTGCATCACATTGCTGATGGGATTCGTGCTAGCCAAGATACTGAACCGGTTCGCGCCCGAACGACGCCTTAAAATTAGGACCGGTTAGCGGAAGCAGCGTGCTTCGCAGCCCCCCCTAACCCTTGCGAGTCAGGCGTTCTGGCCAACGCCAAATCCTCGGGCATAAGGTAGATCCTTTCTAACATGCGATCCATGAGATCCAGTTCCTGAAGAAGCGCCGGGCGACGGTCGTCAGGCAGAACTTGCAGGGCGTACTCGATAACCGCACGCAACCGCCTGGCGATCTGAAAGTTCTCAGCACCATACAAGCGGGTCTCGCTGAACGTCAACTGTACAAAGTCTTCCCAGTTGGGCGTCCTGCGGACTAGTCGCAACTTCCCCGTCTTGCCGCGGACTTCGTCACCAAGAAGGCGTCGTTTACCTACGAAGCATAACAGTCGTTGTAGCTGGTCGATTGCAAGAACAGCAGTGGTTGGATCGTTTATAGCCTTGGATAACGCCTTGATGCCGATGTCGACGATGATCCTGAATGCAAACGTGGGATCTTGCTCAAGGGTTCGCTCTGGTCCAAGAGCGACCAGGCTCTTTAAACGGTGTACGTCCGGCAGGTGGGGCCCGTACAAACGAAAGAGGGGTTCGTCGGTGCCAATAAAGTCGCCCACTCTCGGGACAAGTTCGATAGTGGAGTCGGTCCTTTCAGCGAGCTCCAGGAGAGCCTTTTGGTTGATGGCAACCACGATGGCCGGATGAGCCTGATGGTAGACAATTTTATCTGGTGTAACAGCCACAGTCGTGTTGTCGTTGGAGGCATCCTTGCTCGATTCCTCGGGGTAGACTTCTTCAATGACGGCATGCCCGCGCTCGCCAACCCTTGCGATGATGCTAACGGGGCGGAGCAGGCGGGCAGCATAGTCGATCAGGTACAAAAAAGCGGCGATTGAAAGAAAGCCGAGAAGCCCGGCCATGCCTGAAACGCCCTGCGGGACTGTTGTATCAAGCCTGGCAAGTGCCCCTGCAGCAAAAAGTAACGTAAAAATGAACAATCCAACGGTGAATCGAATCGCATTATCTCTCAGTAGGGTCGTTGCGATAATCCGGGGTGTCAACTGTCCACCGGCGACTTGAATTGCCACCAGTAGCGAACCGAACGTGAAGACGACGAAGGTCAACGTCATCGTTACGATCGTTTCCAACATCCTTTGGGTTCCTGCCACTCCCCAGGGCCAGACATCGATCCATGGAAGCCAATCCCCAAATGCGTAAACCAATCTGATGGCCGCCACATAAAGCAGTAGGGCGATGAACGGAACGATCCACAATGAGGATCTGATATAACTTCGAAGGCCATACCAACGGTTCCAACTCATTTTGGTGCCTCCCCCTTGGAGATGAATTGAATTTGCCTGTGAGCATGGCTGATCCGATCCAGTCAGCATTGACGCCGATCAAGATTGACGGGCTTTCATTTTTGATCTGGCTCAATGTACGTATGGCGTCCCTTGCTAACCTTAACGATACTAAGCGCAATGTGCCTGGTAGCAGATTGACAGCCTAAAGGACGACCAAGGGATTTACGGGCTCATGGGCATGACTTTGGAGAACAAACCGAGATACGTCTGCGTCCGCGCGGCTTACGGACTTTTCAATGTTGTGGATGCGTTGACTGGGTCACCTGCTGAACTGGATGTCACGACGATCTTGCTGACCCGTAAGGAAGCAAGCCGCCTCATTCATTGGATTGAGAGCAGGAACCGGTCTTTCCGGGCGGACGATCGTGCAGCCTCCTCTGCTGTGCTTCAACAAGGAAGTGAGGAAACGGAGGAGGGCAATGACAAGTTCATCAGGTTTGCAGACGGCATCCAGTGAGCCTTCGGACCTAGACATTCAGGTTCAGCTGGAACGAATTCTTGCAAGCGGGGATCTTCAACTCCCCGAGCGCGGGAGGCGGTTCCTGCGCTATATCGTGGAGGAGACGCTCGCCGGAAGAGCGCAATACCTGAAGGCCTACACCATCGCCGTGAGTATTTTTGGGCGGAGGAATTTCGACGCTCAGGGAGATCCCGCCGTGCGCATCGAGGCTGGACGGATAAGGAGAGAACTCGAGCGCTTTTATCTCTTGGCTTCTCAGCCTGAAGCTGTGTTTATTACTATACCGAAAGGTGGCTATGTTCCGCAGTTCAGATCGAACCCTGAGTTTGGTAGACAAAGTGTCCGCGCCTCCACGCCTGCGAGTTCCGTTGACGATAGCGACTGGTGGTATTCTGCCCTCTGGCATTCGACCGATCGTCGGCTTGGGGCAATAGGACTTGCGGCGATTGGCATCGCAATGGCTTTCCTGATCATAGATCGGCTTTCAACCAGTCCGCTTGTGGTGTCAGGTTTCGAATCCACGCCGACGGTAGTAGTCGAGCCTTTCGACAACGCGGGAAACAGCCAGACAGCAGAAGTCTCACGCTTTCTCAGGGACGACATCATCGTCAAACTGCTTGCTGGAGGGGGGCTGAGAGTGGTCACAGAGCTCAATCCGGCGCTGGGTCCAGAGCACGGAAGCACGCTCTATCTTTTTCATGGCAGCGTGCGAGAGGGCAAGGATGTCTTTCGACTAACAACGCGTCTCGTCCGGCGGGAGGATGGGGCAGTCGTGAGATCAGACATCTACAATTTGGATCGCTCGACTGGGTTGCAGTTCGGCTATGCGGAAGCGGTCGCAAGTGATGTTGTGCGCGACATCTTTCTACCACTCAAGCCTTCGCTGTCCTTGCCGAGAAGCAATATTCCCCAAACCGGCAACGTCATACGGCCTGAAGATGATATTGCGAAGGGGCCAAAACCAATAAGCAAGACGTTGTCTCGCAGCGCTGACGCACGTGGATAGCCCTCCTATTTTAGGATCCGCGATGTAAGCTCTTGGCTGCCTGCTGAAGACCCGATTTTCAAGCTTTACGACTGGGTCATCCGATCTCGTCGGAGGATCGCGCTAGTGTTCCAGATTTTGCTTCATACGTCGACGATTTCAGAGACATGATCTCCCGCCGGCGTCGCCCGGGTGGGGAAACGTGAGATGATCGCGGCCCTATTGGAAGTTCCCGTCAATTGACAGATGTCATTCTGTTTTTGCCTTGGCGATCTCGTCGTCTGGTTCAAGGGCACGCCTGATCTTTCGAAGGATTATAGCCCGGCCTTTCTGGTCTGCGGCCAAGTTAAGACGCTGGGACAGATCGAGGACCAGGCTCTGGAAGTCGTTATGCCAATCCGGCCGCCCTAGCTGCTCGGGTGTTAGTCTGGCGTGTGTATGATCTTCGGCCATGCATGCACCCTCTCGGGTCAGGTAAAATGTGTCGTCGAGCCGTGGCTCTATCACGGGAACTTTTTGCGTCCGCGCCAAGAGACGTGTCAGAGCGGTACGCGCTGCAGGTTCGCCATGAACGAGAAATATACCTTTTGCAATCGGCGCCCGGGCAGATACCCATTCGTCGAGTTCAGTCGCATCGGCATGACCACTGTAGGCGTCTAATGTTATGATTTTTGCCTTTACGAGGATCTCGTCTCCTTGGATTCGAACCATACGAGCACCCTCCTGCAGGACTCGACCCAGAGTTCCAGCTGCCTGGAAGCCCACCAGGAGAACAGTGCACTCTTGCCGCCAGAGCCAGTTGCGCAGCCGGTGGCGGATGCGTCCCGCTTCGCACATACCGCTCGCCGCGATGATGATGTGGAAACCGCGAACGAGATCAAGTGCCTTTGACTGCTCTGCCGACTCGGTGAACCTGACATTGGGTGCGTTGAGGGCGCGTATGAACGTGCCAGCGTTCGCTAACTCACCTGCCTGGGCCTTGAATACCTCGGTCGCTCTGGACGCCAATGGCGAGTCAATCATGACTGGCGAACGAGGAATAGTTCCGTCGTCCATCAGCGCGACAAGATCCGTCAGCACTTCCTGCGTGCGTTCCACGGCGAAAGAGGGGATAAGAAGCACGCCATTTGGTTTGTTTGCCTTGGCTACGATCTCTTTCAGCCGCCCGCGGCGATCGTCCTGCGTGTAATCCTCGCGCTCGCGGTCCCCATATGTACTCTCGCAGATGAGATAGTCCGTGCCCACGGGGGCCTGAGGTAACCCTTCCAGCATTTTGTAGCGGGTACCGATATCGCCCGAAAAGAGGAGCCGCCGTGAACCGTCGACTACGGCGACTTCCATCTCGATCGAGGCCGATCCGAGCAGGTGCCCAGCGTTCCAGAAGCGGAACTTGATCGAGCCCGCTACTTCTTGCCACTGCTGATAGGGGACAGATATGAATTGCGCCATCACCATGCGGGCGTCGTCAGCTGTGTAGATCGGCTCGACCGGCTCCCGTGACCGCCTGCGATTGCGGCGGTTTAGCTGCTTGACTTCGGATTCCTGGATATGTCCGGAGTCCTGCAGCATGACACCACACAGTTCCATGGTTGGCCGGGTAGCATAGACAGGCCCGCCGAATCCCTCCTTTGCGAGCTTGGGAAGCAGACCGGTATGATCGATGTGGGCGTGGGTTAGGAGAACGGCGTCGATTTCCGTCGGGTCAAAAGGGAAGGGCCGGTAGTTTAGTTCCTTCTCGCTTTTGGAGCCCTGGAACATGCCGCAGTCAATCAGAACTTTGGAATCCGCGACGTCGAGGAGGAAGCAGGAGCCGGTCACCGAGCCGGCCGCGCCATGGAAGGATAATTTCGGTTCCTGCATGTTCCACCTCTGGTTTTGACGAGAGCATACAGATGCAGGACACTGCTTCCTTGACCGAGATCAATCTGCCCCTGATCCTCAATCAAAGTACGGGCCGAAAAGGGAAGAGGACCAACAAAATCAAAAAACCTCGTGATCCGGGTATTGACTTGGGCCAAGATCGGCTCGCGTCTCCCGGTGGGTCAGCCACATTCCAGGAAGCATGGGCATCCAAAACGATATTCCTCGGAAAATCAGTGTGGCTGCAAGAGCGACTTCTATGCGCACACCAAGCAAGTGGAGGACTGCGACGCAACCTCCTTCGAATGAACCCAGGCCCAGCGGTATCGGTGAGACGGTCGCAACGACTGACGCGAGAACGAAGGCGATAAACGCTGGAGAGGGGCCGATGCTCGTCCCGAGAGATAGCACAGCGAACCATAGCGTGGTCGCATCCAGAACGAAAATCGCGAGTTGAAAGATTATTGTCAGCGCCAACACTTTCGGGTCGCTGATCATGTCGGTCCGGACCTCAGCAAGCGCCTTTGCAATGGGCGCCATCAGCGCCCTCCGGCGGAAAGACCTTGGAATCCAGCGACCCTTAGTAACAATGACTGCTACGAGGCAGACGGTGATCAGGGTGACGATCCCTGCGAACAGGATTGACAGCCAGGCCCATGCGTCGTTGAGATCGCCGGTTGACCACAGAAGGACGAACGCAAGTGCTGCCATCAGGCAGTAGGCGGCGTAATAGGAAAGGGCGGCGACCAGCAAGGCGGTTACGGCGACGGAGGATGGGATCCGTCGCCGTACAAGGCCGCGGGCAACCAGCAGACTTCCGCTCAGGCCGCCAGTGGGTATCGCCTGATTGGCGAAGAGTTCCATGACGGCTAGTCTCAGAAGGTCTGAAAGTCGAAGCCGAAAACCCGCGCGCCTCGTAACCATCTGCCAGACAGCGGCGGCGCAAGCATAGGTGCAAAGCTGACACGATATCGCCGCGGTGATCCAAGGCGGACGCGTTGCTTTCAATACCGACACCAGTTCGGCAATATCGGACAAGTGCAGCACGAGCCCGATTACGCCGCCAAATATCAGCGCGCCGGCGAACCAGCCGATGATTGCATGTGCGGCAGATCGTTCGGGTTTCAAAAGCAGGTCGTCCGATCCTCCCTTCGTACTTACCAATGGTCGCCTCCATGTTTGACGCGGTCAAAGACCGCCAGTTTTCCTTTCTCGTGCACATAGAAACTCAAGCATGATCCTCTCGCGATCAAGCAGCAATTTGGCGTCGGCCGTCATGTCGTTCACGCCCGTCCGGCAGAACGTCTTGGCCAGGAAGGCGCCATCGACAGGCTTGCGAATAGCAACCCCGACAAGCAGATCCGTTCATACATCCCCGAATATCTGACATCCAGGCGCCTTACCCGGAGGCTCTATCGCCGCTTAGAGCCAACGCTACCCGACCGGCGTGCAACACGCCAATCGTTCCCTGCACTCGCTCGCGACGACCCCAGATAGCGCCCCGATGAGCCCGTTCTTGTCCATACCAGCAGAGGTCTCGGCGGCAGCCGTTTCAAACAACTCGGCGCGTGGGCATCGACGCGACTAGGAATGAGTTTCGACTTGCCGATGCCCTTCGACGTCCATCTCGGCAACCCAGGCCGGTGAACCTTGATCGCGGTTGCTATCTGATGACATCGCTGAAACGAAGATGCATGACGCTAGCCGAATTTGGATCGAATACCCAGGCGCGCCAATGTGGCGAGGCAATATCCGATGGGCTGGGGACTTCTCGGTTCTCACTCGGCTCCGCCCCCTGCACTCTAAAGGGCTCTTTTTCACGACGACAAATGGGGTTGCTTTGACCTCCGTAAAGGTGAGCGGATGCGTGGTAGCCCCGGGAGAAACTCAGACAAGGAATATTGACAAGAATCAAAGAGAGACGGGCGTCGTACCGTAGAATGCCGCTAGGAGGAAATAGATCATGTTTGCCAAGATTCTCATTCCAACCGATGGGTCCAAACTTGCGGTCGCGGCCGCGGAGAACGCCGTTGCTTTTGCCAGGGATGCCAACGCCTCGGTCGTCTTCGCTCATGTGCTCGAACCCTTCCGGATATTCACAACCGACAGCGACAAGCTGACGGCCAGTCAGGAGGATTATGATCGGCTCTCGGATCAACAAGCGGTGCAATTCCTGGCCGAGGTCGAACTGCGCGCACGCCATCAGGGCGTTGCAAGCTATACCGTGAAGCTCCGAAAAGAAGAGATTCACGAAGGCATCATTCAGGCCGCCATCACCAATGGCTGCGATCTCATCGCATTGGGATCCCATGGTCGTGGAGGTGTCGCTGGCCTGATTCTTGGAAGTGTCACGACGAAAGTCTTAAGTCATTCGCGCATCCCGGTACTTGTATACCGATGAAGGCACCGAAGAGCAATTGACCAAGGAATGTGCCGGCTATCGCTGGACGCGAAAAGATATGGAGGCGAGCGAAACTCTCAACTCAATCTGATGGATGCGGCCTTGCAATTTCAGATCGCATTCCTCGATTTTCTCGTAAGGCGCTGCCAGAAGGACGCAGAGGTTCTGGGTGATCTCGTTCGGAGCTTCGAGTGCAACCACACATTTGGACGGTGCTGGCGATTTCGTGCGTCGCCGGGGATTACGCCTCCGAGGCGAGCAAGATGCTGTTGATTGGTTCGAATTTCGCCCCTCAAGCAGCAAATCGGATCCGCGAGAATGCCAGCGAGAATTTGGAGAACCTGGCTGCGCGTACCGCCGGGCCAGGCATCCCAGTCGGGGGCATCCTAATTTTGATGAACCGTCCCTGAGGACATCTGTATGTGAACCAGCGAAATTTCATGTCGCCGCCACTGTCGTGACACCAGACCATGAAAAGGGGAGCCTTGTGAAAGTAAATACAATGAAACCTTTTTTCGGATGTTAACACCCATCCGTAAAGGCCAGTTTTTCTAGCCTACGGGCGGATTCAAATGGCTATTGTTCACCGTGCTAGCATCCCGAATAAGCTCGTACTTGACCTGCGTAACACGTAGATCCCGGTACCAATCGACCAGCGCACCCCACGGGTCTGACACCTTGTTGAGGCCAGCTATAAACGCAACTACCGTACCGATTTCTACCTTCCCAGTTATGACATAGTAGCCTCCGAGCGCGAAAATTCCTGCATATCCAAGCTGAAACATCAAATTCATCAGAAAGTTCAGCGCGTACTTCAGTCTGTAAATACTCATGTTCGTTGAGAATAGGCGCTGGACTCGGGCGGCCTGGTGTTTTGGCGACTTTGGCGAAGCATGATCAACCATTTCCTCGCTGAGGTGCCGCATGACGGTGATTTTAGTCTTTACGCGCTGGTTGATGAGCCCCTGCAGAATGGGAACGAGGACAGCCTGCGGTATGAACACTGCAATGACGGCAAGAGCAAGTAGCGGCTGCAGGTAGATCATGTAGCTACCAACCGCCAGAAGTATGCCTGCCTGCAGTATTGGCTCGGACATGCTGGTTCCGACAAACCCGCCAACTGGTTCAGCCTCGGCGAGTACGATCGACATTTCGACGCCTTCCGCCAAGGTCGTAAGATCATGAGAGTTGTATTCTCTCGCGTCGATGACTGTCATGCGAAGCCACCGGACTGCGACCTCTCCAATCCAGCCTCGGTATACGTTCAATACCAGTTTGATACCGCCTTCAGCCAAGACGAGCGCAAGATAGGCAGACACGAGAAGGAGTATCGTGTTTAGGCTTACCCCTTGCGTCGCACCGTTAACAATTCGTCGCTGAATTTCGAGCGGGAAGATGCCTATGGCAAATAGTAGGACTGACAGAAGTACCAAGAGGGTCTGATGACCCCGTCCCATTTTCCAGATGAAGCCGGAGAGCCACCGCGGCATTGTGTCTCCATGGCGAACTTGCGATACCGCCTCTGCTTCTTCTCGTTGAGCCGGTTCGCGTCTGGTCTCCATTCTCATGCTGGTGTCCTCCTTGACGTGCATTCAGCCAGATTGTCGAGACTCCATCATTGACTCACCGCAATGTCTGTCGATTGAGGTTGGCACTGTCCTAGGGGCCAGATCCGGACGAAAGGCTATCTCTCTGGAGGCGCGGTGGCAGAAATCCGGGCTATCATCCGCAATAAGCGCTGGGGGGCAACCTGCCCAAGGGCCAGATTGTTATCTCGGACGGCCTCAACGCCAAGGCCATCATGGACGACTTACACCTTGCCCCTATCTGGAGGTGATGCGTAGACTGCTTGCAGAGGCCGACGTGCCGACGAGCGACAGCAACATCCTCGTCACCGGCGGAAGGGTGCGGGCCGGCTACCGAATCGGTGAGTTGCTTTTCGAAAAAGCAGACCCCAACAGCTTGCGAGGAATCCTTCACATCATCGGCGAACACCCCGGTACCATGCACCACGCCTATTCGGTTTATATCACCGTCGCCAGCGGCAAACTTTGGTCCGAGAAGCACATCGATCACGACATCACGAAGCTTGTGAGCAATGTCGCAGATACGGCCCTGCCGGCTAAGGAAGCAGCAAGAGAAATTTTGCCGATCATTCGGGAAATCGTCGGAAAGAGCGTGAATGGCAGCCGACGCTATCGCACCTAGAGCCGAAGGCGATGAAAGTCGTGTCGTCTGACCATGAAGCCGCGGCTCGCCTTCTTCTCCTCCACTACAATTTAGGTACCTGTCTGCAAGTCGACGCTGGCTCGCAAGCTTAATGCCGGCGATATCCACCGGTGCCTGCGATGAGCGTCCTAAGTAGGATGAGGCGGCCGGCATCCGGGCCGCCGAGCCTGACGAAGCGCCTCGCTGATGAGATTTGCGAGATCTGCTAGGGCGCCCTGCAGTCATACCGAACTCGAATTTTGCCGCGTGCCGGTATGGTTTGGGGTTTGTTATGAGACCAATGGCATCGGATGGGCAGTTGAGCGTCTGCAGATCAGCTTTGCGCGAGGTCGAAACATGCTCGCCTCTGACACTTTACGACTTTTCTGCAGCGTCCCACCAAGGCGGCTCGGCTTGCATTTCCTGTCCCTAGATATTAAATGTGGTTACGTAACCACGTATATGAGGCTTGTCGTGACCGTCACCACTCTTTCGGGCCGGGAGCTCAATCAGGATCTTGGCCGTGCAAAGCGCGCAACCAGGAACGGGCCCGTGATAATCACCGACAGGGGACGGCCTGCTCACGTTCTGCTTTCGTTCGATGAGTACAAGCGGCTTACAGGTAAAATGCGGACGCTTGGCGATATGTTGGCAGCTCCGGGGGCCGAAGACGTTGACCTGACGCTCCCCGAGCGCGCAGAACGCGCCCAGCCGGTTGATCTCTCCTGATGCTTTTGCTCGATACCAACGTGGTGTCCGAACTGCGCAAGGTCGCGAGCGGCAAGGCTGATCCGAACGTCGCGGTTTGGAACGAAACCATCGATCCGGCCGAGGCGTTCATTTCATCTGTTGTCCTGCACGAACTGGAGATTGGCGTTCGGCTGGCGGAGCATAATGATGCAGCCGCCGGGAAAGTGTTACGAAACTGGCTGGAAAATACTGTTCTAACTGCGTTTTCCAATCGCATCCTGCCCTTGGACGATGCCGCGGCAGTGCAGGCAGCCCAATGGCATGTGCCCAGTCCCAAACCGATCAATAACGCCTATATCGCGGCGACTGCCTTCATCCATCGGATGACGCTAGTCACGCGCAATATCAAAGATTTCGAAGGTATGGGAGTTACTCTTGTGAACCCGTGGGATCTGCCGACACAGCTTGGAACGGCTTAGTCTCGGTACTGACACGAAGCTGTCAGCGCTGATAAGCTGCGCTATAGGCGCAAGAACAACTGATCCATTGGCGGACTGGCGTGTCCTCCTGGTCTTCGTCGCGACAGCGATTGGAACTAGTCTCGACGCGATGGCGGTCGGTGTCTCACTCGCTTTCCTCCAGGTAACGAGGCAGACCCAGGACGAAACCACGGTCATGCGGTAACCAATCCGCGCATGAGAGCTTGCTCAGCCGTCGTCTCAGTTCCGCCTCCTACTTTGCACATCGCTCTGCGCCCGGCACATTGCCGGAATATTTGCTATGAAACAAAGGCTTGACAGCGCTCATGAGCTAGGAGACCGGTCCCGGCTTGTTCCGCGACGGAATATGGGTTTGAGGCTTGATCGCGCGAGGCGAAGTCTCCGTTCCTTATCGCGGGAGGCGCGCCAGTTACTTTCCTTCGTATTTGAACTCCGGAAGTTTCTGCAGCTCCTCCTTACTCCCCTGGGCGAGCACAATCTTCGAGCCGTCCGCGTTGACCTGCAGTGAATTGTAAGGGATAGCGACAAGGAAACCGCCGATGCCGAGAAAGCCACCTACCTGGAGAATTGCGAAGAGGACCTTCTCGCGATCGACGATGAAGTCATCGATTGATCCGATTGTCTCGCCAGTACCGTTCTTTACTTTGGCACCCACGAGTTTGGTAGCGCGGTAGCCCTTGGCTACTTCCTTCACATCCACGTCGACGACAACGACGTTTTGCGCGACTGCCGGCATTGACGACGGCAGGAAAATGGTGGTCATCAACACAATATCCATGCCGATTGCCAATGCGAGGTGGGCATTGCGATATGTCTTTGAAGCGCTGTTATAGTGCATCTCGAATCCTCCGGGTTTGAAGTGTACTGGCGGACTAGGTATGATCCCATTCCTTCAGCTTCGTGGGTGGGATAAGATCTGGACGAAGCAGCCGTGATAGCCTTGACGCCCGTCAATATCTTCGAGATCGAGGCCTCATCGCACCGGAGCCAGGACGTCCATCGCGGTTTGGATTGAAGCAGCGAGCTCCGGTGCCGAGAAACCGCCCTGATGTCGCACGCCATTGACGAAGAAGGTGGGTGTCCCATTGACGCCGCTGCGGACGCCGCCAATGAAATCGGCCTGGATCTTGTCGGCATGCAGCGAGCGGGTAAGCGAATCCCTAAGTCCCATCTGAGACAACTGCAAGGTGCCGGCAATGGCGAAAAAAAGTTGCGTGCTCAGCCGATGCTGGTTCGAATAGATCGCATCGTGCATTTCCCAGAACCGGCCCTGATCTCCGGCATACTCCGCCGCCTCCGCTGCCGGCGCTGCGAGTGGATGGATCTCGACGAGCGGGAAATGCCGAAAGACGACACACAGTGACTGGCCATACCGGTTTTCCAGGGATCGGACGATTGGATTGGCGATGGCACAATAGGGACACTGATAATCGCCATATTCCACGAGCGTGACGGCTGCGTTCGCTCCGCCACGACTGTGGTCACGCGAATTGACAGGAACTTTAAGCGTCGACATTTTTCTGCTCCAGGTTTGGCATTTGGTCGAGGGCGTCGAGAATGCCGTCTGCCCCGGGATTGACGGCGACCGGGGACAAGTGGCTCCATGCAATCGTGCCGTACTCATCAATGAGGAAGAGTGCGCGGGCGCTCTCGCCGACATCGTCGCGATAGGCGCCGTAAGCGCGCGAAACTTCTCCCTTGGGATGGGCATCCGAAAGCAATGGGAAATGCAGGTTCCGCTCCCGGGCGAAAGCCTGATGGCACCATGCGCCATCCACCGAGATCCCGACGAGTTCAGCGCCTTTCTTGCGGAATTCGGAGAGGACGTGGTTGTAGAGCGTCATCTGGTCGCCGCAGACAGGGCTCCAGTCCGCCGGATAGAATGCCAGGATCACGCGTCGGCCCGCAAACTCCGACAGGGAAAGGGTCTGGTCGGGCGTCACGCGTAGCGTGAAACCGGGTGCTTTCGTTCCCGCAGTAAGAATAGAAGACATGCCTTTTCTCCTCTCATCGATCAAGCCGTGGCGGACGTGGCAAGAGTGCCCGGCAGGCCAGTGCTGCGGGACCGCAGCTTGTAAGCCAGGACGAGCAGCGTGGCGCCCAGTATGAGGGCATGCGCGCCGATCCAGAAAGTCAGCACCAACGCCCCGATGAAGGGCGAGATGGCGAGGAGTATGCCGAGAACGAGGCTTGCGATGCCGCCGATGACCAGCCAGAGGCGGCCGTGGTCGATCTTCAGCCGAAAGGCCGAGACCAGCATAAACGTGCCCGATACCAGGGCCCATGCCGCTACCAGGATGACGAAGGCAAGAACCGTAATGCCGGGCCACAGGAACGCAACCGCGCCGGTGACGATGCCGAGGATGCTGCTGAAAAGCAACCAGACCCAGCGCTCGCCCTTGCGCGCACCTCGCACTGACATGACAACCCCGAAGACGCCGTCGATGAAACTGAATGCAGCGAAAACCACCACAAGCGAGAGCATCGTTACCAAAGGCATCGCAAATGCAGCAATACCGAAGAGGATGGCTAGGGCGCCTCGCAATGCGACGACCCACCAATTCTTTGCAAGCACGTCGTTCATCTCGTTGATCTTGCGGCTATCGGTTGATGGGATGCTCGTCATTGTGCGCTCCGTTCGCGTCCGGGAAGCGTTTGTCGAATTCGAGACGCCACATAAGAAGGATATGATCGCCGCGCCGCGCCGGCCGTGACGACCGTCAGTTTTTTACGATTTCTGCATAGGATCGCGGTGACCAGTTCCCCAAGGGAGCCCGCCACCCATGACGGTGGCAAGCGGTTGCACTGCCCTTCTCAAGGCAAACACCGGCGCGTTTTCGGAGTGCCGCATGCGCATGACATGCGGCCGGCGGATATGCCGGGACTTGAGTCCGCATATTTGTGCCAGCGATCACCTCTGGAAGTGACATGGTCGTCCGCGCCGCTTCACGGCAGCTTGGCTGCGAGCACATCAATCTTCTCGATCTGAGGCGGCGTGCGAAGCAATTCCCCCGCGCACCATCAATGCCTCGGCGACCTTTCCCGCGAGATGGGCGTCGCGGCCGGCATGACGGCTGCAGCGAGAAGAGCCGTGGTGGCAACCACCATCTGTTTCAGAATTGCCGTCAAGGCGATGGTGTCGCTCTGGGACCACGCGTCGGCCAGGATGAGCAGCGGGAGTGTTGCCAGGTCTTGGAAAAGCAATATTCCGAGCGCGAGCCGCCCGTGCCGGCTGGTGATTTCACCCTGCTCAGCGAGTTGCTTCAGGGCGATGGCTGTCGACGACATGGCGATGGCACCACCCATGATCCGAGGCGGCGGCGCGAGGGTGATCCTTCGGGGTTTCAGCCATTTCGGTGGAATCTTGTCTTGCCGCTGTCGGCGGGCGGCCGAGACGCATGGGAATCCACGAGGGGATCACTCCCGGGAAACAATCCATGCTTGCCAGCGCAATCTCGTCTGGATCCATGGTCTCCGGCAGATGCGGTTCGGGGTCCCGTGTGCGGCTCAAGCTGCAAGCTCCTCTATCGAGGGATATCAGCCGGGCAGCTAGAAAGCCCGGCTGGTATTGAACGTTGATTGATCACGGTGAGATGGTTATGCGGTTGTCAACCTTGGTGACGCCGGGCGCCCGCCAGGCCGCACGCTCCGCCTCCTGCCGTTCCG
>NZ_JANUBV010000037.1:0-37130 GCF_024808055.1 Rhizobium sp. BK176 | reverse complement strand
CCGCGCCGTTCAAGTTCCTCGGACTTTAGATGTGGCAAGACTGGGCACGCCGGTCGTTATCGGCGTCAGAAGCATGAGAGGGAACGCATGAACCGAACGATTGGTTCGGACCCAGTGTCAACCCGGAGGACCAAAGACTTTGGAATTTTGAAGTACATTAGCGACCTAATCCCGCCCGCCGGCGGAGCGATGTCGCTCTCACCCCGTATGGCGTCATTCCTCATTTGCGGAAAGCCAAAAAGTTGCCTGCACGCGTGAACCAAAACGCTGCCGTGACAGGCAGGGAGGAGATCGGATTGGCGCTCACATAAAGGTCGAGCGTTGTTAACGTCCGGGTTTAGCTTGTTGAAAGTTAAAGGGAACGTTATTCCTAGAGATCGTCCGGCCAGCTCTGCAACGGGATCGTTCGCTATTGGGCATGGCGAGCGACAAACTAGATCCGGCGTGAGGAAGCCAGGGCATTGCCATTTAAAATCAATGGTTAGGTCGCGTGGGCACAAGCATCAGATTAACGTGTGGGCAAATAAGGGCCACACCGATCGAATTTTGGCTGGAACGCGGTGCGGTCCGTTGGGTTAGGGGCGATCCAGAATCGAGCCAGAAAATGAATATAAAGAGCGATAAATCGAAAGGTTATGTACGGGCCGAGCCGGTCAGACAATTCGGAGCGCTTTGCCTACGTACTAAGTCAGATGGGCCCGAGGTCCTTCTCATTACCACAAGAGAGACTAAGCGTTGGATGATACCAAAGGGTTGGCCCATCCGCGGGCTGAGGCCTCATAAGGTCGCAGAGCGTGAGGCCTGGGAGGAGGCCGGTGTCATTGGAAAGGTAAGCAGAAAGCTCTTCGGACGGTTTCGATATTCCAAAATTCTTTGTAACGGTCTTGAGGTTGAGCCGGTCGTGGATGTTTACCTTCTGAAGGTCCGCCGCCGGAAGAAGCAATTTCCGGAGATGACCGAGCGAAACGTAGCGTGGATGAAGCCTAAGGAGGCGGCGCGGCGCGTTAAGAATCCAGAGTTGAAGAAGATACTCCTAGGGGTGGGGTCTTGATTCTGACGTCTTTCGCAGCTGTTTCGCAAATCCAAGCGCAGCGACTGGGTCATAAGCCATTTTCAACAGATGCAGCCATGGGTTTCAGGGGGTCTACGCCGCGACGCCGATCGATCCATCGCATAACTGGCGTGACGGTGATTCCGTGTACCACGATCGACATCAGGATAATAAGAAAGACAGTTGCCCACACCGTCTCGATGCCCTCGAATCTTGCAATACCCGACGCATAGGCCAGATAATATATGGATCCCAGTCCGCGGATACCGAACACGGAAATGATAATCTTCTCGGCTTGGGGATGTCGGCATCCAAGCAGGCTTATCCACCCAGCCAAAGGTCGAGCAATTGCGAGAACCAACACGGCGACGAGGACAACCCACCGGTCGACCAGAAGGAACAACGTGCCTTCTGCCAGTGCCGCGCCAAAGAATACGAGGAGGAGCATCATCAGTAGGCGTTCGATCTGCTCTCCGAAATCGTGCAATTCCGAATGATAGTCGCTGTGCCGTTCAACAGCGCGAAGCGTGAGCGCGGTGACAAATACCGCAACGAAGCCGTAGCCATGAATGAGTTCGGTTGCGCCATAAGATATGAAAGTGAAACCTAGCGCGGCAAGCCCGTCTCCTGTCTTTGCGATCCGTCGCGACACCGGCAGCCTGAACGTGAAATAGCCTAGGATGCGACCGATCGCCCAGCCGACCGCGAGGCCTGCGAGAAGTCTCCACAAGACATCAATCGCCAGCCATCGTCCGATCCACTCGAAATTGGATCCGGGGTTGGTCGCGAGTGCGATCGCCGCCATTACGAATGGAAAGCTAAGTCCATCGTTCAGGCCGGCCTCTGACGTCAAAGCGAAGCGAATCTCATCTTTCTGGCCGGTCTGTGGCGGTCCGACCTGCACGTCCGAAGCAAGAACCGGATCTGTCGGTGCGAGGGCAGCTCCCAGGAGGAGGGCCGAAGCTGGCTTCAACCCGAGAATATACCACCCGAGAACGGCAATAGCCGCAATTGAAAGAGGCATACCAATCCCGAGGAGCCGCCACGTTATGATCCAGCGCTTCCAGCCGATTGGCCGGTCGAGTTTCAGGCCGGCGCCCATCAGGGCGACGATGACCACCACCTCTGTCATATGCTCAGTGAGGCGAAGGTTTGCCAGCGGATTTGTCCGGGGAAGCATCGTAAGGTGCAACCACGCCAACGAAATGCCGATGATGATACAGCAAATGGGAAGGGAGAGTGGCATCCGCCGAAGGACGAGTGGCAGCCACGTCGTTAGGAGCACGACGCCTCCAAATATAAAAATGGTCACGGCATAACTGTTCAACGACGCTGTGATCTTTTCCTGAATGTCAACGAACTGCCCATCTAACGCGCAGCGATGTGGCCGCGTTCCGTGTCCATCGACCGGCGCGACGCGCACCCGCCTATACGAACCTCGTCATCGCCATGCATGCCGCTGGCGAGCGGCAGGGGGCGTTCCCGGCGGTGCATGTCCGGTTTACGAAGGACAAAAGTCGGACACGTATTTCTAACCCTAGGCTTCAATGGATCTGCGTTGGGTCGGCCTCGCCAATCGCCTCACCGTTGCTTTCAATTCGACAGCGGCCGAACTTGACAAGGCTTCACGAATTGCCTCGCTTATCGAACTTGAAACAAAGTCGGCGTTGAGTTCTTCGGCTGCCACCTTTGGATACTGATCGCCATCGGCAGCCGGCAGTAGCACACCGACGCGGAGGCCGGGTTTGAGGCGTTTTAACCGGCGAACCACTTGACGGGCATGTGATTTAGAGCGGCCGTTCAGAAAGGCCACGACGGCCGTGTCGGCGGATTCGATCGCCGAAAGGGCGGGCACTCCTCCGGGAGACGCGCCATCTGGCTCGGTGACGACGCCAGCTCCCTGGACAGCAAGGACCTGAGCGAGCATCGAAGCCGCGACCCGATCAAGTGCGCTGCGCCCGCCGACACATGCTACAGTTCTGCCTCGCCCGTCAGGAAGCTCCTTTATCTCGTCCGTCGGCGTGTGCTCGGACTCCTCATCACTTTCTTCGTCGTCGGCGATCTCTGCGAGATTTTCCACGAGAGTAAGGGCGGTGGAGGCGACGAGTGCAATCTGCCGCTCTGTCATTACACCACGCTGTCGGTCGGCTTCGCCAAGTATTAGGGCCGGCAACGCAACCGACTCATAGTAGTCCACTAAATACTCCTCCATGAGAAACTCCTCAGCATTGTCGGTTGCCTCGTTCGGGTCACCGGCTAGAAGGCGTTGATAGAGCTTCTCGTGGGCTCTTAAGACCGGTTGGTTCCCAAGGAGAACGTCCAGAAAATCAAATTGCGGCACGTAGCGTCCGAGAACCATCAAGCAGACGGTGAGGGGAGTGGACAGCATCAGCCCTACTGGGCCCCAGAGCCACGACCAGAAGATGGCCGATACGATGATCGCTAGCGAAGACAAGCCGGTGTGACTACCATAGAGCCACGGCTCAACAATGTTATTGCTCGTCAATTCGGTTACGATGAAAAGTCCTGCCACCCACGCGACCAGCGACCATCCTGGTGCAATGGCCAGTGCCAGGAACAGCGGAAGGATCATGCCGATCAATGGGCCGATGTAAGGCACGAACCGGAGGACGAGTGTTAGTAAACCCCATAGGATCGCATTGGGGATACCCAGCAGCCACAGGCCGATCGTGATCGGAATGGCGTAAAGGGTATTCACAACCAGTTGCATGAGGAGATATTTACCGACGCGCTTACCCGCCTCCTGAAGCGCTGCAGTGGTCTTGTGTAGATCACCCAAACCGACGAGCCTAATGAACCTGTCCCGAAGATCCTCTCGCTCCAGCAGCATGAAGATTACCAGGACGACAACGAGTCCGGCGGTGGCGAATGGGCCTATGAGCGGTATGATCAGGTTGCCCAACGTCTCAATAGGGTTTGAGCGCGCTATAATCTCCACCGGCAGCGGCTGTCGCTGGTCGATTGCCGGGACGGGGGCTTCCTTCTGACTTTCCGTTGCATTAAACTTCAACTCCTCGCCGACGCGTTCAACCGCCCTCTGGACCTTTTGAAGCACACTATTGTCGGATCCTGTGTGGGCGAGGGCGTCTACCTTCGCCACAATGTTGCGTTGGTAGGTGGGAATGTTTTGCGCGAGGTTGGCAACCTGCGTGGCAACGACGAAACTGAAAACGGCGATGGACACGAAGGCGAAGGCGACAGCTAGCAGCACTGCAGCTATTTTGGGAATGCGCCGCGATCGAAAGAAACTCACGATCGGAGCGAGCATGAAGGTGAGTAAAAGTGCAAGCGCGAGGGGAACGAAGATCTCCTGGCCGACACGTAGGATGACAGCTACGCCAATGAGAATGAGAACGGTGCGGGCAGAGATGGTGGATGTTATTCCATTCTCCTCCGAGGGCGGCCTTGCTCCGTCGGCCTTTTCAACGCTTCCGACGATCACTTAAGCCTCCGTGGTTCGATGCGATCATGTCATCATCGATTGAAGATAACGCTGCTTCGAAGTTTATCGAGCGGCACTTGCTCGAAGAGAGGATGGGAACGGCTTGGCCCGGACAGCCGACAAGGGCTACCCATACTGGCCTCTTCGTCTCATGAGGTTCTTTCGTCCTTCGGCAGACCTACGTCTTGTCGGATATCCACCGTCGCCCATCTTTCACGGTTCACAACCATGGAGGAAGTGGTGCCTGACTGGTTTGACAATATCGGCGTTCAAGGCGACTTGCTGCGAAACCTTACCGCGTTGTTGGCTGCCTATATCCTTGCGCTACCGATTGCATGGGATCGGGAACGGAACGAGCGTAGTGCCGGCCTGCGTACCTTCCCGCTTGTCGCCATCGCAGCCTGTGGATTCATTCAGGCGGCCGAAACCGTGACCAAAGAAAATGCGGAAGCGACAGCCCGTATCATTGAAGGGATCATCAATGGGGTCGGATTTATCGGTGGTGGCGCGATACTGGTCGGAAAAGCTAGTATTCGCGGCACGGCAACGGCCGCAAGCCTATGGGCAACCGGTGCGATCGGTGCAGCAGTGGGATTGGGCGCCTACGAGACTGCCATCGTTCTCTCAATCGCGACTTTTGCGACCCTGCGGGTAATGGCGAACTTCAAGGTTGAGGCCCAAGTGAACGAAGTTAGCCCCAAGAGCCTGTCCGAGGATTTTCAGGCAAAGGAATAGTTTCCAAAGCGATGCTCCGCAGCTCGGCGGTGGTACGATAGGTGTCATGACGGCAAGCTCCATGAGTCTCAATTCGTAGGATCAAACCCAGTTCTGCGTTTCGTTTTCGAGGGATGCCATGAAGAGCGTCTCGAATGACGCTGGGATGCTGCTGTCCCGCGCGAGGTCACGCTTTCAACGATCTACACACCGATGGCGGCTATCAAATGCGATGGCCGCGCAATTCAGATCCCAACAGGCGAGGGACTTCGCATGCCTGCTCGATCTCGATCCCGATGTCGTTCGATGGAGAGCTGCGCCGCCGCCGCCGCGTGACGGGGACGACGAATACCAGCTCGACTCCTAGTGCTGACCGTCGCGGGCGGATCCTTCCTGATCGACGTCGGCCAGGAGGAGCCATCGCCGCCGGTCTGGCTATCCAGCGCGATCGAATCCATGGGGCCCCGTGGCGATGATCGAATTCGCCGACAGCTTTCGACTCCGGAATGCGCAGGATCTTCTCCGATACGGCCTCTACCGAGCGCCGCTCGGTGACACGATTCGCCTCGTGGCCGGCCTCGAGGAGATGGGATCGTTGACAGTCGCCGAGTGCATGTCGGGTGAGGGAAGGGCGACCTATGCCGACGGTGGCCTCGCTTGTCCTCCGAGGATTCTTGGAGATCGATCTGGATGAAGCCCTGATCAGCCCGGAAACGCGGGTGCGCCGGATACGGGATGACGTGACGCGCCATCGGGCGCCAGCCGACATCTTCTTCAATCCGGAATCACACAATGAAAAATATTTCTCGCGACGGGCACGATTTCTCGCTGCCCGAATTCCTCGCATACGCGTCCATCAGCGGCGCCATCCGACCGTTGAAGCGTGCCACTCGCTACGCCATCGGACTAATCGTTCCCGACTGGGATCGCAGGGTCACCTACATGCGGGCAGCGCTCGTGGTGATCGACCGGGAACTTGATTTCCGCTTCCGGGATCAGGTCAAGGCGTTCGATCACGAAAAGGCGGAATCCTCAACCGACTCCGTGTTGGACATGCTGCAGAACACGAAGACGATCATCCTCTTCAAGTCGGCAGAAGCGTCCCATCGGATCTCCGGCACGCTCTCGATGCAATCGTCCACGTTCCGTCTCCCGACAGTCGCCTGATGCGCGGCGTGGTTCGGTGGGCATACGGTATCGGTGTCACCGATCTGCAAGCGAAGGCGCTCGCGAGATCCAACTGGAAACGCCTGAAGCTTGCGATGACACGAGGCCGGCCGATCTCGCGCGCCTTCGCAATCATTGAAAAGATGGCGCGGGAGGAACCCTCGGCATCAAAGCAGACCAAGGATCCCGAAGCGCTCTCGCAGGTGCGCCTCGAAGACATGGAGGGGCTACGGCGAAGCGAAGGAGTGGGGGCTCGATCTTGCGCGAGAGCTCGCCGACTGGCGCGCGGGGACGATCTCCTGGGAAGACGTCGACAAGGGAATGCTGCTGTCGGGTCCGCCAGGGACGGGCAAGACAATGTTCGCCCGCGCGCTCGCCGCCTCATGCCATGTCAAGCTGATCGCCACTTCGTACGCCAAGCGGCAGGCGAAGGGATATCTCAACGACTTCCTGAAGGCCATGCAGAAGAGCTTCAAGGCAAGGATGCTGCGCCGGCGATCCTGTTCATCGACGAGGTCGACGCTTTCGGATCTAGGGATGGCGCTCAGGGTAGCAATGCGTCCTACGACATCAAGGCGATCAATGGCCTCCTAGAGTAACTCGACAGCATCGACGGCAGGGAGGGTGTTATCGTCGTCGCTGCCTGCAATCATCCCAAGATGGTCGATGCTGCGATCCTGCGGGCAGGATGGCTTGACCGTCACGTCGAGATCTCGCTTCCAGAACAGAGCGCGCGTGAGGCCATCTTCAGGATGCATCTGCACGACAGCCTTGGCGCCGAGGACTATTGAGACTTTGCGGCGGCGACTTCTGGCCTGTCCGGTGCCGAGAGGGGCGATGGGCTACCATCGTCGCTACCGGGACCCGTGCTGAGCTGCAGTGCGGACGGGTTGGCGAGTTCGCTCACAGTTCCTCGGGGGGCGGAGATGCCATAAGACCGTCCGAAGCAAGCAAAGTGCGCGATATCTTTATTCCGAACCTCCATATCGACACCGTCAAGGTCCAAAGCCGGAACTTCCACTAAAGCTGCTGGCGAAGGGGAGGGCGTTTTCCTTGAGCACTCAGGAACTGGGCTGATCGGACCGTCGCGTGACGAAATGTTGAGGAGCCATCGGGACCGTCGACCACCGTCACCATTTCAGATTCCGCAATAAAATCGAAACAACTGGCGCAATTGTGAGCGCCCTACGCTTGCGGCACTATCCGCCCGTCAGACGAACTCAGCGTCGCCTGATGCCTCAACGAAGAAGCCGCAGGTAGCCGAGAATGACGCAGACCTTTTCTTCCATGACGCGCAGGAGCGCACTCCTTTCCGCCGGTGCCGCCGTCGCAGCCATGGCGATTTCACCGTCTCTCAATCTTGCAGCCGAGGCTGCATCAGCATCCAGCTCAACCGAAGGAACCAAGACAATGGCATATTTAACCACCAAGGACGGCGCCGAAATATTCTACAAGGACTGGGGTCCGAAGGACGCGCAGCCGATCGTCTTCCACCACGGCTGGCCGCTGTCGTCGGACGACTGGGATGCCCAGATGCTGTTCTTCCTGTCGAAGGGTTATCGCGTCGTTGCGCACGATCGCCGTGGTCACGGACGTTCCGCTCAGGTTTCCGAGGGCCATGATATGGATCACTACGCCGCGGATGCCTTCGCCGTGGTCGAAGCGCTCGACCTTAAGAATGCCGTCCACATCGGTCACTCCACCGGCGGCGGTGAAGTCGCTCGCTACGTCGCCAAGCACGGCCAGCCAGCCGGCCGCGTCGCCAAGGCGGTTCTCGTTTCCGCCGTACCTCCACTGATGCTCAAGACTGAAGCGAATCCTGAAGGTCTGCCGATGGAAGTCTTCGACGGTTTCCGCTCGGCGCTTGCCGCCAACCGCGCGCAGTTCTTCCGTGATGTTCCGGCTGGTCCCTTCTACGGTTTCAATCGGGATGGCGCGACAGTCCAGGAAGGCGTGATCCAGAATTGGTGGCGCCAGGGCATGATGGGCGGCGCGAAGGCGCATTACGACGGCATCAAGGCGTTCTCTGAAACTGACCAGACGGAAGATCTGAAGGCAATCACGGTTCCAGCCCTCGTCCTGCATGGCGAAGACGACCAGATCGTGCCGATCGCAGACTCCGCACTGAAGTCTTCCAAGCTCCTGAAGAATGGCACGCTCAAGACCTATCCCGGCTTCTCGCACGGCATGCTGACCGTCAACGCCGATGTCCTGAATGCCGATCTCCTGGCCTTCGTGAAGGCCTGATCGGTCCGGCGGCGGGTGCGGCGTCCCACGCATCCGTCGCCTCCATGAACCGCGAGTGCCCACTCGGCGCGCCATCATTCGATCAAAGGAATCTACGATGACGAACAGCAACCCGTCCAAGAAAGTAGAGAACCATGGCGTCGCCTGGGAGCGCGCCTTCGGATACGTTCAAGCCGTGCAGGTCAAGGACACGATCTATGTCTCGGGCCAGTTGAGCCACGATGGCAACGGCAATCTTGTCGCTCCGGCGGAACTCGATGAGGATAAGCGGCCTGCGGACTTCTCGCAGATGGAGAGCCAGATCCGCCAGACCTACATCAACGCAAAGACTCTGCTCGCCAGATATGGTGCGACCCTCGACGATGTCATTGAAGAGACACTGTACGTGCTTGATGTTCCTAGCGCGTTTGCGGCTGGATCCAAGGTCCGCAAGGAAATGTACGGTACGGATGTACCTCAGTGCGCCAGCAACCTAATCGGGGTTTCGGCGCTGGCTTTCCCCGAACAGATCGTCGAAATCACTTTCCGGGCAATCATCAACCGTTCCGCTGATTGATCGGGCGGCAGCTACTCCATGAAGCGCCGGAGACGATGGGCCTCCGGCGGCAAACCCGTTGAAACGGTTCACACGATGCCAAAAACACCGGCCGCCAAGGCGCCCGCACCTGCTACCATGGAACTCACCCCCGACCTCGTCGCCACGACCATCAGAATTGTCGAAGACGAGGGACCGGAACCCAATTGGAACCCGATCTCGCCCGAGCAGCTCGACGACCTCGTCAGCAGGGTTGAGGAAGAGGCTGATGACGAGGAGATATGGGTGTTCGCGTACGGATCCTTGATGTGGAATCCGGGTTTCGAGGTGGCCGCCAGCGAAGAGGCGGTCGCTTACGGCTGGCACCGTGCGTTCTCGTTGAGGATTGAGCGGCTCAGGGCCACCTCCGACGCGCCCGGTCTCATGCTCGCGCTTCGGCCAGGAGGAAGCTGTTCGGGTCTTTTCCTCAAGCTTCCGTGCACTACCAAGAGGGAGAATCTGCGTACTCTTCTGGCGCGAGAGATTCGGTATGCCGAAGTGTGCGATATGGTGCGTTGGGTTGCGGTCAAGACACCGACGGGTGTGCGGCGCGCGCTCACGTTCTGGGCGAGCGGCAGGCAATCTCCGCTCACGGAGAAGATCCCGCTCGAAGAGGCGGCAGGGTTGATCGCCCAGGCATGTGGACCTGCCGGATCTTGCGCGGAGTACCTGCATCGGACGGTTTCAGATCTGGCGGATCGCAAAATCTATGATCGAAACCTGTGGCAGCTACAGCAAATAGTCGCAGCTAGGCTTAGAGCATTCCAACAGCATGATCGAAGCTGAAAGGCGTGTGCCAGATCATGGTGACGGGCATGTGCGTGCGTCAGTCCAACATGACCATCTTTGCCGCGACCTGATCCTCGAAGAACTTGGAGAATGACGCAATCCTTGGCGGGAGGGCTTGGTAGGGCGGGTAGAACAGCGTCAGCCACAGGTTCGGCGGCGCCCATCCCTTGAAGACGTGGACAAGGCGACCGCTACTGATGTGATCGGCGATGTTGAATCCTGGAAGCAGCGCGACACCCGCGCCGTCGGCGGCCATGTCCGCCAGAACCTCTCCGCTGTTGGCGCTGAAGGCTCGACCTGCCGAAATCGTGATGCTTGACCCGCCGTCGGACAGCACCCAGTTCTCACGCCGGCTTTCGCCGCTGTACGCGAGGCAGTCATCGGGCTTCAGTTCGTTTGGGTGCTGCATGTCGGCGAATCTGCTTCCGGGAGCGGCGACCAGGATGCGCGTCACCACCCGGATCTTCCTCCAGATCGTGAACTTGTCCGAAGGCTGCGACGAGATGCGGATCGCCAGATCGTAGTCGTCGTCGACGATGTTCACCAATCCATCGGACAGCGAGATCTCGAAGCTCATCTTCGGATAGCGCTCCTTGAATCCTGAAAGGATCGGCGGGAGCACGGTCTTGCCGAACCACGTTGGCGCACTGATCCGAAGCCGTCCCTCATCGGCCTTGTGCGCGTTCATCATCTCGCACCGCGCGTCTTCGAGCGTCTTCACCGCGGGCTGGATCTGCGCGGCAAAGATCGCGCCATCGGTCGTCAAAGAAACCTGCCTCGTGGTGCGCACAAAGAGCTGTACGCCGAGTTCTGCCTCGAGCGCGGCGATGGCACGCGTTACGGCTGCGGGTGTCATGTCCAGTTCGCGGGCTACCTGCGCGAAGTTCCGCTTCTCGGCGGCAAGGAGGAAAGTTCGAAGGGCTTTGTAGTCGTTCATATCATTGTTTCAAATTTAGCAATTCAATCACAATGAATATTGCAATTCCGCGCTGTGATCAACGGGTGTACATTCATATCAACACTTGAACACCAGCGCTGATTGAAAGGCACAGACATGATCCAGGACATCAGGGGACTTCACCACGTGACTTCGATGGCATCGGACGCGCGGCAGAACAATCGCTTCTTCACCGACACGCTGGGCCTGCGGCGCGTCAAGCAGACTGTCAACTTCGACGATCCGAGCGTCTACCACCTGTACTACGGTGACGAGAATGGTTCCGCAGGCACGGTGATGACCTACTTCCCATTCCCGAACATGATGCTTGGTCGTGCGGGCGTGGGTGAGGTCGGTGAGACGCAGTTCTCGGTTCCAAAGGGCTCGCTGAAGTTCTGGCAGGATCGCTTCGCGGCTCAAGGTGTCGACGGTCTGGAAACGGATACTGTCTTCGGTGCCAACCGTCTTCGCTTCATGGGCCCGGATGGCGACGGTCTTGCGCTAATCGAGACCGCCGACGACAACCGCTCGCCATGGCGGGCGGGTGGAATTCCCGACGATGCGGCCATCCGCGGTTTCGCCGGCGCTCGCTTCAGCCTGCACGATACGGCTGCGACGGAAGAGCTGCTCGGCTTCATGGGGTACCAGCGCGCCGAAAAGGACGGCGACGTGACTCGCTTCATCATTCCAAACGGAAACGGAGCGGACACGATTGATCTTGCATCCCTGCCGAAAACGCCCTTTGCGCGTCAGGGGGCGGGATCAGTTCACCACATTGCGTTTGCCGTCGACAACCGCGAGAAGCAGCTCGATGTGCGCAAAGCGCTGATGGACACGGGCTATCAAGTCACACCCGTCATCGACCGCGACTACTTCTGGGCCATCTACTTCCGCACGCCGGGCGGTATCCTGTTCGAGGTCGCCACCAACGAGCCTGGGTTCAACCGTGACGAGGACACCGCGCATCTCGGAGAAGTTCTCAAGCTCCCGAGCCGATACGAGGACTACCGGGATCAGATCCAGGCCAACCTCGTGCCGCTGGCAGCCTGACGCGCTCTTTCGTGCCATGAGGACCTCGAGCGCCGCCAACCACTGTGATTGCGGCGCGTTCAGTGCGTCCTGCTCGAACGGCCATAGCAATGGGCGATGTGGGCGTTCAGGGCAAGTGCGATATGTGCGACGAGCGACTGGTCCACCTCATACTCGCCAATCAGGGGAAGTAGTGCCGCGCCGATGTCCCGCACGGTCGGATCGTCGATGCCACGACAGACAGTCAGATCGTCGACAGGGGAGTCACCCGTCTGCTCCGCAAGCTCGGCCAGATGCTTGCGTGGGAGATGGATCACGAGTGCTTCGAAATGTCCGCGGACGGCGATCGCAGCGCCATTTTCCAGGTTGACGAGACAGATGGATCCTTCGGGATAGATCCTAAGCGGAGATGGCGGTCGGTCCTGCCAGATGTCCGAATGCTCGACATCGGTTAGATAGAGCACGATGAGAAACGCCTCGTCGGCCGGGATTACGACTGCAGGATCATGCTCGGCGTAGTCGCGAACGACGTGGGCCATCGTCATCTCGGTATCGCGGAAAGGTCTCGTCACGAGAGTGCGAGCATTGCCTGCCTGGAACCATTCGCCTATCTTGTCGGCGACCGCCGATGCTTCACTCACAATGAACTCGTATGAAAAGGGCCTGAAAGTCGGATGGATGTTCCGGGCCGCTGGTTAGCAATTTTCCGTTCAATCCACCGTTGTGGCGCGCCCGGTCACATTAGGATAGAGAAGTACCTCGATCTTTCCGGGAGGTGATGGGGAAAGAAACAGCTTAGGCGAACTGGAAGGTAGCGTGTTTGCTGAGGAAATCCACCACTCCCTTGGAAAATCCCGGCAACGAATCGACCGACAGCTTCGGCTGCCCGTTCGACAAGCTCTACAGGAACCAAACAATTCGCGGCGCGGGTCTCACCGTCTTGCGCAAGGGGTCACGTGACGCCTTCCTGCAGCAGGTCTCCACGCCCGCCAGCGACCGTGGATTTGCCGTCGGTGTCTCGACGCTTCCAGGCCATACCCGCCGCATTTTCCATGAGCACCACGCGACAACGCATGTCTTCGACCACGACTCTGTCTACATCCGCAGCCTGGGAGAGGACTACAAGGCCGATCTCGCAGCTCCCTTCGATTTCCTTCTCCTCGAGATTTCTCCCGACTCGCTTGCCCTGATCGCCGATGAAGCCGATCTCCCGACAGTATCGGCGCTGAACACTATCACTGCCCATCCGGATCCCGTTCTCGCCAACCTGGCACGCGCTCTGATACCTGCGCTCGAAAACCCGGAAAAGGCCAGCAGGCTGTTTGTCGATCAACTGACGGCAGCCATTGGAACACACGTCATCCAGCAATACGGCGAGCGTGCCGTCTCAAGCGGATCGAGATCGCGCAAACTCTCCCGCGCCCAGGAGAATGTCGCCAAGGCGCTCATCCTCGACAATCTTCACGGCAACGTCTCGATCGCGGAGCTCGCGGAAGCTTGCAGTCTTTCCCGCGGTTACTTCATCCACGCATTCCGCGAAACGACGGGCGTGACACCCTATCAATGGCTGCTGCGCGAGAGGATTACCCGGGCACGGACGCTGTTGCTTGAGACGGACGCCTCTCTCTCCGAAGTGGCGATTTCCTGCGGCTTCTCGGATCAGAGCCACTTTACTCGCGTGTTCGCGAATGTCGTTGGCACGACGCCCGGTATCTGGCGGCGAACCGCGTGACGCGCATGGAAGCGCTTGGCGCACGCCAAGATTTGCCTGTCTTTTGTTCTACGCATCTGACTATCTGACAAGACCTTCCTCCAATGTCGCGCGAAAATCCGTTGCATCGGGTGAGCGGCGGGCGCTTCCCGTGACCAAACGGGGAAGTGGACCTAGTGGGAATTGTTGCGAAATCCGTAATTCATTCACAATCAATATTGCAATTCCGTGCGGTTATCCGATGCGTTAGGTTTCTGTTCAGCAGCCAATGACAACGAGTGAGCGGAGCCACACCGATCCGCAAACACTTCAAGGATTGCAGAACGAGCGCCGTGCGCTCCGATCGACGCTGCTGCCCATTTCTGACACCGCAACAGGCGGTACAGCAACCGAAGAGGAATTGACCCATGTCGAAGCTCGAAGTCCTGACCCCCGCGAACACCCAGCTCATCTTCATCGACCAGCAGCCGCAGATGGCGTTCGGCGTCCAGTCGATTGATCGCCAGGTACTGAAGAACAATGTCGTCGGCCTCGCCAAGGCCGCCAAGATTTTCAACGTCCCCACCACGATCACCACGGTCGAGACGCAATCCTTCTCGGGCAACACCTTTCCGGAACTACTTGCCGTCTACCCGGAGAACGACATTCTCGAGCGCACCTCGATGAACTCCTGGGACGACCAGAACGTCCGTGACGCGCTGGCGAAGAACGCCGCCGAGGGCCGCAAGAAGATCGTCGTCTCCGGTCTGTGGACGGAAGTGTGCAACACAACCTTCGCACTCTCGGCCCTGCATGATGTTCCAGATTATGAGATCTACATGGTCGCGGATGCTTCCGGCGGCACGTCCTCCGACGCGCACAAATACGCGATGGACCGGATGGTTCAGGCAGGCGTGATCCCGGTCACTTGGCAGCAGGTCCTGCTCGAGTGGCAGCGCGACTGGGCTCGCAGGGAAACCTACGATGCTGTCACCACCCTCGTGAAGGAGCATTCCGGCGCATACGGCATGGGCATCGACTACGCCTACACGATGGTTCACGGCGCAGAGGAACGTGTCAAGCACGGCAAGCGCATCGGCCCGAACCCCGCCAAGTAAGGGCCTGATCAGGCCGCTCCGATAACCCCGTCGGAGCGGCCTTTCTCTAACCGTGGAGGGCATCCCGTGAAAATCTATCTTCTTTCTCTCGGTGCAGGTGTGCTTGTGGGCATCGTCTACAGCCTCCTGAACGTCCGTTCGCCGGCTCCGCCTGTCATTGCCTTGGTCGGACTTCTCGGCATTCTGGTCGGCGAGCAGATCCTCCCGCTCGCGAAGTCGCTTTGGACAAAGGAGCCAGCAGCCGTTTCATGGCTCCATCAGATCAAGCCGCACGTGTTCGGCCACCTGCCTAAGGGCGGCGATCTTATCGACCTCGCCCATCAGGCGGAGGCGAAAGCGGAGGAGCGGAGCTGATGACGACGCGTCGATCCTTTCTTGGAGGCGCGTCGAGCCTGGCGTTCTCGAACCTCTTCTCCCCCGCGAAAGCCGCCGATCCAAACCAGACCGGAGTAGACACCATGCATCCCGACCTGATCCTCCACAACGGTCGCGTGACGACCCTCGACCGGACCAATCCGAACGCCACGGCGATCGCCATCAAGGACGGCCTGTTTCTCGAAGTCGGATCCGACAGCGAGATTATGGCGCTGGCTGGTGCCAGCACGAAGATCGTCGACCTCAGGGGCAAGCGCGTCCTGCCGGGTCTGATCGACAACCACACCCACGTCGTGCGCGGCGGCCTGAACTACAACATGGAACTGCGCTGGGATGGCGTTCGATCGCTCGCCGATGCGATGGACATGCTGAAGCGCCAGGTGGCGATCACGCCCGCGCCGCAATGGGTTCGCGTCGTCGGGGGGTTCACTGAACATCAGTTCGCCGAAAAGCGCCTGCCGACGATAGAGGAGATCAATGCGATCGCTCCCGATACCCCCGTCTTCCTGTTGCATCTCTACGACCGGGCACTCCTGAATGGCGCGGCCCTGCGCGCCGTCGGCTACACCCGCGATACGGCGAACCCACCCGGCGGCGAAATCACGCGCGATGCCAACGGAAACCCGACGGGCATGCTGCTCGCGAAGCCGAATGCGGGCATTCTGTACTCGACGCTCGCCAAGGGGCCGAAGCTTCCTCTGGACTACCAGGTCAACTCGACCCGTCACTTCATGCGCGAACTGAACCGCCTCGGCGTGACAGGCGTGATCGATGCGGGCGGGGGCTTCCAGAACTATCCGGACGACTACGCGGTCATCCAGAAGCTCTCCGATGAGAACCAGATGACGGTGCGTCTGGCCTACAACCTCTTCACCCAGAAGCCCAAGGAAGAGAAACAGGACTTCCTGAACTGGACGCGGTCGGTCAAATACAAGCAGGGCAACGACTACTTCCGTCACAACGGTGCCGGTGAGATGCTGGTCTTCTCGGCTGCCGACTTCGAGGATTTCCGCCAGCCCCGTCCAGAGATGGCTCCGGAAATGGAAGGCGAGCTGGAAGAGGTCGTCCACGTACTGGCGGAAAACCGCTGGCCCTGGCGTCTCCACGCCACCTATGACGAGACCATCTCCCGCGCCCTCGATGTGTTCGAGAAGGTCAACAGGGACATTCCGCTCGAAGGACTGAACTGGTTCTTCGACCATGCCGAAACCATCTCGGATCGCTCGATCGACCGCATCGCCGCACTCGGCGGCGGCATCGCCACTCAGCACCGCATGGCCTATCAGGGCGAATATTTCGTTGAGCGCTACGGCCATGGAGTGGCGGAAGCCACGCCGCCGATTAAGCGCATGCTCGACAAGGGTGTGAATGTCTCGGCAGGGACGGATGCCACCCGCGTCGCTTCGTACAATCCGTGGGTCTCGCTCTCCTGGATGGTGACCGGCAAGACAGTCGGCGGAATGCAGCTCTACCCGCGTGCAAACTGCCTCGATCGCGAGACCGCGCTGCGCATGTGGACCGAAAAGGTCACATGGTTCTCGAACGAAGAAGGTAAGAAGGGCCGTATCGAGAAGGGCCAGTTTGCCGACCTCGTGGTGCCGAACAAGGACTTCTTCTCCTGCTCCGAGGACGAGATTTCGTTCCTCACCTCGGAACTGACCATGGTCGGCGGCAAGATCGTCTATGGCGCGGGCGACTTTAAGACGCTCGACGAGAACGACATCCCGCCAGCGATGCCCGACTGGTCTCCCGTACGCAAGTTCGGCGGTTACGCGGCGTGGGGCGAACCTGAAGGCGCAGGCGCTCGCTCATTGCGCCGCACGGCGATCTCCACATGCGGATGTGCCAGCAATTGCGGCGTGCATGGCCATGACCATGTTGGAGCTTGGACATCCAAGCTTCCGATCGCCGACCTCAAGGGATTCTTCGGCGCGCTCGGCTGCTCCTGCTGGGCGGTCTAAACTCAGCTTTGCGCTCGGGCGGCCACGCCGCCGCCCGAGCGACCCATCGGATAATTTCAAAAACAGCAATTAAATCGAAACGATTGCTGCAATTGTTGGTAAGATGTTAACCAGCCAATATCGCTCCATCAAACGCAGCCGCTCGAACAGATCGGCGAACGCAGGAGCAGATATGACCCACCAATCCCCTATGTCGAATCCAGTCCGGAGCAGTCTGGCACGCATCGTCGCCTCTCCGGTCACGCGAACCGTGTCGCTGCTTGCGCTCTGCGCCGCCTACATCCAGGGTCCGCTCACCAAGATCTTCGATTTCAACGGCGCACTGGCCGAAATGGACCACTTCGGTCTCCACCCAGCCGCCTTCTTCGCAGTCGCCGTCATCGTGTTCGAACTGGCGGCTTCAGCCATGGTGGTCTCGGGCGTTCTGCGTTGGGCAGGCGCCCTGGCGCTGGCTGGCTTCACACTTCTCGCGACCTTCATCGCCCTCCGCTTCTGGGAAATGGCTCCCGGCATGGACCGTATGATGGCGACCAACGCGTTCTTTGAACATGTTGGCCTCGCTGGCGCATTCCTCTTCGTCGCCGCATTCGACCTCACAAAGGGAGCAGGCAAATGAGCGCGGCAAAAGCATCCGGCGGAACCTTCGCGCCACTCGCACAGCCTGTATTTGCGGTTCTCTGGATCGCCACCGTCCTTGGCAATACCGGAAGCTTCATGCGCGACGTCGCAAGCTCCTGGCTGATGACGGATCTTTCGGCATCGCCGGCCGCGGTCGCCATGGTCCAGGCGGCCGGAACCCTGCCGATCTTCCTGCTTGCCATTCCTGCGGGCGTTCTCACCGACATCCTCGATCGCCGCAAGTTCCTGATCGCCGTCCAGCTCCTGCTGGCATCCGTCAGCATCTCGCTCATGATCCTGTCCCAGACGGGCATGCTGTCGGTCAGCGCGCTGATCGGTCTGACCTTCCTCGGCGGGATCGGTGCGGCGCTCATGGGTCCGACCTGGCAGGCCATCGTTCCGGAACTGGTGAAGCGCGAGGATGTCAAGAGCGCCGTGGCGCTGAACTCGCTTGGCATCAACATTGCCCGCTCCATCGGGCCTGCCGCGGGCGGCCTGCTTCTCGCAGCCTTTGGAGCGGGGATCACCTACGGCGCCGATGTCGCAAGCTACGCCGTGGTGATCGCAGCTCTGGTCTGGTGGCCACGGGCGAAGAATGCAAACGACGCGCTGCAGGAGAACTTCTTCGGTGCCTTCCGGGCCGGGCTT
Organism: Rhizobium sp. BK176; assembly: GCF_024808055.1. Classification (NCBI taxonomy): domain Bacteria; kingdom Pseudomonadati; phylum Pseudomonadota; class Alphaproteobacteria; order Hyphomicrobiales; family Rhizobiaceae; genus Rhizobium; species Rhizobium sp. BK176. Next base: position 18,749 of record NZ_JANUBV010000037.1, on the reverse strand, counting down.
CGCTACACCCGCTCGAGCAAACCGCTCCACGTCGTCCTCCTGCGCGCCTCGATCTTCTTCGCCTTCGCCAGCGCCGTGTGGGCGCTCCTTCCGCTCGTGGCCCGGCAGTTGCTGGGTGGTGATGCCAGCTTCTACGGCATCCTGCTCGGTGCAGTCGGTGCAGGCGCGATTGGTGGCGCTTTGGTCATGCCGAAGCTGCGCGAACGCCTGAGTTCCGACGGCCTGCTTCTCGGTGCCGCGCTGATCACCGCTGCGGTTATGGGTGTCCTGTCACTCGCCCCGCCGAAGATCGTTGCCATCATCGTTCTTCTGTTCCTCGGTGCGGCATGGATCACTGCTCTGACAACGCTCAACGGCGCGGCCCAGGCTGTTCTTCCGAACTGGGTGCGTGGTCGCGGCCTCGCCGTCTACCTCACCGTCTTCAATGGTGCGATGACTGCCGGGAGCCTTGGTTGGGGCGCGGTCGGCGAGGCTGTCGGCATCCAATCGACCCTGCTCATCGGAGCCGCCGGACTGCTTGTGGCCGGGTTCATCATGCACCGCGTGAAGCTTCCTGCAGGCGATGCCGACATGGTGCCGTCCAATCACTGGCCTGAGCCGCTTGTTGCGGAACCCGTTGCCCATGACCGTGGTCCGGTTCTGATCCTGATCGAGTACAAGGTCGAGAAGCAGCACCGCAGCGCATTCCTGCACGCCATCGATCATCTTTCCAACGAACGCCGCCGCGATGGTGCCTATGGCTGGGGTGTCACCGAGGACTCGGCTGACCCGGAAAAGATCGTCGAATGGTTCATGGTGGAATCCTGGGCTGAACATCTTCGCCAGCACAAGCGGGTCTCCAACGCCGACGCCGACCTGCAGGGCAAGGTGCTGGCCTACCATGTCGGTCCCGAGAAACCTGTTGTCCGTCACTTCCTGACGATCAATCGGCCTGGTGCCGCATGATGAAGACTTGGGCAGGGCGGCGGCTTCGGCCGCCCAGCCCATTATGCCGCCACGCGCAATGAACTCGAAACAATTGATGAAATTGTTGAAGCTGGCATCTGGCGTCAAAGCTGGAGCGACGTCGCGGCACCTAACAGAAATACAGGTCAAGAAATGAAGTTTCCCTCCCTTCCTACCCTTCGGGTGATAACATTCCCCTTCGGCTTCTCACTGGCAATTGTTCTTTTACCGCTCGATACTCGCTAGCACTTGCACGGCGCAGTTGGGGATCAAAGCCGCACGATGCTTTCGGAAATCAACCTGCAAGGTGACGTCGCCGACGCATGCGACGAGGCTGCGCCCCTCCAACAACAGGCGCCCGGCGATCTGCTCCGGAGACCAGCGTGCCTCCAACTGGCTGATGATCTCCGTGCGTAAATTCGGGTGCCGCCGCAGCTTTCTCAGCCGGTGTCCCCGGTCCTTAGAGATATCGTGAGCTACCGTGCTGTAGTAGCCGTCGTAGTCCGGCAGTTCACGATGGCGAAACGTGTTGCGCTTGATCTCGGGGTAAATCGTCGAACGATGGCGGCCAAGCTGACGGGCCATTTCGTTGACAGGCACTTTTGCCACCACCAGCTGATGTAGGCGTCGTTGGTCGGCGAGAGCAAGCTGCGTATAGGGGCCAGAATGGCGAAAATACTGAAGCTGGCGACAGCGTGAAGGCGTCTATCAGCGAGAGACAAGCGACTGGCAACGTCGCCGATCTGTGGCAGATTTTCTGTATATGGCCGGTGCGCTCTGCATTTGATGGGGTTGTCGAAGACGGCCTCAACGGCTTAGTCGGTTCTTTGGTGCGCAACGCCACCATTGAGACGGATATTCCGGAAAGCCCTCTGGAGATTCACAAGGAACTGGTTACGGCCTTTTGTTCGAAATACGCTTCGCGACACAAGGTCCGCAATCGGCCTCGGCCGGTTGCACCGCTGTTCACTTCCCACAATGTAGATGATCCATTTGATACAGCGTGCGTACAAATGTCTGATCATAAGGAGGAAGGATATGGTAATCAAGGCACTTATCACACTCGCAGCTATCGCTATTGTTGGGGTGAACATCGCTCACTCACAAGAAAAACCGACAGTGGTCCTAGTACACGGTGCCTTCGCGGATTCGTCAAGCTGGAGTAAGGTGATCGCGAAGCTGGAGCAAGATGGATATCCAGTTGCTGCTGCATCTAATCCGCTGAGGAGTGTCACAGGTGACGGTGCGTACGTTCGCAAGATCGTCGACTCTTTGCCGGGAGACGTCATTCTTGTCGGACATTCTTACGGGGGTTCTGTCATCAATGAAGTAGCTGCGGGCAATGCAAAGGTGAGGTCTCTTGTCTTTGTCGCTGCTTTCGCACCAGATATAGGCGCGACTGCTCTTCGTTAACTAATCGATTTCCTGGTAGCACGTTTTTGCCGCCCACTCTAGCCGCGCCTATCAAACTCGATGGTAAGACAAGCGATTTTTACATCAAGCAAGACGCTCAACAGTTTGCTGCCGATGTGCCAAAAGCCGGCGCTGCCGTTATGGCGCAGCGCAACGGCCTGTGACAGACGTCGCTGTGTCAGAGGCATCTACAGTTGCGAGCTGGAAAAATATTCCTTCCAGGTTCGTTTACGGAGACGCCGACAAGAACATTCCGGCCGAAGCGCATGCTTGGATGGCGAAGAGGGCCGGATCCAAAGAGGCCGTAGTCATAAAGGGCGGTTCGCATGTGATTATGATATCGCACCCAGACACGGTCGTAGAGATCATCGAAAAGTCCGAATAGCCGAACCGATTATTTCTAACCGGCGAGGGCGGGAAGTTCACACAAAAAGCGATTAGGCTTCCTCGCTGGGACAATGGCGGCCTCACCGCAAAGGGAATCTCGATATGTCAAATTCAAAAGTATTCCTAGCAGCTACCGTGGTGTGGACATCGTGGTCTTTTGCAGGTGAGCACCACCATAAAAGGGAGCCCACTACTCAGGACTCAGTGGCGATCAACGGTTGGCTCGATGAAACGAATGCTGCGATGGAAAAGATGAGGGCGCAGATGGCCGTGCGTCATACGGGCGATGTGGATCGTGACTTCGTCGCAATGATGGCACCACATCATCAAGGCGCAATAGATATGGCTTTAGTGTATCTGCGGTTCGGGAAGAATGAACCGCTGAGGCGGTTAGCTCAAGAAATCATAGTTACTCAGGGACAAGAGATTGTCTCGATGAAGAGGGCGGTTGGAGACGTGCCGCCACCGGCTCCCCCGCTCGGAGCGAGGTGATTGAGTACGTTTCGCCATGAGCATTTTACCAGCTTGTGTGCAACTTTGGAAGCGACAGGGAGGTTTTTATGTGCATGAAGTCAACCATCATCGTATTCGCCGCGCTTACTCCAATTTGCTCTTGGGCCGGGCAAGTCCCATTTGCAGCTTCCGACCCTGACATTGCGGTCAGCAGTCGTGATCGGGCTTACGCTGCTGAACAATTTTCTAACACGGTATCGGTAGTTGACCCTTCTGCTAACAAGCTTCTTGGAGTGATCAAGCTGGGCGATCCGCAGCCCGGTAATCTTAGTCCGCTTTATAAAGGCCAAGTCCTGGTCCACGGGATGGGTTTCTCGCCTGATAAGAAGACCTTGGCCGTTGTCTCTATTGGCTCGAACTCCGTATCGTTCATCGACACCGCTACCAACGCGGTGAAGCACACAACTTACGTCGGTCGGTCTCCACATGAGGCATTCTTCACGCCTAACGGCGAAGAAGTCTGGGTGACCGTTCGAGGCGAGGATTATGTGTCCGTTATCGACGTCGCGAGTTTTAAAGAAAGGACACGCATCAAGGTGCCGCCGGGTCCCGGGATGCAGATATTCTCGCCGGACGGCAAGTACGGCTACATCTGTTCGTCTTTCAATCCCGAGACCGTTATAGTGACCGTTGCCAATTATCAAATCGTGGGACGCGTCAAGCAGGCAAGTCCGTTCTGCCCAAACATAGCTGCATCGCCAGATGGAAAGCAGGTCTGGTTTACTTTGAAGGATATTGGAAAGACCCAGGTGTTCAACGCGCAGCCACCTTTCAATTTGATCGAGACAATTGATACGGGGCCCATTACCAATCATGTCAACATTGTCGTGAATAAAAATGGCACATTCGCCTATGTCACGGTTGGAGGTGCCAACGAGGTGAAAGTATACCGCACTGACAATTTTGAGCTGGTAGCAACCATTCCGGTTGGCTTCCTACCCCACGGCATCTGGCCGTCTGGTGACGGAAGTCGCGTCTACGTTGGTCTGGAAAACGCAGATCAGTTCGCTGTGATAGACACCGCTGACAACAAGGTCATCGCGAACATCCCAATAGGACAAGCGCCTCAGGCTGTAATATACGTGCCGAACGCAGTCCCAGTCGGAAATGGGACGCAGAATCTGACAGCCCTTGGCAAAGCCGGCGAGGCTGCGCATCTAGAGCTTGTCTCAGTCGACGTAGGAAATAAAGCCAAAACAAGCGTCAGCCTTTTTGACCAGGGCCTTACTCAAGTCCTGCAGGCATCCGTGACCGGGCTTGACCCAAAGACACCCTACATTCTGGCGCTTTCTTCGGACCCTAACGGCGGAGGAACATTGCAGGCCTTAGCATCTTTTACGACAAATCCCGCAGGCGCGGCTATCGTCAATGCTGTTGGGCCCATCCGTCAGATCGTGGAACCTGACCTTGAGGACGAGAAACGCTTCCTGGTGATTGCGGCCTCAATTGATGGCCGCGCCGGACGCGTCCTGCAAGTCCAAGTGTCTGCCAAGTAGACAATTGAGGGTGTTCGACTCGATCGCCTTTCCTTTACCTAGCGTTGGATCAGCGCCGTTAGAAAAGCACAACTCTTATCGGGAATCGTCTAATGATGAGGATCATTCGTGCGTCCGCCGCTGGACTCGGTGCCCCACCGCCCGTGGTCGGCTCCCCATATTCACCTGAACACCCCACGATTAGGCGCTTGGCGTACGTAATCGTGAGCTTGTTGATCGCAATGATGGCAAACCTTGGCAATAGCATTCTACTGATCAAAAGTGGAGTGCGCTGTTTGAGGGCATGGAACCCTTTGCGCAAAAGGGCCATGCCTTTTGGTCCCAGCTTCGCAAGTGTTCTGCCAACAGCATTCCGCGGCCGGCAGCCGTTTGCCCCAGCATATCGAGCCTTCGAGCTGTTGGACCGATAGGCGAAAAGCCTGTAATCACCTGACCGCAACCCAGCGCTTTTGCAGTTCGAAACCCGTCCTCTTCCGGTGACCCCAGAACAGCGGCCTGCGGCCACGTGTTTGCTGCCCGTCTCAGCGCATCGTTCAGCGCCATACGATCCCGTTCATGTTCAGCTGTTAAAACCGCAATCGCCTTGATCGCAATTTCATGCATTTCAGGCAGTGTTTCGAGCGAGTGATCCTCGATGGTTATCAGCACCATGGCCGCTTGCGCTTTATCCGAGCGCGTAAAATCTCGAACCGGAGGGGGTGGTGGCACGATGATGCCGTCAGCTGGAATGACTGCCTTCCGCGCGATACCCTCGGGAGATAACCGGCCGTTGGTCATAGCGCGGATGCGGTCAGCATCGGCAAGATGGGCCTTGCCTTTCGTGTGCAGTCCCGCGACCCAGCGCCAGGACAAGGTGATGGACGCCGGGTTAACATCGACAAGATGGCTGAACATGAAGGCGGCGCCCAGCTCCCAGGGTAGACCAAGCGTAAACGTCCAGATCAAGGCGAATTGCATCCTCGCCCAGTTGTGAAGATAACCGATGTCTCTCAGTTCCACGACCCAGGCATCGAAGCAGTCAATTCCGCTGAGGCCCTCGCAGGCGGCGTCATGCATCTGGCACATACCATAATCATGATCGAGCGTGCGCTCTGTCCAGCTCATTCATGTAGCCCGTCCACACCGCCGGCCGCTGCTCCGGCCAGCCCTTCCAGTATGTCCGCCAGAAAATCTCACTGATGAATTTTTCAGCTTGGACGATCCCGTGCCGCGCCACGACTGCCGCGATCACCTCGGCTTCACAGACGACCCGACGCCGCAGTGCTGCCAACAGCCGCGAAACATGCACATGCTGCCCGGTGCCCCGATCGAAGTTCCGCAATCGAGCGTATTGCGAGCCCGCTGCAGGCAGGAATTCCTCCAGCCGTTGCAGCGCGTGATCGCGGCTTACGAAACTCTGTTTGCTCAGGTGGCGTTTCTTTCAAGGTTAGCATGTTTGTCTCAGATTTCGAACTAGAGCTGTTACGCTGCCGGGCGGGGCGCGGTTCAACCCTCAGGTGATTTGCGGCTAACACTCGCTTACCCCGGTACAGGAAGACAAACTCCTCAAATTTTGGCCGCGTTTCGAACGCCGGCAGCGATCCGAACAGAACTTCACATCGCCCCAGTTCTTTGCCCACTTTCGTCGCCAAGCGAAAGGCAACCCACAGGCGTAACAGATTTTTCTCCGCAGATCGGATTTTTTGACCATCTTCGTCACGTGGTGCCAGCCCTTCCTTTGCGCTTTCGGGAGAAATTAAACACGCTCTCGATTATCCAGCTTTTTTAGAAAAGCTGCAGCGCTCTGGCGGTAGGTGTGCCTTTTGTCCTCATCCATTCGCCGCCATGTGGACAAGACCTGTGAGAGGCGATGGTTCTTAGACAATCCCGCCGCATTACGATCCATGAAGTCCCAATAGAGCGAGTTGAAAGGACAGGCATCATCGCCGATCTTTTTGGCGACCTTGTATCGGCAGCCATTGCAGTAATCAGACATCCGGGAAATGTAGGCACCACTGGCCGCATATGGCTTGGACGCCATGAAGCCGCCATCGGCGAATTGGCTCATGCCGATGACGTTGGGTAACTCAACCCATTCGAAGGCGTCCGCATAAACCGAGAGATACCATTGATGCACTTCAAACGGATTGAGCCCCGCGAGCATCGAGAAATTGCCGACCACCATCAGGCGCTGGATATGATGGGCGTAGGCGTGGGTGATCGTCTTTGTGATCACATCCGAAACACAGGCCATGTCGGTATCGCCGGTCCAAAAAAACTCGGGAAGCGGTCTGTGCGCCTCGAAGACGTTGCTCTTTTCGTATCCCGGCATCTTCAACCAGTAGATACCACGGATAAACTCGCGCCATCCGATGATTTGCCGAATAAAACCTTCCACGGCGTTGAGTGGAGCGTCGCCCTCGATGTAGGCTCGTTCCGCCTGACGGCAAAGATTCAAAGGATCGAGCAGACCGATATTGATGTAAAACGATAAGAGCGCGTGATTGAGAAAGGGATCCTCACTCAGCATCGCATCCTGTGACTCACCGAAATTCGGCAGGAACTCTTTCATAAAAGTCCGCGCCGCCCCTTCGGCGTCGGCGCGCGTTACCGCAAATGAAAAATTTGCGGTCGACCCCATATTTTTCGGAAATGTCCGTTCGACAAGCCCAAGCACCTCCGTGGTCGTCTTATCGGGACGGTAGAGTGGATGCCGCGGCCGAAGAAGATCGGGCTTCGCCGGCTTGCGGTTTTCAGCGTCGAAGTTCCATCGGCCGCCTTCCGGGTCGGTTCCGCTCATTAGGAGTCGGGTCCGGCGCCGCATATCCCGGTAGAAATATTCCATCGTCAGGGATCGGCGGTCCCGTGCCCAATCTTGAAATTCGGCTTTCGAACAGAGGTAACGGCCATCTGTTCGTATTTCGACCGAGACACCGATGGTTTCGTGCCATTTTCCCATTTCCTCAAGGACTCGCCACTCGGAGCCCTCGGTGATGACAATACGTCGCGGTCGTAAAGTCTCAACAGCTCGTTTGAGTTCACCGGTGAAGGAACCGGAATTGTCGGGATCGTCGAGCTTTGTGTAACGGACATAGAAGCCTCGATCCTGGAGTTCTGCTGCGAAGTGGCGCATCGCAGAGAAAATCAGCGCGATTTTCAGTTTATGGTGATGGACATATGAGGCCTCCTCCATGACCTCGCACATAACGATGACGTCGTGCTTCGGGTCAGCATCATCGAAGCTGGACAGCGAGAGCGATAGCTGATCGCCAAGTACAAAGATCAGGTTGCGAGCACGTTTCAACGAAGCCTCTTGCAAGGTCTAATCAGGTTCTGGTCACCAGCGAAGCATTTGCGATGTCTGATGCCAAACGATTGAGCTCAAGTAATATGCGAAGAAGCCGCCGGTATTTGCGGGCTCTAGCGCGTCAAGCGCCTGAAGAACGGATCGCGCGGCGTCGTCTTGCTCCGACCTTTCGTGACCGGAGGAAAATCCATCCGACAGGGATGTGGCAACACTGCCTGGATGCATTGCAACGACCACCGATGCGGGATTTGCCCTGGACACTTCTATCGCGGCAGTGTGGACGATCTGGTTCAGCGCGGCCTTGGAGGATCGATAAGAAATCCAGCCGCCGAGCTGATTGTCGCCATCGACCCGACGCGCGCCGACAGGAATGCGAAGATCACCCGTTTCTTCCTGGCGAGCAACGGAACGAAGTACTTCAGTAACAATGCCGGTCCAATGGCATTGACGGCAAACTGGTTCATCATGGCGGTTTTGCGAAATCTGTCCGATCGACTTCTCCGGCTCGGCATCATCTATGGTGAGAGCTCCCGTCGCGCACACAATCAAATCGAACGACGTTGATTGAAACCGATCGGCTGCGCGATGGACGGATTCTTCGTCAGTGATGTCAAGCTGACCATCACGGCGCAAAACCTGAACCGTGTTTGAACAATTGGGATCGGCTTCCAAGCAATTGGCGATCGCATGGCCGATGCCGCCACTGGACCCGAGGGCCGAGTATCCGGGGTCTAACGATGTCACCAGCTTCCCCGCCATTGAACGTACTCCCTGCAAATCGGATGGTTCCAGCTCGGACAATCAGCCGCACACCAGCATCATGAAGCGCGACTGATCCTGCGCAGAGCCTTCAAACTGGCCCATGAATGTCGTAGTTATGGTTTTGGCACCCTGCTTTTGAATGCCGCGCATCGCCATGCACATGTGCTCCGCTTCAATCATGACGGCCACGCCTTTTGGTCGAAGGCTCTCGTCGAGGGCTTTTGCAATCTGCGACGTCATTGTTTCCTGCGTCTGCAGCCGACGGGCATAAAGGTCCACGACTCGTGCCATTTTTGAAAGTCCAAGGACGCCGCCATCAGGGAAATACGCGATATGGGCAACACCATGAAACGGCACCATGTGATGCTCGCAATGCGAATGGAATGTGATGTCCTTGACGACCACCATGTCGCCGTAACCGGCGACATCGGAAAAGATCCTCGCCAAAACGTCTTCCGGCGCTGTGTCATAGCCGGCGAAAAGTTCCCGATAAGCTTTGGCGACACGCGCCGGGGTATCGAGGAGACCTTCACGGGACGGGTCGTCGCCAGACCAGCGGATCAAGGTCCGCACGGCGGCCTCGGCTTCCTCCTGAGTTGGTATTTCCGCGGCCGCTAGAAAGTCGGTATCGTTGGCGGTTGCGTCCATTAGAAATGTCCTTCGTTATGACAACCCAGATGGTACGACGCCACCCATCGGTCGGATCAAATTTCCAGCGCATTAGGTTCCAATTTTTTGATCTGTTTCGCGATTGCCTCGTAAGCATGCAGTTACCGTGGAGCAGAGAGATGGCGCGAACAATCGTGATAGTTGGCAACGGTTCATTTTCGCGCGGTGAAGCGCGTGCAATTGACGGCAGTGATCTTGTCGTTCGCTTCAATGGCTGTCGCTCGGTCGGCGAGGGCGGCCGTCGAACGGATATCGTCGCGGTCTGCAATACTGGCCGTCCTGCTGCCGCAATGATTGGAAATGGGGAGTGGCGCAACAGCCCGGCCGAGAAAAGTGCTGCGGAGATCTGGTGTGTTCGCGAGACTTCAAGGTTTGCCGAACTCATGCCGGTCTTCGCGATACAATATCCCGAGCTCAACGATTTTTGTGACGATTATACTGAGAGCTTTGCAAGCTTCGCCACTAACACCGGCAAAAGCTTTGCGGTGATTCCACGCCGATATCATGATCTCCTGGATTTGGAGCTGCGAGGGCTCATGCCGGGCGCGTACATTGTGCCGAGCTCTGGGTTAATCACTATAGCCTAAGTGATCGGCGAGGTTGCAGCGTCTGGCGATCAGGTTTTACTCGCTGGCTTCTCGCATCAGGGATGGGATGGGCATCCGTTCGACGCCGAGCGCGGCTTCGTCGATCGGCTGATCGCGCAAGGGCAATTGCGAAGGCTGTGAAGCCTGACGTCTGCGGAGCGAACCGGCAGCAAATACGGTGACGCGAGGCAGCAGCAGAAATGGGAGGCGTAACTCGAATGGCGGAACGGCTGCGAGTTGGGGTTATAGGGGCGGGTATTGCGGGGCTGACTATTGTTAGGTCACTGCAGAAAATTGCAGACGTGATCGTCTTCGAAAAAAGCAGAGGCGTCGGCGGTCGGATGGCGACACGCAGGATTGACGACGTCTCGTTCGATCACGGCGCACAATAGTTCACAGTACGGGATCAGGATTTTCGCAGGGAAATAGAGCAGGCTTGCGGGGTGGGTTTGGTCAAGCCTTGGACAGGCGATGTGGTGTCGTTGACCGCAGGTGGTCCGGCGCGACACGTGGTTCCAAGCACGACAAGGTATGTTGCCGTTCCCTCTATGACCGCCTTGACGAAAGCGATGGCGAAGGGCCTCGATATCCGTCTTGACTGCCGGGTGGCAGAGATCGGCGGAGAGCCTGGTCGCTGGCTTATACACTCCGGCGAACTTGTGGAGGGGCCGTTCGACTGGATCGTTGCGACTGCGCCGGCGCCACAAAGTGCGGCGCTCTTGCCCGCCAGCTTTTCCCACCATGAAACCTTGCGGGAGGTTGGCATGCACGCATGTTTCACGCTGATGATAAAGCGAAATTCTCACCCTCCCGAGCTCTTCGCCGCCGCTCGTGTATCGGATCCAGTTATTGGATGGATAGCCTAACAACCACTCAAAACCGGCTCGTCCAGAGCCCGCTTCTCTTGTTGTTAATTCCAATGGCGTTTGGGCCGATGTCAACGTCGATATGCCTCTTAATGCCGTTCGATGGGCCGGGCCTATAGGTTGAGTAGCCCGCGACGCAGCCGTAGGTCAGATACATGGGTCTTCTGGCGGCCTCCAGCCAGGTGCCGCGGTAATGGTCTGGTTCGACCTTCACGCCATCGGGTTCGGCCTGTGCGAGGCACGTTGCCGACGCAATGACAGCAAGCGCGAGCATGAACGGCCGTACGCTACTGAGATGATTTTTCATTGAGACCTCCCTGGATCGTTAATTTGCACTTCAGTTTCTGATGTCTCTTTATCGGCGCCAAAGCCCCGCGTATCGTAGCCCGATAAAGGTCATCAGGCTCGCGACAGCGAACGGAAGGAACAGAGCGAAATCGTTTGCCTGGGCAATTCCCGTTTTTCTTGTTGGAGCGGCATCCCTGCTGAAGCCTCCGATATAAACGGCAACTGGGCGCGCGCAGGCGGAAATGCGCGTGTGCGTATTGCGTCGTGCGGCGCTGATATCTGCGCGGTCAACACTTGGATAAAGCCCGGCACGCCGAAGGAGAAGGTAGGTGACAAACTGGTTATGTCCATCACGGAAGACAGCGAGGGCAGCTACCCGGGCACCGCTTTCGACCCGCAACGCGACCTGATCTACAAGCTTACAGTCAAAGTCGATGGCGATAGGATGACCACGAAAGGCTGTGTCATCGCCGGTTTGATCTGCAAGGGCGTGGAATGGACGCGCATAAACTGAGCTCGAAAAATCCATCTGGGAGCCCCGTATGAAAACTTACCTGACCGCCTACACCGCAACGCTGATCGCCTTCGTCGCAATCGATTTTGTCTGGCTGAGCACCATGGCCGACCGTCTCTATCGACCGACGTTGGGCGAGATGCTTGGGCCGCAGTTCCGATTGGCGCCGGCAGTGGCTTTCTACCTGGTCTACGCCGCTGGGCTGACCTCCTCGCTGTCAGGACAGGGTACATCTCAGGATCGATAGCGACAGCAATCATCTACGGCGCTGCCGTCGGTTTCATGGCTTATGCCACCTATGACCAGACCAACCAGTCCACCCTGAGAAACTGGTCGACTGGCTTGACGGTCGCCGACCTTATCTGGGGAACGGTCTTGTCGGCGGCAGCATCAGGCGTTGGGTTTTGGGTCACGCAGCGGATCTTTGGCACTGTGGCGCGCCTTTGATGCTCGCACGCGACGTCGGCGCCGGGGTTATCCAAGCCCAAGCAGATAGTTCGAGGCAAATTTCTGAATTCATTTTTTGATCCAGCAGCGCGCTGATGCGTAGGTTACGCCATGAATATACAGATGCCGCTTCGAACCGGAGTACTTCGAGCCACATGCGCCGACGCGAAAGTGTGGCCGACGTCGTCGGGCGGGGCGCGAAAGGTCGGTAAATTGGAGGAAGAAACCGTTAGCTTAGATGCAGAACGGATCAGGGTGTTGATGGCCGCGGTGGTAGATTCGCGCGATATCGGCGCGTTCGAACTCCTCTATAGGCACTTTTATCCGCGCGTGCGCTCTTACATGGTGAAAATGACGAGAGGAAACCGGATACTGGCAGAGGAGTTGGCGCAGGAGACGATGATGCGCGTCTGGCACAAGGCTGCGCTTTTCGACCCGTCTAGGGCGCAGGCGTCGACCTGGATATTCACGATCGCCAGAAATCAGATGATAGACTCTGTTCGCAGAGCTATAAAGCCTGATTTCGATCCAAACGATCCGGCGTTCGTCCCGGATGAGTTTGAGGCCGCTGACGTGCTAATCGAGCGTCAGCAAAGCGCTGCAGCGCTACGCCGCGCAATGACAAATTTGAAGGGGAGATATGCCGAAGTGCTGCGCATGTCGTTTTTCGAAGGGCTCACCCATTCGACGATCGCAGAAAAACTAAACCTCCCAATTGGAACGGTGAAATCAAGGATACGACTTGCATGCGAGAAACTTCGTACAGCGCTTCAGGACGAAGCCAAATGATAAAACATCATCTGGACGGCGACATGCTCCAGCAATATGCGGCCGGGACCCTGGCTGAAGGCTGGAGCGTTGCTGTGGCGACCCATCTTGCCTTGTGCCCGGCATGCAGATCGGAGCTGTCGACCTTCGAAAGCGTTGGGGGGTATTTTATCGACAGTGAATCCGCTGATGATGCCGATGTCTCGCAAAGCTGGCAAAGTCTAAAAGCAAAAATCGATGCAGGCCAGATCGACAAGGTTGTGCCAATCAAAAATCGTTTCGCTTCGGATCGGACATATCCGGAACCTTTGAGGACCTATATCGACGCAGCGGGCGGTCTAAGGTGGCGCCGGCTCGGGCGCGGCGCTGCCCAAATGATGATACCGACCGGCGACGAGACAACGACAGTGCGACTGCTCAAGATTGCTGCCGGTCAGCCGGTCCCGGAGCATTCTCACCGGGGCGTGGAATTGACGCTGGTGCTTGACGGGAGCTTCAGCGACGAGGTTTCGACATTTGCGCGAGGCGATGTCGAGATGGCCGACGACAGCTTGATGCATCAGCCTAAGGCTGATGCTGGCAAAGATTGTATATGTCTTGCCGTGACCGAGGCGCCGCTACGCTTCAAGAGCAGGTTTTTGCGGTTGATACAGCCAATCCTCGGGATTTGACGGTCAGTATCATCGATCCAACAATCGCAGACCTGCTCACAGCCTCTTGTGCAGATCACTTTGCACGATCTTTCTTCGTTTTTGAACCGGAGCGGCGGTTATTCGTAGAACCTCTACCGAGCCAAGAGGCCGGCATTGAGAGGAGAAGATTATGAAGAAATTTCTGGTAGTTTCGGCAGTCGCGTTGGCCAGCATGATGACAGGCTGCTTGGCTGCATATGCCGCCAACCCTAAGGTCGGTGGAGCGGCGATGTTCGAGGACAAGAACATCGTCGAAAACGCCGCGAATTCGAAGGATCACACGACGCTCGTCGCTGCCGTCAAGGCTGCGGGCCTGGTTTCCACACTTGAAGGGAAAGGGCCGCTTACCGTGTTCGCTCCGACCAACGAAGCCTTTGAGGCGCTTCCGAAAGGAACCGTCGAGACTCTACTCAAGCCCGAAAACAAAGAAAAGCTCACCAAAATTCTGACTTGCCACGTGGTTGCCGCTGATGCGCTGGCCAGCACCGTCGCCAAGATGATCAAGGATGATGGCGGCGAACATGACATCAAGACGGTCGGCGGCTGTGTTTTGAAGGCTAAAGAGAACATGGGCAAGATCACGCTCACTGACGAGGCAGGAGGAACGGCGACGGTGACGATAGCTGACGTCAAGCAGTCGAACGGCGTGATCCACGTGATCGATAAAGTTCTGCTTCCCAAGATGTGATTGGGCTGCCGGGCCGATACACTCGGCGCGGCACTTTATATGTTCACGTTTGACTGAAGTCAGCATCCACATCCGGCCGGTTCGAACGCCAACCGAGTTTAGTGCACAGGTCTTCACCAGCGGAGACGCCACTGCGTGCACTCTCGAAGGGTCCTTTCAGTATCGTAGTTACTCCGCGGAAGACAAGGATTACCGTCTTTGATACCGGATCGTAAAACACTGTCATGCCGTCTTCGTAGTCCATTGATAAATTCCTCCAATAAAGGGCCGGCGGAGGCCGGCCCTTGCGGATCCGATGCCGATCCGCGTCAGCTCCTGGGGTGTGGAGCCGGTTCCATCGCTTTAGGGCTCTGCATGGAACGGACTTATTACGGAGTGCTCGAACCGCGGATCAAAACAAAATCAACTGTGTTTATGTTGTATCATCAGCGCGGCTGGCCACGGGTCAACAGTCGCTGCAAAGTCCGCCGGTGCAATCTCAGCAACCTCGCTGTCATGGAAAGGTTGTACCCGTTTTCAGCCAATACCCTGTTGATATGTTCCCATCGAACCTGTTCGGCAGGCGTTAGACAAGGGCCGCCACTTTGCTCTTCAGGCTGGCTTAGTCCGAGTATCTCCAAAATCTCGTCTGCGTCGGCGGGCTTGCTCAAGAACTCGGTCGCACCGAGTTTCACCGCCGAAACAACAGCGCTGACGTGGCCATAGCCAGTAAGGACTAGCGACTTGATGTTGGGCGAAACTTCCCTACAAAGCTTCACGAGTTCAAGACCGTTCTCGTCGCCGATGCGTAGATCAGTTATAAGTATATCAAGGTGGCCGAGCCTGATAACAGAGCCCGCGTTCTCAATCGTCGTGCAGATTTCGACATTCAGACCGCGATCTTCTAGGGCCTTGCCAAGTCGATGCGCGAAAGCGTTGTCGTCGTCTACCAAGAGCACGTTCAAGCGTTCCGTAGACTCACCATCTACTACATCGGGCTGGTCGGGTGTTCCTTCCATTGCCTCCTCCTAGGGACCCCTTGGGACTGCAGCGAACAAAGCTAGCCCCTTATCTACGGTGATTTTCTTGTTCAGATCAGATCTATATGCCTTGCGGAACTTCGTCAGGTTGCTCGCGGTCTTGCAGACCGCTCGTGAAGCGCTTGGGTCGGAGGGATCGGCGACCGTCAGGACGAGTGTCCAGTGCTGCGGCGCCTTGGAGACGCGCGCCCTTCTACGACAAGGCGACAGATCGTAAATTCAAACGGCGCACTGGAGAGTATAAACATGGCACTCAAGCGGATGGACAATATAGGAATCGTCGTAGAGAATCTCGAAGCGACGATTGATTTCTTTCACGATCTTGGTCTCGAACTCGAGGGGCGGGCCACGGTCGAAGGAGAGTGGGCTGGACGTATCACCGGATTGGGCGATCAGCGTATCGAGATCGCTATGATGCGCACGCCGGATGGTCATAGCCGGCTGGAGCTTTCCCGCTTCTTAAACCCATCGGTCGTCGAAGATCACCGCAACGCCCCAGTGAATGGCTTCGGCTACCTGCGCTCTATGTTTGTCGTGGATGATATTGATGACACGTGTCGCTTGCTAGGTAAAAGTCGAATTAACTGCAACTGCGAAGACGCCATAGATCGGCATGTGTGGGTCATGATCTCTTCGATAGCGCCGCTGAAGCGCACTTCCGTTCGACGACATCATCGAGATCTGGAATGATTGCGCCGAGCACCCTGAAACGCCACGGCTCATGTCTTCGGGAGATAGGGCGGGCCGTCCCTTGGCCTGTGGGGTATTGGCGCAGATGATGTCGATGTTAAGCTCATAAAGGGCTCGGCCGAACTGCGTCAGGCCGCTCGTCCGGTCTTTCTCCGAAGCATGGACTGGGCGGAAGACACCGTGCTTGTCGCTGTAGAATGCCAGAGGCTTGCCCCACTGCTGCAAATAGGCCTTCGTCGCATGGAAGTAGTCGAAGGTGTTCTCCGATCCGGCAAACCGCAGATGCAAGAGCTTGCCGATGGCGTCATCGATGTAGACGAGCAGGGCGCATTTGGGACCGCGGTTCTCGAACCACCAGTGATGCGAGCCGTCGATCTGGACGAGTTCGCCGAGACAATCCCGCCGGCCACGCGGCTGAAAAACCCGCTTCTTGCGTTCGCGCCGCGAGATCCAGATGCTGGCCTCGGTCATCCATTGACGTAACGTCTCCTTGGCCACCGAGATGTGATGCAGTTCGATCAGCTTCTCGCGGGCCAGCGTCGGGCCGAAATCCAGATAGCGTTCGCGGATCAGATCCAGCGCCGCATTGCGAAACTCCTCGCTGTGGCGCCGATTGCTCGGTCGTGATCGCTTCTTCGAAACTAGGCCGGTCGCGCCGGAGCGGTCATAGGCCTGCAGCAGCCGGTGCACCTGACTTCGGCTGAGGCCGAGCAGCTCGGCGACCTGAACGACGCTCAGGCGCTGATCACGGATCTTCTGAATAACTTCGAGGCGATGCAATTCTTTCTGCGACATGGTGATCATAAAGGACATGACGACTCCGACCGCTCATGGTCTCGACCAGACTGGAGGTCGTCATCCTTGCTCCCAACGTTGGCATTGACCAGCACGTCGAGAGGCGAGACTGTCGCATCTCTAACTGGCCCAACTGTCGCATTACTAAATAGCCCCTACATCCATTGTGGCGGCCAGGTTGAAATGTCCGCCGATTTGCAAAGTAGAAATGTCACCTTGGGCGGGTCTTCAGCCATTTAGAAATGCGACACTCACCATGTCCACTTGCACTGAGGCAAGCCCCCGACCGGACCGGCTGGGCCAGGTTGCAAGGGAAGGGAGGGGGCGGGTGGGACACACCCCTTCGGCTTTAGCTTTGAGACGATCCAATCGACCCGTCACTCGGCAGCTTGCTGCCGCAACAGAGCCTTCTCACGTCGCGCAATCACCGCCGGATCGTTCATGTAATCCGTGCGCCTTCCGGGCTTGCGACCCCTCGGCTTATAGCCATTTTTGTCACTGTTGCTCTTCACGACCGGCTGTTCCTGCTGGTCCTGACGCTCCTTGATATAGGCTAGGAGTTCACCCAGCCGCTTGTTCTCGGTAATCGCCGCATGCGTCACCCGCTGATCCTTGTCGAACACCGAGTAGGGCAGGCAATAGCCTTTCCAACGCACATCCAGCCGACCGTCCGCATAGGCATAGGTCTCGACATAGCGACCGACCAAACCACGCGTCACCTCTGTCTCCTCCAGCATGATCCGCTTGCGCTCGAACGAGAACGTCAGCTGCGATCCGACATAGCGCTGCTCACGCTTGCAGAGGATCTCCGTCAACCGATCAGGCGCCAGATTCATCGGCCGGTGCAGGTCGTCTGGGCGGGCAGGGATGATCGCAAATCGCGTATTGTAGTCCTCCACGAAGTCCGGCAAGAACGCATTGCCTGCCTCCATGGTATCAATGCCAGAAAGCCGCAGCTCCTTGACCAGGCGGTCCTGCAGCGTCCGGTTCATCCGCTCGACACGGCCCTTGGCCTGACTCGAATTTGCGCAAAGAATCTCAATATTTAGCTCGCAAAGCGCACGCCCGAACTGGGTCATGCCCTGGCCACCCTTGGCATCCTTCTTCGCCACCCGGAACACCGAATGCTTGTCCGAGTAAAAGGCAATCGGTGCGCCGTGACGTTTGAGATAGAGCGCCAGTGCCTCGAAGTAGGTGAAGGCGCTTTCGGAACGCACAAAGCGCAGCTGCATCAACCTCCCGGTCGCATCGTCGACGAACACCAGCAGCGAGCACGGCGGTCCGCGATCCTCGAACCATCGATGCTCTGACCCGTCGATCTGCACCAGCTCGCCATAGGCTTCGCGTCGTAGCCGCGGCTGATGAAACGTTCGGCGCTGCTTGCGCGACAGCCACAGTCCGGCATCCGCCATCCAGCTTCGAAGTGTCTCGCGCGACACACGCAAGCCATCGCGTTCGGCGAGCTTCTCGGCTGCCAAGGTCGGCCCAAAATCCGCATAGCGTTCGCCAACCAGCGTCACCGCGTAATCGCGAACACCGTCGCTGATCCGGTTGTTCGATGGCCGACCGATCGCCTTGTGTCTGATCGATGCCGCGCCGCCAGTCCGCATCCGCTCCAGCAGCCGATGCACCTGACGCTCGCTCAGGTCAAGCACATGCGCCGCTGACACCAGGGTCATCCGGCCGGCGATCACCTTCGACAAAATCTCGATCCGCTGCAGATCACGCTCGCTCATCGCAATCAGTCCCATCCGCAATCTCCGCCGTCATCAAACCCGGGGAGAGAGTGACATTTCTACTTTGCAGAAACAGGACATTCTAACTTTGCGGTGTGAGTTCATGCTGAACCGCGACTTTTGTGGCTCATCAAGCTAGCCGGCATGTCTGATCTGCGCGAGCAGTTTCTTTCGGAAGACTTCGGCCG
>NZ_JANUBV010000036.1:0-40295 GCF_024808055.1 Rhizobium sp. BK176 | reverse complement strand
GCGGCCGAGCGCAAGGCCTGGGCCAACATCCCGCCGAAGGCAACTCGCAAGGGCTCCTTCTCGTTCTCGCGCTGGGTTTACAGGCAACGGAACCTTGTCGAGCGTTTCTTCAACAAGATCAAACAGTTTCGAGGTATCGCTACTCGCTACGACAAGCGCCCGGAAAACTATCTCGCAGCGGTCAAACTCGTCGCGGCAAGGATCTGGTGTCAGAGTTTATGAGTCGACGGCCTAGAATTGATCAGTTAGCCGATCCGCGTAGATGATTGCCTCGACGACATCGCACGCGATCGGCAAATATTTGCTTTCGGTTGCGGAGCAAAAAACAGATCCTCTTGAGAGCCAGCGAGAACGGCAGTCCAGGGTGGCTTTGCTGCTGTTTGCCGGAAGCCCGCACCTCAGAGAAAACCTCAGTTGAATTGCTGAAACCCCGCGGCCGACGGCTCCATCTGGCTGACCGAAAAATTTCATCAACAGTTTCGAGAATCTATCGAACGCCTGTGTGTGTTGTCGAGTAGTACACGGTTTGCGCGTCACGTCGGGACTTTCGGTTCGGCAAATTTCGGCGGTCAGGCTTTGTAGGGTGCTCTATTTGGAGGGTTCCATGAAACGCTTGCACAAGCCAATCACAGCGTTCGCTTTCCTCGCTGTCTCGGCATTGAGTGCGTCATGTACCACGGGTGGGCCAGGAGCCCGCTCGCTCACAGAGCCTTTGAATCCGGCTTGCGCTGAGGGTTCACCGTGCCAGAGCACAACACGGACTGCGTCGTTCCCATTCGCCTACGGCTGGATGTTCGATCCGGACGGCGCCCAAGCCGCGGCGCGCATGTTCTTCACTGATCTTGGCGGCTCGGCCGCCATGCTCAGACTTCGCGAACTTGACGACGATGCTCTGAAGGACATCGGTCTCGCGCGCTCTGAAACCGAGGCCGCAGCCTTCGGCCGGGTGCATACCTACAGCCGAGGGAGGAGGTCGTGACCACCCAGCCAATCGCTGCAGATCTGACCTTGATGACCGTTCTGGTCGCTTTCACAGGGGTCTTCTTGATCTGCTTCCTGAAAGGGGCGTTCGGAGGAGGATTCGCTATTGTCGGGATCCCGCTCCTGTCGCTCGTGCGGCGGCGTTTCCATTCGGCCTCGATCGGCACCCAAGGCTGTTGCAGCCGGGCTGGCGTCGGGCATCACCACGATGGTTGCTCATTCCGGCGGACCGCCGCTTGCGATGTACCTGCTGCCGCTCGGTTTGACCAAGGAAGTCTATGCGGGAACGACCAGCCTCTTCTTCACGGTCGGCAATGCCACCAAAGCCGTTCCGTGGTTGATGCTGGTGCGGCCGGAAGGTGCTGACCTGGTGCTAATGGCCGTATGCTTGCTCGCGGTTCCCAGTGGTGTCGGAATGGGCTGGCGACTTCATGGACGTCTCGATCAACGCCAGATCTTCCGCGCATGCTACGCACTGCTTGCTGTGACTGCTGTGAAGCTTCTGTGGGACGGTGTTGCCGGGTACTTGGTATGAATGTCTCGGATCAATAAATGGCATTGGGGGCATATGATGAGAGGGCGGATGCGGATACGATCGGCGATTTGGCGGCGATGTCCACGGAACTCCTAAGTCCCCAACAGACTGACCGCCGGCCTTGCCCGTTTGATTCGATCGCCAGTTGAAAACCAGTCAATACCACAGCACGACAAGGAGACTGCAATGGCACGAAAGGCAGCAGACATCATCACGGAAGTGCTTCATTCCGTCGGCGTCCGTCGTATCTACGGCGTCGTCGGAGATAGCCTGAATGGCATCACTGAATCCATGCGGCGACGCGGCGACATTGACTGGATCCATGTGCGGCACGAAGAGACGGCGGCGTTTGCCGCGGGAGCGGAGGCTCATCTAACCGGAGAGCTTGCCGTGTGCGCGGGAAGTTGCGGTCCCGGAAACCTTCATCTGATCAACGGCCTCTTCGACGCCCATCGTTCCCGAGTACCGGTCCTCGCGATCGCTGCTCAGATTCCTTCGGTCGAAATCGGACGGGGGTACTTCCAGGAGACACATCCCGATCAACTTTTCAGGGAGTGCAGCCACTACTGCGAACTCGTTTCCAATCCCGCCCAGCTTCCCGGCGTAATCGAGACCGCGGTTCGGACTGCGATTTCCAAACGCGGCGTCGCCGTGGTGGTCATTCCGGGAGACATCGCGCTTGCCGAATACGCCGCTCCAATCTCCAATCCGGCGGGAATCCGGATTCCTGAGCCGGTTATACTTCCGCAGGACGCCGATCTGGATAACCTGGCAAGCGTGCTGGCCGAGAGCCAGCGCACCACGCTCCTATGCGGGCGAGGATGCGAGGGCGCACACGATGAGGTGGTGGCGCTGGCCGAACGCATAAAGGCTCCGGTCGTACACGCGCTCGGCGGCAAGGAGCATGTCGAGTGGGACAATCCGTACGACGTCGGCATGACGGGCCTCATCGGCTTTTCTTCCGGATACGGTGCGATGCTCGCCTGCGATACATTGCTGATGCTCGGGACGGATTTTCCATATCGGCAGTTCTATCCGAGTGGCGCCAAAATTATCCAAATTGATCTCCGGGCTGAAAATCTGGGGAGACGGGCACCGTTGAAGATGGGCCTGGTCGGCGATGTAAAGGCGACGCTGTCAGCGCTACTTCCAAAGCTCGAACCGAAGTCCGATGGGGTCCACCTGGCAACAAGCCTCTCCAATTATACAGAGGCTCGCGAAGGACTTGACGATCTCGCGACCGGCACGCCGGGCCGCAAGCCGATTCATCCGCAATATCTAGCCAAGTTGGTGAGCGAACTCGCTTCCGACGACGCGGTATTCACATTCGACGTTGGTACCCCGACAGTATGGGCCGCACGCTATCTGAAAATGAATGGGCGGCGCAGAATGATAGGTTCCCTGGTGCATGGGTCGATGGCGAATGCATTGCCGCAAGCAATCGGCGCGCAGGCTGCCTTTCCAGACAGGCAGGTCATCAGTCTCTCGGGCGACGGAGGCTTCGCCATGCTGATGGGCGATTTTCTTACGCTGGCTCAGCAGAACCTTCCGGTGAAGATCGTCATCTTCAACAACTCCGTACTGGGCTTCGTTGCACTTGAGATGAAGGCGTCCGGCCTCCTGGAGACGGGTACCAGCCTTAATAATCCCGATTTTGCAGCGATGGCGAATGCCGTCGGCGTTCACGCGTGCCGAGTGGAGGACCCGGCTGACTTGGAAGGGGCGCTCGCGGATGTTCTTGCACATGACGGCCCGGCACTTCTCGATGTCGTCACCAATACGGAAGAGCTGTCGATGCCGCCAAAGATCGAGGCCCTACAAGTTAAGGGATTCAGCCTTTGGGCTTTGAAGGCCGTAATGAACGGCAAGGGCAATCAATTGCTTGATCTGACCGTATCGAATTTCCTCCGTCGATGAGAAAGCGCCCGAACTCATCTCGACATCTTCGACTAAAACAATGATCGGCGGCTAGGAAGGAACCCTTCGCCCGCCGATCATTGTTTAGCGCATCGCGCGCGAGAGGCGCTCTAATATTCGAGGACCACACCACACGGTGCCCACAGTTTGAAAAGTCGTTCCCTTAAATTGATACCTAAGGATGCGTTGCGAGCCACCTATGCGAGGCTTAGGTGAGGGGAAGCTAAATTACCTTCGGTAAACGCGATGAAAATTTCAGAACTATCCTCTACGCGAGACGCGGGCTCGTTGAAGGGCGCTCCTAGATCCACACGCCTTGCAATACCCGCAAACTCGAATATTCCCCGCCGAGTTCCCGTCTATGAGCTCGAGCATCAGTCGAGAAGACCCGCTTCGGACGACCTGGAGCCGTCCGTCATAACTTCTATTTCTGTTGTCGTGGGAAGCATCGTGTTCATCATCCTGGCGATGACAGTGATTTTCGATCCCAGCCGTTCAGGAGATCTTTGTCGACATGATTTCGAGCCTACAATCCGGGCTTACAATGTGACCCTAGGCGTTGCTTGCTGATCTCCTCACCTTCAGGCGTTTTTCAAACCATGGTATCATGGACAGCGGAGTTGGCCCCTCGACAAAATGGACAGCCTCGCAGGCAACATGAAGCGCCTGACGTATAATGAAGGAGCGGTCATCGTCGAGCAGGACGCATCGATGTCGTCGCTGATGATCGTCCGCAACGGCGTCGTGGCCGTCGAACGCGAAGTCGAAGGAATAATGGCGGACGAAACGCGGCTGGCGCCGGGAGATTTGTTTGGCGAGCGTGGCGTTCTTTTGGGAGCCGCAGAACCCGCGCGAGTTCGCGCGCTGACATTCGTCGTGGTTTACCAGATTGGCAAGGAAGACTTGGCAAGTGTGATGCGTGATCGGCCGACTCTCGCTGAAGAACTCGGTCTCCTGCTCGCTAAGAGGATCGAGAACGAAAGGCAGTTCATTGAAAGTCACCGGCATCCCGACGAAGGACAGCCGACCTCAATTGCAGAAAGGATCCGCCACCTTTTTGAGGTTCCGCACGCAGAGCACCACTAAAGGCCGGACCGGGGAGGAGGGGCCCGACATCCTGGGCTCCGTCAAGTCTGGACGCGTACTATACCAACTAACCATCCTGGGAGATGAGATTCGGCACGGCGACCCTGACGCACCCGCAAACGCTCGCGCCGATCCCTGTCGTTCGTATAATAGGACTCGGGCTGCTGACGTTGCGGTTACCAGCCTATATTTCACACGGAGAACAACAAAGCATCGCGACATCGTGGAACTCGTCGTGACGAGCCAGACCCCGCGCCCTACACATGACGTGATGCGTGGCCGGCTGCTTGTAACGATAGGTGGGCGCGTTGAGATGCTCCGCTGGCTCGAGGTGCTTCTGCGGCCGTTGGCCACTCAGCAGTTAGGTGCAAGTACGCGCGTCCGGATTGATCTTGGACCATCACTGAGAAGGCTTCCCGTTTTGCCGTGACGCAAACACCGAGGTAACGGCGCAATGAAAAATCATTTCGGGCCGAAACGCACTGCGAATACCGACGCAGGGGCCCGGTCAGCTCGTAGAACTACGGGAATCGCCCTGGCTTGCTTGGCAATTTTAGCCACACAAGCTTTTGCAGCGGGGCGCGAGGCTGTTCAGAGCCTGCGCAAACTGCCACGTCGTCGACAGCGTCACCGAAGCTGGACTGACCCGGCCCCGACTACGGAGCCCAGAAATTACTCAATCGTGGTCCCAGCAACCTGCGGAAAACGCTATCTCATCCGCGTCGCGCCGAAGGGCTTTTGTTTCGATGAATCCGGAATGAGCTTTGCAGACCAGGACTATCTGGTCTCCTATGACAATTCTTGCATAAAGTGAGCAAGAGCACCTTGGACAGTCACCGACGGGAAGCTCCTTACTCACCCCCACTTGTGCTGTCAAAAGCAAGGTCCTGCTGCTGTGGAGGCAGGACCTTGCCGTTGGGATGGATGTCGGAGGGAATGTGACATCCAAGCCTTATAACACAATCTGGCATGTCACGGTTCCTCACTCTTGCAGGATTATCTTCATCGGTGGAGCCGCCGTGCTGGGCTCCTTCAGCCTTTTGACCCGCGGCCATGCCTGAGTGCCAGTTCAAATGTCCCGGCAGACAGGATACATCCACTATGGATAATCATGGTGTTTAAGTTCCCCAAATAGACCTTACCATTCACGGCATGCTGCTTTCGAGGCCGAGCTTCCGAGCAGCAGTTGCATGACAATGTTGGGAGGAACCAGGATGGTTTGGAATAGCAGTCGTGGGCCGAGAATTGCCTTCTTCGGGACTGGTGCTCAGGGCGCGTCGATCGGGGCTGACTTTGCTCGCGCCGGGCTTGATGTCACGTTCATAGAGCAGTGGCCCGAGCATGTTGAGGCAATCCGACGCGACGGCATCACGGTTAACCTGCCTTCGCGGACGATCAACGTGCAGGTTCCCGCGTTACATCTTTGCCAAGTAGCGGAAATCAGAGAACCGTTCGACCTAGTCTTTCTCGTCGTCAAAGCCTATGACACGAAGTGGGCGTGTCAGTTGATAAAGTCATGCCTTGCGCCCGACGGCCTCATCGTCGGACTGCAAAACGGCATGACCCACGAGGACATCGCCGATGTCGTGGGTCGAGAGCGAACGGTCGGAGCGGTCATCGAGATCGCGTCCAATATGTTCATTCCCGGCATCACAAACCGACAAAACGATCATGATACATCGTGGTTCGCTCTTGGCGCGCTAGACCCCAAGAACCGGGACCGGGTTGAGGAAGTCGCGAAGCTGCTTCGAAACTCTGGCCGTGTCGAGGTAATGGACGATATCCACTCGGCGAAATGGATGAAGCTCGTTGTCAATGCAGCGGAGCTCATTCCTTCCGCCATCGTCAATCTACCACTGGCGGACGCTGCGCGGCATCCCGGAATGTTGGAAGTGATGCGCGCCGCGGGGTACGAGGCAATGCAGGCTGCACTAGCCGATGGAGCGCAGATCATACCTATCATCGGCATGTCTGCAGTTACCACCAACCATCCTGAACGTTACGTAGATCAGATTTTCGAGGAGGTGCTCAAGACATTCTCCCAAGCCGATACGCTGACGACCTCGCTGCAGGATTGGCGAAAGGGTCGGCGGGCAGAAGTCCAGGAAGTCAACGGACTGGTAGCGGATATTCTGGAACGCGATGGACGAAAAGCGCCTGTCAACAGGCGCGTCGTCGAGGTGGCCTTGGACATTGAGGCCGGACGGATCGAAGCACGGCCTCATAACGCAGGCCTGTTGATGGAGAGCTATCAGCATTCGTCCGACGGGCTCTGAACGAGTAACCTCAGCCGTCGCGGGGCGCTGCTCCTCCCGCGGCGGCATCGGGGGCTTTTAGCGCGACCGAAGTTCCTGGACGGAGTGCCGTCCCACTCTGAGGCTCATTTCGATTTCCGCCGCCGCCGTTTCAAGTGCCTCGCGCGGCGTCTTGTTGCCGAGCAAGGCGTCATGGATTTCCATGCCTAGCACCTTCTCGATAGTTGTGTACTGGGGAATTTTGGGGCGCTGCCAAGTATGTAGCAGACTCTTTTTTGCGAGCTGATCCACAAACCGGACGATCGGCGAGCTGGCAGCTGCTTCCGGATCGGCGCTGACCGAGAAGCGCGGCGCGACCGGAAAGCCGTTCTTTACGTGTGCTTTCATCGCCTCCCGTGAAGCCATCCAGGCGATCGCGTCGGCGGCCAATTCCACGCGTTCCTCTGGCAGATTCGTCGGAATGCAGAAAAGAAAGCCGCCGATGGGGGAAGCACGGGTGCCGCCGGGTCCCGAAGGCTGGGGCAGATACTCAACTCGCCGCTTTACCTTGGATTGGACATCGTACTCGAACCGAGCGGCTCGCATCGTCCAGAAGTATCCGAGGCTGGCTCTTCCTTGCAGGAACACGTCGAGCGTCTTGTCCCACGCCATCTCCAATATGGCTGGCGGTGAGATCTCCATTAGCCTTCGCATGTATTCGAGAGCAGCGAAGCCTGCATCCGAAAGGATGGTACATGTTAGTTCATCGGGGTCGAGGCCTTCTAGGGTGTAGCCTGAGCGCGTCTTGCGCAGCGAAATCGCTGGCTGTCCGCATGCACCCAGGAAGAAGAGGAAACTAGAGGCGATGGGCATGCCGCGCGCACCGTCCCAGACTGCCCCATACATACCTTCGTCAGGTGAGTGAAATTTGCGCCCAGCTCTGATCACATCCTCGAACGTCTTTGGAAACGAGATCTCTGCTTCGAGAAAGAGGTCCTTTCGCGCCGCAAGGAATTCGACGGTGCAGTATCCAGGAACGCCATAGTCTCTTCCGTCCCATGTCGCCGACGACCAGATGGAGGGGTGGAAATCCAACGGGTTGATGCCCGTCCGCTGAACGTATTGGTCGATTGGACGAATGATACCGCTCTCTGCGAATTCGCCAAGCCACGGCATGTTGATGGCGATTACGTCGTAGTCGGAGAGCTTCTTAGCGGCATTCTCTCTCGTCCGCCGATAGACTTCCGGTAGCGGCAGCAGGTCGAAATTCTTGCGGGACGCAAGGTTACTGCGGAAATCGGCCCACATGTTCCGCATGGCGGAAAAGTAGTTGTCGTCGTTCAGCAGAAATCGGAGTTCGATCTGTGCCTCCGCGCGTCTCTGGACGAGCCGCATGGGCGGGATGATCTGCGATCCGAGCGGTGTGCCGCCGAAGTAGTATTCGTCCTCTTCTTCGCCCGCGCGAAGGCCCAAGGTCTGTGCGAGGAGAGATTTCGTTTTTCGAGCATAGTTCTCAAATGATCGCAAAAGTTGCTCGCTCGGCTGCAGGGCATAACGCTGGCCGGAGGACTTGGAGACCTTTATGATGTGTCCGCTGTCGATGAAACGATTGATCAACCTCATCGAAGTCGCGTACGGGAGGCCCGACTCTTGGCCGAGCGTGGAAATCGATACTGGCTGGCTGAGGATATGGGATTTGATGAGGAAGGTGACGATCAGCCAGATCGCGTCCTCGTCAGCAGCTTCTATAACCTCCCGGAACGGTCGACGCGTCTTCTCGATGAAGTCAATGACGCGCAGCATCTCGTATTCGTTCACGTCGGCCTCCCAACCGTCGTTGTGGCGGTCAGACTAGCGCGCGGATTGCGTTTTCACCAGCCAGCATGTGTGCCTCCGCTCAAAGGGCTTTCCTTTCGCGGCTCAGGCCAGCAAGACGTTCGTATTGCTCAAAAAGAACGAAAAAGTCCTTTTCCGCGAGTCCGTCTGCGAATGCGGCCTCGTACTGCTGTCGGATCATCGAGGCCAGATACATTGGGACATGATCAGACTTCGCTGCTCCCAGGATCAAGTCGAAGTCCTTCATCATTTGAGAGACCGAAAAGGCTGGATCGAAGTTTCGATTTACAAGAAGATCCCGCTTGTAGGCGATTAGCGGCGACGCCACCGCGCTTTCACAAATAACATTCAGCATTGTCTCTACGGACAGGTTGCCTTTTAGCCCAAGCGTCAGGGCTTCGCCGAGTAGGGCCGCGGTTGCCCCCACCAAGGCATTCAGGACGAGTTTCAGGTATCGTGCCTCCTCTCCATTTCCAAGGTAGAACTGCTTTATGGAGAAACTGGCAAGAATGGGCTTCACCTTTCGGTACGCGTCCTCCGGGCCGGAGATCATCACCGAAAGCGTTCCTGATGAAGCGGTCATCGTGCTTCCAGAAACCGGAGCACGGAGGTAGGCAACATCAACGCGCGATAAGGCGTCGGCCACTTCCGCTGACAGCTCTGGCGACACGGTACTCATCTCCACCACGATCTGGCCCGGCCTTAGCAACTCAGCAAGTGCAGAGGGGGCAAGGATGAGGTTTCGGAGGATAGCGTCGTTGGGTATGGTCAACATCACGACATCCGATGTCTCGACCAGATCTTCAAGGCTGTGGGCGACGTTAGCGCCGAGAGCTACGACCGAGGCACGGTTCTCCGGGAGCGGCTCGTACACAGAGAGAGCATATCCGTTCTCGAGCACTCGCCTGCTCATTGGGGCGCCCATCTTGCCGATGCCAGCCCAGCCCACTCTCATTGTATCGCTCATGCAAAACCTTCCTTCCCTGGGGGCGCTTGCCAACCAGATACTTCGATGCTGCTATTGAGAAGGAGCGCATATGAATGGGCTGATGCGTGCCACCATGCGGCGCAAGCGCCGTCGTCTCCTCCCTAAGAAATAGTAGCTTCAGCTCGAGAGTGATTGCTGCACTGAAAATATCCGTTTCGGATAATTTAAGATTTGTCGAGGCGAGGCTCCATCATCTAGCCTTCGCTCAGGATCGCACGGCGTTTCCTGTGGGAGGAACAAAGCCGTCAGATAATTGAGAACGCGTGCAGGCCGCTGGTTTGTGCGGCGGCTTTCGTTGACTGACGATTCCGTCGCTCGGTCGGATGGTGGGAAATGAGTCAAACCTCCCTCCGGTGCGCCGCGATCGAACTGTGCGACGACACGCAATCGGCGTGTCTTGCACGGGAACAATATGTTGAGGGAGGAGCAGTCGTGCCGGGATCGGTCGAGAACAAAGTCATCATCGTGACGGGTGCCGCGCGAGGTATCGGAGCTGGGATAGCTGGTGATCTCGCGGACAACGGTGCCCGGGTGGTCGTTGCGGACTTAAACGTCGACGCGGGAAGACAGACGGCTGCGAAGATTTCCGCCGGCAACCATGAGGCGCTCGCTGTCGGTGTCGATGTTGCGGATCGTCAGAGTGTTAAGGACCTGATCGCGGAGACAGTCAAGCGTTTCGGTCGCCTTGATGTCATGTTCAACAATGCTGGCATTAGTCAGACCTGCCCGTTTCTCGAGGTGACGGACGAGGACTTCGATCGGATCATGCGGATCAATGGCCGCGGTGTGATGATCGGGATCCAGGAAGCTGCGATGCAGATGATCGCCCAAGGTGGCGGCGGCAAGATCGTCAACACGGCGTCGATTGCCGGGAAACAAGGCTATCCGCTGTTCGCTCACTACTGCGCCTCCAAATTTGCCGTCGTGGCGCTTACCCAAGCGGCGGCGCGCGCCCTCTCTGAGCACGAAATAACGGTCAACTGCTTTGGGCCGGGCGTTGTCAAGACAGAGCTCTGGGAGCAGCTCGACCGCGAGTTCATGGACCACGGTTTGACGGATAAGCCCCAACAGGCAATCAACGAGTTCTCACAGTCGATCCTGCTGGGAAGAGTGTCTCTGCCCAGAGACATCGCGGGCGTGACGACGTTCCTGGCCTCGGACGCATCTGACTACATTACCGGGCAGACCATCATGGTCGATGGTGGCATGGTCCTTATCTGACGCGGCGCACGCGTCTGACGCATCAAACCGTCCGGAGGTCCAGGGCGGAATAGCTGAAAGGCAGAGCAATGAAGGCTGTAAGATACTATTCGAAAAAAGACATCCGTGTCGAAGACGTGAAGGCGCCGGAAGGGCCCCTCGGCGACGACATGGTGCTGGTGGAGCCATTGGTCTGCGGCATATGCGGCACTGATATTCACGAGTACGTTGCGGGTCCGATTGTGACGCCGGCCAAGCCGCACGTCTACTCCGGCGCAACGCTGCCACAGATCCTGGGCCACGAGTTCTCGGCACGCGTCCTCGAAGTCGGCAAGAACGTGAAGCATGTTGCGCCCGGCTCGCGCGTCTCGATTCAGCCGCTGATTTCTCCGCGCGACGACTATTACGGACGGCGCGGACTTTTCCACCTCAGCGAAAAGATGGCCTGCGTTGGTCTGTCGTGGGACTGGGGCGGGATGGGGGAGCGGGCTATCGTCAACGGCTACAACGTGTTTCCCGTTCCAGACAGCGTTTCTGATGTGCAGGCAGCGATGATCGAGCCAGCGGCGGTGGCGGTGTATGGCGTTGACCGTGGTGGGGTCACGTCCGGAAGCTCGGTCCTTGTGTCCGGAGTTGGGCCGATAGGCGCGCTGGTTCTGCTTGCCACCAAGGCGGCGGGAGCCACCAAGATCTTCGTCTCCGAGCTCAATCCAAATCGCCGTGAACTCGCAAAGAAGCTTGTTCCTGAGGCGATCGTATTTGACCCACGCGAAACTGATACCGAGCGTCTCTTCCGCGAGCACACCGAAGAGGGCGTCGGCCTCGATGTTGCCCTTGAATGTGTGGGTGCTGAGGCCTCGCTCAACCTATGCGCCAAGGCCGTTCGCCGCCAAGGCACGGTTGTCCAGGTAGGGCTCCATGTTCGGCCCGCGTCCATCGACGCAATGCTGTGGGCGCTCAAAGACATCACCGTGGAGGCCACGTGGTGCTACCCCGTGCAGATTTGGCCACGCATCGCACAGATGATTGGGGGCGGAGTCTTCCCGGTCGAGAAGATCGTCACCGCGCAGATCGCCGCTGAGGATGTCGTCGAGAAGGGCTTCGAAGCGCTTCTCGATCCCGCTGGCACCCATCTGAAAATCCTAGTCGACATGAAGGCCTGACCGGCCCAGAGCCTCGCGAGAGGCTGCCATGAACTTGAAAGGACTTACGAAATGCATTTTGTTGTTCATTGCCTCGACCATGAGGGAGCCGTCGACAAACGGCTCGCGAACTACGACGCTCACAAGGCATATCTCTCGACTGGCAAAACCAAAACGGTGATCTCGGGGCCGCTTCTGGCCGACGACCATGAAACTATGATCGGCTCTCTCTTCGTTTTTGAAGCAGATTCCAAGGAAGAGATTGTCGAATTCAACAGGGCCGATCCCTTCACCAAGGCTGGCGTTTGGAAAACCGTCAACATCCATCCATTCAGCAAGCGGGTGGATAATCGATGACCATTCGTGAAGAGAAGCCCGTCATTGCGGCACTGGTGGGTCTTGGCTGGTGGGGCCGGAAGATGGCGACCCTGGTCAACGCAGGCGGCTCTGGAATGCATTTCGTTCATGGCGTCGATCCCAATCCCGAGGCGGCAGGTTTCGCAGCCGAGATGGGGCTGCGGTATTCTACGGACATGGCGGACGCTCTCGAGGATCCGGCGGTCGAAGCGGTTGTGCTTGCCACGCCGCATTCGCTGCATCGCGAGCAGATCGCCCGTGCCGTCGGCGCTGGTAAGCATGTGTTTTGCGAGAAGCCGCTCGACTTGACCAAGGCAGGGGCTGAAGCATCAGTGGCACTTTGCCGGGAGGCAGGGCTGGTGCTCGGAATGGGGCACGAGCGCCGTTTCGAAACACCGATCGCCTCCATTCTCGAAGCGGCGAGCTCTGGAAAGCTCGGCCGTTTGCTGCAAATCGAAGCGAACTTCAGCCATGACAAGTTTCTCGCTCTCGATCCATCGAACTGGCGTCTCAAGGCCGAGCAGGCTCCGGCCGGAGGTATGACGGCGACAGGGATCCACCTTACCGACCTTGCGGTGAAACTTATGGGTCCTGCCAAAGATGTTCGCGTCGTATGCGAAAACCTTGCCTCGTCAATACCGCAAGGAGACACGATGAGCGCTCACGTTCGCTTCTCCGGAGGAGGTACGGCCTACATATCCGCCACGCTCGCAACGCCCTTCATCTCCCGCTTCGCGGTGTTCGGCACGGAGGGCTGGATCGACGTGCGCGACAAGGCGCATGTCGAGGCACCCGACGGCTGGGTCGTTACCGAAGGATGGAAGAACAAGCCGATCACCGTCCGTGAGTTGCCTCCAGCCGAACCAGTCCGTGACAATTTGAAAGCATTTGCCGCGGCCGTCAGAGGCGATGCGGACTATCCCATCAGTGGTACGGATTTGATCAACAACATCGCTCTTCTCGAAGCGATCGTTCGCTCCGCAAACACTGGGTTGTTGGAACCAATTTGAGGAGGATGAGATGAAAGCTCTGGTTTTCGAAGCTCCGGAAAAGCCCGTCATCGCCGATGTAGGCATGCCGGATCTTTCGCCCAACGAGGTTCTTGTTCATACCAAAGCGGTCGGTATCTGCCATTCTGACTACGAGCTTCTCGCCGGGCGCTACATTATTCCGATTTCCTATCCGGTGACCCCAGGGCACGAATGGAGCGGCGAAGTCGTCGAGGTCGGTCGGAACGTCACGGGGTTCAGAAAGGGTGACCGAGTTGTAGGGGAATGCGTGGTGCGCACGCCCGAGCGACTCCATCATTTCGGCTTCTCAATAAGCGGTGCGGATCGAGAATACTTCGCAGTCAATCCGGAGTGGCTTCACAAGCTGCCCGACGCGGTCGACAACAAGAAGGCCGCGCTAATCGAGCCCTTCACCTGCGGCTTCTACGCCGTCCTAAGGTCTGGAGGGACGAATGCAAGCGAGACTGTGGTTGTTTCCGGTGGCGGCACGATCGGTCTCGTCTCGGCCGCCGCAGCGATTGGGATGGGCGCGCGCGTGATCGTCGTCGATCCATTGGCGTCGCGTCGTGAAGTTGCCCAACGGCTAGGGGTGGACGTCGCCATCGATCCGTCCGACGGCGGCGCAGCCGAGAAGATTCGCGAGTTAACCGGAGGGAAGGGTGCCGACTTGGTGATCGAGGCCTCCGGCCATGATGCATCTCTCGCTGCCGCGTTCGGTTACGCGCGTGAAGAGGGGAGAATGTCCATGGTCGGCATCAACATTGGACGGAAGGTTCCAGTTTTGATTGGTCAGATCCAGATGAAGAACCTCACGGTGAGAGGGTGCATCGGTTCTCCGGGTGTCTGGCCCGCCGCTATTCGTTTTCTTGAGCGCACGGGGATCGACCTGTCGCCAATCCAGACACACAACTTCTCACTTACCGACGCGGTGGAAGCATTTTCGTTCGGCCAGGATCCCACGAAGAGCATCAAGATTACATTGTTGAACGGGTAGAACATGACAAGACAAGCACTCATCGTCGGCGCGACCGGGATCACTGGAAGCAATCTTGCGGAAAATCTTCTCGCGAGCGGCGGCTGGACCGTATCGGGGTTGTCGCGGTCGCAGAGCCGGGTCACTGGCGTGCAGACCCTAAGCTGTGACCTCATTGATCCGCCGTCCGTACGATCCGCGCTAGCGGATGCTAGTCCTAGCCATGTGTTCATCACGGCATGGTCCCGTCAGGAGACTGAAGCGGAGAACTGCAGGATCAACGGCGCGATAGTACGCAATGTACTTGAGGCCCTCGCGGGAAGAGGTATCGAGCACGTCGCCCTGACCACCGGGACAAAGCATTATCTCGGGCCATTCGAGTCATACGCGAAGACCAAGCCGGAAACGCCTTTCAGAGAGGAGCAGGTTCGCCTGCCCGGAGAGAACTTCTACTACGTCCAAGAGGACGAAGTCTTCGCCGCGTCGAAGCGGGAAGGGTTTACCTGGTCGATTCATCGGCCACACACACTCATCGGGTATGCGGTCGGCAACGCGATGAATATGGCGGCGACGCTTGCCGTGTACGCGTCGATCTGCCGCGAGACGGGTCGACCATTTGTATTTCCGGGTTCACCCGAACAGTGGGAGGCGGTAACCGACGTTACAGACGTGAGAATTCTGGCTAAGCACCTGCACTGGGCGGCGACCACCAGCGCTGCCGCAAATCTGGCCTTCAACGTGGTGAATGGCGAGGTATTCAGGTGGAAATGGCTCTGGCCGCGTCTCGCCGCCTATTTCGGTATCGAGGCTGCGCCCTATCCCGGAAGCCCGAAGCCGCTTGAAGTGCAGATGGCTGATGCGGGCCCCATTTGGGATGAGATCGTGGCCAAATACTCCCTTGAATCCAACGCGCTAAGGCGCGTCGCGTCCTTTTGGCATACGGACGCGGATCTCGGACGCCAAATCGAGACGTTCAACGATATGGGCCGTAGTCGAGAACTCGGGTTTCTTGAATATCAGGACACTACCCGATCGTTTACCGATGCCTTCGATCGTCTGCGATCCGACCGGATCATCCCTTAGATGTCGGGAGCATTGGATATGGTCGCAAACACCAGTGAAACGAACCCAACGACTGGCTTCTTCACGGAGACGAATTCCGTGGAAGCGGTCAATGCCCGAATGGGGGAAGACGTCAGCCCTCGCCTCAGAGAGGTCATGTCGTGCCTTGTCAAGCATCTCCACGCCTTTGCCCGCGAGGTCAACCTTACGCAGGCGGAGTGGGAATACGGAATAGATTTTCTGACCCGCACTGGACAGATGTGCACACGAGAGCGACAGGAATTCATCCTTCTCTCCGACACGCTGGGAATGTCGATGCTGGTCGATGCCATCAACAACAGGCGTCCGATCGGTGCCACCGAAAACACCGTTTTTGGGCCTTTCCACTTAGAGGGCTGCCCTGTCCGTGAAATGGGTGAGCGGATCTGTCTCGACGGCAAGGGGGAAAGCTGCCTGTTCATCGGGCGGGTACTCGATTTGGACGGCAATCCCGTGTCGGGAGCGAGAATAGACGTCTGGTCTGACAACGCGGATGGCTACTACGACGTTCAGCAGCCTGAACTCCAGCCGAAATGGAACAACCGAGGTGTTTTCGTCACCGCCGCCGATGGCCGCTACAGCTTCATCGGTATCAGACCCGTTTCTTATCCGATTCCTGACGACGGTCCGGTAGGGCAGATGCTTGCAAGCCTCGGCCGCCATCCATACCGCCCGGCGCACATGCATTACATGGTCCGGGCGGATGGATTCCAGAAGCTGGTCACTCATACCTTCGTCGGTGGTGATCCATACCTTGAATCGGACACGGTATTCGGAGTGAAGCAAACTCTGGTCGCGCCGTTCACGAAGCTCGAAGCAGGCGAAACGCATTGGCGTTCGGACTTCGACTTCGTCCTCGCCAAGCCTACTGATAGGGGCTGACGTTGAAAAACTTTGTCTACACCGGAAATCCCGCGCGGGTCATTTTTGGCCAAGGCACTGTAGCAGCGCTTCCTGACGAAGCGGACAGGCTGAAGGTACGGCGTATCTTGGTGCTTTCGACACCGGAGCAGGCCGATCAGGCAGCAGAAATCGCTGGGAGCTTGGGCCAACGCGTAGTAGCCAGCTATTCTAAGGCGCAGATGCACACCCCTGTCGACGTAACGGCAGACGCGATGAGGTCCATCGAGCGACATGATGTCGATGCATTGCTTTCCGTTGGCGGCGGATCGACGACGGGACTGGGCAAGGCGATAGCTTTGCGCACAGATCTGCCACAGATCGTGGTGCCAACCACATATGCTGGTTCGGAGGCAACCCCTATTCTCGGCGAAACCGAGGGAGGGCGGAAGGTCACCAAGTCGGACCCGCGAATCCTTCCCGAGGTTATCGTTTATGATGTCAACCTCACGCTTACATTACCCGTACCGCTTTCAGTGACGAGTGGGTTCAATGCGGTCGCCCACGCTGTTGAAGCTCTTTACGCGAAGGAAGCGAACCCGATCATCTCGTTAGCGGCGGAGGAAGGTATTTCAGCCATCGTGCGAGCTATGCCTCGGATACACGCCAATCGGGAAGATATCGAAGGCCGCTCTTCAGCGCTGTATGGCGCTTGGCTCTGCGGTGTTTGCTTGGGATCGGTTGGCATGGCGTTGCACCACAAGCTTTGTCACACGCTCGGCGGGATGTTCAATCTACCGCACGCCCAATTGCATACCGCGATGCTTCCTCACGCTCTAGCCTATAACGCTCCAGCCACGCCGGTCGCGATGGAGCGGCTGAAGCGATCGCTCACCGCGCCCGACCCGGCAAAGTTCCTCTACGATATGGCCAAGGAATTGGGGGCGGTGATGTCGTTGAGAGACCTCGGCATGCCTGAAGGTAGTATCGAGGCGGCCGTGGAGCAGGCGCTGAGCAACGCTTACTGGAATCCGAGAGAGCTTGAGCGGAGCGGCCTTCATCGTCTGCTCGATCGCGCTTTTCGTGGAGATGAACCTAAGACGGAGTAGTGGAATAGCGGGGCGATGGGCGGCCAATACTGGAACATCCGAAATGGATAATTCCGTTCTTTTCTTCCCGGCCCCTCAAGCTACCATCAACACTACGAAATCGAATATGCGCGGTATTGTGAGGAATCGCGGATAATTGGGAGGTGTAGAGGATGCTCGCAGTCCGTGTCGCGATATCGGATCCGAACAAGGACTCGGTGCGGAAAATCTACCTTGAGGACCACAAGCGGCATCTGCGTTCTGGACAGCTTTCGATCTTACAGTCCGGCCCGATCATGAACGATTCAGGCATAGGCGAGGGTGGCGTGGTTGTAGCGGACGTAGGTTCGCTTGAGGAAATGCGTCGCTTCAGCTCGGCCGACCCGTTCGTAGTCCACGGCGTGTATCGCGATGTTGTTATCTACGAGTGGCGTCCCACGATCGGAGCTCTTGCGTCGGCACGCTGAAGGAACAGGATTAAACTGCTGATTTTCTAAGGAGGAGAGAAAATGAAAGCGGTAACTGCTATCACCTGGAAGCATATTCTTGACTGGCTGGCGGAAGCCGGAAGTATCTGCAGCGGTATGTTCATCGAGTATCGGGAATCTCGGGACAGCAGTGCCAGCCGCAATTTTAGGGATCGGGACAAGCTCTTTCGTCGAGACAGTTGGAGGCCAATGTCGCGCTGAGCGACGAGGCAACCCGGAGTTCCATCTCGATTACTCCTCTCTTTTGCTAACCAGACCGATCGGGCCCGGCTCACCGCCGCGAGGCCCGCCGGGAGCACTGTGACTTTCTGAGCGAGAACCTTGAAATGCCCCACGCTTCGTCCATTGCCCACATCGGCCGTCCCAAGGAGACCACTTTGCGGATTCCCTTCACGCGAAATTTCGTGACGGTCGTTTTCTCGACGCTCGTGCTTATCGTACTATGCGCTCTATTCGCACCAAGCAGCCTTTCGATCGGCGCCCTTTCGGGAAGCCTCCCTTTTGCGGCGATCATCGCCATGGTGGGCCTGGGGCAGTTGCTTGTGGTGCAGCAGGGGGGCTTCGATCTCTCGCTTGCCGGGTCCGTTTCACTGGCTGTCGTCATCGCCACGCACTATCCGCAACAAGATGATGGTCTTCTCTACCAGGCCGTGCTTCTTTCCGCGGGGATATGCGTTGCTGCAGGCATCCTCAACGGGGCGCTCGTAAGTCTCTTCAGGCTGAACGCGATCATTGCGACCATTGGTACCAATGCGCTCCTTTACAGTGCGGTCTTCGCGGTGTCGGGTGGAGTTCCATCTATCACCACCGAGCTTCTGGCCGAAATCGCAGGCGGCGAGACGCTCGGTCTACCGAACTCGGTGTTCTTTGCCCTAGGTGCGATGATCCTCGTCACATTCGTGCTGAAGAAGACCGTAGCTGGCCGCAGGTTCGAGGCCATCGGGGCCAATCCATTGGCCGGCAGAGCAGCAGGTCTCAACGTACGACTTCACCAGATGATGGCATACGTTTACGCGCAGCTCCTCTACTGCATGGCAGGGACTCTCATTGCGGGGATCACGCGCGAGCCCACCGCTTTCCAGGGAGACAGCTTGCTGCTGCCGTCAGTCGCTGTGGTGGTACTCGGGGGGACCTCGCTCCTGGGCGGACGAGGCTTCCCGATCTCAACTGTCATTGCTGCATTTTTCTTGAACCATCTGAGCCAATTCGCACTGACGGTCGGGGTACCGTTCTCAGCTCAAACAATCATCCAGGCGCTCGCTCTGGGTTTCGGTATCGCGGTTTACTCGATCCGCTGGTCGATAAGCCAAGGTGGAACGACTTCAACAACAAAAGTGGAGGACGCGAAATGAAATATAAGACCCTTGCAACATCACTGGGACTGACATTGACGACCGCACTCAGTGGTTTAGCGATGGCCGGATCGGCGATGGCGGAGATGCCATCCTGGTGCGGTCCGAAGAAGGCGACATTGGCGCTACTGGACGGTTATGGCGGCAACAGTTGGCGCCAGGTGACAACCGCTTCCGGCAAGCAGACCGTGGAGCTGTGCCCTAGCATTACCAAGTACGAATACGCCGATGGCCAGGGCGATACAATGAAGGCCATCTCCGACATCAAGAGCATGGCCGCGAAGGGCGTGGATGCACTTGTCGTATTCGGTGACGCGGGCCCTGCCGTCTTGCCGGCCCTCACCAGTGTCTTCAAATCCGGGAAAGTTGTCGTTCCTTACCGCGTAGCGGTCGGAGGAAAGGATGGGAAGAACTACTCCAAATTCGTCGGTGCGTCGTTCGAAAACGACGGTGAGAATTGGGGCAAGTGGATCAAGTCGGTGCTGCCCAACGGCGGCAACCTCCTATTTCTCAGCGGACCGGCTGGAAACAGCCAAGGCTTGGACGAGCTGAAGGGTCTCAAGAAGGTTCTTGGCAAGGAATATGTCTTCGTCAACCAGGAGCCCTTCGCAGTCACGAATTGGGATCCGGCACTTACGCAGAAGGTTCTCACGGCAGAGATTGCCAAAAACAAGAAGATCGACGTGATCATCTCGGACTTCGGGCCGTCCCTGGTCGGTGCGTTGCCCTTGTTCGCAAAGCAGGGAAAATCAGTTCCGGCTCTCGCTACTTCTGATGGAAATTCACTCGGTTGCTTCTGGCAGGAGAACAAGGACAGCAACCCGGATTTCAAGCTGTTCACGGTCGCAACGGGCAATGACAACGTCAGGTTGGCGGTTCAGTGGGCCGTGGCTCTGGCAACCGACGGCACGCCGCCGAAGGACGAGACGTTCAAGGCACCAGAGTTCGAAGACTCGGTCTCCGGTAAACCGAACCCTGTCCAGTGCAAGAAGGACCTGCCTGGCGCCATCTACCTGTCTTCGGAGCTTCCCGCGGAGCAGCAGGCCAAGGCTGTTGGCAAGTAGCCAATCGACTCTTGGACCTGCTCGCGGCAGCAGCTTCAGGCAGGTCCATCCTTCAGAATTGGATCGTTTGACCATGGCAGCAGTAGAAATGAACGCATATGAAACACTCCCTCAGGCATCTTTCGAAGAGACCATCCGACTGACTGGGATCTCGAAATTTTTTGCCGGGATTCCCGCGCTGCGGGATGTCAACGTCGATTTCAGGCCGGGAGAGGTCCACGCCATTCTCGGTGAGAACGGCGCAGGAAAATCGACCTTGATGAATATTATCGCTGGAACCCTTCAACCAAGCGAAGGGGAGATAATCTTCGAGGGGCAACGCGTACCCCAGATGACACCTGATGCTGCAGCTTCCCTTGGCATCGCCATTTGTTTTCAGCATCCCGCCATTCTCAACGATCTTTCAATTTTGGAAAACTTGAGCGTGGCTCTGCCCGCTTCAATCCTGCGGCATCGATCCACTCGCGACCTGGCCGGACAGACTTTGCAATCTGTGGCGCTGAAATTGCCACTCAACATGCGCGCCGATCACCTGACCGTAGCGCAGAAACACTTGCTCGAAATCGGGAAAGCGATTTCCGTCAACCCGAAACTCCTGATCCTGGACGAGCCGACCGCTTCCCTTGATCAGGAGGCTACAGAGATGCTCTTCGGTCTCATTCGGACAGCAGCCCAGAATGGCACGTCGGTCATTTATATAACTCATCGCCTGGCCGAGATCCGTCAGATCGCAGACCGAGTTACCGTGATGCGGGACGGACGTGTTCGCGGAGCTGCGAAGGTCAGCGAGATTGCAGATGGCGAACTCGTCAACATGATCGTCGGACGCACGCTTGAAGCCGCATTTCCTCCAAGATCACAGGGTGCCGATCGCTCGTCAGTGTTCAATGTCGAAGGTTTGAGCGGAGAGGGGTTCAACAATGTGAGTTTCGGTGTATCGCGCGGGCAGATACTTGGCGTCGCTGGTGTCTCCGGCAATGGTCAGTCGGAGTTGATGCGCGCGCTCGCGGGCCTGCAGCCCACGCGAGGAACGATCAGTCTGCACGGGCGGCAGCTTGCCCAGAAAGAGCTGTTGGACGAGGCTGCTTTCATGCCGTCCGACCGCCATCTGGAGGGCGTGGCAAGCGGGCTGACAGTTCGGGAGAATGCGACCTTCTCAGCTCTCGAGAAGTTCGCCACAGCTGGAATCTTGAGCAGCAGCGCGGAGCATCGAAAAGTCAGATCAATCTTCGGTGATCTTGCCGTCAAGACGCCTGGGCTCGAAGCGTCTATCCAATCGCTGTCTGGCGGGAACCAGCAGAAGGTCGTCATGGCGCGAGCGTTGCTGTCTGAACCGGGTATTGTTGTCGCCGACGAGCCGACCCAGGGCGTAGACGTCGGAGCGCGTTTCGAAATTTATCGAATCCTCAGAAGCGTGTCGGAGGCAGGCACGCCGGTTATCGTGAATTCATCTGATGCAGTGGAACTCGAGGGTCTGTGCGACAAGGTAATAGTAATGTCGCGCGGTCAGGTCGTTGATACTTTGGTTGGCGAGGCGATTACCGAAGAACGGATCGTTGCCGCAGCAGTAAGGGCTGAGGGGCACGACGTCGGTACGGAAGGCACGAAAGTGCCGAAATCCCTTACGCGGCTAAAGCATTTCCTGGAATCCGACATGGCACCGATGGTGCCCTTGGTTCTCGTTACAATCCTGCT
Source organism: Rhizobium sp. BK176 (assembly GCF_024808055.1). Taxonomy (NCBI): domain Bacteria; kingdom Pseudomonadati; phylum Pseudomonadota; class Alphaproteobacteria; order Hyphomicrobiales; family Rhizobiaceae; genus Rhizobium; species Rhizobium sp. BK176. The sequence goes on along the minus strand of NZ_JANUBV010000036.1, from coordinate 18,408 downwards.
TGGACTGTTCGTAAATGGTCAAAACGACAACTTCCTGTCGGCCTACAATATCTCCAACATTCTTCTCCTGGCAACCGCACTGGGTTTCATTGCTCTCGGGCAGACCATCGCGCTACTGATGGGGGGTATTGATCTGTCTGTGGGACCGCTGGCTGGCTTTCTTGTCGTGGTCGCGTCGTTTTTTGTGACCGAGGAAGTCTCCATAATCACGATGGCTTTGGGATTTGCGCTGATGGCTGTGGGAGCTTTCCTAACCGGAGCCGTAAACGGGGTTCTGATCAGGTTCGCCAATTTCACGCCGATCGCCGCCACCCTTGCCATGTATATCGCGATCCAAGGTCTAAGCTTCCTGCTCCGCGAGAATCCCGACGGCTACATCAGCTCCACGGTCACAGATTGGATCAACTGGCAGGTTGGGCCGTTCCCTGTGGCTTTCCTAGTGCTGGTAGCGGTTACTCTTGGTGGAGAGGTTGCCTTGAGACGGTCGAGAGCCGGACGACGTCTGCGTGCAGTAGGTTCGAACGAGGAATCGGCGCGCCGTGTGGGTATTCGCGTCGATCTGACCTATGTGGCGGGCTACATCGCCTGCTCGATGCTGACTTGCCTGGGAGCGGTCATGCTGATGACACAGATCGGGGTGGGCGACCCACGCCAAGGCGTCGCCTACACGCTCTCGAGCATTACGGCCGTGGTGCTTGGAGGAACCAGCTTGGCTGGTGGACGAGGCACCTTCGTCGGAACGGTCATGGGCGCGGTGCTGCTGACCGAAGTGCTGAGCGCCGTGACCTTCCTGAGCCTGACGCAGACCTACCAGTATCTTTTCCAAGGGGCTCTGATCGTCGCCGCCGCGCTTATCTACTCCGCTGCGCGGAGACGCACGACCTGACTTCAGGCGGCTTCCTCGCGACGACTTCCTCGCCGTCGCCCACACCATAGCAGCAGAAGCTGTTTGCGCTCTTCGAGACTCGGAGGAATGGCATTGACCACGAACGTTTACGGCATGCATCACATAGGCATCACAGTGCCGGATATTGAGGAGGGAATACAGTTCTTCCAAGCCGTTTTCGGGGCGATCGAAGTATTTCGAACAGGACCGTTCGGCGTTGATCAAGACTTCATGGAAAATAAGCTTGGGGCTGCCAAATACTCCAAGATCCGTGACTTGGTCTTCCTCCGCTGCGGCAATGGGACCAGCGTCGAACTGTTCGAATACGAGGGCGAGTCCGCATCGCCTCCCAAGAGGTCGTCGGAAGTAGGCTGCGTACATCTGTGCTTTGAAGTCGAAGACGTGAACGCTTCCGCCGAGAGATTGAAGGAGCTAGGCATCGATCTGCTGGACGGGCCAAATCTTGTAGAGGCGGGGCCGTTGGCAGGTTTCAACTGGATCTACTTCCGCACTCCCTGGGGACTAATCTTGGAAGTCGCGAGCTTCGACAAGCTTGCCTATGAGACTGACACCCCAGAGCGCCTATGGCGGGCGAAGCTGAGTTGACTGTCAGGCCCGGGGCTACGCGGGCTTTCCGAAGACCGGTGTGATCGTCGCCACCTATGCGATCTCCGGCACGCTCTCGGGAATTGCCGGCGTCATCATCGCTGCGCGCAACGTCAACGTGAAGTTCGACTACGGCAGCTCCTATCTGCTGATCGCCATCCTGATTGCGGTGATGGCCGGCGTGAAGCCGGAGGGCGGCTATGGGCGCGTCATCTGCGTCGTGCTTTCGGCCATCGCCCTGCAGCTCATGTCGAGCCTGCTCAATTTCGGCGGCCTTTCCAATTTCGTGCGCGATTTCGCCGTCGCCGATGAAGGCTATCTCCGCGAGGGCCCGGTTGCGGCCGCGCGGTTTGAGATCATCGGAGATGACGGAGACCCTGAGATCGCTGAGCTGCGGGCGCTTCGCCAGCGCGCTGTGAATGACGTGATCTCTACGCTGCTCGGCGAGTTGGGTATTGGTGGATAGATGGAACAACTACGACCGGTCGAAATGAAGCTGATCGATGAATTGTTTGGCATGAGCTCGGGCTACGTCCTCGACTTCACGAACAGCACATTCGCTGATTTCTTCCGCCGGGAGGTCGGCATCGACATCTATGACGATGCCTGCGCGATCTATGGCGGAAGCAAGGGAAAGCTTTTCCGCGCTTTTCTTACGATCGGGCAGCCACGAGCGATCGTCAAAGCTCTTACAGCCTTGTGGGAATATCGTGAAACGGATCGGCTCGGGCGAGCCCAGACTGAAAAAGTCGTCAATGCTCATCGCCGTCTGACCGCGATAATAGAGCGTTTGGGCGGAGCTGCTCTTGCGAACTATGGGCCGGCCCCGGGCGAGTTCGAAACGAAGTCACAGGCTACGCCTCGAACTTTTCGCGCCGACGAAACCGTATTGCGGGGCTTGAAGCACGCTTTCTGGCGCTCCAGGAAATGTCGGATGAGCCCCACGCTCGCGGCCGTCATTTCGAGACGCTACTCACGGACCTTTTAATGCCTGGAGTATGGACGCGCGTGGTGGCTTCACTGTCGTCGGTGAGCAGATCGACGGCTCGTTTCAGTTGGGGGGCAACACCTAGGTTGCCGACCATAATGGCGGACCAAAGGCAAACAAGGAGGTGTTCAATTTTGCCTCAAGTAAATCATACGGCGCGCTGCCGATTCGCTCTTACATAGGCCTCGATTTCGCCCGGCTGGGCGAGCCAAACCTGATCCTTTCGGGCCACGATATGATCGAGTGCGGCCGTCAACGCCGCCAGCCGGAAGGGTTGGCCGGAGATGAAGCTGTGGACGACGATGCTCATCACCAGAGGCTGGCTCCGGGATGCCAGCAGCATTTCGTCGAACTCGTCGACGATCATCTGAGTGAAATCGCGGGCGGTGGTCTGGCGGCCGATCAGGGTCGTGCTGTCGTTCAGCTCCAGCGCATAGGGAAGGGCGAGCAGCGGCTTGCCCTGGCTCTTGCCCTTGAGATAGATGGGCTGATCATCCATCCGGAGGTCAAGGAGATAGCTGAAGCCAGCCTCCGGCAGGAGGTCGATGGTGTTTTCGGTATGCGCGAGCCAGGGACTGGACCAGCCACGCGCCCGAAACCCCTGTTTCTCGGTAATCCTGGTCTGTACGGCCTTCATATAGGCCAGCTCCGCCTCTGGCGTCATGCCGGCCAGCGTGTCGGAATTGGTAAGCCCGTGACCGACCATTTCGATGCCGGCCTCATGGGCCGCGTCCATCAGGGCCGGCGCATGGTCATAGACTTCCGTATTGAGCAGCATCGCCGGCCGGATGCCGCGCGAGGCGAAGCGGTCGATCAGGCGGAAGCCGCCGACGCGGTTGCCATAGTCACGCCAGGAGGTGTTGACCATGTCCGGCTTGCTCGCGCCGGGCATGAGGTCTTCGACCATGCCCTCGCCGAAGCGATATTCCTCGACCCCGAAAGCCACATAAAGCGCCAGTCTGTTGCCATCTGGCCAGAGGAAATCGGGGCGCTCGGTGATCGGGCTGAAGTCGTAGCGGCCGTGGGTGGGAAGCATGGTCATCTCCTTGCAAAGTCGGATCAGGTGCCGCTGTAGCCCAGCCAGCGGTTGAAGCCGACATCCCGCGCGGCGGCCTTTGAAACCATGGCTTCGTAATAGGGCCGCCAGCGGGCGACCTCGGTGCGGGCGCCCTCGAGCGCGGCCTTTCGGCCGGCAAAGATGGAGCGCGCCTCGGCTCGCAGCGCGCGCTCGTCCACCTTGGTGAGCTTGGAGCCGTCATAGACGATACGCCCGGCCACCATCGTCTTGCGCACGCCGCTGCCGTTCTCGCAGAACACCATCTGCCGCCTGACATTATTGAACGGCGTGAAGGCCGCCGTGTCCAAGTCGACGAGCACTAGATCGGCGAGCCGTCCCACCGCGATAGCGCCGAGCTGGTCGCCGCGCCGCATGGCATGGGCGCCGCCCCTGAACAGGCAATCGAGGATCTCATCCGCATCGGGCCAGCGGCGATAATCGGGATCGCCGATCGTGTGGATCAGGGCTGCCTGCTTTGCCACGCCCCACATGTTGACCGCGTCGTCGGCAATAGCCTCATCCGTACCAAGGCAGATGTTGATCTTGCGCTCGCGCAGTTTTCTGAAGGGCATCACGCCGCTGCCGAGCCGGAGATTGCTGATCGGGTTATGCGCCACCGTCGCCCCGGATTCGGCGATGAGGTCGTAATCAGCCTCGTCCATCCAGATCGCATGGATGATGTTCATCCGGTCCGAGAGCAGGCCGAGATCAGCGGTGTAGCGCAGGAGCGAGCGGCCGGCAAAGCGCGGCTGTTCCGTGGCCAGCACCCGCTGCAGCTTGGTCTCCAGCATGTGCACGTAATAGGGCAGGTCGTGAGCGCGGCTGAGGTCGTCCAGTGCGGCCATGTAATCCGGCGATATGCGCTGGGGCGCAGAACAGGAGACGGCGGCCGAAAGCCTCCCGCCTTCCGCGCCGTGCCAGGTGTCGATCAGGTGGCGATAGCTGTCGAGCAGCCTTTCCCGACCGAAGGCCGGAGGATTTGCAAGTTCAGCAAGCATGGCGTCGGACAGCAGCTCGGCCAGGAAGGGCAGTTTGTCCAGCTCCGCCAGTTCCGGCTGGTCGAGTGCGACCGTGGCCCGGATGCCCACATCGCGATAGGCTTGCATCACCGCATCGATCACGTCGGGGGCCGGATGAGGCACGAAGAAGGCGTCGTCCTGCACCGAGGTGGTGCCGGTCTTCAGCATTTCCATGGCCGCCAGCATGGTCCGCACATAGGCTTCCCGGGGGCTTGGCCTCAGTGCCTCCAGGTCGGGCGACTCGTAAAGCATGAAGATTTCGAGCGGCAGGCTGGGCAGCATGCCCTTCATGTGGTTTACGGGGGAATGGAAATGCGCGTTGATCAGTCCCGGCACGAGCAGATCGCCCCGGCCCTCGATGATATGGGCATCGGGCGGCGTGGCGGCCGAAAGATCCGGGCCGATCGCCGCGATCCGGTCGCCGATCACAAGCACCGAGGTTGGCGCCGAGGCACCGTCGGAAAGGTTGTCGTCGTAAACCCGGACATTCTGGAACAGCACGGACATCAGGCAAACCTCTCTGGCGCAGGCTCGGCAAATTCCGGAAGGCGGAAACCAGCCGGGGGCGCGGCATAGGTGGCGTGCTTGGAGGTGCTGAGACCGGCGGCAACAAGGCCTTCGGCAAATTTCAGCCCGACCATCACCCCGTCAATCACGGGAACGGCGAGCGAACGGGACAGAGGCGCGACCAAATCGCTGAGGCCGGCGCAGCCGAGGATGATGGCTTCGGCATGGTCCTGCGCAATCGCGCGCCGCGCTTCCGCCTCGATGATCGGCGCGCTGGCGGCCACCTCGTCCGCCAGATCCAGCACGGGCACCTCGACCGCCCGCACCGTGCAGCGATGGGTGAGGCCGGTTTCCTGCAGCACCCGCAGCGAATGGGCCCGCGTGCGCGGTGGCAGGGTGACGATGGAGAAGCGATGGGTGATCAGTGATGCGGCCTGCAGGGAGGCTTCCGTCATGCCGACGATCGGGCCGCGGGCGAGTTCACGCGCCTGGTGAAGACCGGTATCGCCGAAACAGGCAATCACATAGGCGTCGACGCCTTGCTTCTCGCCTTCCGCCACCACCTGCATCACGCCCAATGCACCGAGCACTTCCTCCGCATGGCTTTCGATCGAGGCTGCGCCGGTCCGCGGTTGCGCCGCAATCACCTCCGTGCCCGCCGCGGCGATGGCGCGTGCGCTTTGCAGCAGGCGCTCGGTGAAGGCAGCTGTGGTGTTCGGATTGATGATGCAGATCTTCATCGGCCGGCCTGCCAGGCTTGCAGACGCGCCGCCGCTTCGGCGGGCGTCACGCGAAACATCGGGTCGGCGCCGTAATCGGACACCGCAAAGGCCGCTGCGACCGCTCCGGCCCGCGCGGCCCCTTCGAGGTCGCCGCGATCCTGCAGGAGTTCAGCGAGGAACCCGCCGCAGAAACTGTCACCGGCACCGGTCGTGTCGATGACAGGGCCGGGGGGCGGCGAGACCCGGATCATGCGATCCGTATCGCGGCCGTGGATCAGCGAGCCCTCGGCACCGAGCTTCAGCACAACGATGGACGGCCCTAGGCTCGCAAAGGCGCGGGCCGCAGCCTCCCAATCCGTATGGCCGAGCAGTTGTTGCGCCTCGTCCGCGCTTGGCATGAAGATGTCGCACCGGCTGATCATCGCTTTCAGCCTCTCCTCATTGCCGCGGATATAGTCTTCCTGCATGTCGAGCACCACGAGGCCGTCCGTCCGGCTCTTGAGACCGGTCACGAGATCGATCTGCGCTTCGAGCGTCATGGCAAGGATGAGAAACATCTCCGCATCCAGAAACGGGAGGGGAATGTCGGCCATGGTCGGCGACAGCGTGTGAAACGCCTCGTCGCCGTTATAGAGCGTCCATACCCGGCCGCCTTCCGCATCATAGGCGACGCGGTTGTGCAGCGAGGGGATGCCCCGTGGGGTGAGGCCGACCTCGGACAGGCCGGCGGAGCGGATCTGCGCGCTGGTCGCGCTCGGCCAGTCTTTGCCGACAGGCGCCACCATCTCCGCTCGCGGCTCGAACAGCCGGGCGGCAAGGCACGCATAGAGCGCATCCCCGCCCGTGCATCCCGGCCGTTCCGTTCCGTCCGGCAGGACAACGTCGTCGATGGTCAGGTTGCCGAGGCAGACAAGGCGCGGATCCGTCATCCTGTTCACCCGCGCGCCTGTTCCTCGCGACGGAATTTCTCCATCGCCACGTGATGGGCAAAGAGCTGCACCGGCACGCTGTAGACGAGGGCCGCCAGGCACTCCGGCACCGCCGGCAGCCGCAGGACCATGTCGGAATAGGCGTCGAGGATGGGCTGGTCACCGGTGACGATGCTGTAGATCCGGCCCTTCCAGCGCTTGCCCTCGAAGGCAGTGTCGCGCGCCCGGAAGATCGAGGGACCGTCGGGGGCGATGAGGAACAGCGGATCGCCATCCTTCTGCGAATTGTAGTGGTGGAATTCTTCAAGCGGAATGGCCAGCCCCTGATCGGGCGTGCATTCCTTGGCCTTGGCCGCGCCAAACAGGGCCGAGGCAAAGGCCGGTCCGCCGGCGGCATAGAGATAGATGGCGCGCTCCGCCTCCTTTTCGGCGATCTGCCTGATCGCCGGCTCCCATGTTTCCACCACGTCGGCCATCTGTCCCGGCGCCGCGTCCAGCGCCGCCTGCAGGCTTTCGACGCGGGCATCGCCGGGGTTTTTCGCACGGGCCCAGTCGAGGGCAAACTGCGCCAGCAGTGCCATGGCCGCCGTGCTGGCCTGGGTCGGCCATCCCTTGCGTTCGGCCCGGATGAGCAGCCCACGATCGGATTCCGTCATCAGGGCGGCGCCGGGCGTGTTGCTGAGCGCCAGCGTTTTGGCACCCAGACCCCGCGCAATCAGCATGGCCTCGACGGTGCGCGTCGTCATGCCGGAGGAGCTCAAGGTTACCACCAGCGTCTCGGGGCCAGTGGTGCGGCTGGCGTAATAGGCATAGTCCAGCGCCTGGATCGGCTCGACGGGAATGCCGAGCAGCATTTCGAAGATGTCGCGAACGCCGACCATGACGGCTAGTGAATCGCCACAGCCGGTCATGACGATGCGCGTGATCCTCTGCCCGGCGAAATGGGCGGCGGTTTCGATCGTCGCCACCCTTGCCTCGCGGATCGTGGTGCGGATCGCGTCTGCCTGGCCGAGAATTTCGGTCCGCGTTAGCTCGACGCGGCGCTTGCGCTTTTCGTCCAGCGGATCATCGGTCGGCAGCGCGTCCATCAACTGCGCCTCCTTCTCGAAGAGCATCTCGACAAGGGCCCGCGCCTTGCTGTCCAGCGGCGAGTCGGGGTGGAGAAGGGGAGTAACGTAGGACTGGTTCATGGCTCTGCTTTGGCTTTCGGAGGTTCAGACGAGCTCGCAGCGCCGGCTGAGCAGCTGCGCGGCAAGGAAGCGGCCCGGATCGGCCTTGTCCTGGCTGACATTGGGGTCGAAGCCGCTCTCCACGGCCAGCGCATAGGAGAGCATCTGCAGCGGCGCGGGGGTGAGGAGCGGCGAGAGCCAGGCGGGCGTGGCCGGCAGGCTGATCCGGTAGGTCGCGCCCTCCACCGCATGGCCGGCGGTTTCGATGGCAAGCGTGCGCATGCCCGCATGGCCGAGCGCCCCGACGGTGTTGGAAGCAAGCCGGGCGATCTCGGGCGTCGAGGCAAGCAGGATCACCAGCTCGTCCTTCCGGCTGGACCAGAACAGGCTGTGGGCGAATTCCTCGATCTCGCTTGACCAGACCGGAGCCTGGACCACCTTGACGAGTTTGGCCGCGCCGTAATCGGCGGTCGCCCAATCCGATCCTGCACCCAGCACCCGCACGCCGCCCAGCCCCTGGCCGAGCACCTCGGCGCAGATGGCCGGCAATTGCTGCTGGCAGATCTCCAGGCTTTGCGGGATCGTGTCAGCCAGCAAGGCCGCCATTTCCGGCCCCTTGCAGCTCACCTGCGGCTCGCGGTTCGAGGCCCGGGCAGCTCCCTCGATCAGCATCATCAGGCCTAGGATGGTGCCGCTGTAGCGCGTGGTCCCGGTGAGGAACGGGGCGATATCGTCGATTTTCAGCGAGGCGACGGCATCGGCCGAGGCGCCCATGGCTGCGCCATCCTCGTTTGTCAGCGCCACATAGCGGCCGCCGGCGGCCTTGATGCGATGGGCTGCGGCAATGGTGCGATCCACCGTGCCGGACATGGAAATGGCAATTGCCCGGTCAGCCGATCCCGGCTTGCGGTTCTCGGATAGCAGATAGTCGAGGCTTGTGACGCCGTCCATCGGGATGTCGAAGGCGGAAGCGGAAATGGCCGCGACGGCGCGCGCGGCAAACCAGCCGTCGCCGCAGCCAAAGGCGGCGAGATGACCGCCTGATCCGGGCGTCAGCGACTGGGCGCCGATGGCGGCGAATTCGTCGTAACGGTCGAGAAGCCGGGCAAGGACTTCACCCTGCCGGAGAATGTCGACCAGCATGTGGGGCTGGTCCTTGGATGGTGTTGGCATTGTCGCACTCCTGAATGGCTCTGAGGCTGCAGGTTGTCGGTTCTTTGCGCAAGGAAAAATTTCGAAAATTTGCGATAGCGCACCGGCGAGAAATTTGGCATGAATTTTAGGCAGTGTCTGTCGGGGGGGGGAATCATGACCGCATTGAACGCCATGCAGCGTCACCAGCGCATTCTGGAGGCGCTGGAACTGGACGGAAAAGTATCCGTGACGACCCTCTCCGACAGTCTGCGGGTCTCGGTCGTGACCATTCGCAACGATCTGGAGCAGCTGGAGCGCCAGCAGGTTCTCCGGCGCATCCGGGGCGGGGCGCTTGCTGTCCGGGCGGCGCGATTCGAGCGGCCGCTGCATCTCGCAAGCCAGGCCTTCACCGAGGAGAAGCAGCGGATCGCCAAGCTTGCGGCCACCCTGGTGCGCGACGGCGAAACGATCATGATCGATGCCGGCAGCACCGCGCTGGCCTTTGCCCGCGCGCTCTCCAAGTCCTTGAATGATGTGGCTGTCGTGACCAATTCGCTGGACGTGGCGCTCGTTCTGGCCGAGCATCCGGGCATCCGCGTCGTGGTGACGGGCGGCACGCTGCGCGGCACCCAGCGGTCCCTGACCGCGCCCTTCTCCACACTCGTGATCGGTCAGCTGAATGCCGACACCGCCTATATTTCCTGCACGGGGATTGATCCCGGCAAGGGCTTCACCACCGGCAGCTGGGAGGAAGCAGAGGTTGAGAAGGCGATGATTGCAGCAGCCAGCCGTTGCGTTATCCTGGCCGACCACAGCAAGTTCGGTCATGTGGGCAGTGCCCGCGTCGCCGACCTCTCGGCAGTCGACCTTCTGGTTACCGACAGCGATGTGGCGCCGGAGACGATCCTGCCTTTCGAAGCGAAGGGTTTGCGGGTGCTGACTGCTTAACAGGCAGGCAAGACGGGCGCTGGCGCTTTTTTACGCAAGAATTTTCGCTCGACAAATGGTATCGCAAAAACTTTCCAAAAAATTCCATTGCCAAATTAGCGAAAAGGGGCAAGCTTTTGCCGTCTTCAATAAAAAACGGGAACAGTAGGATGAATTCAGGGCCAATTCTCACCAGACGACAGCTTGGGCAGGGCGCCGCGGCGCTCGCCGCGATGATGAGCCTCCCGCGTGGTGCTTTCGCGCAGACCGCACCTGTCGTGATTGCGTCGGAAGACGATGTCTCGACGCTCGATCCGCATCTCATCCGCAACAACCATCCGATCGGAAGCGTCATCTGGTCCGTCTTCGACAGTCTCGTGCGCCGCAATGCAGACGGTACCCACGAGCCGCGTCTGGCGCTGAGCTGGGAACAGGCCGAGCCGACCCGCTGGCGCTTCAAGCTGCGCGATGGCGTGACGTTCACCAATGGCGAAAAATTCGATGCCGCGGCCGTGAAGTTTAACTTCGAACGGATGAACATCGCGCCATTCAACGGCGAGAGCCAGCTCTGGCCACAGACCGGTCTGACGGCCATCGAAATCGTCGATCCCCTGACGCTCGATCTCGTCACCAGCGCACCGACGATCAACATGCTATACTGGCTGGAAGAAGCCTTCATCGGCGCGCCGGCCTACCTGAAGGATACCCCGGCCGATGTGGTGGGTGCCAAGCCGATCGGCTCCGGCCCCTATGTCGTGACGGAATGGAAGCAGGGCGACCGCGTCGTGCTGAAGGCCAATTCGGAGCACTGGAACGGAGAGCCGGCGATCAAGGACGTGATCTTCCGGGATATCCCCGAGCTTTCGTCCCGCATCAACGAACTGAAGGCCGGCAGCGTGGATATCGCCGTGGGCCTGACACCGGATACGGCTGCCGATGCCAATTCGGACAAGTCCAAGGTCGTCTCCGTGGCGGGCCTGCGCAAGATGCATATGGGCATTTCCTGCAACGGCATCGAGCCGCTGAAGGACAAGCGCGTCCGCCAGGCGCTGAACTATGCCGTCGACGTCAAGACCATGGTCGATACGCTGGTGGGCGGTCAGACAAAGCCGATCGTTTCGGTCGTCAACCCACCGAACAACAATCCGGATCTCAAGCCTTTCGACTACAATCCGGAAAAGGCAAAGGCCTTGCTGGCCGAGGCGGGCTTTACCGATTTCGAGATCCCGATCGCCTATGGCCGCTATCCGGCCGCGAAAGAGGCCTCCGAAACCATAGCGGCCTATCTGGAGGCGATCGATCTCAAGCCGAAGATCGAGGCTTACGAGCCGGGCAAGTTCTCCGACATGATCCGCTCCAAGGCGTTCAAGGGCATCTATTTCTACGGCTGGGCGTCTCTGATCAACCCGTCCGTCGAGCTGGTCATCCTGACATCGGATGCCGTGGACAATTCCAGTGCCTATAACAATCCGGAATTCGACGCGCTGGTGAAGAAGGCTTCCGTGACGCTGGACGACGCGGAGCGGCAGAAGCTTCTGACCGCAGCCGAGACCATGGTGTGGGAGGATTGCCCCTGGATTTATCTGTGGTACCTCCCGGCGATCTACGGCGTAAGCAACCGGCTCGACTTCCCCGTCCGTCCCGACGACTATGTCGAGATGTACCGCGCCAAGCTGAAAGCCTGATATCACATGCCACGGGGATGGGGTCCGGTGAAAAGACCCCATCGCCCTGATGAAGCGGCAGGGCTCAGCCGCCGCTGGAGACAATGCATTGAACTATCTATCCCACAGGCTCCTGAGGGCCCTGCTTGTCCTCATCGGCGTCAGCTTTGCCACCTTCATGGTGGCCTATTCCACCGGCGACCCGGTGGCGCTTCTGATCAAGCCCAATGCGACCGACGAGGTGCGTCGTGCAGTGACGACCCATCTTGGCCTGGACAAGCCGCTCATTGCCCAATACGGCCTGTTTCTGTGGCGCGCCCTGCATGGGGATCTCGGCCAGTCCTTCGTCTACAACCAGAGTGTGGTCAGTCTCGTCGCGGACCGGCTGTCCAACACGTTCCTGCTCGCTTTCGCCTCCTTCTTCATCGCGCTCCTGCTTTCGGTGACGCTCGGGGTTCTCGCAGCCCTTTATCGCAACACCTGGATCGATGCAGCGATCACCCTCTTCACCATGATCGGCCTTGCGGTTCCGGCCTTCTGGCTGGGCCTGATGCTGATCGTGATCTTTGCCGTCCACTGGCAGTTCTTTCCGGTATCAGGTTCCGAGAGCGCCAGTTCCCTCGTGCTGCCGGCGCTGACGCTGTCGATGCAGTCGACGGCGAGGCTCTGTCGCCTCGTCCGATCCGGCATGATCGAGGTGCTGAATGCCGACTTCATCCGCACCGCGCGTGCCAAGGGTCTCTACGAAAAGCGGGTGGTCTGGGTTCATGCCCTGCGTAACGCCCTGCTGCCCGTGGTGACCATGGCCGGGCTTGAACTGGGCGACCTCATTTCGTCTGCCGTGGTCATCGAGGCCATCTTCGCCTGGCCGGGCATCGGGCGGCTTGCCATCGGTGCGGTCTCCTCGCGCGATTTTCCGCTGCTGCAGGGCACGGTACTCGTCTCTGCCTTCTGCTTCGTTGCCATCAATCTCTTTGTCGACTGGCTCTATCACCGGATCGATCCGCGGGTGCGAAACACATGAGCCCCTCCGTCACACGCTTTCTGTCCCGTAATACGCTGGGCATCATCGGCGCAGCCATCGTCCTGACTGCCGTCGCCATAGCCGTCTTCGCGCCCCTGATCGCACCGCTAGCCGCCAGCCAGATCGATCTGCGCGCCCGAATGGCACCGCCCTTCTTCGTCGAGGGCGGGTCACTCAAGCATCTGCTGGGTGCGGACAATCTCGGCCGCGATATCCTGTCCCGTCTCATCTATGGCAGCCGGATCTCGCTTGCGGTCGGGACGGCAGCCGCGTTGCTGGGCGCTGTCATCGGCAGCCTGATGGGCATCCTTGCCGGCTATTTCGGCGGAAAGGTCGATGCGGTCATTTCGTGGTTCGTCGATGTGCAACTGGCCTTCCCGTTTACGCTGCTCGCGATCTTCCTGCTCGGCACGCTCGGCGGCGGCTTCTATGCGGTGGTGATCGTGCTGGCACTGGCAACCTGGGTGAATTACGCCCGCGTGGTGCGTGCGCAGGTGCTGACCGTCAAGGTGCAGGACTATGTGCTGGCTGCCCGGGCGGTCGGAGTCGGCACGCCGCGCACGCTGTGGCGCTACATCTTTGCCAATTCCACCGCGCCGATCATCGTCGTTGCCAGCTTCTCCACGGCGCAGGCCATCCTGACCCAGGCGGCGCTGAGTTTCCTCGGGGTCGGCATCGATCCGACCATCCCCTCCTGGGGCGCCATGCTCAACGACGGGCGCGACTATCTGCAAAAGGCCTGGTGGATCGCCATGTTCCCCGGCCTTGCGATCGCGATCACCGTGCTCGGCGTCAATTTGTTCGGCGACTGGCTGCGCGATCGCCTGGATCCGAGGAGCATTCAATGAGCCATCTCCTTCTCGACGTGCAGGACCTGGATGTCCGTTTCGGACCGGTCCATGCGGCGCGGGGTGTGTCCTTCCACGTGGCCCCGGGCGAGACGCTGGGCGTTGTCGGTGAATCCGGTTCCGGCAAGAGCACGACCATGCTTGCGGTGCTCGGCCTCAACCCGAAGCGCCAGGCGCAGGTCTCCGCCACACGGCTTGCCTTCGACGGCGAGGATCTGCTTGCCAAGTCCGACCAGCAGATGCGCGATCTGCGCGGGCGTCGGGTCGGGCTGATCTTCCAGGACCCGCTCGCCGCGCTCAATCCCCTGATGACCGTCGGCCGGCAGATTGCCGAGGTTCTCGTCCGCCATCGCGGACTGGACAAGAAGGCGGCGCTCGAAGAGGCCGCAAAACTGCTGGAACGGACCGGCGTGCCCGACCCCAGACGGCGCTCCGGCCAGTTTCCGCATCAGTTTTCCGGCGGCATGCGCCAGCGTGTGATGATCGCGATCGCGCTGGCCGGGCGGCCGGACCTGCTGATTGCCGACGAGCCGACAACCGCGCTCGACGTGACCGTCCAGGCCGAGATCGTCCGCCTGATCCGCGACATCCAGCAAGCGAGCGGCATGGGGCTTGTCTGGATCACCCATGACCTCGCCCTGATGGCGCGGGTCGCCGACCGGGTCATGGTCATGTATGCAGGCGCCGTGGTCGAAGAGGCGCCCGTCGACCGGCTCTATGCGGCGCCGCGCCATCCCTATACCGCCGGGCTTCTTAGCAGCATCGCGCGTCTGGACCAGCCGCGCGGCCATCGGGCGCGGGCGATTTCTGGCACGCCGCCGACACTCACCAAACCCATCGAGGGCTGCGCCTTTGCGCCGCGCTGTCCACTCCGCTTCGACAAATGCACGGTCGCGCCGCCATTGTTGGATCTGGGCGACGGCGTCCGTGCCGCTTGCTGGAGACTTGAGGGAGAGCAGCAATGACTGATCCGACCAACAACGCTCTTCCCGTGTCGGAGGCCGTGACACTCAAGGTTCAATACCTAACGCGCCGCCGCAACTGGCGCGGTCAGGTCATCACCACCACCGTGCGTGCCGTCGATGGTGTCGATCTCAGTGTCCGGCCGGGCGAGGCGCTGGCACTTGTGGGCGAATCCGGTTGCGGCAAGTCCACGCTGGGCCGGGCCCTCCTGCGGCTTGAACAGGTCAGCGAAGGTGTCGTGCGCTTTGCCGGTTCCGACCTGACCGGGCTCGACCAGGCCGCGTTGCGGCCCCTGCGGCGCAACATGCAGATGGTGTTTCAGGACCCGTTTTCGTCGCTCAATCCGCGCATGAGCATCGGCGAGACACTGGCCGAGCCCCTGCTGGTTCATGGCCTTGCCACGAAGGCGCAGGCGCGCCAGCGCGTGGCTGAGATGCTGGACATCGTCGGCCTCGATCCGCAGGTCGTATCGCGTTACCCGCATGCCTTTTCCGGCGGGCAGAGACAGCGCATCGCCATTGCGCGCGCAGTCATCGGCCGGCCGCAATTCGTCGTTGCCGACGAACCCATCTCGGCGCTCGACATCTCGGTGCAGGCGCAGATCCTTGATCTCTTTGAAGACCTTAAGGAGCGCTTTTCGCTCACTTACCTCTTCATCAGTCATGACCTAGCCGTGGTTCGTCATATAGCTGACCGTGTTGCGGTAATGTATCTCGGTCGCATCGTGGAGCAGGGGGCACCGGATGAAGTTTTCGGCGATCCACAGCACCCTTACACCCAAGCACTTCTTGCCGCTGTGCCCGCACCAGATCCGGTGCTAGAGCGACGCCGGCCTGCGCCTGTTCTACGGGGTGAGCCCCCTTCGCCTTCGGCCGAGGTTTCCGGATGCCGCTTCCGGGGCCGCTGCCCTCATTCCATGGCGGTCTGTGCGACTTCCGATCCTTTACTGACGCCGACCGGCAGTAAAGGTCATGCTGTTGCCTGCTTTCTTCATCACGGCCATGCAAGATGATCCGAGCTCTACGGCGTTACTGAGGCTGCGCAAACGTTGCAGTAATAGCGTTAGTAAGTACCTTCGCCACCGAATACGTGCCCCTGGGCAAAGTTTTCGCGATGATTGGGCGAGCGTTTCGATGACGAGAGCGGCGAGATTTCCGGCATGGGAGGATATGATTTGAACGAGACACAACACCTGTGGGAATGGCGCGAGAGGATCGCAAATCTCTACTACGAGGTACGTTCTAGCCCGGACGTGGTTGCTGCCTGGAGGCTTTGGTGCGACACCCGTTCGACTCTGTTTCGCGACCATCCTCAGTCGCCAATTGAACTGCCGGACCGCAAGACGTTCGAAGGGCCGACGACATTTTCTTATGATCCATCGTTGCGCTTGACGGTAAAGCTTGTCGCAGTCACGCCGGAACGGATAACCGTCGCAACAGGAGTGGATGGTGACCTGTCGATGCATGCGTTCTCTCGTACATCGGGGCTGGAGGCCAGATTGGGCGGCGAATTAACTCTTTACTGGATTGAGGGGTACGGCGGTGGCGTGTTCCTGCCGTTTGTCGACGCGACCTCAGGGACCGAGACATATGGCGGTGGCCGATATCTCCTCGACACCATCAAGGGAGCAGATCTCGGAGTTGTCCGTCCAGACGGCGCACTGATACTCGATTTCAATTTCTCCTATTTTCCTTCGTGCGTCTATTCTTCCCGCTATGTCTGTCCATTAGCGCCATCGGGCAATCGACTGAAAGGGGCGGTGAGAGCCGGAGAACGGTTACCTGTCTCAAAACGATAAGCGCCGGGTCAGAGGCCTTGAATCTCCGTAGCCGGGCATTCAGAAGTCGCCACCGTGCCGCCTCCGTGCTTGTCTCCGCTAATAAACGTTTGTTTAAAAAAGGCCCCCACGGCGGGATAGCGCGCAGGGGGCCAAGTTTCCACACTTTCGGAGAGCGGTCTCGCGAAAGCGCTAGCATTCTAAACCGTATTTACAGTCCCTGCCAACGCTCTCAAGTCTCACGGACTGGTCACCAAGAATTCCAGTGACCTTACGTCCGCAAGGTCTGCTGCGATTAGCGGCGTAGACATAAGCCTCTCCTCAAGCCAGTGCTTGAGCTGCTAATGCTAAGTTCCGGTCGAAAATGGGGGCAGTTCAGCGGGCGCAGTGAAACCAGTGAATTGGTGATGGAAAAATCTATAGAATGTGGCCATCATTACAGACGGCTAAGAGTAATTTCTCGTGAACGAAACCGAATTGAAACTCTGCTTCACAAAACCATGTCGGCATAATTAATCGCGACGGAACCGTTGTCCGTTTTTCGCACCTTCGATGGCATCATATGCTGAGCGACGACGCAGTATCGCCTGACTATTTCTGGGCGGCTTGCGGCCTGTTTGAAGATGATGAGGTGAACGGGCAAACCTTCGCGGCACGTATACTGGCAATTCGTCACTCCGGAGGGTTTATCCCCTACGGGTTTTATTCGGAGGGGAACGCGTTCACGTCTAGTGGCGAGTTCTTGCCATTTTCCGACCCTGCCATGGGTCTCACTTGCTCGACTTACGTGATCCAAGTCTTCCAGTCATTCGGCCATCAGCTTGTCGACGTCGAAACATGGGAGACGCGGGACACAGACTTGGCGTGGCAAAACGGCATGTTAGAAACCATTGCGCAATACGTCTCCTCTGACCGCGCCGCGGAAGCAGCAAAATACATCGGATCAACGAGGATTAGACCAGAGGAAGCCGCAGCGGCGGTGATCCACGCGCTTCCGCCATTGACGGTCAAAGATGCCAAAGCGATGGCTCAGGAAATCCCGGAATTGCTTGAAGCCGCTTGAGCCGTTCCGAGTTAAGGAGACGCGATGTCTCGGCGGCTGTCGGAATACGGCAAAAGGACGGGGTGAAATGAAAATGGTGGAACGCTAGCATCGCTTGGTTCGAGTCGATCCGGGTGGGGCATGAACGTAGAGTTAGATACTGATCAAGACGCCGCAAAAATCGCAGCGGATGCTGTTTTCAACGCTAAGGCTGCACATCAGCGCCTCAATCACGAGATCGTTCGTGCTGTTGCGTTAAGCAGAGCGCCTTCAAAGATCACGCTCAAACCGAACTTCTGTCATTTTGCGAAAGCTTGAAGCAACGACGACTGATCACCGAATTCGAGACGAAGTATCCGGCAATTATCTTCGGACTGACCGCCGTTGGACGCGCTCGGCTTCAGCCGGCGGTGGTGCCTAGCGGGCTTGCAATTATGAGGGCTGTTGCTGCGGCGCTGAGAGTTCGGGGTATGGACACCGGATCGTTGTTGAGGAGGATCGCGCGTCCGATCCGATACCCGATCCTTGAAGCTTACCAGGGTAAGGAGATGCCAGGGGGAGCGGAAGCTAAGCGACTCTTCGACAAGTGCCTATATGCGATGATGAAGGCCCAAATCGTTTACAGGACTGAAAAGCAGATCAACCTGACGACCCAGGCCCAATCTTTAATCCGCCAAAACAGGCTTTCGTTTCGGCCGTCAGCCGACTTCAGAAAGCCCGACCTTTCGACATTAGTGAAAATCTGGAAGAACGCGATTGCGATCCTCGCTGACCCCGCACGATGCGACGACCATGAGGTGGCTGGCAAAGTCGTCAAATGCGTCACCAGGGAATGGAGCCGACGATCGAAAGAAATGCTCGAAGGGCGGTTTCCTTGGCCATCCACGAAGGCAACGCGTGGCAATGGAAGTCTTGGTCCGCTGGAAGTCCACGAGGATGAATGCTTGCGTTCATGGAATACCGATCTCGCGGACGCACCAACAGGAGGCGATCCAGAAAACAGAAGCTGAGCAAGTTCAAACGGAAGCTTTTGAGGAATTACTTGACCGGCTGACCTTGCCCCCAAGTTTTATCCAGTTTTAAGTTCGCTCCGGCGGTTTTGGGTTGCTGTATTTGGGGCGGTAGCGGCGGGTTGCGGTGCGGAGC
>NZ_JANUBV010000035.1:0-42800 GCF_024808055.1 Rhizobium sp. BK176 | reverse complement strand
GCCGGTTCGAGTCATCAGATTCTTGAATCTGAACCGCCCCTTTGCGTCAACAGCTCAATTCGCCATCCTCAGCCGGCGATCTGATATTGCCGCACGGGATGGCGGATCATCGCATCGATATCGATGCCGTCGAGAATCCAGTGAAGCTGTTCTGTCGTCAGCACAACGACCGGCACCTCCCGGCGGGGCCAACGGAACCTGTCTTCCGTCAATTTCTTCAGCACCATCACAAAACCGGACCGATCAAAAAACAGAAGCTTCATCCGGTCGTGACGGCGATTGCAAAAGGCAAAGACCGCGGGAGCAAAGGGATCAAGCTCCATCACCTCTTGCACCAGAACCGCAAGGCTGTTGATGCCAGCGCGGAAGTCGATCGGTTCCCGATGCAGGTAAACCTGGAGATCAGCGCCAAGTCTGAACATGACTCAGCGCTCCTATGATCGCCGCTAGTCCATCAACATCGCTGCATTCCACCGTCAGGCTGACCCCGTTCGGCAGCACCGCGCTCACCTTGGATGCATGAGATCGTTTGCCGACCGGCTCCGCCTTCGTCAGTGGACCGCTGGCAGAAGACGAGTGCATATCCGCAGCAATCTGAACCGGAACGAACGCCGAGACCACAGGCAAAGCACGATCTTCTCTGGCTCTCCTCACCCACTTGCGAACGAGATTGGCGTTGACGCCGTGCTCCAGAGCTAGACGCGAGACCGAAACGCCGGGCTCTAAACACGCTGCGACAAGCTGATCTCGGGAGGCAGGGTCATATCGACGGCGGCCGTCGCGACCAACAAGCCGCACCTGCAGTTTAGGAGCATCTTCATCCATGATTTGGTGTCCACCTATTTTTTGGTGGACACTTCATGCCTCAGAGCGCTGCGCCTCAAAAGGCGCACCGAAATTCGCGCTTACATTCAAACTGCAAACGTGGGTGGCTCGCAGCTAGGTCGGCCAGGTGCTGCGGGAGCCGTTCCACGCCAACGACTTCACTGCACGAAATGCGCACGGTTCCGATAAACTCGCGATCACCACCGGAGGCCGATCTTGCCAGCGCCTCGGCAGACCGTGCCATGTCCTCAGCGTAGCGTTTGGCGTTCAGTGCCGCGTCGGTCGGCTGCATCCCTGCTGTTGTCCTCGTGAAAAGCTTTGCGCCCAGCTCAACTTCAAGGATTTCGATCTGGCGTCGCACCGTCGGCTGCGCAAGCCTCAGCCTCCTTGCCGCTCCGGAGAAGCTCCCCGTCTCCAACACGGCCGACAGGACTTCAAGGCGATCCCACGACGGACGACTGCTCATCAAAAATGTATGAGCGGCTGACCAATATTAGTCAATGTTCTGCGAGCGAACGATGCACTAAACCGCGTTTGTCAACTTGGAGGCAAACATGAACGGCGCCTGGCAGAGACACATCAACAATTCAACTGATGACGGAGTCGTCGTCGGCATACCGCACATATTTCTGAGGCTCGAGGGTCTCGCCGTGCTGGCATGTGCAACATCTTACTACTGGCACTCGGGTTTTTCGTGGATTGTATTCGCTGCTCTATTCTTCGCGCCCGACATCTTCATGGTCGGTTATCTGCTAAATTCTCGTTTGGGCGCTCTTATCTATAATATCGGGCACAGCTACGTTACGCCATGCCTCATTATCGCAGCATCGCTCTTCTCAGATATTGAATTCGGCATCGCGATGGGCATAATTTGGATTGCTCACATAGGCTTCGACCGGGCTGTCGGATACGGGCTCAAGTACACGGACGCATTTCAGCACACGCACCTCGGCCCGTTTGTCAGAAAATGATAAAAGCGCTGCCCAAACCCGAGCCGGCCCGACGAGGCTCGATAGGTGCTCGTAAGCAGCATCAACCACGCTACAGCGCGCAACAACGACGCTGCACGAGATCAGACTGTGAGCAAGATCTTGCCAATCGTGCCCCTGCTCTCGATCAACCGATGAGCGCGCGCGCCTTCGCTCATTGGGACCCTCTCCGCGATTTCGACCTTCAGCGCTCCTGAAAGTATCGCTTGGAACAGCTCGTCAGCTCTGCGACGTCGCTCCTTCGGTCCAGTCAGCACATTCCATAGATCCCCGCCTGTGATCGTCAGCGACCTGTCCATAAGCTGTCGCGGATTTATGGAACGAGGGTTTCCGCCCGCGAAGCCATAAAAGACGACGGTTCCACCGGTACGAAGAGCACCCATGCTCCGCTCGAGCGTTGACCCGACGGATTCGAAAACCACGTCGGCCAGTCTCCCGAAGCTGGACTCGAGTGGCGAGTTCCAATCCTCTTCGTACGAGAGCCCCAGCCTGGCCCCCACGCGAATTGCGGCTTCCCGCTTTTCCACGGTCGAGGCCAAAGCGACAACCTCGGCGCCCCTAGCCGCAAGCATCTGCGTGAGCAGGAGCCCGACGCCACCTGCGGCTGCGTGCACCAGTGCGACGTCGCCTCTTCGTATCGTGTAGCTGTCAGATGTCAGGTACTGTGCCGTCAAGCCTTGCAGGAGCACAGCGGCAGCGGTCTCGAAAGAGATTTCGTCTGGAAGCGCGATCAACTTTGACGTGGCAACGACCGCCAATTCGGCATTAGCGCGCGGGCTGTCCGCGAATCCGACGCGGTCCCCGACTTTGAAGCCAGACATATTACTCCCACCGAGAGCCACGATCACGCCGGCGCCTTCGTAGCCCAATATCCATGGCGGTGTCGCGTCCATGTGGTAATCGCCGCGGCGTCTGTAGACGTCGGCGTAGTTCAAGCCTGCGACGGAAATCTGGACCAACGCCGAGCCGGATGCGGGGACGGGATCAGGCACCACCCGCCATTCAAGGACTTCCGGCTCGCCAAATCGATCAAAAACAAGTGCATGCATGTTCTGACTCCAAAAAATCCGCGCAAATCGCGTGGACGAGAAACCTCATGTCGGCTTGATCTCCCATTCTTACTAAAAGCGCAACGACTGTAGAAACACGATGTCGCTTGGCATTTAATCGGGGTCTTCCTCGCTTTGTGTGGTTCACTCACTGCTACCATCGCGCCGCTATGGGCGGGCATGCAAACGAAATCGAAATGGTCGCCCGGCCCAGGAGCAAAAGTCCTGGGTGTCGCGCTTACTGCTGATGACGGTTGGATTGTCTCCGCTGCCGGACCAGAGTTCGGTATATGCCCTGATTGCGGCTGGCGGACTCGAAATCGGCATGGCTGGTGCAACCGAAGCCTTCAAGATCTGCCGGTCCAAGGCAGGACCGTAACGGTAAAGCTTGGGTTGAGCCGATGGCGGTGCGCAAATCAGAACTGTCAACGACAAACGTTCACCGACCGGCTGCCGACGATTGCTCCCCTTATGCGCGCCGGACGAGGAGGGTCTAGGATATTGTCGGCTGCTGGCTCATAGTGCAGGCGGCCGTCCTGGCGAGCGCTTGATGCGAAGGCTCGGCATGCCTTTCAGCGACGACACGATCCTACGGCAATTTAGCGGGATTCCGCGTGCTGCGGGATAAGATAATCCGGAGCGTACAAGTCGATCTAATTCAGGAGGATCCACAGGTTGATGCAACGTATCGGCGCCGGGTGCGTCACGCTCATCGACATCACGGCAGATAGTGTTCGAGACCGCGCGCGCCCTGCGCAAGAAGGGTCTGTCCTGTTCAGAGATGGCACAGCGCACCGGCTACGGCCGGCGCAGCATTGCAAAATGGCTGACCTTCGAGACGCCACCCGACCGGCGAAGGTCGGCGTTGAAGTCAACATCAACTTTATGCTCCGAGGCGTTTCTCGCTGAGTGCTGAGAAAATGGCAATCGCTGCGGGCGGCATTGTCTCACGATATCAAACAGCGCGGTTACACCGGTAGTTTCTCGAACCTCGAGCAACTTCTCGCAAGCTGGCGCAGCGCAGAGAGATCAGTTAAGGACATCGCTTTGCCGGCTCCCATTACACCCGATCAACCGGGCCGCAATGCAGTCTCGATACGCGATCCGGAAACCGGTCATGTGATCTCGCCGGTGGTTGCAGCTGCCCTTGCATGAAGCCGCGAAGGATGCTGACGATCAAGCAAGCGAGCAAGGTAGACGTCCTTAAGCAGGGATCACTTGAGTTTGGCCTGATGCGCAGCCTTGCCATGCGATTTCGCGGCATTCTCCGACGCGGTGAAACAAGCTCGACATCTGGATCGACGTTGCCGTCAACTCAGACCTCGCTCCGATCATCAGGTTCGCGCGCGTTTTGCACCGGGAATTCGGCGCCGTCCGCAACGCCGTTGAACTCCCCTGGAGCAACGGCCAAGTGGAAGGCTAGATCAACCGCCTGAAGACGATAAAACGTCGATTTACGGTAGAGCGGTCGCGGAGCGACTCAGAGCGCGCATGCTACCGCTCAGCAATAGTCATCACCACACAAAGTGAGGAAGACACATTTTTCCGAGATTGGATGTGGATCGCGTGACCTGATTAATCCATGTGGCTACGTCCTTCACTCAGCCGAGCGCCCTCCCCGCCTATCTGCAAATGGCCACATCGCCGCCTCGCTTGCAAATAGAGCAAGCCAGACTAGAACCGGTTGCAGGGGCAGACGAACCAGGTGATACAGCCATTGCCAAGGGGAAACACCTGACCCTCCAAGACTGTCGAGCGCATGCTTGAGATTTGCTGGAAACACTGTGACCGCGTATAACGCTAGTCCCATCCCAGCATATCGCCTGACTGTCGGGATGAGCAGCCCGATGGCCCCGGCGATCTCGCACAGCCCTGTCATCAAGATCACGTGAGGGGGGTCCGGCACCCAAGATGGCGTAATGCTTAAAAAAGGGTTGGGAATGGCGATATGAAGGACACCTGCGAGGCTATAGAGCAGGGCCAGACCGAGTCGCGAGCGTCCGCGCCACACGTCAGTCCTTGCCATCGGCGGCTATCCGTCGTTCCACCGACCTTGCAATAGCGATCAAATGTGGTTTGCGACCGGCGACCGTTTCGATAGCCGCAATCGCAAGGTCACTCGCCACGTAGTCTGATTTATGTCCGAGATTGTGAACAACGATTAGTTTGGAGTCCTTGATATCGCTGGCAAGGTGCCGGGCATGCACATCAGGCGAGACAATTCTGTCGGCGTCACCGGTGATGATAAGCGTTGGGGCCTTAATCGTGCGGTACTCCAGGCTTGCTGTCTTGGCCCATTCGCTTAGGGAGGAGACCTCTCTGGCATTATGGCGGAAGGCAGCTGGGCGCAGAGCGTGCAGCGCTCTCGTCTCGTGGGCATAGTTCGCAGGCGGCTGGTTCGGCGAAAACACCTCGCGAGCCGCACGATCGATAGCAACCAATCCGAGAGGCGGCACGATAATCCCGCTGAATAGTGTTCCTGTGATCGGCGCGGCGGCAGCACCATAATACCATGCGACGCCACCCTTCCAAGGATAGGCTGCGGGAGAGAGGAAGACCAAACCCGCTACCCTGTCTGGATGTCGAACAGCGAGTGCGGCAGCGATCGAGCCGCCTAACGAATGACCGACGATAATTGCTCTGCGGATACCCCGCCTTTCCATAAGAGTTGCAATCGCGTCCGCCTGTGCGTCGGGCAGGATGTTTGCCGCCGCACCTGCGTCAGAGTTTCCATGGCCCGGCCGATCCAGGAATAAAAGCTTCGCGCGCCCCTCCAGCTTGCGGCGGAAAGATAACATCGGATCGTAAAGGCTCGTGCTGGCTCCGTGAATGAATACGATCGGCGGGAGATCAGCCTTCGGGCCTGGTTGGAGGAGGATACTGTTGAGTTTGAGCCCGCCAACATCGATGCGTAGAGACCGAGCTTGGTCCGATATTGCAAAGGTCGGCGCGCAGGCGGCCGACATGGCGAACATGATGGAGGCTATCATTGAAGTGAGAAGGCGCGGGCTCATGTTGCTCCAAAAGGCTGGCGTTCATTGACAATACGATCGGAGCGAGAGTTTGGTTTCGTAGAAATCAACACCGCTGAAATTTCGTCGGTCTGCTGGTTAGACGTTCGTTGAGGCGTTCTTCCTTACAAAGCCACTCTGGGACATAAACACGGCAACCTCAGTCGAAACTCGGGACATTCACTCTGGCTTTAAGGCCGCCGCTTATCGATTTGCCTCGAGGTAGCCAACCAGGTCAACGATTTCGAAACCCCAAAGGCCTGAGAACCGCATCGTGGTGCCGGGCACCTTCCTGGTCGGCTTTGAAAGGAATTCAGAGAGGTCGTCCACCGTCCAGATCAAGCCGTCCTCTCCCACCTTCCGCATCGCCGGGGAATAGTTGTACCCTTCGAGACCGCCTGCCTTTCTGCCGACGACGCCCTTGAGCGATGGACCGAACGTACTGCGCTCGTTGTCGACGACGTGGCAGTTTGCGCAGGCTCTGAACAGCCTCGCGCCGCGCTCCAAATCCGCCGCAGAAGCCTGTGTCGTAAAAAGCGCCAAAAAAGCCGTGGCAATTTCCCGTGCTATTGCTAACTGGCCGGACCATACATCGACATTCGGCATCAACTTAGAACCGAAATGAGTTTCCATTGTTCCTCCTAGCTGGAGGATATCCCTCCTCCGCGTGGATCCCCGTCGTCAGGCCGCCTTGAGAAGGTCCCAATGCAGTTGTCGTCAACCCGTCAAGGTCTTTGCGATTTCTCGCAAAACGGATCCCAAATACCTGCTTCTTCATTGCACGAAGCGGTTCCGGCAAGTGAAAAAGCCCATACTGCTCCGGCACCGCGGCCATAAGACGAGCTCCTACGAAGCCGACACAAATTGCCGTTGATTACACGGCAGGCAGCGGACACGCGACGCGGCGCGACCCTTGTTCGACAATGAGGTCCAGATAGTCGCATACTCGGAACGGTCAGGTCGAAACCGCGACGGGTCGGGCGAAACCTGCAAATCTGCCGCTAGAATTGATCATTCCGAATTCTTCGCAGATACTGGCCCTGCCCTAAGGTGCCCTGCACCGCGCCTTCGCGGATGATCGACCTGCCGCGGAGCATAGTCAGAACTGGCCATCCCACAACTTCCAGGCTTTGGTAAGGCGTATAGTCGGCCCCGTGGTGCAGAATATCATTGGTTATCGTCACCTGTTTCTGGGGATCCCAGAGCGCGATATCGGCGTCGGAGCCAATCGCGATTGTGCCCTTTTGCGGGTAGAGGCCGTATTGCTTGGCATGGTTCGTTGATGACAGGGCGACGAAGCGGTTGATGTCGATACGGCCTTTGCTGACGCCTTCGGAAAACAGGATGGGAAGCCGCGTTTCGACGCCTGGGATGCCGTTCGGGATCCAGCGGAAATGCCGCTTGCCTTTCTCGTTCAGCTTGCCGCTGTCATCGTCATAGCGGAATGGGCAATGGTCGGAGGAGAAGAGCTCGAATGTGCCGTTCTGCAGACCTTCCCAGCAGGCTTCCTGACTTTCCTTGTCGCGCGGTGGCGGCGAGCAGACAAATTTCGCGCCTTCGAGTTCGGCGGCATCGAGATCATCGGCGGTCAGAAGCAGATATTGCGGGCAGGTCTCGCCAGCCACCCTGCTGCCCCGCTTGCGGGCCCGCTCGATTTCTTCCATCGCCTGACGGTTCGAGACGTGAACGATTACGATCGGGCTGCCGACGATTTCGGCGAGCGAAAGGGCGCGATGCGTCGCCTCCCGCTCCGCGGCGGCCGGCCGGCTCACCGCATGGAATTTCGGAGCGAGCTCGCCATTCTGTTCGTGCTTTCCGATGAGATATTGGATCGCATCTTCGTTCTCGCAGTGAACCATGACGAGCGCACCAGATTGCCTGGCGCTGTCCAGCGTGGCGAGGATCTGGTCGTCCCGTAGACGAAGGTTTTCATAGGTCATGAAGACCTTGATCGATGTGTATCCATCTTCGACGAGCGCCGGCAGTTCCTGACCGAGCACGTAGGATGTCGGATCGGTCACGACCAGATGAAACGAGACGTCGATATAGCACTCGCCCTCGGCCTTCGCATGGTAGGCCTTCAGCGATTCACGCAGCGTCGTGCCCTTCTCCTGCATGCAGAAGGTCAGAACCGTCGTATTGCCGCCGAACGCCGCCGAGAGGGTGCCGCTTGCAAAGTCGTCGGCCATAACGATGCCGTCACCGGATGGCTGTGCGAGATGGACATGGCTGTCGATCCCGCCCGGCATCACATAGAGGCCTGAGGCGTCAATGATTTCGTCCGCGCCATCAAGAGACGCTGCAAGCGCCGCAATTTTCCCCTCGCGAATCCCGACATCGCTTTGAAACGTATCGCTGGCAGTGACGACTGTCCCGTTCTTGATGATCGTGTCGAAATGCATTCAGGCAGCGCCCCTCTTCTGGTCGGCGAGTATGTCATCGAGCGCGGCGATCAGCCTGTCGATCTCACCGATGGTGTTGTAGTGAACCATGGAGACGCGCACGGCACCGTTATATTGCGGCAGGCCGACATGGTCGCCGAGGCGGCGCGCATGAAAGTCGCCGAAGCGGATCGCGATCTTGTAGGCGTCCATCGCCTTGCAGATATCTTCCGAATTCCTGCCTTCGAAGACAAAGCTTATGGTGGGAATGCGCCTGCCGTTGCGATTGGCTGTCTCGCCGATGATGCGGCAGTCATTACGGCTACGCAGGTAAGACAGCAAACGCTCCGTCAACGCGTTCTCCTGGACGGTGATCGCTTCGAAGGCGGCAAGGATCAGCGCGCGCGGCGATCCCTCTGAACCGGCTTTCGTGCCGAGCTCACAAAGATAGTCGACGATCCCGGTCACCGCGTAGGCAAGCTCATAATTCGGATTGCCCGGCTCCAGCTTGCCCGGAACCTTATCACGGCCATAGAAGAAGTGGTAAAGCGGATCGAGCTCCAGGAGATGCTCGTATTTTCCGTACATCATCGCGTAATGCGGGCCATAGGTCTTGTAGAAGCTGAAGACGTAGTAGTCCACGTCCATGGCCTGAACATCGACGGCGCGGTGCGGAGCATAGGCGACTGCATCGACGCAAATGCGAGCCCCATGGGCGTGAACGACCTCGGCGATTTCGGCGATCGGGTTGATGGCGCCCAGAATGTTCGAAACATGCGTGACGCAGACGAGCTTCGTCTTCTCCGTCAGCAGCGACTTCAGATCGGCGATATCGAGCTCGTAGGTCGTCGTATCGAGCGGCCAGAACTTGATGACGACGCCCATATCCCGCAGGCCGTCCCAGGGGCCGATATTCGACTCGTGGTCGGAAATCGTAACGATGATCTCGTCTCCTGCCGACAGCTGGCTGCGCATCGAGCGCGCCAGGTTCTGCAGAAGCACGGTCGTCGAACTGCCGAAGACGATCTCTTCGGGGCGCGAGGCATTGACGAGGTGCATGGCGGCGATGCGGCTATCCATCAGAGCCTTGGCGGCCTGCTGCGAGACATCATAGCTGCCGCCGATCTGAACGTTCTTGTTGTAGAGAAACGTGTTCATCCGCTCGACAGCACGCTTCAGGATCTGAGAGCCGCCGGCATTGTCGAAAAACACCCAGCCATGATCGAGGCCGGGAAACTGGCTCCGGACGAAATCGATGTCGAGTTGGGGTTGCGCTTCCATGTTGTTCCTCCGGAACCTTGTCTTTTCTTGTCAGTGATTGAGAACGGCGCGCAGGAAACTTCTGGTGCGTTCCTCGCGCGGACTGTCGAAGATTTCGGCCGGCGTACCGGCCTCGACGATGCGGCCGCCATCCATGAAGATCACGCGGTCGGCGACCTGGCGGGCAAAGCCCATCTCATGCGTGACGACGATCATTGTAACGCCGGTGCCGGCAAGCTTGCGCATGACGTCAAGAACTTCGCCGACCATTTCCGGGTCGAGTGCCGACGTCGGCTCATCGAAGAGCAGCACGCGCGGCTCCATCGCGAGCGCCCGGGCAATCGCTACGCGCTGCTGCTGGCCGCCGGACAGCTGCTCCGGATATTTGTCCGCCTGTTCGGTGATGCCCACGCGGGCGAGCAGTTCCCTCGCCTTGCGCGCCGCCGCCTCGGGCGGCGTGCCGCGCACACGCATCGGCGCGATCATGATGTTCTTGAGTACGCTCAGATGCGGGAACAGATTGAACGACTGGAACACCATGCCGACCTCTGCCCGCACTTGTGCCAGGTTCCTGCCACGCTCAACCTTAATGCCATCGACCTCGATCCGGCTTTCACTGGAGAAGCTCTCGAGGTGATTGATGCAGCGGATCAGGGTGGATTTGCCCGAACCCGAAGGACCGATGACACAGACCACCTCGCCTTCGGCAATCGACAGGTCGATGCCGTGCAGCACCTGGAAGTCGCCATAGGATTTGTCGAGCTTCTGGATATCGACGATGGTTTTCATCTGCGCCTCCCTGCACTGAAGCGTTTTTCGAGGTTGGCAACGACGGTGACCATCGGCCAGAGGAAGGCAATATAGATGACGGCGGCGCCGATCAGCGGCGACGGGTTCGCCGCCAGAGCCTGGGCCTGGGTCGCCTGCTTGAGTAGATCGGGCATCGCCACCACGGAGGCGAGTGCTGTGTCCTTCATGACATTGATACAGTTGTTGGTGAGCGGCGGAATGACGATCTTGATCGCCTGCGGCAAGATGATCTCGGCCATCATATGTCGGTAGGAAAGGCCAAGCGCTTCCGATGCCTCGAATTGCCCGCGTGGGATCGCCTCGATACCGGCGCGGAAGATCTCGGCCGTATAAGCCGTCGAGACCAGCGTCAGGGCACTGACCGCCGAGACGAACGGCGAGAGCCGGATGCCGACGAATGGCAGGGCATAGTAGATGACGATCAAGAGAACGAGCAGCGGGATCGAGCGGAAGATGTCGATATAGATCTTGGCAAGCGCCTGGATCACCGGATGCCCGTAGAGGCGAAGCAAAGCGAGGGTCAGGCCGCCGATAAGGCCGCCGATAATGCTGACCACGCCAAGCTCGAGCGTGATCCACAGGCCCGAGAGCAGAAGCGGAAAAGAGCGCTCCAGCACCGCAAGATTGAAGAAGGTCGTGAAAATATCCATTGAGAAACCGATCAGTCGTTTCGGGGCGGATGACGGGCAAACCCGTCATCCGTATCCTTGACCATCCGGCCTTATTTTGCCGCAGGCATATCCGCGACCTTCACGGTCGAGGTCGTGTCTTCGGCCTTGGCGCCGAACCAGGTTTCATGCAGCTTGGCAATGAAGCCTTCGCCCTTCAGCGTCGTGACCACATCGTTGACCTCCTTGGCCAGCGGATCACCCTTGTTGAACATGATCGAATACTTCTCGCCGGTCGGAATGCGCTCGACGACTTTGATCTCCGGCTTGTCCTTGACGTAATACTGGAGCGCCGGGATGTCGCTGACGTAGCCGTCGATACGGCCAGCGGCGAGATCGAGCATAGCCGGCTGCAGGCCTTCGAAGCGTCGGATTTCGCCGAGGCTGTATTTGGCGGTGTTGTTGGTTGCCCACATGTCACCCGTCGAGCCCGTATCGACGCCGACGACCTTCCCGCTCATTCCCTTCAGGTCCTTGATGCCGCTCGCGGCCATAACCGTCAGCGACTGGTCACTATCATAATAAGGCTGGGCAAAGGTGACCGACTCCAGGCGCTTCTCGGTGATGGTGATCGACGATACCGCCATGTTGATGCGGCCCGACTGAACGGCCGAGAACAGCCCGTTGAACGGGATGTTGACGAACTCGACCGACTTGTTGAGGCGCTTTGCAATCTCGGTGACAAGATCGACCTCGAACCCGACCGTCTTGCCGGACTCATCCTGAAACTCCCACGGAACGTTACCGATATTGGCGCCGACAGAGAGATCGGCGGCATGGGCGGCGGCTCCTGCAAGTGCCAGGACGCCGGAGAGCATTACAGTTTTCAAAATCGAAAAACGACGCATTTAGGTTCCCCTTGTTTTATGCTACGCATTCTTGCTATTGGTCTAACCGGTCTGACCAGTCAGGCCAAATCAAGCACGGTCTATTGTCATTTGCAAGCGACTGATGGATTAAAATGCCGGGACAATCCGGGTGCCCTTACCCGACATGCCGAGAGAATGGAAAGAATGCTCAACAGGACATTGGTACCGCAATCGGCGGCACGCCTGATCCAGGACATGATCCAGAGCGGGGAGCTCGCCGCCGGCCAGAAGATCCCGTCTCAACGCGAGTTTTCCACCAAGCTCGGCATCAGCCGTGCGTCGCTGCGCGAGGCGCTGCTCACGCTGGAGACGCTTGGCCTCATCAAGACGGAAGCCGGCCGGGGAACCTTCGTCGCCGAGCGCGGCGGCGCTGCAAACAGCGGCATGGCGCCATGGCGCTACTCAGACAGCTACTCGGTTTTCGATGTCTTCCAGACGCGCATCATGCTCGAAGG
This sequence comes from Rhizobium sp. BK176, assembly GCF_024808055.1. Classification (NCBI taxonomy): domain Bacteria; kingdom Pseudomonadati; phylum Pseudomonadota; class Alphaproteobacteria; order Hyphomicrobiales; family Rhizobiaceae; genus Rhizobium; species Rhizobium sp. BK176. Next base: position 30,483 of record NZ_JANUBV010000035.1, on the reverse strand, counting down.
CAATATCGCCGCGCTGGCTGCCGGCCGTCTCACGGGCAACCAGCTGCAGGCGATGGAAGCGGCGACTAAGCAGATGGAGGATTGCTGGGCGAAACAAGACCTCCTCGCGAATGTCGAGGCCGATCTCGAATTCCATGCCATCATCGCGTCCGCCTGCAGCAACGCCATGATGCGCGCGCTTTACCAAGTGGTCCGAGAACAATTAACCGAGACGCAGCGACAGCCTATTCCGATCACCGAGCCCGCACGTATGAAGGCCTCGATTGCCGAACATCGACGGATAATAACGGCACTGCGAGACAACGACCCCATCCGCGCCCGGCAGGAAATGGAAAACCACGTCCTGAATACTGCCCGCTGTGCGGGCCTCATTCCTTAAGCCGTCGCTAATACAGACTGCTTTGCAAAGGCATAACGCGGCAAACTTCCGAAACATCCCATCTCGGTGATCGCCGCATGCGTCACCCGCTGATCTTTGTCGAATACCGTGTAGGAAAGCGAATATCCCTGGTGACAGCGGTGTTGTTGAAGACCGCTGTCGCTCAATAGGGTCGAATGCCTCTACAGGGAGACCCAAACTAGAACTTGATCAGGTTCCTCGGCCACAAGATCGGCGGGTATAGCGGTCATATTGATTGGGCTTAGCGATGAACTTCGGGCTCTAGCATTAATCAAAACAAGTTCATCTACTTATAGATCGTTTCTCAGCCCTGATTTGTGCCCCAAGCGACCTGCGTGTTTCCGGTCGTCGCCTACAAAGCTTTCACCGACGTTCGCTTGAGCAATTTACAGGGCACAAGGCGTCTGCTCGGACGAGCCTTGTTTCCCGCAACCACGCTATTCAACATTCCGCCCCTTCTAAGCCCAGATCGTAATAAGGCAAGGCCACAGTGGTAAGTTCCCGCTTCAGCGCGTGGGAAAACGTCCGGAAATCGTCAAAGCCGACGATACTGACATCCTCAGGAATGCGAAGGCCCAATGCCATTGCCGCAATGTATATTTGGATCGTCATTTCGTCATTGCCGCTCATGATTGCGGTCGGTCGATCGGTTTCCCGTAGCATCTCCGTTGCAACGGCAAAAACGTAGTTCTTCTCCGCTCCGACCGGTCCTTCCATTCCCAGTCGGCGAGGCCCAAAGTGGTCAATATTCGCTGCCGGACGCCCCTATCGAAATCCGGCTTTCTGGCCCGCTGCAGGGTAGCAAGATTGTCGCCACGCAAGGTGGCGAGCTTGCCTTCGAGGCAAGCATCGCCGACGGTGTCCTTTCCATCCGGCTAGCCCAGGACGATGGCTCAATCCAATACATGGCGACGCTTGGCAACGGGAAGGACTTTCGGCTGTTTCATGGCAGCGGGATCGACGAGATTTTTGCCGACAGCGGAGCGGTTTGCGGAACCCGCCGCAGCTATGCGAATGTCGAACCTGATCAGCTCGAGATCTCATCCTCCGCTTCAGCGTGGGTATTTGAAAGGCATCCGAGATGATTTTCTGGTGCGGCGAAGCTCTGATCGATAGACGCCCCACGTGACGACAATAGCGGAGACAACTTTGTCCGTCCTCTGTTGTGTCGGAATCGGCGACGTCGTTTCTATCAAGGTTCGAAAGATCACCCTGTTTGCGGCCAGCCTTGAACCCGCCGCGTGAGTATCGAAACTTGCACTCGAACACGGGGTCATGGATCAGGAAGCGCCTGCACCGCATCTATGATGCGCTGAAACTGCGCCGGTAGTCGAGAATGACCCACAGATGGGGGGAGCCGCCCGTAGCGGCATACTGCTCGTCGCTGTGGCGGCCGGATGAAAGCAACCATGCTTCGATTCGGGTGATCTCAAACTGTACAGCGGAGCCTTAGTCTGAGGCACCATCAGCTTACGTCTGGCTCAAATTTCCGGCATTATGGAGCAGTTGCCACAAACCGGATTAAAGGCTCATGGCCCCTTGGGGTGGAATAGGCAAATTTAAGGTGATGGTTCTCGGCCGGTGTGTTGGCCGACTAAGCAGGGTCGATCATGCTGACCACTCTGGCGACAATTTCGTCGATGGTGGAGGCATCCAGCGTGTCGACATGTTTGGCAGTCTTTTGCTTCACCCGTTCCAGGATGTCGAGTGCTCTTACCTGATTGCAGAGAGCCACACCGGTCGTTTTGTGGCCTGAGATATTGACCGCAAGACCGGCTTTGCGGGTGAACGCACCGCCCGTCGTAATGGGAACTGTAAGGCACATGCCGACCATATTGATTTCACGAGGGGTGATCACGACACAGCGATGATCATCCCTCATTTCATTGCCTACAACGGGATTAAGATCGATGAGAAAGACGTCGCCACGCTTTGGAATGTTGCTTCGGACCATCAGAACACTTCGTTACCAACAGGCTTGCTAACATTCCAGGAGGCCGCTTCTTTATTGAGCGCAGCCATTTCATCTGCTCCTTCGAGCAGCTCAGCCAGCGTATATCTTTTCTTTCCCTGCTTCGGGGTCGCCACAAGAGACCCATTATTGACAACCAAGGTCAACTCTGTGCCGACTTCGACGCCGAGCATCTTCAAAAGCGCGGGAGGAATGCTAAATACGGTCGCGCCGCCCTGACGGCGAATCTTTGCTGTGTTACTCATCTGATGAACTCCAGTTTGTGCTACTTAAATAGCACATTCTTTGAATGAAGCAAGGTGCCCTCGCAAGCTTCATGGATATTTTTAACTGGACTGTCACGCGTAAAAGCAATTCGAATCGACTCCGAATGATATCCCTGGTATCGGTCCTCTCGTGTTCAGATCGATACGAATAGAGCGCTGACCTTCTGCCTCCGTCCTTACGACGGAGCGGTCCGCTTATGTCTCGCGTATCAAAGGGAAGCCTGAACATGCTCCAGAAGCGAATTCCCATCCTGAGGCCGAACTCCTACGACCCCTTCTCGGCAGGAGACCGGAGGTTCGAAATACGACCGTTGCGCCTGGCCTGACCCGAAAGAGGGCTTCGGGCAGCATCCGCTGCTCCGCCCTTGTGGCCGCGATCTCGACCCGGAGAGGGTCTGGTCGCTAACCGAGGACGATGCCTACGGTCTGTTCGTTGATTTCCGCTGGGTCGACAACGGGGGCAATCCGTTTTGCCCGCGCTGCGGCTGTCTGGAGCCGTACAGCGTCCGACGTCGCCGCTTTCGGTGCTCCGAGCCGGAGTGCCGCGCCGAGTTCTCGGTGACGTCCGGAGCCGTGTTCGCCAACCGGAAGCTCTCGTTCAAGAAGATCATCATGGCGATCTGGGAGGAGGTCACGACCGCCAAGGGCATGGCGGCGCTCCATCTGAGTCTCAAGCTCAATGTCCAGTACAAGACCGCCTATGTCCTGCTGCAGAAGCTTCGCGAGGCCGTCGGCCTCCGCCGCGACGCGATCAGACTCCAGGGCACGGTGCAGATCGACGGGAAGTACGTCGGCGGCGTCCTTCGCAAGGCGAACAAGAAGGAGGAGCGCAAGGACGGTCGCAAGAAGGAGAACCAGAACGGCAAACGGATGTGCGTCCTCGCGTTAAGAGAGGCGAATCGACACGCTCCGAACCGGACGCTGACGCGTGTGATCATGGACGAGAACGGCAAGGATGCCTGGGCGGCCGTGGCCAAACATGTCGATCCGAAGGCGCTCCTGATCGCCGACGAGCATAAGGCGTACGACGATCTTATCGGCCTTGTTCAGTTGACCCGCGTGAACCACAGCATGCAATACCAGGAGGACGACGGCACGAATTCGAACGTGATCGAGAGCTTCTTCAGCCGTGTCGAGAAGGCCTGCAAAGGCATCAACCACCGCTTCTCGACGAAGTACCTCGACTGGTACATGGCGATGCTGTCATGGAAGGAGGACACGCGCTACATGGGCTTGCGCTGGCAATTCGCCGATCTCCTCCGAACCATCGCCAGCAGGCTGACATCGCGCAACCTCTGCGGCTACTGGCAGTGCGCCGCTCAGAACATCGTCGACCAGGTCTGGCTGCAAGGCGAGCCGCCGGACTAACGGCTGATTTCCCAGAGGTGGCGACGACCGTGTGCGGTGCCAGCCTGTCGCACCAGTCCCTGCTTCACTAAACCATTCAGCGTTGCGGAGAACCGACTGGTGAGGGCGGACTCCAATCGTGACGCCTCGCTCCCGAGATCGCTCTCGTTTGCGAACTTGTCGGCAATCTCCGCTGTCGTCGTCGGGGGCTCTGCGCGGCGAAGGGTGTCGAGTACGATATGGCGGTTATTCCTGCCCTTGAGAAGTTCGGTGACGCGACTGCTTGCTGTTTCCCTCGACGACGCGCGGCTTGCCTTCGAAGGTGGCGCAGCCAGCTCGAAACCGGGGTCATACACTCTGATCACCGTCTCGAATGCGGATTTCTGAGCTTCGAGGACGACAATCTCGCGCCGCAGCTCTTCCATCTTGCCGTCGATCTCGACCAACTTCGCTTTCAATTCGTCTAAGACTTCCACCATACTCAGCACTCCCGAGGCACCCTCAGGAGATAGCATCGGCCGTCAGGGGAATCTTGTGGCAACTGCTCCATAATGCCGCAAATTTCTGAGGGGGCCAATGACGTGAAAGCGGAAACCCTGCGGAGCAAAGACGATCTCTGGTGCAGTACCAAAAAGAGAGGCTAGCGCTGAACGGACATACCTGGTCCCGTAGCCCTGTCGCGTCGGCGCAACTACGTTGGGGCCACCCGCCTCCACCCACTCAAGAGAAAAGGTTGGTGTGTTGCTTGCTGAAACTTTCCAATCGATATTGACGCAGCCATTACCGACTGAAAGCGAGCCGTACTTGATGGAATTGGTGATGAGCTCGTGTAGACAAAGAGCAATGGTCGTTGCAGAGGCGCGACTGATTGTTAGATCGGGACCGTGGGTGTGGATGCGCATCAACTCCCTAGTGTTGTATGGCGAGACCGTGACGTCAATCACAGACACCAAGGACACCTCATCTCCGCCTGCATCAAAAAGGGCAGTGTGCACATCCGACAGCGCTCTCAGCCGACCCGAAAAGTCTCCGGCCAAGTCCTCTGCAGTTACTGCGCCGCGCTTCGTCATATGAAAGATAGACGTCACGCTAGCAAGTATATTTTTTATGCGATGATTAAGTTCGTGCCGGAGTTCAACCTCTCGTTCGATGGAGTCGCGGACCTGCTTCTGACGTAGTCGAACAAGAAGGTTGGATTGGATGCTGTTGACCAGTTCCAGCTGGCTGATCGGGCGGATATGGAATAAAAGACGGGCTCCCGGCCATCGATTTTGCAGCTGCGTGCGAATCTGCTTGATGGGCGCCGACCGCTCCAGGAGCACGAGTATCGGCACCTCTGACCAATCGGGCTGTCTGACGACATAGTCCGCAACGTTGGCAACGGCCGTTGGCGTCAGAGCCTCATGCGTGATGACTATGACGCCGGGAACTAGCCGTAGAAAACGGACCATGTCCTCTATTTTGCACTGTTCGACCCGAATATCTTGCTCACGAAGGGAAGCAGCTATGTAGTCGGAATCCTTGCGAAAAGGAGCTAGCACAAGAACCCAGTCCAGCTCGCCCTCGGTCGGTGCTGCGTTCATTTTGGATCAGGTAGCGGATTGTAGGGCAGCACACTTACGTTGCCGCTCTCGATCAGCAACTCCTGGATATTAAGGTCGTGAGGACCATGACGCTTCTTCACTACGGTAATGTTTCGGCGCAAACGTCCTTCGTGCTCCATTATGCGCAGAAGAAGAACGGTGTCGCCGAGGAAGCTGACGTCCACGTCGATTCCCACGTTCTGGCCTATCAAACCATGCTGGGCTACGATTAACATGGTCAGCACACCGGAGCGAGCGAGGAACTTTAGCAGCGATTGAATATCGCGAACTGCCTTTTCCCGATGTGGCAGCGAGTTCAAGTAACCGGTTAAGCTATCGATAACTACCACGCGAGCCTTGTTCTGGGTAACGGCATCCTGAACAATTTGGCCGAACTCACCCGGCGAGATTTCATTTGGATTGAAGTCACGCAGAATGAGCTTGCCTTCCTTGTGGAACTGCCGCAACTCCATCCCTAGGCCCTCGGAGCGCCGGAAAAATGTCTCCAACCGCTCCTCGAACAGGAAAAGCGCCACGCTTTCCCCTCGTTGTAGCGCGGCCGTTGCATAAAGAGATGACATCGTCGACTTGCCGGTCCCAGATTGTCCAATGACCAGGGTTGTGGTCCCCGCCTCCTGACCCCCACCGAACATATCATCAAGCGCTGCAACTCCCGACTTTATCAGTTCCGGCTTGGCAAGCTCCGATGCCGTGTTCGGCATAATCCGAGGAAATACGACAACACCCTCGCCTTCCCGGATGGCCATGTCGTGATAGCCGTCCGCGACCGGAACCCCCCGCATCTTGGAAATCTCAATGCGGCGGCGAACGCCGCCATACTCCTCTAACGCTTTGTCGAGCCGTATGACCCCATGTGCAAGACCCTCCACTTCCTCCCCGCTACGGTCATAGCCGGCAACCTGCGTATCAAGGAGCAACGCAACGACGTTCCGTTTAGCTAGAAACGACTTAAAGCCAATCAACTCGCGCCGAAACCGGGGGGAATCCCCGGTGATCAAGCGGATTTCTAGAAGCGAGTCATAGACAAGACGGCGGGGTTTGTGCTCATCGATTGCTGCCTCGATCGCCTTTCGCGTCTCATCGAGGCGAAGGTCGGACGTTAAGAATATGCTCTGATCATCAGCCTCGCTGACCGTCCCGGAGGTCGTCAACTCTTCAATTCGGATCCCGTCAAGCGACCAGCCATGCGAATTGGCGATAGCCCTGAGTTCCGCGGATGTTTGAGAAAGCGTTACGTAGATGCAACTTTCGCCAGCCTCGACGCCCGCGCGCAAGAATTGAAGTGCCGCGGTCGTCTTCCCAGACCCAGGCGCACCGTGGAGTATATAAAGATTAGACGCGGGCAGCCCTCCGCGCAAAATCGCGTCAAGGCCTTCTATCCCCGTGCTGACAACAGCAGGCGTTCCTCGCTTGGCCATTTCTCATCTTTCGCAAAAAGACATTGGACGCACTTGGAAAACGGCGCGTCATCATCGTTGATAGATGATGGGATGGTTTATATGGGACTCTGCGGAAACATCAAGGCCAGCACGTGATCGCTTTAATCAGCGCAGTGTCCTTGACGGGGTTAAACACGAGGTGACAGGCTTGAATTTCCGCCTTTGGCACCACACCAATTATCAGAATCCCTACCGTAACTCGCGGACGTCGCCTTGCTCACTTCGTGAATGCCGAGGAGAAGCGAAAGTTCCCTTTGGAACCTTCGGAGCGGCCCGAGGGTGTGCGAGAAGATAGGTCCGCTCGGTTCTTCTAACGGATTCGACAGCTCAACTTGGAGCTGCTCGACGAAATGCACTGACATTCGACCAGTTAGTACGCGCAACAGGATGAACACAATGATTTCTAAAGAAATTTATGTGAAGCTATGGCAGGCAAAGGACGGTCGATATGAAGACGATCCAGATAAGGCTTGCAGAAATCATTGAAGCGTTGAGCAAGGCCCTCGACATGACGGAGGGGCAGCCGCCCGGGCATTGCATTCGTGCCTGCTTTATTGGAACGCACATCGGTCAGGAAATCGGCATACCGGACACCGAACTGCAGGAACTTTATTATACTTTGCTGCTCAAAGACCTCGGCTGCAGCAGCAATGCTGCGCGCATCTGCGAGCTCTATTTGACCGACGACCTTTCCTTCAAGCGTGATTTCAAGCTCGTCGATGGCAGTCTTTCCCAGGTACTGCGCTTCGTGCTTGGCCATACAGGCCTGCAGGCTGACCTCGCGCGGCGTTTCCGTAGCATTCTTAACATCATGCAGAATGGCGGCGAGATCGTCACAAACCTCATTCAGACTCGTTGCCAGCGCGGGGCTGAGATCGTCCGGCAAATGCGCTTCTCGGAAGCAGTCGCCGCCGGCGTGCTCAATCTTGACGAACATTGGAATGGCGGTGGCCGGCCACTTGGAATTGGCGGTGAGGCAATTCCCCTGTTCTCACGGATCGCCCTGCTGTCGCAGGTGGCCGATATCTTCCAGATGAGCGGCGGCCCCACGGCAGCCATAACCGAGGTGCGCAAGCGTGCAGGCACTTGGTTCGATCCGGCGCTTGCGGCCGCCTTTGAGCGCGTCGCCGCCGACCCGACCTTCTGGGAAACCCTTCGGTCGGATGTGTTGGAGACCGTTGTGCTGGAAAGCGAGCCCGGCCGGGAAGCAATCATGGCCGATGATGACTATCTGGACGACATCGCCGCAGCCTTTGCGCGGGTGATCGACGCAAAAAGCCCTTACACCTCCGGCCACAGCGATCGCGTCGCGCTCTTTACCGACATGATCGCCGAAGAGATGGGCATCGATGCGGGCAATCGACGGTTCCTGCGGCGCGCCGCCCTACTCCACGATATCGGCAAGCTCGGCGTTAGCAACAGCGTGCTCGACAAGCCTGGCAAACTCGACGACCAGGAATGGCAGGCGATGAAACGTCATGCCGCGTTCTCGGAGGAGATCCTGTCCCATATCGGTGCATTTGCCGACGCAGCTCGTATCGGCGGCGCTCACCACGAGCGCCTCGACGGCACAGGCTACCCGCGCGGGTTGATGGCGGACGAAATTCCAATGGAAGTGCGCATTGTGACTACGGCTGACGTCTTCGATGCTTTGACGGCGGACCGGCCTTATCGGTCAGCGATACCAATTACAAAGGCAATTGCGATTCTTTGGGAGGATGCCGGGCGATCTCACGATCCGATTTGCGTCGAAGCTCTGGAACGTGCGATCGCCAGAACCTCCCTGAGACAGGTAACGGAGATCACGCATAGCGCTGCTTGAGCTGAATTCGGCTAAACGCCTCTAGTTACACTGAGCCGCACGTTTACCACTATGTCTAGAAACGTTCGTGGTTTCGAGGCACGAAAGGATCGGTAGCGCGCGTGGCCTCGGTAAGATGTTCTGTAGCGGCCAGATTATCGCCAAATGGCTTGAGGCGTAGAACGCCGCCCTGATGATGCCTTTCTTCGAAGCCTCCGGATGCGAGAGCAGTTCGAAATACAGTCACTGAAGGCACCATTTGTACGGCTGTTCGGCTCTGAGGCGACCGCCTCGAACAGCGCCGAAAAGTCATGCTAGCGGTGATGTAGCGGGCTATGCGGGTCTCAATCCCTGAGGCTTCACAACACGACCTCAAACTTCTGCGGACGCTCCCATTCGGGCGAGCCAGGCTTGTAGCCAGCCGGGCGGAAGGATTACGGATAAGAACGCCGTGGCGAGATCAGAGGAGTCGGCTTCGGGAACTCTTAGCAGAAATGGGAAATTGCTCCCCCGTCATGCGCGTCAACGCGTTCCATCGACCTTGTACCTCTCTATGTCACCATGCGCGTCGTGACGAGCATTTGAGAGGCAACGTGCGCGCGCGAGCATCGCGACGAAACGATCTTCAGCCAGCGACAGGTCGAGCCCGCGTCGCTTGGATATCATGAACGTAAGCGGGCGGATGTGCCACGCATGGCGCTCGATCTGGGCGAGGACCCCTCTTTCCAGGTCTTCGGAACAAGATCTTCCGGGATATGACCCCAACCCAACCCAGCTTCAAGCAAATCGTGCTTTGCTCCCAGCTCGTTGGCGCGCCATGTCGCTCGCCTTCGACTGATACAGCCGACTTCTCCGCGTCAGGCTGATTGTCAGTGACGACAATCTGGACGTGGCGACTTAGCTCGTACCGCGGCCGGTATAGCCGGGGATGTGGTTTGCTCCATCTCCCACCCTACAGTCCAGACTTCAACCCCATTAAGAAGGCTTTTGCGGAGCTCAAGGCTGTTTTGCGCGGCTGTTTTTGCGCGCCAAAGCCGAGCAAACAGTTGAGGGCTTACGTATAACGTCGGCAGATCGCCACGCTATTCGAGCCGTGAAGAATGCGAATTACTTCAAATCGTACGGATATGACCCCGAGTAAATTGGACGTGCTCTAGTATTGCCGATCTCGAGGATCGGACCCTGCAGCGACTTCCCCTCGACACAGACAAGCTTCGATTTCCCCGCTCTCCACTACAGATGGCAGCGCAAGCTTCGACAACTAACCCGCGAAACCTTCGAAATCTGATCTTGTCATATGAAAAGCGTTGCTGGTCAGCAAAGCGGCATGGTCCTTCGAGCCTGTTGGGAATCACCAAGCCGGGGCCGTACATTGCCAGCACATGGCGCGCAAATTCCTCCCTCTATGCCCCTTCCTTCGAGAACCATCGCTCAGCGGTGACGCGATCGAAGACGGTGGTAATAATTTCGAGATCGCGGGGCCGAACACCTCGTGTGTTACCACAGAACATGGCATCGCCGGATTTCCTTTACCGGAGGCGTCAACACATCCTCCCACAAGAGCTCGGTCGCATCAAGACAAACATGATCGAGCCAATGTCCTATAAGACTGCTGAATGTTGACCACCGTCAAACGCCGCGAAAAAATAACGCACTGTTGTGGTGAGGCTATGCTGCGGCTTATGGCTATCACACCTCCAAACTCCAATCCGGATGGCCTGTTTATCCACCCACGCTCTCGAAGATTCAATCCAGTGTCCGTGCAGCCCTCTCCGATTTTCGCACATCTGTTGGGGTGCAACCAAAAGCGGCGCGGAATCTTCGCGTAAAGTGTGATGTGTTCTCGAAGCCGGTGTCCAGCGCCACCTCGACCAAGGGTTTAGGCGTTTTTCGCACGAGGTCCATGGCCCTATCCATACGGAGCTTCATGTACGCCGCGATTGGCGACATTCTGACTTCAATCTCGAACACTCGTTCCATTTGCCGGCGAGACAGTCCCATGAGCGCCGCGATCTCCTCAACGCCCACCGGCGACTCGATAGTGTTTTCCATGTGCGCCAGTGCAGCGTTTATACGCGGATCGGAATGGTTTGTGCCAAATGGGTTTCGGGGTTGAATGTCCCTGCCATTGCGTCGTCGGTCCATCTGAAGGATCTCGGTTGCATTTCGCTCCGCGGCCGGACCGACATGGCGACTGACAAGTTCGGCAGCGAGGTCAGCGACTGCGCTACCACCGGCGCAGGTAATTAGACCTTTGTCCTCAATGTATAGCTGGCGGCTCGATACCTTTTGGCCTGGAAAGCGTTCGAGGAATGACCGGTAGTGCAGCCAACTCACGCACGCTGTACGGTTTCTCAGAAGTCCGGCTGACGCCAGAATGAAGCTGCCTGTGCAGAGACCGATGATCTTCACTCCATCCTTGGCCGCGCGTCGGACATATTCAAATGCGCTTCTCTCCAAGGGTTCTTCTGAAATGAGCAGCCCACCGACAACCGCAAGGTAATGGAAATTCTGCGGGGGGATCAAACCTGATGTCGGAGCCACCTGTACACCGCAGCTCGACCGGACAAGGTGGCCGGTCGAGCTCATGACACGCCAATCGCAAAGAGCCCTTCCGGACCTGTCGCCCGCATCACTTGCCAATCTCAATGTGTCGACAAACAGCGAGAAAGCGCTCAACGTGAAGTTTCGAGATAGGATGAACCCAACATTTAAGTTCCCGCGCATTTCCATCGTACTCGCCATCGCTAGGTACGCGCGGCTTCGAATGCGCGCCAGGCTTCCTCGAACTTCTCGATCGTGAATCCTGGTCCTCGGGCCGGCTCCAATATTAGACGCTCTGTGCTCTGAAGCTTGCCAATCGCGTCTTCAAGAAGAGGGACGACGTCATTTGGAATAACAACCGCTCCATGACGATCGGCGTGAACAAGATCTCCATTGGCGATTTGTAGCCCGAACACATTGACCGGATTGCCGATGTCGACCACGTGCACAAACGCGTGGCTTGGCCCAATCGATCCTGCAACAACCTGAAAATCCTTGGCCAAGTCACCGAGATCGCGCATGACACCGTTGGTCAATGCTCCCTGTAGACCAAGTCCAGAGTGCACCGTAGTGTTGATTTCGCCCCAAAAAGCTCCCACGCAATCCGGATAGTCGATGTCCTCCACAACCGCGATCGAGGGACCCGGGCCGGCCGCCATGTGGCGGTAATAGGCAAGACGACGATGTCTGATCTGTTCAGGGGGATCTTGCGAAGGGCGCTGCGCTGCGATGCGCGCCGTCTTCGCGTAGCCGCACATCGCCGGCAGGGCTGGATCGCAACAAAGGACAGTTCCTCGCGTGTAGCCGGAAAAGCCCCGTTTACCTTGGACCACCTCGATGGCATTGCAGATGGTCGGTGTGTCGACGGAGCGAACTATCTTCAAAAAGGTCTCAGGAAGCATCGGGTCTACCAATCCGTTCGTAGAAGGACGAAAGAGCGCGGTTCACAGTGTTAGGCTGTTCCAGCGTTGAGATGTGGCCGCACGCATCTATTTCCGCGAATTGACCAAGGGGACAAAGCGAGGCCAGTTGCCGGTGAAACTCCGGCGGGCAGATGACGTCGTCCCGGCCAGCGAGGGCCAGCACAGGCATTGTCAGGTGAGGGAGAACATCCTCATAGCTACGACGGTCCCTGAGAGCGACGGACTGAGCGATGAACGCGCCACTCCCCATCTCCTTGGCCATCTGAATCGCAAGAGAGACTAATCGCTCCCGGCCGATGGTGGAAGGTGAAAAATAGGAGGGAATGATTTCCTCCTCGATGACGTGGAGCATTTTTCCTTTAGCCGCAGCGGCTATTTGCCGTTCCCTCACTGGTCGCCGCGCCACCGCGTCCGCCCGGAAATTCGTGTTTAGAAGGGCGAGACTGTTTACCTGAGCTGGCGCTTGACGCGCCAACTCCAAAGCCACGATACCGCCCATCGAAAGACCGACGACGTCGACTTTCCTGCTACCCAGCGTTTCCAGCACCTGAACCGCGATGAGCTCGATGTTGTCGGCGCCGCACAGATCGCCGACCAAAACCTCTCTGCGCGCGGCGAAATGCGCGACCTGAGGCGAGAAAAGCCTATGGTCGCACATCATGCCGGGAAGCATCAAAATCGGAAGCGTGCCCATGTCAGAGCCTTGTCGGTCCCGCAGCATCATCGGTGTTATAAACCCGGAACAACGCCGCCTCACCGGTCATTGACGGTGAAAGCGAATGTCGCAGGCCGGGCGGAACCGCGCAGGTGTCGCCAGGCGCTAGCACTGCTTCTCCGCCGTCCCAGGCAAGCTTCCAATGGCCCTTATGGACCAGGAGCACCTCATGCCTTCCGACTTCGTACGGATCAGATGAGATCGAGTTGCGCGTGAGGAATTCGACCTGGAAACCTGTGCGGTCCCGGATCAGCGCATCCTCCCAAGTGCCGATAACCCGCGCGGGCTCATTCTTGGCAAGCGATACCATGTCGAGGAAACGGCCGACATATCGTGGCACGACTTCAGAAATTGGCGTTTCCGGGTAGTCTTTGAGCTGTTCTTCGTTGAGCAGCGGCATCGGACGGACGCCTAACGGCAAAGACTGCCCCTTCTTTGTGTCATAGAGCTTCCCTGTTTCCGCAAGAACCAGTCCGTGTTCCCTGGCATCTTCGATGACTTGCGGTGCCCAAATGACGCCCCCGCCGGCATCGTCACCGCCGAGGATCGCCATGATGATACCGTAATCCGTGCCAATATTTTCAAACCCGCGGAAGATCCCGGTTGGAATATCGAAAATGTCACCCTCTCCGAGGATTACTTCTCCGGCCGTGCCGTGGCGGCCCCAGAAAAAGCGCCACGTTCCCTTGTGAACGTAGAAGACCTCGGCGGTGCGATGCGAATGCAGTGAGTTGCGGCATCTGGGCGGCTGTCCAGCCGCGCCGATGTTGAACCCGGGCGTCTCGCGGATATGCACGTGCTGGTCCGGGCTTTCCGAAACGCCGCCGCCGATGATTGTGAAGTTCTCCTTTTGATTGGAGCCAGGCGTGTGAGCGTCGATAAACGCGGTCTTGCACGGCTTCAGGTCGCCATAGCGGACGATGCGCTTTTCCATTTCCTCAGGGGTCATATTCCTCATCCCGTTTTAAGTAGAATTTGCTTCCAGATAGCGGTCTCGTCGAAGAGAACGTATTCACGTCTCAAGCCCCACGGCCCAAACTCCGCATGGCTGATCGCCATGACATGAACCTCTGCTCCCGTGGGCTTGCCGAAACGACCCCAACCGTCATGTGTCCCCGTCAGAGACCAACGCACTGCCGCGCGTGGTGAGAATTCAGGGTCGTCCCGGCCTATCTGATGGTGGATTTCAAACTTGGCTGTCGGCAGTGCCGCACGAAGGCCTAGCCAGAATTGGTCAGCTTCCGAATAGCCATGACCTGTGACGCCACCGGGAAGTTCCAGTTGAGCCGCACGATCATACTCCGTCGGAATAACGGCCAAATCAGCCGACATGATACGCTCGAGAATGTTGGCGTACCGTTCGCCGGCGGGGTGGTCGTTGCCTCGTCCCGTGTACTTTCCCTTTACGTCAATCGCGGGTGTGAAGGGCTTCACACACGCTTTGGGGCCGCCCTCCCGCTCGATGAGATCGGCTGCGAACGCCTTTGGATCCCACCCCATCTGTCGGACGATCGCCCCCTGGTCGCGGACGAGCCATTCATCGTAGATCTGGTTGTCTTTGACCGCGCAGTCAGCAAGGATACGGTACGTCAACCGCTTGCCGGTCGCTTCCCCGTACATGCCGGATCGAGTGTGGGTCGCCGTCGACAGGAGGCGATGCGAGGACAAAAAACCCCGGTCCTCGTCTCCTGACCAGATCACGTCCTCCCCGAGAAGCGTCCTGTCGGGGAACTCGGCGAGCGTTGCCATCGTCGCCGAAATCACGTTCTTGTTTCCGATCACCAGCGACGCCGGCGAGCGTACGGCCATATCGTCCGCGTAATACTGGTGAAGGGTCGCAATCTTGCGATCCTCCCATATCTCCTTGGTTATCCCGATAATATAGTCGGGAAGATCCTTGAATTTTGGATCAAAGCCTTTCATTGCCATTTTCACCTCAGCCGGCGGTCCATCCGCCATCGATCAGAATTGAAGTTCCCGTCACCATTGCGGATGCTTCGCCCGCAAGGAAAATCAGTGCCCCCATGATGTCTTCAACTTTTGCCAGTCGACCCAGCTTGATCTTGGACAATATCCAATCGCGTTTTTCCGGATCTTCGAGAGTCTTGTCGGACAAGTCGGTACGAATGAAGGTCGGGCATATCGTGTTGAACCGAACCCCGAATTTGCCGAGCTCGATCGCAGCTGATTTGTTCATGCCCTCAAGGGCATGCTTTGTCGCCGAGTAGACCGTGCGATCAGGCCCGCCAACGTGCCCCATCTGTGAAGAAATTGTTATGACCGATCCAGCGATTCCTGACTCGACCATCTGACGAGCAACCGTTTGGGTCGTGAAGTAAGTAGCTCGCAAATTGAGATCGACCACGGCGTCAAAATCGTGCCGCTCCGCCTCCAGGAATGGCGCATGACGCGCAATCCCGGCATTGTTCACGAGAATATCAAAAGGCCCTGCGTCCCGGATCTTGGATGCCGCGCTATCGCTTTCAGTAATGTCGCATTCCAGTCCTCTCGCTCGACCACCGGCATTACTGATTGCCTTCACGACGCCGGCCAAGTCTTCACTGTTCCGACTGACGCACACCACTTCCGCGCCAGCCTCCGCAAGCGCGGCGGCACAGCCGAGACCGATGCCTCTCGAGGCACCGGTGACGAGCGCACGACGACCGTCCAGTCGGAAGCTTGGGGTGCGCGGCAGCGTGATCATTCGGCGGCCTCGCCGTACGGCACGTTACGTTTGCCATAGCGTCGCACCCGAAGATTGGCTTGTTCGGCATGGCCGACAAAACCCTCCAGCATGCACAGTCTCGAGCAGTATTCGCCAATCAGAGCGGACGCTTCGTCTGAGACGACCTTCTGGTAGCTATGCGTTTTGAGGAATTTCCCGACCCAGAGCCCACCGGTGTATCGCCCCGCCTTCTTGGTTGGCAGCGTATGGTTGGTGCCGATAACCTTGTCGCCATAGGCAACGTTAGTACGCGGGCCGAGGAAGAGAGCGCCATAGCTCGTCATGTTCTCCAAGTACCAGTCATCGCGGTCCGTCATCACCTGGACGTGTTCCGACGCGAAGAAATTCGCCTGTTGGAGCATCTCGTCGTGACTGTCACACACGATGACCTCACCATAGTCTTCCCACGACTTCCGTGCCGTCGCTCCCGTTGGAAGGATCTCGAGCAACCGCTCGATTTCTTTCAGTGTTTCTAAACCAAGACGCTCCGAGGTGGTGAGAAGTACCGCCGGCGAGTTGATCCCGTGCTCTGCCTGGCCAAGCAGATCGGTCGCGCACATCTCGGCATCGACGGTGTCATCGGCAATCACCATGGTTTCCGTCGGTCCGGCAAAGAGATCGATCCCGACCTTACCGAAGAGCTGTCTTTTAGCCTCGGCAACAAAAGCGTTTCCAGGCCCGACGATCATATCGACGGGTGCGATGCTGCTGGTGCCAATGGCCATCGCACCGACCGCCTGAATGCCCCCCAGGCATAAGATTTCGTCGGCTCCGCCGAGATGCATTGCCGCGACGATGGCCGGATGCGGAGCTCCACCCTGGGGCGGAGCCGACGCCACAATCCTCGGGACGCCGGCGACTTTGGCCGTCACGACGCTCATGTGAGCTGAAGCGACCATCGGATACTTTCCACCCGGGATATAGCAGCCCACAGACTGAACCGGTATATTCCTATGACCAAGGATGACGCCCGGAAGTGTCTCTACCTCGATGTCTTTGAGTGCCGCCTTCTGATGTTCCGCGAACTGCCTGACCTGATCCTGCGCAAAACGGATGTCACTGAGATCTCTAGTCGAGACTTTCGACAGTGCCGCCTCGATTTCCTGATTGCTTAACCGAAACGACGCCGGCGAATATTTATCGAACTCCTCCGAAAGTCGACGAACGGTGCTATCGCCGCCCTCCTTGATGTCCGTAAGTATCCGTTCGACCGTCGTGCGGACTGCGAGGTCGTCGTCGGCGCGGGCCGCTTCACTCTTTGCAGTCTTGAGATGTCTTGTCACAATAAACCTCCCCGGCACGCGTAGCGCTGCTGAGCGGCGCTACGGATGCTGAACCAACCTGGACTGTCTGTTTTCCGGCCGCTTATGCGGCTTTGCTGTTCGGACGCGGCGGAACCTTGCGGCCTGCGTCATATTCTTCCCAGCCGTTGCCATTGAAGGGGTCAACGCCCAGCTGTTGCATTACGTGCGGGAAATCCACCATCACCCAGTTGTCGACGATCTTGCCGTCTACGACCTTCCAGAAGTCCATGTAGCGGATCTCGACCCGCTTTCCCGTCGGAGCAATTCCCATGAATTCTCCGGAATGGGTGGCTTCCTGTCGACCGAATGCAGCCATCCATTCGCCTTCAGCCAAACGGGCCTCATCGACGCAGACTTTGTCCGAAAACGCCGCCTGGAATGGTCGCTGCCAGTTGTCCTGGAACTCCTTGAGGCCATTCTTCGTGCCGCAGCCCGCGTTTCCCAACCAACGGAAGTTGCTGGCGAAAAACGAGCCGATGCCGTCGATCACGTGGTCGTTGAGACCGTCGACCATTCCTTCGACGACGGCGCGCGTCGCCTCGGTCTTGGAGCGATCGTTGTTCTTTGTCAGGACGCCCTGCTCTGGTCTTGAACCCTTCATTGCCATTTCTCCTGTTGTTAGCCCTTGACCGCACCTTGAGTGAGGCCGGAAACGATTTGACGTTGGAAGACCATGACGAGGACGAAGAGCGGAGCGGTAATCGATACCGCTGCGGCGACGGCCTGGACTTGATCGGTTGTTGTTGTCTCCCTGTTGAAGAAAGACGCGATTGCCGGGACCATCGTCTGCGACTGTGCATCCAGAAGCAGAGAGGTCACGAGAAAGTCGTTGTATGCGAGAAGAAAAGCGAAGAGCCCCGTGGTAATGACGCCCGGCCACATCACCGGCATGATCACCCGCCAGAACGCCTCGAAATAGGTGCAGCCGTCGACCCTGGCAGCTTCGTCCAGCTCGCGCGGAATATTCATGAAGAACGAACGGAGCATCCAGATCGTGAACGGCTGGTTAATGCTTACGAGGACCATGATGACTGCGAGCGGCTGGCCGTAGAGCGTCGGCGGAGCCTCCGAAAACATTCGGAAGAACCAGCCAGTCCATTCGGACGTCCAAAGTGGCATCAGGATCTGCCGCGAATTGATGAAGGTTGGAAGATACCCAGTAACGAGGACGGAATGCGGAAGCGCCCGGAAAATCAGCGCAGCGATCAGCAGCCAGAACCCGATATTGCTTTCTGCTCGCGCCAAGGCGTACCCGGCCAGAGTTCCCACCGTCAACGAGATCGTCACGACGCCGAAGGTCACGATCAGCGAATTGATGAACTGATGATAGAACGAATGATCGATCCAGACAGCGCGGTAGTGTTCCATCGTAGCCCCGATCAGGGGACGACCGAGAGGACTCACAAGGGGTAGCGCCCGGACCGCGGCCTCGATGAGCGGAACTATTGACGGAAGCACGATGAAGAAGACAATCGCGGCGGTCGCCAACAGGAGGACGGACGTTAAAATCCATCCTACAAAAGTGCCGGCGAACCCGAGCGACCTTGAGAGAGTTGGTGCCACGCGTGCGGTTGCCCCATAGGCGAGGCAGACAGTTCCGACGTATATCGCAATAGCAACCAGCGACAGGCCGCCTCGCTCGGCGCGGGTGATACTTCCAAAGACCACTTGCAGCGGATCTGAGGCGAAGGCGTCAATCGGCAGTTTGATCGACATAACAGCGATCCACAGGAGTGGAAACGCAGCCACGATCGCCCAGGTCGCGATAAATAGCGCAGTGGAGAGCGTCAGCGCGAAACCGGGCCGCAAGGCTTGAGTATGTGACATGGTTTCCTCCTCAGCGCATTCTTCTGTGCTCGCGCCACGTGCGGCGCAGCAGCGGCATAAGCATGATGACAATCCCGATCATTGTGAGCATCGAAGACGCAGCGGCGCGGGAAATCGACCTGTTTCCGCTGTTGTCGGGAATGAGGTAGTCATAGGTCAGCCATTGAAGCGAAATTCGGTAGCCCTGGCTCGAGAACCCGATGACTTCATCGAATACACGGTAAGCGTCCATCAGATGGATCAGCGCCACGAACACGATCAGCGGCATTAAGTGCGGGATGACGACATACCGGAGCCGCTCGAACCGGGACGCGCCGTCGACGATGGCCGACTCCAGCGTGTCCTTGTCGACAGTCTGCAAGCCGGCATAAAAGATCACGAATGCAAACGGTGCGACACTCCAGACTCGATAGAAAAGCATGAGGAGTTCGATCGTCCAGCCCCGCGAAAACATCGTGATTTGCGAACCGGTCGCCCAGTTCAGAAATGCGGTCATGATGCCGTCGCCGACGAAAAGCCAGCGTATCGAAAGCGCGCCGATTACGGGCGTGACGATGAACGGAAGCAAAGAGACGAAGATCAGCGGGCCGCGAATGGACGCCAACGTGTTGTTGACCGCGAGCGCAACCGCCAAGCCGAGGAAGATTACTAGCGGCAGGGTCACCAAAGTGAACGTGAGCGTGAAACGCAGCGCCTTGTAGAAGTCAATATTAAGGAGGGCCTGAAGGCCGCCACCATCGGCGCTAAAGGCCTTCAGCACCGCGCTCGGTTGCAGGATCGTACGGTAGACGTCCAGGCCGACAAACTTCGACTCTTCGACAGGGCGACCCTGCACATCCAATACAGGCAGGTTTTTGATCTCTTCGGTGCAAACCTGCTTCAGGAACCCCGGCGTGCATGTCTGCGTCTTGACCTGCTGGAACACCTGTTGCCTCAGCTCGAAGCTCTGCATGAACACGCTCACGAGCGGCAGAGCGATGAAGATCAACATCAGGGCCAGTGATGGCGCGACAAACGCGAAGAACGTTTTCGATCTCATATGATCATCCCATTCGGATCGGGTTTGGTCGGCTTGTCGACCGACCGATCCCAGCAATCACTTGATCAGGCCCTTTTCCTTCGCAGCGGTCTTGTATTCCGCTTCGACGTCGGAAAGCGCGTCTTCGGCGGACTTGCGGCCCGTCAGGAAGTCACCCAGGTGATTTCCCAAGGCGGTGTGCAAGATTCCCAAGGCGGTTGACGCCGGATATGGGGGCGCACCCTGCTCGGCGGAGTCGAACGCTCCTTTGCTCACGGGCGTCGGCTGATACCCTTTGATAAGCCATACGGCCGCATCATTGTGCTCTTTGACCATTTCAGGCTTGATGCCTTCCATTGCAAGGCGGAACGCCGCGTCGGCCTGCTCGTCGGGGATATGGCTTGCAATGGTAATTCCGTCCCACCAGATCGTTGTCGCTGGCTTTCCGCCGACGAACGCCGCAGGGGCGGCGGCAACGCCGATCTTTCCGACGACCTTCGACTCGCTTGCGTTCTCCAACGCACCCGCGCGGGACGCCCAAAGGTTGGCGATTGCGATTTTGCCCTGCTGAAATTGCTGCTGCACGTAAGTGGAATCGGAAACAAGGAATTCCGGATCCATGTACTGCGACAGAGCCTTCAACATGTTCAAGGCCTTCACGCCTTTCTCATTGTTGACCGTTGCGACGTTGTGGGAGTCGAAGAATTCACCTCCGAAGCCCAGATACATGTTGACGAACTCTTCGCCGAGGTCATAGCCCGTCTTGAAGGTGCCGCCGAGCGGGTACTGGACCGCCTTTGCGTCCTTGATTTTCTTCGCGGCCGCCAACACGTCATCGTAGGTTTTCGGCACCGAAATTGCGAGGCTTTCCAGAATGTCCTTGCGGAACACGAGATGCTGCGCATTGACCATCATGGCAACGGCTACGATCTTCCCGTCCACCTTGATCAGCTGGTTCTCGTTCAGGTTCTGGCCATACTTGGCGACAAGCTCATCGAGCGGCCGGATAAGACCTTCCTGAAGGACGGGAACAAGGGTTTCGTTCGCCACTCCTCCGATCTGGTAGAGCGCCGGGTTGGCGGAAAATGCCGCCATCTGCTTTTGCGCGAAGTTCTGGTCAAGCTCCGCGCGGTAGTTCCCGCACTCCGCCATTGTCGAGGAGACAGCTTTCCAGGCCTCGAAGCCGGCCGACAGGGATTTCAACGGCACTTCGTTCTTGTAGCTGCATGCTGCGTGCGCCGAAACCGTCGCGAGAAGCGATATACCGGCGGCGAGAAGTATTTTCCTCATCATGTTCACGTTCCCTTTTTGTGGTTTTTTGATGCGAAGATGTTGGTCACGGCCGCGTCGAGGCGCTGCCCGCTTTGTGCGTCGAATAGGTGACAGGCCTGCGCAGGTACGTTGATGTTGACCGGCTCGCCGATGCCGGCTCGGAATTCCTTGTTTGCGCGCACGGAAACCAGCGCGTCCCTGCACCGCACGCTCACCATGGTGACATCGCCAAGCAGTTCGACCGAATAGATTGGCGCTTGGATCGAGCCCCTCTCGGCGACCACCGCGGCGTCTTCGGCCCGGAAGCCAAGCATAACAGGGCCACTTACGTCAGAGCGAAGGCCGCCGACCGACGTGTTGGCGGCGGTGAAAACGCCGCCTGACATGGTACCGTTGACGAGATTCATGGCGGGGGAACCAATGAAACCCGCGACGAAAGTGTTCGCGGGACAATCGTAGATCTCGGTCGGGGTTCCCACTTGCTGAATCGCCCCCTTGTTCATCACGACAACCCTATCGGCAAGGGTCATCGCTTCGATCTGGTCGTGCGTCACGTAAATCGTCGTGACTTTCAGTTCATGATGGAGGTTTTTCAGCTGAGCGCGGGTGGACACACGCAGCTTCGCATCCAAGTTGGACAATGGCTCGTCCATCAGGAAAACCTGGGGCTGCCTAACAATCGCGCGCGCCAGTGCAACTCGCTGGCGCTGGCCGCCGGACAGCGCGCTCGGCTTGCGGTCGAGGAGCGGCCCAAGCTCAACCATGTCGGCAGCTCGCCTCACCCGCTCGTCATGCACTTCCTTGGGAAGCTTTCGGACCTTAAGAGGAAACCGGATGTTTTCGTAAACCGAGAGGTTCGGGTAAAGCCCATAGTTCTGGAACACCATGGCGACGTCGCGGTCGCGTGGCTCCAGCTTGTTGACAAGCCGATCGCCGATCCAGATCTCGCCCGAGGTCGGGTCCTCGAGACCTGCGATCATGCGCATGGTCGTCGTCTTCCCGCACCCGGAAGGCCCAAGAAACACAATGAACTCTTGATCAGCGATCTCTAGATCGATTGCGGCAACGCCGACGAAATTACCCCAGCCCTTCAAGAGCTGCTTCAGTTTGATCGAAGCCATGACTTGCTGTTCCACTTTTTTGGCGTGCGAAACCTCGCATGCCTGTCATTGTTGAAAGAATGTTGACACAGTTTGAATACGTATTCAATAGTCGCTCTGGAATTTTTCCGAAAACCGCAAAACGTGGAGTTACCATGACTATCAGCAGCAACAACTTGCGGAACAAGCGTATCGTTCACAGCGCAATGAGCCGGCTAGCGGAGGCTTCAAGTCACGACGTCCTAAGGGCTCTGGAATCAATCTACGCGCCTGAGGCTGAGTGGCGAGGATCCCATCCCCTCAACGAGGTCAAAGGAGTTGAGGCGATTTCCTCGATCATCTGGAAGCCCCTCATCACGTCGTTTCCGGATCTCGAACGTAGGGACACCATCCTTATGGGGGGCACGTATAACGGAGCCGAACTTGTCGGCGCGGTAGGCCATTACTGTGGCACCTTCCTGAAAGACTGGCTGACCATTCCGGCCACTGGCCGTCCGGTCTATCTTCGATACGGCGAGTTTCACGAGATGGTGGAAGGAAAGATCATCCGCAGTACGGTACTTTTCGACATTCTCGATCTCATACGGCAGGCGGGTTTTTGGCCCCTTCCCCCAAGCCTGGGAACGGAAGAACAGTGGCCGTGCCCGATAACGGCGGACGGACTATTGCTCGACGAACAGGACGCGGCGGAGTCCGCTCGAAGCCTACAGCTCACGTTGGACATGCAGGCTTCCCTGGGCAAGTACAATGACCTGGCCAATCTTGGCCGTGAAGGGCTTCTGGCCATGCCGCAACGGGAGTTTTGGCATCCAAAAATGATGTGGTACGGACCTGCCGGTATCGGCACCACACGCGGCCTACAAGGCTTCGTGGATTACCACCAACTTCCTTTCCGCACGGCGTTCCCCAACCGACGAGGCGGCAACCATTACGTTCGCATAGGCGATGGCAAGTACTCGGCGACCGGCGGTTGGCCGAGCGTTTTCGCGACTCATGATGGCGGCGGCTTCCTTGGCACCGGACCCACAGGTAGGGAGGTATCTATGAGGGTGATGGATTTTTATCTCGCCGACGGCGATCTTATCCGAGAAAACTGGGTGCCTCTCGATATCATTCACCTGCTGCTTCAGATGGATGTCGACGTATTTGCAAGAATGCAGTCCTTCTTCCGGCGCGGAAAGAACTGAGCTAGAGCGCGTGCCGCGAGGACCCCTCGCCATGAAGTCTTGGCAACCTCGCGGACCCTCTGACGATTATTTCCGAAGCGATCACGGCACTCGCCGTCTCCACCGAGTTCGAGGAAATTTGAGCCATCAGTATATCGACAGTAGCCTTGATCATTGGAACCACCGGCTGGCGAACCGTCGTCAGACGGTAGCCCTTCCAGCTCGCTTCCGGAACGTCGTCGAAGCCCACGACCGAGACATCCTCGGGAACGCGCAACCGCAGTTCGTCTCTGATGACGTCGATCACGCCGAACGCCATGTGGTCATTCGCGACAAAAATGGCGTCGGGATGGCTACGGGACGCAAAGAGACGGCGGGTCGCTTCGGCTGCTCCCTCCATTGTGTAGTTGCCCACCTCGCGCAGGCTTGCATCGAGACCAGCTTCCGACATCTCTGCCCTGAAACCCGCCTCTCGGTCCTTGTTGGTCGAAGAATCCTCCGATCCCGCAATGAATGCAATGCGCTCATGGCCGGCGTCAATGAGCAAACGCGTGAGCCGACGCGCGCCAGAAAGGTTGTCGGTAACGACGCTGCTCGTAAGGGATTCGGGCACATATCTGTTGAACAGAACAACAGGGATTCCCGTGTCCACGCACTCCTGTGCCAAGCCAGAGGACATCTCGGCGGATGCCATGACGATTCCCTCCACCCGATACTGAAGGACTTTTTTGATCAGCTGATCCTGATTTCCCCGTTCTGTCATAAAAAGAAGCACCTGATAGCCTTGGGCTTGCAAGGCGCGAGACAATTCTTCCAGAGCGACCGGGTAAAAATGGTTGTCCAGATACGCCACGAGAACTGCGATCAAACGCGATCGGCCAGTGTTGACCGCTTTCGCAAGCAAGTTTGGCCTGTACCCCAATTGCTCGGCTGCCGCCATAACCCGTTTGCGAATGTCCTCCGAGACGCTCGCGCCGGGGGTGAATGTGCGGCTGACCGCGGACTGGGAGACCTTCGCAAGTTTCGCCACTTGTCCCGACGTTACAACGCCCTTTGCCATGTGATTTCCCATCTTTAAATTGACTATGAAGGTAGCTTTTACTGCATACGATTGCAAGTGATGCACGTTTTGCGCTGACTCTTGTGCGGCTCCGCACGTAACAAGCCGCCATCCTAGAGTGCGATCAGGCATAATTATGCAGCCAAGCGACGCGCTCTATTCATTTGTTCTGGCAAAAAATACGTCGTAAAAACAACGGCAAACATTCGATCACCTGTTCGGAGCCCAGAATCCCCTTGATAAACTACCGCATATTTGTGCATATATATGCAACACAAGGAGGACGTGATGGCCGAAGCTGCAGCAATTACTGAACGATCACCCGAGACCCCGGCGCAAAATGGGAAACCACGCCCGTCGGCGAGGATCGAAAAGACGCCAGGCGATAGTTCGCCGGTCAGATTCGAAAGCTTGGGTCCCGAGCACATGCCGAAGGACTTCTCGATATCGCTTGATACGTACCGGAAAG
The DNA here is from genome assembly GCF_024808055.1 of Rhizobium sp. BK176. Lineage (NCBI taxonomy): Bacteria > Pseudomonadati > Pseudomonadota > Alphaproteobacteria > Hyphomicrobiales > Rhizobiaceae > Rhizobium > Rhizobium sp. BK176. The sequence continues at coordinate 5,531 of NZ_JANUBV010000035.1, read as the reverse complement.
GCGGGACAGACAATTTCATCTCCCGCGCTCCCGAAGGCCTCGCGTCACATTCGATGCAGGGATTCGAGCCGACCTACGTCAACATCATCGATTACATCGTCCGCATCACCCATCGCATTTGGGAGGAGAAGGACATTGGCTACATCTATGACACCTACAGTCATGACTGTACTGTCTGGGACGATCTCGGCTTGCAGTATGGGCGGGACAAGATCGTCGCCGATACGGTTCACACCAATAACGCGTTTCCGGACATCAGGTTGGTCGCCGATGAAGTAGTATGGGCGGGAAATGAAGAGGTGGGCTTCCATACCTCGCACCGAACGAAAATTTTGGGCACCAACACTGGCTTTAGCAGATATGGAGCTCCGACCGGAAAACGGATCCAGCTCTGGTGCATTGCCAACTGCGTCGCCCGCGCCAACGAGATTTTCCATGAGCACGTCATCTATGACACCGCCGGACTGCTGCAACAACTCGGGCTGGACGTCGTCGAGACCGCGCGCCGGTTCGCGGAAGCTCGTCGCAACAACGCCCTGCCCGCCAACTTCCTGGCGGGCGAGCCAAAGCGGCTGACGGGTCAAGGCAAACCCGGGACGCGCAACATTCCTACGGCGCGTGATGACGTGGACGAGTTCGTTCGGTCTGCGTTCCACACCATCTGGAATAGGCGCAACTTCGGTGCCGTCGACGACGTCTACAGCCCGAACGTGATTATGCAGGGTTCCACGGGTCGAACCTACCGAGGACCGGGACAACTCCGAGCGTTCATCCTTTCCATCGTCGCCATGTTCCCGGATATCAGCCTGACTGTCGACGACGTGTACTGGATGGGAAACCCCAAGGAAGGCTTTGTGGTTTCCATCCGTTGGAGTGCCGTCGGAACGCACAGGGGATACGGCCCGTACGGGGAGCCGACCGGGAAGCAGGTCACACTCTGGGGGATCACACAATGGGTCGTGAGGGACGGGCTCGTCGAAAAAGAGTGGGCCATGTTCAACGAGTTTGGGATCCTCATGCAACTTAATGCCTGATCCAGTGCCGTCCCCCAAAAGCGACGGCACTCTATTCCGCCGAACGCCGCGGGCGTCCACGACGTCGGTGTAACAACAACAAGACGCTATGGAGTGGAACAATGAAAAAGCTTGGAATCATGCTCGCCTCAGCGGCGTTGGCAGGGCTGGCAACGGTCGCACCCGCAAAGGCAGACAATTGCGACATACAAGGCAACGGTCGGGTTGACGTCATTACGAATTTTTTTCCGACCCTGGAGCTACTCGCCAAGAAAATGCAGGAATGCCGGCGGGCCGACCTCCAGGTCGAGGTCAAAATGACGACGGAACATAAGGTCGAAGTCCCGCGGGCATTCGCCGCGTCCAGCTCTCCCTTCGACGCCGCTGCCGTCGCCAACGCCACGATCAGCCAGATCAATGCCCAAGGGTTGCTGAGGCCGTTGAACGACCTGGTGGCAAAGTACAAGGACAAGTACAAAATCGAAGACCAGATGCTCATCAGATTCGGTGACGATGTGATGGCCGTTGCGTTCATGGCGAACGCGCAGGTGTTCTACTACCGCAAGGATCTGTTCGAAAAACACGGCATCAAGATTCCGACCACTTACGACGAGGTTCTCGCGGCCGCAGAAAAGCTGAAGGGCGATCCGGAGATTTCACAGCCATTTGGAGCCGCGTACGGCAACACCTGGGAACTTGGGAACGAGTTCGTAGACATCTTCACAGCGATGGGAGGAACCCTGACGGATCCGGCGACATCAGAGGCGGCGTTCAATTCCGACGCTGGCGTCAAGACGTTGGAGTTGATGAAGAAGCTTTACGGCTACATGTCGCCCAACGCACTGGCGATGGATTTCGGTGCGGTTAAGCAGCAGCTTCAGCAAGGCCAAATCGCCATGGGCTTTCTCTGGGGCGATGTCGCTGCGACCATGGACGACCCATCGCAGAGCAAGGTCGTCGACAAGATCGGTTTTGCCGTTGCGCCAAGCGCGGTCGCGGGCGGGCCGCCTGCTACTCTCTTCTGGTGGGATGGCTATGTCATTCCAAAGAATTCCGACGGCGACGCCGATGTCACCTTCCAGGTGCTGATGGAAGCGATCAAAACGGAGACCGTCACCGCGAACAACGACACCACGCTCTGGTTGAGGTCGGCCTACAAGCCCACCAAGTACGCACAACCAATCGTCGATTCAGTCCAGAAAAAAGCACCGCCCTTCCCAATGACTCCCCAAGCGAGCTTGGCACTGATGGCCCTTGGGGAGAACATCGGGGACCATATTGCCGGTAAGGAATCGGCTGAGCAGTCACTCGATGATGCGGCAAAGGCGTATCGTAGGGCTGCCACCGACGCAGGATACTTGAAGTAAAGACGCGGGCGCATCAGCGCCCGCCATTCCACCCGTATCCCAAGGCAAACGTCATGAAAACGAGAACTTTTATGGGATTCGTCGCGCCCTCGGTTTTGGCGATGGCGATCCTTATCGCACTTCCCCTCGCAGGCGTAGTCTACCTCTCGCTGTTCCAGTCCCATGTGCAGACGAAGCTCGTTGAGATCAAAACGTCGGTCCCTGTCTTTGGGGGCCTCACCCAGGAAAGGGTGGACATGGTTTCCCGGCCCGTACTGGACAGCCAGGGGCGACCAACGACAGTCAACGAGTTCGTCGGCGGAAGGAACCTCTACCAGGCTGCCGAAATACAGCGCTTGGGCGAGATCATAACGAAACCCCGCGAAAGCGTGAGCCTACCCGCCGCCGTGGCTTCTATGTATGACGAGATTACAAATCTCGACTTCTGGAGCGCGCTTGAGTTCACCCTGATTTACACGTTCGGCACGACGCCCTTCGTGCTCGCATTCGGTTTTCTTCTGGCATTGGGCGTTAACAGGGCGGCCGAGTCCCTGAAAGGGTCGCTGATTTTCGTGACGCTTCTCCCGATGATCGTCACTCCAGTCGTTTCGTCCCTTTCGATATATTGGCTCTTCATCGACAACGCGGTCGTTGCAACTCTACTCCAGGAACTGGGGCTGGGTAGGATCTATTTCCTCAAGGATGCCTGGACGATCCGAACCCTGATACTGCTTTACGGTATCTGGTACGCCACTCCGTTCGCGTTCATTATTCTCTATGCGGGGCTTCAGAGCGTTTCCAAAGAATCTCTGGAAGCGGCGCGGGTCGACGGGGCAACGCGGTGGCAGGCGATAAGGCTCGTCACGCTACCTCACCTGGCTCCGCTTTTCGCCGTCATCACGCTTATTCACCTGATGGATGCCTATAGGGTGTTCGAACCGATCCTGGTTTTCGGGTCGAAGGTATTTGCCAGCTCGCTACAGTACCTCACTTTCGTGGTGCTCAGCTACGAGGACAACGTCCACAAGGCGGCGGCATACGCACTTTTGACGGTCATTGGGGTCGTACTACTTCTCACACCCGTGCTCATCCGCACCTGGAAGGAACAGAGGGCGCAATCATGACAGACAGGCTTCCGATTTGGCTAAGGGCCATTAACAGCATTGGGCTAACCACATGGCTCATCATCGCGGCATTCCCTTTCGTCTGGATGTTTCTGATCTCGTTCCGTGCGCCTGTGGACGCCTTTTCGGTTCCGCCCAAATTGCTTGCTCCGATGAGCTTCCATAACTTTTACACGGTGTGGTTCGTAGACCATTTTTGGCGGTACGCGATCAACACCTCGATCGTCACGATCGCGACCGTCGGGGTTTCGCTCGCCGTCGCCTGCCCCGCAGGCTACGCATTATCTCGCTACAGTGGCCGCCTCGGATTTTGGTTGCTCGTCTCGGCACTGATTTTCCGTGCGATGCCCCATATCGTTCTGCTGACGGCCTACCGCCCGGCTTTCTTCGAGATGGGTATTTGGAGCCGGTACGAAACGCTCATCGTCGTTTTGGTGGCGATCAACCAGCCGTTTACGATCTGGATGATGCGATCGTTCTTTGTAAGCATCCCCAAGGAACTCGACGAGGCGGCAATGATAGACGGTTGCACGAGATTCCAAGCGTTCCGACTTGCCATCATGCCCGTCATGGGGCCGGGTCTGATCACTGCCGGGCTGTTCGCCTTCCTCTTGGCCTACAACGATTTTCTCATATCAAGCCAGTTGATGAACGGAGACATGACGACAATGACAGCGGCTCTAGGCAACTACATGGGCCAGAGCAAACACTTGGACAAACTCATGCTCGGAATCGCAGGAGCTGTATCGGTGGTCATCCCGATCATCGTGCTCATCCTGGTGTTTCAGAAGAATATCGTAGCCGGCATGACCCAAGGCGCGGTGAAAGGCTAAAAAAGCCAACCCGCAGACAATTTAGACCACGACATTGAGGAGAGATTGCATGTCGGATTTCCAGCAAGCGAAAAAGGTCGTTAGGGACTATTATGCGGCGTTGGACGCTGCAGCGGATACGGAGATCGAAGCGGTACTGCTGAACTACGTCACTGACGACTATTCATGGAAAGGCATGCACCCCTTCTATGAGCAGACAGGACCAAAGGCGGTTGCAGAGGTTTTCTGGGGGCCTTATCGTCAGGCGTTCAAGAGGGTACAGCGGCGTGAAGACATTTTCCTTGCCGGCATCAACGACGGCAAAGGCCCCGGAAGAGAATGGGTCTGCAGCATGGGCCATCTCATGGGCCTGTTCGACGAAGACTGGCTCGGAATTCCAGCCAACCGGAAAATGAACTTTCTCCGCTACGCGGAATTTCATTGCGTCAACAATGGTAGAATTGAGCAAACGGCTCTGTTCGTCGACATCGTTGGCGTCATGCTCCAGGTTGGCTTGAAGCCGCTGCCACCCCAAACCGGAGCCTTTATCCTCACGCCCGGCCCTAAGACGCACGATGGGCTCCTTTTCGATGCCGTGCCCCCCGAGGACGGTGCAAAAACGTTAGACCTCGTCAACCGGATGGCTCGCGAACTTACTGGCTCCGATATGGACTCGTCACAAACCGAACTCCTGGGGACTTGGCATCCTGACATGCTTTGGTTCGGTCCCGCTGGTATCGGCGCAACCTATACGACCGATCGCTACGAGGAGCAGCATCAGGGGCCATTCAGCAGCAACCTGGCGGACATCGAATTCCATGGGCACGTGTGCCGGATCGCGGAAGGCAACTACGCGGCGTGGTTCGGCTGGCCAAACCTAACGATGCGATCGACGGGGGGATTTCTGGGACTTCCGGCCTGCGATCGTCGGGTAGAGATGCGGGTAGTCGACATTTACCGTCGCGAGGGTGATCTACTGGCCGAAAACTGGATTTTCATCGATCTGCTGCATTTCCTCCATATGCAGGGATTGAACGTGCTCGAAAGACTGAAACATCATCCACGGACGTAGACCGATACAAAAACGGCCCGCCGACACGGTCGACGGGCTATCGTTATTCTGTGCTATTTCGCAATTTCACCAATCCATAACCACCTTGCCGGAGTTGCCGGAGCGCATCGCCTCGAACCCCTCCCGGAAGTCATCAATTCCGATCCGGTGCGTGATGACGGGCG
>NZ_JANUBV010000034.1:0-48908 GCF_024808055.1 Rhizobium sp. BK176 | reverse complement strand
ATACTCGACCTCTTTGCACGACCTCCACCCCGACGATGTCCTCACTGTGACATGCTCCTTGCCGATATCGCTCGGTCTAAAGTGCCAAAGTAGTGTTAGGGGATGGAATCAATGATGGACCTGCGCTGAAGCGGGCGGATGTGGGGGTTTCCGTCGATAGCGCCGTCGACATCGCCCGTGAGTCGGCCGACATCATCTTGCTTGAGAAGAGCTTGCTGGTGTTGCGCGACGGCGTACTGGAGGGGCGAAGAGTATTTTCGAACATCACCAAGTACATCAGGATGAGCGCAAGCTCAAACTTCGGTAATATGTTCAGCGTCCTTGGGGCAAGTATTTTTCTGCCATTCATGCCCCTGACGGCAATTCAGGTCCTGACTAACAATCTGCTTTATGACATCTCTCAAACGGCCATACCTACGGACAGGGTGGACGAGGATTATGTATCCTTGCCAAGGCGATGGGACATCACCGGTGTTTTCAGATTCATGATACTGCTCGGACCGGTCAGCTCGATCTTCGACTATCTGACCTTCGCCGTCATGCTGATTTCGTTCGGAGCGTGGACCAATCCGGCACTATTCCAGACGGGGTGGTTCGTAGAATCGTTGCTCACTCAGACCTTGATCATTCATATCATCCGAACCGCGCGCATACCATTCCTTGAGAGCGTTGCCAGTCCAGCCCTTATCGTTACAAGTCTTCTCATAGCAGTGGTGGGTATTGCCTTGCCTTTCACAGGCCTCGGCGCGGCTCTCGGTTTCGTATACCTTCCGCTTCTTTACTGGCCATTGCTCGCAGTTATCCTTCTCCTCTACGCACTCCTTGCCCAATTGGTGAAGGTCTACTTTGTCCGCAGATGGGGCCCTTAAGACAGGAATGATCGTTGAAAACGCAATGACACCGTCGCCGATAACGATAGGCGAGTCCGCCACGGTCTTCGTTGCAGCGAGCCTCATGCTCCCAAATCGGATTAGCGGCCTTCCTATCGTGGACGATGACGGTGTGCTGATCGGTATGATCAGCGGAAGCGACTTCCTGAGGCGCCACGAACTCAAGACCGACCGCAGAAGATCATGGTTGCAGATTTTTCTGACAAGCCCAGGCAAAATGGCCGATGAATACGTTCGCACCCACGGCCGCCTTGTAAAGGAGGTGATGAACCCGCACCTGCTCGTCACAACTCCCACGGCAGCTCTTTCTGACGCTGTGCTCCTAATGGAGCGAAACTGCGTCAAACGGTTGCCAGTTGTTTCGGAGGGCAGACTGGTTGGCATCATTTCGCGATCCGACCTGTTGCGCGCGCTAGCGAGAACGCAAAACCCCTCCGTGCCGTCGGTCGAAGACACGAAGATCCAGGATGCCGTCGAGGCCGAGCTTGCGAAGCAAACCTGGAGCAGAAACGGACTCATCCGCTGTCAGGCGAGAAATGGGATAGCCGAACTTGCCGGTACCATCTTTGACGAACGCGAGAGGCTCGCTGCCAAGGTCGCCGCCGAGAACGTACCAGGCGTGAAATCGACAACAGATCACCTGATCTGGCTCGACCCCACTACGGCGTCGCCCTGCCACCACCGGCAGGCAACGAGGAACGGATTTAATGGTTGCTGTCGAGCGGGGCGCGAGGAGCCACGACTAAAAACGAACCAGGCTCCTCGCAAATGTCTCGGTATCTCATCCCCGCGACAGCGAGACTCTAGCAAAGGCGTGGTAAACAAACTCCTACTGCGCTGAGAAATCGGCGACACGGGCTGGAGCTTGGGAAAATTGCAGGGTCGCTCCGACCAGCAGCTGATTGGGCGAGGCGAGGTCGTCATCTCCACGAAATCAGCGCCCGACACATTCGGATCCGAAGCTGATCCTATGGTTACATTAGCAAAACACGATCTGCGAAATTACAAACGTTTGCTGTAAATGATATCCCAGATTGATCTCCATCAAGGAAGCCTTCGTTCCCTCCCCTAAACTTCCGCAGCTAGTATCGGTGAACCATTCAGGACCTGAGATCGTCTCTCCACGTCGATGCTGGTCCTGCTTTCGAGGCGGATTTTGCGAATGCTCATTGGCTGCAGCATGTTTGAGAGAACAAGGCGCGATAAGGAATTGAGCGATCGGCCTTTCGCGCATGGACTTGCGGCAGTGTTGTCGACCCATGAGCAAGCCGGTCAATCCGGTGTCCTTTTTAAAGCTAGCTACGGGACGCTTTGGATACGCAACCCACGACCCCGACCGTATTCATTGGCTCGAAGTCAAAAAGCTCGACTGCTGCAGCCGGATCGTCTTCCTTCGGAAAGGTGAGACGGTCGCTCGATCAAGAAGAAGAGCGATAAAGAGGGAAGGAGACAGACAATGCTGTCCACTGATCGGGATTCCAAACCGGGCGGCGAGCATTTCGCCGTTCCAACCCAAGGGGAAGTCGAAGGAAAGCTCATGGTGTCAGAATTGGTCGCTGTCGCCTGTCTCCAGGAACTCTTGAGGAAGGAACGTGCGCCAGTCATCGAAAGGGTTCGGCGTCGGATCCTGCGTGATCTGAAGCACCGCTGCCGCACGCTGCAACTCACCGCGGATGACGAAAAGACGACCGGTGACTATGCACTGCAGATTCTGGCTGCAGCTGTGGATGAAGCGAGATCCAGATAGAGTTACGGACAAGCGGGGATCCCCATGAGCAAGGACGTGGGCGTTGCTTTCAATGTCGGTTCATCGAGCGTGAAGATTGGCATGTTCGACATTGGCTCCGGGTGCGCGGAGCGTATTGGTCGCGCGACGTTACTCTTGGGTCAGCATCCACGGCTTAGATACCAGGTAGCCGACGAGGTCGAAGATATCGCACTACCTGCGGCGGAAAGCAGCTTCGGCACCAGGGCAACTTCAACCGTTCTTGATCGATTGTTGAACGGTGATTTTCACATTGGATTTGTCGGCCACCGTGTCGTGCACGGCGGGTTGGCCTTCAAAGGACCTGTGCTTCTGAACGGCAGCGTCATATCGCAAATCCAAAACTTGGCCCCCATGGCACCCCTTCACCAGAAACAGGCGCTGGATCTCATCGACGCTGTCTTTTCCCTATACCCCCGTGTGGTGCAGACAGCCTCGTTCGACACGGCCTTCCATGCCTCTCAATGCAGCCTCGCGAGCCGGTTGGCCATTCCCAACGCTATGCACGAAGCTGGCATACGGCGATACGGATTTCATGGTCTCTCGTATAAATATGTCGCAGGGTTCCTCAAGAAATTTGCGCCTTACGCCGGCGGCGGCAGAGTTGTGTGCGCCCATCTCGGATACGGCGCCAGTCTTTGCGGCATGGTCGATGGGGTCAGTATTGATACCAGCATGGGCTTTTCCGCTCTCGACGGCATCCCGATGGCAACGCGCCCAGGAGCGCTCGATCCAGGCGTGTTGATCCATCTGCTCAGATCGCAATTTCCCGATGCCGACAAACTCGAAGATTTTCTTTATCACCGGTGCGGCCTTCTTGGCGTCTCGGGAATAAGCGGTGATACCCAGGTCCTGCTAGAGGACTTCCGGCCGAGCGCCAGGGAAGCACTTGATCTGTTTTGTTTCAGAATTGCCGGAGAGATCGGTCGGCTTGCCGTATCGATCGGGGGCATTGACGCGCTGGTCTTTACAGGCGGCATCGGCGAACACCAGCCCGAGATCCGCAAAGGCATCGAAAGACACCTGTCATGGATGGGGCTTACGCTGAACGAAGCGGCCAACAGAACAAACGCACCCGTCCTTAACGCCAGGGACAGTGCTGTTGCAGCGTTCGTCGTCCACACAGACGAGGAGCAGGTCATCGCCGACGAAGCACTTGCTGTCATCAATCAACACCGACTTCGTTGAAGGAGTTCGAAATGGGAGACAACATCGCAATGCTCGACCAGGAGCTCGGGCTCATTGACCGCTATTGGCGCGCCGCAAACTATCTTTCGGTCGGTCAGATCTATCTCATGGACAACCCGCTTCTTAACGAACCACTGAGGCCCGAGCAGATCAAGCCACGGCTCCTTGGGCATTGGGGAACGACGCCGGGCCTGAACTTCATTTACGCTCACCTTAACCGCATCATCAAACACCGCGGCGCAGATATCCTTTACATATGCGGCCCGGGTCACGGCGGACCGGGAATGGTCGCAAATACCTATCTGGAAGGGACCTACAGCGAGGTGTATCCGGAGGTAACGGAAGATGCCGACGGCCTACGCAGGCTCTTCAAGCAATTCTCGTTTCCTGGCGGGATTCCGAGCCATGTGGCGCCAGAAACGCCCGGTTCGATCCACGAAGGCGGCGAGCTTGGCTATGCTCTCGTTCATGCTTTTGGGGCCGTCTTTGACAATCCGGGCCTGGTCGTAGCCTGCGTCGTTGGCGACGGAGAAGCCGAAACCGGCCCTCTGGCTGCCGCCTGGCATTCCACCAAGTTTCTCAATCCAGTCCGCGACGGGGCGGTCCTACCGATCCTGCATCTCAACGGTTACAAAATAGCCAATCCGACAGTCCTCGCCCGCACACGCGATGGCGACCTCGAAAGCCTGTTCTGGGGCTATGGCTACCAGCCGATATTTGTCGAGGGACATGACCCGGCAGAGATGCATCGGAAAATGGCAAAGGCCCTCGATGAAGTTTTTGATCTCATCGAAGCCCTCCAAAGGGATGCCCGCTCGGCCAGTGAGTATGAAGGCGTCCCACGATGGCCAATGATCGTCTTACGCAGCCCAAAAGGCTGGACCGGTCCGAAAGAGGTCGATGGCAAGAAGGTGGAGGATTTCTGGAGAGCCCATCAGGTTCCCGTTTCAAACTGCCGCGCCGACGAAGGCCATCGCAAGATCCTCGAAGACTGGATGCGAAGCTATAAGCCAGAGGAATTGTTTGACTCCCGCGGCCGCCTGAAGGAGGAGCTGCGCGAGCTAGCACCCAAAGGCGAAAAGAGAATGGGTGCGATAACATTTGCAAATGGCGGGCGACTGCGAACGGAACTCATCCTCCCGGAAATTGCGCAACACGCAGTCGAGCTCGGCGATCGCGGGTCGAACCTGATGCAGTCGACGGAGGTTCTGGGACGGTATTTGCGTGACGTCCTTCGCCTCAACGCCGCCCACAGCAACTTTCGTATCTTCGGACCTGACGAAACCGAGTCCAATCGTCTCGGGAGCGTTTTTGAGGAAACGGACCGGGTCTGGATGCAAAAGATCGAGGACTACGACGTTCATCTTGGCCGCGATGGAAGGGTCATGGAGGTCCTCAGCGAGCATCTCTGCCAGGGTTGGCTCGAGGGCTACCTTCTCACCGGACGCCACGGATTCTTTTCGTGCTACGAAGCGTTCATCCATATCGTTGACTCGATGTTCAACCAGCATGCAAAATGGCTAAAGGTATCTCGCGAACTGCCGTGGCGAAAACCGATCTCATCACTGAACTACCTTCTTACGTCGCATGTCTGGCGGCAGGACCACAATGGCTTCTCCCACCAGGACCCCGGCTTCGTGGATCTCGTCGCAAACAAGAAATCTGACATCGTTCGAATTTACCTTCCTCCTGACGCCAACACCCTCTTATGGACCGGTGATCACTGCCTTCGCACCTTTAATCGCATCAATGTGATCGTGGCTGGAAAACAACTGCAAGCACAGTACTTGTCGATGGATGAAGCCATCTTGCACTGCGAGGCTGGCCTTGGCGTCTGGGACTGGGCGAGCTTCGAAAACGATACCCTGACCCCTGACGTCGTGATGGCATGCGCCGGCGACGTGCCAACGATGGAAACGCTTGCGGCGGTCATGCTTCTCCATGAAGCGATTCCTGAACTGAAGATCAGGACCGTCAATGTCGTGGACCTTTTGAGCCTGCAAGATCCGGATCAACATCCCCATGGGATGGACCATCAGAGGTTCGATGAAATTTTCACGGCCGACAAGCCCGTCATCTTCGCTTATCACGGCTATCCGAGTCTCATTCATCGCTTGACCTATAGACGGACGAACCACGAGAACATCCATGTGAGAGGCTTTATAGAGGAAGGAACGACGACCACGCCGTTCGATATGGCTGTTATGAACGAAATCGATCGGTATCATTTGGCACTGGAGGCGATCAGACGGATTCCAGGTCTCGCCGTTAAGGTGCCGGACGAGGTGCAGGCGCTGAATGCCAAGCTTGTCGAACATGCTGCTTTCATCAGGCAATACGGCGAGGACATGCCAGAGATTGCTGGCTGGAGATGGCGGCGTGTGGAGCACTGAGGCTATACGCCGCGGTTACCGTCACTGATCTGAACCGTTCAAACTGTATCGCTTTGGTAGAGGTTTCCGCTGCCTTTTCCTGGCTAGAAAAGGCACGGAAGAGGCTGAAACGAAGTCGGCTCAGTACGACTGACAAATGTGACAGTCATCGGATTGTAGATGCCCACAAGTTCGTAGAGTTCGCGGGTGATGTCGTCCGCCTCGCCGGCGCGTATGGCAATCACCCCCTTCCTCGTGGCCAGTCATCGCGGCTAGGATGACGCTCCGCCGTGTTTCGATATGCCGCCGCCTCCCTCCGCCCGACCTCTGTTTGCAGTCGCGGCTGTAGCAACTGGAAGCTCGACGACGGACAAGCCGCCAAGCCGACAGGCAACCTTAGTGTGGTGCAAAGCCGATTCTTGGAAAATGATCACGAGGAGGTTTTTCCCGTCCCAGCTTCAATTCTATGTCTTAGCGTGTGAAGCATCTTCCACTGCCCCACTCGCAGCAAGCCAGATGGTCACTGCCGCTGCCCCTGCGTCAGGACTGCCGACTACGCGCCCACCGATATAGCTGGCCCGCCCAAGCTTTGGCCGCATGTCAATCGTTCGTCGCATGCCCCCCTCTGCCGCCGTCACGGCTCGTTCCCATGCTTCCTTCAGAGGAAGTCCCGCGGCGATTTGCTCCTCGAACGTTGAGGCCGCGGGTTGCAATGCGTCTACCATTGTGCGGTCGCCGGGCCTTGCTCCGCCCAGTTCGGATATCGCCTGGACGGCGGCCGCAAACGCAGCGGCGACATCGCTCGCAGACGGCTCGTCGATCGTAGCCAGATGCCTGGACGCCCGCATCAGTCCGGCAGCGTAGAAGGGACCTGAACTCCCAGCGATTGCTCTTCTGACACGATCGGCGGCTGTAGATAACCCTTTTGAGACGGAAGAGAATGCGCCCTCCGGTAGGTCCAGGATGGCCTCAGCCCCGCGACGCATGCTCGCCCCGAGATCGCCGTCACCCGAAATTCCGTCCAGCGTGGCAAGGTGATCTTCCGCTGCAATCAATGCGCGTGCGGCGGAGGCAAATATCTCCTGCAGACGCCGGCCGGCGGGTGAGACGTTTGCTTGATCTTCCTGCGCCACAATCGGGAGATCGTGCGGACTGGGCACTGCCACCAAGGGCTCCGCGTTCACAAGGCCGCCGCCCGGCCAGGCTTGCGCTTCGACCGGCATATCGAAAAACGGCAAGTCTCGAGATGTCACAGGCATGACCGACAGTGAAAATCCTTGCATATCGAGCGCTGATAGGAACGTGCCAGCCCAGGCCCGTACAACCGTCACCCCACCCTTGGCGAGGCTTCGTAGTGCGCTTCTGGCGAGGATTGCAAGCTCTAGCGGCGGCGTTGAACCGAGCCCGTTCACGAGCAGAACGGCCTCGTCTCCTCTCCGGACCTTGCCGTCAACCAGGATCGTCTTCAAAGTCAGTTCGACCAATTCATCGGCGCTCGCAATCTCCATGCGGAAAACTCCCGGCTCGCCGTGAATGCCGAGCCCAACCTCGACTTCCTTCTCTCCAAGGACAAAACCAGGTTTCCCGACGGAGGGGAGGATGCAGGTTCCGAGCGAGATTCCCATCGAGGAAACCCGCTGTGCTGCATCTCTCGCGATTGCGGCCACAGCCGCAAGGCAATGTCCTTGAGCCGCTGCGGCTCCTGTTATCTTGTGAACGAGAACCGTGCCGGCGAGGCCGCGCCGTCTGTCTGGAGCTACCGTATCGCGCAAAGCGGCATCGTCAGCGACAACAACAATCTCGACCGGAATCCCCTCTGCCCTCGCGATTTCGGCTGCAAGTCCAAAGTTCAGCCTGTCGCCGGTATAGTTCTTGACGATGAGCACAGCACCGGCCGGCCCACTGACGGCCCTGATGGCAGACAGTACGGCGTCGGAACTCGGCGACGTGAAGACGTCACCCGCAACCGCAGCCGTCAACATGGATCGGCCCACGTAACCTGCATGTGCCGGTTCATGTCCGCTTCCACCACCAGAGATCACGGCAACGGGACGAGCCGCTGCGTCTGGCAGGCCGGATTGTATGACGATGTTCTCGTCGGAAAGAAGGGCAGTGCCAGGCGATAGCGCAACGGCACCCTCCAGCGCTTGCCGGACGACCTCTTCCGGGCGATTTATCAGTTTCTTCATCTGCACTCCTGATTGACTCGACTTTTGATTTCCGTGGTGATTGGGACCTGGCTAGTACCTACGGACAGGTTCTGGCAAGAAGACTTGGCAGGGCACTGCGGTGGGCTCGAAGCCGCGCGCGTCCCTGTAACCGGTGCTCGATAATTCGGGCGGCAATAGAAGCCGGCCATGCAAGGCTGAAATAGAGCAATGCCGTAAGCGCGAAGACGTGCAACGGAAGGAAACTCTCAGACATCAGTTCGCGTGACACCAAAGTCAGCTCAGGAACAGATATTAGGGCGCAGATCGAACTGTCCTTCATAAGAGACACGAGATTGATCAACAAAGGTGCTACCGTCTGCCGGATGGCCTGCGGCAATAGAATAAGCCTGAAGGCTGCCAGTGGCGTCAGACCGGCAGCAAGAGCAGCCTCGCGCTGACCAGCGGAAATTGCACAGAAACCGGCACGAAAAACCTCCGCCAGGTAGGCCGCATAGACCGCGGAAAGCCCGAGCGTACCGGCCATGAATGCCGACAAGGTAACGCCCGCTCCCGGAAGAGCGAAATAGAGCAGATAGAGGATCACAAGAATGGGCACGCCGCGAGCAACCGTAATGTAGACGCGCGAGACCAGTTGCGGAACAAGTGCACGCCGCGAGCGCAGGTACTCGATCAACATGGCCAGCATGACAGCCAGACAGAATCCTGACGCGGTTAAAGAGAGGGTCAGGTGAAGTCCGTGAAGGAGACGCGGACCCCAGTCAGCGATGTTGTTGGAAATGATTTCAATGAACATCATCCAATCCCCAGTTTCTGCTCGATCAGGGCGACGGACCGCGCAACGACGCTGGTCAGGATCAAATAGACAGCGGCAGCACCGGCGTAGATCAGTGTCGTCTCGAAGGTTTCGTTGACGAGCTGTCTTGCATTGAAGAGGATCTCGGGCGCGGCGATGGCCGCGACCAGGGACGTATCTTTGACAAGCGAGACCGCGTAGTTTCCGATGGAAGGGAGCGCCAGTCTCAACCCCTGCGGGACCACGATCAGCCGGAATGCAGCGAACGGCGTGAGGCCGATTGACGCCGCTGCCTCGCTTTGCCCGACCGGGACGGATTGAAATCCCGAGCGGAAGATATCGACGCAGATAGCACCGCCGATCATGCCTAATCCGGCGACGCCCGCTGCGATTGAGGACAGCCTGAGCCCGAGCGACGCCAGACCGAAGTAGAGAAGAAAGAGGAAGGTCAGGCTCGGAATGTTGCGCAGGCTCTCGACATAGAAACGGATGGCGATCCGCAGCAGGCTGTTGTCTGACAGAAATTCACTGGTTGCCAGAGCGACGCCGATAATGAGAGCCACGATGAGCGATCCAGCGGTCACCTCGATAGTTACTGCCGCTCCTGAAACGAGTGCTCCTGCAAGCGTGCCAGCAAAAGTGTCATCCATGATCCCGTCCCCCAAGCTGCAGGCTCGCAAGAAACTGCTTCAGGCGGGGCGTTTGCGGGTCATCCAGAACCGTCTTGGCCGGACCTTCCTCAATGATACGGCCGCCATCCATGAAGATGATGCGATCGGCAACCTCGCGCGCAAAGGCAATTTCATGCGTGACGAGCACCATCGCCCGACCTTCTTGCGCGAGTTCCTTTATGACTGTCAGGACCTCCCCGACCAGTTCCGGGTCGAGCGCGGACGTCGGCTCGTCGAAAAGCAGCAACTTCGGCTGCTGGGCAAGCGCGCGGGCGATCGCAACACGCTGCTGCTGTCCGCCAGAGAGCCGATGCGGCATATCATCGGCCTTCTGCGAAAGATGGACCTTTGCGAGCAGTTCGCCAGCAAGCTTGTCCGCCTCTCGATGCTTCAGCCCCCTAACTTTTATCGGCTGCAGTGCCACGTTGGCGCGAACTGACAAATGTGGCCAGAGATGGAAGTGCTGGAAAACCATGCCTATGTCGGCTCGTTGCGGCGCCATCTCACGTTCACTCATCAAACGCCCGTTCCTGCGACGACCGATCAGTGTCCCTTCCAGGCGAATTTCGCCTTCGCTTGGCGGCTCGAGGAAATTGATCGCTCTTAAACAGGTCGATTTGCCCGATCCACTGGGGCCAATCAGCACAACGCGCTCTCCCCGACGCAAATTAAAGGAGATGCTGTTGAGAACCCTCAACGGTCCAAATGACTTTCCGAGGTCTTTAACCTCAAGAAGCACGTCGGCGGCCATCGTGACCTCCTTTTCTGTGAAGAGCGGCCGTTTTACCGGCCGCTGATGTTCAATGGTTACAAACCGGTGGTTTCCAATCGGCAGGTCGGTCGACGCCTGCCCTGAAATTCTCTGCAGACGGTGTGTAGTTTGCCTCGCTGATATTGCCGTAGAGCTTGCCGATCGACTTGATCTGGCACGAGGCCCATAGGCCACGGATCTCCTTGCTCAGTGCCGCCGCCAGGTCTGCATTTTCCTTGGATAGACCGAACACATATTGACGCCCGAGGCCGGTCAGGAGTGGGAAGTCAGGGTTGTTATCGGTGAAGGCCAGGTTGACGAGACCCCAATCAGGGTTCTTCGACAGCGCATAGTCGATGACCGGTGGGTCTCCGACCAGCGCTTCGACACGACCAGCCAGCAGGTCGCGCAGCGCAGCATCAGTGCTGTCGTAAAGCGATAGCTCCAGGCCCGGGATCTTCCTGAGCTCCGGCAGGAAGGAGAATCCCGTCATCGATCCGACCTTGCGGTTTTCCAGATCCTTGAGGCTATGCCACCCAGCGTCCTTCCTGGAGGTGATACCATTCTGGAAATAGCCGGTCGGGTCGCTCATCGACAGGGTTTCGGCCCGTTGCTTTGTCCAGGCGACATTGCCTCCGATGACATCCACACGACCTGTCTGCACCGCCGCAATTGCGCCTGACCACTCCATCGGAACCGGCCTTATTGTCAAACCCAGCTTTTCGGCAGCAATCTGCAGGATGTCGCCGTCATAGCCGGCAAGTTTTCCACCGCGCGCCACCAGCCCCGGCATATCACCAGTGATGGCGA
This sequence comes from Rhizobium sp. BK176, assembly GCF_024808055.1. Lineage (NCBI taxonomy): Bacteria > Pseudomonadati > Pseudomonadota > Alphaproteobacteria > Hyphomicrobiales > Rhizobiaceae > Rhizobium > Rhizobium sp. BK176. The sequence continues at coordinate 37,497 of NZ_JANUBV010000034.1, read as the reverse complement.
CAGAAAGAACGCCCGGTTCGGCAAGGTGATAAGCCGGCTCGGCGGCAAACGCAGAGCTCCATTGAAGGCTTGCCGTCAACGCAAGCGCTCCTCCAAGCAGTTGAACGAAGGAATATCGCACGTCTGTTCCCCTTTCTTTTCCTCTTTCAGGGTTGGCCCGCCGGCGTGAGTGCCGGCTGGAATCGTGTCATGGACAGGCCGGCAATCGAAGTCGGCGAGTGACCATCAAGACAAAGTTCGCTAAGGACTGCGCCCACGGCTGGCCCCAGCTGGAAACCATGACCGGAAAAGCCAAAGGCATGAAAAAGACCGCTCACGTTCGGACTTTCCCCTACAATCGGAAGGCCGTCTGGCATGCGCCCCTCGATGCCGGTCCAGCTGCGGACGAGGAGAACATTGGCAAGCTGAGGCACCATGGCGATCGCCTCGGCAGCAGCTTCCATTGTCACGTCAGCCAGAGGTCGGGCTCGTTGCAAGTCCCGATCGGCAGAGCCGAGACCTGCCCCGAAAATGACGCTGCCATGGGCTGCCTGGCGGATGTAAATACCGCCTCCGCAAATTCCGAGATTCGGTCCGATAAAAGGTGCGATGGGTTCTGTCACGCACATGTTCGGCGCCATGACTCCCTCTTCGACATGATCGTCGAATTGCGCAGCGAATGCCGAACCCCAGGCCCCCGCCGTATTAACGAGGCGCCGCGCCTTGACAGGAACCGGATCGTTTTCGAGATGTAAGACAAATCCTTCCGCACAAGTGGCCGCGGTTCTGACGGCTACACCCTCGCGAATGTGAGCGCCCCAGGCCCGGGCGGCGCGCGCGAAGGCAGGCGCCACAAGACGTGGATTTGCCTGCCCGTCCTCGCCGCAAAACGAACCACCCGGATAGTGCCCGGAAAGATAGGGGAAGCGGCGCTTCAGATCGCTGGCATCGAGGATTGCAGCATAGATGTCGTGCTCGGCAAGCAACCGCTGATGCGCGATCAGCTCCATCATATCCACGTCATTGCGGGCGAGTTTCAAATGGCCGGTCACCGCGAACTCACAGCTGGTGCCAACCAGTTGCTTCAGATTACCCCAGATGGCGCGGCTGCGCCTCGACAGTGGGAGCTCCGCCGGATGGCGTCCTTGTTGACGCACGCCACCATAGTTCACGCCGCTAGCCTGGGCGCCGCACCGCCCTCGCTCCAGCAGGACCACGGATGCGCCTTTCAAAGCCGCGTGCAGTGCCGTGGAGCACCCCGCAAGGCCGCCCCCGATAATGGCGAGGTCATAGAGACTGGTCATGACAGTCCCTTTGCAAGCTCGCAAAGTGGAACCGGCTTGATCGGAGCCTGAGCGCGGATGCGACCAACAGACTCGATCGGGACGCCACCGGTTGCCGCAATAAGCTCAGCCGTGGCTTGTCCGCAGATACGGCCCTGGCACCTGCCCATGCCCACGCGACAAAACGCCTTTATCCGATTGATCTCGGTCTCGCCTGACGCAAGCACTGCCTGCCGGATTGTGCCGGCCGTCAACTCTTCGCAACGGCATACCGTAACCTCGTCGGGAATTTCCGAAGCCTTCGCGTGCGGATACGCAAAGACCTTGTCCAGTGCCCTCCTGAATCGCGCCGATCTCTCCACAAGTCGACGATCGCGGCGCAAACGCGCGTGGGCACCATATCCAGCGTCGACGAGCAATGCAGAGGCAGCAATTCTTCCTGTTAACTCCGCAAGCCCGCTGCCTCGAACTGACATCCCATCGCCGGCAAGATAGACGTTCGATATCGTCGAGCGCCCGTCGAGATCTGCGCGTGGCAGCCATTGCCGTTGTCCCGTGTCGAAATCGAATTCAGCGCCGAGCAGATCCGCGATTTGAGACTCGGCTTTTAAACCATGCCCGATCGCTAGCGCATCGCAGGCCAGGATCCTCTCGCGCCGGCGGTGCCTGAAAACCAATGCGGCGACTTTTTCATCAGCGCCACAGATCACTTCGATGGGTTCGGCGCCCTGATGAATGGCAACGCCTCGTGCCCGCAGTGCAGCCATGTAGTAGAGACCTCTGACGAAGATGGCCTTGCCGCTCGCCAGTGCTGGAACATGGCGCCAGGCACGATGCGGTCTGCCCGTCTCGAGAACGGCAACTACGCACGCGCCTGCCAAGGCATATTGGTAGGCGACGAGATAAAGTAACGGACCAGTACCCGCAAACAGGACGCGGCGGCCAACGAGGGAAGCATCTGCCTTTAGGGCGACCTGAGCGCCGCCGAGACTGTAAACTCCGGGAGCAGTCCAGCCCTTAACCGGAAACAGGCGATCCATCGCCCCCGATGCGATGACGAGGCTCGACCATGGTTGCACGGAAGCCCTGCCGGCATTGACGACGTGGAGCATCCCAACGGCCGCGCCCCAGATCTGGGTGTTCGGCCGGTAGTCAATGTCGCTCCTCAATGACGCGACTGCGTTGAAATTTGCGAGAGCTCTTGCGGTATCGAACCCATAGAGCTGCCTTGTCGGTCGCATCAGCTCCGGTTGCGGTTGCCGAAAGACCTGCCCGCCAAATTCAGGTGCCTCATCAATGAGGACTGGTTTCACACCGGCCTCAACGAGTACGCCAGCTGCCGCAATGCCCGCGGGACCGGCGCCTATGATCACGATCGGCGCAGTCATGGCAGGTCCTCCCGTGTTGTCATCAGCTGCATTCCCTCCTCGACGCGGGTCGTACAGGCCCGCAATCGACGACCGTCCGCCTGCCAGATCCAGCAGTCCTGGCAGGCGCCCATCATGCAGAAACCGCCGCGCCTTTCTTTCGAGAACTCGGAGTTGCGCACGTAGCCAATCTCGGAGCGGAGAGCGGTCAGGACGCTCTCGCCCCGCCTTGCTGATACCGGGCGCCTGTCAACGGTGATGTTGACTGGCGCAGCCACGGCTACGACCAGCCGTGGCGGCCCGGAATCCTGCTTTCTGGCCATTTCGAACCTCACTTCCGCATTTGTTGTTGACAGGCTATGCATCCACATTATGGATGTCAACGCGTGTAACTATCCACTTTCAACTTGTTCTTACTGGGGATGTTCGAAACTTGAGTACTACCTTGAAGAGTATTGGAGCTTTTGGGGATTCCTACGCCCTGATGGCGTTGGCAAATTCCTGCAGAGCGGCAACGAATGTGCCCGAACCTGCTCTTGACGCCGCCCGCAGAACCCTCCTGGACACCTTGGGTGTTTCGGCAGCGGGTTCCGCGACTGCCGGCGGCAATGCCTCCCATGCTGCCGCCCCGACCATCTGGGGCAGCGGAGGCTCTTCCGTCTGGTTTTCCGCGACGAAACTGCCGCCAGCGGGAGCGGCGTTCGTGAATGCGACCTATGCTGCTGCCCTGGATCTCGATGATGGTCATCGAGGGGCATCCGGACATCCGGCGGCTGCAATTATCCCGGCCGTCCTTGCGGTCGGCCAAACGACAAATGCCAGTCCGGCACAGCTGTTGACTGCCATCGTGCTCGGCTACGAGGTCGCCGTCAGGGCCTCGGCCGCGCGTGACATCGCAAGCCTGCGCACGACCGACAGCGGGCTATGGTGTGGTCTTGGCGTCGCAGCGGCTGCAGGGTGGCTAGCCGGCCATTCCACGCCAGTCATTGCGCATGCGATGGCGATCGCCGGGCAGACGTCGACATCTCAGGCCGCGACCGGCTGGACACAGCTTGGCCACACCGTCAAGGAAGGGATCCCCTGGGCTACGGCAAATGGTCTCCAGGCCCTTGCTCTGGCGGCTAGCGGCCACAGAGGACCATTGGATCTTCTCGACGATCCTGTTGCTTACGATCGTGCCGCGCTCATTGAAAACTTTGGACGCGACTGGGCGATCGAGCAGGCCTATTTCAAGATCTACAGCTGCTGTCGGTGGGCTCATGCCGCAATTGATGGTGCGCTCATCCTCAAGAGTCTGATGCAGGTCTGCGACAGTGAGATTGAAAGCATCGTCGTCGAAACCTTCGATCGGGCGTTGACACTTCCCAACCAGAGCGAACCGCAATCGAGCGAGGCCGCGCAATACAGCATCCCCTTTTGCGTTGCTCTTGCCTTGATCCATGGTCCCGAGGCACTGCTGCCGCTCAAGGACGATCACCTCAAGGATCGGTCCGTGACCAATCTTGCTGGGCGAATTCGATTGACGAGCGCAGATGACTATATCGGCGTCTTTCCCGCCGCCACGCCAGCACGTGTCACCATGATCGCCAACGGCCGCCGCCACAAGACAGTCGAGATTTGTTTGCCCAAGGGTGAACCTAAAAATCCGCTATCGGATGCAGATCTGAAGCGAAAGTTTGAAAGGCTCGCTTCCATGGGGGCTCTGACCGCGGACGTCGCGCAAGAGATCTTCGATGTTGTGAACCGTCTCCGCTTTCATGACGCGACCGATCTTTTCGCCGCGCTTGGACCGCGCGAGAGCAGCAAACTGGACGCGCTACGGACGTCGGTGGTCGGCGACTGACGCGGAACGGACAAACGAATCTACATCTGCGACCGAGCGGCTCGAACAGGCTGCACAACAGCCTGACTGTTGCACAGCTCCGTTCTGCTCGGGCATGGTTGCCCGGCCGATCGGAGTTTGGAGCGAAACGGAAGCGCTGGCAAATCTTTCGGGTCATCCGGTCTGCATAAGAACTTACTTGGAAGTCGGGCCGGCGCGGCCTTGCGACCAACAACGCTTTCTGCCATTCATCGAAGGACATGACGCGGAAAAAGCAATCCAAAAATGGGCGCACGGCCAGACCAAAATCGCTCTTGAAACAGCTGGCAGCCGTCCCGGAGAAGCTCTTCACGGGAAAGTTTAGGCAGCAATTCGCGGCCATATGCTTTCGATACAAGGCCGATCGGCAAACGATCGAGATTCTGATGGTCACATCCCGCGACAGTGGACGCTGGATCATCCCCAAGGGTTGGCCGATAGAAGGCAAGGAGCCTTACAAGACGGCTGCAATCGAGGCATTTGAAGAAGCTGGTGTGCGTGGGAAAGTCAGGAAGAAACCGATCGGCAGATACACCTACCTGAAGCTGCTGGGAGATGGCGACGTTGTGCCTTGTATCGTCGATGTCTTTCAAATCGAGATCAAAGAGTCGCACGGAAACTTCAAGGAGCGTGGCGAGCGAACGATTGTCTGGGTAAGTCCGGACGAGGCAGCTCGACGCGTTCGCGAGGTAGAGTTGAAGTCACTGCTAGTGGAATTCAAGCCGCAACGGCGTCGACCCACGCCCAAGTGACGAGCGAACGAGCGAGCTGCCGCCGATTTGAGCCCAGGCTCGCCTGGCTTTCGATCAGCCAGCATCATAAGGAGCGGCGAGCGCCTTCTGGTGTAAGGAGACGGCCCATCGCGCAACTCCGGCAAGAGTCGTCTCTTTGAATCCAACTTCAGAAATCCTCCTCAGGCGCGGCCATGCCGTTTACATTGTCGTCGCGATGTATATGGAATCGCACCAAAGAAAATGCGGAAACGACATGGCCAAGGAAGAGATCGCGGGAACCGGCACGCAATTACTCGATCGAGCGGTCGCAATCCTGAAATATCTGGGAGAAGTTGGGCAGAGCGGCGCCTCGATGGCGAGGATCGTCGAGGCTATGGAACTCAAGCAGCCGACTGTCCATCGCATTGTGACCGCGCTCGAACGGCACGGATTGGTTGATCGCGAACGTCAGACCAAGAGATATAGGTTGGGGCTGGCCCTCTTTGCCATGGGCGCTGCAGCAGCTGACGGAACCGGGCTGCGGCAGCTCGCCCGCCCGGCGCTGATGCGTCTTGCTGCAACGACCGGCGATTCCGTGTTCCTCATGGCGCGCGCGGGCTTTAACACCGTGTGCGTCGACAGACAGCAGGGTACATATGTGATCGACAGCCTCACCGGCCATATAGGCGGACAAATCCCGATGGGGATCGGGCCGGCGAGCCAGGCGATCCTGGCCTTTCTGCCACAGGCCGAAGCAGACGTCATCCTCGACCAGAATGCTGCGCTCTATAAACAGTATGGTACGTTCACAGCCCGCAAGATCAAGGACGCGATTAAGAAGATAAGGACCGACGGCTATGCGCTCGATAACGGCGAACTGGTCGCCGGCATATCGTCTATCGCGGTTCCTGTCTTGCCGCCCGGTAGAGACGCGATCGCCTCGCTCGCCATCAACCTGACGAGCCCACGACTAACCGAGGGCCGCCTGCCAGAGCTCGTTGCGTTGCTGACGACTGAGGTGCGAAAGATCGAGGCGCAGCTCAACCCGCTGGCGGAGTAAGCCGTGCAAGGCCAGGGCGGGACTGGATCTGTTATCCAGCGCTAGGCCAAGTTCTCGAAGCCGGCATCGAGGGCCACCTCCTTCAGGCCAAGAGATGAAAGAATGAGGCTCGGGCGGGAGCCGTGCTTCTGGCAGAGCTGTTCAAAGGCTGCCCTGTCGAAGCCATGTCGGGACCTGAAATAGTGATGGTGAATTCCGCTCAGCACCAGAGCGGACGAGATATTTGCCTGATTGGCGCCAGTTATATCCGTTGCGAGGCTGTCTCCGATCGCAAGCACCCGATTGGGCGGCAGCTGTAGCATTCCCAGCGCCTTTTGATAGGTCGGCAAAGCCGGCTTCCCAAACCGATAAACTCTACCTCCGAAAGACTCATACTCCGCCGCCACCACTCCAGCGCAGGCAACCTCCCGGTCGCCGATCAATACGCTCAGATCCGGATTTGCGCAGATGAGCGGCAAGTTGCGCGCTGCCGCCTCTTTCAATGCCGCAAAGCCCGCAGTTTGCCCCGATGTCCCCGTAGCGAGAACAAAGTCCGCATCCGATACATCTGCCACTCTCGCGAAAGCCAGACCGGTCAGAAGCCCTGATAGCTCGTCGGGTCCAATGTGGAAGAACCTCGACCCCAAGGTTGGCATGAAGGAAGGTTCCCGCTCCGATAAAGATTCGAATACGAGCTCACCCGAGGTAATCAATGCGTCGTAATATCCCACGTCGATTTTCATCGACTGAAGCCGAGTTGCCACCTGCTGTGTCCGTCGCGGTGAATTCGACAGCAGGCAGATCCTTTTGTTAATCGATCTAAGGTGGCGAAGCACGTCAAGCGCCGGCGGAAATGAGCGGACGCCGTCATGGAGGACACCGAAGAGATCGATGATAAAACCTTCAAAGCTCTCCGCAATGTTCCGGAATGTCGGCTGGTCGCCGTTAAAATTCCGCATCATCTTTCCCTTTCACCGAATGGCACTGCGTGGTGTGGCGAGGTGGGCAACGACCGCGCAAAGCACAAGGCTTCCGCCGCAGGCAGTTTGCCAGGACGGACGCATGCCATATGCAAGCCAGACGGATATGATCGAAAGCGGCATTTCAGCCAGGGAAAGCAACGCTGTCTCTGCTGGCGGGAGCTGGCGTGCGCCTTTGGCATAGAAGACCAGGCCAAGCGTCATCTGAAACAAAGCAAACGCCGCAAGAAGACAGGCCTCGCGACCTGTCACGGCAAGGTGATCGCCAATGGATGCTGCCACCACCATCGAAATGGCGTTGGAGAGCGCTACCATCCCCAGAACCGTTGGCGTCTTCGACATCCTAAAGGCAATGGTCATTACTGCCATGCAGCTTGTCATTGCCAGCGCCAGTGCGTCTCCCAAAATGCGCAAGCCTGACGACACCGAACCTGAGAAGATGAATATGGCACCCGCGGCAGCAAGAACGCCGAACGCCGTCGTTCGGCTCGATGCGGTTTCATTCGAGACCACAACAGCAATCATGGTTGTCAACAATGGAAGAGACGCATGAATGACCGCGACATTGGCTACCGATGTGAGGCGCAGAGCAGCGATGAAAAACAGTGTTGCCAATGCTGACATTGTGCTTGCCAGCAACGCATGGCTGTCAAAGCCAATCAAAGCGCGGAGATCACGTTGATGGACGAGAAGCAAAACGGTAAAAATTAGGGCAAAGGCGCTGCGCCAGAAGACAACCGCTAAAAGCGGCGCCTTCAAAAGACCCATGAACAATCCCGCCGTGCTGAACATGGCGGCTGATACCAAGACGAAGAGCGAAGCAAGGTGACGAGGTTTCAAGTCTGCTCTCCCGCGCTATTTGTGCGATAACGGCGCTGGCTGGACTGACCGAGCCTTGTAAGCAATTCCTGCGGTATCGTTGCTGCAGGGCCAGCTAACTTTTCCACCGGCTGACTTGTGCTTATGAGTTCCACCCAGAGACCCGGTCGCCTGAGTGCGGCAGGAATATCCGTCACGTCGATGGCAGCGTATTCCATTGACACCCTGCCAACCACGGGTGCGCGATAGGAGCCAACCTCGACCGACATCCGGTTGGCAAGCGACCATGGGAAGCCATGCGCATAACCTGCAGCAATGACTGCGATCCAGGTCGGACGCGACGTGCGAAACGTCGCCATGTAACCGACTGTTGCTCCAGCCTGAAACAAACGCGTATCAACAATCCGGGCGCGTAGCCTTATGACGGGCAGGAAGGGATCGGTCTTGAAGTCGGCATTGCCGATCCCGAAAATGGCCGAACCGATACGCACCTGATCAAAACGATAGGCCGCGCCGAGCAACAATCCGGAGGATGCTGCAAGACTGCGCCGTACATTTCCAAGCAGGCCGGCAATCCCGATGAACCGGTCTCGCTGCAGAGCGTTCAGCGGATGTCGTGGATCATCTGCGCAGGCAAGGTGGCTCATCACCAGGACTGGGGAGCGTTGATTCAGATGGATGAAGCGGCAGACATCAGACTGGTTCAGCCCCAACCTCGAGAACCCCGTTTCGAGATTCATCGCATATGAGTAGCCCATAGATGTGATCGCTCTGGCCTCACCAAGCGTATTGCAGACCGGAACAAGGCGATCGTGCCGGTATTGTGCTTTGCGTCGCGCGCGATATCCCGAGAGCACGAAAATATCGGCATCCGGAAGCCGACGTCTGATCCGCACTGCTTCGTCCACATCGGCTGCAAAAAAGCTCTTGCATCCGGCGCTTGCAAGGGACGAGACAACGGGGTCGACCCCCAACCCGTAGGCGTCGCTCTTGACCACCGCGCTCACATCGACCTTCTCGCCAACCAGACGCTTCACTGCCTGGAAGTTATGTTCGATAGCCTGGAGATCGACGAGAAGTCGGGGCTTTGATGCGTTCGACATGCGGCGCTCGCATTAGCTGTGTCATTATGCGTTCCAATTTTCGGTTGCAGTTTAGATCAAGCTAATGCACAATGCAATCTATTGATGTCTTGAGAGAGCAATAACCGCATCACGAGCAATGGAGGGATATGATGACACCCAATCGTCAAACGAAGATTCTCGTTATCGGACAGGGCGTGCTTGGCGGCGACGTTCTGGATCTGCTGTTGCAGAGTGGCGCGCCGCTTGCGCTTACGGTTGGCGCACGCAACCAGGAAAAAGCGTTGCAGCGGATCAACCTTGCGCGCTACACGGCTCTCAACCTTGGTCAATCGCAACCCGTCGATCTGGTGACCGTCGACCTCATGGAGGTGGAGCAGACGGCTGATCTCATCGAAAGGTTAAAGCCCGACATCATCTTCAATGCCACAACACTGCACAGCTGGTGGGTAATAACCAAGCTTCCGCCGGCAGCCTTCGCACGTCTTGATGCTGGTCGCGGCGGTATATGGACGCCAATGCACCAGGTGCTGATCCGCAAGCTCATGAAGGCAGTTCGCCTGGTCGACAGCAAGGCCGTTGTTGTCAATGCATCCTATCCTGATGTCGTCAACGCTTCGCTTGCCGGCGAAGGGCTGGCGCCGTCGGTCGGCATCGGCAACATTGCCAATGCCGTTCCTGGCATCAGACTTGCCGCGTCGCACATGCTTAACCTGCCACCTGCAGAAGTCGACGTGCGCTTCTTCGCCCACCATTATTTGAGCTACCGGATGCCAAGCACCGGGGGGACCGATGGTGCGCCTTATCATCTGAGCATCTATGCCAACGGGATGGAGGTTCCAGCCGGAGAGATCGACCACGACGCGCTGTTCAAATCCGTGGCCAGCCGGTTTCGTCGCGTCAAGGGCCTGGCGGGCCAGTCTGTTACCGCCTCGTCGGCGACAGCCATGCTGCTGGCCCTCGCAAACCCGGCCGGACATGTCGTCCACGCGCCGGGGCCGCTGGGCCTTGTTGGTGGATATCCGGTGCGCATAGCCAAGGCAGGCCTTCTTGTCGATCTTCCCGGCAAGCTGACACTAGACGAGGCAATCGACATCAATTGCCGATGCCAGCACTACGATGGCATCGAAAGTGTTGATGATGACGGTACCGTTCGTTTCACGGATGCCTCATCGGAGGTTCTTCACGAAGTCCTCGGCTTTGATCTCAAATCGTACAGCCCCGAAGAGTGTGAAGAGCGCGCAGCGGAACTGGCCGCTCACTTTGCGCACTTCGCACGTATCAATGGGATGCCTTCTGCTGTGGCCAGCTAGGCCAGCAAACCAACACGTTGGGGAGAGGATCCGTCTGGCTGCCCAGGCCATATCGCTGCCTCGCGCTGACCACAGTCGAAGATGACTGAAAACGCAGTCGCGGTCGGCTCGCGTGGTGAAAACGACTTGCAGATCGCATCCGGGGCTCCCGTTCGATCGCGCAATAACGCCGCCAGGCTTGCCGCATCCGTCAAAGCGAACCGGCGCGCAGCCCTTAGCCTTTCGCGGCTCGACGGATAGTGGCGCGCTTCAGCCTCGATATTTTCCCATACCGAGGCATCGGGAAAGAGAGGATGGTTCGTATGCACGATGGAATCAACAATGCGGCGAGAAAGACCGATCGATGGGCCAACCTCGGCGAGTTGCAATCGACCGGCGGCGTCGCCAAGAATGAAAGAGCGGCCGGACATGTGGTTCTGAGACATCAAAACGTCGAGAGCGGCTTCGACGCTTGGCCGCGCAAGCATCAGTCGGCGAATAACAAGGCTTGGCAGGCTGTCCTGCTTCTCATCAAGCATGAGGTCGTTGTTAACAAATGCGAACCCGCTCTCGTTCAGCCCGACCCAACCCAGAGTCCCGGCGGTTGCGATCGTGATCAGGCGCTTGCCCGGAACCTCGTGCACCAGAACGGCAAGATGCCGGTCCGCGCCTTCAGGTCCATCCCAATTCTGCGCAACAAGCGCACCGGCTGGCGTGGAAACCGCCGCAGACGTGCATCCTGTGCGCCTGTCCGAAAAGTACTCGAAACAGGAAAGCAGATAGATATCGATGGCAGAGATTCCCGTCTCCGCGGCCATTCCTTCAAGTTCCGAGTGAAGATCAGAATCGAGCGCAGAAACCTTTTCCAGAGAGGCTGCCGCTTTCGCGCATGCGCGGTTCCAGTCGGTGGTCTCAGCCGAGCGCCGCAAACGATCGTAGTCAGCGACAACGAGACCGCGCAAATGAGAACCATGTTGTTGGCCGCGCTCGAATGCTGTCCCGCGCAGGACGATGACTGGGATTTGCAATTTCGCCATGAATCACCTGAGCCTCCTTAGATCAGTCATCCATAATGTGGATAGCTTGGGTTCTCCAGCTACTGCTCGTGTGGATTGTGTGAAACTTCCATACACCGCGACCTAAGCAATGGTGTAAGGTTCCCTGGGAATGCCGCATCCAGCTGTATGGATCGGGCTGATGGAAAGGTAGACATGCAAGGTTTGGATCATCTGCCACCGCGCAAGCAGGACGAACTTGCAGAGGTCGCGCGCATCCTGTTTGAGGAATTCGAGGCTGCGCGCAGAACCAAGTTGAAGGACGACGCAAACAACGCTCGCATCCTGAAGATTATTTTGTTTGGTTCATACGCGCGCGGTGGCTGGGTCGAGGACCGAAAAAGCGGCTATCGCTCCGACTACGATTTGCTGATTGTCGTCAATTCGCACAGAGCGACGGAAGCCTCCGATTACTGGGAGAATGCCTCCGAGCGACTCGTTCGCGAACTGACCGTTACCAAGCAGCTTGAAACTCCGGTCAATTTCATCGTTCATTCCCTTCATGAGGTGAACGATAAGCTTGCTAGAGGGCGACCATTCTTTATCGATATAGCCCGCGACGGCATTGCCCTATATGAGGCCCCCGGTCACCCTCTCGCCTCGCCCCGGCAGCTTTCTACAACGGAAGCGCGGGACGAGGCACAGGGTTATTTCGATCAATGGTATCCGAGCGCTCAACGGTTTGCAAAACTTGCTGACGTGGCAATCGTCGATGGTTTTCGGAATGAGGCAGCTTTTCTCCTCCATCAAACCATCGAACGCCTGTATCACTGCGTGTTGCAAGTTCTGACGCTCTACAGTCCGAAATCACATCGGCTGTCAGTCCTGCGGTCGCACGCCGAGCGGGCCGACAACCGCCTGATCGCCGCCTGGCCGCGTGACACGAAGTTTGCGCGGCGTTGTTTTACCAGCATCGATCGAGCTTACGTCGAAGCAAGGTATTCGGCGAACTATTCTATTGCGGATGACGAACTCGCCTGGGTGGTGAACCACGTCACCGGTTTGCAGAAGATTGTCGGCGACATCTGCCGCGAGCGTCTCTCCTGAAAAAGATTGCCTTGCCTGATTATCGGTATTCGCCACTGCTAGCCTGCAGCCGCGGTAGCCTCTATCCAGCCTGCCTTTCGCGGCGGCGGTACCTTCTTCGAACGCCGCTAGCAGGTCCTCCTCCTTGAGGGCAGAATCTGGCGTTCGCGTTTCGTCGCCGTAGAATTCCTTGAAACGGCCTCGACATCTATTTGCAAGCACTGCTCCAAACCTTCTGTCGTCGCGGCTAATTGCTCAAGATTTTCGATAAAGAAGCTGAAACCGCTGAACAGGCTATCCGTTCCGATTTGGTCAAAGCTGCCCTAACAAACGTGAATTGGGCGACCATCGAGGGCTGCAGACCTGCCGACGCTGATCTGTTTGCCTACCTGAAGGACAGCTCTAAAACCTCATCGGCAAAGGCGTTGGTGTCCATCGGCCTTTGATAGAAGGGGATAGAGGAATACTCGTGGGGGATAACGCAGTGGTCGTAGCCCGTCACGAAAGCGAATGGTATGCCGCGTTCGACTAAAAGTCGGGGCACCTCGAAAGACTTTCCCTTACCGAGATTGATATCGATCACAGCCAACGTCGGCGAGCACGCGCCCAACTGCAGGGTGGCGTCCTCCGTTGTGGCACAAGGTCCAATGACAATCGCCCCTCGATCCTCGAAGGCGGCGGCCAATTCCCGCGCGATCAGGAATTCGTCCTCGACTACGAGAACGCGCGGCACTGTCTGGCCAACCTCGTCTTCACCGCCAGCTTCCACAGTGTTGGCCAATATTCCCCAGAGGTCGTCCACAGACCCCGTCGCCTCAATGATTGATCGCGATAACCATTGCGCGACGGCCGCGAGGGCCGTCGATGTCGATACTATGAACTGCACACCATCCACGAACCGCATCAACGATGGCGTCGAGATCGCGATCATCGAGGCAAGTTAGTGATAAGAACAATTGTGTGCCCTCCGTTCAACGGCAAGAGCACGAAAAATCTCTCAAGCGGTCCCGCCGAAAGCAGTGTGGGCCGACCTCCGGATTCTACTCGCGTTGCAGCCCACGGCAAGTGGGCGAGAATGCCGTCAAGTCGACAGCGAGGAAGCACACGCGACATGGGCTCGAGTGCCATCCGAATGAGGTCCAGACGGCTTCGGGCAGGAGAGTACGTGTGCTTCCCGGCCTCAAACTTCCCGTGGGTTCAGAAGTTCCAGCGTTTCCTGATTGTATACCGGCGGACGCGTCAGTGCACGGAGACGGAAGACGATGCGTTGACGCGAGTATCAGCCAACCCGACGTAGGTCTCGATCAACGTCGTCGCCATATCCTCAACCGATCGGCAGCCGTGGTCGTAAAGATCGATAGCTGCATCGCAGAGAAACGACGATGCCTGATCGTCCCATCGACCTTATAATATCGATACTATTCCCGGACAGCCTGTGACATGATCCGGTGGTCGGTCCTGGCCTTTGTCATGAGCTCCCCCGGAAAGCCAGCCTGCTCCGATAGAAAAGGGTGATCCGAGAACTGCTGAAAAGGATCAGCGACGCCCGATTTCGGCTTCAACTTTCTTCCGGGAATTGCCAGCACTTTTGACCGCTTTCTTGACGGTATCCTTGGAAACACCTTCCTTCTTCGCTTCGTATGTCACCTCATGATCCTGGCCGCCAGCGACGCGCGCACGATCCTGCGCGCGGCCTCTTGGTGTCTGTGTCTTTGCCATACAGTTTCTCCTTTATCGGATTTCCAGGGAAGAAACTCGGGACGATTCCAGTTGTTCCTTGGAAAGGGTGAAGCACTTCGTGCTGCGCTTGAAGCGACAGCCGAATCCGCTATGCAGGGCCAAACGAACGGAATCAGGATGACCATGCAGCACCTCTGGACTCTGGAGCGCGACGGGCGGGAACCACGCGGTGGTCTTGATGCCGTCGATGTATTGATCGAAGTCCTGCGTACCGAGGAACTGCCTGGGGTCACGCCGCCGGACTGGATCGTCGCCACCCTCCAGATGGATGAAGACGACGACGGCGTGGCCGTTCATACCTCGCCTCATGGCTGGAGGCTCCGTGTGAAGCGGATGGCGTAGCCCCTGCTCAATCGTCGAGACAGGGTCTCATGCGGAATCAATCTCTGAACGCGATTCCGTAAGTTATTGAAAAATGATTCGTTTCGTGTCGGAACGAATCACCCTGAGACGTCTTTGATTCGCGACGAAGTGATTCGGAGTAGGCGTCATGGCAACAGGGCATCGCGCGCAGTGGAAGGGCTTCATAAAGTTCGGTGAGGTCGCCACGGCGCTCGGAACGCGCGGCGGCGGACGGAGCCTGAATTCTTACAACGCGGCCAGCAACGGCAATTTCGACGACGACCAGCCGCTGATCGACACCCGCCATTACGGCTCGCATGCTTTTTCGGCGGGGACGCCGCCTCGGCTTTTGCGTAGGCAACTCTTACCGTCGCTTGGCACGTTCAGGAGACTGCTGCGTCGGCCTAACGAGATACTCTGCGGCGGCTTCTCATAGCTTCTCGCCGCCGCCGTTCGGGCTTCAGAGATCCTCTGCCTGCGTTTTCCCACCTCATTCCGAAAAGTTGCTTCCGCTTGGCGATGATCCCCCGAGACCGAGTTCACATGCGGCCAAGAACAAGTTGTGGCCGTTGCCGTACCGACCGGCGTGTGCTGCTCAATAGTCTCCATCGTCTGAGCATATAATTCAGCACCGAATGTACGATCAAAGACCATCCTGAACCTCGGTGATCAAATACGGAACCATCCTGAATCGTCTTCGTTTGGCTCCCGGAAGGTGAACAGATGCACGGAAACAAACGCAACCTGCAGGTCATCGAGGAGAAGCTCTCGGTCGACAAGGAGCTCATCATTGACGGTAGCGTCGAGGTTCGGACGAGGACATGCAAGGTTCACGAGGACCTGCTACTCGATCTTCGCCGAGACGACGTAGAGGTCGAGCGCGTCCGGATCGATCGTTTCGTGGACGACCTTCCCGAAGTCCGGACGGAAGGCGACACCACCATAGTCCCGGTCTTCGAGGAACGCATCGTCAAGCGGCTGTTCCTCGTCGAGGAAATTCACCTCCGTCGCACGACCGCCTTCCAATCCCAACGCGTAGAGGCTGACCTGCGGAAGCAGCAAGCGACGGTCGAGCGCACATCGAAAGACAAGCACACCAAGGAGAAATATCGTGGCTAACCTGTACAACGAGAACGCCCCTGCATCCGTACCGGGCTCTTCCTACAGCACACTGTCGGCATTCTTCGACACACGGTCGGAAGCGGAGGACGCTATTTCGCGCCTGAAAGACGCTGGAATTGGTGACGATTCCATTCGTTTCCTTTCCGGATACGAAAGCGATAACGACCGCGCAAACGTGGCAAGCGACGACCGATCCGGCTTCTGGGCAAAACTTGAGGACTGGTTCTTTCCAGATGAAGATCGCGCTACTTATGCCGAAGGCCTTCGCCGCGGCGGATTTCTGGTTTCGGTTCAGGTAGACGATGCAAACTACGAAACGGCCCACGATATTCTTGATGACGAGGGTTCAATCGACATCGACGAGAGAGCTGACCAATGGCGTAGCGAAGGCTGGCAGGCTCGATCAAGCGAGGCCTATGGCACTTCCACCTACGACCGGAACGCAGCCAATGAACGCGGGACTAGTGCGGGCTCCGGCCTTTCTGAACAGCGAAAGTTCAATGACGATCTCGACCGCGTCGTGCCACAAGCGAACGCATCCCGCGAGGATGCCTTTGATGCCGGTGACCGCGACCAGAGCATTCCAGTCGTTGAGGAAAATCTTCGCGTCGGCAAGCGTGACGTGAACCACGGTTCCGTTCGTGTTCGAGCCTATACGGTCGAGGAGCCTGTGCAGGAAGACGTCCGCCTCCATGAGGAAAACGTCGAGATCGAGCGCCGAATCGTTGATCGTCCGGTGAGTGACGCTGACGACGCCTTCCGGGACCGGACAATTTCCGCCGAGGAACATCACGAAGAAGCTGTCGTGCAGAAGGAAGCTCGCGTGGTCGAGGAGATCGGCATTCGCAAGACCGCGTCCGAGCAGACACAGACGATCGATGACACCGTACGCAAGACGGAAGTCGAGATCGATGACGGACGCAGCCGTCAATCACAGTCCCAGAATAGTGTTGGACAGTCTCAGACCGGACAGAACAACTCGTTCCGTCAGGACTGACACGACGAAGCGTGCACGAGAGCCCGGCCCAAGCGCCGGGCTTCTCTTTTCACGTCTAAGGGACACTTCAGACATCGCTATTGTCTCCGCCATCGGAAGGCTACGACCGAAAATTACCTGACCATCACTCGCAATCGCTTGGGGCGCTTGCCGCCCAGAGCACAAGTATCAGCCGATGCCACAAAATGAATCTGAACAAAGCCCCGATTCGTTATGGCAAAAATAATAATTACACTATTGATTTCTAGCGAATGATCTTATCTGCGGGGGACCGTACATAAAAATCTGGAATTTCGAGCCGCAGCAATGAATGATCTTGGGCGAACTTCAACTCAAACCGCGAGAGAGATAACACATCTACTCAAACTGATAGCGCATCCCACACGAGTCTTGATCTTGGTGTGTCTGTTGGATGGAGCGAGGACCGTTGGTGATATCCAGGAAACTCTTGGCATCCCGCAGGCGATGGTCTCCCAGCATTTGGCTCAGCTTCGAACTGCGAATGTCCTGTCTCGTCGAAAGGTTGGGCGCTTGGCATACTATGAGGTAGTCGATCCGAGGATAGAGCCCCTCCTACGACTCCTGCAGGGTCACCCGGGCGTCTATTGAGTTTTGGATTTCGCGGCCCTTCGTGCTCGGGACACGGCAGACTGCCAAGGCCTGTCAAATCGCAGAGAAAAGTTGGGTCGCAGTTGTTGGCGTTGGTGAAAGCCTGCGCCCAATAACATCAGGTGGAAAATTCAGTGAAGGGTACTATTGGTGGCGGAGCTATCGACCTTTGCGTTGGCGAAGATGAGCTTAATTGCCTGCTTCATCACATCCGCAGCTAGATTTCCATCACCCTCTAGGAGCAACGGCAACGCACCGCGAACCGCGTGGAGCATTTCGTCCAACGCCCTGACCAGGTGTTCGCTTCCTTGATCTGCCGCATCTTGGCGCATCCTGTGAAGGAGACAAATCAGACGGCCAAACGCCTCTTGTCTCTCGATGACCGTCATTTCGTCAAAAGACTTACTCAACGCACGCCCCGATTATCAGGCCTTTTGCCAGTCTCACGTTCCGGCAGCCAGCATTGGAGCACCGACAGATCAGCACGTCGTCGCCGCCGCCAGCGCCCGTATCCGAACGCTCGGATTAAGGGCAATTGTAGGTCGATGAACCATACCTGCCAACGGACCAAGGTCCTAAGCGTCACAATCGTTGCAATCGAAGCCGGAATTTTTGCAAACGCCAATCATCCCACAAAGTCCAGGTCACTATGTCCACAACGCTGGTCGTGTCGCCGCGAAGGTCAAGGCGATCGGCCGATCGGCCGGTCATTCCAACCGAATACGCTGACGTCCCCTTTCATCAAAAGCCTCTGGACGTTGCGAGCTTCGTCGACGGTCTTTTGTTCGACACCCCAAAAAGGCCTAGCCTTGGCATCGAACCGGCGAGCTTGGACGGAAACCTATGCTCTCGCCTTTCGCCCCACCCTGGTGATCAAGCTCTCCAGTTCCGGCTCTTTCACCAGGACCGCCGCCTCTCTCGGGTGCCGCCACGCCCGTTCCCGCTCGCCTCGTTCGGGAAACCGCGGGCGCTCGCGTCTAACCTCGAGCAGATAGACGCCGACGACTGGGTAACGCTCTCGCTACCCTTGAGAAACTTCGCATAAGCGTAATGCCCGAAAACCTTCTCGTTGATCTTCCCTTGATGCCAGCCTCTTCCCAGGCCTCGCGTTCGGCGGCCTGGTACGGCTTCAGACCTGCATCGGCCAACCTTTCGGAATAGTCCAGCGCTTCGAATGATGGTGAGCGCCCCCCAAGTTCGACGGTTGGTTGTTACTGGATGACCTGGATCACCTTGCGGGTGGAGGGTTCCACGATCACGCGCTCGTCGTTGACGATAGCGTAGGCGTAGCCTGCCTCGTCAGGGATAGGCGTCACGACGACGGTGTCGGGAAGCGGCTGGCCGACGACGACCTTCTCCTTGACCACAATGCGTTCCTTGGGGGCCGGAGCCTTCTGCACAAAGGTGATCACCTTCTCGGGTGCCATCGCCGATTGTGCGAACGCTACGCCCGATGCCATGACGACCGCGGTTGCGATACCTACTGTTCGAAGTTTCATGATGTTTTCCTCCTTTTGAGCGGACTATTCCGCCGGCGGTGCAAACATTCATGAACCGAGTAATGTTCCAGACCACGGACCTCAGTCCGGGGTCCGCAGGACTTTAGTCGCAATGCCCGAGCGGCCCTCATTCGCGCAGCCGAGCGATTGGGATCGTCCGCATCTAGGACCTAAGTCCCGCCCTGTGAACCAAATCAGCTTTGCGCTGTTCTCTTGGCATCACAAGGAGCTTGACATGAACGTCGAACTGGAATTCCTCGCCCACGATCAGCTCGCCCGTGTACGGACAGCCATGTCTGTGGAACCAGAGCTGGAAGCCTCGTCCATCGCGGTAAGTATGGTTGGTCGAAACGTTTTTCTCCAGGGCTATGTCTCGGATTACGGCCATCGCGTAAAGGCGACTGCCATCGCAGCGATGATTGCCGGCCCCGAGAACGTACATGACAGACTGCGAGACGTCGAAGAGGTGGCGTTCACCTCACTGGTGCTGGAACTATCGTTGCCGGAAGGCCGAGCTCATTGATGCGATGCCTTTTCCGGTCATTCGTTCAGCTGTCGAGCACAATCAAGGAATCAAGCATGTCCGATAAAACCCCGCCTCTCGTTGTCGTCGGAAGCGCTGGACCACAAGTAAAACAGTCCCAAGATGGCCACGCAAAGCCGGCACAGCAAACAGATGATGCCGACCTGGAGGCCGAGCTGACAATTGCCTCAACAGACACCGAGAAGGCGTTCAGCGATCTTGTGACAATCATCGGCCTCTCGACGGCCGTTTGGTCTGCCGGAATGTCGGTCGCCTGGGCGACTTGGCTCGATCCCCTGACTTTCGCAGGTCAACGGCGTGAGTGATCACCGCACATTTAAAGCGACCTCGACAAAAACCGTTTTTTAGCGGTACCCGAGACCAGTCGCCACGCTTGCGATCGTGCAACCAAAAAAATACCCCTCGCATGCATCCTCGAACGTCAAAGAACTGGTTTCCAGTGCGCTCGATGAGCTTATCTGTGGGCGCGCAGACGTCGATCTGGTGTCGCTTGAACACTGCATGCATGGTGCTTCGAGGGCTCATTCTGACGGAGCTTTTCGCACCAAACCCGGATTAGTCCCATTGGCAAGGTACCCTCGAATGCTATCGCAGTTGCCTTGAAAACGTACGGACTGTCGCGAAGACATGCTTGCGCAGCGACAATCAGCTGTCGGTGAGAGCCATTCGCGATCGCCGGTCCAAAGGCAGCCCCACGAGGTTCGGAATGCCTCCGCCTTCGTTGCGCAGGAAGCTGATACCTTGCACGGCCGTACTCGATGCCCTGCGCGGACCAGCCGCTTTTCAACGTGAAGATTTTGTGACAATACAAACAGAGGATGCATCCTGATGAAGTGCAGCCTGGCGGATATGCTGCCCTTGTTGGAGGACCCCGATGAGCGCGTTAGTTTCCGATGTATTGTATGAGTTCCTGGTCGGTTGCGAAGAGCCGGCTGACCTGCAGCAAATCTTTGGCACGATGGAGAAGGTGAGCCATCAGCTCGAGATCGATTATTTCGCAATGGCCTTTCTTCCACTAGCCCATGAGCGACTGGACTCTCTCGTCTGGCAACGTTGGCCCGACGGCTGGCTCAACCGTTATCTTCAGAACAATTATTTTCACGCCGATCCCGTCGTCAGCCTCGTCCGAGCAACAGCACGGCCGTCTGTCTGGTCCCAGTCGGTGCGGGCCAGCCATCTTTCAGGGCGCCCGAAGCGTATTATGGATGAAGCCCGTGATTTCGGGATGCACGATGGCCTGACCATTCCGCTTCATTCTCGCTCCGGGCTCGCTGGCCTTTTCTCGGTCGCGGGAAGGCGTGTCCCGGTGGCGGCATCGGAAGTGGCCCTTCTACAGTTTGTCGCCGAGACTACCCACCGGCGTATCATGGATCTCAACACCCCGCCGGAGCCTTGTCTGCGAGATGATCTGCAGATCACCCGAAGCGAGAGTGAGTGCCTGACCCTGTGCGCAGCAGGCAAGACCGACAGGGAAATTGGCAGCATTACCTATCGCTCGCAGCGCACCGTTCAGCAACACATCCGAAACCTGCAGCAGAAGCTCGGGGTATCCAACCGGGCACAGTTGATCGCGGAATCCTTTCGCCGCGGTTTGCAGCGTTAAAAAATACGACATTTTACGGATAGATTTTCGGAGTCCCCGGTTGCATGCTCAAAATATGCACGCGGGGTTCAAACATGCTCACCATCCTCGATGAAGATGACGATCCATTGCTGATGGAAAAGGTGTGGTCGTTCCGGCACCGCCGCTTCGTTGAACAGATGGAATGGAACGAACTGCGGCGTCGAGACCGGCGAGAGAGGGACCAGTACGACAGGCCGGATATTGTGCACGCTGTGCTCGTGCACAAGAAGGAAGTGATCGGCTATTCGCGCCTCCTTCCAACCACGGCACCCCACTTTGCCCGAGATTACAGTCAGCTGGCACCCGGGAGCCTTCCTTCCGGACCTGATATATTCGAGTGGAGCAGGTGCGCCACCGCACTCAATGCTCCCTTCATCAACGGAATAGCTGCCTCCGATCTCTTGATGACGGGTGTCCTTGAATGCCTCGTCCGTATGGGGGCGAAGGCAATTCTTTTTCTGACCTACCCCGCTCTCGTCATGATGATGCGCCAACGAGGCTATCCTGTTCAGGTGCTTGCCGATGTCACGCTCCAGGGACACCGGGTAGAGGTTGCCTACTCGATCCTTCCCGAAGACCTTCTCTCACGTCACTACAAAGACTACGGCATCGTCGGAGAAGTCCTCTGCTTGAGAACAAGAAGCCGGAGCGGTCTGGTGCACAGCGGATAGACGGGGGTGTCTTGTGGCTCGGCGCGATAAATCGCTCATCGATGCTCCGACTGCGCGCCGCCTGGCCTTCGCGACAGTCCGCACGGATGCCGCCAAGCTTTTGGGCCTGACGGAGGAAATTTGCCAGACCTATCCTGGAAACGAAGACATGCTCTTCCTTCGCTATCTGCTGAGGATGGTCATGCTGGCGGCTGAGAAGGATCCGGAGGAGCATTAGCTTGAGTTCGGAAATGTTAAGACGTTGTCTTAAAGTTCTTTGCAAACGTGAAATATCTTGCTAGTCTGCAACCTAGGCGGTTATCGCCTTGAGGCGTGGAATCCTCATTTGGTAAAACGCAGAAAGCGTAATCTTCGCGATCTAGTGAGTCGGGGAGCTCGTGGAATATACAAGAGGCGCTTGCGCTAAAATCCATGAGGGCTGGTACCAACAGCATTTCCAACTCCCCGGCTTCTCAAGCCAGCATCATGCTGGCCAGCGGGAGCGTTTTCATGCAGCAGAATGTCTCGACCAGTTCCACCTTCAAAGATCCGGCATCGGTGACGATCACCGACGGGCTTCATCTCGTTGACGTTGAGGTCGGCAAAAGAATCAAGAAGCGCCGGCAGCAATTGCGCATTTCACAAACGGCCCTCGGTGCCGCTGTCGGCGTCTCCTTCCAGCAAATCCAAAAATATGAGCGAGGTTCAAACCGTGTCAGCTCCTCGGCACTCTACTCCCTGGCCCAGGCCCTGGATGTTCCTGTCGCCTACTTCTTCGAGACCCTCAGCAGGCCGATCAGGATAGACTGCGCCGAACTGGAAAGAAAAGCGGCGTTGCGGGAAGACTTCGTCGCGACCGAAGAGGGACAGCGGCTTGTCGACGCCTTCATGACGATACCGAAAAAGATGCGACCGAAGTTCATCTCGCTGCTTGCCACCTTTTCGAACGAGCCCTGATGCCGGTTTTCGTTCGAATGGCTCCGCGCCCGATCAGTCTATCCCCCGAAAGCGGAAGGTGGACCGATCGGCAGGCAGTTTCTGACGCGCCCTGCTATAGGCGGCGAACCGCACCGCTACTCGCTCGTCCGACCCTCCTTACGACGTGAAAGCTGAAATTCGGCTACTTCTGCTGCAGGGCAAAGATCGAGTCGAGGATTGTGGCCACCGTTCGCAAGGTGTCTGGCGGGAGGGACTGTATCATCTTCGTGATGCGACGGCGCTCGTCAGCTTCCTCTTTGGTTCGCCCCCAAAGATGCGGAGCCGCGTCGTACAATAAATCGTCGGGAAAAATTTCGAGCACTTCGCAAAGATGCAGAACCTGCGTTGCATGGAGCTTGGTGATGGCCCGTTCGTACCTGCCGTAGACCGCTTCGATTGATCCGAGAAGGAGCGCCAGCTCCGCCCTCGATAGGTCCTTTTCGATGCGGAATGCCCGCAACGATTTGGCAATGCTTTCGTCCATCTCCTTTGAACTTGGGATCCCCTCAAAGCCAGGGCGCCGGTACACGGGGCGTTCGACCTTGGCATCAGTTGTCGCCTCAAGTCCCGTTTCGGCAATGTACGCGTCAGTCCTTGTCGTCATGCATCCATCCACGTTCACGCGCTGATTTATACCACCGGCAACGTCGTTGGCTATCCCGTTTTAAGTAACGTCAGCCGGACGCTCCTTTCGCACCGCGCTTGGGGCCGTTCTTTGCGTCAAGGAGACAGTCATGGAAGACGAAAACATGGAGACCGAGATGGTCCGACGCGTTATGGCACATGCGCGATCGACAATTCAGGTGATCGACTCCAAAAAGCGCTTGTCCCGATGCGACGGGGCCCCGCTCTCCTTTCCGGCTGCCCTCGCAGATGAACAGACGACAAGGAAAGAATTGATCAGCTGGCAAGCCCCAACCGCTCCGCTCGCTGTCAGAAAACTCCTGCATTTGCTTGCCCATGTCCTGGCAGCAGAGCTTAGCTTCGATGAACAGTCTTTGGCCGAGATAGCGGCTGAAACCAGACGGCTTGAATCCGACAGCCGCGCTTCATCCCCTGATCTTCCGGATGATCAAGTGCTTGCTTCAAATGGAGATCGTGTAACGGGCTCGACGAGAGGCAAATCGACCTCGTTACAAAACCTTGATGATGGCAAAGAGTTTAAGAGTGGTGCGCTGCGTGTCTTCGTCCAAGTGCCTCATGTCAGGGAAGGCGACTAGACGGGCGGCATTGCCACCGTATGGCCGAGCATGGAAATTGTCACAAGCAACACGCAGGCAAGCCCGACAAACCCGGCAACAGCTATGAAGTACTTTTTGCTCACGCTTTGGAGATAGGAGACCCCTTGCCTTGCTGAAAGTGCGGCTTCTGGTCGCGCCCGACCATGATTGGGCCGAGCGTGGCAAAGTAAGATTTGCAGTCTTGGAGCGCGTTAGCTATTCTCCAGCTGCGCTCTGGCCTTTGGGCGCATTTCGATGTTCACCTCCAGACCCCGCAAGCTCGCGGGGTTCTTTTTTTTACTGGCCTTCACAAATGATATCGCGCGCAACTGAAGAGAGCCTCCGTTCGAGGAGTTCCGCGCAGGGCCCGGTTCGAAGACCGACGACCCAGCCTGCGCACCGAAGGCAGCGCTCGTATGGACCGGGTTGCACCAAAACTCGCCGATGAACAAGGCGCGTTGCATTTACGCGGCTTATTTGCACGGAAAGGCTTCGATCAGGGCCATCGTCATTACAATGCCGATCAGGGCCGGTTCAAGATTGCCGCGCTCCGGGTGCCGTTCAATGTGAGTTCCGATAATCCGAAGGTACTGATCTCCGGTGATCGCAATATTTGGCTGACAATAGAGCGTCAGCTCCCGCTGCTTGAAACCTATTGTCATGTTCGCCCCCTCGACGCCGCGACCGACCCCCGTAAGTAGCGCCACAAACTCCTGGTTGCCATCCCTGGCCCACCCGACTACATCTTTCACAGTCGCCTGGTCTGCCCCGTGAGCACCGCTGGATAGGCAGCAAAACGTAACGATCATCAACTTACGCATTAGATCATCCCAGTCCGCCCGCCTTGGCCCTAATTGCGATGCCAAGGAGGGATCAATGGCATGACAATATATTTAGACGCGCTTTCTTGAGGGGCCGAAAGCCTGCCTGCTGCTTCACCCTCTCATGTCAGCATCGCAGCCATTCGAAAAGACGACAACCTACATTGTAGGCCTGGCGAACCAGCCCAGAGATTGACCTGATGCCGTTACCTTCCATGTGAGCGCTTGCTGGAGACCGTTGGCTGTCCAAAGGCCCCTCACGTCCACTGATAAGAAAATGCAGCACGTGAGGCTGCGGCCACTTTGGGGATGGGCCGCAGCCTCTTCCCGCTCCTGTGTTAAGCCAGGAGCGAAAGCGTGAAGGAGACGACGCATATACATACTGTCTCCACAAACGGGTGATCTAGCTAAGGACGTGCCCCATGTTGTCTTTGTGCGCAGCTTGCCCCGCCAAGGGGCATTGCGAGATCAGTCAGTAGATCAGGCCAAGCTGACAAAAAACTGAACGCGGTGACGAAACTCACGATAAAATCGCAATATTTTCAGGTAAATGGGCGATATCTCAGCTCATGGACTTTAGTCCGACAGCGTTCCTGACTTTCGTCGAAACGCCTTGCGACTTAGGTGGCGGAAAGTAAGTGTCCTATTGGTCGTATTAATCCTCAGACCTTGTTCTCTAGAACAGTTCTACAAGACGGGTACAACTTCCGACAGTCAACTATGCCAGCCCATATACAGCGGAAAGGACAGGTGTCCCTTCCGGCGGGGCGGCGTTTTTCTTCGGGAGGTAACGACATGGCTACGCAGAACCCGAATTTCACGGTCAACCAGGACGACCTCGCTTATATCCTGAAGCAGATCATCATCGCCGAGCGCGAAGTTGGCGGGGAGAGCCTTCAATCGATCATCGGGCCCAATGCGGCAATCCTTCCGTGGGGTCTGCGCCATGTCGATGGCAGCAACAACAACCTGTTGCCGGGTGGCCAGTTCGTCGGCGCTGCCGACCAGATACTGCCGCGTTTGCTGGATCCGAATTTCCTCAATGATCAGGATGGGGACAGCCTGCCGCTCGGGCCACCGCCTGCGCCGGTATTGACCAACACCGACTATGGTTCGACCGGAAGCGTCGTCGACGCCGATCCGCGCACGATCAGCAACCTGATCGTCGATATGACGGTAACGAACCCGGCGGCAATCGCTGCCTGGTTTGCCAACCCGTTGTCAGTCGCTGCCTGGGAAGAGGCCCACCCCGGCATGAACCCGGTCGCACCCGGCGAGGCGGTTAATCCCAACGATGTCGAGTTGACGAATGCAGACCTGTCGAACATTCCAAACCAGTCGCCGGACGTTGGGCTCTCGCCGCAGTTCAACGGCTGGATGACCTTCTTTGGCCAGTTCTTCGACCATGGCCTCGACCTGATCACAAAGGGTAGCAACGGTACCGTTTTCGTGCCGCTGCAGCCGGACGATCCGCTTTATGACCCAACGCCCGGTGCGCCCAACTTCATGGCGCTCACCCGCAGCACCCAGGTCGATGGCCCCGGCGCCGACGGCATCATGGGCACGGCCGACGACACGCATCACGAAACGATTAACACCACGACACCTTGGGTGGATCAGAACCAGACATACACCTCCCATCCATCGCACCAGGTTTTCCTGCGCCAGTATGCCTTCTCGGTTGACTCGGACGGCGACGGAACTCTCGACTCGCACGCTGTCTCTACCGGGAAACTCCTGGACGGTGCGCATGGCGGCATTGCCACCTGGGGGGATACCAAGGCTCAGGCGAAAGCCATGCTTGGCCTCATTCTCGATGACTACGACGTCCTTGACGTGCCGCTGCTTGCAACCGACCCCTATGGCGAATTCATCCGCGGACCGAACGGGTTTGCCCAATTGGTGATGCCGCCAGATGCGACGCACCCGACAAACTGGCTCCTGGAGGGCACCGCGGCAGGGCTTACCATCCCGCCGACCGCACTGCGCACGGGTCATGCGTTCCTGAACGATATCGCTCACCATGCCGAACCAGTCTTCGTTGATGCCGATCACAACCCTGCGACCCCGCCGGTCCGCCAGACGGCAGACCTCGACAACCTGACCGTTGACGACAATGATCCGCTAACCTACGACAACGAGATGCTCGATGCGCATTTCGTCACCGGCGACGGTCGCGGCAACGAGAACATCGGCCTGACTGCCGTTCACAACATCTTCCACTCCGAACACAATCGACTGGTCGATGCCAACAAGCAGACGATCCTCGCATCCGGCGACCTCGCCTTCATCAACCAGTGGCTGGACAAGGACCATCAAATCTCGAGCCTGCCAACACCTGCGAGCGCCGCATCGCTCGTCTGGGATGGCGAACGCCTCTTCCAATCGGCGAAATTCGTCACCGAGATGGAGTACCAGCATCTCGTCTTCGAAGAGTTTGCGCGCAAGGTTCAGCCAGCGGTCAATCCGTTCGTCTTCACGAACACCCCGGATATCAATCCTGCGATCGTCGCCGAGTTCGCGCACGTCGTCTATCGCTTCGGCCACTCGATGCTGACCGACACGATCGATCGGCTCGATATCAATATGAATGCCGATGACATCGCGCTCTTCGACGGGTTCCTTAACCCGCAGGCGTTCGAAGCCAGCGGCATCACGGCCTTTGAAGCCAGCGGTGCGATCATTCGCGGCATGACACGCCAGGCAGGCAACGAGATCGACGAGTTTGTTGTCGATACCCTGCGCAATCGGCTACTCGGCTTGCCGCTTGATCTTGCCGCGCTGAACCTTGCCCGCGGCCGGGATACGGGGGTACCGGCATTCAATGTGGCCCGTGCAGGCTTCTATCACGACAGCGGCAACGTCGATCTCAAGCCTTACGACAACTGGTTGGCCTATGCCCAGAATCTCAAGAACCCGCTGTCGATCGTCAACTTCATCGCTGCATATGGCACGCATCCGCTTCTGCTTGCAGAGACGACCCTGGAAGGCAAGCGGGCCGTCGCAATGGCGCTGGTGCTTGGCTCGACCGAAACCATTCAGGGCGATCCGACCACGACCGCCGACGATCGAACCGTCGTCGGTGCCAACATTGCCGATCGCATCGCCTTCCTCAACAGTACCGGTGCATGGGCAGGCGTGGAGTCTGGTCTCAACCTCGTCGATCTCTGGATCGGTGGCTTGGCCGAGCGCAAGACCGAGTTCGGCGGCATGCTTGGCTCGACCTTCAACTATGTCTTCGAAAACCAGATGGAGAAGCTGCAGAATGGCGACCGGCTTTACTACCTCAGCCGTCTGCAGGGTCTGAACCTGCTGAACGAACTGGAGCCCAATACCTTCGCGGCGCTCGTCATGCGCAACACCGATCTCGGCGACACGCATTCTTCGCACCTGCCGGGCACATTGTTCGATACCCCGGACCTCATTCTCGAACTCGATCCAACGATCAAGCAGATAACCAATCTTGTTCTGGATCCGTCTGGGCACGCGATCTTCCAGGCGGGAGGTTCTGCCGACCCGATGCAGGACAGTGACATCCTTCAGGCGATCGACCCCAAGGTTACGCGCATCAATCCCGGGGCAGACGTGGATGGCGACGGGCAAGGTGACGGTGGCTATCTGCGCTTCAGCGGCGGCGAGCACGTCGTCCTCGGTGGCACGGAAGGCAACGACACGCTGATCGGCGACCGCGGCATCGACACACTTTGGGGTGACGGCGGTGACGACTACCTGAATGCGCAGACGGAATCCGACCAGGTCTTCGGTGGGGACGGCGACGATATCATTGTCGACCCCTTCGGCGACAACTTCCTGCGCGGCGACGCCGGCAATGACGTTATCAGCGCTGGTGCCGGCCTCAATATCATGTTCGGTGGCGAGGGCCAGGATTTCATCCTGGCCGGGACCGACGGCGGCGAGGTGTTTGCCGGTCGTGACAACGACTTCGTTCTCGGTGGCATCGGCAACGAAGGTCTGATGGGCAACGAAGGCGATGACTGGATCGAAGGCGGCGATGGTTTCGACACGCTTTCGGGCGAAAATTCGCAGTTGTTCTTCAACTCGACGATCATCGGCCACGACATCCTGAACGGCCAGAACAACGATACCGACTACGACGGTGAATCCGGCGACGACATCATGTTCGAAGGTGCCGGCATCCAGCGCAACAATGGTATGCTGGGCTTCGACTGGGGTGTCCACAAGTTCGATCCCAATCCCGCTCACTCCGATCTGGCGCTTGGGATTGTCGCGAACGGCATCCCGGCCGTTAACGGCTTCGACATCCAGCAAGACCTGACGCTTCGCGACCGGTTCGACTCCACCGAAGGTCTTTCCGGCTGGAAGTTCGATGACCAGCTCTGGGGCAGCGACGAGCCTCTCGGTGCCGTCGGTGCCGGTGGGGCGGAAATCATAGGTGGCACGATCTTCGACAGCGCGCTGACCCAGGAAGGGGTCGATCGCATTCGCGGCCTTTCTGCTCTGCTGAACGGCATCGATGATGGCGATGTCGACGAGTTCGGCGTTACCCATCCGGGCATTCGCCTCAACACGAGCACCGGCGCAAACATCATTCTCGGCGGCGGCGGCAGCGACCGGATCACTGGCCGTGCCGGCAATGACATCATCGATGGCGACTCCTGGCTGAATGTTCGCATCCTGGTCCACGCCAACAAGGACGGCACCGGCGCGGTGATCGGCACGTCGGATGGCATGGCGATGAAGATCAATGCTGTCGATGCAGCAGGAAATCTTCTGTTCAATCCGGACGGCAGCCCAATCTTCATTGCAGGCGGAAAGACAATGTCGCAGGCAATGCTGGACCGCACGCTCAACCCGGGCCAGCTCGAGGCGATCAGGGAAATCCTTGATGGCGACACCGACAATACCGCCAATGACGTCTCCATCTACTTTGGCGCATCGTCGGGCTATACCTGGCAGCACAATCTGGACGGAAGCTGGACGGTCACGGACACCGATGTCACAAACGGCGATGACGGCATCGACAAGCTGTGGAACATCGAGACGCTGCGCTTCACCGACCGCGATGTCCTGATCGTCAATCGTCCGCCGACCGGCGCGCCGACGATTACAGGCGCCGAGAACGTCCTGACCGCCGACACCACCGGCATTGCCGACCCGAACGGCCTTGGCGCTTTCAGCTTCCGGTGGCAGGCGTCGACCGACGACGGCCTGACATGGTCTGCGACGCTGGCGACGACGCAGAGCTTCACCGTTCCTGCTGCGCGGGCCGGACAGTTGGTACGCGTCACTGTCGACTACACCGATCAGGGTGGTACGGCAGAGACCGTTACTTCGGTGATGACGGCGCGAGTCGGCAACAACGCCAACGTCGCGGTTGAAACGCTCAACGGCACTGCGGGTCCAAACCTGCTGAACGGTCGCGGAGGTCCGGACATCCTGAATGGCAATGATGGCAACGATGTCCTCAACGGCAGCGGCGGCAACGATACGCTGAACGGCGGCAACGGCAACGACACGCTGAATGGCGGCGCCGGCGCGGACACGCTCGACGGTGGCAATGACAACGATGCCCTCAACGGTGGTGCCGGCAACGATACCATAACAGGCGGCGCTGGCGACGACACGATTAGCTGGAGCGCCACGAGCCTGTTGGGCTTCGATATTGCGACCGACGGCCGCGATGTCATCAACGGCGGAACGGAAGGAACCGTAGGCGATACGTTCGTCATCAACGGCTCGGCATCGACCGAGACCTTCCGGATCTATACCCACGATGCAGCGGTGACCGCCGGTGTCGTTGCTGCTGCCAACGCAGCGGAGATCATTATCACACGTACCGTTCAACCACTCATTGGAGGCCCGCAGACGAGCGTAATCGCCGAACTCACCGAGATCGAGGAGATCCGTATCAATACGACGACGGTGACGACGACGCCGACACCCGGAACCGCCAATGGCGATATCGTACAATTGATCGGCAATTTCGTTGGGACGAGCCTGAACCTCAACACGGTTCACATCAACGGCTCGACCGGTGACGATACGGTCGACATCAGTGGGCTGACATCGGCACACCGCATCGTCTTCACCTCGAATGGCGGTCACGACACGATCGTCGGAACGTTGCGCCCACAGGACATCATCCGACTCGCAGCCGGATCGACCCTCGCCGACTACCAGTCGACGACAGCGAACGGCATGACCACCATGTCGAACGGCACGCATTCGATCACTTTCCCGAGTGCTGGCGTGCCCACGTTCGAGGTAACCCCGGCCAACGGTAGCGGCGGTGCGGATGGAGGCATTGGCGGCCAGACGGGCGGTGGCGGCGATGGTCAGAACCAAGGCGGCGATGACGGCGGAAACGACGATGGCCAGAACCAGGGTGGAGGGGGCGACGACGGCCAGAATGGCGGTGGCGGCGACGATGGCCAGGATGGTGGCGATGACGACGGTCAGGACCAGGGCGGCGATGATGGCGGCAATGGTGGCCAGACCGGCGGTGGCGACGATGGCCAGACCGGTGGGGGCGATGATGGCCAGACCGGTGGTGGCGACGGTGGCGGCAACGGCGGCGGTGACGATGATGGCCAAAACCAGGGCGGCGGCGATGACGATGGCTCCGGTGACGGCGGTTCCGATCCGCTTCCTGTTGCGGCTCGGACATTGATCGGGACTGTTGCTGGGGATGTTCTGATTGGGGCGGCTGGTGCCGATACGATCCTTGGCGGTGGTGGTGGGGATATCGTTGCCGGCGATGCGGGCAATGACATCCTGCGCGGCGAGGACGGCGACGATGTGGTGACGGCCGGCGACGGCAACGACAGTGTCACTGGTGGAGCCGGCGATGACGAGCTGCATGGCGGGGCCGGCGACGACATGCTGTTCGGCAATGCCGGCAAGGACATGATCCATGGCGAAGCGGGCAACGACTTCATCGAGGGCGGGGCCGGCGAGGATCAGGTCTGGGCTGGTGACGGCGACGACACGGTGATCGCCTCTGCCGGTGACGGCGACGACCAGTACTGGGGCGGCTACGGCAACGACACGCTGGACTATGCGGTGGCGACGGCGAACCTGACGGTCGACCTCGGCAACGGCTTCATGCAGCGTGGCCAGGTGTCGGGCGGCAGCACCGGGACGGATGTGGTCTACGGCTTCGAGAACGTCATCACCGGTTCCGGCCACGACACGATCACGGCCACGGCTGCGGTCAACGTCATGGACGGCGGGCTCGGCAACGACACCTTCCGCTTCCTGTCGGCAGGGGCGGCCGACGGCGACGTGATCCACGGCTTCCAGCCCGGCGACAAGATCGACTTCTCTGCGATCGACGCCAACAGCGGGATGGATGGGGTGCAGCACTTCACGCTGGCCTCTGGTGGTGCGCTGACGGCGGCCGGCCAGGTGGTGGTGACCCATGAAGTGCTGAACGGCGACGAGTTCACGGTGATCCACGGCAATGTCGACAGCAACACCGATGCCGACTTCACGCTGATGCTGAAGGGCAACCACAACCTGACGGCCAGCGACTTCAACGGCGTCTCCTGAGGGGTCGAGCGCGCCTCCCCGACCGGGCTTCCCGGTCGGGGATTATCTGTTTTGGGGGGATGCGGTGACGAAGAAGACGTGCGAGCCCCAATGCAAGATCACCGGATTGCACGGCATCCTGTCCTATCGTTAGGGACTGTGGGGATCCCCAGATTCTTGGCGACCACGACCGAGCTACGCAGCGCCAGTATGTTTCGTGCTCGTCCGTTTCTGGCGCGACGCCGTCACGAATCGCTGCTCCTGCTAGTGGTCGCTTCGGGGTTCTCAAAGGCAGTCTTATTGCACGTGTCGGGCGACGCCAGATTGCAATTTGGGCCTGCTATGCAGTCCCTGCTCAAGTTACGGTCTCCTTGGCGTCGCACTGGCGGCCCCTTGAAAATTGACCTCTACAAGACAGCACTGCGGCTTAGCCGTACGCCTTCGACAATGAGAGAAAAATCCGAAGCAGTGTTTTGCAGCCCACAAAATATTACAAAGCAAGAAGCGGGTTACCGTCTGCGAAAGTCTTTTTGATCCAAACGTCGCTACCTCCGTACAACTCGTGTCAGCTTCAGCAACAGCTGACAGCGCCGGCAATACCCCTCCGTCGGCTGGCCCGCGTTTCGACACCGAGACGCGGGCTCCTCGCAGTAGCGCGTTCGCCACGACACAGAATTTTCGCCCTCGGCTCGCAGGAAAACCCGAGCAATCGTGCGGCTCAGCCCGGACGCGGTGATCAAGGAAGAGACCCGCCTCGGGGAATGAGGCTTTCTGGAACCGCCGTTAGCTCCTGGAACCACGGCACCTTACGGAATCCGACGGTTCAACGACGCAAAACTTTCGGCATGTGACATTATCACGCGTCAGGCAGCCGGTCCTGTGCGGCGGCTATCGTCTGGGCCGGCGCGTTCCCCCTATCGAAGATCTGATAGAGGCACAGCTTGATCGACGAAATTTCGATATCCGTGGTGGCAGCGATGACCGGGTCCTCAGCGGCCCAGCGTCGCATCGTGTAGACCGAATGCCCGATCGCACCCGACGCGGCAGATCAAACGTCCCACAATTCATAAGGACCCAATCCGCCCGGAGATGTTAGCGAGCGCAAGCATAAACGGACGTAAACCTGCGTACTGTTCTCGTGGTCGAAGACGAACCGCTCATTCGGCTCACGCTGATCGAAGAGCTTGAAGATGCAGGTTTTCAGGTGCTGGAGGGGGAACGGCAGAGGATGTTATGGAGGTCATCACGGACCAGACAATTCATCTCCGGTTCACCTCCAGATGCCAGGCAAGCTTTCAGGTATCGACCATGCTCATATGGTCGCGGATCGTTTTCCGCAGGGCGGCACCATCGTTCCTTCAGACAGGCTGATACTCGAGGACGGCAACCTACCAGCTTCTTTCGAATTTTTTCAAAAGCCGTATAGTTTCGTGGCGATCATCCACCGACTCCATACCCTGTCGTGATTACGGACAGTTGTCGGTTTGAGGAACGCTCGTGGATTCTCCTGGAGATAGGGTTTGTTGATGCCTCAGACGAACCTGATCAGGCTCGGTCGTAGGTAAAGGACGTCAGAAGTGTCGTAACGAAGTTGCTGGCCCGTTCTTTGACCAGCGTCTCAGTCCATTCGTCCGTGCCGCGAAGCCTCAAGTCCGTGTGGATACTATCAACGGCTGCTTCTTCAATTCGCTTAATGTGCGTATTGAATGCTTCTTCCCCGCTCCCATGGTACATGTCGCGTATGACCATGCGCAGGATTTCCTGGATCGCAATTTGCCAGGCCGTATTGATCGCCTGCAGCTCGTGTGTATCCGGTGGCATGGAAATGCTCCTTGGGGCATGAGTTATTTCGACAAGGTTGCCGGAATCCTTTGGGTTGAAAATGCAAGCCCCACGGGTGATCACCTCCCAGGGATTTAAGCTTGCCTCGCCTTGCGGTTCGCATAGCGGCGATCGCGCTCGGCCTTTCGAGCGGCCTCGTCTTCGACAACCCTCGCGATCCGTTCGTTCTCGGCGGTCTTGCGTGCCTCCGTCTCAGCCGCCGCTGCAGCCTCTGTGGCCGCTTGCTCTTCAGCCGCTTCGGCCTCGCGTCGCGTGCGCTCTTCAAGCTTCAGACGATCCCGTTCAGCGCGGCGCGCATCGCGCGCTTCAGCAAGCGTGACGCGCTCGGCTTGCCTGGCAAGGCGGGAAGGATCGGGCTCGGTTATAGCGGTTCGGTAAGCATTCAGAAGAGCTGCCTTTGCGTCGGCGGCAGCAGAGCGTCGGTCAGCAAGTTCATTGTTTCTGGAGTATCTCAAATAGGTATCCTCATCGTGGCAATGGCGGTTCAGTACGCCTTGGCGCATTTGGCAACGAGCTCGGCTTGCTCTTTCGCAAGTCGGGCCTCACGAAGCCGCAACGTTTTTTCCTCTCGCGCCTGCTCGGCCGACTGAAGCTCTTCCCGCACGCTATTCTTGGAGAAGAATTCGGCCTTTATCTTGCCGAACCCGATCTCGGCCTGTTGGCGAGATTTACTGTATGTCTCTGTCATGGATTCCCCGATGTTTCGAGATGGCCCGAAAAGGAAAAGGCCAGGCGAACCGCCTGGCCTCAAACTGATAACGTACTTCCAGCGATGCCAGTACATCCGTGGTCAAAGGGAAGCAGATATCGATTATGCGGACTGCAGATTTGTAGCAGACATCTTGCCTGACTTCATGTCGCGCTCGAGCTCGAAGCCGACCTTTTGGCCTTCGACGAGTTCGCGCATTCCTGCACGCTCGACAGCAGAGATGTGAACGAACGCGTCAGCGCCGCCGTTGTCGGGTTGGATGAAGCCGAAGCCTTTGGTGGAATTGAACCATTTAACTGTGCCGGTGGTCATGATGAACCCTTTCAAAGCATAGAATGAAAAACCGCGAAGCCGATGCCGCGCGGGTGTGAACCGACTATTTTTGAAACGGAAGTTCGCTTAAAGCGCGGTGCCAATCGCGCGGTGAACAAAGCTCGGCAAGCAAAAGATCGATGGCCTACATATACGAGATCGCGTAAACTGCGTCAACGTTTAGTTTTTAAAAACTACGAATAACATCCATAGGTTGATCGGCATTCGAGCCGGGGGTGGTCGTAAACCTCGATAAAATTGCGGCAAACCATCGATCCCCAGGTCGTCGAAATACCGAACAAATTTCGCGGCGCCAGAAGCAAGGTAAAACAGATCACCGAGCAAGGCCGCGCTACCCTGCCGTCCGAAAGAGACGGACCAGTTCATGGGCGCGACCAAGAGTGGTCATGCGCTGCGTCAGCTGCATTATCATCTCTTCCTTGGTGTCGGTTGACCGCGATGTGATCTGGGTGAGGACGGAAACCAGACCAAGCAGGTTTTGCATGCGATGGCTCATTTCGCGAGCAGCTCATGACCTTCCTCCGCCAGCTTGCGCCCGGTGACATCCAGGAAAATGCCAATCATTGTTTTGATCGCGGTATCGCCCTCGTTGCCCTTGCCTCGTGCAGCCGGGCTTGGCGTCACTTTCTAGAGGGCTGCGTTGGTTTCCCCGATGCCCTGACTAGCCGAATTGTACTTTTTGTAAGTCCAGCCTACGCTTGGCAGCCTAAGTTGAGTATCGGGCCTCGACCTCAGATCAAAAGCGACGCCATTCTTCATTCAAAGGTTTGCGTGAGTTTCAGGGCAATGCAGCTGTCGATCCGCTACGGACTCCGCATTCTTGGTTTAGTCGGGCCTAGGCGTAATCGGACCGCGGCGCTCTCCACATCCGAGGTTGCTTCCAGCTCTCGAGCTGTGATGCGGGGTTCGAGTCCCTGCCCCGGCTACGAAGTCTCGATCCTGCGACGAGGATGCTTTCGAGTTCACTCAAAGTGAACCGAAACCTTTTCCGCGCGTTTGTGCGCGCGAAGGAGATCTCGCCATGGTGGAAGCATTGTCAATTGCGCTCTTGCACTATCCAGCAGCCTGCCGTCCGGCTGCGCGAGACGCTGCACATTCCCCGTGTCCACCGATGTGCAGGACGCGATCGTTGCGTTTTGAGGTTGCTGATCATGACCGATCGAGCTCCTGACCAACCAGAGGACAATCTACCCGGTGGGAATCGGCAATCCCTGGCGGATTACCTTTGGAAAATCGTAGGCATTGCTGCTTTGGTGGTCAGCGTCTGGCTACTTTCACGTGAACTACGGAGTTTGTCATTTGCCGAGATTGGCACCAAGCTCGCCTTGCTACCGACCGGGACCTGGATCGGTAGCGGACTCTCCGCGCTCGTCGCCTACGCTCTGCTGGGCTTCTACGACAGACTCGCCCTGACCTATCTTGATCGCAAAGTCAGTCCGCTATTCGCACATGCCTGCGCTGCCGCGACATACGCCTTCGCTCACGTGGTTGGTGCCTCGGTCTTCTCAGGCGCGGTCATAAGGTATCGCGCCTATTCATCGAAGGGCTTGACAGGAAGAGAGATCGCGGCCCTCGTCGCTTTCTGCGCGTTCACTTTCGCGCTCGGAGTTGTAACCGTCATGGGTACCGTACTTGTCGCGCAGCCATCGATCGTTGATCGTTTTCTCGGTAGGTTGCCAATTGAGGTTAGCAGCGGGGCCGGAATTATCCTGCTTGGGTTCGTCGCGCTATTCCTGCTGATTTCCCTGCTACCAAAGACGTCCCTCGGGGCCCGCTTAACGGTTATCAATTATCCTTCGTTTCCCATTGCCGCAGGACAGATCGTCGTGTCGTCCGCGGAAATCATCGCAGCTACCCTGATCATATACCTGGCGCTGCCTACGACTTCAAATCCTGGACTTTCCATCGTCGCGGGTGTCTTCGTGTTTTCCTTCGCTGCGGCCATCGCCTCGCACTCGCCTGGTGGGCTCGGCGTATTCGAATTAGGTTTCATCACCGGCTTGCCAGAGCTTCCCGAAGCAGACGTTCTGGCAGCCTTGCTGGTCTTCAGGCTTTTCTATTTTGTTCTGCCATTCGTTTTTTCGCTGGGCGCCATTTCCGTTTTCGAACTGCGGCGCAAGAGGTGAAGCCATTAGGGTAAAGCTTTGCATCGTCGCAACCCATGAAGGTCAGCCGACATGAGGAAGCCACGCTTCGGCAATCGCGTAGGCCGCGATAGCGGCCATGCGCTGCTCCCCAGGAACCGCCCGTGATGACCTGAGCCCGTGCCCGTCGAATGCGGGATAGTGGTGCGGCCGCTGAAAGCGGCGACCGGATGTGATGAGGTGGAACGGCCCGCTCCGACAGCATCTAGTGCTAAAAACGTGGTCGTTGCTTGAACGCCAGAAAGGAGAGACCGTTCCATGAACCAAGCTAGCACAATCGGGTTGGATTTAGCCAAACACGTCTTCCAAGTTCAC
>NZ_JANUBV010000033.1:0-50050 GCF_024808055.1 Rhizobium sp. BK176 | reverse complement strand
GTCGACACGTCGCCAATGTCCTTGGCGCCACCCTCGCTGAACTTCGCCGGAAGCGGCATCTCCGGAGGAACATGGTCCGGGCCGCTCACACAGCCTGACAGAACAGACAGTGCGGCAAGGATTGCATATCGGCGCATAGGGTCTCCAATGGGATGCTCGGCGATTCTCTAACAAACTATTACGGCGTATGGTTAATTTTTCACTTCCTCAATAGGCTTTTTCACGGCTGTCCAACGGGAGAGCGTCATGACGGGGGAAGGAGGCGATCGATACCCAAAAGGGTCTGCTAGTCACATCATTGCCCCCAAATAATATCATTGTATTCTAATCGATAGGATGTTATCTAATTCCATGACAACGAATCTGAAGCGAACCTGGGCCGAATTCGCACCCTTGCTTATGATCTGCGGGCGCGGGTGGCGTCGGGCTTTGAACGCCGTCCTGACCGATCACAACCTGTCCGACGCCAGCGCTGCGCCGTTGATCGCGCTGCTTCGGCATGGCGACCGGATACCGCAGGGTGTTCTGGCTGAACGGGTCGGTGTGGAAGGGCCGACCCTCGTGCGGGTTCTCGACAGTTTGGAAAATGACGGCTTGATCTGCAGGGTTCCCGATGAGGCGGACCGCCGTATCAAGCTGGTGCAACTCACCGGAGGAGGCACAGCGGTCGCCGAGCGCGCCGAAAGCTGTGCGGCGGAGCTGCGAGCACAGATCCTAGGCGACCTTGATCCTCAACAGGTCGAGGCCGCCTTGGAGGTCCTGCGCGCCATCGCGGCGAAAACCGCGGTCCTATCCGGAACACAGGAAAATGACGAGTAGCAAGAACGCGACCGATCCCAGCCTGGGAGACGTCGTCTTTTCCCTCAAGACCTTCACAGCCGCGATGCTGGCGCTTGGTATCGCGCTTTGCTTCGACCTGCAGAATCCCTATTGGGCGGTCGGTACGGTTTACATCGTGGCTCATCCGCTATCGGGTGCGAGCACATCGAAGGCGCTCTACCGCCTGATCGGCACGGCGCTTGGCGGCGGGGTTACGGTGATCCTGATCCCCAACCTCGTCAATTCGCCGGAGATGCTGACGCTTGCGATCGCCCTGTGGATGGCTTTTTGCCTTGGCGTCAGTCTGCTCCACCGAACACCACGCAGCTACAGTTTCATGCTGGCGGGATATACGACCGCTCTGACCGGCTTCCCGATCGTCGCAAACCCGGATACGGCCTTTACCTACGCAACTGCCCGTGTCGTGGAAATCGCGCTCGGCATCATCTGCGCGGCGGTTGTGAATCGCATCCTCTTTCCGCGACACGCCGGGCCGGTTCTGGCTGGACGTATCAATGCCTGGCTGCGCGACGGCGCTGACCTGGCCATCGGCACGCTGAAGGGCAGGGGCCGCGATCCCGCGCTGCTGGCCGCAGCCCGTCGGCTCGCTGCCGATGCGGTCGATCTCCATAGCTTCACCACCCATGTCGCCTATGACACCTCGGCGCTGCGTGACATCGTCGGTCGCACCCGGATATTGCAGCAGCGCATGGTTGCGATGCTGCCGATCGTTTCGGGTCTGGCAGACGTGCTGCATGCGCTCGAGAGGGCAACAGCGGGTAAATTCACGCCGGCCATCACGACGTTGATAGGCGAAGTCACGGCATTGCTCGAGAGTGGCAAACCGCTTGCCGAGGACAAACGACAGCAACTCCTTGTGCTGATGACCAGGGCGGAGGAGGAGGGACGCGCGCAACAGGAGTGGAACGGGCTGCTTGCCCATAACTTCACCGCACGCATCCGGGATCTCGTGCAGATATGGGGCGACTGTCTCAGCCTCCGGCAAGACATTGAATCCGGATCGCATCATGACCTTCGTTGGCGCCGGTTCGGCACGTCCTTCGACCGGGCTCCGATCCACAAGGATTATGGCATGGCCATTCATTCCGGCCTTTCGGTTATGCTGGCGACGTTCATCGCGACAGCCTTCTGGATCTATACAGGTTGGCCTCAGGGTAGCGCGGCTGCGATGATGGCCGGCGTGCTCTGCTGCATCTTCTCGTCGATGGACGATCCGGCGCCGATGATGATCAAGTTCGTGAATGTCGCCATTGTGACCGTCATTGCAGCTTTCGTCTTCGAGTATGGCCTGATGCCACTGATTCACAGCTACGTCGAACTCGCCGCCGCGCTCGGGTTGATGCTTGTGCCGGCCGGGTTGCTGATGACGAAGCCATCACTTGCGCTCTATGGCATGGGTTTCTGCGTGAACCTGCCGAACATGCTGACGCTGCAGGACCGCCTGAACCTCGATCTCGCGTCATTCGTAAATTCGAATGCGGCGATGATCATCGGCATGGTGATTGCCTGCGGAACGACAGTCCTCGTTCGCTCGGTCGGTGCTGAGTGGACCGCTTACCGTGTGCTGAGGTCGGGCTGGACGGATATCGTTGCTGCAGCGCGCCGACCCGAAGAGATCGACTTCACGAAGTTGCTCTACCGCATGGTAGACCGGCTTGGTCTGGTTGCGCCACGTCTGGCGATGATTCCGGCCGAGTCCGCAGTCGCACAGACCGATATCATGCGTGACCTGCGCAACGGTCTCAACACGCTGGATCTCCAGCGCCACAAGCAATTGGTATCGCGGGACAAACGCGAGCCGATCGAGAAGGTGCTCTCCGGTATCGCGGCCTACTACCAGCAGAAGCAGAAGAGCCGGGATGCGCAGCCAGACGAAAATCTGCTCACGATCCTGGATCAGGCGCTGGCGGCACTGGTCGAGGCCGGCAAGTCTTCGGCGATTGAGGGCGCACGCCGATCTATGACGGCGCTCAGATACACCCTTTACCCTGACGCAGCCTCCCTCCCTGTCGTCGCGGGCGCGGGAACTGCAAAGGAACATGCCGCATGAGGCCTGATATCGACATTTACGGGGTCTTCTTCCCGACGTTGGGCGCGATCGCTTTCGCAGCCTACCTCCTCAATTCCGTCCTGCGGCGGGTGCTGGCCTCCGTCGGTTTCTACCGGTTGGTTTGGCATCGGCCGCTTTTCGACACGGCCATGTATTTCTGCCTGCTTGGCGCCATCGCGCTGTCTCTGAACAAGGTGTCATTATGAAATCGCTTCTCGCTCATTCCGGTCGCTTCCTGCTCACCGGCGTCATGGTTGCCCTGGCGGGAGTGCTCGGCTGGCATCTCTGGGACTACTATATGGACGAGCCCTGGACTCGGGACGGTAAAATTCGTGCGGACGTCGTGCGGCTTGCCGCCGATGTTTCCGGGATCGTCAGCGAAGTGGACGCAAAGG
Source organism: Rhizobium sp. BK176 (assembly GCF_024808055.1). Classification (NCBI taxonomy): domain Bacteria; kingdom Pseudomonadati; phylum Pseudomonadota; class Alphaproteobacteria; order Hyphomicrobiales; family Rhizobiaceae; genus Rhizobium; species Rhizobium sp. BK176. The sequence continues at coordinate 46,765 of NZ_JANUBV010000033.1, read as the reverse complement.
ACAATCAGGCCGTTCGGAAAGGTGACGTGATCTTCCGCATCGACCAGGCGCGTTTTGCGCTCGCGCTGCGTCAGGCCGAAGCGCAGATGGAAAGCAGCAAGGCTGCACTCGATATGGCAAGAAGCGATCTCGAGCTCTATCGCAAATTGGGTGAGAGTTCGGTAACGCGGCAGAAGATCCAGCAAGCCGAGACAACCGTCCAGCAGGACGAGGCCGCCTACAGCCAGGCGGTGATCAGCCGCGACACTGCACAGCTCAATCTCGACCGCTCCGTGGTGAGGGCGCCCGTCAATGGCGTGCTGACCAACTTCTCGATGAAACCTGGGAATTATGTGACGGCGGGCACTGCGGTTACGGCGCTGATCGACAGTGATTCCTATTACGTTGCCGGCTATTTCGAGGAGAACAAGCTGGACCGCATCCAGGTTGGCGACGCCGCACTTGTTTATCTGATGGGCAGCAAGACACCTCTCAAGGGACACGTCGATGGGGTGGCGGGCGGCATCGAGGATCGGGAGCGAAGCGATACCAGCGCCCAGCTCGCCAACGTCACTCCGACTTTCACATGGGTTCGGCTTGCGCAGCGCGTTCCCGTTCGCGTGGCGCTCGATACCCTGCCTGATGACACAGCCCTGGTTGCCGGCCGCACGGCAAGCGTCACCATCGTCAATTGATTGGGGCGGCTGAAGAGCCGCCTTCGAATACCGCAAGTTCACCGGTCTGGGCGCCCCAACGATGCCGGGAACGAAGCCGTTCGGCTCGAGAAAAACAAATGGTCGCCCGGTTCCAGGAGACAGCCGTGGACGATCGCCACGTCATAGAAATCACCACCTGGCTGATGCAGAGCGGACTTAAAGGCATGCCGGAAGCAGACCTGCTCGCCGGCTTTTGCGAACGGTGTCGCGCGAATGGGCTCCCGATCGAGCGTTCCGTCGCCGTCATGGACGCGCTTCATCCTATCTATGAGCGGAGAGCGTTCCGCTGGGACAGCAGGGAGCCGGTCGAACGCGTGTCGGAGTATGGTTTTTCCGGTCCCGGCGCGGTGGCTGACAATTGGCTTCGCTCGGCCTTCCATCACTTGGAAACGACGGGGTCGGGAGAGATCCGCAGCAGGCTGACCAAGGAAGATCCGGCCGACTTCTATCTGCTTGACGATCTGAAGGCGGCGGGCTTCACCGACTTTATCGCCATGGCGCATCGGTTCGGCGATGGCGGGGCAATCGGTGACATCGACTGCTTTTTCTCGCACTTCGCCACCCGATCAAAGGAAGGTTTCGCGGATGGTGACATTGCCGTGTTGCGGGATCTACTTCCCTGTTTGGCGTTGGCCGTCAAATGCGTGACGGTCAGCGGCGTGGCCGGCACGATCGCCAAGGTCTATCTCGGACAGGATGCCGCAAACCACGTCCTTCACGGCAAGATCACCCGCGGTCAAAGTGACCGCATCTCGGCGGCCCTCTGGTTTTCGGACCTCGCCAATTTCACGCACATCTCGGACACCGTAGATCCGGAAGAAATCATTCCGATGCTCAACGACTACGCCGATGCTGTGATCTCGTCGGTCCAAGAGGCTGGAGGCGAGGTGCTCAAGCTGATGGGCGACGGCACGCTGGCGATCTTCAAGGGCAGGCGACCGAGCGAGGCCTGTTCCGCGGCGCTGACCGCCCGGTCGCTGCTCGACAGGCGCCTGCTCGATCTCAATGCGCAACGTCGCATCGAGGGCAGGCCGGTGACCGACGTCTATCTCGGACTTCATCTTGGCGAGGTCTTTTACGGCAACATCGGCAGCGAGGATCGACTCGACTTCACAGTTATCGGACCTGCGGTAAACGAGGTCAGCCGCATCGTTTCCCTCTGTCGGGCACTGCAGCGGCGGCTTCTGATGTCGGCGAGTTTTGCCGCGATCGTTCCCCCGTCGCAGATCGACAATCTGCATTCGATCGGTCTGCATGTGCTTCGGGGCGTCAACCGTGCCCAGGAGCTGTTTACGATGATACCGGCTGCTTGAACGCGCTTGCCGCCGCCCAAGCAGGCCCAATTCGCAACGTAAATGCCAAGGTAACAAAGCCCAACGGCAGCCGTTAGCGCAGTCTGTTACCGTTACGTACTTCCGCCGTGCCGCCAGCTCGCTAAGATCGCTCAAACAAAGCCGACTGAGGCCGGGGTGGTCTTCATGGGCAAGGAAAACGACGAGGTAAGAACACCTTCCGATGCCGAGCGGCGAGGGCTACGTCGCTTGATGCTGAAGCTGCCCGCTGTCCGCGGACGACTTCAAACGATCGGAGAGAAATCCGAGCCGCTTCGCAGCCTCTGCGAAGCATATGAGGACGCAAGTTCCACGCTCGACCGGTTGAGAAGCGTTGCGGGAGGCGCAGACAGCGCGATGGTCCATGAATATGAGATCGTCTGTGCCGAGATCGAAGCCGACGTAATCAAGTACTGTCTCGAGCGCGGAGGCGGCGTCCCGGAATAGGATTGACACGCGCCTGCACTGATCCCGTTTCGGTTTTGTTAGCATTTCATATTGCAACCCCTTGTTTTCTGCTCAATAACCCCATTTGTTCTACTTGGCATTGAGCGTTGCGTAGCAGGGGCGGCAATGATGAAGGCTGAAGAACAGGAAGGCTGGGCTCACGAAGTTTCGCGCCCAGAGGCCCGTGCAGAGCTCGAGCGTCTGCTCGCCGACGAGCGGTTCAGAGCCACCGAAAGAAGCCGGAGCATTCTCAGATATATCACGGACCAGCAATTCGCCGGTTGTGCCGATGGTGTGAAAGCCTATTCCATCGCCATTGATGTCTTAGGTCGGCAAAGCAATTTCGATCCATCGCTCGACCCCATTGTCCGCATTGAGCTTAGCCGATTGCGGTCGTCGCTTAGCCAGTACTACGAAGCTTTTGCGGAAGAAGGCCGGGTTGCGGTTCAACTCCCGCGAGGGCGCTATATTGCGATTTTTACGCGGTCTTCGAGTGGCCTTCCACCGGTCGATGACGGAGAACATTCCGTCCCCACCGGCGGAGAGTCCCTGGCTTCCGTCGCTGACCAGAATCCGTTGAAGGTAGTGCCGGATGTCCCAGCGAGGTCCGTTCCGACCTGGCTGCTTGTAGCCACTTCAGCCCTGCTGATTGTCGCGGCCATGGCCGCTGGTGTTGCTGTCTATGCATCCCGCCCAATCACGACAGCCAAGCCTACGGTCGCAGTCACGCTAACCGCAGTCGATGAAGGTTTGCGCGAAGAGGCTTCCGTGACCCGCGACATGCTGCTGACTGCCCTGACGCAATTCCAGACGTTGACGGTTTCGCAGGCCCAGCAAAATGAAAGGCCGCTGGCCTCAGTGCTCCGTCCGGCGAAGTCGAACGCTTACGCAATCGACATGAAATATTATGGTGATGGCGACGACCGCACCATCTGGTGGCAGATTGTAGACACCGCGACTGGCGACCTCCTCAAATCCGGGCTTGAAAGGGTTGATACGAGCGGAAGGACCCCCGCGGCGGTTCGGGACGAACTGGTTGCACAACTCGCACGCCGCTTTGCGGCGACGCGAGGGGTCATCAACAACATCGAAGCACACGATGCTGCCGAGGATTCGCTTGGCAACGCATGCGTCCTGCGAGCAGAGTATGAGCCGGACGACGGCCGAGCATCGGGTACACGGACGATCAACTGCCTGGAGCGAACAATCGCCGCAAACCGCTATGATGCGGACGCCACGGCAGCGCTTGCGACGCGGCTGGCGGGTCAGGTGGAGGAGAGCACGACGGCACGAGCGCTCGAGCTTGCCAATCGGGCCGTCCACTTGGCGCCGCTCTCCGACCGGGCATATATCGCTCTGATGCTGGCGCAATTCTACGGCGGCAGGATTGACGCTGCGCTCGCTGCGGGCAATCGCGCGCTGGCGCTCAGCCCCAACAATCCCGATGTGGCGGCAAAGCTTGGCCTCGTCCTGTTTTCGTCAGGCTATTTCGATGCGGGTGTTTCCCTTGCGCGAGACGCCGAAAGGTCTGTCGATGTCGTTCCGCGCGACGCGGTTCTGGTGCTCGCCCTCGACGCTTACCGGCAAAAGGATTGGTCGGAGGCCACGCTGCTTGCAGACCAGGTAAGCGATACCACATTCTTGATCAAAGCCTTGCGGGTGGCGGCACTTGGCCAAATGGGATCGGATGAAGCGGGGCCAGGCCTTGCGGAACTGAGGAAGCTCGCGCCAGAGTTTGAAACGACCTTCCGCGAACAAACGACACAGCAGCGCTACCAGCCCGCACTATCCGCCTCCATCGAAGATGGACTCGTCAAGGCAGGCGCTCGCTTCAAGACCGAGGGCTTGGCGACTGCCTTTTAGTAGTCGGGTTTAGTCGGCCTCACTAACCACGACGTAGGTGCGATTGCGATATTCTATCCGGTCAGCGTCCCTGCGCCGTTGGACGCGGCTACCAAGGTCGAGGCCGTTTGCGCTGTCAGCCGCCATTCAATGCTGACCTGATCACCTTAGAATAGTCGCTCGACGTTGGCGCCGCCTGCGCCCGGCTGCTGATCTCGGCTTGCTTCCTGACTTCGTCGAGCGGCAGGCCGTTTGGGATCAGGTGGTGGTCGTAGAGATAGTCCGGCAGGTAACCGGATACTATGATGCGCCAGTCGAGAGGGATGCCGGGATCGATCAGCCGGGCGAGCTTGAAGACGATCGTCGTGCAGTTTGCCGTGATCGTCTGATAAAATTCGGGCTGTGCCGCCAACGCATTACCCTTATCGAGAAAGGACAGAAACAGGGCGCGGGCGACCTGCGGAGAGAGCCGGAGTGGATAAAGCGACACCGTTTCCCGGCGGACGTTGGTTCGCAGGCGAACGATGTCGCTCTCTTCAGCCGCAATCAGAACCAGTTCGAACTCCTTGAAGAAGCCGCCGATCTCCGAGAATGCTTCACCGCGTTCCTTTCGGATTTCGGCCGAAAATACGACGTGGCGACCGTCCGCAAAACCAAAGCTGACGAGGGTATGGGCGATCGCGGGGTTGCTCCAGACGGAATTCAGGAGGTCTACCGATTGGAGCGAGGAGAGGTCGTACTGCTCGGTCTGCCAAACCGGATCGAAGTCTTCTGCCGTCCTCCATTGAAAGTTCCGCACGTTGTGCAGCGTGATCTGATCGCCTGAGACGGTTGCGGTGATGCCATGGGCGACATCGGCGGCCCAACCCCTGTCGTTGCTAGGCTCGATGCTTTTCCACCAAAAGGAAACGGCGAGCATCGTGGCCAGCAGCAGCACGCTGGCGAGCATCGGCCGCCGCCTGACAGCCAGGATGGCGATCAGGCCAACGAGGGAGCCGGCGGCAATGATCGGCCATTTCCATCCGGATGGCGCCTGATAGTGGGCGGCGAGAGCAAACCACCCGATAAAGGCGATGACCACCAGCCGAAAAACGAGGCGGGTGGTGAGCGCCAGAACCTGCCATTTCGAGGAGGGAGCCTCGGTGGAGGTGATTGCCATTTTTCGCCCCTCGCGATGCGTCAGCTCACCATGGAAGCGGGCAATATCGCTCAGGCTCGCAGCAACCGCAAACGATCGGAGGAACCCGGCGCGTTTTGCGATCGGCGCGCTGGGCATTTAGATCATGTGGATGCAGCTGCGCCCGAGGTGTCCGAGAGGGCCTTGCGCAACCGCTCCTCCTGTTCCGGCGCCAGCGACGTTTTCAGGACGCGGCCGCGCAGCCCGTGGAGTTCGGCGAGAACCTTCTCCGGCTGCGCCTTGCGGACGAGGACAAAAAGAGCGGAAGAGGAGTTCGGTATGGTTGCGGCAAGAGACTTGATGAACTCGTCATCGATGCCATAGTCGGCGAGCGAGCCGGAAATCGCGCCGGTGCCGGCTCCAACAAGTCCGCCGATGGCAAAGCCGGCGAGCGGGTTGAGGAATAGCAAGCCGACCAGGCCGCCCCAAAGGGAGCCGGACAGCAGGCCGGAAGTGGCGCCGACTGCCGTCAGGTTGAGGCTCTGCTTGAGATGGACCTTGCCGGCCTCGTCGCGAACCACCACGACTGCATCCTCGAGGTCGACGAGGTATTCCTTCTTCAGGTTGTTCAATTTCAGCAGCACCTTGTCTGCTTCATCCATGGCATCAAAGCCGATAACGATGAGTTCTGACATTGTCCGTTCCTTTCGTTTTTAACAGCGAGGATATGGAGCATGACGGCTGGCGGACGTATGCCGCCCGGGCTATTGATCGAATGCGTAGATCTTCTTCCAGTCGGCTTTCATGTCGACGAGCAGCCAGTTGCGGGCGGCCGCCTCATCTAGCGCCTTGTCTAGCTTCCCGAACTCCGATTTGCGATCATAGGCGTATTCCCGATCTGCATCGGTATGATGAACGATCATCGCGAAGTGCGGTCCCTTGCCGGCCGTGACCCAACGCAGCATCTCGTAGTCGCCATCGGAATTGCCGGCTGCAAAGATCGGGAGTCTACCGATGAACTTGTTGATGCCCACCGGCTTGCCGGGGCCATCGTCGACGAAATCGACCTTTGGGAGCCGGTTCAGAACAGGCGTATCGCCGACCAGCGCATATTGCGTCGTAATCGTGCTGCCGACGACCTGTTCGGGCGGGATTCCATACGCCTTCTCGGTAATGGGGCGCATGAATTCAACACCGCCGCCGGAGACGATGAAGGTCTTGAAGCCATTGGCGCGCAGGTAGTCCAGAAGCTCGCGCATCGGCAGGAATGTCATCTCGTTATAGGGTTTGCCCGTCTTCGGGTGTCTCGCCGTAGCGAACCAGTCGACGACGATTTTGCGGAATTCGTCAGTCGTCATGCCGGCATGGGTGTCCATCGCAAGTTCGACGATGCCCCGTTCACCGCTCTTGGCCATGCCCTTGAGGTCGCCGGAAAGGATCGACTTGAAGGGTTCCTTCTCTTTCCATTCGGGATGCTCGGGAGCAAGTGCCTTGACCCGATCCAAAATGAAGCCCAGCTGGAAATAGAATGGCTGCTCCGTCCAGAGCGTTCCGTCGTTGTCGAAGACGGCGATGCGGTCCTCGGGCGCCACGTAATCGGCGTTGCCCTCCGTCGTCACTTTCTTGACGAAGTCGACAATTTCCTGCTTCGATTTGCCATCGTTCCAGGACGGGAGTTCCTGTGCGAGTGCGCTGACAGGGAGCAACAGGAAAAGCAAGAGGAAGCGCACAGACCGAGACATGAGATGCTCCTGATCAGGTTGCTACGCGCTTGATGCAGCGAAAGCCGACATGGCTGGTCGAGGTATCTTCCGGCTCGGCGTGACGTGCCGCCGGTCGATAGCGGCGGCAATAATTCGGGGCGCAAAGATGTGAGCCGCCCTTCAGTACGCGCCTCGGAATAAGAATATTCGGCTGGTTGGGATCGTAGCTGGCCTCTCTTGCGCCGCCGCGAGGGTTCTCAGGAATGCAGCAGGCTTTCGCAGCCGGCTCCGGATGACGTGTTGACCAGTAGTCCGTCGTCCACTCCCAGACATTGCCGATCATGTCATAGGCTCCGTAGCCATTTGGCGGAAAGGTGCGTACGGCTGTCGTTCGGTCCTTGCCGGCGGGCTTCGTGCTATGTGTCGGGAACGTGCCTTGCCAAGTGTTGGCCATGGCAACGCCATCAGGCATCAGCTCGTCTCCCCAGGCAAACTCTGTGTCTTCAAGCCCGCCACGCGCCGCCAGTTCCCACTCCGCTTCCGTCGGCAGATCCATGCCGGCCCATTCCGAATAAGCTTTCGCATCGGCATAGGCGACATGGACGACTGGATGGTCGAGCTTGCCGCGAAGATCGCTTAAGCCGCCATAGGGCCGCCGCCAGTTGGCTCCGAACTTGAACTTCCACCATTGCGAGATGTCGCTGCCGGTCACGGATTTGGGCTGTGTGAAGACCAGTGACCCGGCTCGCAGCATGTTCGGTAGGGCACCTGGGTAGTCCTTGGGGTCGGGCGCTTTCTCGGCCACCGTAATGTGGCCAGTCGCTTTCACAAATTCCTGGAACTTGCGGTTTGTGACCGGCGTCGCCTCGATCCAAAAGCCGTCCACAGTAACAGGATGGGCCGGCGCCTCTTCCGGATAGTGATCGTTAGAACCCATGACGAAAGTCCGGCCGGGTATCCATACGAGGTCGCCCTGGTCGTCGCCCTGACGTTGCGCCCGATGCCCCGTGTCAAATGCCAATGCCATCTTCGCCTCCGAGCGCTTGTCTTGAGTATCGCCGCGCTTTGCTTTCCCGGTAAGTACGTTACGGTAACACGCCTTCCGTGAAACGTTACATTTTCCGGAAATCTGATCCTTCAGCCTATGGGTTCAACTCGGGCAGGGGATGGCCACGCGCAGGGCGCTGTGGTTGCTGCCGCGGCAGCCTGTTTCGAGTAATCGCCGCTGCAAGCGCGGCCCGATCAAGCGTCTCGTTATGCGAACCAGGCGCGTATAACAGCCGGTCGAGTTGTTGGAGCTGCCGCGAGAGATCGTCGTCCCCGCGGGCTGCTGTCCATGCAGAACCTGTTCGATAGCCGATAGCTCGGCACCAACCGTCAAAAGAGGCGTAGATGTCCTGTGGGGCTCCGTTCTTGACGGCATGAATGAGCCGGCGGAAAAGCTGCGGTTCGGAACTGGCCCGTATCCGCTGCTGCCGCGCGAACCACTGCTGCACCGGTGGGAACCAATGGCGGACACAGATGAAGACGGCGCCTAGTGCGATGAGTGACAAGACGGTGACGGCGATCGCGCGCATCGAACGCTGCTGCACGGGCGCTGCGGGATCGCTTGATTGAACTTGCGGTGCAATGCCCTCGGTCGTCGGGGGTGCGTCGGCCACGGTCAGGGCAACGGCAGGCAGCGAAGCAGTTTTGCTCGACTTGGCCTCGGTGTCGAACCAACCGAGGCTGATTGGCGGGATCTGAAAGGATCCCGGCGCTTCGGCAACGTAGGTGACGCTCTCCGTTCGCGAGCTTCCCACAGCCCGGTCACGGGTGACGCCATCAGCCAGCTGCGGCGACTGCGTATAGGTTTGCAGACCCGGTGCCTGCGCGATCTCCAGCGGCGGGATCATCATGGCTTGGGTGTTCTCGGCAAAGATGACCACGGTTCGCACGATGGCCTCGCCTGCCTTCAGCTTGGCAGGATCGCGATCGAACGATTGGGTGATGGTCACACCGCGGGCGGCAAAAGGTAGCGTCGTGCCGTCGCTGCCGGTCGGAGACGCAGCTGTAAATTGCGTCGGCGGCAGTTGCGCTGTGCCGTGCACGAACTTGCCGTCATCGGAATAGCTGAATTCGATCGTTGCCGGAGGGAGGGCGAAGGTGCCGGCCACCTCGGGCACGATCGCATAATCGCGGCGGATGCCGGAATATTGCACGCCATCAATCGTTTCCGTGATGTTCTGAGCACGCTCGTCAGGCAGCGTCACGAGCGCGTTCGGAACGTCAAACAACGGAAACTGCGGCGGTGAGGTGAAGAAATTCGGTGCAAAGACGTCGACCGTGACCCGCACCTGCTGCCCCGGCACGATGCTGTCGCTGTCGTTGATCGTCACACGTGCAAAGGGCTCGGCGGCGAAGGCGGTGCATGCCGTCGAAGCAAAGATCAATGCAGCCCAGATGATCCTCACGGCTTCTTCTCCTGCACTTCGATCGCGAACTTTCGCGCCATCAAATCGGCGGGGCTCACCTGGAGATTTTTCATCCACATCTCGGAGGTCTGCTCGGCAACATCGACTTGTCCAGCCTTGCCCTTTTTTCCCTTGTCGTCGAACTTGACCTCGTCCGGCTTCTGGTTCGGATCTTGCTGCTGCTCTTGCTCTTCGTCCTTTTGGGTCGCCAGCAGGTTCTCGGCAATCGCCAGATTGGCCTTCGCCTCCGGCCACTCCTTTCGTTTGTCTAGCGCCTTCTTGTAGGCCGTGACCGCCTCTTCAAACTTCGAAAGAAACAACAGGGAGTTTCCCTGATTGTACCAGCTTTCGGCGCTGTCGACCGCGGCGAACGCATCGACGGCCTGTGCGAATTTACCGGCGCGATAGAGCGCTACGCCGCGCCACATCGGATCGTGAAAGCGAGTTGCCGCATCATCGTAGTTGCCACGCTCGAACGCGATCCTCCCTTGTTGATCAGGCGTCAACCACATGTCAGCGAAGCCTGCGGCGTGTGAAGAAGTCGGCATAAATACAAGTCTTGCCAAGATAAACGCCGTTCCGAGCCGGACGACCCATCCCCTCCGGAAGGTTAACGCGAAGAGCACCGCCGCCGGTGCAAGCAGCAGCCAGCCGGCATCCTTCCAACGGTCGCCTTGCGCCGATTTCTTCTGCGCGAAATTGGTTGCCACGCGCTGCGTTATCCAGCGGACGTCCGTGTCGTCATCGGTGATTGTGGCGACATCAACGCCGGTCAGCGCGTGCAAATTTTTAAGCGCGTCGATATCGAGCTTGGCAAAAACGCGGCTGCCTCCGGTGCCGGTGGGAAAGCCTTCGTCCGCTGTCTTGACAGGACCGCCTTCGGCCGTGCCGACGCCGAGGATCAGGATGCCGTTGTCTGTTTTCCGCTTGAATGCGTCGAAAGCGTTCTGCTCGACGCCATCGGTGATGAAGACAACGGTACCGGCCACGCCGCCTTCGGAGAGTGCCTGTTCCGCCGTGGTAAGCGCTGCCGCGGTGTCCTTGCCGTCGACCGGCATGATGCGGGTAGCCAGCGCGTCGGTGTAGGTTTCGATCAGTGAGGAATCGTCGGTCAGCGGCAGCACGAGGTGGGCCGATCCGGCATAGGCGATGACCGCGGTCCTGGCGCCCTGCCTCTGCGCAATGATGTCTTTGATTTTCAACTTGGCGCGTTCAAGCCGGGAAGGCGTGAGATCGATCGCGTCCATCGTCGGCGACAGGTCGACGGCGAGCACCAGCGGTGCGGTATCTTCCACAAAGGGTGGCGCCTCGCGTTCCCAGGTCGGGCCGGCGGCGCCGAGGACGGCCAAGCCGAGTACTGCTGCAAGCAGCCAGGACGGGCGCACGCGAGTGCGCCCAGAAGCATCGACGATCAGCTTCTCCAGAAGATGAGGGGCAATCATATCCTTCCAGCGATTGCGGGCGTTGCTCGAGCGCGAGGCGAACCACACGATCCCGATCGGCAGGAGAATGGCAAGGAGCCACCAAGGGCGAAGGAAATGGAAATCTTCGATCATGCAGTGGACCTCCGAAGAAGCCCGCCCGCTGCGGCTGCGCAGTAATAGAGCGCGAGCACCGCAATCGCCGCGCCGAGCGGCCAGTGGAAGAGTTCGATGCGCGGCCGCCACGAGAGGTTCTTCTGATCCTCCGGGGTGATCTTGTCGAGCTCGTCATAGATCGCTGCAAGCTGGCTCTGGTCGCCACCGAAGAAGTAGCGGCCGCCGGTGTCGCTGGCGATCTTTTGCAGGGCCGTGGTGTCCAGCTTTTCTTCGCCGGTTGCGGCCGGATCGCCTATGCCGACCGCATGGATAACCACGCCCTTCTGCTTGGCTATGTCGGCGGCTTTTGCGGGCGGCATCTTGCTGGCTGTGTCGTTGCCGTCGGTCAGCACGATCAACACCTTTTCAGGCACCGTGGTGTTCTCAAACATCTTGATGGCAAGACCGATCGTATCACCAAGCGCGGTGCGTGGACCGGCCATCCCGGGCAGGGTTTCGGCAATCATGGCCTGAACCGTACGATGGTCCATCGTGAAGGGGACCAGCGGGTAGGGAGCGTCACCAAAGGCGATCAAACCGATGCGATCGCCCGGCCTCTTTGTAACGAAATCGGCGACGACGCTCCGGACTGCATCGACGCGTGGATGCGTCGTCCCATCGGGGGCACGGAAATCGCGGGTATCCATCGATTGCGAAAGGTCGAGAGCGAGCATCAGGTCACGCTGGGGTTCGACCTTCTCGATCGGCGGCTCGACGAATTGTGGGCGGGTGAGGGCGAGGACGATAAGGCACCAGGCGAGGGCTTCGGCAATCAGTTGCGGCCAACCGCGCCGGGCGATCACCGAGCCGGAGGTCGGCGTGATGCCGACTGCGCTTGCGACCTGGTCAAAGAAAGGCAAGCGAACGGATGCCGACGTTTCATGGTGGGCGGGCAACAACCACCAGACGATCAGGGGCAGTGGCAGCAACGCCAGCAGCCATGGATGATCAAGCTGATACATGATGCCGCTCGATCCAGTTGCGCGCACCGGCAATCAATTCGGCCCCGGTATTCGGTTGCGTCGCGCCGATCCCTTTGCTGGCGTGATATTCGAGATCGTCAAGCACGGCTTGCAGTGCCTGGCTGCTGGTACGATCACCATGGACTTCGAGAAACTTCACCCAGGCGGCCCCGGCGAGGGATGCAACGTCGTTGCGCGGCCAGCCGGCCAGGGCAACACGCTTCAAGAGCACTGCGAGGTCTTGAACGCCTGACTGCTGTGTCTCGGGATCACGGATCTTCGCCTCCACGCCGGCAAGTAGTGCCAGCGCGTCGCGCCGGTAGGCGTTGGCGCGATAGCGGCGAAGCCATAGTAGAAACACTGTGACAAGGATCAGCATCAGGATCGCCGCGAGGACGGCCCAGCCCCATGTCTGAGGCATCCAGGAGACTGCTGGCGGCAAGGATATGTCCTTGAGCGAGCGCAGCGCGGTTTCGGTCATTGGGTCCAACGGGGTGCCGGCGGGTTCCATGGTCATCGCCTCCTCTGGCGCCAGGCCGCCTGCTCCAGCAGCTTACGAAGTTGCGGGGCTGTCTCCTCCGCCGTCGAGACCGGCAGCATGGGAAGCCCAAGTTCGCGCTGCCATGCGCGCAGTTCCTCACCGCGTTCGCGTGCGAAGCGATCGATCGCCTGGCGTACGCTGCCCTTCCGCAGTGCGAGTTCCGCCTGAAGGTTGCCGCCGCTAACGACGATGTCGCCGGATTGCGGCAGTTCCAGCATGAAGGGATCGTATACGAGAAGGCAGATGACATCGTTGTGCGCGGAAAGGCGAAGCAGTCTGTCGCGGGTTGCCGCGGTGTGGCCGTCGAAGTCGCTGATGACAATGATGAGATGATCGTGATGTGCGATGCTGGTGACGCGTTCGACAACAGCGTCGAGCGCAGTCGGAGATGATGTTCCGGCAAAATCTGCATTCAACTCGGCATTCTGGGTCGCAATCCGGTCGGCAAAGCCAATCACTGCCTCCCGGCTGCGATGCGGGCGGATTTCGTCGATCCGCTCGTCATTAAAGACGAAGCCTCCAACACGGTCGCCCGAGCCGAGAATGCGCCAGGAGCAGAGCATGGCCGCCTCCGCCGCCGTCACCGACTTCATCGACCGCCGACTGCCGAAGAACATGTTGATGCGCTGATCCACGACGACCAGTGCCGGCCGCTCCTTTTCTTCGGAATAGACTCGGACGGCTGGTTTGGTCGTGCGTGCGGTGACGCGCCAATCGATCGTGCGGATGTCGTCACCCGGCAGATAGTCCCGCAATTCCTCGAAGGTCAGCCCACGGCCACGCATCGAGGATTGCATGCGACCGGCGAGCAGGCGGTGGCTCTTTGCCTTGTGGACGAAGCTCAGATCACGGGCGCGGCCTTCCAGGGCCACCAACTGGCTAGTAGAGACATGGACGCCTTCTGCATCAGGATTTGCCGGCATTGCGCGATCCTCACGAGACGGCCACGAGCTCGACGATGCGATTGATCACCTGGTCAGGCGTCGTGTTCGACGCATGCGCTTCGTAGGATAGAATGAGGCGGTGGCGAAAGACGTCTTTGACGATCGCCTTGACGTCATCGGGCGTCACGTAATCCCGGCCCTTGAACCAGGCGTAAGACCGCGAGACCTTGTCGAGACTGATGACGCCGCGCGGACTGATGCCGACCTGCAGAAGCTTCGCCAGGTCCTTGTCGTATTTGTCGGGATAGCGCGTGGCGAGCACCAGCGCGACGATGTAAGCCTCGACCGGATCGGAGACGGTGACTGCGCCAATTTCCTTGCGGGCATCGAAGACAGATTGCGGGTTAAGTTTCTGCTGCTCGGCAGGCTTTGTTCCGCCATGGGCAGCATTCTCCTCGTCCCGGTTCAAACGCATGATCGCCGCCTCTGACTTGCCATCGGGGTAGCCAACCTCGACATGCATGAGGAAGCGATCGAGTTGCGCTTCGGGAAGGGGGTAGGTGCCCTCTTGCTCGATCGGATTCTGCGTTGCCATGACCATGAAGAGGTCGGGCAAGGGATAGCTCTGTCCGCCGACCGTCACCTGCCGTTCCTCCATCGCCTCGAGAAGCGCTGACTGCACCTTGGCCGGTGCGCGATTGACTTCGTCGGCGAGGATCAGGCTGGCGAAGATCGGCCCTTGCTGGAACTTGAATTCCCCCTTGCCGCCTTCACTGAAATAGATCTCCGAGCCGGTAATGTCGGCGGGCAGCAGGTCAGGGGTGAACTGGATACGCGAAAGCTCTGCATCAAGGTTCTTTGCCAGGCTCTTGATGGCACGCGTCTTTGCGAGTCCCGGCAGTCCCTCGACGAGAAGGTGGCCGTTGGCAAGGAGGCCGAGCAGCAAGCGCTCGACCATTGTATCCTGCCCGATGATCGATTGGCCGACCCGTTTGCCGAGGTCGAGAATATCGTCGCGTGCCGTCATGGCTCCCCCTTGGGCAAATCGAGCGGGTCGTCAGAGATCGACCCGCTCTTGGTGGTTGCTACTTTCCAGTCGAGGGACCTTGCTCCATCGAGCGCATCAACGCATCGACCATCTGGTCGATGCTGAAGCTCGCCGATCGTTGGCTCGGAGGGTAGTCCTTGAAAGTCTGTAGGAAGGGAGCGACCCGGTATACGCCGTACTGAATGAGGTAGGCGTTCTTCGCCAGCCAGTCGTAGTACTGATCGGAGACGACATCGGCCCGTTCATAGGGATCCATGCGCAGGTTGAAGACCTTGGGCGCGCGGAGGCAGGTGAAGGGATTTGCCCAGACCACGAAGCCTCCCGGCTCTCTCTGTTCGCAGAAGACGATCTTCCAGTTGTTGTAGCGATAGGCGACGACTTCGCCGTCATCATTGAAATAGTAGAAGTCCTCGCGCGCCGATTTCGGCTGCTGTCCTGTCAGGTACGGCAGCTGATTGTAGCCGTCGAGATGGACCTTAAACTGGTTGCCGTTGATGCTTGCGCCATTGAGGAGTTGCTCCTTGACGTCGGGGTCGCCGGCTGCGGCAACCAGGGTCGGGAACCAGTCAAGTCCAGACATCATCTCGTTGGACACTTCGCCCGCTTTGACGTGGCCTGGCCAACGAACCATTGCCGGAACGCGGAAGGCGCCTTCCCAGTTGGTATCCTTCTCGCTTCTGAAGGCGGTCGTCGCCGCATCTGGCCAAGACCACTGGTTCGGGCCATTGTCGGTTGTGTAGACGACGATCGTATTGTCGGCGATCTTGAGGTCGTCCAGCGCCTTGAGGAGCTTGCCGACGTCACCATCATGCTCGACCATGCCATCGGCGTATTCATTGCCGGGCATACCGCTTTGGCCCTGCATGGATTCGCGAACGTGTGTGAACGCGTGCATGCGGGTCGTGTTCATCCATGTGAAGAACGGCTTACCCTCCTTGGCCTGCCGCTGCATGAAATCGATCGCAGCCGCCGTCGTTTCATCGTCGATCGTTTCCATGCGCTTGCGGTTGAGGGCGCCGGTGTCGTCGACCCTGCCGTCGGCGAACGAATGCAGGACTCCGCGCGGCGCGTTCGCCTTCACGAATGCCTGATCGTTCTTCGGATAATAGGGACGCTCGGGTTCTTCCTCGGCGTTCAGGTGATAGAGGTTGCCGAAGAACTCGTCGAACCCGTGTTGCGTCGGGAGGAATTCGTCACGGTCGCCGAGATGGTTCTTACCGAACTGGCCCGTGGCATAGCCGAGCGGCTTCAAGGCCTGAGCGATGGTGATGTCGCGCGCCTGCAGGCCGACTGTCGCCCCCGGGATGCCGACTTTGCAAAGACCGGTACGAAGGCAGACCTGGCCGGTGATGAATGTGGAGCGACCGGCAGTGCAGCTGTTTTCGGCGTAGTAGTCGGTAAACAGCATGCCTTCCTTGGCGATGCGGTCGATGTTGGGCGTCTTGTAGCCCATGACGCCCATCGAATAAGCGCTGATGTTCGTCTGACCAATGTCGTCGCCGAAAATGACGAGGATGTTCGGCTTTGCCGTATTCTGGGTTGGCGCCGCCTGCTGCGCATGCGCGGCTCCATAGCTGAGCGAGGTGGAGGCGAGGGCCAAGGCGAGTGCCGCGCCGGCGTGCCGAAGTCGCTTGGAGAGAGACGCACTCATCGTGATCTCCCTTGTCTTTTCAGGTCGTTCAACATTTACGCGCTCCTGATCGTGGGGCAGGCCGGGACTCGGCGCTGTAGAAAGCTCGTCAGACTTTTCGACAAGCTTACGTTCCCACTGAAGAGCATCACTCGGTAAGTACGTTACGGTAACAAGCGGGCGCCAAAACGTAACAGCGAGCGGAATGTGTCGGGCCTATTGGGTAAACGGCTGAGGTTTTAGGTCTCCCTGCAGCGTTTCGTCAGCCGGGCGCTTCTTTGCGTTCTGTATTGGCTGCTCGAGGACCGTCACTGGTGCTGCGACCGCTGTGGCCGCGACGTTGCCGATCGTCGTCACAGTGCCGCCGACCACTGCGGTCAGACCCTGGCCGAGCGAGACATTGGAATCCGTCAGCGTTTGCCCGGTGATGATGCGTTGGCCGATCAGCTGAACGATCTCAGGACTCTCGGCAAACTTACCGTGGTTCAGACCCTCGCCTTTCACCTTGGTAAGATCGATCGCGGTAATGCCCGCGGCTTCGAGCTTCGAGCGATAGGGCTCTACGGTCGGGTCGATCGCGCCGAGGCGTGAAACTTTACCGGTGATGAAGCTCGAGACGGCAAGGGCCTTGTCATCCTGCGATACGAAGATCGTGAATTTCGGCCTCGGCTCGCCCATCTCGGCAAACTGCTTGGCGAAGACCTGGATGTCGATATCAGGCGAGGCGAGAATGACGTTGTGGATCTTGCTGTTCACGTGTCCGTCGCGGATGCCCATCTGCCGCAGCGATTCCATGGTCAGCCAGGTGCCCATCGAGTGAGCGAGGATGGTGATGTCCTTGACGTCTGGGTCGGCGGCCAGTGTTCGCAACGCTTGCTCGAGCGCCGTGCGCGAATAGTTGGTGCTTTCCTTGTCGTATTCGTAGGCTGTGAGCTGAGCGCGTGAGGGCCACGTGAAGAGGATGGGAGTCGCGTGCATATCGGAATCGTGGACGATCTGCGCGAGGCGGAAAACGGAATCCTCGTATTTGTTGTTGAAGCCATGGATGAAGACCAGCGCGTGACCGCCTTGGATATTCTGGCGGAACCATGCACGCCCCTGCGGA
This sequence comes from Rhizobium sp. BK176, assembly GCF_024808055.1. Lineage (NCBI taxonomy): Bacteria > Pseudomonadati > Pseudomonadota > Alphaproteobacteria > Hyphomicrobiales > Rhizobiaceae > Rhizobium > Rhizobium sp. BK176. Next base: position 29,430 of record NZ_JANUBV010000033.1, on the reverse strand, counting down.
ACGGTATCGATCTCCTTGACGCTGGTCACGGCAAAGTCGGTCGCCGGATTCGGCGGCAGGCGCTTCGGCCATTGCACGGTGCCGGACGCGCGTTTCGGTGGTATCGAGACATCGACCGCCGTCAAGTAGGGCTTTGGACTGCGTTCGCCGTTAAACAGTGTTGCGGGATCGCCGGACGGCTCGCGAGTGGTCGCGACCAGCATGCTGACCTTGGTGGTGTTGGGTGTTGCCGCTGTCAGTGCAACAGGCGTCATGACCCCGCTTGGATGACCACAGCCTGCAAGAAGTGCGGCGACGAGCAACGGTACAAGTGTCCGAACAGTGCGGGCAGCAATCACGTTTCCGGTTCCCTCATTGAAAACGCAAGCACCTTACGGTGGCCGGGTTAAAGTGAAAGTACTTTACAGTAACCACACAGATGTTACGTGCAATTCGCGCGAGATGCACAGACCACACTAAGAGTTTTGAGCTGGTGTTACCGAACGGCAACGAGCCTTTTAGGATCGATCGATTTCTCAGCGCCACCCGCCGTCCTTGCGCCTCTCTTCCGTTGCCGTCCTTTGGCGCGTTTGTGAATTCAGTTCACAGATGCATGGAGCAAGTGACTGCTTATCACTGAAGTCCGATGCCTCCATATGTTCGCCAGTCAACCATGCCGGCGGACCGGCAGTCATTCGAGGCACATCATGCCAATTGCTCTTTTCGCTTTGACGATCGCGGCCTATGCGATCGGAACCACGGAATTCGTCATCGTCGGCCTGTTGCCGACTGTCGCTTCAGATCTCCATATCAGCCTGCCACTGGCGGGATTGATCGTCAGTGTTTACGCGCTCGGCGTCACGTTCGGGGCGCCGGTGCTGACGGCCTTGACCGGGCGCATCGAAAGAAAGCCGCTGCTTCTCGGCCTGATGGCGCTGTTCATCGTCGGCAACGGCATGGCAGCACTCAGCCCAAGTTATGCGCCCTTGCTGGTGGCACGCGTGCTATCGGCGTTTGCTCACGGTGTCTTCTTCTCGGTCGGCTCGACGATTGCAGCCGATCTCGTTCCCGAAAACCGCCGGGCCTCGGCGATTGCGATGATGTTCATGGGATTGACAGTCGCCATCGTCACCGGCGTTCCGCTCGGCACGCTGATCGGCCAAAACTTCGGTTGGCGCGCAACCTTCGCCGCCGTTGCTGGTCTCGGTGCGATCGCTTTTCTTGGCATTGCCGTGCTTCTGCCGTCGAACCTGAAAAAGGCGCCGGCTGCTACCATTGGTGACCAGATCCGGGTGCTCGGGAGCGGACGCCTGCTCATCGTCTTTGCCATGACCGCGCTCGGTTATGGGGGCACCTTCGTCGCCTTTACGTTCCTTGCGTCGATCCTGCAGGATATCACCGGCTTTGCGGCCGGTACGGTCAGCCTCATCCTCGTGGTCTACGGCATCGCGATCGCCATCGGCAATATCGCCGGCGGCAGGCTTGCCAACCGCAGCCCAGTCCGCGCTTTGACCGGACTGTTCATCGCCCAGGCGATTGTGCTGGTGCTGTTCAGCTTCACAGCTGCATCGCCTTGGCTGGTCGTTCCGACACTTGCCGCTTTGGGTTTCCTTTCCTTTGCCAATGTGCCAGGCCTGCAAATCTATGTGGTTCAATTGGCAAAGCAGGTTCGCCCGGCGGCCGTTGATGTCGCCTCGGCCCTCAATATCGCGGCATTCAACCTCGGCATTGCCGCGGGCGCATGGATCGGCGGCCTGGTGGTCGAGTCTCCCCTCGGCCTTGGGGCAACACCATGGGTCGGTGCAATACTGGTGGCCGGCGCCCTTATTCTGACACTCTGGAGCAGCGCCCTGGACAACCGCTCCACATCCGACGCCGGCACTGTAACGCAGGCCGCCTGACCGCGGCGGTGGCCCCGCAAATTTCCTTGGAGAGCGGCGGACGACGCGAGTCCCAATCGCGTCGTCCATCGATGTTTTCCTAGGAAGCATCAGGGCTAGCGGGAAGTGCAGGCAGGTGCTTTTCGCGAGGCTGCCAAATACTTCTTCTCGCAGTAGAATTTTCTCGTGAGGGATCACAATTCCCTTGCCTAGCGGCGACATACTGCGACATACTTATGTAGCTGACACCACCTGAAAGCACGCATCGAAATACCTTGCGATTTCCCGTTTTCTCGGAGCTGAGGTTCGATCAATGGTGTATCTGCCGCCTGGGGCAACTACTTCGTTCTTAAAGTTATTGATTGCCGTCTCTTGTTGGGCCTCGTTTTTGCCCAACCGAGCCGCCTACGCAAAAGATCCTTTTGCCGATTTTCCGGTGGTTATCAGCTGTGAAGTGAAGGGCACTTATCATGCCTTCTATTTGTCTAGGGTAACGAAGGACGGTACCGCGACTTACACAGCTTCGGACCGGATTGCGGGTACGATTACGCTGGACGGCAAAGCAAAGGCCATTGGCGGATTGGAGGGAGGAACCTGCGGAGGTAAGACCCTCGACGAACTGCGAGCGTCAGGGCAGGCGCACGACCTCAAATCTTAGCCCCTCAACGTTGAGATTTCTGGGCGATTTTTGTTCAGTAGACCGATGAATCGGCTGGCTGCTGATGGGTTCCGTCAATCCAACGGGGGAATTCATGGACGACATGTGTCCTGGCCCTTGGAACGTCTGTGTGCTCGCGCGCACGGGTAAGAACGGCGCCCTTGAGTTCATCGGTACGGCCGAGGAGGCATTGAGGAAGCTAAAGAGCAATTGGCCTCGACCTGGGCCGGCTTTCGCGCTGGCGGTGGAAAGCTGCCAGGATGTCGTGCGGAGTTGGGCTCCAAGCTATCTCGCACGCATAGCCTTTGAGGAGGCTGTTCGGGAGGCGGGGCTTCATCTGTAGGTGGGGCTGGCGTGACGCAAAGAGGAGAAGCATGGAAGAGCTGCGAACTCCCTTTAGGGTAACGGCGGGCCGCTTTCTTCGCTCACTGAGGATTTTCAGTTCTTCCGAGGTTGGAGGCGCGGCAAAGCTGCTGATGGCAGGCCTTGTGATACTGTTCTTCGCGATCAATGGGCTCAACGTGCTTAACAGTTTCGTCGGCCGAAACTTCATGACGGCAATTGCCGACCGCCAGGTTAGCGAGTTCGCTCGCCAGGCCGTCTTCTACGTCCTCGTGTTTGCCGGCTCCACCGCTGTATCGGTGTTCGCGCGCTTTACCGAGGAGCGCCTCGCGTTGCTTTGGAGGGGATTCCTCACACGCCGGGTCGTCAATCTCTATCTGACGGATGGAGCGTTCTATCGCCTCGATGTTTCGGGCAAGCTTTCGCATCCCGACCAGCGCATCTCGGAAGATATTCGCGCCTTTACCGTGACGACCCTGTCTTTCCTGCTGATGATCCTCAACAGCGGTCTGACGATCGTTTCATTTTCCGGCGTGCTTCTCTCCATCAATCCCGTGCTCTTCGCCGTTGCCGTCTTTTATGCCGCCGGTGGCTCCTTTCTTACGATCGGGCTGGGGCGGCGGCTCATCAAACTGAACTACGACCAGCTCGATAAGGAAGCGAGCTTTCGCGCGGGCCTTCTTCAAGTCAGAGAAAATGCCGAGCAGATAATGCTCACCGGCAATGGGCCGCAGCTGAAATCCTTCCTCGCAAGCCGACTTGATGATCTGATTGCGAACTTCCGCGTCATAACCTCAGTGAACCGCAATGTCGGCTTCTCCACGACGGGTTACAATTGGTTGATCCAGATAATCCCCGCCCTCATCGTTGCGCCGGCGTTCTTCCGGGGGGACATAGAGTTTGGCGTGATTACGCAATCGGCGGCTGCCTTCGCGATGCTGGTCGGTGCATTTTCGCTTATCATCAATCAATTCACGTCGATTTCAAATTTTGCTGCCGTCGTGGCACGTTTGAGCACGCTGTCGGAAGCAATAGAAAACTCTCAGCAGCAGGCCGGATCCGAAATTAGGATCGATCAAAGCGGGGAGGGACTATCCTACGAGAAGCTTACGATACGACCGGAGCCGGGCGGTTCGCCGTTGTTGCGTGAGCTGACGGTTACCATTCCGCCTCGGGCCCGTGTCCTCGTGAGCTGCTTACGGGAGGAACAAGGTAGCGCGCTTTTCAGGGCGACCGCGGGCGTTACCTATTCAGGTTCCGGCGGAATTTTACGGCCGGCGGGTGATGGAATACGGTTCCTTCCGCAGCAGTCTTATCTTCCCCCGAGTACGCTTCGACAAGTGATTGTTCCGCCGACGGCGAGCGAAGAAATACTGGACGAACGAATTTCAATGCTACTTGCCGAATTCGGACTCGAGCGCATTTCTAGGGCAGAGGGATTTCAACAAGAAGTGGAGTGGCACACGTTTCTGACGCAAAGGGAGCAGCACCTGCTGATGCTGGCGAGCGTATGCGCAGCGAAACCGCGTGTCGTCCTGCTTGAGAGGACTGAGGTTGTGGTGGGCTGGGATACGCTTTTCCGGATTATCACGCGCTTCACGAATGACGGCATTGCCTGCGTCCACATCGGGAGCGCTGCCAGCATATCGGCCTATGATGCCATCCTGGACCTCGGCGATAATGGCGCATGGCAGTGGAGGAAAGCCGCATAGCCGTCCAAGCGGTGGCGGCACGAAAACCGAGACGACGAGAAAGTCGATAGGAGGCTGACGATGACGAATGCCGCTCTTTCAACCGACGATTATCAGGCAAAAGCCACTCCGCTGGGAGCCGACGAACTGCGCTTGATGGACGCCTACTGGCGCGCATCGAACTATCTTTCGGTCGGACAGATTTATCTGCTCGACAATCCGCTCCTGAAAGAGCCGCTCAAGCGTGAGCACATCAAGCCACGGCTGCTGGGCCACTGGGGCACGACGCCGGGCTTGAACATGCTCTACGTGCATTTGAACCGCGTGATCAAGCGCGACGACCTCAACATGATCTACGTGATCGGTCCCGGCCATGGTGGACCGTCGCTTGTTGCACACGCCTACCTCGAAGGGACCTACAGCAAGGTCTACCCGAATATCGGCGAGGACGCCGAAGGGATGAAGGCTCTGTTCAAGCAGTTCAGCTTCCCTGGCGGAATTCCGAGCCATGTCGCTCCCGAAACGCCTGGAAGCATCCACGAGGGTGGCGAACTGGGCTATGCTCTGAGCCACGCCTACGGCGCGGCCTTCGACAATCCCGACCTGATTGTCGCTTGTGTCGTCGGCGACGGCGAGGCGGAAACCGGCCCGCTCGCCACGGGATGGCACGGCAACAAGTTTCTCAATCCGGCCCGCGATGGATGTGTGCTGCCGATCCTGCACCTCAACGGCTACAAGATCGCCAACCCGTGCTTCCTGGCGCGCATTCCCGAACCCGAACTGAGGAAGTTCTTCGAAGGGATGGGCTATGCGCCGCTGTTCGTCGAAGGACATGAGCCCGACAAGGTGCAGCAGCAATTGGCTGCCGCCATGGATACAGCCGTCGCAGAGATAAAACGGATCTGGGCGGAGGCGCGCGAGAAAGGCAATCTGACACGTCCGGCATGGCCGATGATCGTTTTCCGGACGCCGAAAGGCTGGACCTGCCCGAGCGAAATCGATGGCAAGAAGTGCGAGGGTTACTGGAGGGCCCACCAGGTCCCGATGGGCGAAATGGACAAGCCCGAGCACATCGAGATCCTGCAGCACTGGATGAATACCTACAAGCCAGAGGAACTCTTCGACGAGGGCGGCAAGCTGCGGGCAGAATTCGCTGCGTTGGCGCCGACGGGTCATCGCCGGATGAGCGACAACCTGCACGCAAACGGTGGGCTGCTGCTGCGTGATCTGAAGATGCCCGACTTCCGCGACTACGCCGTCTCGGTGCCGAGCCCCGGCGCGACCACGACCGAATCCGCGCGAGTCATGGGCAAATTCCTGCGCGACGTCATGAAGCTGAACCTGAACAGCAAGAACTTCCGGCTATTCAGCCCCGACGAGAACAACTCCAACCGCTGGCAGGACGTGCTTGAGGTTACGGACCGCTGCTACATGGCGGAGATCTACCCTGAGGACGATCATCTGTCGCCCGACGGGCGCGTCATGGAGGTGTTGAGCGAGCATCAGTGCCAGGGCTGGCTGGAAGGCTACCTCCTGACCGGACGGCACGGCTTCTTCTCCTGCTACGAAGCGTTCATCCACATCATCGACTCGATGTTCAACCAGCACGCCAAGTGGTTGAAGGTCTGCAACGAGATTCCGTGGCGGCGGCCGATCGCGTCTCTCAACTACTTCCTGAGCTCGCATGTCTGGCGCCAGGATCACAATGGCTTCAGCCACCAGGATCCCGGTTTCATCGACCATGTGGTCAACAAGAAAGCCGAAGTGATCCGCGTTTATCTGCCGGCGGACGCCAACACGCTGCTTTCCGTCACCGACCACTGCCTGCGCAGCCGCAACTACGTGAATGTCGTCGTTGCCGGCAAGCAGCCTTCACCGCAGTGGCTGACGATGGATGAGGCGATCAAGCATTGCGCGGAAGGCCTTGGTATCTGGGAATGGGCCAGTTCCGACAAGGGCAGCGAGCCCGATGTCGTCATGGCATGCTGCGGCGACGTTCCGACGCTGGAAACGCTGGCCGCGGTGCAGTTGCTCCGGGAGCATTTGCCGGATCTGAAGGTCCGCGTCATCAATGTCGTCAATCTCATGAAGCTGCAGCCGTCGAGCGAGCATCCGCATGGCCTGTCCGATCGTGATTTCGATGCGTTCTTCACCAAGGACAAGCCGGTCATCTTCGCGTTCCATGGATATCCCTGGCTGATTCATCGCCTGACCTACCGGCGCACCAACCACGACAATCTGCATGTGCGGGGGTACAAGGAGGAGGGGACCACCACGACGCCCTTCGACATGGTTGTCCTGAACGAGCTCGACCGCTTCCATCTGGTTGAGGACGTCATCGATCGACTGCCGCAGCTTGGCGCCAGTGCCGCCTACTTCAAGCAGGCAATCCGCGAAAAGCTGATCGAACACCGGCAATACATCCAGAAGCATGGCGATGACATGCCCGAAATCAGCGGCTGGAAATGGGGTGTGCGGGGCCAGTCCGCCGGAGCGCGAAGGACGTCGACGGAAGGCGACAATACATGAGCCGTCCAGCCTGCATATCTGGGGGAGCTCGGACGGGCAGGCTGCGATAAGCCCAAGATATCCAGGTCACTGCGGGCGACGCTCAGGCAGTGACTTGGATTTGGCAGCATGCGGCACTGCCAGAAAATGGAGCGCGAAGCTTTTTAATAGGTGAAGCCATGGTCGAGGTGCCTTTGACCGCGCCAAATCCGGATGCCCCTCCGAGCGACGAGGACTTCGAGCGATTGCAGTTCACGACGTTGCTCTACTACCTGCATTGCACCAACCCGGACAACGGGTTGGTGCGCGACAAGACCCAAGACGGCGCACCAGCAAGTATTGCCGCCATTGGCATGGCGCTTGCTACCATTCCGGTCCTGGTGGAGTGCGACATCATCATCCGCGAGTTTGCCGCCAAGATCGCCCGACGACGGCTGCATTTCTTGATGCGATGCCATCAAGGCCCTGAACCGGATGCGTCGGGCTACAAGGGCTTCTTCTATCATTTCCTTGACATCGAGACGGGGCGGCGGGTCTGGCAGTGCGAATTGTCGACCATCGACTCGGCGTTTCTGTTCGCCGGTGCGCTAACGGCCGCAACCTATTTCGATCGGGACACGGCTGACGAGGCGAAGATCAGGGAGCTTGCGGCGGCGCTCTACGAGCGGGCGGACTGGAACTGGGCGCGTGACCATGGCCCGACGCTGACCCATGGCTGGCGACCGGAAAACGGCTTCATTCCCTATCGCTGGCGTGGCTACGACGAGGGGCTGCTTCTCTACATACTGGGGCTCGGGTCACCGACGCACCCGCTGCCCCCGGAAAGCTACGCGGCCTACACGGAGAGCTACGAGTGGCGGAACATCTTCGGGCGTGAACTGCTCTATTCGGGCCCACTCTTTACGCATCAGCTTTCACAAATGTGGATCGATTTCCGCGACATCCGCGACGAATTCATGCGCGAGCACGGCAGTGACTATTTCCAGAACAGCCGCCAGGCTACCTTTGTGCAGCAGGAATATGCGATCCGAAATCCGATGCAATTCGAGGGCTATGGCGAGCACTGCTGGGGCTTTACCGCCTGTGATGGTCCCGGCTGGCGAACGCTGGAAACTGGCGGATATCGCCGGGAGTTCTTCGATTACATAGCGCGCGGCGCACCGTTCGGGCCTGATGACGGGACGGTAGCCCCCTGGGTCGTCGTGGCGTCTCTGCCTTTCGCACCCGAGATCGTCATTCCAACCGTTCGCAATTTCAAGGGCATGCAGCTGGGGATGAGGCGGCTTTACGGATTCAAGCCATCCTTCAATCAGAGCTTCAAGGACCCGAGCAGTCCCACAGGGTGGTGGATCAGCCCCTATCATTTCGGCATCGATCAGGGGCCGGTGGCCCTGATGATCGAAAATTACCGCACCGGCTTCCTGTGGAAGCTGATGCGCGATTGCGAGCCGATCGTCCGCGGATTGCGCCGGGCGGGCTTCGACGGTGGCTGGCTCTAGGAGGGGCGCACGGCGAACTCTGCAGTTCGATCTCGAACGGATCGTCAGTGGATCAGTTCAATGGGAGCCGCGGAGCTGATCGTCCTTCAGCCAATTTCGGTTGAACACGCTCTTTGCAGCGTCCGTGGCCTCCGACGTATGCACGATATCGTCCCGCAGCCACCAGTCAATTGACCTGCCGGGTGCCGACAACTCCCTCTGGTCCAGGCTCGCCGTCACGAGGATCGATATCGACGGGGCCCGAGACGATTTTATCGCGGCCGTTTCGGCCGCAGACAATGCGAATAGCGGCGCGACAATGCCCGTCATGAGCACGGAGGCATAGACTGGGAACGTTTGCGAGTACGACATGACATGCATCCCGCTTGAACTGCAGCAATACTACAATGTCGGAAGTCAAACTCGCAGTCGACTCGATATTTGGTGTTGCGCCGAAAGAACGCCTATGCCGGAGACAGGAAAGAGGCCGTTCTGGCGGCTGTCGGGAGGCCGGCTTTGTGTACTACCTCCGGAATTGTCGAGCGACACGCAGGTTTGCGAGGTCGTCAGAGTTTTGCGGAAATTGTGCAACCTTGCCAGTGCAGCAGCGTACCCTAGTTGAAATCGCGCGGGATTCTCGCGACCGATGTGCATGCCGTTGTTCTATTGCAATTTTTCAAATCACAAAGGGCCCCCATCATGTCGGACAAATCGAACACAGGCATTGATCGCCGTGATCTCCTAATCGCATCTATTGCCACGGTTGGCGCGTCGGCTGCCCTAGCTGTGAGCGCACGTACCGCGAGTGCCCAGGAGGCAGCGGCGCCTGCTGCCCGTGCCGCGTCGGGGACTGTCTATACCGGCGATGTTATCGATGGAAAAAAGGTCGTCAGTGCGCTCGACGTCGATGACTTGGAGCCGGGGCAAAAGCACCTCTTGTATTTTCAGGGGGCGCAGATGCCAACGGGGCAGCACTGGAACGTATCCGTGACGGTCGCAAAGGGGGCAAAGCCCGGCAAGCGCGGCGTTCTGACCAGCGGTGTGCATGGCGACGAAATGAGTAACATTCATACTGTCCAGACGGTGATGAACCAGCTCGATCCCGCGCAGATGTCGGGCACAGTGATGGCAGTCACCGACGTGGCGCGCCCGGCCATTGAAAGCATGCAGCGCAGATGGCCCAATCAGGGCAGAGGCATAGATTTGATCGATATGAACCGGGAATGGCCCGGGAATGAGAACGGCGCCACGGCGCCCAGCCGACACGCGGGGCTGCTGTTCAACCGGTTGCTGCGGCCGAACGCCGACTTCGCGATCGACTTTCACACCGGAACAACCGGTTTCGAAGTCACCGCATTCAATATTGGCGGCATGGATGTGCCCGAGGTCAAGGCAATGCTGGAGCTCTATCCCGTCGGCCAGATCTTCGACAACCATGTCTATCCCGGTGTTCTGCACAACGCATTCATGGACGTGGGCATCCCGTCCTTCACGCCGGAGATTGGCGCGGCTCGCGTGCTGGACCTCGAGATGATCTCGCTGTTCGTGGAGGGCACGATGAATGTTCTCAAGCATTACGGCATCGTTGGTGGGCCTATGGGCCGGACGGCCAAGGACGTGAATGTCTTCATCGGCAACAGTGCGTTCCCGATTCTGGCAACCCAGGGCGGTATCGTCGAGCATTTGGTCAAGCTCAACGACAAGGTCGAACCCGGACAGAAGGTCGCCATTCAGCGCAACAGCTTCGGCGAAGTGGTCGCGGAGTATACAAGCGGCGTAGCTGGAGAGGTAACGGGCCAGCGCAGCGACGCCATGTCCGAGCCGGGCAATCCGCTGGTGTTCATCCTCTTCCACAAAGCGGCGCTGGAGGGCGTTGAGTCTTATCCCGAGTAAACCACCGTAAGGCCTATTCTTTCAATGCCTTAGCGGATCATGCCGTTGCCGCCGGATGTCCAGCGGTTAAAGGGGCGAGAGCGGCAGTGTTGTGTCCGCTCAAAAACGTGGCCTGAGTGGACTTTGATCTGGAATGATGAGGAGACTGGCGATTTAGGGCTGATTGGCGCACCCGACAGGATTCGATATCCTAAAAATATGCAATATAATCAATGCTGTATGGCTTAAATATCAGACTAAAATGTTACGCGAAATGTCACAGTGATGTCATCCCGGGAGTGGTTTGGCAGGGGGCGGTGGTCGCCCGTTTGAGCTGGAAGTCGGCAGTCACTCTTGAGAGATAAGCCACCACCTCCAGAGGGTCCTGTATGGCCATGCCAGAACGGGATCGGCGCTAATTCCGGCGGTAACTGTTCAGGTCCAGCATGCACTAATCCGATGGTGGAAAAGTGCACGTATTTCTTCTGGAAAAAATGAATCTTGCCACAGAACCGTGAGTGCAACGCCGAGCTACCGGAAAAAGCGAAGTGTATTAGCCACCTCCAATTGACTCAAGATTGCAACGACCTGATGGTACTTTAGGAGACGCAGACATGGTCGGACCTTCGCTATGGTTTCATTGTTCTCATTTAAGCGAGCCTCCCACGTATTTCGGATTATTCTGATTTCCAGAGTTCCGTTAGCTATTTTCCTATTGGGCGTTCTCCTTGTTTCTGAAGCGAAGCCCGGCGTTGACCGTCCCACGGGGGCGATGACAGCCCAAGTTGGCGCCTTCCCGATCCCAAACGAGCACGAGTTTGACGAAATTGTACCGTCGCGCCCGCCAAAAAAACACATTGGTCGATCGAGACAACCGACTTTACGAACGATGATTGCTAACTCCGGATGCTTTGGAAGAGACGAAATCGACCCGGACTACGAACTCGACCTTGAGGTCGCGATAGCGGCTTCATGGCAAGGAGTCAGCAAGGATCAACTGGAAAAGCAAGCAGGCTTGAGCGGAGACGAACGATACCTGCAGGTTGGCATGGCTAAAATGCTCGCCAAGGCGAATAGGGGTGTTCGGCAATTTAACCACGATCTGCATACCTTTGGAAAGGATGTGTGCCCGCTGCTGAGATTTGAATGGTCCAGTTTACATGAACATTCGGACAGGCCCTATTTCAAAGCAGCGCAAACGGCCCTTTTCGTCGCCGGGTGCGCAGGTAATTTCGACAAATATTCGAGAACGGAGGCGCTCCGCAGCTGGAACGCTATAGCTAAGATAAACCCCAGCGTTCGGTTCAACGTTGCTGACGGGATTCCGCTACCTTCTGACGTCGTCGCCTTGATCCGCAATCTGCGAAATGTGGCCTGTGACCCGAAGCGTAATGGGTTCGATCTGGACATTCGCCCTTTTGAATGGCTCGCTTCAACATTGGAATACCGCTGCGATCGGAGGCAGGCGGAGAACTTGGAGACGGTTGTCCGTATAGTAGCGCGGCCGAATGCAGGCAGGGCTCTGATGCAGCGGGCGATGCTACTTGTATGGAAGTCTATCGAAACCTCAAAATTAATCGATGGAAATGGCCGCCTAGCGAGCGACTGCAGCCTGCCGGCAACATTTACGGAGGCCTTACTCGATTTGTTCGACGCAAAAAACACTAGCGGATCGGCTGCTTTCGGAGCGGATATATTTTCTAATGCTGGTCGCGCGGCGGAGGTGTACTTTGGCACACGCTTTCTATTCGGCGTAGGAGTGCGAACGGACGTAGAAATTGGGGCAGCCTTGCTCGCAAAGGCTGGTGCTAGAGAGGAACTCAAGTCTGCACTCGCAGCGGGTATTCTCAATCGTCTTCCACGTCGCATCGCGGCCGCCGAGGCTTCGTCCGAACCTCGACTTTACGAAGACTATGCGACGTTCCTGGAAGGTGGGAGTTCAGCATCCCGCGTCGCGCGATCGTATATTAGAGAATTGAAAGGTATAGAAGGCACCGCGAGCAGCTCGATCGATCTGTCTTACGATGAACTCATACCGGTGATCCGGCTTGCGCATCTTGCGGCAAAGTCTCCATCGGTTGCTGAGATGATAATGCAGGAGGGGGACGCTGCGCTGAACTATGCCATCTCCATCATATTGATTGAGGGACAAAGCGAAGCTGGTCGCAACCTAAAAAAAGGGATGGAATTTCTGCAGATCGCAGCAAGAAGAGGACTACCTGAGGCAAAATTTCGGCTGGCTGTCGCTAGAGAATACGGTCTAGGGGGGGGGCGAGATCAGGCCGAGGCAATAAGACTCTATGAGGAAGCTGCTAACGGGAAACACGCTGCAGCACTGTATGCCTTGGCTAGAATTTATGAGGACGGCGCCGGAGTGTCGCGCGACCTTACGAAGGCCGCCGTCTGGTATACCCGAGCTACCCAAGATAGATACTTCGATCCAACACCGCTGGTACATCGTGTCATGGAAGGCGGCGCCTTCCTGAGATCTGGCCCAGGGAAAACGTTCCTTGAGGGCTTGGCGGCTCGCCAAGACCGGATCGCGAAGCAGCTGGGTGATGCCTTCACGTGCATAGAATGTGGTGGCGTTGTAGACCTTGAGGAAGCCGTTTCTTGGTATCGACTCGCAGTCAGTCAAGAGGAGGACTCAGCGGCAGCCTATTCTCTTCTCCGTATTTTGATGGCACGCCCTGATCTTGCTCAAGGTCCTGATGAGCCGTTGAATATGCTCGGCTGGCTGAGGGGAAGCGGCTTCATCTCGAGCGATATCTTCAATGGCCTCTTTCTTGAGGTCCTGGAGTTGATAGGTCAATTTCGGTCAGAACACCCGGAACGAGCGAAAGAGGATGTCAAACAGAGACTAAGAAAGTTTTGCATCGATCGAAGATCCCCGAGCGATGGAGGTCGGGAGTTCGGGGAGAGTGATCCGAGTGAATGTTTGTTGCTTCTTCATACCTTGGCATTGGGTGGCTTCGGGTCGCCGTACGCGTCGCTAGGATTTGAATTGTTGCATGATTTTGCAAACAAAACCGACAAGTGGAAGCCTAAAGCTGCTTTTGCGGACGTCTTAGCGTTCTATGGTGACTTTGAAAGCGCAAGCCTCTGGTTCGGCCAAGCGGCCGAGTCGCAACCGGAGGATATTTATGAGGATAGGTCAAACGCATATTCGGCGGGTAGGACCATCCTAGTTCGCGCGGTGGTTAATCAAATCACGAAGAAGGGCATTCCCTCCGGCGACGTGATAGCTCTTTTGCGCACTTTGGTGAAGCTGGGAGATCATTCTGCTGCATCGTTGCTGACAATCGCGAATGGACCGTCCGATGTCGACTTTTCGCAGCTGGGCGTTGTGAATGGGACCCTTCAGGACCTGATACAGCTATACAATTCTCAAGTAGAGCGCGGCGGCATAAGTCTCGGTTTAGTTGAGCGAGCGCGCTCACTTGCGGCAGCATACTTTGTTGCCGGCGATCACAAACAAGCGCTTCGGTATGAACTCATAGGATTGCAGACTGAACGTCAGCTACTAGCGACCGAAAGCATTGCCAACGGCCCAATTTCTGCTGCGCTCGCGGACGTGTGCACGCTATCGAAGTCCAGTCAGCGAGTTGCGAAATATGGCTATAGCGATGCGGCGATAGTACTCGCAAAGGTCGCGGTCAATCGACTACAAGGAGTTCGACGTGACATCGCGGGTTTGCCAGAGCACTTGCAGCTTTGTTTCCGCGATGTCGTTGGAGGTTATTACAGATCGCTGGCAGATCTTTTCATTGAGCAGAAGAGGGACGCCGAAGCGGAGTTCGTAATGAGCCTGCGGGATGATTTCGAACGATTTCAATTTCTCGCTCAAGATGAAGACTACGTCGGCAATAGCTTTCTTGAGATGCCATTCACCGAAGATGAAGAACGAATTCGGAGTGCAATAGGCGCTGTTTCTCCCCCATCGACGCTTCAAGCTAAGCAATATGTCGCGCTTCAGGCCAAGCAAATTCAGCACACTTTGTCACCCGCCGAAGACAAACAACTCGTGGTGTTGTCCGAGGCTCTGGTCAAAGAAGGTGAAAAAGTTCAGCAAATTGTTGAAGAAATATCAAGCTACACCCATTCAAGCGAGGACAGTATTCGTCAAGAGCTTTCTGGGATGCAGAGTAGAATATCAATAGAATTGGGAGGTGACGCCGTTGCGATACGCTATGTCATTCTTCCCGCCAAAATAGACGCCATATTAATAACAGCTGACACGTATAAGAGCTTCACATGGCAGTCGATCGACGGCAAGCCATTTAGTGAAGCAGCTCTCGACGAAAAAATAACGTCGTTTCGAAATGCTCTTAAAAATCCCATGGCAGACCCACGGGTGCTGGGTAACGATCTGTACAACATCATTTTTAAGCCTTTAAGGAAAGAGATAGAGGCCATAGGAGCTAAGCGACTTCTCGTATCGTCTGACCGCCGTTTGCATGGTATTCCCTTCGGAGCACTCTATGACGGTACCCACTATCTAATTGAAGATTTTGTTATAACCGAAGTGAGTGGGGTGAATGTTGCGGGCGCAAGTAAGTCCCCCAATTTGTCGAAGGTAAATTTTCTGGGGGTCAGTGAGGCCGTTGGGGGATTTCCGGCGCTCCCTAGCGTAATCGCCGAGCGCGATAGTATTGTTCGAAATGGAACGAAAGGTGTCCTGCCGGGGGTCGCCATCATGGATAATTCGTTCACGGTTGAAGCTCTCAAGAGTGCTCTGATTTTCATGAACGGCGACCGCCATCAGCTTGGGATCGTTCACATCGCTTCGCACTTCGAAATCGGGACCAAAGATTCCGATTCATTTCTACTCTTGGGCAACGGAAAACTAACGGTAGAGCAACTGAAGAAGGGGATCAATCAGTTCAGATTTTCTGATGTCGGGTTGCTGACCTTGTCAGCCTGCGACACGGCGACAACAGTCGAGCAGGGTGATGGAAGTGGACTCAAGAGTTTAGCATCTGTGGCACAGCGAGAGAGCGCACGCGCGGTTCTGGCGAGTCTTTGGCCAATCAGGGATGCATCCACAGCGGCATTTATGGGGCGCTTTTATCAAATAGAAACGAGTGAGGGCCTTGATCATGCGACTTCTCTCGCTCGCGTCATGCGAGAGTTCATCCATGACCACGGCGGACTTCGGGGGCTCGCGATCTCTGGCGACAGCGGTATTTTTCCTGGCTACTCTCATCCAATCTACTGGGCGCCCTTTGTGTTGCTGGAGGGATATTAGGTGTTGAAGTTGGCTCAGTTCGTGCGCGCCTCATGCATGTCCCTCATGGTTGTTCTGGGAATGACTCGAACGGGGACCACCGAGGACAGACAGCTGCAGTGTTACTCGGGGACCTTCTCTCGCGACATAGAAGTCCGGTGGATGCGTCTGATGATCCCAGGAGGAGAGGAATCTCCAAAGTTATGGTTTGGCGAGTGGGGATTGCCGACCACAACATTCTATTCAACATTGTCCTGCACTGCAGTGGCGGACGGTTCCTTGCGGTGTACAGAGGAAACCTGTGAAGGCGATTACGTTTCCGCGACTCTTCTCCCAACGAAAAATGGAGACCTTGTCTTGGAGGCAACAGGGGAAGGTGCCGATCTCGATATTATGTCTACGATTCAAGGACGGGAAAGTCAAAGATACCAATACGGTTTATTCGGCAGCTATTTTCTACGAAAACAAGATCCAGCTTTGTGTGAGGGGTGGAGAGAGGAGCCCAGCCAGACCTTGAGTACACTCAAACTCCAGCCAGGGGACGTCGGCGTGTTCGTTCGCATGGTCGAAGACGCTCTTTCAAAGCTTGGGTATTTCGCGAGCCCGCCTGACGATATCTATACTGATGAGACTGCTCGGGGCGCAGCGGCGTTTCAAAGGGCGGCGTCTCTACCTGAAACGGGTACAATCGATATAGCGACCTGGAAGAAGCTCTCACTGGCAGCTGTCGTTGGCGAGGGAGGCCGATGCTGAAAGAGCCTCCCTGCAAAACATGCAAGTTAGCGGAAGCGCCGCCATTCGGAGCCACAGCAGAAGCCCAAAGGGGCTTCCTTCAGGTGCTGCGCGGAGTTGTTCCCTACCTCTAAGCTATCGCCGAGCCTTCCCCAAAGAATCACCAGCACCGCATGACGCCTCGGATCTATGGTGCTGCTGACTGGGGTTCGAAAGGGATCGATATCGTTTCCGAAACGAGAGAGAGCGCCAACGGACCGTTGAGTGCACGGGGCATTATTCTTTGAAGACCGCGAATTGGGATGGAGCTTACATCACGAAGTAGTTGTGTGCGACAGGATTCCGCTGAGCTGTGGGTGTCACTACTCCTTTCCCAAAAGGCTCCAACGCGGTAAATATTGAGCATCGCATCAGCCCCTGGCATTCTTGTTCTCAAGTCTATTGGTCCCCCGGTTGACCTCGATATTTCATAGAGACAAGACTCGGCTTTGGCATATAGATTTGGCGCTGCTGAAACCGTGTTCTGGATCGAAAACGCCTCTTCACGAGCGAGTCAAGAAGGTTGTGTAAGATACTTCTTTACTATCGATCAAGTTGAATTATATTTCTTAAAAGTATCATGGCAGAAGAAAGATCTCGATGAAAGCTTCCGTAGGTGGGGCGGATTTCGCGTGCCTAGAGGAAACTCGGATTATATTGTGGAGGGAATAATGATTGCTAGAAAGCAGCTTTCTCCAGTCTTCGCACTATGCGCCTTATTGGTTGGTATCGTTTCTGTAACGGCTCTCGCGGTAGCAGGCGAGCGAGCCGAAAGCAGCTGGATCGATCTCCCTGACGATGGATCAGAGGATGCGGCACGCGGGGAGCTCTTTGCGAAATACGAGATCCCGGCTTTCGACGCCAATGCGCCGGATGTTAAAAACGAGACGCTAGCTATTCCACCGCAGTTCAAGTTCCCTGATGATGCCAGAGACGATAAAATCGAAAAACATCCCCGCGAAAACTCCATCTTTGGTATCGACATAAGTCACTACACCGACCCTAAGCTCAACCTCTCTGCGTTGAAGGCAAAACGTGTCGAGTTTGTGTATATTAAGGCGACGCAGGGAATATCATCAAAAGATAAACTTTTTCACAAATTCTGGTCAGGCGTAGCGGAGTTACCGGCTGCAGTTACGATTTCGCGGGGCGCGTACCATTTTCTGTCATCTGCTCGTGAAGCCTCTGGGACCGCGCAAGCTGACGCTTTCGTGGATTACGTCCAACTTCACGGAGGCTTCAGACCGAGCGACCTTCCGCCGGTCGTGGATCTGGAATGGGACGTGTCCAAAGACAAACCAGACCGTTGGGTAGGGCATTCAGCAGACGAAATCGTCCAGAAAACCCTCGACTGCTTGAAGCAAATTGAGGCTCGTACCGGTCGCCGTCCAATGCTCTACACTGCAAAATCCTGGTGGTCGTCGAGGACCGTCCCACTCTCTCGCGTGAACGAGTTCGAAGGTTATCCGATCTGGATTGCTGACTATAACCCGAAACGAAAGTTTTCGGAGACGCCCGCTGTATTACCAGGATCCATCACAGCGATCTGGCAATTCACGGATAGCGCGGTGATCTCGGAGCAACCAAAATCATACGACAGTTCGATATTCTATGGCAGCCGCGAGGATTTTGTGAAGACGTTCGGCATAAAGTGAGGCGATCGATGAAAGGGGGAATGTTAGGCCTATTGTCCATAGCGGTTGTGTCCGGCCTGTTCTTCACAGGAGCATCACCGGCAAATGCCCAACAGTGCCCCGTAGAGCTGCAGGGCGGGTCATACTGTGACAAGTTCGTTGTTTATCGCGAACCCGGATCCGCTAAGGTCGACAAGCGTATCGACTTCTACATGCCTAAGCAGGGCCCCACGGATACAGATGTAAGAAGCTTCGCGTTCTTGGTGTCTGTGTCGAAATATCCAGCGTTTCAAAATCCAAAGGATCAGGTGCTTCAGTCTGTTGAGGCGGATCTTCCAAAAATAATAGAATTCTTGAAACAGCAGGGCTTTGATGAAGTTATAGTGCTGAAGAATAGCGACGCCACCAAGGAAGCGATTAACTATTTTCTTGAGCAATACCTTCTGGCAAAGGTCAATGATTACAAGCGAAGATCGCGGTTTCTTTTCATGTATGATGGTCATGGCTTGCCGGGCCTAACGGCCAACGATGCGGGGGCGCTCGCTCTATCGTCAATTACCGGCGATGCCGACGGCGATCCGTCGCATAGTTATTCGCTGGATGATCTCCAAAGTCGATTGAGAAGGATTTCGAATCTTGCGTACCATTCCCTAGCTCTGATCGGCTCGTGCTTTTCCGGCGGAATATTCCCGATTACGTCCAACCAAGGCGAAAATTACAGCTATCCGAGATCACCCGGATCTCACGCCGTGACCGCCGCAAAGGCCGATGAACTCGCACGGGCTGCACCCGATGGCAAGGGGACTATGTTCTTCGAGGCGTTGTTGCTCGCAATAAGGAAGAGCTCGGCAGACCTAAATACCGCCCAGTTTATCTCGGGCGGTGATGGTATGCCTCAAAAGGTCCTTGGTACCAGTATAGTGAGGCTGGGGCGCGTCGTTCAGGTGATGAGCGAAGATATTGAAGACGTAACTATACCGGGCACGGAACCTCCGGAGCCGTTTCCTCAGCTTCGTGTCGGCCCCATGGTTTCTGACGCGAGCTTCAATGGAGCGTTCTTTTTCCTAGTGCCGATCGACGCCGAGAAGCAGGCGACCACGAGAGGGCCTTCGCTTCCTCCTGCGGCGTTAGACCTAAAAACAACCGGTAGTGCCGTAATAGGACGCCCAGATCTCAAGGTATTTTCGCCGCCCGAGACCTATAAGCTACGTGGGGTAGATTTCAGCGCGTTTAGCGGGGAACCGAAATTCGATGAATTGAAGCAAAGCGGTTCAGTGAAATTTCTTTATGCTAAGGCCAGCCAAGGATCTATGCGCCGTGACAGCCGTTTTGAGCGCAACAGAGCGGGAGCGCTTCGATCCGAGATACTATTTGGCGCGTACCATGTCCTTGATTGCAGCCCGGCAGATGCTCAGATCAAAAATCTGGCCGAAGTAGCACCTCCAGACAAGAACCTACTTCCTGTGGCAATTGATGTTGAATGGAACAACGAGGAAGGGTCTCCTATTTTCAGCGCCTGCGGTGGAGACAGGGATATCATTCGTTCAAATCTCAAACGCCTGCTCGCCTTTGTTGAGCAAACCTATGGCAAAAAACCGATAATTTACACCTCTCGCCGAGGTGTAAGCGATATTCTGCAGAATGAGTTCAGCGATTATGCGTTGTGGTACGCCGACTTTGCCAAAAATACACCAGGCTATCGGGGAGACAATCCTTGGACTATTTGGCAGGTGACGAATCAGGGTCAGATTGACGGATTTGAGAGACATGTCGATTTCAATGTCTTCTTTGGCGACGAAGATCAGTTCCAAGCCTTTGCTTCCACCGGCGCGAATGCCGCACGAGAGGCGGCGCTTGCTGATAGAAAGTAGCGGTTTTGGGAGGAGGTTTATCGTCACAGTTGTCACGCTCATTCTAGATTGCGCCCCACATGCCGAGTGACACCAGGCGACCTAATAATGGTGAAGCGGAAGATGGTTGTTGGCGATTGGGGCAGCGCCGTCGCGGGCCACCGCTTTAGCAAATTCGGCGGACGAAGCCACGAATCAGTGGGCCGGGCCGCTGCCTTCAATTTCGTCACGGCCGCCAAGTGCGAGATGCTAGGAGGTTAAAAATGCAAGCGGTGGTACTTATGTGGTTTGTTGATTGTCTGCTTTTCGCGCTGTTTGTTCACTACGCGGTTTGGTGTTTTAGGTCGCTCATCTTTTACATTGGTAACGGCTTCGATTTCACGCAAGAATGCGGCTCTACCATGTCCTACAGCGACGACTACGGAGACGCGATTAGAATTTCACCGAAGGGTAAATTCTTCTTTTTTCTTCCCTTTTGCGCGGTTACAACGGGTGCCGCTGCAATAGTGCTTCTGGTATGGCTATTGGGAGTTATCTGACAGGTAAGCTGGCGGTTAGACCTGTCCAGATGTGGTTTCGCCCGTTCGATAATGCCCCTGACCATAAAAAGCCGCCCCCAGTGACCGGGCGGCCGTTTCCGTCCTGTCCCGACATGTTTGCCGCACCTTCTTCCTGCAATCCTTAAGTATATCTGGGTGGGTCCATCCCAGGCCGGCGTTTGTGAAGTGCTCTGAGTGGGAAGTAAGGGGAGAAAAATCATGGCATCAACGCTCGGCATCCCTGGATATCACTTCCTTCCAGGCACTTTTCGGGGCGTCATGCAGGCAAGTTGAGTTGCACACCAAGTAGCGTCAAGTCCTCGGCGAGTGCGTTTTTGTATCGCTGATAGAACGAAGCCGCCTCAAAATAATTGTGTTCACGCAGTCTTGAAATCATACTTTCTAGCGCCGCGAAATATTGAGAACGTCTACTGGGCACTCTGATTAGGTCATTATATTCAAATGGCATTGAAAGTTCCGTAGGGGAACTCTGTAAATTAACTTTCTACAGGTTCGAGGGTTGCTATTGTCAAGTTCAGGGCGCGAGCAAGCGCATTTCTCTTGACGGTGAGATTATATCCTTGCCCACACCGACCGCCCATACCGGCTGCCGTATGGCCCATTATTGAATCTTGGACGCTATCCTCAATTTCGGCATTCCGCATGAGGTCTTTAAGCCGATGACGAAAACTATAAAACGTTTTATCAGACACGCGCCTCAATAGTTTGTTGGCCGCTGCGCTAGCGGCTTCCCCGCCGTTATCACGAGAATAGCGCGAAAAACCGTCGGGAAATCTTTTCATCCACTCGAGAGCCTCCCCGAGAAGGGGGATATCTCGGTGGCGAGCCCCTCCCGCTTTTACCTTCATGCGCTTAGTGTTCGGCCGAATTTTTAGGTGCGGGATCGGGTGATCTAGTTGAATGTCATCCTTTTCCATCAAGACGAGTTCCTTCGGCGCCGTGCCAGTGTGCATGGCAATCATGATGATGGCCTTGATCTGGTCACTCGCATCTGATTCAGAAATCAATCTCTTTATCGCTTCGATTTCATCTTCAGAAAAGGGTGGCCTCCGCCCGGTTTCGTTCTCCGCGATCCTGACTTTGTCAAACGGGTTTCTTAGATCGGGATGGTTTACTTCGAAGATCTTCTGAACGATTTTTCGAAGCTGCATGATCTTTCGATTTGCGGTCTCCGGCTTTAGCAGCCCCTTTCCGACCCTAGAAATTAGGGCGTCTCGATACCGATAGGTATCGCTTTTTGCTAGGGCTAGCACGTCATGGCCTGGCATGAATGACGTAAAGTCATTCACGGCCTCTTCCATCGGTCGAATTTTCTTGTAGCGCTCGCGCTGTGACAACGACATCCATTTGTCTTTCGACAACTCTTTGTATGTCTCAAAGGCATCCTGAAAGGTGAGGGTTTGCTTTGCTATTCCGGCCACTGCCGCGACTTCAAATTTGGATGGGTTGACTAGCTTCGATAGCGCGTCAATTCCCGGACGCAACTGCCCGAAAATCGTCCGCGGGTCAATCATCGTCGTTGTGAGGTTTGCGGCGCGGTACTCGAAATTGAGCCGTTCTGCGACAGCCGCTAGCTTCTTATATTCGACGGCTGAGGAAAGATTGTCATCGGCTTCTATGAGACCCAAGAATATTTGATTTTGCTCCGCTCGTTTTAGGAGCGCGATATCCAGGGACTTCGTGTTAAGCGATACTACATACGCGTTGGTTGCAAAGCGATGTTTCATGCTTTTGGGGAAAACACGCCGATAATAGTAAGTCCCCTCTCGCTTCAACAAATATTTTGCATTCATCCTTTTCTTCCAGGTTGATCGATGAGTCATTCAATAACATAGCGCAGTGCGCAAGTCAATTGGTTTCCTCATAAAATCTAGCTATATCAATATGTTACGATAATTGCCTTTCCTTCAAAATATTGGGCGGATTTGCCAGCAGTTGATCTTTAGGAACAACAGCGTTGGTCATCCGATGGAACCAGTGACGGAGTTTGAGACCTTGCGCCTAGGTTGGGTACATCCGTTGGCGGCATAGCGGCACACTCCGAGCCGTCAATATCCGGGATTGACCGGGAAGTGGCTGAACCGCAATAGTCGGGTCGATTCAACGAGACAGGGAAGTAATGCCAGCACTTAGCAATGAAGCGGAAGAACTCCACCGTATGTGCGGCGCTTTCCAGGGCCACATTTCGAACAATTCAACTGCTGAGGCGCTAGCCGATCTTTTTGGCGTGACGGTGGAGTCCGCTGAATACTTCGCGTTCGTATCCGCTGTTCGGCTCAGATTTCAGCGATTTCTCTCGGTAGTGGACCAGTCGGTCTCTAACGACCGTAAAGATGATCGAGCTGTTTGAGATCTTCGGCTCAGCCGCGATAGCCGAAAAGTTGGTGCAAACGCACGCGATCGCAAGGCAAGCTGCAGAGACGGCGCCCAAAGGCAGGCGAAGGGCATTCACCACTGCGATGGCAATTGTTAGCGTCGTCTTGGGTGGCATTGTTTACGCTGATGGCGTGGTATCCGCGATCGAGAACTTCTACACGAGAGTGAACACCACGGCGGAGGTGCTGCAACTTGCGAACCCGTCGGCCCCCAAGCTTCTTCCTGCACCCAGTCCGTCGATATCGGACACCCAGAGTGACGAGCAAACCACCGACGCGGACGAGCAGGTACGGGCCTGATTTCAAACCGACAGAGGCGAAGACGATACACGCGCTGGATGGTTGGACGGAGCGCCCACCATTGTCCAAAACCCTTAGAAACCGGGCTTTCGAGGATGACAAGGGAGACACTATGCGCCCCTTTTGGATCTGTTGCACAAGATGGTCTTTCCTACAAGAAGAACCAGCGCTCGGCGGGCACCGCCGACGCTACTCGAAAGTCTCGTTCTTCGTTCTCTCCTCTGCGTCTTCCCGTTCTTTCATTTCGTTTACGATCTTCAGCATCCGCGTGCGTTCATCATCTAGATATTGCGCATCTTCCCCACTGGCTAAAGGAGCCAGGCCATCAAGAATACCGAGCCGCTGCCGAAGCTTTTCCGCTCTCGAACCTGACCAGCTCATCGGCATAAGTCGGCCGATATATTCTTTGAGTATCTGCCTTTTGTCGGGAGCGGCCTTGAACACTTCACCTGCTATTTCCGATAAGCTTCTATCGCTTTGTTCTTCATTTGGCTTCTTTGGAGCATAAAGCACGCAGGTTGCGGCGATGAAGGGGTAACGATCTTCCGGGGACGTTGAGCACCATTCCAGTGCGGCCTTTAGAGGCACTGCCTCCATAGGTCGGTTGTCACGTTCGTTGTATTGGTCTGCGGCGAGCCGGGCTGCGGTTCGATAGCTACCATCTGGATCAGGTTGGTAGATCGCATCCAGCGCCAATATCGGTCTCAACTTGAAAAAGGGTTGCAGATGTCGGCCACGTCTGAAGGCGTACTTCCTGTGTTCGGATCGCTCCCACGATAGTAGGTTTTCTAACATGCCACTGTCGAGAGACGGGGAAGATGTGTTGTTCAAAACGAAGGTGATCAACCTACCTAGATGGTGATCCACCATGGTGTCATCGACCTTACATTTTGAAAGATCAATACGAGCAAGGAAGGCCCCGATCCTGTTTGCAATATCACGAACGAAGTTTTCGCCTCGCTCTTTTGCCGAATGAACTACCATTCCTAGCAGATCAATCGCTACTGCTCCTCCGTCAGTAATTGCTGAGAGGGAACTGACTAGGACTTCAATCACATCTGGAGCGAGGACATCCGGTGCTCGCCCCATAGATAAGTACCGATACTGCCAGGATGGTGCGATACCGGCATCTAACGATCTAAATATGCGCCCAATACTATCATCTTCCAGGCCGGCTGCGTATTGCAATTCAGGCAGCCACGCTCCCCAAACGGGATCTAAAACGGCATCGTCTAGGAAGGCATTAAGGCCTGCCGCATCAACTTCTTGCCAACCTTGAAGAACACCCCGAATTATCACCAAACTGACATCCGAGGAGTTCTTCTTTTCGATAATCGCTTTGGCCTCGTTCATCAGCTTCTTGGGGTCTACCAGAGCAGTTCCCAACCCGTGGCCAAAAGACATGCTTTCTGCATTAGATCCATCCGTAAGCAATTCGGGCAGAAGACGTGATACCATCAGCGGCTCATTCGCAGCCAAACTTCCTAGCCGCTTTGCGTTCTGAAGCATTATATCGTGGCGGGTGGAGTAGTCGGCGTCCTCGTCGCCGTCCAACAAATCCAACATACCGGCGTTGCGAGCGAGAACCGTACTACGGATTTCTCCCAACAGATCGGTAGGAGCCAGAAGCCGTTCCAAAGTGTTGAGGCGCTCTAAAATATCTGGCGGAATGACTGATTTTCCCCGGTGCAAAGTTTCTCGAACCCCGATCCAACCGTCAGGCCAGCCACCTGAAGCAGCAAGCGCGTGCGCAATCGCCTCTACCTCACTGATAATTCCAGCATCTTCGCACAGGCCGCGCACAGCTCGCCCTAGAATGTGGCGAACTGGACCGTTGACGTTTTCTCGCAGTGCGATCTCAAGTGCTAACTTAGAAAACCCGCCGTACCATAGCTGAACGTCATCTCGATTTTTCGGCGACCATCCATAGTCCCTTCGGCGGGCACCAAAATCTACTTCGAATTGGCTGGAGAAATGAGACGTTTCCAACGATTGCTTGAGCGCATCCAGCCCTAGCTGCGCAATCAATGGCTTGTCGCTTTGTATCAATGCCCGGATCGATGAGACACGTTCTTCCGGTGACGCATGTGTACCGGAGAGATGGCAACTGAAAAGCGCAACAATCGCTTCGTGTGATGAACTGCTTTGACCTCGAATTTTATCGCCTTCAACAAAAGCAACGAGAGTTTTCAACGCATCAGTGAACATCGCCGCATCGTAAGCTAGCGATTTCACCATCCGCACCAGATCGGATGCGATGTAAACATCTATTGTTGAGGTGTCGACATTCTCTACCGTCCTGCGAAGAGCAGATAAACCGGAGCTTGGGTCCACGGGCAGCAAATTCTTCAAGACCTGTCGCCCGGTGTCACTTAGGGCGTCAACGCGATCAAATCGACCACCGGGCTTTAGAAAATCGGCAACTATTCGCTGAGCTGTGGGAGAAGTATGCAGATAACCAAGCCTGCGCGAGCAGGATTTTGAAACCCGTTCAGATGCCTTATCGATTAATGCATCTACTACAATCGAAGGCGGTATGTTCTCAATTGCCCTTGCAGCCAGTTTGTTTGCGATGGCGTGAGGCAAGACCGCTCCCCACTTTCCTCGCTGCTGAACCAAGCCCCTGCGCTGCAGTTCTGCAATCCCACGGTACAGTACGGTGGCAGACAGGCCACTTGTCGATCCGAGAAGGGCCAATTCCGAACGGTCAGTTACATCATCGCCATCAAACGAATACAGAAGGCTAGCCGTCTCAGCACAGCGCAGAAGTTCGTCACTTTCAGTTTGCTTCTGGTTGAAAAGCCGCCGGAATAGCGCATCGTCGGTCAGTTGAGCCAGTTCATTGCTACGCTCAGAGGCGCTTGCCAAGGCGAAAGCCACACGAGCGTTTCCATCCGAAAATTCGGCAACTCTGTTGATGTCGCTATCAGACAAATGCGTATATCGGCGTCCTAGCAACTCTCTAATTACCGTTTCCGAGGAACCCTCAAGTCGGTAGCAGCTCGTAGCCTCAGGCAAATCGTCGCGAATGTCATATTCCACGGTAAGCAAGGAGATGCGTGGCGAAACCTGTGCCACCATCTCAGCCAAGCGCTTGTGCAGCTCTTGCCCGCAATTATCGATGATGAGAAAAGTCGGCGTATTGCCGCCAACTAGCGTTTCGACCATTGAAGTTGGCTGCGGTTCTAGGTGATCTGATAGGTCTGCGTATATCACTGCATCAGATGACAGTGCTGGTGTTGTAGTCGAAATACGGGGATCAAAAAGCGCTTGTACTAAGCGCGTCTTTCCAACACCGGAAAGACCGACCAATCGTACCGTCCGACCAGAACTTAAGTCTTTCCTGATAGCATTAATTGCTTCAACCGCATTGCTGCCTTCATCAGCATTCGGTGCGAAAACCTTGACCTTGTCGTCAACAAGATACTCGGCTTTGGGGTCGCTTTCTCGGTATGCCCACGCACCATATGGCCGCCAACCTTGAACAGGAGCGGCAACGATGTCTTTCACCCAAACGCCGATTGAGGGGAAGTGCTCAACCCAGTCTGCAACGCGCCGAGCATCGAAGAAATCTATCGTGCCTTTGTCATCCAATCCCGCCTCTTTCGCGCATTCTGCCATTTTTGACTTACGAGCAGCAAGCGAACTGTCTGAGGCACTGTCTTTGGTAGAGACGATTATGTACGCATGATTTTCTCGCAGTAGGTCGGCTATGGACGTGCTCATAGTGCCTGCTGGTGCCATTTCTCCGCTTATCTTTGATGGCGGGAATTTCTCGGCCTTGACCTGATAGCCAACACAGCTTTTCGGTAGGTAGCTGCTGTTCGCGGCTAGGGCCGAAGATGTGAAGCGCACATCAATGCCACCGTCCTTCGCCCTCTGGTCTCCACCCCAAGTAACGGAACTATTGGCTGCCTCCAACTTCTCCGCCTCCGCACGCACAAGTCGCGCAACTAGTTCGCGGGCTTGCTCGTCATTGAGACGCTGAATCTCCTCTGAACTGACTAGGAACAAACGGTGGGGCATTGTTCACCTAAAGCGAGTGTCTGACGGTTTTCTTTGTCGATAAGCTTCCTTTACCAGACGCGGTAGTGTCCCGTAGGGTGAAGCTTCCGTACGTCCACACTTTTCCCGCATGAGATGTGTTGGGCGGAGCAGAGTTTCTGTTCAATGCCTCAACTCTCACGCATTGCTTCATCAGGAATCTGAGAAATTTTTACGAGGGGGTACTCAAGCTGCCGGGTGCGACCGTTTCCCCCAAATGGGATGCCGTTGGTTCGATTGCACCAAATAGTCGCCCGATGATTCTCAAGATCTTCTCTGCCAGCCTTCGTCATCGCTGAAAGGCATAAGGCCGGGTATGTGGCTCCGTCCGCAGGGGTATAGGCTAGCGGACACGCTAAACGCGCTAGTTCGCGTGTCCGCTAGGGTTGACTTAGTGCCTACGGACGCCTATTCATGCGGACGTAATCTCAACGGACACGAGGGGTGGATCAGTGGCTACGTTCCTTTATGCTCGCGTCTCGACCTCAGAACAAACGCTTGGGCACCAGCAGACCCAAGCCGAGAACGCTGGCTTTCAATTCGACCATGTCGTAGCTGACCATGGGGTGTCGGGGGTGTCTGTCTTGATGAAAGACCGGCCAGAAGGTAAGCGTCTTTTCGACATGCTGCGCGCTGGCGATACGCTAGTCGTGAGGTGGGTGGACCGTTTGGGCAGAAACTACGCTGATGTGACCGACACCATCAGGGAGTTTATGAGGCGCGGCGTAGTGATCAGGACCGTGATCAACAACATGACCTTCGACGGCTCCACCTCCGACGCAATGCAGATGGCAGTGAGGGATGCCATGATCAGCTTCATGGCTGCGTCAGCTCAGGCACAAGCCGAGGCCACGAAGGAAGCTCAAAAGGCAGGCATTGCATCTGCCAAGGTCAGACACGACGAGACCTACAAGGGTCGCAAGCCAAGCTTTAGCCGAGCCTCTTATGAGATGGTCATGAACCTGCTCAGCAAGCAAACAAGCGTGTCTGAAATTGCCCAGGTAGCACGCCTCAGCCGACAGACCGTCTACAGGATCAAGGAAAACCCCGCGGCCGCTGAAAAGGCTTTGGTGGTTTGGTCGCTATGATTACCTGTGCCACTGCCCGACGCTTAGGTCTTTGATCGCCTTCCACTCTTCAGGGGCAAAAGGGGTTCGGAATTCTTCGGCATAGGTACGAAGAGTTCAAGGAGCTCGCATGAAAGAGCACCTGCAATTTTTTCCAATGTTACGATCGTTGGGTTCTTGGTTCCGCGCTCGAGATGGCCAGCATAGGACCTTTCAATACCGGCTGAAAGCGCGAGATCATCCTGTGAGATGCCCTTCAACACCCTCAATCTTCGAATATTCCATGCCACAAGATGCTTCGCGTCCATGCGAGAAGGACAGCATTTGACAGACTATGAAACCACGTATTATAGAACTATGAAAACGGAGGGTTCATGAGGACTGGTCTTACCATATTGACTGCAATCTCTCTTTTGTACGTTGCCTGCCCGGCGCAAGCAGATCCAATTTCGGTAGTAGGAATTAACATCCTCCAGTCTCAGCAGGAGCGAGACGCAATTGCCACATCACGCGGCTTTACGTGTGGGGACAACACCTATCCATCCTTCGATGAAACCAAGGTTCAGATACACGAATGTTTGAAGGACCAGGCCGTTATTCGATTTATGTCTGACAGTATCATTTTCTCCTGCTCGGTTTTTAATCGCTGCAATGCGACAATGCGTAAGGTCGCCGAGGAGATTGTCACGACTGGGATCCTTCCAACAGTACACCTTGAGTTCAATGGACCGTCACGAGATTTTCCGAGTGGAGCGATAACGTTTTGCGAGGAAGGGACGGATGGTGACGTACTGTGTGGTGAGCCGACACCCGATGGAAACCTTCGTCTCCTTG
Source organism: Rhizobium sp. BK176 (assembly GCF_024808055.1). Lineage (NCBI taxonomy): Bacteria > Pseudomonadati > Pseudomonadota > Alphaproteobacteria > Hyphomicrobiales > Rhizobiaceae > Rhizobium > Rhizobium sp. BK176. The sequence continues at coordinate 360 of NZ_JANUBV010000033.1, read as the reverse complement.
AACTGAAAATGGGCAATATCGGCAAACCAAGAGGCTTCAACTAATCTAAGCCTGAACAGCGATGGAAACCCGACGGGCCGGCGTTGCTGAAATGCCCCGCCTAGTCCGTTAGCCGCTCAACGGTCTAGGCATTGGGGGCATCTTAGCCGCACAGCTAACCAGAGCGAAGGAATGCCCAGTACTCTCGTGCGTCATCAGCGTGAAGGGCATCACTCATTGGCATTCTCCAACTGGGGAGATCCTTGATCCCAATTCCACGAAGACTGTAAGCGCGATTTTCGATGCGCATTGACGGCTGCTGCACTGCTGGCCTCGCATCAGTACCGAGATCCGGCTCTGTTAGGCGGTGGATGTTTTCGA
>NZ_JANUBV010000032.1:0-50223 GCF_024808055.1 Rhizobium sp. BK176 | reverse complement strand
GCAAATTTGTATCACAAATTTGCGTATCCTGCCAAACCAATATAGACTGTTTCGGTTCGCATTTGCAACCCGTCACTGGATGCATACCCAGAGCGCGAGGCTAGCCGGCGTATTGGGAAAAGTCTTGTCTCGCCATCACACCACCATGTCGTGTGAACACACGATAGTTCGATGTAGCAAGAAAGTATTACGCTATGACATAGGCATAGCCTGCTTTCACATTCTGTGGACACGTGTCCACATCTTACCGTCGTGAGCCATGCCCGATCGGTGGGTGCCCACGATGGGGCAGATTGTCCACATCGCAGGGGCAAAAACGACAGGCTGGACGAAACGCAAAGACGAACTATAATGGTTCATATTCTGCGATATCTGGCGGAGCTGACGATGTCCCTGATCTATGCAGTGGTAAGCAACAAGGGTGGCGCTGGGAAGACGACCTTGGCGACACTTCTGGCCGGGGAGTATGCGCTTGACGGGCGGCGTGTCCTGATGGTCGATGCCGATGGCCGCCAGAATCTCGCCGGCTGGTGGAAGCTGTGTCACGCCAAAGGCAACGTTCCTGGCAATATCGAGGTTACCATCGCGGCCACCCACAAGGCGGTTGCTGAGACCATAGATCGATACCGCGATGCCTTTGATGTGATCCTGGTTGACGCCGCAGGGGTTGACAGTGTGCTGCAGACGACAATCATCCGATCCTCCGACGTGGTGTTGTCGCCGGTCCAGCCAGGCATCAAGGAGATCGAGGCAGCAGGGCAGACGGTCGCCGAGGTCAATGACATCAATGACCGCTATGGGCTGTCTGTCATCCACATGAACGTTCGCACCCGAATTACCCTGCCTGGCCGAAGCCTTGCAGCCTACCGCTTCATTCGTCCTTTCGTCGCTGGCCTCATCGAGGCGAACTACCAGACCATGCTGCTGCAGACGGAGCTGTTCGAGCGCAACGTCTACCGTGACATCCAGAACGGTCTTGGCACGCTGCAGATGCAAGATCTGACCGAAAGCGTGCGCAAGGCGCGCCTTGAGGTAAAGGCCCTGGTCGAGGAGATCGAGCTGCGGCGGGTGGCGGCATCAGATGAGGTGGCAGCGTGAGCAAGGACACAATCGACATTGAGCAGTTCTCGCTTGCACCGCGCCGCGAGCCGGAAGCCAATCGAACCCTGGTGGATGCGAAACGCAGTGTCGGGGCGGCAGATAATCGCAGGGCTCCGCTGACGAACACGGCCAAATCCTTGCCGCCGCAGGCAACGGAAACCTTGTTACCTCGGCTCCCTGAAGAGGAGCGGCGCGGCCGCGCTGCAAAACGTGGCAGCGAACAGCAGGAGGCTGCACGGCGGCTTAAGAACCTGAAGCGGGCAAAGGACCGGGCAGTCCGCTTCTACGTCAACGTGCCGCTGGAGCAGGCGGTGAAGGAGAGGTTGATGCGGGCGGCCCATGAGAACGATGTGAAGATGACCGCGATCCTGCAGGCGGCCATCGACATCTATCTGCAAGACAATGGCTATTGAGAGACAGCATCGAAGGCTGCCGGTCGATCCGGCGGGCTTCGATCAACAAGGGGCAAAGCCGACTCAGAACGGCGGCTCCGGCTCGATGCGGCCGTCGAGTTCGGCCCAGATGACTTCGCGTTCGGCAAGCGCCAGTTCGAGTTCGGCTTCGATCGCCTTGCGCTCCAGAAGCGTTTCGGCATTGCGGGCCTCGGCGCGCAGTTCTTCGATGTGCTGGTCGATGGTCATCGTCGTCTCCGTGACTGATGTGACAGATGACGGCGGCAGGCAGGGCGGGGAGAGACAGGTCAAGGCGCGCATGCGACCGGCAGAGCCGGCGTGCGGAGGAACCAATTTTGTCGCAGCGTAGTGCAGCGAAGCGGAGAGAAAATCGGAGGGGCCGTGCGGCCTTGAGCTGGCTTTGCCCACCCGGCACACTGGCCCGGTCTGAGCTGACAGTTTTAGCTCTCGTGTGGCACCAGTTTTTCCCTTGCGTCCGGGTGCCAAGGGTGCTGTCGTGACGAGGCGCTATCGGTTCGACTGTGTCGAGTGCAGTGAAGATCATAGGGCGTTTGCGGAACTTCTGGGCGATGCCTATAGCAGACGCGTCCGCCCCCTCTGCCTCTGCCGGGATCCCGGTGTGGAAATGTACATCGCAGATGTCGGCGAACAGCTCGTCGTCAAGCGCATGCCGCTGACTGGTGGCCGTCATGATCCGGCTTGCCCATCCTACGAGCTGCCCTACGATCTGTCAGGACTGGGTCCATTGCTGGGCAGCGCGATCAAGCTGGACGGGGCCGACGGACTGGCGTCTTTGAAGTTGGATTTCGCGCTGACAAAGCGGGCAGCGACAGCACGTGCAGCGACCGCCTCGCTGGGCGCCAAAAGCGTTAAGATCAAGGGCAAGAAACTGTCGCTGCGCGCGCTCCTGCATTTCCTGTGGCATGAAAGCGGGCTGACGGAATGGACGGCAAACTGGAGCGGCAGGCGTCACTGGTGGCAGGTCTATCATCATTTGGTCGACGCGGCCGGCCACATGACGGTCAGAGGCGAGGCTCTTTCTGAGTGCCTATTGATACCCGAGCCCTTCAAGACCGAGGACAAGCTTGCGATCGAAGAGCGACGCTCCTACAAGCTCCGGCGCCTTTTCCAGCCATCAGCGGGATCAGGGCGGCTGATGATCCTTGTCGGCGAGGTCAAGGATTTCGCGGGGGCGCGAAATGGTCGACAGATCGTGATCAGGCATATGCCCGGGTTTCGTCTTCATCTCGAGGAGGAAACCTGGAAGAACGTTCAGCGCCGCTTCGAGCCGGAGCTCAAACTTTGGCAATCTGGCGAGACTTCGCATTTGATGATGATCGCGACAATTGCGAGCGGAGACGCTGGCATCCTTACCGTCAACGAAATCGCACTGATGAGCGTGAGCGAACAATGGCTGCCGATCGAGAGTGCCTACGAGCGACAGCTCGTCGAACGTCTGGCCCGCCTGCGGACAAAATCTGTGAAAGGTTTGCGCTTTGATCTTAGCCGCGGTCAGCCTTTTGCCAATGCGACCTTGCCTGAGATGAAGCCGCAGCCGGTCGCGCTTTATATCGTGCCGCCGTCGGCCGACGAGGCATTCGAAGCGGGGATTAAGGAGATGCTCGTCGCAAGACCTGACCTCTCGGCATGGATCTGGCGAGTTGCAGATGGCGAGATGCCTTCGCTGCCGCTGCAGAACAATTCCGTCTGATGTCCCGGACCTGGCATCTGTCGAAGTGGTGGTCCTGCAATGATCACCGCAGGCGCCGTGAAACGTTGCGAAGAGCGCTGGCCGGGTTCTCGTAAGTTCGAGGCGAAGGAGGCGGCGAGGCGCAGGGCGTTAGCCGGGAGCGACGCGACGATCGAGCCTCCGCCGGTAATAACCGGCTTCACAAAAGCAATCTGAACGGCGCGCTCAACAGGTGACATGGGAAATGCCCCGCCCGGATCTGGGCGGGGCCTCATTGCGTGGCCTATCTGCGGGCGCTGCGCGACCAGATGAGCTGCAGTCCTTCCTGGCCCTGGACTTCGGCCAGGGTCGCGTAGATCGGTGCTGCAAACGATGGGTCATCGAGCTTGACCGAGATGTAGTCGCGTTCACTCTCGCGGGCCTGCTTTTGCCACCCGGCGCCGAACTCGACCGTTCCGGCCAGTACCCGGAAGTCCGGGGCGTCTTCCGACGAGCGTTCGACGCGAACGATCTTGGCTTTGACATTGAGGTTGAGGGTCTTGATCGTGCCGGTGAAGCCGTCGCTGGAAGCGGTGAAAGAGCCGATGGTTGCCATTGCTGTCTTCCTTCTGTTGATCGGACCGCGCCCATCGCGGTCTCGATGGCTGTCGATGAGACCGAAGACGGGCGGCGCGCATCTTCAAAGACCGCAACGAAGTGGAGGACGGCCTGGTCGAGGCTTTCTTGTCATCGCGAGGAATGACGGCCCTGGCCGGCAGGGGAAGAAAACGAGCCGGCCGTTGCGCCATGCCGAACGAGCCGAGCAAGGCGAGGCGGTCTTGGGTCAGACAAGCCTCATCGAGACCGCAGTGGAGCGTCTTGTCAAAACGGGGGACACAGCCAGGCAATCACCGAGAAACGCTCGCACGATGCCTTCGCTGCCCGATCGATCCGGCCGTAATTCAGGGCTCTACTTCATCGCATCAAACTTCGGGAGACTCTAGGTTTGACGGGTACTGCCTCTTTGTTGCGCTGGCGCTGCGGCAAGGACAGGATCCGCGTGACACCGTACTGCTTTTGGCCTGCAGGTGAAGGCTGCTGTTCGTGCAGATCGGTACGATTGCGCATTGAACCGCGGCAGTGCACAACGCTTGTCGCTTTGCGTCACCGCCGGCAGAACTTGCGATGTGCCGGCATGATCACGGGCGTGGCTCTCCGAGGTCTTTGATTGATGGCGCAAGCGCCAGCGGCGACACGTTCGTCGTCAATAGTCGGCCCGGCGGCACTTACTCGGCATCCTCGCGGAAAACGAGGCAACAGTCGGCGCCAGGTTTTCTCAGCTGTTCAGCTCACGTCATCGTCGACGGATTCGAGACCGACATCGGTGGGGTCCGGCACTGTGTTTGCGAGAATTTCCTGGATGCTCACGCGTTGCTCGGCCGTCAGAGCAGTGTCGCGAAGAGTTCTTGCAACAATTGCATCAAGGCGCAATGCGGTCATCGAAAGTCTTGCTTCGGAACCGGGGCTGCCTGCGGTCACGACGGAGCGGGACCGTGCCGATGCAACGGATGTCTCGTCGTTGACCGCTTCTGCAATGACGACGGGCGCCGGCACGGGTTCGTCCACGACAGGTCCTTGCTCTTGCTGGAGATCGGTCGCTAGTTCCTCGCGATCTGCCACCATATCCGGCACGGTGGAGTTCGGCGGCAAATCGATTTCGGGGATCTCGACGCTGGCGTAGGTTCCATGGGCTGCAGCGCTTTTGAACGGCTCGACCGCGTGGTAGCGCAGTTTGCCTGCCAGGATCGGCTTTTGACCCTCGACGAGGAGAATTGCCCGATCTTCCGGCATCTGCCGGATCTCCTGCGGCATCATCAGGTCGCGTTCGCGGATCTGTTCGACCCTGGTTCGACGCGGAAGGCCGAGGCGCTCGATCGTGCGTGTTTCCGATTGATAGCGTATCGTCCGTTTGCCGAGCGAGCGCGAGGCGTATTCCGCTGTTGCCTGATCATTGGCACCGAGGATCAGTTGCAGGCCGCAGTTGCCAAGCAGTGAATGGCGGGTCGTTTCTCCGTAGATCTCATCGATGCTTTTGAGATCCTGGACGATGAAAGCCATCTTGATGTTGTAGCCTGCGATATAGGGGAGCTTGTTAAGAACTTCGTCCATGCGCTTTAGCTGCCGGAATTCGTCGAGCAGGAAATAGACCGGCACGGCATTCGGATCATGGTCGCGTGTCAGGAGATCCATCAGCTGCTGCACGAAGAGGGTCAGCAACGGTCGAAGGATGGTCATGTCGGTGATGTTGGGTGCAAGATAGATCGTCACCGGTCGGCGCTGGAGGGATACGATGTTCATGTCGGTGACGGCGGTCGCTGCGACAACGCGTTCGTTACGGAACGGCGCCAGCGCTTTCTGGATATCGAGGAGGGCCGAGCGGGCTGCCCGCTCGTTGAGCGCGATGTATGCGTTGAAGCTGGAGAGCGTGAAGCGGGAGAGATCCTTCTCTTTCTCCTTGAGCGATTTCATCAGGACCTGCAGGTCCTCACCGGTGTTGAAGAAGGCGTTGACCTCGCCGAGATTGCGCCGGTTGCGATAATGCCGGCTCTCCAGGACATAACTGATGACGCCGGCAATTACCTGCTGCGCCAGTCCCTGCCAGACGGCATTATCAGATCCGGCGGACTCGGGGATGAGAATTGCCGCCATATTCTGGATGTCGATGGTCCTTTCGCCGCGATCTGCCCGCACGAAATCCAGCGGGTTCCAGCGATGGGTCCTCGACGCACCTGGCGAAAACAAGAAAACCTGGTTGCCTCTTGCCTTCCGGTAGGCGGCGGTGCGCTCGAATATTTCGCCTTTCAGGTCTGAGACGATCATCGAGCCTTCGAACATCAGGGCATTCGGGATCACGTAACCGACACCCTTTCCGGAGCGGGTCGGCCCAATGATCAGGTGGTGACGGTCGTCCTTGCGTCGAAGGATACGCCCGCCCAGTCGGCCGAAGATATGGCCGTCGCGACGAAACCAGCCGGCGCGTCGGAGTGAGGCAACGTCCTGGAAGGCGGCATCACCAAGCGGGTTTGTTGGTCGCCGTAACCCGAGGGCTGCAGAACACGCCCCTGCGGCGATTGCCGGAAGCAATGAGGCGAGGGCGACGAACTGCAACGACCTGTTGTCTGCATAGGCAATGAACTGACGCATGGGGGCAAGCGGGTCCGTTGTCGTCATCAGCCTCAGGATCCGGCCATCCCTCCAGACGATTTGCAGGATAAGACTGTAACTCAGCATCCAGATGGCGACTGCGATCAGCAGGCAGAAACAGAAATAGGTGATGAGGTAAGAGCGGCTCATGTCGACTGTGGCGCATAGTGGATTTCGGAAACGCCGCGACGACCTCCGTCACGCCGAAGCTGGATGACGATCGGGATGACCATGCGGATATAGGACATCAGATCCTGCCTGGAGTAACCGGACGTCATGCCTGCCTGCATCATCATCATGGCGAGTTGCTCGTAGGCGCCCATCGGCGTATCGGCATGCACGGTCGACATGCTACCGGGATGACCGGTATTGATGGCACGAAGGAATGCGAATGCCTCCGGACCGCGGATTTCGCCGACAAACAGCCTGTCGGGCCGCATGCGCAGTGCTGCCTCGAGCAGCGACTGGATCGTCACCTGGGCCGTGCCCTGATCGCCGCGAGAGGCGAGAAGATGAACGCGATTGCGCTGCGGCGGTAAAAGCTCCCGTGTATCCTCGAGTGTCAGGATGCGTTCGTGTTCATCCACTGACTTCAGACAGGCATTCAGGAAGGTGGTCTTTCCGGTCGAGGTGCCGCCGCTGATCAGAATGGAGACGCGACTGAATATCGCGGTTTCGATGAAGTCGTGGATGGAGCCGGCCTGAAGCAGCGTTGTCAGGTGATGTTCAGTCTCGCTCGGACCACCGACAGTCACGCAAACCCTGTCCAGCCCGCCACTGTTCCGGTAGTCAGTAAGGCTCAGGTCATTGATGACCTGCTTTCTGATCGAGAGTGCTCCGCCGTCGGGTGCTGCTGGCGGCAGTATGATCTGAATGCGTTCGCCGGACGGCAATGCAGCGCTCAACAAGGGATTGGCGCGGCTGATGAACTGGCTGCTGGCAGCCGCAACCCGCTCTCCGATATGCTCGATCTGCGCGCACGTCAGTGCCGGGATCGCGTGGAATTCCATTGCCGAGGCACCGAGACGTTCGACGAACACCTCGCCAGGACGGTTGACGGAAATCTCCATGACGCATGGATCGCCAAGAAAGTCTGCCAGCGGCGAAAGCGCGCGGCGCAGGAAGTAGTGTGGGTCGTTACCGGAAACGGTCCTGATTAAGGCCTCGCTCATGCTTGATTTCCTTCAGTGCTTCCTGGACCGGATCCGGATACATGGCGGAAAAGTCGAGGTCCTGGCGGACGTAGACAAAGATGCGCTCGCCCTGGTGGACGCTGATCGTTGGCGGGATCTTGAGGTTTTCGGAAAGCGCCTGGTTGGCCATGTCGGAAAATGTCTGGGCTATTGTCTGCCGCGCGAGGTCGGCCGCCTCGCCCGACCGGGAATACCCATCGCTGCCTGTGGCAAACTGGTTGCTGCCATACCCGGTCAGATAGGACGAGCCTGCACCGACGATGGAGAGCAGGATCGCGGAGCCGAAGCGTTCGCGCCACTTGTTGTCAACCCGGCCGGTGAGGCCGGAGCGTCCGAGACTGTCGGCACCTATGCTGTTCAAACGGACCGAGACCCCGTCGTCGCGCAGCAAACGCGTCCAGATTATGAAAATCCGCTTTTGCCCGCGCGTGATGTCCGACTGATATTCGCCGATCAGACGCGTTCCGGTCGGGATCAGCACACGGCGACCGTCGAAGGAATAGACATCCTGAGATGTGATGGCGCGGATTTGGCCCGGGAGATCGCTGTTTACAGCGGTCTCGAGAATGCCAGGGAGAAGGGTTCCTTCGGGGATCAGCGCATCGATGCGGGCAATCTGGCGAGCCTTGGCCGATCGGTCGGCAATGGCGGATGCTGCAGCCAGATACTTGCTGTTGCGGTCCTCGCCGGCAACGATTGCTCCGCCGGCCTCGTTACCGTTCACCGATGCCGCATCGCTTGCCGTTGCCGCGATGTCGGCGACGATCTGCTTTGACCGGTATCGTTCCGGGAAGACATCCGCTTCGGAAGGAGCCGCGTCGACAGCCGGCGCTGGCGCCGGAGGGGGAGGGACATTGAACTCGCTCGCCTCGGGTTCGGGTGCGGGGGGCGGCGGTGGTGGCTCGGGGATCTGGATGATGTTGTCGGCCGGGGGTGCTACTTCCTTTTTCTCCTCGCGCAGGAACGACGGTGGCCTGAACGTCGTGGTGGAAAACTCCTCGTCTTCCTGCAGGGCATTTTGAGCCGGCTTTTGCGGCGAAAGAGCGAAGACATAGGCAAGTGCTGCTCCGCCAAGCACAAGGGCAGTGCCGCCAAGTATGCGCTTTCCTCGAACGTGCCTGTCACGCACTTCGGCTTCATCGGCGGCAAGCATTGCTTCCAGTTCCGGAGAGCGCTGCATCAGTTGCCGCTCCTTCGACGAATGCTTGCCTTGTCCTCCGGGGAGGGTCCAAGGATTGCCGGATCCGGCCCGCCGAAGTCCGGTTTTCCCAAATTGAAAATACAGGTCCAGTCACTTCCATCGCGCAGCGTGTACTGGACCGCCGTGCCGTCAACGACGAGGTAATCTGCTTCGCGCCGCATGTTGCGAAGCGTCTCGCTGAAATCATCGTTGACGGCAAAGATTGCCGGCACCTTGGAACCGAACTTGAAGAAGGTCTTTTTGCCATCATCGAAGACCATCAGCGGCTTCAGGCCGGGATTGCCGGAGAACGAATAGTTTATGTTGACGTTGGCCTTGTCGATGCCTGAGATGTTCGGATAGGAGGCGCGAGCTTCGGCCTCTTTCAAGAGAGACCTGTTCAGGTCCCGGTCCGGGTAGACAAAGCGGATGCCGAAGACCTGTCTCTTGTCCTCGGGCGCAAAGTCGTTGAGCTCCAGATAATAGATCCTTTTCGTGGTCACGACGTTGAGGTTGGTCGCTACATTCCTTGCCTTCGGCTTGACGAAGAGAATATTGCCCTTGTCCGTTGGTACAACGTCCCAGCTTTCGGTATCGCCAACAGCGATGGTCTCGAAAGTCTCGTCCTCGTCGAAGATGATCATGGTCGAAATCCCGTAGGTGGCGGAGACCCGCACGACGTTTTCGGGCTGGTAGACGACACGGGTCACACGCGGATCAAGCCGGCCGGCCGATGGTGTCTCCGCACTTGCCAGAGGCAGGGCTTGCGCGAGAACGGCGAGAGCCGCGGCAATCATTCTATAGCCTCTCACTGGTTATTCTCCGTTACGGTTTCCTGGTCGCGCCGGTAGTCGTAGACCTGAAAGCCGAGCGGATTTTCAAAGCGCCACTCGTTGGTCGCAGGCGTATCGGTGTAGCGATAGCGCACCACGGCAATCCAATGTCGGGTGATGGTATCCGTGTCGGAAATTTCACTTGTCGAGAAACGGACGATCCCGGTCGAGCTGTTCGGAAACGTCACCGATGCAATTTCGGTTGTCACCTTCCTGTTCTTGCCAAAGACCCTTGCGGGATTCTTCGCATTGGCGGCGCTATAAAGCTCCTTCAGCTCGCGCGCGGCATTGCCGGTCGACAGCAATGCGGCAACCCCGAAATTTTCTTCGATGGCGTAGGGATCATAACCCTCGCGGGAGCGGATGTAGCGAACGATGTTGGCCTGGGTGATCGCCTGCTGGTCGGTGAGACTGGCGGGCCGGGTCAGGCCACTCTTGACTTCGACATAGCCGGTATTCCTGTCGACCTCGACGATATAAGGCTCGAAGCTTTTGAGCGGGACGATGAGGACGAGCGCCGAAAGGGCAAGCACCGTAATGCCTGCGAAGACCGAGGTCACCAGCCAGGCAAGCGTTCGCGATCGCTTCGCCTTCTTGACGATTTCCTGTTCCCAGATGTCTCCGCTCTGGTAATAGGTGCGAAGATCAAGTTCCTTTGTGTCAGCCATCGTTCAAGCTCTTTGTGATGGTTCAGCCGGGAAGGCCCTGTCTGGAAATTTTTGCTTGCATGGCGTTGCGCGCGCCGGAAGCAGCGGGATTATTATCGTTCGTGGTGAAGCGGCTTGAGAGTGAACGGCCAGCGCGATAGGCGCGCCTGGCGCCGCCTGTCGTTGCACCCGCTGCGTTGATCGGAAGTCGCAACCCAAGCAGGGCCGACGTTCTTGTTGCAGCGCTCCCGACGCCATAGGCGATACCGCCTGCGATCCCTTGCCCGATCGACTGGATGTAAAGCATCACGAATCCGCCGGCGAGACTGAGCAGCAGGAAGCCGGCAATGTCGGGAAGTGTCAGCGTGCGGGAATTGCTTGCTGCGTCGATCTTCGTCAGCTCCGGATCCATCGCGGAAATCAGGAAGGCAGCAATGACGTAGATGAAGAGCGGGATCAGCGCATAGGTCAGCACCTGGTTGAACCAGCCCATGCCGTAGGCCCGCGTCCGGTCAAACAGCAGGCAGGCGATGAAGATCGGAGCGGTGCCGATTAGGACCCAGAGCATGACCTTGGCAAGGATGAGGATGGCAAGCGCTATGGCGATGAAGATGCCAGCACCCGCCATGATCAGGATACCGATCATGCTTGGCAGGATGGAGAAATAGCCGGACTGTTCCGCAAACACCGATGCTGCTTCATTGGCGGTGTTCCAGATCTGCGACAGACCGTTTGTCGGCTCGGTAATCCCCGTGCCTGAGGCAGCCAGAATGGCGCGACCGGCATCCTCAGGCGTGTCGCTGAGCCAGCGATAGAAGAGATTGTCGAAATTTGCCCAGGAGCTGACAAGGGTGAGGATCAGCATCATCCTGACGAGCCTGCCAATGACCTCGCCGACGGAAAGTCGTGACGTGCCCATGACGAGCTGCAAACCGTACCAGGCGACATAGGCCATGAACATGACGCGAAGGAGCGGCATCAGCTCATCACCGACGACAGTATAGGCCTGCGCCGAAAAGCTCGATCCTGTCTCTTCGATGCGCTGAAGAAGGTCGCCGAGGAAGTCCTGCATTACCGGCTGTCCTTCCGGGCGGGATCGACAATGCCGATCGCGTCAAACGCGGCCACCGGATCGTTAAGGCGGTGCATGGCGCCGCAATCGCTTCTTGGATCGGGGGCATAGGCAAGCGGGCCTGGCCGTTTGCACGGAGCGGACTTTTCCCTTGCGCTGCCGCAGCCCGTCAGGAAAACAGCGCAGGCTGCGGCAATGACCAAAAGCTTTTGGATCATTCTACTTGCCTAAGCTCAGAAGTTTCTTGGTGTTCGAAATATCGGTAAGCCGGCGCTGGTTTTCGGCCTGCAACGATGACACGGCGCCATTCATCACTCCGATCATCTCGTTAAGCGTCAGGCCGGATTGCACCTGCAACTGGGTATTCTGGTCGATCGATCCCTTGATGTCCTCGGCCGCACCAATATGCGCTCCAGCCTGCTGAAAAGCATTGCGGCGGGTCTTAAGTGCCGTCTGGGAGCCGTTGATGAGGGCTGAGACGCCAAGCACCGTGTTGACGAGCTGCTCATAGGATTTATCGCCGGAGAAGCCGCTTTCATCCTTTCCCGACAGGCTTTTGACGAGTTGCAGCCCGTTGACGAAGGTTGCTGCTGCTCTTGCGACATCACCGTTCAAGGATCCGAAATTCGGCGCCCCCTGCTTCAGGATACCGTCAAGGGATGGGATCGATGAAGCACTGAAGCCGTTACCGACCGCGAGATCCTTCAAGGGGGCTGCCGTGCTACCGCGATCTCCGGTGACCGCCTTCAATGTGTCCTGGACGGTCGTCAGAATGTTCTTGTTGGTATCCAGGATCTTGTCCGTGGTCTCGGCGGTCTGCTTCGCCACCTGGTAGTTGGTCCTGTCAATGACCGGCACGTCGGCAAGGGCTGCCGGTGCAGAGGCAAGCAGGAGGCAAACGGCTACAAGTTCATGTCTCATTGCATCTTCTCCCGTCATTGAGGGTGCAGCAGGAGCTGCACCTGTTTCTCGTCGGATCTCTTCTCGACGCAAGCCCTGGCCTCGTCGCTCCACGTCAGGTTTTGTCGCGGATCACATAGTTGGATCGTGTCGCCGGATTGCCGGACCTCGCTGATTGATGATGACTGCGAGGAGCCCGAGAGGCTGGCGGCGGAAACGGCATTGCGGGAATTGATCAGCTCGGCCATTGCGGCCGTCAACTTGATGACATTATTCATCATCTCGAGGTTGGCGTTGCGCGCAGAGGAATTCTGATCGAAGCTTTCCTGCACGGTTCCAGGTGCTGCGGCGCTGAGCTGACGGTACCAGCGCGTTACGTCGCCAAGACTTGCCGATGTTGAAGCAGTCGTTCCCATGGCGAGCAACGTGGAGGAGCGCACGCTGGTGAAGGCGGTTTCGCCTCCACCAAAGTTCAGGGGGATTGCCGATTTGTCCGAGCCGCCAAACGCGGGCAGCCAAGCCTTCGTGATGAGACCGACATAGCCTTGAGTTTCCTTGAAGGGAGGAATACCGCCGTATTTGCTGACATTGCCAGGCCCTGAATTATAGGCGGCAAGCGCCAGGTTGACGTTGCCGCCAAAACCTTGAAGTTGGTCCTTGTAGTAGCGTGCGCCACCACGCAGGTTCTCTTCGATATTGTTGATATCGACGCCAAGGGCTGCGGCGGTCTCCGGCATGAGTTGGGCAAGGCCGGTCGCTCCGGCTGCTGACCTGGCACATGGATTAAAGCGGCTTTCCTGGTAGACCAGCGCGAGAAGCTGGTTCTCGTCCACGTGCTCCTCACGGGCGATACGACGAACGAGGCCCGCGATTTCAGGATTTGCCTCAGCAGCACCAACCGGATCGTTGCGGCGTCCGGGCCGATACATGGAGCAGGTGACCGAGGTATTCATGATGTAGCGATTGTGCTCGATCACTTCGAGATTGCCGGTTACCCGCGCGCGATGCTGACGCAGGCCAAGTGCAGAACGATCGATCGTCGGCACATCGGCTTTGGCAACGTCGGGTGCGGCAACGAAGCTTGCTGCCGCAAAGGTGATCACTGCCAAATGCGACCTCGGTGCATCGCGGCCTCTCATGGCTGATCCTCCCAGCCACAGAAGCGGGCAAGCCAGGCTGCCGGAGCGCTGCCACGCTCAGTGCGCAGGCGCTCGCATTCCTCGATGGTTTCCTTGCGGCCGGATAAGACCTTGACGAGGTCCTGCATCAGGGTGAGGTCGAGCCTGGCAATGACGCTGTCATTGCCGTGCTTGATCAGGAACGTGCGCTTTTCAGGCGCGGTGGTGCGGATGAAATTGAATTCCTTTGCCGTCAGACCGAAGCGGTGGACATAGCTTTCTTCGTCAGCACGCGGGTTGGGGAAATGGATGTTGGTGGCAGACTGTTCGATCAGTGTGTGGGCAGCTGGCGAGCGCACGATATCGGCGGCTGATTGCGTGCCGAAGCCGACGATCCCGTTCAGCTTACGGATGGTCTTCATCTTGTCGACGATGAAGTCACAAAAGGTCTGATCCCTCAACAGACGCCAGCCTTCATCCATGAAGATCATGACCGGCGTGCCGTCGAAGAGTTCTTCGAGGCGGTGATGAATGTACATCAGCGCCGGTGTGCGCACCTCGTCATTGTCAAGGATGCTGGTCATGTCGAACCCAAATATCCGACGGTCGCTGAACGACAGGACATCTTGGCTTGCGTTGAACAGCCAGGCCTTTTCGCCGTCGATCCAGGGACGAAGCCTGGCATGAAGATCGTTCTGCTCGGCACGTGATCGGCCGGTCAGAAGTCCGGCAAGGTTCGGCAAGGTTCGCTCTGCCGCAGGCTCTTCCATGAGCCGCAGGATGGCGCGCTCCAGTGTATCTTCTTCCTGCTGGTCGAACACTGCATCACGGTGATTGCGAAGCATCGCCTTCAGCAGCCGAAGCAGGAATTCCCGGTTTTGTCCGGTGTTTTCAAGCTGCAGTGGATTGAAACCTGTCGGGGTTCCCGGCGACAGGATCTCATAGGCACCATTCATCGCCCGAATGAAGATCTCTGCGCCACGATCCTTGTCGAAAAAGATGGCTCGAGGCGTGGGCCTGATCCGGAAAGCCTGTGCCATCAAAAAGGTGAGAGCCACGGTCTTGCCCGAACCGGTGGGGCCTGTGACCAGGAAGTGACCGGTATCACGCTGGTGAAAGTTGAACCAGTAGGGTGTCTGGCTCGTGGTCTCCAGGATGGTGACTGGACGACCCCAATGCACACCCAGCCTCTTGCCAGCGGCAAAATTGTGCATCGAGGAAAGCCCGGAGAAATTGGCACTCGAGAGTAGTGCGCGGCGCGCAATATAGGCTTGATTGCCGGGCAACTGTGCCCAGAAGGAAGCCTCCAGGTTCAGGTCCTCGCGCAACCAGTTGATGTTCATGTCTGTCAGACAGGCGCCGAGATCTGCGACTGACTTGTTGACCCCTGTCATGTCGCGCGACAGGCATAGCAGGGAGAGATGATGGAAACCGAAGACAGCTTCCTGGTTGAGCAGACTGTTCAAGGCGAAATCGACATCGGTTTCGACATCGCTGCCGGCCTCGTCGGATGCGCCGATCTGCCGTTTCAGCCTTGTGATCCTCTCCTGGGCGATTGGCTTGTCGACGAGCGTAAAGGACTGGGTGAGTATGAACTCGTGGTTCACCTGCAATAGCCCGTCGAGCATCCCGGGACCAGTGAAGGGCGGATATTCCTTGATGGAGAGCATGGCGCCAAAGCGGTCATCCTCCCTGATCGGTCCTTGCGCCTGCATGGTGCGCGTGGAAAAATGCAGCCTGGATGTCCCAAGGTAGGTTGCAAGACCCATGCGGGGAAGCCGCATCATCCGCGCAACGCCGCAAGTCAGGAGTGTGTTGAAGAAAGCGGCTGGTTCTGAATAGGGCTCGCCATCAATGCTCGAGATACCAAGGACTGTTGGGCCATATTTGCCGAGATCGCGAACGATATTGCCGACAAGCTCTTCCAACTCTCCAACTGCCTCGCGCAGGTATTCCTGCGACTTGCGGCCGGATGCTCGCCGGAACATACGACGGGCGCGATCACCGAGCGCCAGCGCGCCGTGCGTGTCGGACCGCAAAACAGTGAGATAGAGCTCGTTGGTGAACATGCGTTTTCCGGCAAGTGACGCGGCATAGCGCCGGTCGAGCTCTGTGAGGAACGGATCGTCAAACGCGCCATCTAGCGCGGTATCAAGCCGGCGGCGGACGACCGTTGACCAAAGGGAGAACCGACTTGACCCAAGCGCGCGGATCAAGGTGTTCTGCACGAGCGAGCGCATGTTGATCTCAGCCTGATCCTCCGTCTGGAAGAAGAGCCCGTCCAGCCTGATCGTGCTCGTCAAGGTACCGTCTTCAAGACTGACGACGGTATCCGCCACATGCCTGACGTAGGGGATATGGCGAGCCATGGATCGTTCGCGTTGGCGGACAGAACCGAAGCCGAGTTCCTGGCTGATGACGGCAAGCATAGGTTATGGTCCATAGGAGTTGGTGCCCCAGAACGTCCTGTTCGGTGTTCTCGGGGTGAGACGGGTTATGACCTGCAGCACATCGAGAGCGCGTTGATCCCGACTGCACAGCGTGAAAAGAACGACAAAGGCAATCGGCGCGGTCAGCAGCGCCCATAGTTCATTGCTTATCAGCCAGGCGATGATTGTCAGCCCAATGACGATGACCGCGGCCATGTAAGGAACGCCCCAAACGGTTGGTGAGCGTGTCAGACCGATCACCAAGGGGGTGAGGTGAGGCTTATCGTCGTCGCTAGTCATGATCCTAGTTCCCGACGGTCGATATCAATTGGTCGACGATGGCAGGCGCCCCGAAGACGAGACCGATCCCAAGGACGACAGCACCAGCGGTGAACCAGCTCAGACGCCCCGCAAAGGCGAGGAAGCCGAGACCAATGACGGCGATGATGGCAACCAGCCGACCGAAGGGACCGGTGATGAAGTCGACGACCGCCTGTACCACTGTCTGCAAGGGAGCAAACGCCTGATTGGTCGCTTGCGCCAGTGCGGCGTCTGCAAAGATCAACTGCACCAGGATAACTGCACACGTCATGGCCGTAGCTCGCGCCAAGACCTCTTGAAGATGAGACAGGACGGGCTTCATAACCTTCTCCTTCTGGTTCAGAACTGCATGACCCCGCCTTTGAATTGCGGTGGACGAGCGCCAATGGTGGTGCGGCCGATGACGTCGGTTTCCTGTCCAGAACCGCCTTTTGTTGGCTCCGTGGTAAAGGTGAGACCGAGTTGGTGATTGATCACGGAGGCCACATAACGGACGGTCTCCGGATAGGCTGGGACCCCACCATTGTCGTGGATGGCCTTTGCACCAGCGTTGTATGCGGCAGCAGCAATGATCGGATTCTTGAACTCGTCGAGAAGGGCGCGCAGGTGGCGTATCCCGCCATCGATATTCTGAACGGGGTCGCAAACGTCGATGACGTTGAGGAGCCGTGCGGTGTCAGGCATCAGTTGCATTGGTCCCCGAGCACCCCCAGGACTGTTGCGAACCCTGTCAAAGCGGCTTTCAGTCCAGGCGATAGCGAGCGCCAAGTCAGGATTGACCTCGTACCTGCCGGCACGATCAACCACCAGGGCCTTGACGTCGTCAACAGACATCGACGATGGGCCACAGGGTGCGGGGGCAGAGGACGGAGCCCGAGTATGGACTGTTTTGGTTCTATCCGGACCTGCCGACTTGTCATGCTTCTCGATCGCGGGATTGACGTGAGCAGCAGAAAAAAGCGAACCAATATAGTTCAAAAGGGAAGGGGCCGATAGGCGGTCGATTGCGGCGGTCGCCATGCCCGTCCGTGTTTGAGTGGCCCGCCCCTCGGTATCGGTAAAGGCAACGACTCCAGGTGCTGCTTGTCGGTTCACTTCACCCGCAGCGCCGGCTTTATCAGCAGTCTCGGTAGGTTGAGCCCAGGCCGTGACGGATTGCAGGGATGCGAGTGTGATCACAATAGGGATCCAGCTTTTGCGTGGCATGAAACTACCCCTGCGTTCAATGTAAAATGAAAACATATCAAAAATTGCTACTTGTCAATCCCGAAAATGAACTGTTATAGTTTGCAAACTGCCCCCGGCCCGATGTAAGGGGGATGGGATGGGAATAGCGGTTTTGGTTCATCAATCGAAAAACGTCGCGCTGCTGGCGGCAATGCTTGTGGTCCCATCGCAGGTCCCGGCTGCGGCCCCAGTCGACCGCGCCTACATCAAGTCACTTGAGGCCCCTGGAAAGACAGTTCTTGTGATCGAGTACTACGACGGAGCCAACACGGTGGCGTCTCGAAAGGGATATGCGTCTGCCGCCGGTTTTCGTGCGGTCTCTGCCCTTGACGTTCGCGTCGATAGCGAAACGACCCTGCACCTCTACGGTGTAGAGCCGTGCGAAGGCGAGATGGTAAACCGACGGGAAGGATTTTCCGGCAGCTGCTCGGACTTTGGGCGGCAGCATCTTCAGATTCTTCTCAAGTCGCCGAAGGTGATCCTCTGCCGGGCATTCGTTTCGGAGGAAAATGCGCCGCGGCAGGACGTTACCTGCTTCGGTTATTATTACTTCCCTGGCGTGCTCGACAGCATCGACAATTTTGAGGAACAGCTGCTTTCTATCGGCGCGCTCAGACTGGCAAAGAACCAGGACGGCTCCCCGATGCGGCCGGATCTTGTAGATGCCGAGAAAATCGGACGCCACGGCTATGGAATGTGGGCCGATCCGAGGACGCGGCCATGACAATCGCGAATTGTTTCGGAGACTTCAACTGTCGCGCCTGCGGCGCGATGTGGAACGTAACGGTGCCGCCACTAGGGGCGGTCGGTATGATGGTGGTCGTTACCATCACCACCGCGACTACCTCTCATAGCGCAGACGCGATCAACGCACAGCCATTGTCGTCGCGACAGCATTCGAGCTCACTCGAACTTGCCGGCAGGGCATCCGTCATCGATGGGCGCACGCTGCTCTTTCCCGAACATGGACTAAGGGTAACGCTCGCGGGCATCGACGGGTGCGACCTTGCGCAATGGGCATTCAATGGCGACGTGCGTAACGCAGCTGGCGATCGCCTGAAACCGGTGCCCTGCGGTGCCTTCGCAAAAGCCTGGCTGAAGAGGTCGATTGGAGCCCACGGCGTCGAATGCCGGATCGAGGGGAGAGGATATCTTCGCACCGGACGTTGTCGCGCCGGTAATCGTGACCTTGCTTTCGAGCTTTTGAGGGTTGGCTGGGCAAGAGTTGCGCCTTGGAACACCGGCGTTGCCGCGTACCGGCTGGCGCAAAGGCGCGCCATGGACGCCCGTTATGGCATGTGGGGGACGTATGTCCTCGACATGAACGAGTGGGGGCAGAAGGCCATCGATCGCACGGCCAGCCGACGGCCTATCGCCGATTATAATTTACTGCGCCAACGACGCGCTGAGATTTCACCGCCATTTGTTGATGCCAAGCGATTACCGAAACGCACCGACCGTTGATCGTTTACCGGAGACCGTTGGGATGAAGTCTATCCTCCTTTCCGTTCTACTGCTGTCGAGCGCCGTGAACCATGCAGCAGCCGATGAATGGGGCTGCGAAGTCCTTCTTTGCGCTGCCTTGTCTGATCCATCCTGGCATGACATTGCAGAATGCCGTCCCCCCATGAGCCGGTTGATTTCGGCCATGAAAAGGCCGGGCTTTTCCTGGCCGACATGTCCGGAGGGCGGTGCTGGAAAACCGGGTTTCGAGAAGTTTGAAGATTGTCCATCAGGCTGGTCACCAGCAGCTGGCGGATTCATGAGTGGACACCACCCGGGTGAGCTGTCGCAGTGCATTCGAAAAGGAAGCGACTGTTGGGAAGGCAGGATTGTCGGAGAAACGAGAGGCGGGCGTCTTTCAAGTGTGGAGCGAGGCGATGTCACCCGCGTTTATCACAGCCGCTGGCGATGTGATTATGTGGACTACATGGCGCGGCCCAGACGGGAAAAGCCCTACTACTTCGACATTGTCGATGATGGCAATGCCTCGTCCAGAAGGGTTTACTTCGACTTGAACTGACCTCCACCCGCGCTCAAGAGCTGGCCTCCATAATGGCAGGCTGGCGCTTCTCGGCCTTGAAAAAACCCAACTTGTTAGGTTAAATGACAATGGTCAGAGTTCTCCGCGAAGCTGGCATGCGTTTTGTTACACGGATGATCATGAACCGGCGCATGTGCATGTTTATGGAAACGCCGAGGTCAGAATCAATATTCTCCGCCTCACGGTATTATCGAACCGTAGAATGATGAAGCGGGACTTGGGTGTGGCCCTTGCGATTGTTCAAGCAAACCAGCGCCTGTTCACCGAGAAATGGGAGAGTATTCATGGGTGAGATTATCTTCGACGATCATCACTATCGAGACGCTACCCTGAAAAGGGCCGCAGAACGAGCCCATGCGCCGATCCCAGCGACGGTTCGCTTTGATGAAGCGTCCGGGCGTATCGTCGTTGATTTTACGAACGGTGCGGCTTTCATGTTGCCTGCCCGTTCGATACAAGGTCTTGAAAAGGCGACGGTTGCCCAGTTGGCCGAAGTCGAGCTTCTAGGCGAAACAGGTTTGCACTGGGAAAGTCTGGACGTGGACTTTACAATTTCGGGATTGATGAACGGCATTTTCGGAACTGCAAAGTTCCTGGACGCGCAGCGCCGAGGCGGTCAATCCCGATCTGCTGCGAAGATCGAGGCGAGCCGTGCCAACGGTGCAAAAGGCGGACGGCCCCGGAAGATCCGCTAGGTTGGCGGAGAAGTCCTGACTGTTCCAAGGGCGATTGGGTCCTGAAGCGAATGCATCTCCCAACCCGGTGTATGGAGGTTTGGTCTGGCCACGCCACAAATTTGAAGTTGTCATCACAACGACTTAATCAAACCGAGACCATAGCCGGGCATTGAGCTCCGCCTGGAGCAGACCTGCCATAATCGACAGGGAGTGCTGCGCGTTATCGTTCAATACAACTCCGTCGCATCCATTCCGCTGTGACGCATTGGAACCTCACGCGCAGGACGGGGTTTTGTTCGCAAGCCCGGAGCATCAACATGGCAGCTTCCAATTCCACGTCTCAGTCGAGTGTTTCAAGCCGCCTCGATCGCAATATCGAGGCGCTACTGTCCAGAAGGCGCGAGGAGGAGAGAAAGGCTTCGGCTCAGGACAGGGTTGCAGCAGCTATGACGCATTTTGCGGGTTCGATGACCTTCGTCTACATTAATGCCATCGTGTTCGGAAGCTGGATCCTGATCAATATCGGCGTTCTACCCTTCGTTCCCGCTTTCGACCCGTCGCTCGTCATCCTTGCCATGGTTGCCTCGGTCGAAGCGATATTCATCTCCACCTTCGTAATGATCAGTCAGAATCGGATGGCTGACGCCGACGACAAACGAGCCGACCTCAACCTTCAGATATCGCTACTGGCCGAGCATGAGGCGACGCAGGTTCTGACAATTGTGTCAGCGATTGCGGAAAAGCTCGGAGTGCAGCTTGAGCAAAAGGACGAGATCGAGGAACTGCAAGAGGACGTCACTCCGGAAGACGTGCTCGACACGATGGAGAAGATCTCAAACAGCACCGATGGGCCGTCCTGACGTTGAGATGAAATTCGATTGGCGTAGGGACAGATTTGTAGTGACCAGTCCGTCTGAAAGCGGCGGTCCTATTCAAACCTCTTGTAGCACGTGATTTGCCAGCATCTCGCTTGCGGTCTGCGGTTTGCCAAACAGGTATCCCTGGCCCGTCTCGCACCGCAGGTTTTGGAGCGCTTCCATCTCAGCCTCGCCTTCGATGCCTTCCGCAACGATCTCCAGGCCGAGACCATGGGCAATCGACACGATGCCCTTTACGATCTCCATGACGCCGGCGTCCCGCGTCAACCTGCGCACGAAGGACTGATCGATCTTGAGCTTGTCGAGCGGAAGGTCGGCGAGATAGCTCAGCGAGGAATATCCTGTTCCAAAATCGTCCAATGCCAGAGCGACGCCCGCAGCACGTAATGCGGCCATTTTTTCGGTCGAGCGTGCATTATTGTCGAGAAACGTCGATTCAGTCATTTCGATGCAGAGTCGGGATTTGGGCAACCTGCTTAACGCAAGAGCCAGCCTCACTTCCGCTTCGACGTCTGAGCGTTCGAACTGGATCGGCGAGACGTTGACGGCGACTATGCCATAGGGCCACCTTGAAGCTTCGATACAAGCCTCCATGAGGACCCAGCGGCCAATTTCGCAGATCAGCCCTGATGTCTCGGCAATTGGCACGAACTCAGCTGGCGATATGAGGCCGAGCTCAGGATGTCGCCATCGCAATAGGGCCTCCGCGCCAACAAATCTGCCGGTGGCGAGATTGATCTGCGGTTGAAACAGCAGAAAGAACTGACGCTCTGCCATTGCTGTTCGCATGTCGGCTTCAAGGCGACGGGAACGTGCCTGAGCTTGGGCCGTGGCCGGGTCAAACATCGCCCAGCGCGTCGACCCTGCCTTGGCCTCATAAAGCGCGGATTCAGCGGCGCGCAAGGCCTCCTCCGGATCTGTCGGCCCCAGCGGTGCGGCTCCCAGTCGAACAGAGACATTCGTCCGCATATCGTTCGCGAAGAGGGGCTCGTCAAAAAGCGAAACGAGATGTTCAGCAACGACCGCTTTATCCTGGATTTCCTCGAGCCATGCGATCGCAAAAAGGTCACCGTCAATACGCGCAAGCACTGCCTCCACGTTTTCAGAAAGGCGGTTGGCGATTGCTCTGAGCATATTGTCACCGACAGCTCTTCCCAGTGTCGAGCAGATGCGAGAGAACCGATCGACGTCGAGGACCGCGACCATGCCATCGCACCCTTCGATACGCGCGAGAAACTCACGACGACTGAGGAGCCCGGTGAGCTGATCTTCTTCGGACAGCCGCTTCAGCCTGGCTTCGTAGCGCTTGCGGGTGGTGATGTCACGGATGATGATGCAGCCGCCAAATCTTGTTCCGGACTTCGAGATCGCGTCCTCGAGCGGCGAAAGAGTGATGATTGCTTCGTAGTCGAAATGGCTGTCTGCCTCATTTTCGGAAAACTGGACGGTCACTGAGCGAACCAAACCAGGACTTGCGGCAAACTGATGGACCAGTTCACCAAGGGCTCGGGAGACGCGCTCATTTACGGCGGCGAGAATATCGGCGCCAAGATCGGATTTCAGGATCGATCTTGCCGACTCGTTGATCTCCACAATCTTCAGGTCGTCGCCGAATGCCACGATGCCATCCGAGCTATTGGAGATGATGCGGGCCATCAGGCGCCGTGTATTGCTGGCGTTTGTCCTGGCGATGGCTGCGACTACCTGGCCGAGGTCGATGCGCTCGTTCAATGCAAGAACCCATGCGAGGAAGAGCAGCATCCACGGTACCGCGGTTCGGATCACGAACGCAAAGTCCCTCTGGAGAAGATATGCGGCGATCTCGCCGATCAATCCGAATGCTGCGAGCAAACCGCTCGTTCTTGTCATGCCGATGTAGCGAAAGGAAAGCAGGGCCGCGATGAGGCAGGTCGCCAGTAGAAGCTCGAGCGGTCGTTGACCGAATGTCTTGAGTGTGCGGCCCTGAAGCAGTGTTTCGGCCGCCAGGACGTGAATCAAAGGCCCAGCTAGCGCGCCGTAGACCGGGACGGGGAAAATGTCCTTGAGTTCGGTTGCCGAACCACCGACGACGACCGAGCGGCCGGCAAGCTCAGCGGCTCCGACCGTACGGTCAAGAACGTCCGACAGGGAGTAGGTTGGCACGCTTTGCGGTGTGATCGAGAAATCCACCAACTGGCTTTCGATCGCTGCCGAGGCGCCGCCAAGTGCGGCGGCCACGGATGGCGTGGGAGTACCGTTATCAATGTCCCCAAGCGAGAACCGTCTGACCAATCCATCCAGGTCAAGTGAAACATTCGCGAAGGCCGGCCAGGATTTGTCGAGGAGTTGAGGGATAGGTCTTGATATCTCGGTTTCCGACGAATTTGCCGACGCTTGCTGGCGAAAAAGGGGAAGCAAGACGCCTGTGCCTGCGCGTTCCAGCGCAGCTGAAAGGAGCGCGTCTTCTTCGGCAGTGGAGGGCGTTGAAAAATCGATATCCAGCACGATGTCGCCGACCTTGGCAGACACGAGCCTGTCCAGCAGCTCTCCATAAAGACCCCGCGGCCACGGCCATGTACCAACCTGATCGATGCTACGTTTGTCGATCGCGACGAAAACGATCTTTCCGGATGCAGGGCGTTCGGCCAGGGAAAAGCGTTTTGCAATCAGCGCGTGGTCCAATTGTACGATTGGACGAAGGTCGGCGCAAAACGCCGCGACACCCAGCATCCCTGCTATGATGATGCAGCGAGACGCGGTCGCTCCAGCGAAACTGCTGGCAACCCGCAGCAAATTCGCAGCTGCCTTCCTCACCGCCCCTTGCCATTCCCATTGCCATTGCCGTTATTACCGCTGCCCCCCTTGCCGTTTCCGTTGTTCCCGCTTCTGCCATGCCCATTGCCGTTGTTTCCGCTAGCGGAATTGCCATGGTTTCCGCTGCCAGAGTTGTTGCCCTTCGCGCCGTTGTTCCCGCCGTTTCCATGACCGGTGTCGCCGCTGTTTCCATTGCCATTGCCGCTGCCACGCGAACGATCCGATCCGTTGTTTCCATTGCTGGATCTATCACCGCCAATGCTGCTTCCGCCAAAGTGGCTCTTGCCGTTGGCAGCCTTAGATCCATCATCGGCCTTCGAAGGCTTATTATTGCTGTTGGCCTGCTTCTCGCTGCCCAGTTTTTTGCTTCCCGCGGCCGGAAGCTTTGCTGCCGACGCCGGGACCGACGTGATCGAAGGTGTTGCTTCCTGCCCAGCGACACTCATACCGGTCTTGGCGCCGACGCTGGCGGACTGCTTCGGGCCGACATTTGCCTGCTGGCCGCTGGCAAAGGAGGTAACCTGAACGAGACCTCGGTCGACCTTGACGGATGCCGCCGTCTTGCTGACGGAGACGTGGAAGATCGTCCCTTTTACCACGGCTGCGAGGAAGGGTGTCTGGACTGTTGTGTGCGGTTGGCTCCGCTTCTCGATTTCCAGCTCGAGCGACCCAATCTGTTGCTTGATTTCCGTCTTGCGCGGCGACAAGAAGCCTGACGTCGTCGTGATGGACGCAGTTGTGTTCGGTTGAAATTCGATCCTCTCGACACCGCGAACCAACAGCGCCCGTCCCCGGGTACCTGTGGTAATCGATGCGTGGTTCGGCAAGACGTCTCCGGCATGCAAATCGATCCACTTGGCGTCCCCGAGTGAATATCGAACCTCTTTCGTGGCTTTGGCTACCCGCCAGTCATCATTTGCAGCAAACGAAGACACCGGTACGAGTAAAAATGCGAGAACGATAAAACGGAAACAAGCGAACATGATCTTCCCCTCTGATCTGACGAAGACATCATGGGGTTGTTAAGAATGGCTATAGATCGTCGGCGAAGTTTCCCAGCGTACGGTAACGGACGGACAGTCCTTGTCGATGCGGATCCTCCTCCCGAATTTGTAATTGTGACGCACGGCCGCGTACTCGGCGTGCGCTGGCGTACCGCATCATTTATTGACCTCTAATGTAGCAACGGTACTATTCTTCCACTTCAGTAATCGGGAGCTCGTCATCGAAAACCCAAACCATCGAGATGAGGATGCCTGCAAGGTCGTCGCAAGGAACGCAACTCGTTGAATGCGGTCGAGCGGTGGTGCGAACAGTCAGCGCTGGGCAGCCTGCTGCACGGACCAACACCGCTGAATGGGCGGGGCCCGGCGTAAGGGGCATTGCCCCGGGTCGCATCAATTCCTGAGAGCAAGCTCTCTGTCCTCCGTCCGGCGGGCATTGAAAGGCACCTCGTGATGCTTTTGTCGGTTGAGAACACAGGAATGGAAGGGAATGCCACGCGCTGACGATATTACCGGTCAAAGATACGGCCGTCTGACAGGGCTCCGTCCCGATAGCGTGCCTGGCCGTCACAAGCGCTGGATCTTTCGGTGCGATTGCGGCAACGAGCGTTCTATGTTTCTTTTTGCCGTAAAAAAGGGAGACAGCAAAAGTTGCGGATGCCTGCGCGCAGAACGCAACCGGGAGCGATCCCTGGTTCATGGACACGCGGTTGGCCATAAAGTCACTCCGACGAGACGTGCGTACACTGAGGTGAAAAGCCGATGTGAAAACAGAGCCGATCCGCTTTACGGGAAGTTCGGTGGGGCAGGTGTCAAATTGTGCCCGCGCTGGGCTTCATTTTCAGCTTTCCTTGAAGACATGGGTGAGCGTCCTCCCGGTACGGTGCTCGGCCGTCTCAAAAATACGGGAGACTTTGAGCCAGCCAACTGCATATGGGCGTCCAAACGCAAGCCAGCGGCTTATGAGAACATTCTGGTGAGATCGCGGGGCGCCGATGTCTCTGTCCTGGAGCTTGCAAGGCTCCACCAGGTCAATCCAAAACAGCTCTGGACCCGCATCAAGTTTCTCGAAGAGGACGCCGACGAAGCGATCGAGCGACTAAAACACGAGCAGTAACCAGACTGACGTTCGAGGAGCCAAATCCGCCGGGCAGCCGGCTGATTGGCGGCGGGCCTCAATCGACTTCAGCCGTGCAACCTTTTTTCTCCATGCTCCGCTTCAGCTTCTCTCGGTGCTAAATGTCCTTGCTCGGCAGCCGCCGATGACGTTGCGCTCCTGCAAGGCAAGCGTTGCCCAATCCCATATTGTTCCATTTCCCACCCCACCGCCGTGGGCGAACGCTGAACTGGGGTCGATCGCGATGAAAGCAGCAAGGATCAAGCCAGCGGTCGTCGACACAAGGCCCCCGTTGAATGTTGGCCTATCATACCTTCCAGGACCAAGCTTCGAAAGCTGTCGGCCGAGGGTACCATTGTCGATTAACGGGATCGACCCTCGCATTTGGAGGTCGCTTTTGCCGGATGGCGGGGGCGAGCCGCGGGCCAGTGAACACCAGGCTTGCAGGCCTTTTGCGACAATTTCTGCGCCTTGAAAGGAACCTCTATCTTTTTTTTGGTGATGATGGAGCGGTAATGGTCCAGGATGTAGGAGGCCGAAAGCGCATCAGTCAGCACGTTGCGACTTATCCAATTGGTGCCGTTCATGTTCATTTCGTCTGTCCCAAAAACCTTCAGTGGCTATGAAAATTTTCAGGTGGAAGCGCCCGACAATTTCCCGGGCGCTCCCGATCATATGGTGGTTTCGGCCTTCATGGCCGCTACCAGATCCTCATGCGTGCGCATGCCTTTGTTGAAAAGATCGGCAACGGTTGCCATGATCCTGGCCACCGCAGCCCCATCCTTTTCCACCCCGCGTTCGCGTGCGACCGTCTTTACGGCATCTACACAAAGGCGGAGTTCTTCTCTAGTCAGAAGACGCGTCGTCATTCCTTCCTCCAGGACGCTCGCCTAACGACGGCATGAGCAGCTCTCCTAGAAGCCCATTCCGGCGCCTGCGGGCAGCGCTGGAGCGGCTTCATCCTTTGGCTTCTCGGCAATCATTGCCTCTGTCGTAATCAACAGGCCCGCAACCGAAGCGGCATCCTCAAGCGCGGTGCGGACAACCTTGACCGGATCAATCACGCCTTGGCCATAGAGGTCGCCGAACTCGCCCGTCTGTGCGTTCCAGCCGAAGGAGAAGCCCGTCTGTTCGCGGAGTTTTCCGACGATGACCGAACCCTCGGCGCCAGCGTTTTCTGCGATCTGCCGGACGGGAGCCTCGATGGCACGCCGGATAATATCGACCCCCACGCGCTGGTCGCGGTTGTCCGTCTCAAGGCCCTCGAGAGCCTTGACGGCGCGCAGCAGTGCAACGCCACCGCCGGGAAGAATTCCTTCTTCAACTGCGGCACGAGTCGCGTGAAGAGCATCGTCTACGCGGTCCTTCTTCTCCTTGACCTCTACCTCTGTCGAACCGCCAACACGAATGACGGCAACGCCACCGGCAAGCTTTGCAAGGCGTTCCTGCAGCTTTTCCCGGTCGTAGTCGGAGGTCGTTTCCTCGATCTGAGCCCTGATCTGTGCGACGCGCCCATCGATCTCGGCTTTTGATCCGACGCCGTCGATGATCGTCGTGTTCTCCTTTTCGATGGTGACCTTTTTCGCACGACCAAGCATGTTCAGGGTGACATTCTCCAGCTTGATACCAAGATCCTCCGAAACCGCCGTTCCGCCGGTGAGGATCGCGATATCCTCAAGCATGGCCTTGCGGCGATCGCCGAAGCCCGGAGCCTTGACGGCAGCGATCTTCAGGCCGCCGCGCAGCTTGTTGACGACGAGTGTCGCAAGAGCTTCACCTTCAACGTCTTCAGCGATCACAAGGAGCGGCTTGCCCGACTGTACGACGGCTTCGAGGACCGGGAGCAGGGACTGCAGGTTCGACAGCTTCTTCTCGTGAATGAGGATGTAAGGCTCCTCGAACTCAACACGCATCTTCTCAGGGTTGGTGACGAAATAGGGGCTGAGATAACCGCGGTCGAACTGCATTCCCTCGACGACCTCGAGTTCGGTATCGGCAGTCTTGGCTTCCTCAACGGTAATGACACCTTCGTTACCGACCTTCTGCATTGCCTCTGCGAGGAAGCGACCGACTTCGGAATCGCCGTTGGCGGAAATGGTTCCGACCTGAGCGATTTCCGAGTTGTTGGATATCTTTCGCGCGTTGGTCTTCAACTCATTGACCACCGCATCGACAGCCAGATCAATGCCGCGTTTTAGATCCATCGGGTTCATGCCGGAGGCGACAGCCTTGGCGCCCTCGCGAACGATGGCCTGTGCGAGGACGGTTGCGGTCGTCGTTCCGTCTCCCGCCAGATCGTTCGTCTTTGATGCTACCTCACGCAGCATTTGCGCGCCCATGTTCTCGAACTTGTCTTCCAGTTCGATTTCCTTGGCAACCGTTACCCCATCCTTGGTGATGCGGGGCGCGCCGAAAGACTTGGAGATGACGACGTTGCGTCCCTTGGGACCAAGGGTCACCTTGACAGCGTCTGCAAGTGTATCGACGCCGCGCAGCATGCGGGTGCGCGCATCAGTGCTGAACTTGATTTCCTTTGCAGCCATCTTTCTAACTCCCAGATAGCAATTGACCCAACTGCGCCTTAAGCGGCCTGCTTCTGCTCGCTGTGAATTTCGATAATTCCCAAAACGTCGCTTTCTTTCATGATCAGAAGGTCTTCTCCGTTGATCTTGATCTCGGTGCCGGACCACTTGCCAAACAGGATGCGATCCCCCGCTTTTACGTCGAGTGCCTGAATTTGACCTGCCTCGTTGCGAGCGCCGGTGCCAACGGCGACCACTTCTCCCTCCTGGGGCTTTTCCTTGGCTGTGTCGGGGATGATAATGCCGCCCCTGGTCCTTTCTTCAGACTCGACGCGGCGGACCAGGACACGGTCATGCAGTGGACGGAATGACATGTTTTCCTCCTTGGACAAACGATCATGTTTTGAAACCCTTGCCGGACCGGATGGCCAGTCCGGGCGGGTGCGAGGCCTCGAAGAGCACCTCGCGGCAAAGATTTATTTTGCTATTTTTCGGCTTTCAAGATGGTCTCGAAAAAATTTTGGCACTCATGGCCAACGAGTGCCAGCCGCCCTCTTGATCTGTAAATTCTCGGTTCCTAGGTTTTGGCCGCGGTTTTCACGGGAGGCCGCGCGGCTTCACGTCAATGGAGTGAGACAAGCATGAATACAGAAGGCGACATGAGGGCGCTGAGTGTCGAGGAGCGCGAGGAGATCTTCATCGATATCGCGCGGCAGCTGGATCGTACCGCCCTGGAATCTATGGTGGAAGGCAACCGGAAGTTCGCGATGGTCTCGAAGAACATGGCCGATGCGATCTTCATCAGCGCCGATGAGCTGGCCCGCGACGAAAGTCATACTCCTTTCCATGTCATGAAACAGGCGAGGGAACTCGTCCGCCAGTTCGAGGCCGTCCACCCTCACCGCATGCGCAGTCACGCCATCCACTAGGGTTCACGTAGAACCGCCACCATCGGCAGCTTCGCTGCGTTGGAGAGGCTGAAGCGCTTCCTTAGCCTCGCGATCTATTTGCCTTGCGCCTCAGGAAAGGGCGGCCTTCAAGATCTTGCGCCGCCCCTAACTACCAGTGCTCTAGTGAAGGAAGGTCCTCTTGGACGTTTTTTCGACGATTGCTTCTACCGCGCCGATGAGGCGGCTTGCCCGTCCTAGGACAACGACTCCACGCTGGTCGACGCCGATCCGGTGCGCCATGGCCTCGATTGCTCGAGCGACATTATTTAGCTTGGCGCCAAGGTCGGCCATATCAAACCGGTACGCTTGTCGGGCAAGACGGTATAGGCAATCCGCATAGCGGGACGCTACAATCATTCGGCCGCCGATCTTATCGACATGGGGACCGTTTCCAGCGGCCATCGCATTTGGCTTCACGATCATGATGGCCTCCGAAATCAGCGGTAATAAGCTTCGGGTCTGGCCATTGACGGAGCCTCACCGTCATCGAGGGCCTTGAGAGCCTTGAGGATGTCCTCATAGCGCACAGGTTTCCTGACCCCCGGTGGGCGCCGCAGTTGTGGCGAGGAGTCGACAGCAAAGAGATCGGAAGCCCAGGAAGCAAGGATGGCCCGCTTTTCGCTGTCGCATAGCGCGGTTGCGAGGATGTCGCGCGGGTGATCATAGGACTGTTTCCTGTCAAGGATCCGATTCGTGCCCGGCTTCTCCGAGGCACGAGGGTTGAGTTGATCGTTCCTTTCAGTCGTCATCTTCGTTTCTCCTAAAAACCTTCATCAAGGGAGTGAAAATCTCCAGGCAGAACTGAGATTGTTTCAACGATTTCATCGTTCAAGAGGTCGGGCTGGCCGCTGTTAAAAAAATTTTTATGAGCCATCTTGAATCTGCAAATCCCCCAAACCAGATCATTTTCGCCGGCCGCCTGAAAGGGGCTGGCAGCGTCGGAGGCGCCCGACTTGCGCGTCTCCATTCCAACTCGCTTTACGGAGGTTTTGGTTATGAGAAACGAACTCGACTTTACACCGCTTTTCCGATCCAGCATCGGCTTTGACAGGGTGTTCAATCTTCTTGCCAACTCGCAGCGCGTTCAGGGGATAGAAACCTGGCCGCCATATGACATCCTGAAGACGGACGAGGATGGCTACCGGATCCAGATGGCGGTCGCGGGCTTTTCCGATGGTGATCTTGACATCACGCAGGAACGCAACGTTCTCGTGGTGAAGGGCCAGAAGGCGGAAGACAGTGGCGGCGAATACCTCCACCGAGGGATCGCTGGCCGCGCCTTCGAACGACGCTTCGAGCTTGCCGATCACGTTCGCGTTGAAAATGCAACGCTGACAAATGGTCTCCTCAGCATAGACCTGAAGCGAGAAATTCCCGAGGCCATGAAGCCGCGCAAGATTGCGATTGGCGCAGAAACTGCGCCTCACTCGCTGCAGATCGACGCCGAAAAGCAAGTCGCGTAACTGGGGGGGCGGGGGCGTCGCGATTGCGGCGCTCCCTTTGCAGCGATGAAGACGATTGACGTTCGAAAGCCAAATACGTTTGACGCCCGGGATCTTGCCGCCTGTCAGCCGGTGTTCAACCAGGTGCTTACAGAAGGTGGTCTAGAAAAGGGGTCGGAAGAAGCGGATCGCATAGCAGCGATCCTTGTGACACTTTACCGCGAGGGAGTGCGCGATCCGGCGCATCTGGCAATGATGGTGCGAACTGCACGGGGATTGCTTGAGACGCGGCATTGACTTTGAAGGGCACAACGGCGCTACAAGCGAATTTGACCATCTGAGGCATAACATCTGGGGTGCGATGGCCAGTTCTGGCGTCGCCAAGGTCGAAGAGCGGCGCGAACCGATCACTGACGAACCCCCAGGCGGGATCGTCGACAAGCCCTCGAATCCGAGGAAGATTGGAGAGCGCTGCTGAAACGCGACGGTCACGCCCGAGGTGAACTCAAGCGATCTTCCGTTTCAGCCACGTCGGCGGGGTTCCATGAAAGCCTCCGTCGAGAGCGTGCGAGCAACCGCATGTCCGATCGGTTGAAAGCCCTGAAATTGCTTCTATCAGTGTCTTTTCAATAAGGTCGTGGAGACCTTCTTTGTAGTAGATTTCGTTCATGCTGCCGGGTCCAAAGTGAACCACCGCTGGTGCCATCCCCGAACCAAAATTGATAACTGGTGCTATCGACGCGAAGCACAGTTCCGCTTCGCGCGCGAAGATAACCTCTGGCACAAGCGGCGTGCCGACTATGTCACCCCCGTCGCGTTGATAGGAGCGAATTTCTGCGGGCGTTTCGAAACGGGGACCTTCGGTGCAAACAAAGGTGCCACGCTCGATGACGCGATTACTGTACTTGTTTGCGGCGGCGATCAGTTCCGTGCGAAGACGCGGGCAAAATGGATCAGTGAAGTCGACGCGCACCCAGCAATCGCTCTCGTCGAACAAGGACTGGGCGCGCGACTTCGTCTTGTCGAGGAAGTCATCGGAAATGACGATATCACCGGGCCGAATGGCCGGATTGACGGAGCCGATGGCGTTCTGGGAAATGATGGCCTCGACGCCCAGTTCGCGAAACGCCCATATGTTCGCATGATAGTTTATCTTGTGACTGGGTACCGTCAGCTTTTCGCCATACCGCAGAATGACCGCCGTCTCGCGCCCGCCAATGGTTCCGAGCAGGACTTCGGCTTTACCCCACGGGGTCGAAACGGATTCCGACCGACGATTTTGAAGAAGGTTTTCGGAGGCAGCGCTCGTAAGCAGTCCGACTGGTGCTCTGTTCATACTCGATTCCCTCAATTGCATTGATAGTGACGATGGATCGTTGACCGCACCGCGGCTTCGTCGATCCTTGTTAATTTGCCTTCGTCGAACACGGTTTCCCCCGCGATCATCACTTTGCGGACGTGCTGCGGACCGGCGTGGTAGACGATGTCAGAAAGAGCTCTCTCGTAGGTCATTCCCAACGGGTGCTCCAAGGCGAGGACGACCAGATCGGCTTGCTTTCCGGGCTCCAGACTGCCGATCTCGCGAT
Organism: Rhizobium sp. BK176; assembly: GCF_024808055.1. Classification (NCBI taxonomy): domain Bacteria; kingdom Pseudomonadati; phylum Pseudomonadota; class Alphaproteobacteria; order Hyphomicrobiales; family Rhizobiaceae; genus Rhizobium; species Rhizobium sp. BK176. The sequence goes on along the minus strand of NZ_JANUBV010000032.1, from coordinate 17,903 downwards.
CCCATCCGAGGACCCGCGCTCCCTCGATGGTGGCCATCGAGAAGGCGTCCGCAGCGCCGAGGATCGAAGCATCAAGAGTTGTCGCGCGCTGGAGAAGGACCGACAGCTTCATCTCCTGAAAGATGTCCAGGCTGTTGTTCGAAAGGGTGCTATCGGTACCCAGTCCGACGGGCACGCCGCGCCGCCGCAGCGCCGGGATGGGTGCGACACCGCTCGCAAGCTTTGCATTGCTCGCGGGGTTATGAGCCACGCCAGCTCCGGTCGCAGCAAGGATGTCCATGTCGGCGTCATCGAGCCATACACAATGGGCAAGAATAGAGGTCCCATCGAGCACGCCGAGATCGTTGAGCCAGGCGACGGGTGAGCGACCATAGCGCTCCGCAATCAGATCGTTTTCAGCGAGGTTCTCCGCCACATGTATCGTGAAGGGAAGTCCGAGCGCCTCGGCCCCGCGCTTGACGGCCCTCAATAGCTCTGGCGTGCAGCTGTACGGAGAATGGGCCCCGAGATAAAAGCGGCACAGTCCGTTGCCCGCATTGTCCGAAATCGCTTGCCGTGTCTCCTTAAGCGCAAGCGGCCAATTGGGGCGGCCGTTGGGTCGAAGTTCGGGCGAGTTTGCAAGAGCGCCGCTTAACGACCTCATGCCAATTTCGCTCGCCACCGATGCGAAGACACCTGCACCGTACCGTGTACAGTCGCATGCGGTCGTAATGCCCGCGCGTATCATATCCATCGCAGCGAGGGTGGAGCCCCGCCGGTTGTCGTCGATTGTCAGGGATGCGGTATGCGGAGCAAGTGCCTTTGCCCATTGGAAAAGGTCGCCATCGTCACAGCAGCCACGGTGAGTGGAAAGCCCACCATGGGCATGGGTGTTGACGAGGCCGGGGATGACCACTTTCCCATTTTGATCATCTCTTGTTGCCCCAATCGCTACGTCCGGCAAGTCGCTCGATGGGCCGATCCATTTGATGGTGCTGCCCTCGACGAGGATCGCGCCGTCTGCGTAAAATCCACCAGGCAGGCCAGTGCAGATAAACGCATTGAATAGCAGCTTCATCTATCCGATCTCCATTTCATATAGTCTGTCGTCGATCGTGATCCGGATCTCCTCATGCAGACGGCCAGGCAGTACGACGGCTCCGTCGTGGATGCGGAAGGGAGCATCGTGACCAGGGACAATGATATCGGCCATACCGACGATGCGCTGAACGCTCGCGGATGCGGCCTTTGCGTCAAACGAGCCAGCCGATACGCTGGTGGCAACTTCACCACGATGCTTCAAGGCATCCTGCGCCAGGACAACGCATTCGCCGTCGATCTGGAGGACAAGCGCGATGTGACCGCCAGTATGTCCCGGCGTTCTGATCATTCGAACTCCCGGCAGGATATCCAGCTCTCCGGAAACCACAGAGAGTTGCGGTCTGCGCAATAGTCCTTCCACCAGATACTTGGGAACAGCCCTGTCGTGCGCCCAATGCCTATCGAAGTAACTGAGTTCTGCCTCATGGATAACGATTTCGGCGTCCGGGAAGCACTCAGCGTTGGCGATGTGATCAAAGTGCAGGTGAGACAGAATGACTGTGCGAATGTCGCCAGCGTCGACCCCACGTTTGGCCAGTCCTTCAAGAATGCCAGGCCGATCACCCGCGCCGCCGGTGTCGAACAACGCATATCCTGCCCTGGTCTTCAGCAAGACCGTCGTGCTCCAGCCGAGGAAGCCTCGGCTGCATTTACCTGGAAAGCCTGAAAGAAGAATGTCGTATTGTGTTGTCATCAGGTTTCCACCTGCCGCAGGCGAGGATCGAGGAGGTCGCGAAGCCGATCGCCAATGAGATTGATGCCGACGACCGTAAGGAAAATTGCAAAGCCCGGAATGGTCGCGACCCACCACGCATTGCCGATATAGTTCCGGCCCTCAGATATCATCGTGCCCCATGTTGGGGTTTCCGGTGGGACCCCAAGTCCCAGGAAGCTCAAGGACGATTCAAACAGGATCATCTTGGCGACAAGCAAGCTCGATATGACAATGATGGAGGACGTCACATTCGGCAGAAGGTGCCTGATCAGGATCATTGGAGTTGATATCCCCATCGTTCGTGCTGCCTGAATGAACTCCCTTTCCCGCAAGACCAGGCATTCAGCCCTGACAACTCGGGCGTATTGCACCCAATTGGTGATGCCGAGAATGGCCACGATATTCCAGAGGCTGGGACCAACGACCGCTGCGACAGCAAGGGCCAATACGAGAAAGGGAATGGCAAGTTGTATATCGGTAGCGGCCATGATCACGCGCCCGGAACGGCGATCATCATATCCAGCCATCAGCCCTAATGTGACACCGATCGCACCAGAGATGACGACTGACGTCACTCCGACAATTAGCGAAACGCGAGCTCCTGCAATAACACGGCTGAGAACATCGCGGCCAAGGGCGTCGGTACCGAATAAGTGCATTCCATCGCCGTTTGACCAGAGCGGAGGTTTCAAACGCTGGAGAATTTCCTGCGCGTCAGGGTCGAAGGGCATGAGCCAGTGGCCAAAAACGGCGAGGAAGACGATGAGCAGCACGATGGCAAGCCCGAGGGCGGCAAGCGCGCTTCTTACGTAGCGTCTCAGAAATGCGGTCATTTGCCTTTCCTCAGACGTGGATCAAGGAAGCCATAAGAGAGGTCGACCAGAAGGTTTATCGAGACGATCGCGGTGGCCATGACGAGGACAAAGGCCTGTACGACCGTGAAGTCACGGTTTGAGATTGCCTGAATGGCAAGACGACCAATGCCGGGATAGGCAAATACCTCTTCGGTAATGACGGCCCCGCCCAGTAGCGCTCCCACCTGAAGACCAATCACGGTGAGGGTTGGGATCGCGGCATTGCGAAGGGCATGCTTCAGGACGATGCGCCGTTCGCTGACGCCTTTGCCCCGTGCTGTGCGAATATAGTCAGACTGCAAGACTTCGATCATGGACGAGCGCAGCAGGCGGGTGATGATCGCTGTCGAGTATGTCGCCAGCACAACTGCGGGCATGATCAGATGCCTAACACCACCACGACCCGACGGTGGCAGGATGTGAAATGTCTCCGAGAAAAGCAGGATCAGCATGATCGCCAGCCAAAAAGCAGGAAAGCTCTGGCCAATCAGAGATACCAACAGGCTAGCGCGGTCCGCGATCGAACCCCGCCATGCAGCTGCCACGATAGCCAATGGAATGGAGACCACAAGAGACAGCCCCAGCGCCATTCCACTGAGTTCCAGCGTCGCAGGGACGCGGTCGAGCACCAGTTGCATGGCCGGCTGCTCGTAACGGAGTGACATGCCAAAATCACCACGGAGCGCGCGGCCCAGAAAGTCCAGGTATTGTGCCCCCAATGAACGGTCGAACCCCATCAAGTGACGGAAGCGCGCAATTTCCTCCGCCGAAGCTTCCGGGGGGAGAAAGAGTGCCGAGGGATCGCCGCCAATCCTGATCAGGAAAAAGACGGCGATCGAAACCCCGAAGATTACGGCGATCGCGTATAATATTCGCGACAACAAGAAAGCGCTCACAACAGGTGGTTCCCTTGTGCTTGACGGGTCGCCATGGCTGGTTCATTTCCAGCCATGGCGGTTAACATTATTGGAAGCTGGCCTTGCGCAGGTCGATGATGCTGTCGGTGCGCGGCTTCCAGTTCAGGTTTGCACTGAGCCCATAAATCAGCGGCGGCTGGATCATGGGCAGGTGCGGAGCTTCATCCTTGATGATCACGGCGGCCTTCTCGTAGATCGACTTGCGCTCTTCGGGATTGATTGTCGAGGCGCCCTGATCCAGCAAAGCGTCCAGCTCGGGATTGCTGAAGTAGCTTTGATACTGGCCGGTCTTGAGGAGCGGATCCCAAACGAGGTTGGGGTCGCGTCCGCTCCAACCCGGGAACGTAATGCCCTCTCGGCCCTTTTTCTCGGAGATCTGACCCCAGACACCCGGCTCGAGATATTTGATCTCGGCCTTGATCCCGACCTTGGCGAGGAATCCAGCTGTTGCTTCCACGATCTCGGCGTCTTTGAGGAAGCGTCCCTTTCGCGTCATCAGCGGGATCGTGAAACCATCCGGGTAGCCGGCTTCGGCAAGCAGTTTCTTGGCCTTGTCCGGATCGTAGGGATAGGGCTTCCAGTCTGGATTGTAGGCAAAGCCATTGGCGGGCAGTGTCAGCGCAATGCGATTGCCCATGCTATTCAGGAGCGCCTGCTGGATCGCATCGACGTCAACCGCATAGTTAATTGCCTGCCGAACCCTCTTGTCCTTGAGAGGGGTATCGCGCGTTGTGTCGAAAGCGAGAAAATATAGAAAGTCGCTTGGGACGGTCTCAATCTTGGTATCGCCGCTGGAGAGTGACGGGACATCCTCGGGAGGGATATCGGCAGCAAGACCGACCCCACCAATTGTGAGTTCAGCTATACGGGTGCGGGTTTCCTTTATGGGGCGGAAAACCACTTTGGCGATCTTTGGCTTGCCACCCCAGTAGTCGGGGTTCGCCTCGAGTTCGACCTCTTCGTCCTTCAGCCATTTGACAAATTTATAGGGGCCGGTTCCGACGGGGGTCGTCGCGAGGGCGTTGCCGCCATTCTCCTGGGTATGCTTCGGAGGCACAATAAGCGCCGCAAAAGAAGCCTCATAGAGCGATAGGAGCATCGTCGGGAACGGCTTTGCAGTCTTGAAGTCTACCGTGTAGTCGTCGACGACCACAACGGATTTGATCGCCGAAATACGCGAATAGTACGGGGCCTTGAACTTCGGATCGAGCGCACGGTCGAATGTGAACTTTACTGCCTCGGCATTGAAGGGTTCGCCATTTTGAAACTTAACGCCCTCGCGAAGTTTGAAGCGCCAAGTCAATGGATCGGGGTTGGTCCACGATTTCGCCAGAGCGGGAGCCATCTGGCCGTCGTCGCCCTGCGTAACGAGCCCATCATAAATCTGGAAGAGAATGTTTGCGGTCGGAAAGGCAGAATGCTTGGCAGGGTCCATCGAATAGGCGTCGGCCGGTTGCGCAACGACAAGCGTATCAGCCTCTTGAGCAGCCACTGGAAAAGGAGCGATCGCCAGCGATGTCGTCGCAAGTGCTGCTGTCAGAAAGGTTCGTCTCAGTATCTTGTTCATGGTTCACCTCATTTTGGTCTTGGTTATTATCTCGGAATTGGCTGCGATCTTCAGTGTCGCTTTGGCTTTGGCTAGGAACCGGACGGAAGGAGTGCAATCGCCATGAAGCCCTCAAGGCGATCGATGTGAAGTACCAGTTGGTCTCCATTCCGCCTCGAAGGGACTTCGCGACCGTCGCCGATCTGGACGGCGCGGCGCGCACCAGTCGTAACTGCCACGTCGAAGCCAGCCAGCGGCGTAAGTTCCGTCAGAACTTTCTGCCGGGCAGCCGCACCGTTTAAAAGATGAAGAATGTCCGTTTCACCGCGACGATAAAGGATTGTCTCAACAGCCGATGATCCCGATGTCTTCACCGGGGGCTCCCCTATGGCCGGTTCTGCCAGAGCCGCAAACAGAGTTCGATATTCCGGCATGGAGAATTGGTGATACAACGACCCGATGCGCCAAGGCAGCCAGGTTGCTCTACCCTTCCCAAATCGTCTCGCAATCACGCCTGGTGCTTTCCCGGGACCTTCGACAACCGTGAATTCAGGTGCGTTATTCGCATAGGGCCCAATCAGCCGAAGGCAATCGCTGTCATGCACCAAATCGACCGGCCAGAAGTCGCCCGCAGCTGCAATATGTGGAATCCCGCCGAACGCCTGAGAAATCTGCGGCGCGTCGAGATTGAAATAGGCGCCTGTTACATCAAGCGCATCACCCGGCAGGCTTGGGAGGCAGTTCAGTGCCGCGGTCACTTTCGCTCTGCCGTTGTCGTCAGTTCGGCCTGTATCGGCCGTAACGAAGATCTGCCCGCCAGCTGCAACGAAAGCATCGATCAGTTCTGCATCATCTTGCGATAGCGCCTCGACCGCGGGCAGGACGATTGCGTCGTAAACGGCAAGCTTCTTTCGGTCCAAGTTGCCAGCGACGAGGACATCGCAGGGGTATCGAAGATCGGCAAGAATTTCGAACAGCCCGCGAAACTCGGAGACATGGCCACGTCCATCAACCGCACCGGCCGCGCGCCCGTCGTCGCGTCCCCATAAACGGCTGTCTTCCGATTTGACGATCGCGACCTTTGCTGCAGACTGGAGCTCGCGATACCATTCCTCCGCCCGAAGCTGATAGTCACCGAAATCCCTCAGAGCGGGGACGAACCGCGTATCTGACTGACTGAGTAGTCCATTCACTGCCGGCGCAGTGTTTGCCCCGTGGGCAGCCGCCTGGATGAGGTTATGGACCAGACGAGCCGATGGCATTGAGGTTTGGCGGCTCGCAAAGACCTCGGAGCTCGTCTGTATGAGAATTGGCGCGGTCTCAGGCTTCAGGGCTTTGGCGGTCAAGGCTTCCTCCGCAGCCCAAAAATTCCACATCGGCTGCGGATCAACAGGATTTGGAATGACCGGGTTTGACACCTGCGAACTAATAACGTCAGAGATTTCAGCCATCCGTCGGATGTCCCAACCGTCATGCACATGGTGATAGGGCACGAGCGCAGCACTTTGGTGCCGCGCACGGATAAACCTCCTAACCCCTGCCATGTGGTCAGCGAGAAAGTTTTGCCGCCAACGCTCGTATCCGACTATACGAACACCTGAGCTTGGAACGGAACCACCTGTCGAGTCCCACACGATTTTGACGCAACGCGAACAAAAACAGCGTGGGACATGGAGGTAGTTGAAGAAGAAGCCGTCGAGTAGGGGATAACGGGTGATGATCTCATCGAGAATGGCGAATACCTCATCCTGCCAGAAAGGACCCGTCGCACAGATCTGGGGCATATCCCATACCTTCGAAACACTGCCGTCTTCTCGCCTGACGAACCAGTCTGGATGGTTGCTGTCCATCCCCGCGCGTCCCTTTGAGATATCCATCCGAACCAGGACTCGGATGTCATTCTGCTTGGCGGCATCGATCACGGTGCCCAAGAAATCAAACTCCAGATAGGGATTGATCGTCTGGGAAGTCCGCGCCGTCGGATACCAGGCCGAGAAGCCACCGCCCATGGCAATGTAGCCGCCAGCGCCGACCTCTGTCACCTCCGAGATCAGGGACTTGACATCAAGGTTCTTGGCATCCGACTCCCGCAAAAGGTGCTGGAAGAAGCGGATAGGGTTATTGGTCCATTCTAGTGACATGCGCATCCTCCGATCAGCCGAGCGCGCATGCGCATGATCGGCCTCTCAAGTTTGTTGGCAGATTCGTAGACGCTGGCATTGTCGCGCTTGCGACGGGCAGCCAGGTCTTCGGCTTCCTGCCAGACCGCCCTCTCATCGATGACTGTCGCCCGACCATCTCTTGCGAGGACGCGGCCGTGACACAGGGTCAGGCCATGAGACATTCCCGTCTCTGACAGCACTAGCTGACGGACAGGCTCCCTAAGTGGGACGAAAGATGGTGAGGCAAGACGGTAAAGCGTGAGGTCGGCTGAAAGGCCTTTCGCTATTCTGCCGATGTTGTCGCCGAGACCAATTGCGTCTGCACCGCCTGCCGTGCCCATTGCCAGGGCGCGGTCCGGCCCAATCCAATGGGACGGATCGGTCGACGCGAGATTGTGCAAGATTGCAGTCCATTTCATGGTTTCGAGCATGCTGCTTCCGTCATTGCAGCAGGTGCTGTCAGTTCCCAGGGCGACCCGGACTCCCCGATCGAGCATGGCGGGAAGCTTACAATAGCCACTGCCAAGCCGCGCGTTCGACACGGGATTGTGGACGATGCAGGCGTCGTGGCGCGCAATGGTCTCGATTTCGCTTTCGTTGACCCAGATGCAGTGGACGAGGTGTGTGCGCGAGCTCAAAAGCCCCAAGTCTGCAAGATGCGAAATCGTGCCAGTCCGGTAGAGCTTGTCCCCCATGTGTCGCTGGACGTCTGTCTCCAGCACGTGCATGTGAAGGAGAGCATTCTTGCGCAGACTGAAGTCCGCCGCTTGCACCAACAACTTGTCGGAGCATCTCTGAGGCGCTGAAGGGCCGATAGCCACCCGAATCCGGCCATTTCCTCTTCCATGCCATCGCTCGTAGAAATCCTCGACGATCGCAATCTGTTCGGTGGCCGGCAAGGGCAGGCGTGTCCCGAAGTCCGACTGGTCCACGCCATCAAAATCCCTTGCCTCAAAGGGCATCGTGTCTACAACGGCGCGGTCTGAGACAATCGGAGCGATCGTCGCCCGCATGCCGCTGTCCAACCAAGCCGACGCGACCGCATCAAGCGCGTCCGCATTGATATCGGGAGAAATTCGAACGTGGTCGAGTACGGTAGTGGTGCCGTTTCGCATCATCTCGATCGCGCCCAGCAAGACAGAGAGGTAGACTTCTCTCAAACTGCGGTTTTCACGACCCGCTGACGACGACAATGACCAAAGTTCGAGTGGCAGGTTGTCTCCAGTCCCGCGAACCAGGTTATCTGGTGAATGAGAATGCGCATTGACGAAGCCGGGAACAACGAGCATCCCTGATGCATCAATCATCTCCATTTTGTCGGAGTTCGATACCCGGTCTTCATCAACCTCGAGCGCGGAGATTGTTCCATCGCGAATTTCGATTGAATGCCGTTTTGCGACCCAGGCACCTGAGTCCTGTGTAAGGCATAATGCATTTCTGAAATACATCGAGGACAAAGCGGGTTCCTATCGGCATGTTCCCTTGGCCGCTTGCGGGCTCTTATGTCCTAAGTCTTTCAGAGTATCGAATTAGGAGAATACGGCATTTTGGAAAAAATCATTTTCCCACAATCAAGGTGCCGCAGCGCATTTTTAGGCTTCCCACGGCACATCAATTGCTATGCTGTCCGCGTATTGGTCGGGAAACCAGTCGACTTGCTGCTGAATGACGGGTTTTTATGCGGTGCGCAACATAAATAGGCAGGGAACGTGACGGCATCGTGAACAAGTTCCAGGATATTTTGGCATTCGCCCGCGTGGCCGAACTCGGCAGCTTCACGGCGGCGGCTCGTGCGCTCTCCCTGACCACATCTGCGGTGACGAAGAGCGTAACACGCCTCGAGGAAGGGCTTGGACTACAGCTACTTCATCGGACAACACGGCGAATGCATCTCACCGAGACCGGCGCGGAATTCTATGAACGTTGTCGTGATATCCTCCAAGATCTCGAAACGGCCGAGAATGCGGCGCGCGAGAAGAACCTTCGGCCGCGCGGTAGCGTCCGTGTCGCCTTACCGCCATCCTTTGGGCGGAGGACCGTAATCCCTGCGCTTGAATCCTTCTACGAGCGTTATCCGGAAGTAACGCTAGATTTGTGTCTCAAACACCAGACTGCCAATCCAATTGACGGCGGATACGATCTGGTTGTTCATTCCGGTCGCCTTGCCGACTCCCGATTGATAAACCGGATCCTCGTGCGTGGCTCCCAAAAGACCGTTGCATCGCCACGCTACCTTGAGCGACACGGTATGCCACAATCCCCAACCGATCTCCAGCAGCACAACTGCATAGTCGGAGGCTTTGGTGCCAACTGGCATTTTCGCGGACTCGATGGCCAAGACCAGGTCATCCGAGTGGCCGGAAAACTGGTCACTGATAGCGGGGACATTCTGCGTGAAGCGGCAGTCGCCGGTCTCGGAATTTCTCAGGCGACCTGGTGGATCTTTCGCGATGACATCAATAACGGCGCGTTGATCCCGATGCTCGAAGATTTCGAGATCGAGGCTGATCCGATATCCATTGTCTTCCCGGCCCATCGCCGGACGCCGGCGAAAGTCAGGGCAGTCGTTGACTTCCTCTTGCAAATAACCCGTAGCAGCCAGAGTTGATCGAAGGAAAAGACATCATGATCGCACTCGCAACGTCGCGCCAGATCGCCGCTGAGCAATCGGTTCTTTCCGTCTCCAATCTTACAACCTCATTCCTGGTTGAGGGACGTTGGAAACCCGTCGTCCAGGATGTCTCTTTCCAGATTGCTCCGAAGGAAACGCTCGCAATCGTCGGTGAGTCCGGATCCGGCAAGAGCGTCACATCGCTGTCAATCATGCGACTTTTGCCCAAGCAATCCTGCCGTATCGAGGGGAACATCGTCCTCGGTGGCACCGATATTCTATCGCTCACTGACCGCCAGATGCGGCAGGTCCGCGGTCGGGACGCTGCAATGGTGTTCCAGGAGCCGATGACAAGCCTCAATCCGATTTTCACCATCGGAGACCAGATTTCGGAGGCCTTGCTGTGTCACAACAAATCCATGTCGTATGCAGAAGCCAAGACCGAGGCCCTGCGACTGATGGATAAGGTCCGCATTCCAGCCGCGGCAAGTCGTTACAGCGAATTTCCACACCAGTTCTCCGGAGGCATGCGGCAACGTGTCGTTATCGCCATGGCCCTTGCGAGCCGCCCGAAACTGCTCATCGCTGACGAGCCGACAACAGCACTTGACGTTACCATACAGGGACAGGTGCTCGACCTCATAAAATCGTTGCAGGACGAAGACGGGATGTCGGTGCTGTTTATCACGCACGATATGGGCGTCGTTGCTGAGATGGCTGATCAAACGATCGTCATGTACAGGGGCCAGTGCGTGGAGTCCGGCCAGACCGAGCAGGTTTTCAACATTCCAAATCACGCCTATACGCGCTCTCTTCTCGCCTCGGTTCCTCGATTAGGAGCAATGCGTGGACATACAGAACCTCTAAAGTTCCCGATTATTGATATGGAAAGCGGAATTCAAACGCCCCAGTCCACCGTGGTTACTACCGTTTCTCATGAACATCGCGCGCTCCTGGAAGTATCCAGCTTGTCAACGCGTTTCGATATTCACTCCGGTTCCTTCGGGCGACTTTCAGGGCGCGTGCATGCAGTGGAAGATGTCTCCTTTTCGATACGACCGGGCGAAACCCTGTCGCTTGTCGGGGAGTCCGGCTGCGGTAAATCAACGACCGGTCGCTCCATCATCGGGTTGGTGAAGCCGACATCGGGGGCAATCCTGTTTGAGGGACAGGACGTTTCTACACTTGGCAAGCAAGAGATGCGGAGCATTCGCCGAAGCATCCAAATGATTTTTCAGGATCCATATGCAAGCCTCAATCCCCGAATGCGGATCGGTGATGCAATTGCTGAACCCTACCTTGCTCATGGCCTTGGTAACCGGCTGCAATCGAAGGCGAGGGTGGCCGAACTGCTATCGCAGGTTGGGCTCTCACCCGATATGGCAGAGCGGTTTCCGCATGAGTTCTCTGGAGGCCAACGACAGCGCATTTCGATCGCCAGGGCGCTTGCTCTGGAACCCAAGCTCATTATTGCTGACGAGTCCGTCTCTGCACTCGACGTGTCGGTGAAGGCACAGGTCGTGAATCTCTTGCTGGAACTGCAGGCGAAGCTTGGCCTCTCATTCCTGTTCATCTCACACGACATGGCTATCGTGGAGAGAGTTAGCCACCGGGTGGCGGTGATGTATCTCGGCGAAATCGTCGAGATTGGACCGAGATCCGCCATCTTCGAAAACGCTCAGCATCCATATACCCGAAGACTCATCCATGCAGTGCCTGTGCCCGACCCCTCCAGGCGTGCCATTCGCCGTGAAACACCTGCAGAAGAACTTAAATCGCCGCTCAGGACACTTCAGTATATCCCGGCCAAACCCTCATATCGCGTCGTGAGCGCAGGGCATCTAGTCAGGTCAGATATGGTGAGCTTCGCGGAGAATGAGTAGGCTTTGACATCGCAGGAATAGCGACGAGGACGGCGTTCGGCTCGTGCTGGGAATGCCTGCCGAGGTGTTCATTGCAACCTCGAGCAGGACGTTCGCCCGTATCTGTGGCAGCCGATCCGCGACCGCGTCTCAAAGGCGATCCGCGAGAAATAAACCGGGCCCGCCTTGCCCCATTCGGGTCATGCGGGAACCGGTCCACCTTGATGTTCTTGGCTATCTGATGGGCGAACTCGATACTCCTTATTGGCAATTCGGGACGGGCGTTTGTCGAAGGGAAACCCCACTGCGTTGCGGGACACAAGAGAATTGAGGGCTGAGCAACTACTCAATCATCGCCCAGGCCGAGACAACGTTCATGCGCTGACAGCTGGTTTGACGTCCAGCCCGCGCTGCCGCGTCATGGACGTTTTCCCTTTCGAGCAATCTAAAGTCGTGGACTTCAGTTTAATTATTAGCTAGTTCTAATATTAATAACAGATTTGAAATTGTGGAAGGATCTGGAGGGCTTGGCAATGCCGGGGGAACAGGTTGAATTCTCAAAGAGCAGCGAAGGCGCGCGGATCCGCGAGATCTGGAAAGAGGCAGCGCAGAAAATTCCGGCGTCGCCCTCCGCGGCTAAGGCACCTTTCCTTGGAATCAATCTTCGTATCAACCTTATAAAGGCTCTGCAAGCCACCTGGGAAACGGGAAGTGTTGCGGTGAAGGTACTTGCGGCCGCTCACACCACTTTTGACCCGGTCACATGGCTGGGCATAGGTGTAGAAGCCGTTGCTGCTGTGAAAACGGTCGTCGCTGCGCTGGTACAACAACTGTCGGCAATCAACTACATAACCTATGTGATGCTAGCACAATCGCCCAATGGGGTTACTGAGGCGACGCTGAAGCAAAACGTTGAAAAGTTCGTGCGTGATCCCAAGCTATTCCAGTTCGCCTGGCATCTCGGCATGACCGAAGCCAAAGCTGCACAGGCACTGCAGGTGATCGAGCAGCCGAACTGGATCACAACTACCATGGAAAAACTCTCGTCCGACAACATGGCGGAGCGACGCGGGGAGCTCTGGTTTTTCCAAGAGCGCAATTTCACGCTTCGTGGCGAAGAGTAATTGGCTGGCTAGGGAACGCCCAAATGTTCAGTCCGAGCCTGGTATCGATCATGTTCCACAGCTTCGATAGGGAGATGCCTTGGTCTTCCAATCCGACAAGCTATGTGACCGCCAAAGACATAGCTGACAAACTAAATGCAATCGCGGACAAGGTGAAATGTTCGCGCACAACTATTCCAGTGGTTGCACGGACGCGCCAACCGATCTCGCTATTGAAAGAGTATTTCTCCAACGAGGAAATCGGGTCACAGAGCTTTAGGTTTGACCAACTAGATCCATTTTCTGTCTTTTGGGGACGCTTCCGTTTGGACAGGCTCGTCGGCTATTTCACTCAATTTCACCACTTGGATCCCACCGAGGAACTACTGGATATCGGCACGCCCCTCTTCGAACTCGGCTCCGGTTCGCCACATGATCAGACCTGCAGAAGCTTGTTTCAACATGCCGCAACACTGTCAGCGGCGACGGTGGCCGCAGCGATCGTTGATCTGGGGGAGGAAGACATAGGCTGCCAGCCCGACGATTATGGCAACAAGCTACGACATGCCGTCACCAATGACATAAAGCTGTCCGGTCACGCTGAGAAGGTCCTATCCGTTCTTCTGGAGCGCCTGGACAAAAACTCCAAGCTGGACAAAACGACGGTGAGTTGCGCGTTGGTGCGACCGCCAACCGCATTCATAGGCACCGGCTTGTCCGCATTCGATCAAGCATGCTCGCCCGAGATCTTGACCGCCATCGAAGCGTTGAAAACGCAACTCGACGCGGACGGCCTTCCAGTTGCCGTAAATCTGTCACTCGGAACACACGTCGGACCACACAATGGCGAATCTCCTTTGGAAGAATACATTGCAGCAAAGTTGACAAAAAATGATCGGTATCTAGTGGTTGCGGCCGGCAACGAAGGTGGCGCGGGTCACTCCGCGAAATGCACGCTGGAGGGAGACGAGCCGGATTATCTTAGTATTAGGACCGGCTCACTTTGTGAGGAGATGCTGGTCGAATTCTGGTGGGAGGACTCCGCTGGGATCAGTATGTCTATCGACGTCGACATATGGGAAACCGACGTTACCCATAATGTCGGCACTCGTACAAATCACGCTACCTTGCGGATCGATTCATCAGCTCTTGGTACTTTGTCGGTGACCCCCACAGGGCTTCCTACAACAATGATAATGCAGTCGCTATTTGGAGCACGTTGTCATAATAGTTTAAACTGCATCTCGTTTGCAATCACATCGACAAACAAGGCTGCTTTGCCAGTCCTAGACATCAAGCTGCGGCTTCAGGCGCAGAACGCACCAGCAACGACCCGGACAGCCGTGAACGGTTGGATTGTGGTAGCTGAGGCGGACCCGTTGACGGCCGCGACCAACTTCATTGAAGGCGGTGCCCAAGGAAACGTAATCGTTCCTGCGAGCGATCCCGCTGTTCTCAGTGTCGCCGGCCTCGACAGAAACGGAAACGTTTGGAAGGGGTCTTCCCGAGGCCCGGCTGCCGAATACGACACGGCAAATGGGGGGCTGGAGGTCCCTTTGATGGCCCATCTAGCGTATTTAGGATCGGAGTTTGGCACAAGTTTCGCAAGTCCACGCGCCTGCGCAGATGTAATAGATGTTCTGATAGATCCAAACAGAAAATGCAAAGACGCTAAGAGCCTATTGGTGGAGACCTACTGCCCCAGTGGTAAACTTCCGATTTGGAATGCGCGGTTTGGTTTTCACAAGGCCCAATGAGCTTAATCGCTCTGGCTATCGGTTCCGCTGATGCTGGCGAATGAATGCCAATACGAGTGACGTTGGGACTGGAATTTGGCGGGCCGATATTCGGGCACGGCGCAAGCGAGGGTCGTCTCGAGTGAGAGGTTCTCAGTTCCCATCGTCGTCGGTGCTAGGAGCGGCTCTTAGCACGAAGACAACCGGAATAGAATTGCGGCGACCGAGTTTCTGCGTACCGAAGGTGCTTCGGTCTGAATTTCGGCAGGCACCTTGCCGAAGCTGCCGAAGGCCATAACACGGCGCCGAGTTGCATCCGGAACCGCCGTGGTGACATCGACTGGCAGGACGTGTCCGGAGGAGTAGGCCATCTTGGCAAGGAAGGAACCAGCCGCGTCGAGCGAAGCCGCATTGAGGCCCGGCACATAGACCGAGGTGTTTTCCGTATCCGTGCGGTCGCTGAACGATGCGCCTGAGACAAGCGCTGCGAGGTCGGGATAGCGACCAACGCGGGCAAAGGACGGGGTTTCGAGGAAGCTCGATCCGTGGATCGACAGGCGGGCGCGGTCCTCGTTTGTCCCGGTGATGGGATCGCAGACAGTGTCTGCCGCCGTCGGCAGCCGCGCTTCGAACTCGATGGTGTTTTCACCAGGACGCAACTTGCCGAGCGGGATCGGCAGCCGCTGATCGTCGATCAAGCCAGTGGGGCTTGCGCCAAGCGTGATGTCCGCAACCGTTTCCCCGTTGGCCCGAAGGATCAACTCGGCGTCGCGGGACAGGTTGGCGGCATATTGGGCGTTGAGGTGGAGGACCATCGAGCCATAGTCGCCGGGGTGGAAGTCTGATGGCATCGAGAAGTTGACACGCTCCTTGTAGAGGCGACCCGAGAACGGCTGAGCAATGAAACCGAGGTTCTGGAGCGGCACGATGGAGTTCGGCGTCAGCGCTCGACCCTTGGCGTTAGCAAGCGCCCGTAAGCCCTGCGGCGTGCCGTCGTTTCGCTGCTGTTCACCTGACCGCTGGAACTCGGCGACGGCAGCGTCGACGTCGGCCGCGGTCTGGCCGGTGATCACCAGAGTCTTTCGGTTGTTGGCACCGTCGGCGAGAACACTGATGCCGTCCTTCAGGCTTGCGGCCCTGTTCGCGCCGAGCGCGGGAGCGATCACTGTTCTCGTTCCGACGACGACGTCGATGCCCGGACCCTGGCCAGCCTCCGCGCCGATGGTGACGGCCGGGCGGTCGAAGCTGCCAGCAATTGCCAATGACTGAATGACGGCCAGGATGGGGTTGTATTCACCCGGAGCTGCGCCTGATGTAATCAATCCACGGATTGGCGTGCGCCCATCATTGCTACCGCCAAGTGCGATGAGGTCGGGGATTGAATTGCCGGCTGTCTTGGGGGCTCCACCGAAGACGAAGCCGCTGCGCTCGGAATCGACCTGGGTCCAGAGTTCATAGGTTGCATCGACGGAGCAATCGACGCGATGCTTCGTTTCACCGAAAGATCGACGCCGATCAGGATCGGGGTGCTGCGTAAGCGAGCTTCAGGTTCTTGATCTCGAGCAATATGCACAAATTTGCGTTCGCTTCGCTTCTGAGCAGATACCCCTCCATTGAGGATCAGCTAGGCCAGTTCCGGCGACCAGTCAGCGAAAGGTTCAGCGGCGCCTGCGTGGGCTGTGGCCCCATGCCGCCATCTAACATGCCACCCACTTTTTGGTTTCTCGTTTCAATCTGCCGCCATGCAAATTTCAAATAGTCACATGTTGACTTTCAATTGGTCATCGCCGTAATTTCAAACAGTCATTAAAGGAATGAAGTTGTGGCGCTGTATCCAAGGCTCGCTGAGCAACGCGTTGCCGACGCCATGTCAGACACGCGAGTCGTGCTGATCGTCGGTCCCAGACAATCAGGAAAAACGACGTTGGCCAAGAAGATGGCCAATGAAGGGATGGAGTATTACACGCTGGATAATGCAACGACTCTGGACGCCGCGCGAGAGGATCCAGTTGGCTTTGTAAGAGGTATGGATCGCGCCATCATCGATGAAATTCAGCGCGCGCCCGAGCTGTTGTTGGCCATCAAGGAAAGCGTGGATACCGACCAGCGACCAGGGCGCTTCCTTCTGACGGGTTCAGCCAATCTCATGACGTTGCCACGCGTGGCAGACTCGCTCGCAGGGCGCATGGAGGTCGTTCGATTGCTGCCGCTTGCGCAAAGCGAGATCAGAACCGCCGGAAGCAGCTTCCTGCGCGACGCCTTTCGAAACGAAGCCAAGGCCGGAGAGCCAATCTTCGGAGACGACCTTATGGCTGCAGTTTTGGCCGGTGGATATCCCGAGGCGCTGGGCCGCAAAACCTTGAGCCGTAGACAGGACTGGTATGCGGATTATATCCAGGCGATCGTTCAACGCGACGTTCGTGATGTCGCGCAAATCGAGCAGATTGCTCAAATGCCGCGCCTGCTACGCATTCTGGCAGAGCATTCGGGACAGTTGGTGAACTATTCCCGGATTGGTGCGGCCATTGGGATGAACCACATCACAACGCAAAAATATGTCGGTATCTTCGAGAGCCTGTTCCTCGCTTGCACCGTACAACCCTGGTTTTCTAACAAACTGAAACGTCTCACGAAGACACCGAAAGTACATTTCCTCGATTCTGGCCTTCTTGCATCCCTTCGTGACCTCTCTCTCGACCGCCTCCACGACGACAGGGGTCAGTTCGGGGCACTGCTGGAGACTTTCGTTTTTGCCGAGATCCTTAAACTCGCCAGCGGCGGGCAAACCCGCTTCGAGTTTTCGCATTTTCGTGACAAGCAGCAGAACGAAGTCGATATCGTCATCGAAGATAGAAGGGGGCGGATCGTCGGTATCGAGATAAAGGCGGCAGCATCCGTCTCCAATTCCGATTTTTCGGGATTGCGAATTTTAGCCAAGGCATCCGGAGAACGGTTTGTTTCGGGCATGGTCTTGTATGACCACCATAAGGTGATCCCTTTCGGGGAACGTTTGTCCGCTGTTCCAATATCGGCATTGTGGCGTTAGCGCGCGAGAATTACGCTTCAGTCTTCAGACCCGAGCATTCTTGAGATATACAGTTTTAACGGATAGGCCTCAGGTTCAATTCCCTTCACATCAGGTCTTTTGTCAAATGGATCATTGGAGTGGCATGTGGGCGGATCCATGGTCTAAGCCCATAGCAATTACCGATCCGTTCTCGGACCTATACAACCTCATATGTGGAACGGCCCGCGGTGCAAGGGGCTTCTCAACCGATTTATCCACGCGGACGGTGCGTTCATATGTACGGCCTTTG
>NZ_JANUBV010000031.1:0-50388 GCF_024808055.1 Rhizobium sp. BK176 | reverse complement strand
AGTTCGTAGCGGCGGCGTGTCATCATAGCTCCTAATTCGGAAGCCTTGAATCACGCCGAACGCAATACGCCAAGAGAATTTATGAGTTTACGGCCCAGCACACAGCGGCACGCAGTCGCGGGAGCGGCGAGGATCCCAGATACCGTAACATGACAGAAGACGGGTCAACACCGTTTTCCCCGGTCCGCGCAAAGGGGAGCGCGCAATTGACCGTGCGCTCCAACTGGCGATCTCCTGCTTTTCAAAGCCTATCAGGGACGCGCACGGGCGGCATACCTCAGAACCGCACCAGAGCACTTCGAGCAACGCTCTTGATCACTGCATCGACCCGTTTACGGTCGCGGCGGTATCAGCGCATTTCGTGCCATGTGTCGACCGCGACCAATGTTCTTCATGCAACTGGGGCAATGAACACTGGCCGAAGTGGCCCTGGATCACCCCCCGAGCACAAACCGGGAAAATGCCAGAGAATTACGCGCATCGTCATCCATCCTGGCTTCGTCTGCGCCATCTGTCAGATCACGCCAAACACGAATGTCAGAGCCAATCGTGCCGCCGGTCTTGACGAACGGTTCCATCACGACCGCACCGGTGTAGTTGATCTCACGGAGCGCGAGGCCGATCTCGTGCCAGGGTATTCTGCCCTTCCCAGGTACACGGCGATTACTTTCCCCAGTGTGGAAATGACCTAGCAGCGGACCGGCGTTGCGGATGGCGTCGCCGAAACTGTCTTCCTCGATGTTCATGTGGAAGGTGTCAAGCATCACCTTGACGTTCGACTTGCCGACGTCCTTCACGAAGGCAACGCCTTCAGTGGCGGTGTTCAGAACGTGGTTCTCGAACCGGTTCAACACCTCGATGCAAAGGTTTATGCCGAGGTCGTTCGCAAAGTCTGCAATGCTGTGTATGCCTTCGACACCGCGAGCCCGATCGCCGACCTTGTCGACCGGTTGCGTATAATCGACCGGCCAGTACGAATGCAGTGCACCGCCGATCGTCTTGATATCAAGCTTGGCCACATTGGCGAGCGTCTGCTTGAAAAATGCCTTGCCGGCTTCCCTGACTGCACTGTCGGGCGACGACAGGTTTTTGCTCTTGGAAGGACCAATACCTGCAGTCAGGATGATGTTGTTATCTATCGCGCTCTGCCTGATGATCGCGAGGTCAGCATCACTGTATTCATTGATATGATGCGCCGCGACTTCGATAACGTCGAAACCAAGTTTCGCGACCTTTTCAATGTACGGGCCAAACTTTGCGCTCCACTCATGTTCCCAGTAAGAGTAGTAGATGCCATGTTTCATAGGAGCCTCCTTGAGGTTTCAACTTGCATTTCCTGCCGACGCTTTGTCGGACAGATACGAACGATGGTGCCTGACAGGGCGACGGAACCGACGAAGACGGTAAAGCGACCCGGTGGCGAAAGGCGGCGAAGCGAAAGGCTTCGTTCCGACTTGGAGAATTAATTGTTGTCGATGCGTCGGTCGGGCTCAGCGCTTCCCGAGATGATGGCAAGGCCATTCGGCAAATCGTTCTCTTCGACCTTGCGATCGATTTCCCTTGGATCGAGCCCGAAGGACCGCCAGCGATCCTGGAGCCTTTTTCGCAGATTGTCCTCGCTGACGTCCACAAAGACAGTGAAGTCGAAAATCGGTTTCAACCTGTCCCAGGGGGCCTGGCGGGAGAGGAGGTAGTTCCCTTCGCAGACGATGATGTCCACCGATTGCGGGATCAGGCTTCCCCCAGCACGGGCGATTTCGATCATGCGATCGAAAACCGGGACGGCAATGACGTCATCTTCGTTTGCCTTGATCCGCTCGAGCATCCGACGGAACCCATGCGTGTCGAATGTGTCGATGGCTCCCTTGTAGGGCCGCCGGCCCATCTGCTCCAGCACGGCGTCATCATAGTGATAGCCATCCATCGGAAACAAAGCGGGCCTGACAGCGTACTCGGTCTTGAGATCGTGAACGACCTTTTCCGCGAGAGTGGATTTTCCCGACCCGGGTGCACCTGCAATGGCAATCAGGACTCTTCTGCCACCATTTTCAGATAGGCGCTGAACGGCGACTTTCGCGATCTCACGCGCGTTTGCATCAATCTTGCTCAAGGAGTTCCTCCTTTGCCATCCGCCAGACAGACCACGGCCTAGGCCCCGAAATCCCGCCACCCGTATTGAGCGGCCTTGCCACGCAGGAACGAGAGACCGCTCCCCATGACTTCCTCCACGTCGCGGGCCACCGGACGCCATGTCGATATGTCGCCGGCCATCTCCGTCGGCATGCTGACAAAGCTCTCCAGCACCAGTGCCCCTTTGAAGCCGATTGCCGAAAGGGCGACGAAGATCGAATCCCAGGGGACGTTGCCTGCGCCCGGCGTTCCACGATCGCTCTCCGACATGTGCATGTACTTGAGGTGATCACGAGCTGCGAGAATGCCGTTGGCGGCCCCCTTCTCCTCGATATTCATGTGGAACGTGTCCAGGTGGACGAAGACGTTGTCCATGCCGATCCGCTCGACCAGCGCTACGGCTTGCTCGGCGGTATTGACGAGATGGTTTTCGTATCGATTTACGGCCTCGACGCCGAGCTCAATACCCTTGGACCTGGCCCGTCTCGCAGCCGCCTCGAGGGCACGGGTAAGGTTGTCGTATTCGGCCTGGGTTGGCAGCGAGCCCGTTCGTTCATTGGTGCCGCCAAAGGTTACGCCGGTGAGCGCCTCGGCGCCCATTTCGGCGGTCTTGTCGATTGCTGTTTCCAAGTGGCGGATCGCCGCATCGGGTTGTCGTGATGCCCACGCCGCCTCGGGCAGCACGAGTGAGCATGCGGCTTTGATCCTGTTTGTCTCGAGGAGCGCACGAGTGTGCGCGGCGTCTAACGAGGATGCATCAACCAGCGGGATTTCGATAAATCCGAGCTGGTACTTCTTCGCCCCGGCAATGGCCCGCTCCGCACCTGCGCGGTCCCAATTCATTGTCCACATGCTTGCGTGAATTCCAAAACCCTGCACCGTTCAACCCTTCCTTCTACGTGCGGCCATGTAGGCCGAAGCTATGGTTCGCGCAGCCATGACGACGATCATCAAAACGCCCCATAAAGCCGTTGCGAGATGTTGGTTGGCCCCCATCAAATTGAGACCCGAGGACAGAAGCTGAAGCACGATGAGTGCGACGAAGACCGGCAAGACCCGCCCGAACCCACCAAAGGGGTTGATCCCACCCAGGAACGCCGCAAGAACGGTAATTAGCAGGTAGGATTCACCGTGACCGACGCGAACCGAATTGAACCGGGCAAGCATGATTACGCCGGCGACAGCACACATCACTCCGGACAAGGTATAGACCAGCACCAGAATGCGACGGGTATTGAGACCGGAGTAGCGCGCCGCGTCGATGTTCGAACCGATCATCAGGAGGCCAAAACCGAGCTTGAAACGTGTGAGCAGGAGCTGCCACAGACCGACGCACACGATGAAGATCAGGAGGGGAATCGGGAACCCGAATATCTGTCCGTGCCCGATCGGAGCAATGAAGGTCGGAAAGCCGGACACGTCGCCGCCACGCGTGAGGAATTCGCCCAGGCCGCGCAGGAAGATCATCATCGACAGCGTCACGAGGATTGGATGCGCACGTGTGTAGGCAATAGCAGCACCCGTCATCAGACCCGCTGCAGCGCCAGTGACAAGAGCCGCGATGACGCCAAGAAGAAAGGCAGACGGCGACGCATCGACACCACCGTACGTTTGCATCACCCACGCTGCGGCAAGACCCGACAGATTGGCGGTGAATGTCACGGACAGATTGATGCCGCCGGTCAAAAGCGGCAGCAGCATCGCAAGCGTCAGCAGGCCGAGTTCCGGTAACTGGAAAGCAACCGAGCCAAACGTTGCAGCGGAGATAAAATTGTTTGCTGCAAGACCGAAGATGACCATCACCGCCAGGAAGGCGATGGCCGGACCTGTCATATCCGCGCCGAAGGTGGCATTGAACCTTTGAGCTATGGCTTTCATGAGTGGGTGCTCCCCCTTCTGGTGCCGCCCTTGGCAAGGAATGGCAGAAGCTTGTCGATCCGTGCGGAAGAAAGCGTTATGGCGGCAAGAATGATCGCGCCGACGATCATCTTGAATGCGAATGGCGAGACGCCCATCAGGTTCAACCCGTTCTGGGTAACGGACACCATCAGCACCCCGAGAACGCATCCGATGACCGACCCCTTGCCGCCCCCGAGCCGCGCGCCGCCGAGAACCGTTGCGGCAAGGACGTCGAGTTCACGACCGTAAAGCGCGTTCGGAACGACCTCCTCGGCGTAGTGGGCCTGCATCAATCCACCGATACCGGCCATCAGACCGAGCCAGCCGAACGAAATGTAATGCATGGTTCCGATATTAATGCCGAAGCGGCGCGCTCCCTCCGGATTGTCGCCAAATGCGTAGAGCTGCCGCCCAACGGTGGTGCGCGAAATCATAAACCAGGTCGCTACACAGCAGAGGACCATGACGACGACAGGCAGGGTAAGCTCCACCCAAGACCCGTCGGCCATCTCGCGTTCGAAAAACACCACGCGCGTCGTCAGCCATTCGGGCAGGTCGTAGATCGAGACGCCCTTGGTGAAGAACATCAGGAGACCGAAGAAGATGTTGAAGGTCGAGATTGTCGCAACAATCGAGATGATATGGAGGCGGTAGACGAGTGCCGCGTTGATCAGGCCGAGGCCGATCCCGATCGCTCCGGCGATGATGAACCCTTCGGCCCAGTTGCCGCCGCCCAACGCGCCGAGCGCGAGAGCGGTGACATACTGCACGACGGATGCAGCGACGGCGAAAGAAATGTCGATCCCGCCTGAGATCAGGACGACGAGAAGTCCGACGGCGAAGATAATGTTGACGGCCGAAACGTTCAGCACATCAAACGCGTTGGAGATCGTCAGAAACCGGTCCGTCGCAAAGGACAGACCGAAGCAAAGCACGATCATGACCGCAAGAAGCGTGAACTCGGTTGTGTGTCCAAGGATCAGCCTACGCATAGACGGAAGCCTCCAGTTCGGCGAGCGATACGCTTCGCGGGTCGTAGGTCGCGTGAATCTTGCCTTCCACCATGTGAATGATGCGGTCGGCGTTGAAATAGACCTCCGGTGGTTCGTCGGAGATCAGGATGATGGCTAGACCCTGGGCCGCCAGCTTGTGTACGATCTCGAAGATGCCTGCCCTGGCCCCGACGTCGACGCCCACCGTCGGGGCGTCGAGGATCAGGATTTTGGGATCGATGGCCAGCCACTTGGCAATCGCAACGCGCTGCTGGTTGCCACCTGAAAGCGTCCGTATGGGATCATCAGGCGTACCGATCTTGACGCCGAGCGCGTTGATCCAATGGTCGACGACGCTTGCCTTCTTCGTCGGAGAGATCATCCCGCCCGACATAAGCTTGTCGAGGGATGCCATGACAAGGTTGTCGGCAATCGATTGCGGCTGGTTTAGGCCGAGTGACAGCCGGTCTTCGGACAGGTAAGCAACACCAGCACGAATGGCGTCCCGATTAGACCCGAAACTGACGCGCTCGCCCTCGATGCTGATCTCACCGGCTTGCGGCCGATGCATTCCGAAGATCGTAAGCGCCAGCTCTGTGCGACCCGCCCCAAGGAGGCCTGTAATTCCGAGCGTTTCACCGCGCCGCAGGTCAAATGAGATGTTCTCGAACTCTTTCGCTCGTGTAAGTCCACGCACGGAGAGCACGACTGGATCTTCATCGTGATCGTTGGCGATGACGATGTTGTCGAAGTTGCGACCCGTCATGAGTTCCGTCACGCGCGACTGGGTCATGCCTTCGACGGGGTAAACGCCAACCAGCGCACCATCGCGGAGCACCGTCATCCGATCGGAAATCTCCAGGACTTCGGCGAGGCGATGCGAGACGAACACGACCGCGACGCCGGATGCCGACAGGTTGCGAACGATGTCGATCAGATAGTCGGTTTCGGATTGCGTCAGCGACGCAGTCGGCTCATCCATGAACACAAGGCGAGCTTCGCCGACAAGTGCTCGCGCAATGGCGACGATCTGGCGTTGCGCAATTGGCAGCTCCTTGAGTGGCAGGTCGGGGTCGATCGTAACGCCGAGCCGGGCAAGCGCCCTTTCGGCCGCGTCTTCAATCTTCCGCTTGTCGACGAGGCCGTATTTGCCATTGACCGCGTACTGAAACCCGATGTTTTCGGCGACCGTCATCTCCGGGAAGAGCGCCAGGTCCTGCCAGATGACCTGAATGCCAAGTGACTGCGCCAGCGTCGGTGTCATCGCTGTGACCGGCTGGCCGTCGAAGAAGAACTCCGCACCATCCTGCGGTTTATAGACGCCGGTTATGACCTTGATCAGCGTGCTCTTGCCGCACCCGTTTTCTCCTGCAAGGCAGTGGACCTCGCCGGGATTGACCTCGAACGAGACCCCTTTCAGAGCCCGCACACCGCCAAACGTGACTTTGATATTCTTGAGTGAAAGGAGCGGTATAGCGCTCATGGCATATCTCCCTGATCAGCCGCCCGCTCGGCGGGGTCCGCAGGTACCAGTAAATCTTAAGGAGTGGGTCGCGTGGAGCGAGCTCCTCGCGACCCCAGGCTGAGGCCTCGGGAGGTTAGAGGCCCATGCCAACCAACTTGTCGATGCTTTCCTTGTTGATGGCCAAGAGCTGATCAACGATGATTGTATTTCCTTCTGGAGTGATCTTGCCGAGACCCTCTATGTCATCGCCGGCTTTCGGCTCCTGCCCCTTGGAAATGCGATCAGCGAGCGTCACGAAGACCTCACCGGCCTGCTTGGGATTCCACATGAACCCGCCGGTCAGAGCACCCGACTTGATGAGCTTCGCACCCTGTCCTGGCGAGAACGGCCCGATCACAAAGACCTTTCCGTCCTTGCGGCGCTCTTCAACAGCGCGGCCCGCACCAATCGGACCTTGCGAGCCGAATGCGAGGAAGCCCTTGAGATCGGCGTTCGCTGCCATCAGGTCGAGAGCGGTCGAACGGCTCTTGTCGACATCTTCAGCTACACCGTAGCGGTCGCCTACCAGCTTCATGTCGGGATAGTTGGCCTTGATATAAGCAATCGCAGCATCGGCCCAGGCGTTGTGCAGAGGAACGGTCAACGACCCAACGAAGACCGCGTACGAGCCCTTGCCACCCATCTTCTCGGCGAGGAGCTTGCCATGCGCCTCACCGAAGCCCTTGGCGGAAGCCAGTTCGAAGTCCCAGTTCGCACCGACCTGCTTGGGTGATTCATGCGTAATGACCTTAATGCCAGCATCCTGGGCCTTCTTCAGCACCGGCTCAAGAACCTTGGCGTCGTTGGGAACGACACCAATGTAATCGACCTTTTGCGCAATCAGGTCTTCGATAGCGCGAACCTGGAGAGCCGGATCGGCGCTGGTCGGGCCGACCATGAAGCCCTCGACGCCGAGCTTGGCGCTCTGCTCCTTGATGCCGGCCTCCATGGCATTGAACCACGGGATGCCGCCAATCTTAACGACCACACCAATCTTTGGCCCGGCAAATGCAGTCGATGCAAGAAGCGTCAGCGAGAGGCCGAGCGTGATTGCGAGCATTCTCTTCATGGGTTTCTCTCCTCCAAACAGCGGGCAAAGGAGATGCGCCCACACGAGCCCCATGCTGGTGTGCCAAGCGTTTTCGGCTCCATGACAGAACCTCCTCCCTCGTCGCCTTCCTCAAAGCGCCCATCTTTTTGCACAATCGTTATTGCTTTCTTGCACAATCGATGGTGCAATAACCATAACATCAAAAAGCCTTTCGTCAAGAGGTGCGATTGTTCTAAATAGTGACGAGAGGCGAGGAGATTCGCGGATGTCGGAAAAAGAGCAAAAGAAAGCAACGATTTACGATCTGTCTGTCGTATCCGGCGCGTCGCCTTCGACCGTCAGCGCGGTTCTGAACGGCACCTGGCGCAAGCGGCGGATCTCGGAGGAAACAGCGGACAAGATCATGACGCTCGCTAAAGCACACCGCTACACGGCAAATCTCCAGGCCCGTGCGCTGAGAAGCTCGCGATCCGGCCTTACCGGACTGCTCCTGCCCGTCTATGATACCCGGTTCTTCTCCTCAATGGCTCAGACCTTCGAAGCGAAGGCGCGTCAGCGGGGGTTGGTCCCCATGGTTGTTTCAGGACGACGGGATCCTGAGGAGGAACGACGCACCGTCGAGTCGCTGATCGCATACTCCATCGATTCTCTCTTCGTTGCCGGCGCGACCGATCCCGACGGCGTTCATCAGGCCTGTTTGCGGGCGGGCGTGCCGCACGTAAACATCGACCTGCCCGGCAAGTACGCACCATCGATTATTTCGGACAACCGGCAGGGCGCGGAGGCCCTGACGACAGCTATCATTCGACACGCGGAGGGAATGGGGCCGCTCGCGCCCGAGGACGTGTTCCTGTTCGGCGGGCGCGACGACCACGCAAGCCGTGACCGCGTGATCGGCTTCCATGCGGTAAAGCACTCCATTTTCGGCGGTGACGTCCCGAAGGACGACATAGAGACAACCGGATATTCTCCGGGAATGACCGCCCTCGCTTTCGAGCGCTTTTACGAAAAACATGGCCGACTGCCGCGCTGCTTCTTTGTGAATTCCTCAATCAACTTCGAGGGCCTGTTGCGATTCATGGGACGTCACGACGGAGAAGCCTTCGGGGACATCGTCGTCGGCTGCTTCGATTACGATCCTTTTGGATCGTTCCTTCCCTTCCCCGTCTACATGATCAAGCCAAACGTTTCCGAGATGCTCGATCGGGGGTTTGACTTGCTCGAGGACGACGATGCGGAGCCGCAGATCATCATGATTGAGCCGCAACTCGTGCCTCCACGCACGGCACTCGAAGGACCTCTCGACGCGATAAAAGATCCGTCGCCCTCTCTCGACCGACCAGGCCGACATTAATAATGAAATCTGCTTGGGCCACGAACGCATTCCATGGGATGAGTAATCGTTCGGTCAGCCCCGGTCCGGGCGCCCCCCCCCCCGGTGCTCAGCCGGCAGCGGACACATAGTCCAAAATGAGCTTTATCGACAATCCGAGCAAGGCAATCTCGACCAGGCGGAAAAAGAGCTTGTCGGGAATCACTTTCGTCAACTTGCGTCCAACGAAGCTTCCAATGATCGCGGCCGGAACGATGCAACTTGCCAAGTTGACGTCGAACTGGGCAAACTGTCTCAGTTGCCAATAAGGGACTATCTTTGCCGCGTTCACGATCGCGAAGAGAATTGTCGAGGTCCCCGCAAACACCACGACGCGTCGCGTCCGTGGCTCGGTCGGGCATGGTGCGAGCCGCCGAGTGGCCTGTTTTGCCGGAAAATAAACCGACATTGAGAAAGCCTCAAAGCGGATTACAATGGAGCATCGCGTAGTGGGGATCTTGAGGGGTTCTGAACGCCACCGGGGCTCGCGTAGTGTCAGAATTTCGGGCCGGCCGACGTTTTCACCATGTTCGGATTCACCGCTCTATGCGGGATAAAAAACGTATCAACACAATTGATCCGTTCAATTATCTCCGTTAGGTTGATAACTGGCATTATAGTCGCGCAGCAACCGGCGTTCGAAGGAGACACCGATGAAAGATGGACCGCACGCAGTCGATGTTCACGTCGGGAAGACGATCCGCATCAAGCGATTGATGAGGAAAGTATCGCAGACAGAGCTCGGTGACAGGGTCGGCGTCACGTTTCAGCAAATCCAAAAATACGAAAAGGGCTCGAATCGTGTTTCGGCAAGCATGCTTGTCGAAATCGCCGGCGCCCTCGACGTCGATGTCCGGTCCTTTTTCGAGGAAGTCAACGCCAACATGGCGAATGACAACCCGTCGCCAAGCGAGGAATTTGTCGTTTCGCGCGACGGCGTCCTCCTCAATGCCGCCTTCCTGTCGATCAAAAGCGAATCGGTTCGCAAGAAGATCGTAAAGCTTGTGCAGGCAATTGCCGGCATGGATCACACGGACGACGAATAAACGTCAACGTCCTCCCGGTCCTGAACGTCAGTGGCAGTCGAGAAGCACCAGGTTTTCGGCTGCGTCTTTCATCGCGACCTGCGTTTTTGTGCCGATCAGCTTCTCAAGATTGACGTCGAGCTCCCGCTCCGGATCAATCCCGTCCCAGTCAATGACAACCTGAAGAAGAGCCATGTTCGTCAAGTGCATCAAATTTTGCAGCTTGAGCTTATGGGCCTCATCTTTTGCGGCCGACAGCAACCGGAAAATTCTGGCGTACTCCTTCCCCGTTCCTTCGTCCCTTGTCAGAATGTTCATTGCCACCGCCTTCTCCATAGATGAGCCCTCCGGGGCTTCAACACGACCCATCATTTACAGGCGGCGTTACTCGGGCGTTACAGGCGTGACAGCACCCGTGACTTCGGCACGCAAATGCTCCCAGTGAGAGGTGGCAGCAAAGCCCCAGTCACGGTTCTGCGCAACAAATTCCACGTCCTGCAGATATTGCAGCACGAGATCGGCATCCTTTCGCTTGCGCTCGACCTTGCCTGCGCGAATCGCCCGCAGGATTTCCTTAGCCCGGCCCTCGGTCGAAAAATTGCAACCCTCGACGGCCTTCGGATAGGTTCGCTCGGAAAAATGCAGCGAGCGACCGGCCAGAAACAGCATCTTCTGCTCCGCAAGCGATAGCGCGCCATTCCGGTAGAGCCGGGTGATCGTCGGTTCGAAGTCCACCCAGGGAATGGAAAGGGGCAGCCAGCCGAGCTCGGCGGGTGCATGCACGAGGGCGACGGCCTCATCATCAACCAAGGTGCCGCTTTCATAATCGTCGTAGATCGACCCGATGCCGACCATCCCGAAGTCGGCACATTCGGCCGCGCGAAGCGCGCCCATGCTGGCGCCGCCAACCACGATCACATTGTGCTGCAGGGCATAGAGGATTTCCTTGTGCCATACGGACGGCACCTCGCCGAAGAAGCCATCAACAATCCCGATTGCTTTTGCGCCGTCCTGGACGGCTTGCAGGATGTCGCCGCGCGCTGCCGGTCCACGGAAAACCACTGAGGGATTCTCCGCACGCAGCCTGTCGATGTCAGCGCCGAAACTGGGCCCCGCGAAAATGATTCTCATTGCAAAGTTCCCTGCATGGCGCTGACGGCGCGAAGCCCCAGCTGGATATACTCTCCGCTGACATCGACCTCTAGCCCCGGGACGATGACTCGTACGACCGAGACCGGCAAATGCCGATGCTCGAGTGGGACAGCCACCACCTGCTGGATGCCCCTTGCCTTCAGTCGGTCGAGAATGTGACTGATGTTTTCCTGGATTGTCCGCTGCTCGGATCCGAATGTGGCGGCGACCGGCTTTTCATTGCAGAGATTGACCAGATCCTGCATCGGGCCGCCATCCTCCATTCTTTGGTAGATGCGCGGAGAAAAGTCGTCTCGGCTTCCCGCAATCGCCGTCAAGCGGCTTTGCGCGGCTTCGGTGATGGCACGCAACGCTGCCCGTATGGGATCGGGGTGACATCCACATCCCCCACATACATGGGTCCAGCGGGCGTCAACCCGTTCCCCGAGATTTCCCGGGATGATCACCGCAAGAAAGCTTGGAACCCCGATATCGGTCGTCATGTTCAGCAGCAGCAGGCGCATGCCAGCGCGCTCGATGCGGTCGACGATGATATTCAAAACGGTGTCGCCGAAGGCGGCAGGATCGATCCGGGCACCGCGCAGCTGATCGTAGGGCCGCAGCTGCGTCAGCGCCCACGCGTCGCGTTCGACCAGTTCACAAAGGCCGTGCAGGACGGCTTCGGCGGGCCGGTTGCCGGAGGCAAGACCATCGCTCGACTGTTCGAAGCCAGAGGGCCTCGCTCCCCTGTGGTCGAGGCCGACCAGGGGCCAGGGAACGAAGACCGGGCGATCGGACATGATGTCGAGACCCTCACTCCATGCGAGCGGCTGGTCACCGATTTCGGAAGGCACACACCGGGCAACAGAATCGAGATCGATCATCGGCGCGCGTTCGGCCTTCATGCCCTCGAGCGTCGCGATGACAGGCGCGCCTGGCGGAATTTCCGCAACGCGGGTCTCGACTGCCTCCATAGCGGCGGAAGTCATGGCAGCCTCTTCATCGATCCCCTTGCCCTGAAAAACCGAAAGCGTGTAGCTGTTCGGCCGCGTGGCGAAAGCCACGGGAATTTCGAGCAGATCGAGAGCCGTCAGCAGCCCGACGCGTGTGATGCCGAGCTCCTTGAAATACGGCTTGATCGCCGCGAATGTCTGTCCAGGCGTCATTAAGCGGTCGTGATAGCTGTTGATGCCGGTCGACGACAGGCTGAGATCGCGAGCCAAACGCTCCAGTTCCGTCTGAACAGACATTCGCATGTTCCTCAACGAAACTTCAGGGCGTGAACGATGTTCGCCGTGGCGTTCGTGTCGAGCTGGACGCATTCCTGCTTGAGAACGGCCTGGGCGGCTGCGGACAGGCGGACTGCAACGGGCTTAATCTGGGTCGTCGTCATCGGGTTTCTCCTGGTTGGGCAGCTGGGTGCTGCAGACAGGAGAGAACATGCCTCGACAGGCGTTATTTCGGCGTGACCGCACTCAGCACAAGAAACCAGCCCAAAAGGCGGAACGTGTAACGCTTCAGGACAATCCGGCCATGCGCAGGCCGTCAATCAGCTGGCGCGTGTCGTCAGGATTGCGGTCAGGCACGAATTGCCACACGTCGTCGGTGCGGAAATCGGGAAAATTCTCGAGCACGATCGAGGCGTATCGCGACGCAGCCCTGCGGTCACCGTTCTTTGCATGGGCCGCGGCAAGGAGGCGAGAGGTTGCCGGACGATCCTTGACGCGATCCAGAACCTCGATGGCCTTGGCGTAGTTTTCCTGCACGAAATGGATCCCGCCGAGGTTCCAGTAGTAGTAATCGGGCGGCAGAGGATTGAGCTTGAGCGCTGCCAGGCTGAGTTCGAGCGCCCGGTCGCTCTGCCCGTCATGCAAGAGCGCGTCCGCGTGGTCAGCCAGGATATCGGCATCGTTGGGGTTGAGCATCTGTGCTTCGGCAAAGAAATCCAGGCTGTCGCCGAAGCGCCGGCGATAGAGGGCGACAAAGCCGAGCTCACGCATCGCCCGCCCGCTGTTCGGATCGTTGTCACGGGCAAGCCACGCAAAACGATCCGCCTCCTCCAGCAACTGCGTGTCCTTCATTCCCCGGACGAGCCACTCCATTCCCAGCACGCGCGCCATGCCGGCATTTGCAGAGGAGAACCTGTCGTGACGCGCAAGCGCCGACTTGAACCATTTTCTCGCCTGGCGCAGATGCTGCAGGTCGGTCTTCGAGACCAGCCGCTTTCCTTCGAGATAAAGGCGATAGGCCGACGGATTGACGTCATGGGTCATGTCCAGCAGCTCGCGCCGCTCGATCGTATCGGCCAGCGTCATCACGATACGCCGGGCGAGCTGGCCGAACGATTGGTTGACCTTCTGGATGGCAAGCGGCAGGTCGATCGCCCACAGCACCTCGGCGGTCGAGGTTTTCGTCAGCCGGCAGGTTGCATAGATGTCGTCCTCGCGGCCATGAATGGTGACGTAGACCGTGTAGTCGAACCTGAGTTCGGGTGGCGTCGGAGCTGACAGCGCTCCGGTCACGCTGCGGTTGACGATTTCGAGACTGGTATGGGCAGCGATCACCTTGAAGCCACGCTGCTGGCTCAATCCGATCGTCACCTCTTCAAGAAGCGCGCGACCGACACGCTGCAGCACCGGATCTGACAGGATCGTATCCGGCGGCAATATCAGGACTCGCGGCTGACCAAGGGGATCCAAAGTGATACTTGCCGCAGTCGGGGCGGCCTGCCCGGCAAGCCCGGCCGGAACGATGATCCCGAGTTCATGAGCCAGGACCTGGGTCGCGGCATCCGGCTCTGCACCGTATTCGCTTTTGAGTTCACTGCGGCAACGCGAGTAAGCCTGGCGCGCGGCGGCCACGTCTCCGGCCTGCGAATGCATTTGCATCAACGCCCGGCAAGCGATCTCGTTTGCGGGATCAGCATCGATGAGCAGACCGGCGAGCAGAAGGATATCGTCGGACGTCAGTTTTTCCGGCGCGTCGAGAAGGGCGACGATATGGGCTTCACGGCGCTGCTCCACGCGTTGTCGCTCGACGACAACCCTCTCTTCGGCCTCCATCGTCGGCGCCTTGAATCCTTCAAGCAAGTCACCGCGAAACAGGTCCCACGCAGGCCGAGGCAAGGGCGCGGCCATGTTGCTGAGCATCAGGACGTCGGCTGCCCAATCCTCGTGATTGAAGAACACATGGGTGTTGGTCGCCTTCAAAAGCCGCGGCACTTCCTCAGGAACCCCGCGATCAATGCGGGCAAGAAGCTGGCGCAAGCTGCCGGCGCGCTGCTTCGACTGGTCCGACTGCCAGAGAATGGAGCGCAGAACCTCACGATCCATCGCAAACTGGGGAGCAGTCACGAGAAAGACGAGAAGCGCATAGGCCTTTTCAGGCAAGACGATCTCATTGCCATCTGCGAATAACGCGGGCGTACCAAGTAGACGGAGAAATCGGCTCTTTTTGCCTGTCACGGGCAACTCGCGATTGGGGGATCTACCTCAACTATAAGGGTAATCACTGCCAACGCAAAGGATTATGCGTGTCAGGTTGAATATTTCAACCGGTGGATGATGCAAGCAAGCGACCACGTCAAAAAGCCGCCTTCCAGAGAACGAATCCGTTGTCGAACGTACGCTCCAGAAGAACGTGGCGCCAGTCGAGATCGGCGCCACTGATATCGAATAATGACGGCCCGATCAGGCAGCCGCGGCCGCGTAACCGGTGGTCGGAACTTCCGAGATCGTCTTCAGAACCTGCGAGGCGATCTGGTAAGGGCAGCCCTGGGAGTTGGGGCGACGATCTTCGAGGTAACCGCGGTAGTCGTTCTTGACAAAGGAGTGCGGAACACGGATTGACGCGCCACGATCAGCAACGCCGTAGGAGAACTTGTTCCACGGGGCAGTCTCGTGCTTGCCGGTCAGGCGCAGGTGGTTGTCCGGACCGTAGACATCAATGTGATCCTGGAGGTTCTTATCGAACTGAGCCATGAGTGCTTCGAAATAGGCCTTGCCGCCAACTTCGCGCATGAACTTGGTCGAGAAGTTGCAGTGCATGCCCGAGCCGTTCCAGTCGGTATCGCCGAGCGGCTTGCAATGGAACTCGATGTCGATGCCATACTTTTCGCAGAGGCGCAGAAGCAGATAGCGCGCCATCCAGATCTGGTCGGCGGCTTTCTTCGAACCCTTGCCAAAAATCTGGAACTCCCACTGGCCCTTTGCCACCTCGGCGTTGATGCCTTCGTGGTTGATGCCTGCGGCGAGGCAGAGGTCGAGATGTTCTTCAACGATTTCGCGGGCGATCGAGCCGACGTTTTTGTAGCCAACACCCGTGTAGTACGGACCCTGCGGAGCCGGATATCCGGTTTCCGGGAAGCCGAGCGGACGGCCACTCTCGTAGAAGAAGTATTCCTGCTCGAAGCCGAACCAGGCGTCTTCGTCGTCAAGAATGGTTGCGCGGCTGTTGGACGGATGTGGCGTAAGGCCATCGGGCATCATGACTTCGCACATGACGAGCACACCGTTCGCACGGGCCGGATCCGGATACAGCGCGACAGGCTTCAACACGCAGTCAGAGCTGCGGCCTTCGGCCTGCATCGTGGAGGAACCGTCAAAGCCCCAGAGCGGAAGCTGCTCGAGCGTCGGGAA
The DNA here is from genome assembly GCF_024808055.1 of Rhizobium sp. BK176. Lineage (NCBI taxonomy): Bacteria > Pseudomonadati > Pseudomonadota > Alphaproteobacteria > Hyphomicrobiales > Rhizobiaceae > Rhizobium > Rhizobium sp. BK176. The sequence continues at coordinate 34,647 of NZ_JANUBV010000031.1, read as the reverse complement.
AGCGTCGAATTCCTTGATCTGCGTCTTGCCGCGCAGGTTTGGTACCGGGGTGTACCCATCGAGCCAGATGTACTCGAGCTTATACTTTGTCATTTGCGAGTCTCTCAAACATGAACCGTGAGCAAATCCTCAAGCAAACGGCCGCAGAAAGGCCGCCCGCGAAGGGATGCCACCTATCATGCACGTAGCGTGCCAGTTTGAGTTCGTCCCGCGGGGATCGGCGCCCAATTTTTCGTCTTGGCGGTAGATCCCCACGGAACTGATAGCGGACTCAATCAGTTAGTGGGAGAAAGACATCCCTACCCCTGTCGATCGGTGGCGTCGTTGGAAAATCCTTCGTCAGGGCGGATATTTGGCAACACACCGGCACCGCACAACAATTAGGCAATTGCCCATTTAATTTACTCGACGAAAAACTGATACAAAGACCAGCAGATCTCAATGCACATTATTCCAACAAATATTGCCTTATTTTCAATCATATCGCGCATTTCCTGTGCATCTATGCTATATCGATCTTGAGACGACGGAAGTGGATGAGCAAGGAGGCAGGAAATGGCCATTGGTGTGCATCACGAGACAGCGACGATCTACGCCTTCCCGGGAAAGCGTTTCACGGCGGAGCCGCGCAAGTCTATTGATCTTGAGAGCCAGATAGAGCCTTCCGTCTATGACAGCTGCTGGTACCACGACGAGGCAATGAAGGAAGCTGAAAAGCCATGCCCACCGAAATCCAAACCGCGCATCGTGGACTGATACTAGAGACGACGGCCAATCGCCCGTCGGCTGTCGCACACGGGCGATCGGCACGCTATTGCGCATGACCCCGACCGCTTCCCCCCTGCCCAACACAGGAAACCTTGCAGTTTCCATTCAGCCCGGTATTGAGGACTTTCGCTCGAAAGCCTAAGCACCGTTTCATGGTCAAAAAGGACATTGCAATACTTGGCGGCGGCCCGGCAGGACTGATGGCCGCGGAAAGCCTGGCGGCAAACGGTCACGCCGTTACGGTTTATGAAGCCATGCCGACGGTAGCGAGGAAATTCCTGCTCGCCGGGAAATCCGGGCTAAACATCACGCATTCCGAAGACTATACTGATTTTACCCGGCGCTTCGGCCCGTCGAATTTCCGGTTGCGGGACGCGCTTGACGCCTTCATGCCATCCGACGTGAGGGCCTGGGCGGCGGCGCTTGGGACCGAAACCTTTATCGGATCCTCCGGACGTGTCTTCCCTGTCGTCATGAAGGCCTCACCGCTCCTGCGGGCCTGGCTGCGGCAGCTTGAGGCAGCAGGCGTTCGTATCCGGACGCGGCATCGCTGGATGGGTTTTTCCGACGGTGGCTATCTGATCGCATCGCCTGACGACACCAGGGTCGTTCGTCCCGATGCCGCGCTGCTCGCACTCGGCGGCATGAGCTGGCCGCGGCTCGGGTCGGACGGAACATGGGCTCCGTGGCTGCGCGAGCAAGGCATCACCGTCAATGGCTTCCGTCCTGCCAACTGCGGCTTCGACGTCGACTGGAGCGACATCTTGCGCCAACGCTTTTCCGGCGCGCCCGTCAAATCCGTCACGGCAACCTCGCAGGCAGGCACCCTACCCGGCGAATTCGTCATCAGCCAGCGTGGCATCGAGGGGAGCCTCGTTTACGCCCATGCAGCAGCATTGCGGGACAGGTTGTCACGCGGCGAACCGGCTTCGCTCGTCATCGATCTGGTGCCGGGCCGTTCCGGCGACCGGATTGCACGGGACCTCAGAAAGCAGGATGCCAAGGCGAGCCTTTCCAATCGCCTGCGCAAAGGCGCGGGTATCGACGGAGTGAAGGCCGCCCTGGTTCGTGAGCTTGCCCTCAGCGGAGAACTCAACGATCCGGATCGACTGGCAAGACTGATCAAGGCCTTGCCCATTCCCGTTTTGAGGCCGCGTCCCATAGCCGAGGCGATCTCATCGGCAGGTGGCATCGACTGGGCCGGCATCGACCCGAACTACATGCTGCGGGCCATTCCCGGGCTCTTTGTGGCAGGAGAAATGATCGACTGGGAGGCGCCGACAGGTGGTTACCTGCTGACAGCCTGTTTTGCCACCGGCCGCGCCGCAGCGCGCGGCATCACCGACTGGCTCGCCCGATCACAGCGTCCGGACGCACCGTAACGCATGGGACGGCCGGCTTTGCCCTCGGGCACTCGGACGGTCCAAAGCGCCCTCAACTGCGGCCTGTCAACCGCAACCGGAGAGCGCCGATGCTAGCGCTGCCTGGGCTGGAATGTATGTTCCTTGGCGGGGAACTGCCCGTTACGGACCTCCTCGGCATAATCCCGGACGGCCTGTGAGACAAGCGGGCTCAGATCGGCGAAGCGCTTGACGAACCGTGGCTTGAAATCATTGAACAGCCCCAGCATGTCATCCGACACCAGAACCTGGCCGTCGCAGGCTGGCGACGCACCAATACCGATGGTCGGTACCATCAGGCTGGCGGTAATCTGCCGGGCAACGGGCTCGACGGTGCCCTCCACGACAACAGCGAAGGCGCCGGCCTTCGCGACCGCCTCGGCATCGCGGTGGATCTTTGCAGCCTCTTCGTCCGAATGACCGAGCGAGCGGAATCCGCCGGCTGTATTGACCAGTTGCGGCATGAGCCCGACATGACCGAAGACCGGCACGCCCCTCGCCGTGAGGAAGGCAACCGTTTCGGCCATCTCCTCGCCGCCCTCGAGCTTGACGCCATCGCAGCCGGTCTCCTGCATCAGCCTGACGGCGCTGCGAAAGGCCTGCTCCTTCGATTCCTGGTAGCTGCCGAACGGCAGGTCGACAATGACGCAGGCATGCGAGACGCCACGCATGACCGCGCGGCCATGCGCGGCCATCATGTCGAGGGTCACGCCAACGGTCGTCTCCATGCCATAAAGGACCATGCCGAGGGAATCCCCGACCAGCAGAAGGTCGCAATGGGGATCAAGCAGCCGTGCAATCGGTGTCGTGTATGCCGTCAGGCAGACGACGCGGTCCTTGCCCTTCATTGCTCGGATGGATGCCGTCGTCTGGCGCTTCTCTTTGCCGTGAGCGCTCACTATGCTGCCCTCGAATGCTGGGTCGGGCTAACCCCGATGACGCGGTTATCAAGCAGACGCGTCGTTCCAACGCGCACGAAGAGTGCGACGAGCGCAGGCGCAGACTGCAAAGACGGCAATGGTTCGAGCGTCTCGGGGTGGCGAACGGCGACCACCTCCGGCGTAGCAAGCGGTTCGGCGGCGATGAATGCTTTCAAAAGCCTCTCCATCTCGTCGGCACTGTCACAGCCGCCCGCGTAAAGCCTTTCGGCTTCCTGAAGCGCCCTCGGCACGATCACGGCCGCGGCCCGTTGCTTCTCGTCGAGATAGACATTGCGCGACGAGCAGGCGAGACCATCGGCTTCCCGCACGGTCGGAACGGCAACGACCTCAACCGGCTGGGCAAGATCCTCGACCATGCGCCTGATCAGCGCCACCTGCTGGTAATCCTTCTCCCCGAAATAGGCTCGATCGGGCTGTACGATGTTGAGAAGCTTGGTCACGACAGTCGCCACACCGGCAAAGTGTCCCGGCCTGACCTCTCCCTCCAACACGCTTCCAAGCCGCGGAACATCGACGACGGCAAGCATCTCCCGCGGATACATGTCGCTGACCTCCGGGGCGAAAAGGACGTCGACACCGGCTTTTTCGAGCATGTTGGAATCACGCGCCAGATCGCGGGGATACTTGGCAAGGTCCTCGTTCGCGCCAAACTGCAAGGGGTTCACGAATATCGAAACGACGCTCACCGCATTGTCACCGCGCGCACGCGCGACCAGTTCCATGTGCCCGACATGGAGGTAGCCCATCGTGGGAACAAGACCGATCGAACGCCCCTCACGTCGATGCCCGTGCAGGAATTGCCGCAGCTCTGCGATCGTGCGGATAGTGCGCATGTAACCTCCTCCAGATTTGCCTGTCGCGAGAGCGGTCCGGCAAACGGTGGCGGATAAAACTCGATTTGACAGACAGCGTCAACGCGGACCGCGCCATTATAACGATTAACACCGGGCTCGAGCATGCTTTAATTCGCCGTCCGACCGCAAATGGTCCCGCTGCCTATGTTTTCGCGAGGCGGCCATCGGCCTGGGGGCTATTCACCAGATGCGCGTCGGTCGGGCCTGCTTTATCGGGATAAGCGATTTTGTTTATTCTTTTTGTCCAAACTCCGCCCCACTGATGATAGAAGAAGGCCTCAAGGGATGAATGCCCTTCATGGATGTCACGGCAATGTCCGAGCAACAACGGAGGGATAGTGACCAATCCTTATGAGATTCTTGGTGTACGGCGCGACGCGACCGACGACCAGGTGAAGGCTGCGTACCGCCGGCGCGCCAAAGCGACCCATCCGGACTCGGGCGGCGACCCGGATGCTTTCAGCCGCGTACGGAAGGCCTACGAGCTTCTGCAGGACCCGGTGCGCAGGAAGGTCTTCGACGACACCGGCTATGACGTGGAACTTGCGGACCCGGTAGACCTCCAGGCCCTGATGGTCATCGAGAAACTCGTCAACCAGCTGACCCTCGACGAGCGCGAGCCGGGGACATTCGATCCGCTCACACGCATGCGCACGGATCTTTCCGAGGAAATGCGCAAGGCGCGCTTCAGCAAGCGCGAACTCGAACGTCACTCCCAACGCATCGAGCATCATCTTGAGCGGTTGGAAAAGCGGCCGTCAACGGACATTTTGGGCTCGATGCTCCGGGCCCGCATCAAAACCATAGCGATCGCGATCAGCGAAACGGACGCCAAGATCAAGGCCAATGAACGCGCCTGCGAAATGATCTACGACTACAGCTACGAAGTGGACGTCCAGGAGCTCGAGGATGGCCTTGCCGTCGAGGACCAGTCACCGCCAGCCATTCGCAAACGTGAGGACCGGCCGCTCTGGGTCGTACCCTCCGCAGCCCAGGAGGGTTGAGGGCCAGACCAGGGCGGGCCGCCCTGGCCAACAAGACAAGATCAGGGAGGCTTCGTCCCTCAGGCGGCACGCTGCTCCGTGCCCTGGATCGCGGCGAGCTTCCACTCTCCCGCGCCCTTGCGAAGGAATGTCCAGATTTCGGTCGTCTCCGTCGGGCGGCTGTCATCGCCGCTGACGAGCTTGCCGCTGCCCCGCTCGACGAGCGAATCAATCGAGGAGTAGCGCATCGCAAGCGTTGCGTAATCGGCGCCATCCTCGCGCCAGGCTTCGGCGACATCACCCTGCAGCAGCTTGACACTCGAGACCTTGTTGCGCACGCCATTCGTGGCGTTCTCGCCAAGCTCCTCGGCAAGGTAGGACATCGCCTCGGGCGTCGTCAGTCGACGCAACGTGGCATAGTCTTCAGCCCCATAGGCCGTCTGAATTTCCGTCAGCAATTGTTCGAAGCGATCAAGGTCGCCCTGCCCAAGACCGACCTCGTCGCCAGACTTCGAATTCGTCTGTCCGCCACCGTCGCCCGCGCCTGTGCCGATCGAAGGAATGCGGAACGAAGAGGTGTTGCCACCAGCCGCGATGGGGCTATGAGGGGCCGGACCCGCGGCCGGGCCATAGGCAGGCTGGCGCCGGTTGGCAAAGAAGCGCATGGCAAAGGAAATCGCGATCCCGATCAGCACGATCTGCAGCAACATGCCGAGGAAGCCGAAGCCGCCGCCAAAGCCATGGCCGAGCAGCATGCCGAGAAGGCCGCCGGCGACAAGGCCACCGATCATCGACCGGCCGAAGCCGTTAAACAGGCCAGGGCGCTGCGTATTGACGGCCGATTGGCCTGCATAGGGAGCAGTGTTCTGGGGGCGCGGCGTCATCGACCGCTCGATCGGAGCAGCCGGGGCCGGCGCAGTCCTCGTCACCGGCGGCGCCTGGAACGTCCTGGTGCCACGGCTGCCAAAGCCGGAGCCGCCGGCGCGACGCGCATCAGCATCCCCGATTGAGGCAAAAACGGTAGTGCCTGTCAGGACGGCAATCGCCGCGAACTTGGCAAAACGCGAAACGGCACCGGGCATCAAATCTTCTCCTGTCGTGACGACCAACTGATGTCAGGGGGATATATAGGGATTGCTCGGCCGGTTTGAAGCTTTTGGCCGGTTCAATGTCTATTGGCAGACATCCACCCATGTCGCGCCGGTGAGGTCTGCCAGGCGTTCGGTGGAAATTCGAACGGCCGAATTGGTTGAGCCTGCAGCCGGCACGACCACGTCAAATCGCCTGAGTGAAATGTCGCAGTAGACCGGCAATCTCGTCGGGAGCCCGAACGGGCAGACCCCACCGACCGGATGGCTCGTCACATCCATGACTTCATCCGGGCCGAGCATCCGGCCCTTGGCGCCGAACCGGTCCTTGACCTTTCTGTTGTCAAGCCTCGACAGGCCGCCGGCCACAACGAGCATCGTCTCTTCACCCACCCGCAGGCAGATCGTCTTGGCAATCTGCGCCGGATCGACCCCATGCGCCTCGGCCGCCAGCGCCACGGTTGATGAACTCTCGGCCGTTTCGATGATTTCTATATCGGGAGCGTGGGCGCTGAAAAACGCGCGGACGGTTTCTAGACTCATGACGGGAGGCTAGCCCAGGATCTGCGGCAAATGAACCCCGATTTGACAGTCTCTATGCACCAGCTGCCGATGTCTCGATCAATTTCACGCTATTTTCCTGACAGAGACGCCGAATAGAGGGGGTGACGCAACGATCGGTGATGAAGGTATGCACCTGCGGTAGCTGAGCGATTCGAACCGGCGCCGTGCGCTCGAATTTCGTCGAATCAGCCACAAGAATGACGTGGCGGGCATTGGCGATGATTGCCTGCGCGACCTTCACTTCGCGAAAGTCGTAGTCAAGCAGGGCACCGTCCTCATCGATCGCCGAGGTCCCGATGACTGCATAGTCAACCTTGAATTGCCGGATGAAATCGACCGCCGCCTCTCCAACGATACCGCCATCCGACCCTCGCACCACACCGCCAGCGATCACGACCTCGATGGTCGGAAACAGTCGCAGCCGATTGGCAACATTGATGTTGTTGGTGATCACCATCAGTTCCTGGTGGTTGGTCAGCGCTTCGCCAACCGCCTCTGTTGTCGTCCCGATGTTGATGAAAAGCGAGGCGTTGTTGGGAATGAGCCCGGCCGCGGCAATACCGATGGCTTGTTTTTCCGACGCTGCAATCTGGCGCCTCGCTTCGTACTTCACGTTCTCGGTGCCACTCGGAAACGTCGCGCCGCCGTGGACACGGGTTAGGATCTGTGCGTCACAGAGATCGTTGAGATCCTTTCGAATCGTTTGCGGGGTTACCGAGAAATGTGCCGCGAGCTCCTCCACGAACACGCGTCCATCCGACCTTGCCATCCCGACTATTTCCGTTTGTCGATCGCTCAGGAACATGCGTGCGGTCTCTTTCGTTTCCGTTTTCGGTTCACATGGAATGCTTAGCAGAGGCGAAGACGCGCGCAAGACAGATGATGATAAACAGACAGCAGCAAATGTCTGGTCCGACAATGTGGACAAAAGCCAGTTTAATCGCGCGGCCCTAAAACTTTACAGGGCGATGGTATCGGGGCTTGCAATGGCATGCCAATCCGAGGATAGAGACTGCGGCGCGCCTTGCAGCCGCGGGTGCCGACGTATCCTCGATCCCTGCCACGCCGGCCAGAGCACGATCCGTCACAATTGTGGACACACACGCAGAAGGTGTTGTAGATAAGAATGGTCGGAAATACTATGGATCGGCGCCATCAACGGCAGACGACACGATGATGAGTCTCGGTTTCCCGGAAACGCGGAATACGTCAATCGTGCATCATGCCAAAAAAGACGCGGAATAGATGCTGGAACTGACTACGGCAACAGGACAGAGGCGTTTGCAACGGTCGATCGGTGCGTACGTGATTAACATGGACGGCTCCTCCGATCGGTGGGCGGAAGTGTCGTCGCAGGCAACCTTGGCCGGCATTCAGATCGATCGCGTCCCCGGCGTCGATGGACGCTCCATTCCTGTCGTGGAGAGATCCGGCTTCAACGAGAAGAAGTTCCTGCGCCGGAACGGGCGGCAGATGCTTCCCGGCGAATATGGCTGTTATCGTGCCCACATGAGGGCACTGCAGGCTTTTCTTTCGAGTGACTACGAAAACGCCATCATCATGGAAGATGACGTGGAACTGCGGCAGGATTTCACACAGAGGGCGGCGGCGATCCTGCAGGCTGTTCCGTCCGCCGAGGTGGTCAAGTTGCTCAATCACAGGTCAAAATGGTGCCGCACCGTCGCTGTCTCCGAGTACGGAGACGAAATCGGGCGTTGCCTGCACGGCCCGCAGGGCTCCGCCGCCTGCTATCTTGTCACGCGCGAAGGCGCCCGAAAGCTGCTCCGAAGCGCCAACGACATCGAATTTCCCTACGACATGACCCTCGAGCGCGGATGGAAGACAGGCGTCAGCATCTACACCGTCCGGCGCAATATCGTTGAACTCTCCGAGCGCTCCACCGTGAGCCAGATCGCCAACAGGGCTGAATACCGTGCCGTCAAGTTGCGAGGCGTCCGCAAGATCGGAACGCATTTGCTTCGTATGCTCGAGTATGCGCGCCGAATACGGTATGCACTATCATGACAATGCCCATATCCGTCACCCAGGTGAAGTCGACAGGCCTTGACGTCGTTCTCGCCATTCTCTGGCTCGGAATGATGTCGGTGACCGTGATAGAAAGTGATTTCTATCGCTACGCTGCCCTTCTCCTCCTGGGCTTGACCCTCGCCTATCGCAGGGCGCCCATCCGCGCCAATTCAGGCGACTGGCTGGCGATCCTCTGCGTCGCCTGGGGCGCTTTCGCGTTGGTAAGGTTTCTCTTCGGGTTGATCGTTGACCATGAAAAGGGCGCGTCCGAGTGGCTCTACGCCTTCGCGATCTTCTTTCCCGCGATGGGCATGGCGCTCAATGCAAGCTGGCACTTGGTCAGGCCGATCCTCCTAGCATTCTTCTGCACCGTACTGGTCGTGCTGATCATATCGACACCCTTCTCCATGCTGCTTTCCGGAGAGCGGATCTCACCCGCCTTCCACCATAATTCGATCCACGGCGCGGTCGGATGTGGCTTTCTCTTCATCGGAGCCTTCTACTGGGCCCTGCACCAATGGGAAATCGGAAGCTCGGCGCGGACCAAGTCGATCGTCTTGGCGATTGCCGTGGCCGTGATCGGACTTGCGATCCTCAACGTCTATGGCGCCAAGTCCAAGGGAGTGTGGGTTGCCCTGCTTCCAGCCCTTGGGCTTATGCTTGGTACAACATTGTTCTACCTCAGGCGCAAGACCGTCTTGCTGGCCGCGATCGCCGGGCTCCTGGTATTATCATGGGGCGCCTATGAGGTTCGTGGCAATGTCGCGCATTTCGGAGCCGCCACGTTCGAGTCCGTCATGGGTATCGCCAGTCGGGTAGAAAGCGGCGTTTCCGTCGAACACGTCATGCAGGACGCGATCGCTTCCCCGGATACGCCGCCATCCCTGGATGAGCGACTGCAGCTCTGGGCCAACGCGATCGACGTCATATCTGTCGCACCGGTCTTCGGCAGCGGCAATGGTTGGCTGGCGATCTGGCAGACCACGCCGTACCGCGGTGTCACCTACACGCTAATGCACAATGGATATCTCGAGATCCTCATCCGCTATGGTTTCGTTGGTCTTGCCATTCTGGCGGTGATCGTCCTTTCAGGCCTTTACCGTGTCTATCGGGCTTGCGCGGCCGGCATCGTCAGCAGGAGCGCGTTTGCCTGCCATCTGACGTTCGCGATCTACTTTGCCACCACGATTCTCAGCAATTCCAACAACCGACTTGCGATCGGAGAATCCTACGCGCTGCTTTTCGGGGCCATATGTTTTGCCTGCTCGATGAAGCTTCGTTCGGCCTCCATTGCCGATCGACGTAACGGGGCCTCGCTTTCTGGCGGCTCGTCGATGCCGCAGCCGGTCGGGGGCTAGATCGGATGCGGGCGGTTTCCGACAAATACGTCCAGAGCATTCTCGACTTACCCAGGCCAACAAAGCGCGCATTGGCGGTGTTGGTCGATTGCTGCCTGTGCATCCTGACGATCTGGCTTGCCTTCTGCTTTCGTCTCAACGACTGGGTGACCCTTACTGGCCTGCAACTGCTGACGATCCCCGTATCGCTTGTGATCGCCCTGCCGATCTTCATTACAATGGGTCTCTACCGGGCGATCTTCCGTTTTCTCGGCTGGTCGGCCTTTATTACTGTCATCAAGGCGATCACGATTTATGGCCTGGCCTTCATGGCCGTGTTCACGGCCATCAGCTTTCCCGGGATACCGCGCACGATCGGGATCATGCAGCCACTGCTGCTGTTGCTGGCTATTGGCCTGACCCGGTTCATGGCACGCTATTTCTTCAGCGAGGCCTACAAGCGGATCCTGCGGCAGAACAAGCAGACGAACATGCTGATCTATGGTGCCGGATCCGGCGGCAGGCAAGTTGCCGGCGCGCTCAGCGGCAGCGCCGATTTCAAGGTCGTCGGCTATCTCGACGACGACAGGAGCCTGCACGGCAGCCTGATCGGCGGTGCGATGGTCTATGATCCCGAGAAGATCGTGGAGCTCAGCTCGCGGCTGAACGTCCGCACGATCCTGCTTGCTCTTCCGAAGATCGATCGCTCACGCCGCAATGAAATTCTCGAGAAACTTCGCGGAGCCCGCGTTGCCGTGCGCACAGTTCCGGATCTGAACGCGCTTGCGGGCGGCCAAGCGGAATTCACCGACCTGCAGGAACTGGATATCGAGGATCTGCTCGGCCGAACACCGGTCAAGCCGGATGCGGCTCTCCTGGAGCGAAACATTCGCGGCCGGGTGGTTCTGGTGACGGGTGCGGCAGGTTCGATCGGCAGCGAGCTGTGCCGGGGTCTCGCTAGGCTGAAGCCAGCCACGCTCCTCGTTCTCGACCAGAACGAATATGGTCTCTACGCCCTCGAAAACGAGTTGCTGGACGAGAATCCGGATGGCGCTGTCCAGATCGTGCCTCTTCTTGCCAGCGTGTCCGATGAACAGCGCATTCGCAGGATCATGGCGACCTGGAAGCCCGATATCGTCTATCACGCCGCAGCCTACAAGCATGTGCCGCTGGTCGAGAAGAACCCGGTCGAGGGCGTGAAGACGAATGTGTTCGGCACGGTCACGGTTGCCAGGGCAGCGATCGACGCAGGTGTCGAACGATTTATCCTGATCAGCACGGACAAGGCTGTCAGGCCGACAAACATCATGGGCGCCACCAAACGGCTTGCGGAGATGGCTCTCCAGGGACTGGCAGCCGAGGGCGCGTCGACCATCCTGACGATGGTCCGCTTTGGCAATGTGCTCGGATCATCCGGTTCGGTCGTTCCGCTGTTTCGCCAGCAGATCAGGCAAGGCGGGCCGATTACCCTGACGCATCCCGAGATCACGCGCTTCTTCATGACTATTCCGGAAGCGACCGAACTCGTGATCCAGGCCGGTACAATGGCCAAGGGAGGCGATGTCTTCGTCCTCGACATGGGCGAGCCGGTCAAAATCATCGATCTCGCAAGGCGCATGGTCGAACTGTCAGGCCTGACCCTCCAGGATGAGCGGAATCCGTCAGGCGACATCAGCATTGTGACGACCGGCCTGCGCCCGGGCGAAAAGCTCTACGAGGAACTGCTGATCGGTGACGATCCCCAGCCGACGGCACACGCCAAGATCATGCGGGCGCGGGAGCGCTTCATCGCATGGAAGACGCTGACACCGAAGCTGGAGCAATTGAGCTCGGTCGCCGAGGAGGGAGATGCCGACGGCTTGCGGCGGGTCTTAAGCGAACTCGTCCAGGACTACCGTCCGTTCGATGTCGTCGTCGACCTGGTGTCGCTCCGCCAGGGATTGGCATCATGACGCTATCCTGCGCCGATCTCGGCGCCACCCGACCCCCGGCCAGGAGCTGACGATGCTGCTCGTCACCGGTGCGACCGGTTTCGTCGGTCAGGATCTGCAACAGGAATTGTGCACGCGCGGCACTGCCTTCAGGGCGGCAAGCCGTTCCAATCGGCATGGGTACAGCCCCGTCGGCGATATCAACGGCGCCACCGACTGGAGCGCAGCGCTCTCAGGCATCGAGATCGTCATTCATCTTGCCTCCACCAACCAGAATGTCGTGGCCGGATCCGGGGAGGATCGCGCGCTCCTTCGGACCGTCAATGTCGAGGGAACCGTCAATTTTGCCCGACAGGCTGCCGCGTCCGGCGTCAGGCGCTTCGTCTTTCTGAGCACGATCAAGGTCCACGGCGAACGAACCGCTGAAGGCCATCCCTTCAGGCAGGATGACGTACCGAACCCGGTGAGCGGCTACGCGGTCTCCAAGCTCGAGGCCGAAAGAAGCCTGATCGAGCTGTCCGGTTCGTCGGGCATGGAGATCGTCATCATCCGTGCGCCTTTGGTCTATGGCCGCGACGTTGGTGGCAGTTTTCGCGCCCTGACCAAGCTCGTCAAAAGCGGGATACCCCTGCCCCTTGGGTCGATCCGCAATCGCCGATCGATGGTCTATGTGGAAAACCTGTCCGACCTCATCCTGACAGCGGCGCTGCATCCGGCCGCCGCAGGACAGACCCTGCTGGCGGGTGACGACGAGGCAGTCTCGACGCCGGAACTTGTCAGGCGCCTTGCTGCCGCAACGGGATGCCCGGCACGCCTGCTGCCTTGTCCTACGCTCGCCTTGCGGAGCCTGGCAGCGATTGCCGGCAAGACGGAACTCTTGTCGCGCCTGACCGACTGGCTGGAAGTTGACATTACGCCGACGCGCACGCTCTTGGATTGGACGCCCCCTTTTGATATGGGGCAAGCGCTGAAGCGCTGTTTCTAAGCGTTTCGGGTCAGCAACTTTGACGGGAATGCAATTTTTCATGCTCCACGGCTTTAACCGACTCTTGAAGCGGCTGTTCGATATTTGCGCGGCATCGTTCGGACTGATCCTCCTGTCACCGGTCTTCCTGGTTCTTGTAATCCTTGTGCGCCGATCATCTCCGGGCGGGGCGCTTTTTCGCCAGGAGCGCGTGGGGCGCTATGAGATGCCATTTATATGCATCAAGTTCCGGACCATGGCGGCGGGGACGCCTAATGTCGGCTCCCACGACGCGCCGGTTTCGTGGATCACGCCGCTCGGCAGAAGGTTGAGGGCCTACAAGCTTGACGAATTGCCGCAGCTCATCAATGTGCTCAAGGGCGAAATGAGCCTCGTCGGTCCGAGGCCTTGCCTGCCGACCCAAGGTGAGGTCATTGCTGCGCGCCGCAAATACCGCGTCTTTTCCGTGCGCCCCGGCATAACCGGCCTCGCCCAGCTCCAAGGGATAGACATGTCGACGCCAGAGGCACTCGCGCAGGCCGACGCCCGCTATATCAGGAAGGCCGGGTTCTGGCAGGACATCGTTCTTGTTGTCGGCACGCTTCTCGGCCGGGGAACTGGTGACGCTGCCGTCAAGTGAAGGCGTTGATGCCGTAGCGACAGGCAGCCGACGACGTGCAAGCGAGGCTTGCGCCCCTATTTTTTTGAACGACCTGCGTTAGATCTCGAGGCAAGCCCTCGGGAGAACGTCTATGGCAACGCCCACCGATAACCTCGCATCGGGCCCGACTACCCGCGGGTCGTGTCACTGCGGAGCGGTCCACTGGGAATTCCGTGGTGCAATTCCTGACGCCACGATTTGCAACTGCACGCTCTGCCGTCGCTATGGCGTGCTTTGGGCATACGACTATGACGGTGAGGGAATTACAGTCGCAGACACTTCCGGAGCGCTGACGGCCTATACCTGCGGTTCACGCTCGCTCTCATTCAACTTCTGCAGTCGCTGCGGAAATCTCGTGAGCTGGCGCGCGCTGCAGCCTGGTGGCGATGGACGCACCAGGATCGCTGTCAACCTTCGCCTGGCCGAGCCCGATGATGTTGCCGGAATCCGGCTGCAAAGGTTCGACGGGCTCCACAGCTTCGAGGATCTCCCACCGGACGCCCGTACCGTCGCCGACGTCTGGTTCTGATTTCCGGTCGTGCGAAGGACCAAGGCCGCTCTGCGCTTGAGCCCGTGGCGCGGTCGTGCCTTGCCCCGCACCGACCCTTCATTCCTAGACCAGCGTGAAGACCGCACAGGGCTTGGCTATCCCCCGTAGCTGGTGCTCTCCGGCAGCGACGAGGGGCATCACCACCTCGGCGGCCACAGCTCCTGAAACCAGGACACTGTGTCCCAAGGGTTTGCATAGTCCTTCAAGTCGACTGACAAGGTTCACTGCTGGCCCGATCGCCGTAAAATCGAGCCTATCCGCAGCGCCGACATTGCCCCAAAGGATCTCCCCGAAATGCACGGCAATTCCGAATGGAAGCGCTGGTGCCCCCTTATCCTGACGCAAGGAATCGAGGTGAGCCATGCCGGCGCGGGCCGAGGAGACAGCGCGCAGTGCCGCTTCGCACGCGGATCGCGGCGTGCTGGTAACGGGAAAGATTGCGAGCACACCATCGCCCATGAATTTCAGCACCTCGCCGCCAAACGCATGCACCGCACCGGCAATCCGGTCGAACCACGCGTCGAGCATCGCGATCATCACGGCAGGCTCTGTTGCCTCGGAAAGAGCGGTGAAGTCGCGCAGATCCGCACACAGCAAGGCAGCCTGTATCGTTTCGCCGACGCCACGGGTCATCGCTCCGGCCTGTACGCGCGCAGCACTTCTGCGGCCAAGATAAGCTTCGAGAAGGGCCGTCAGCCCTGCCCTCGCTGACAACGCAGCGACGGACGGTGCGGCGAACCGGGCCACGTCCTTCAGGCAGAGGCCCTCGCTGTCGGCAAACGGCCGGGCTCCCGCCCATCCAAGGGTAGCGTTGCCTGGAGGTTTGCCGACAATGCTTTCCTCAACTGGTCCCAGTCCCAAAAGCCACTGACCGTCGGCCTCCCCCAACAAGGTGTTGGAAAAGCTGAGAGCCTCGATGACCTCTCCCGTTTCGGCACGCCAGAGCCAGGTGCGACGCGTGATGATCGGGTGTGGCGCAGCAAGGGTCAGTGCGCCACCCGCAATCGGCATGCCATCGAGAAGAAGCCTGCGACCCAGTTCCGCGAGGAACCACTCGGGACTTGGCGCAGAGCCAGCCTCATCGAGAAGCCATGTGAGGGAGGGTGAAAGCTCCATATCTTCATGCCGTCATGGCGAGACCATCGTTCGCTCCGAGGTAAGGTCCACATTTAGCGTAGACGGCCCTCCTGTTTGCGGCCATCAAACCCGGCCTCTCCAGGGATCCGGATCCAGTGTGCGCCCAGCTGCACATTCTGCAAGCCGTCCCAGATAGTGCTCCCAGCCTTCCGAATGGCCGGCGCATTGCTCTGCGTTGGGCAGCCCTGAATGGGTCAACTTCAAAAGCGTCCCGTCCGGCTTTTCGATCAGATCGATCTCCACCAGACTTGAGCCGGGTGGCACGATCTCGCTTCCATCCCAGCCGAAACTGTAGGCGAGCCGGTGTACAGGTATCACCTCCCGAAACGATCCCCTGGCGAAACGAGAGCCGGTGACGTTGACGAGGTAAAGCCCGCCCGGTTGTGGTTCGACCTTGGCCTCAGTTCCCATCCATCGCAGGATTTTTTCAGGATCGGTCAGCAAGGCAAAAACGGCAGATGGCGGCGCCGGGATGTGGGCCTCGCGGTGAACGACTGTCTGCTCCTGCATGGTTCCTCCCGTTTCGGCCAGGGCCGCCCGCGCAACCCGGTGACCTCTACATGTCTCTTCTCATCAAGCACATAGGAGGCCAGCCGAGCGCAACAAGCTCACAAGATCGCCGGCAAGCGATTTTGACGTCACAATGCGGCCCCTGGCGGAAGCGAAAAACAACGCTCGCCGGTCACCGCCGGTGTTGGTCGAACCGTCGTGGGGCGTGGCTCGCAAGCTCTCGGGGTACGGTGACAGCGCTGTCACTGTCGGCGGTCGCCACGCGCTGATCATTGCGGTCAATGTCTGAGCCGTGCCTTCAACGCGCTTTCGGCATGTGGATCGAAATAATGGTAGAGCGCGGTTGCCCTGACTGTTCCGGGATCGCAAGGCTCGTTCGCATGGATGCTGCGATAGCCCCAGAAGAAATAAAGGGATCCGGGGACCATCCTTATCCGCGTGAAGGACGTCGGATCCTTCTCGGCACGGTCTCTCAGGGACTTCTGGCGGACCTTGTCCACCAGGATCTTGTCGAGGAGGTTGCCGACATAGCTGGCGCGAGCGGGCCGCCTGTTCGGGACCATGTAAAGATCGCCGGGCCTGCCTGCCGTCGGTATTACGATCGGGATCAACGCCGTTATCAGATAGGAATCATAGTGGAAATTGAGGGAGTGCTCGGCCATGCCTTTTCCCGTGAGGCACCGCAACACCTGATGGAATTCGACCGGAGGGGCCGGCCTTCCTCGGCTCGCCTCGTAAAGACGTCTGAAGATCGACTGAAACCGGCCTGACTGTGCCAGTTCATCCAGTCCCGATCCCCTGACTGCTTCGCTTCCTTGAAATGCGACATATTCGTGCTTTGACCCGGTTACTGACGAAGCCACAAAAGCCTGCATGGTCGAGAGGCTTGCTGCGTCCACGAAATCTGGAATGCAGCAAAAACCGTCGCGTTCCATCGCCGCGAAGAGCGTCTGTAAATGGTTGTCGGAAATATTGGGCGTCCTGGCATCAAGCGCATTGGCGGCATCCATTCCGGACCTCTAAGCGTTTGCAGCTGGTCCGCGGATCATAGTGCAGTGCAAAAATTTGTCCAGACGGGATAGCGACTGAGCCTCCCCGTTGGCAAAATCGCTCGCGAGCCACGATGACGGTCGAGAGATCGCATGGCTTTAAGGTCACGGCTACGCCATTTCCACTAACGATGGGAGTGGACGGAGCCGTCGGCTTGTGGCGTATACTTGCCGGCATAACGAGGGCGGAAGGATGAATCGGGAAGCAGCCATGCAGCAACGCAGAGGGCTGGCGTCGATACGCCGTGAACGGCTCCTTGCGTTCGGTCTTCTGACGAGCGTCGTGTTCCTGATTTCAGGTCAATCGATCTTCGCTCTGCTTTCCAATCCCGTGTGGCTGTTCATCATTTTTGCATGGCTGTTTTCAGTCGTCCTCGGCTGCGCATTGTCGGTCGTTCGCCATGCCGACGATCTCGCAGAACGCCTGGGTGAGCCCTACGGGACCCTCATCCTGACGCTTGCGATCACATCCATCGAAGTCATGGCGATCACGGCGGTGATGCAACATGGCGAAAACAACCCGACCCTGGTGCGCGACACGCTTTTTGCCGTCGTGATGATCATCCTCAACGGCATGGTCGGACTGTCACTGCTGGTTGGCGGCTGGCGGCGCCATGACCAGCATCACAACCTCCAGGGCGCCAATGCCTATCTCGGTGTCATCGTGCCACTGGCCACGCTCAGCATGATCATGCCGAATTTCACCCATTCGGCGAGCGGACCGCCCTACTCCTTCGTCCAGCAGACAGTCCTCGCCTTTATTTCGGTCGGTCTCTACAGCGTGTTTTTGAGCTTGCAGACCGGACGCCATAGAGAATTCTTTGTCGACGATACCGGCGAAGCCCGCCCCGAGCGCGTCGAAACGGAAGAACGAGGCCTGCTTCTTCCCGTCATCCTGCTGGTGGCCTACATGGCACTCGTCGTCTTCCTAGTCGAGGAACTTGCCGCGCCGATCGATTACTTCATCGAGACGCTGCATGCCCCCGCAGCATTGGGCGGGGTGATCATGGCAATCCTCGTCGCTACACCCGAGGCAATCAGCGCGGTCAGGGCATCGGTCGCCAATCACCTGCAGCGATCCGTCAACATTTTCCTGGGGTCCGTGCTCTCGACGATAGGATTGACCGTCCCGGCAATGCTGGTGATCAGCCACGTGACCGGGCACCCTGTCGTGCTTGGTCTGGACCGTACGGATTCCGTCATGCTCATCCTGACGCTCGCACTCAGCATCATCACCTTCGCAAGCGGGCGCACGCATCTGATGCAGGGGGCCGTGCACCTTGTCCTTTTCGTGGCCTATTTCCTGCTGATATTTGAAACCTGAGGTAACGCTTCCCGCGGACAGGATGTCTTGCGCGGCTCATCCCAAATCGATACCCAAGGCCTTCAGCCTCGTGCCATACTTTTTTTCAGGGAAGCGGCACTAATCGCGAGCGCCTCAACCTTGGCCAGCTCGATCAGTCTTTCGCGGGCTGGCATCGGTGTCAGATTATGGTCGGCATCGGGAAAGAGGTGCAGTGCCACGTTGGGATAGGCCGACAATCTTTCGCCCGCATCGCCAAAATTGACCCTGAACATATCCTGGCCCTCGTCCCCTTCGGTGTAGACGATTGCGAGCGGCATGCTGCGATCGGCAAGAACCTGGAAATCACGGTGCACCTGCCGGGTCAGTTGCGTCAGTGGCTTGGCTGGCGCAAAAACCGACGACAGCCGGCTCGCCATTCGGTCAACAAGACGCACGGAAATGTTCCTGGTCACCGCGCGAAGGTCGAGATCGCCCGCCCACAGACGAAGCAGGCTTTCCCGATCGAGCGCATTCTTGAGGTAAGACTTCAGGGTCTTTGGAAGCCCTCTGAACCGCCACCGGAACGCAACCGGGTTGACGAGGATGCAGGCGTCCCAGCGAGGATCGGCAAGGACGCTACGAAACGCGACGTAGGCACCACTGCATCGCCCGATCAGGATCGTGCTGCCACCTGGGCCATGCTGCTCGAGAAAGTCTCGCGCGATTATGACATCGTCCACCTGCGCCTCGTCATAGAGAACCTGCCTGCGCCGACCCGGCACCGGCGGACTATCCCCGACGCCGGCGCTGTCAAATCTGAACGATGCCACCCCGGCGGTTGCGAGCGCGCGCGCAAGCTCGACCGAGAACCGTCCCCAGCCCGCCGCATGATCATAAGCCGTCGTCAGAATGACAGCCGTTACACCGGCGAACGAATCTGTCGGCTCGCACAGGATGCCATGGAGCCGCTCGTCCGGACCGAACCGAACCGCGGTTTCGCGAATGCACCTTGATCGAACCGATGCGACGGGCATCGGCATTGTCCTCGCCGAAAGGCGCCCGCTTTGGTAGCCGGGAAGAGACTGGACCCAATCGATCAGATCCCGGGCCACGGCGTCAGGAATTTCCTGATTGAGGGGATTGGACACAAACGCATCATAACCGGCAAAATCAGTCGCACGCAGCCGGCATCCAGCCGCTTCCAGCTGATGACAGAGGGTGACGTCACTTTCGAGACCGGGGCGAACGGCAAGGAACAGATCAGGGGGTGCATCGATCTCCACCTTCGTGAGGTCCAGGCGCCGGAGGTCATCAGCAACGGCCCGCGGCATGCGTATCCCGGCAATCGATCCGGCCGCGTTGTCCCGCAACTCGGGCTTGATACCGAGCCCGTCGTCGATGAGCCTGGAATAGAGCGACAGCTCGCGGAGATAGGCCCGCCCCTTCAGCACAGGCGCCAGGAGGGCAAGGGCGTCCGGCGAGGGCCGCTTATCGGCAGATAGAAGGGCGAGGCTCGCACCGATCCCCTGTCCGAGGAAAACGAGACTGCGCGCTCCAGAAAGCTCCCGGAGGGTTTCCGCGGCCGTTGCAACCTGCTGCTGCCAGACCGAGAGACCGCGTTCGCCGGCGGTTTCGTCGAGCGAATTCACCGTGCCCGAAAAATCGAACCGAAGGCTGGCCACGCCGATGCCCGAGAGGCGCTCGGCCAGAATCCGGTAGAACCTGCGCGTGCACATCTCCTCCATCCCCCAGGGATTGAGAAAAAGCACGGCCACGCCGCTTGGCCGCGTGCCCTGATCCGCTTCGGCATACAGGCCGGTGCTTGATCCGAAAGCGACCGGCCGCGAGGCGCAGCACGCGCCTGTGACCGAATTCGCGCCATTCTCTATCGTTGTTGTCATCCCATGCCCCAACCCGGCCCCCGCCGTGCGTCCTTCCCTGGCTTCTTCCTTAGGTGGTAAGGATTAGCGGAATCTGTACGGAGTGCGCCTCTTCCCTTGCATTGCCGCCAATCACGCAAACGTGTTCGTCCTCAGGCAAGTCGCAGCCGCTTCGTCAATGCGACGCGGACGCCGGCGAGATTGAGTGCAATGCCGGCAAGCGTATAGACGACGACGCCGGTGATGATTGGCGCTGCGAGGTCAAGCACCACATTACCGGTCGGGTGCCGCCCGACGATGACGGTCGGCACGGCCATCGTTGCGGTCGCGAGGCTGACCTTGAGGATCGGTCTGAGCTCGAATGGCAAGCGGTGAGCCCGATAGGACAGGAAATAGCCCGCGATCGCGCCGCCTATCTCGGCAATCAACAGCGCGTAAGCCGCCCCGACCAATTGGAACCGCGGGACAAGGACAAACATGGCGGCAACGTTGATCGCCAGGATGATCAAGCCCTGGACACCCATCAGCCCCGGCTTCTTTGCCAGCTGGAAACTGACGTGAACGAACTGATAGGAGATCGATCGGAACAGCCAGGCAAAGACCAGGATTGGCATCAGCATCGCGGCAGCGTCCCGAAACTCTGGCCCAAGGATCAAGGAGGCGAACCCTGGCGCCACCAGCGCCAGCCCGACGACCATCGGCATCAGCACGGCCAGAAGCATCTCGGCTGTTTCCGTCAGATGCCGGTTGGTGGCCTCGCGGCCGTCCTGCGTCAACAGCCGGATCGCCACAGGGATCGTGGCAGATCCGATCGCGACGCCTGGAAACAGGATGATCTGACGCACCAGATCGGCAGCAGCGCCATAGACACCGGCGGCCGTCTCGCCCATGTAGGTCACGATGATCATGCGGTCGAGGACGGTGTGGAGGACGAAGACGAAGGACGACGCCGTCATCGGAATCCCGAAGCGCAGCATATCCTTCAGCAGATCGACATCGAAGGGATGGCGAGGCCGACGCCAGACGCCCGGCGCGTAGACGAGGAGTGTTGCGAGGTAGGAGCAGGCGACGCTGACGAGCAGGCCCTGCCCTCCCATGCCAAACAGCATCACAAGACCAGCCGAGAATATGACGGTCAGCACCGCGCGCAGAATGACGGACCACATGTAGGCTCCCGTCTGCTGGCGTGATCTGAAGATCTCCTGGACGAATTCGAAAAGCCCCACCATGAACGCGACGAACACGGCGGGCACGACATAGGTCGATGAATTCTCGGCGATCAGCCACGTCACGGCAACGACCAGCGGGCTGACCAGCATGAGCCCGCCATAGGCATAGAGCGCGGTTGTGCGGACATCCTTCCTTCCGCCTTCGGATTCGAAACGCAGTACCGAGAATTTTATCCAGCCGAAGAGCAGCGTCGAGATTACACCGGCGACGCCCGTTCCGACGACATAGATCCCATATTCATGCGGGCTGAGCATACGCGTGAACAGCACGACCGAAACGAAGCCGAAGGCTGCGGATACGGCATTCGCGATCATATAGGTCGAAATCTGGCGAAACATCATTCAGCCGCGCGCGTGAACTCGTCGATCACTTTCATCAACGCCTTCGGTCGGCACGAGGCATCAAGCGGCAGCGGCCGGTTCGGCTTGCCGTCCGATCGCTTGAACCACATCGGCACCCAGGTATAGCGATCCGTAATCCCCCAGGTGAGGACGGCGCTCGGACGCGCAGCCTCGTCGATTGCAGCGAGGAAATCACCCGCACGCCTGGCCACGATCCGGTCGCGGTCGTACTCGTTGGGGGGCAGCTTGTCGTCGATGACGTCGAGCTCGGTGACGAGAACATCGAGCTGCATTCCCTTCACGTCTTCCACGAACCTCGACAGTCCTTCCCTGTCGATCTCCAGGTCTCCGGGCAGGTGCCCCTGTATTCCGACAGCATGGAACGGAACATCACGATCCTTCAGGCTGCGCAGGAGATCGAGCAAGGCCTTGCGCCGGTCGCGGCACTGGGGTGTCGGGTTTTCGACGTTGTAGTCGTTGATGACGAGCTGGGCCGAGGGGTCGACCGCGGCCGCGGTCCGAAGGGCAATCTCGATATAGCGTGGGCCAAGACGTTCCTGCCAGATTGAATTGCGTATGACAGAGCCGCGCATCGGCGTTTCGGCAATCGCCTCGTTTACGACGTCCCAGCTGGGGATCCGTCCCCGATAGCGTCCGACGACGGTCGTGATGTGATGGACGAGCTCGCGTTCGGCTTCTGCCGCACTGGCAATGGTTTTCGTCCAGTCCGGCATGGCGCCATACCAAGCAAGCGTATGCCCCCGCATCTGCATCCCGTTGCGGTTGGCGAAGTCGATCAGGCGATCGGGCTGCTCGAAAACGAACTGCTCCTGGCTCGGACGCAGATCGATCCATTTGAGGCCGCCTTCACCGACCACGATCTGACAGTGATCGATAATGGCTTCCTTGTAGTCGAACTCCGTGTCGAGGAGGTCCGTGCGCACCGCCGCGCCGTAGGGAATGCCGCCTCTGGCGAATGCCGCCTGCGCGGTGATGTCGTTTCGAACGAGGCTATCGAAGGCGCCCGTTGACGCCAGGCCAGCACCCAGGGCACCGAGAACGAAATCCCGCCTGCGCATTGATCAACATCCTTCGATTTGTCTTCAAATGAGACAGGGTTCGGCCGGGCGCGCCAGCCAAGCCTTGAGAGTCCGGCTTTTATCGAACGCCTGTGTCGCGCGCACGCAACAAATGAAATCGCCATTAATGGATAGTTAAGGAAAATCAGGTCTTTTGACCGTATATTTCGCGTTATTTCGCGCCGTGTCACTCAGATCTCGCCGCCATGTACGAAGCCGCTACCAGACATCAGACTCCGGTCATCAGCACGCGCGGCTGGACGACACGCCAGGAGGGGCGTGTCGGACAAGCCCGTCCAGGCCTGACCCTGGTCGAACCGGCGCCGCTGCAGGGCCGTCTGGCCGTGGTCCAGGAACTCCTTCAGTTCGATCTGACGCGTATCCTAACCTGGCTCAGGAAAGGCGTCATTCTCATCATCTCTTGTGCGCTCCTCGGGGCGGTTGCAGGGTATGCCGTCGTCTTCGTCGTCAAGCCGCGCTATACCGCCGGCATCGACCTCCTGGTCGACCCGTCGAACCTTCGCGTCGTTGCCGACGACATCTTTTCCGAGAGCATCCAGAGGGACACCCAGCTCCTGGATGTCGAGAGCAAATTGCGCGTCCTGACCTCTGGCAACGTGTTGAACCGCGTGGTTGGTGACCTGAAGCTCACCTCGGATCCGGAATTCGCGTCTCAGACATCGAAGGATCCGGGCTCCGACGCGCTTCGCACGCTCGCCAAGCGCGTCACGGCCCGCCGCGACGAACGATCCTTCATCGTTAACGTCGCCGTGTGGACGCAGGATGCTGCCAAGTCGGTCACAATCACCAACGCGATCGCGTCGGCGTTCCAGGAAGAACTTGCCAGGGCGGAGTCGGAAGGCGCTGGACGGGCAGCCAGTTCGCTGTTTGCGCGCCTCGGCGACCTGAAGGCGGAGGTTGCCAAGGCAGAGGCTGCCGTCGAGGTGTTCAAGCGGGAACAGGGCTTGCAGTCGAGCTCCGGCGAACTGGTCAGCACCCTCATGTCGAACCAGACGAACACCCAGCTCATCGATGCCAAGGCGCGTCTCATCCAGGCGCAATCACGCTACAACGAGCTCGTATCGACCAATCCGAAGAACCGCCTGAACGCATCTGCCCTGCAATCGGAAACGATGACGATGCTGCGAACCCAATATTCGACGTTGCGCCAACGGGCGACGTCGCAATCGGCGATCCTTGGACCAAAGCATCCGATGATCGTCACGCTTCAGCCGCAGCTTCGCGCGCTGGAGGGCCAGATCGATGCGGAGACCGCACGGATCGTGCAATCGGCGAAGGCAGAGCTTGATCAGGCGAAGTCGGCCCTTGACGCACTCAATTCGGAAGCCAACCAGATGAAGACATCCGTCTTCCAGGATACGGCAGCGCAAATTCATCTGCGCGAACTCGAACGCGAGGCACGCGCCAAGGCAACGGTCTACGAGGCTTTCATGGCAAGGGCCGGCGAAGCCGCCGAGCGCCAGCAGATCGACACGACCAACGTCCGGATCGTCTCCCCCGCCGTTGTGCCGACAGCGCGAAGCTTTCCGCCGCGTGGCTACGTGCTGTCAGGTGCGGGCGGCATCCTCGGCCTCGGACTTGGGATTTTCGCAGCCCTTCTCTCCGGTTTTTGGCGCGACTATCGACGGCTGATTGACAGCGAGGCCAAGACCCATGACTAAGGTCGTCGGGGCCGTGTCGAGCCGAGACGGCCGCGGCTTCACCGCCTTCCTGTTTCTCCTGATCCTCGGCTACTTCTGGATCGGCCTGAACCCCTTTCCCGACCCGAATGCCACCAGCCTCTCCACGCCCTATGGCGCGAGTTCGAACGTCTTCAACCAGTTGATCGTCGTCGCCATGTCGGGTGTGGTACTGGTTACGGTCCTGCGAAACCCGGCCCGCCAACTGTTGTTGCGCCCACATGGCCTGCTGGCCTGTCTGCTTGTCTGGATGCTGTTTACGGGCCTGTTTGCCGGTGATCCGGCCGCAGCCTACCGCCGCATTATCTTTGCGATACTGGTCTGCCTGTGCGCCAATGCCATGCTTCTCATTCCGCGCGATGGCCAGCAGTTCGCAGGACTGATGTCGATCGGCCTGGGTTTCGCGATCGCTCTTTCCTATCTCGGCGTCATCGCCCTGCCGCACCTTGCGATCCACCAGGCCACCGACGCCCTCGAGCAATCGCTTGCGGGCGACTGGCGCGGTCACTTCGGCCACAAGAACGTTGCTGCTGCCGCCATGGTCTATGCCGTTTTCTTCGGTCTCTATGCGAGAAAGGCCGGGCACATCAGGCTTGGTCTGCTGATGACCCTTTCGGCGGCGTTCTTCGTGCTCCACGCCGGCGGAAAGACCTCTGCAGCAATGCTGCCGGCAATCCTTGTTCTTGCCTGGACATTCGAACGTTGGCCGAAGGCCGGCGCCGCCATGCTGCTTGCTGGCCTCATTGGCCTGAACCTCATGCTGTTGACGGCAGCCGTATCGACGTCGTTCAGCACTTTGCTCGCCTCTGCCGGGATCGATCCGACGTTTACGGATCGTGGTTCGATCTGGCGCCTGGCGTTGTCGGCAATCGCCGCGCGGCCCATCATCGGCTATGGTTTCCAGTCGTTCTGGCAGACCGAAGCCTTGTTCAACAGCGGCCAGGCGATGGCGACATGGGCCGTGACCGCGGCCAATTCTCATAACGGCTATGTCGAACAGCTGATCAATGGCGGAATACCGGCACTGGCGATGGTGTTTGTCTGGCTTGTCATCCTGCCGATCGGACACGCCACACGCGCCTTGAAGGGAAGAAACGACCGGGCATTGACCCGGCTTTTCCTGCGGATCTGGTTGTTTTCCCTGTTTCTCGCCTGCCTCGAAAGCCCGTTCTTCGGCAATAGCGGACCGATCTGGTTTACGATGCTTGTTGCCGTCTTCGGGCTGCGCCTGCAGGCAAATGCCGGTCTCGTGAGCACGGCGGCGCCCATACCGACGCTGCCGGCAATTCCCGCGGCGCCGGCGGCAGAGCGGCTTCGACAGAGCCTGTTAACCTCATGATCAGGCCCTGATTGTAGATTATCCCGCAGCCGGCTAAAGCTTCGCCGTCGCGAGGTGAAACCTCCCCCGAACTGGCCGACTGGACGGTCCTTAATACGACGGGGATTTGGAACATGTAGGAAAGCAAGATGTCCGTAGAGGCCGTGGTCTGCATCCCAACATTTCGACGACCCGCCTGGCTCGCTCGGACGCTGCAATCTGTCTGTGCCCAGGAAACCGATTTTCCATTTGCCGTCGTGGTCGTTGACAATGACGCGGCGAACCCGGTGGGTGCCCGCTACGCACGCGAATTCCTCGCCAGCCAGTGCCAACCATCCCTGGTGCTGACGGAGGAGCGGCAAGGCAACTGTCATGCCATCAACCGCGCGTTCGGCGAAGCCATGGACGCATTTCCCGGCGCCGAGTTCCTGCTGATGATCGACGACGACGAGATCGCCCTCGAAGGCTGGCTTGCGGCGATCGTCGGCACGGCAAGGCGCGAGAAGGCCGATATCGTTGGCGGACCGGTGGTGCGGCAGTTCGAGGTGCCCGTGACCGACGCCGTCAAACGGCATCTTCTTTTCGGTTCGATCGAGGGCACGACGCGCCAGATCGACCAGATCCACGGCTCAGGAAACTGCCTCATCCGCCGGCATGTATTCGAAGGTCTCCCCTCGCCGCTGTTTGACGTGCGCTTCAACTTTCTCGGCGGCGGAGACATGGAGTTTTTCACGAGGTGCCGACGGGCAGGCTACAAGAGCTGGTGGTGCGCGGAGGCGGTGATCCGGGAATTCGTTCCCGAGGAACGGGTTTCGGCCCGCTTCCTGATGACCCGATCCTTGCGAACGGGTAGCATCAACTACGTCATCGATCGGATGCATAGCGGATCAGCCGGAAGAGTGATCGCAAAGAATGCGCTCAGTCTCGGAGCAGGTGCGATGCGCTCGCTGGCGCTGCTCGTCAGGACCCGACGGCTGCTACCGGCAAGCCATCCGCTTTTGGTGTCGATCGGTCGAACGCTCGCCACTCTCGGCTTCCTTCCGACGCCCTATCGCGCCAGCAATTAGGCCGCCGTGCCAAGCGCAATTTGGCGGATCACGTCGATCGGTGTTCGCGTATGCGATTGGACGGCAATCGTCGTCTGTTCGGGCGTCATTTGCCGGATGAGCGCGGAGAGGCCCGCCTGGTCGAGCGCCGGTCCTTCCCAGTAGGTCAGACACGGGCTCTGCGAAACACGCATGTGCCGGTTGGCCAGCTCTTCGTCGTTTGCGACGGCAACACCATAGAGCAGGTACTCCGAAAAATGCCTGACGCGAGCGAGCGCCTGCCACCAGGGAAGGCCGCTCGCCGCTTCGACGCGTTTCGTCATGATATCGACGGTTCGCCGCTCCCAGAGCACCATCTGGCTGATGAAATCGTCGCCTGGCAGGGCGGGTGGCGTCAGGCCGAGCAGCCGATGGGCATTGTGCCACCAGCGGACATG
Organism: Rhizobium sp. BK176; assembly: GCF_024808055.1. Classification (NCBI taxonomy): domain Bacteria; kingdom Pseudomonadati; phylum Pseudomonadota; class Alphaproteobacteria; order Hyphomicrobiales; family Rhizobiaceae; genus Rhizobium; species Rhizobium sp. BK176. The sequence goes on along the minus strand of NZ_JANUBV010000031.1, from coordinate 7,566 downwards.
CCTTGGTCGTGATGAATTGACGTCACCGGACGCCACGAAATGAGCGACTTTCGGCTGCTGCGCCAAGGCCCCAACGTCGAAGGGTTTGCAGAAACAGTTGTCGGAATCGATGCACATGACCCGATCGCTTCGCTGCGCGAGGGTCATGGCGATCTTGCGCAACTGTTGCAAATGCCAGCCATAAACCGGAAGGCGCATGTATGGGGCCCACCAGTAGTGCCGGCCACGCCATTTCGGAAGGGACCACAGAGGCGGCAACAGGCTGGACGAAACAACAACGTGGCGCTTTTCGCCTTCGAACCCGGCGAACGCGTCGGCATCCTCGTCCCCCACTACGATGTAGTGGGTGTCGTAACCGGTGACATAGCGGTCGATCGAGTCACACAGCAGCCGGCATCTGTCGCGATCGCCACGATGGCTCGGCGTGATGAGCGATATCGAGGGTTTCATGATCGGATCTTCCGTCAATGGCTGCGCCTGGCAACGGCTCGCAGCATGGCATAGATGGCAACCGGATTGCTGGTGAGGTAGCGCACCGCGAGGCGCCGGGGTTCAAGGATCATGCGATAGAGCCATTCGAGGCCGAGCGCCTGCATCCAATGCGGCGCACGGCTCTTGCTCCCGGCCAGAAAGTCGAAAAGACCGCCTGCCGTCTTGATCAGTCCGACATTGTGCAGCCGCTCGATGTTGCGGACGACGAACTGCTGCTCAAGTGGAACGCCAAAGCCTATCCAAAGAATGTCGGGCGCGGCTGCGTTGATCGCTTCGATGACGGCGTCTTCCTCGGCGCGATCAAAGTAGCCATTGCGCCGTCCGGCAAACCGAAGTCCCGGATAGGCCCTCGTCAGATTTTCGACCGCCCGCGCATTCACCTCTTCGGTGGCGCCCAGAAAATAGAAACTGACATCCGTCTTGGCGGCGCGTGCCGCTACCGCATGGATGAGATCGGTGGTCGCGACGCGCTCCGGCAGCGGCTCAGTCGAGGACAGCTTTGAAAACAGCACAACCGACATCCCGTCGGCGTGGATCTGGTCGGCCTGGCGGGTCAACGAGCGAAAATCGGCATCCTGCTCGCAAAGGGCGATCACCTGACCATTGGCGGATGTCGAATAAAAAGGACGCCCGCCAATACCTCGCCGTTCCAGAGCCAGCCTGATGAACGCGTCCGCGGAGTCGTCCATCCCTGCCCGCACGATCGGAAGGGCTCCGAGCCGATTTGTCGGCCAATCCACCATCGAGTAACTGAGAGGCGCCGACGCACCGCCATGCCTAGCCATTCAAGCACCTTCGAAAACCGGCAACGGTCAAGAACAAGCCTCTCAATTAGCGCTTTTACCGAGCAACCGCAGCAAAACCTCGCGCTATAGTTAACCGCCGTTACTGGTGACGGGACTGGCGTACACACTCATGTTTTCGAAGCCAAAATCGTAAGTTGGCCTTTACGAAAAAGCGGTATCAACGTGTTTCCCCGTCGACCACCGCGCAGAAAGTCCGAAATGTCCAAGCGTCGCTATCTTGCACTTGTCTCTGACGCTGTTCAGACGTGCGGCGTCGAGGAGTTTGCCCGCCAGACAGCGTCAAGACTGGGAATTAGGGGCCGTACGCACCTTCTCGACGGCAAGATCCGCACGCTCGTCTCAGCCCTTGACGACGCCGATGCGGCGATCCTCAATTTCCCTGTGGTGGCCTGGAAACGGAAACTTGCGGAACCTGTTTCCGTCGCGTTGACAACCCGCCTTCGGCGGAAGGATCTCGTCGTCGTGCTGCACGAGTGGGATGCGCTGGACTGGAAGCGCAGGCTTGTCCTTGTCCCTGTCGTGCTCCTTGCAACCCATATCCTGTTTTCGGCGCCCGAAGTGGCCGATGAATTTTCGATAAGTCCCCTGTCGGCCCTTGCAACCCGCAAGCGGGATGTCGTCCCCATTCCGCCGAACCTCGCCCTGCCGTTATCGCTCAGATCAGGTTCGGTTGCCCAGGCCCTCAAGGAACAGCGCAAAGCCGGTCGCCTTATCCTCGGACAATTCGGTTCAATCTACCCGAGGAAACAGTCGACCGCAGTCCTTGAGGTTGCCGCGCACCTTTTGGCGCATGGCCATGACGTCGGCGTCGTCTTCGTTGGCTCATTCATCCGCGGCCTCGACAATGTGGAGCGCGATTTCTATGCTCTTGCCGACAGGCTAGGCATTGCCGACCGTGTGACGGTAACAGGCTATGTTGCGGATGCCGAAGATATTTACGGGATCCTCAACCATGTTGACGTGTTTTGCTACCTGTTCTCGGAAGGGTTGACGGCTCGCCGGGCAAGCGTGCTGGCCGCAAGCTTCGCGGGAAAGCCGATCGTCGTCAATGCGCCGCGACAACGCAATGCGCTTGCTCACCACAGTCTGTTTCGCAAGCTGATTGAGCGCGGAGCGGTGCGGCTGGTGGCAACGGATGCAGGCGTGGGCACGATGGCAGAGGCGGTGTCGAAGGCGCCTCGCGGCGGTGTTGCGCCACTTGATGCGACAGCCGAGATTGGCGCCCTGTGGGAATCGGTCATCGACGCGCTCGATGCGCATGCCGCCGCTCACTGATCATTGCTTTCCTATGTCTTGCTCAATTCGAGACCAGTTATCGACGCCCTCGGAACAAAATCGAAATCTTTGTGTTTGAGCGGCAGAGAAGGAAATGAACGACCTTCTCCGCTTTCCTGTACGACAGCCCCGCTTGGGTCTGCCCAGGCGGGGCACGTTTTGTCTAATGGTGGGGTCTTTGTCGCGGTTGTCGCCGGTGGCGACCGTTAACTTTTCGCGTGCCGCCTCTTGAGCTGCAGGGCACCTAATATTAGATTCTCGTTACGTTGTCGTTGAGAGAAAAGGAGGAAAAAATGACGACGTCAGATGTCCTCTGGAATGTCCCTGTTAACGTTCGACTACAGAATGGCACCGAGGTGTCTTTTCAGAGTGTCCACGACACCTTGGACTTCCTCGAGAATGAATGGCCCTCCCCACGCGGAGCCTATCACGATGCAGCTGTCATTAGCTGTCGAAAGGCCCTGAACCACCAGACGCCACCCGCGGTCTGCAAGGAACTCTTTCTTGCGGCATGTCTAGAGGCTGGCCTTGCGGCTCGAAACAACATGCGACCGGATGGCAAGCGCTTTTCACCGTCAGTCATCGAGGCTTATTGACCGATCCGCTGAAATCGCGGATTGCCCTTTCGCTGCTGTAGGGCTGTAGGGTTGAGAGATCCTTGGCCAAGGGCTGCGTTAAATCAGTCCTTGGCCATACGATGAGGCACTGTCATTCATGGATAGAGACCCAAGCCCGAATGGTAGCTAGGGGAAGATCACCTTCCATATCGTTGTAGAAGGCCAGGTAATGATGGACATCATCTTCCAGTGCAAGACGGAGCTCCTCGTACTTGGTCACCGCCTCTTCATCTCCGGCCTTGGACGTCAGGTCGTGCAGCATGGTTACTTCACTGTAGATTTCGCACAATTCTCGAACCTGACCTTGTTGGCCCTCCCAGACGCGAAGGCTTGGGCACCGAAGTTTGAGTGATGTCCATCCGTGCCGATAGAGATCGATGGAAACCCTTGCTTTGGCGCTACCTTCAATCATAGGACTTGAAAACTCGCCCCGAGGGACTCCAACCGACGCCATTTCGAACGGCAGTGAAAAGATCGGCTATCTGATAACTTCAAATCGAACTGCGCAGGCACAGCAAATGCTCCATTAACGCTCACGCGTGCCCCCACCCTCAGATAAATCCTTGACAACGCAATCCAGCACGCAGGCGCCGCCATTAAGCAGGATCTTGGCGCCAATAAACGTCCGTTTTCGATGATCTCTTCTGCCGTCCATGAGGAGCAAAATGGAAGCGAAAGGTAAATGCCTTGTATATTACTAGCCTTTGCGTACGGTAGCAGACAGATGCCGGCATGGCATAAACAACCACTACCTTCCCGTCGCATCGACGGCCTATTATCCTTGCGTCACCAAACTCCAATGGTATTGATTCCACCTGGTTCGCACGTCACTAGGCTTCAGGACCTGCCCCATTCCCTGAACGGGTACCACGGTTCCAGTTCCCGCCCTTTAGCCTACACTTGGGAAATGAGAAGGATGTGGCCATAGACGCTGCCTCCTGCGGTCGAGCCTCACGTTCGAAGGCTTGTGGTTGATTGTGATGTCTTCTCCGGGTGGCCCGCGAAAGATGAAGCTCACCCGCTCGAAGGCATGACGCTGGACGACGCACTTGAGATGGCGGATTTGATTCATGCTGAAGACTTGTTCCACCGACACAAGTTGACGCAGCCGCGTCGTCTTTAGGATTTCCACGCTGTATCAGACGATCGGTTTGGGAGTGGGGGGAAGAGCTCCGGATCGTCGGGGGCTGGAGACGCCGAAGAAATGATCCGCCGTCTAAGCTCGAAGCCAGCTATCAGGACAAGACAAGTGAGCAGCATAGCGATTAGCGGGAAGAGGCAAAGAAAAATGCAAAAGGCGGTCAGCCTAGCTGAAATAGCGCCCCTTAGAGCCGCAAGTCTTGTCATGAAAAGAAACCGGAAGAGACTAGCGTGAACAGATAGATTACACCGCACATCAGAAGAAGCAGACGAGGTCTCGCATGCCATCTCCCGAGTTGCTTTGGGCAGATTGCTACAGGGGGATTGTGCACAGTGCAAGTAGGGGCGTTGTGCTGAAATAATACCCTACGCATTTCGTCTATCTAACCAGACTCCGTCCGGGGGTAAGCTCCGCAACGCTTGCACACAAGCGCACGGCATGAGGAGGAAGGCTCGACCCCTTGCCCCCCGAGCCTTCCTTCCACCTGATCATGCTGTGCCACACCTGATTACTCGTCAGGAAAGCTGAACGTGCAAAGTCTGTGGATTGTGTTAGGAACGCGTCTTCAACGATACAGGCGTCCTAAACATGATTGAGCTTTCCCCATCGCTAATTGCAGCATTGAAACTGGCCAAAGACGGAGATCTATATCCGCAGCCGTCGAATAAATGGACGCACCAGAACGCAACGGTGACCTACGCGAAGTCCGACCGCTGGAAGGAACGGCCCCAGAAAGTGAAGTCCGTGACAGCCAAAGCTTTGGATGAGCTAAATGGACTTGGCTTTCTGGAGCGGCGGCATCTCGACGATGACAGGTCGAAAGACGTCTACGGCATTACGATGGCCGGGAAGGTTTGGCTACTTAAGAACAAATAGACGCGGAGCATTTTCACAATCGGCGATTGCGAGCGAGAGACACTTCCAGGGCCTTAGCGCATTGCGAATGCGCGGCGTTTCCCAGGTCCGGCTTAGCTCGATCCTCGAGCCGGCCTCCAGCCTATCCAAATGAGGAAAACCAGCACTTGTTTGGTGGAAAGTACTATTAGGACCGGTCGAAATGCCGCGTGAAACCAGAGGCTTTGGTCGCTACATGACGTTCAGCGCCGGAGCCGTTCCCGACGACCGACGCAGGTCGGCTCCCTAGAGCGATCCTGTCGCGCGAGGCGAGCCGGCCGCTCAGCCAATAAATCGCCATCACCTGGCGCCGCACCTCTTCTCGGCGACGGTGGTGCGCGTGGCGGGTCGAGCTGGCAACACCGGCTCCTCGCTGCGTTCGCCTTGTCCGATGACAGACACCTTCCGCTTGGACCTAAGTCCGTTAAATCGTTCGACTTTCGAAAGGCGGCGACGAACCATCCAAGGTGTAGCCTTCCAAACGTCCTCGTAACCGAGGACATAGTGAAGGCCGGATACCGCGGATGGACCCCTCTCAGCCCCGGGACCTGCTCGTTGTCGGCCCTTGAGAGAATGAGCGAGCACCAGCGAGGAACACGAATGAACTGCTTCGACATTCCGGGCATCATCTTGGCCCTGCTCCTTGTCCTCACCGCGATAGCTTTCGTTGGGAGAGGCTTTTGGTTGACCTCGCCTTGGATGTTCGGAGGATAAGGCTTCATTGCCGCGAAAAATGCGACATTTTACGGATATCATTTCTGACCCGCAGACGTCATCGTGGCTGGGCGTCGAGAACGGGTTTTGTTAACCGCGACGCAGGGTCGAGAGATCCTTGGCTTAGGGTTGCGTTCCTTCGCCCGAATTATCGTGAGCCGCATGAGCCCAACCTTCAATCACGCTGGAACATTCGGACCACGCTGAAGTTAGACGGATAGAGAAGAAGCGTCGGACACGCTCCCTCAAACGGCTGCATCTGCAGAAACCAGTGTCTGGGCTTCTTCTCGTAGCAAACACCGTCTTCCGCGATCATGAGATTTCACAGACTGCAGCGTTGTGCTGCACCTCCCGCGGGTCCTTGTAAGAGGCATGGCGCAGTTTTCCATCGTGCGTCAATGCGCGGTATTCGATCGGCCATCAGCGTCGGCTGCACCCACACGAAGAGGTGAACCGGGAGACGCTCACGCATTGCCGTCTGGAGGAGGCCGACGATATGGTTGACCTTCTCAACGCCAATACATCACAAGCCGCAAGGGATTGACGCGTTGAGGCGGCTGCTGAGCTCGGCGCTTCAGTGGGCCAGCCTCTTCCAGAACCACGACTTTACATCCGCCATTGTTGAATCGGATATCGCGGAGTTCCGTGCTAATATTTGTCGAGCGCTGGCCCTGCCCTCCAGACGCCAGCGTCGGGCCGGTTCGCAATCAGCCGTCGTTGCTAGTGAACCGGCCGCTTCTGTCCGAGCGCACCACACACGAGCCATTGTCACGCCCCGGCATATCAAAGGAAGCCAGGAACAAAGAAACGTTCCAATCGTTACACGGCGGGATCATTTTGATATGGAGGCAGCATTCTTTGAGTAGAAGCTCTGATATCCAGTTGGCGCTCCTGTCCCTACTACCAAAATGGCATCAAACCGTTCCTCTTTATAGGATAGGAGACCGAATGAAAGGTCTTGGCTTTTCCGAAGCTGAAATCATGGGCGGGTTGATCAAGCTGGCGCACAACAAGGTTATCCAGCTTCTTCCTGGCAGCCGATTGGTGGTTCTAAAACCTGCTTCCGTCCATTCGAAAGGATATGGAAGGCAGCCTGACAGACAACGCCCTGAGACCTTCCTGGCAGCAACATCGCGTGCTACAGATCCATTGTGATGATCATAAAAGATTGAACAGTCCGACGATGCAGCTCGCAAGTTCAGCCACCTTTACGCAGGCTGGGCCATGAAATGTCCTCGGCTTCGAGCGTTCGAAGGAAAACAACATTGGGTTCAAGACCTGTGTGAAGTGTACAGCGAGGCCGTACCTTTCGCGATAAGACGAGGCTGGCCGGTTCGCCGAATACGATGAGACCTGCAAGGCACTGGAAGAAGACATCGGCTACTTGGTCTTCTACGATTCATTGCAAACTGCCGCCTTGGGAGCTGGCTGCTAGCTGGTGGCCACTGCGACCTTTCCCCTTGCACCGCTCGCCCTTGGTGCAGCCCGACGCCTTGAGCCTCGTGCTTGTCGAGGCTGACCGCTCAACTAGCGCTAGAGCGCCGTACGTTTAATCGAACCCATAGCCTGCGGCTGTAAAATAGTTTCGACATTCTTGGCTATTGAAGAGGTTGCAGATTGATCCGAG
>NZ_JANUBV010000030.1:0-54628 GCF_024808055.1 Rhizobium sp. BK176 | reverse complement strand
CAGCTTGCCGGCAGTGGCACGTTGATCAGTCCGGCTCACGCCGGAGAGCATGGGACCAGAGCCGTCCAGTTACACCACTGCAGTGGGCACGATCCAGCAAAATGCTTCGTATTGAAATCCGGATGGCGCATGATGTGCGTTAGCTGCTGTTGCAGCAACAAGTATCAACAAGGCAAGGACAAGCCGCATCGTATTCCCCCGCAAATTTCGATCCGTCGGCAGTATCTTATTTTACTTCTGTCTAAAGTATGGCTGAAGTATTCTTCTCCCAGCAGTCGATCGGTGAAGTCGAAATCCCGTGCCAATGGCGGATTGCGACCAAGCTGCCTTGTTAGAACGCGTAACTTCGCATTGGGAGAAACGACTACGTCACACCGCCGGAAACGACACCGCAATAGTCCCAGCCTGGTACGCGAGCATGGTCTCGTCCCCAAAGATGTAACGCTGGCAGCCGACCGTCAGACGGTTATGATTGCCGCACTGGTTGTAAGCGCCGCGATCCTGGCTTTCGGCGTGAATGCCCTGATTGGGTCCTAACCGCCCATGCGCATGTAAAGCGACGGCTTCATGTCAGGCTTTGTAAGGCTGTACACCTCATAAGAGGCTTGGTGGTCGTCTCCCATTCCAAGCGAGCCAACCGGCATACCTGGCACGGCAAGTCCCGCAATCGGAGGTTTCTCGTTCAACACCTTCTCGACGGCCTCCAAGGGGACGTGCCCTTCAAAGAAGTAGTCGCCGACCACAGCGGTGTGGCACCCCTGCATATCTTCAGGGATACCGAGCCTGCCCTTTATCGACATGAAATCATCCTCCCGGACCACGACGTTGAAATCGGCATTCACCATTGCGAGGGCCCAAGCTCCGCAGCAGCCGCAGCTGGGATCTTTATAGATGTCCATCCGAGCCCGCGACGCTGACGCACGCCGGGTAAGTGTGGCAATCGTGCCTGCTGCCGCCAGACACATGAAAGCTCTACGTTTCATGCTCTTCTCTCCTTTCATTGGTGTTCAAGCTCATTTCAGGGCCATGATCGACGCCCGTTTCCCTTCGACATTCTCCTGAACGTTTGCAGGTTCTCTTGACCTTCCCACGATGGCAAACCCCACCTATTTTAAGTCACTTGAATCGGAGACCTTCCATGTACGAATTCAATATCCAGAACATGACCTGTGGCCACTGCGCGGGCACGGTGGAAAAGGCAATCAGGGCCACCGATCCCACTGCCCAGGCCAAGGTCGACCTTCCAACCCGGACCGCAAAGGTGGAGTCAAAACTCGACCCGCTCACAATAGCGGCAGCGATCGAGAAAGCAGGCTATCCGAATACATTCACATCTCTCTAGTCTTCGGGCAGCGGACAACAACGACCTCCCCCTTGCAAATAGCAGCAGATGCTCCCGGGAATGAACGGGAGCATCCGCGCCATCAGGCCTTGTACCCGATGTGTGTCATCATCCCGCTCGCCATATGGTACAGGTGATGATTGGAACGGCCAACGGCCGGAGTTGTCGGCGTCAAAGGCAATGATCACCGTCGACATCATGGGCACCATTACGGTATCGCGTAAAGCGCCGTTAATAGCCCTCCCGTTGATACCGACGACCTGGAACTTGTGTCCGTGCAGGTGCATCGGGGTGGGACATCATTGACATGTTCCTCTCCTGCAGCGTGTGAGCGTGCATCCAGTGGGTCCCGCGCTCTCGGAGGCGAAACTTATCGTGGCGGGTTTGGCCAGGCTTGCACCAGCTGGATTATCCGGCACGCAGTCCTGATCCCACGGCGGCGTTAGACCGTGCCAGTGGATCAGCGTCGGGGCGTCGATCTGGACAACTCAACATCGAATGGAGCGCCGGCGTCGAGCCTCAATCCTGGCGACTCATACGACCGAGTTATGCCAAGCACATTCGCGGCCTGCCGTTGACCTCAATTGTTCGCTTGACGATGCTAAGTCTTTGGGTCGATCCGGCCAGTTGCGTAGCTGGCGCTGTCCCGGCACTTGCTTGCCGAATAGCGAGAGGGTTGGTCGCGCCATAGATAGCCGCCCCGGCCACCCTGCAGGTGAGAAAATCGCGTCTGTACATGTCACTTGTCCGGTTTCGAGGGTAGGCGCGCAATGCAGCAACGAAAAACGTCAGACAGCAAGCCGGGCGGGTCGAGCCCGGGCGGTACCGAATGTCCCGTCAGCGGTGAGATCTGGACCAGATAGACGACAGGGTGGGATAAGTGCAGGAACTCGGAGGCTCCTGAGGCCAATGGCCCTGCGCGCACTGAGCAAACCGAGACGCAGCAGTTCCCGGCCGTCGAATGCGACGGTTCGGAATGCCGATGGCCCGCCATCTCTGCCCTATGATCCTGCACCAAGACGTGGGCGGAGGAGGGAATATCGAGGCAGGGCACAGCGTGAGCTGCGGCAAATGGCGCAAACACCAGGCCGATGGCTAGGATAACCATCGTCGCAATAAGCACCAGTGTTCGATCACGGCCATGCTGTTAGCTTATTAGGGACTGAAGGGAACAGTAAACACGTTGGCGTGTCACGCCGTTGATCCATATCAACAAGGTGAAATGAGACCCTTGACCTTCCCATTATGGGAAGGATTACTTATCTGTGCAGTGAAATGAGGATCCTCCCATGACTGCGCTCTCCCAGTTCGAAAAAAACCTGGCACATTCCACTCCGACCGAGTTCGAAATCGAGGGCATGTCGTGCGCATCCTGCGTCAGTCGTGTGGAGAAATCGATCAAGGCCCTTCCTGGCGTCGATAGCGCATCGGTCAATCTCGCCACAGAAAGAGCCAGCGTCACATTCAAGGATGCCGTCGATCCTGCTTCGGTTCTGCGCGCCATCGAGGACGCAGGCTATCAAGCCAGGATCGATACGCAAGAATTTGGCGTCGAAGGAATGACCTGCGCCTCCTGCGTGGCCCACGTCGAGAAGGCGTTAAAGGCTGTGCCAGGGGTCATCGATGCGTCCGTCAACCTTGCGACCGAGCGGGCGACCGTGCACGTGGCGGCGGGGGCTGTTCAGACCCCGGTACTCGAAGCTGCGGTGAGGAATGCCGGATACGACGTCCGCCGCCTGCAAGCACCACAGGCCCTTGAAGACAAAGACCACCGAGCGACCGAAATCTCCAAGCTCAAAGCCCTGCTAGCGGTCTCTGCAGCGCTGACCTTGCCGCTCTTCCTGCTGGAGATGGGTTCTCACTTCATCCCGGCCGTTCATGAGTTGATCATGGACAGCATCGGCATGCAGAACAATCTTTACCTGCAGTTCGTCCTCGCAACCGTTGTCCTGTTCGGACCTGGCCTGCGATTCTTCCAGAAGGGCGTACCGAACCTCCTGCGTCGGACGCCCGATATGAACTCGTTGGTGGTCCTCGGAACCACGGCTGCGTGGCTCTACTCCGTCGTGGCGACCTTCGCGCCGCGCTTGCTGCCGTCCGGGACTGTCAACGTGTATTACGAGGCTGCTGCGGTCATCGTGACCCTCATCCTGCTCGGGCGTTTTCTCGAGGTCCGCGCCAAAGGGCGGACCAGCCAGGCCATCAAGCGGCTGATCGGCCTCCAGGCCAGGACTGCTTTCGTGTCGCGCAACGGTGCGTTCGTCGAAACCGAGATCGAGGACGTGGTCGTCGGCGACATCATTCGCATCCGGCCGGGCGAGAAGGTGCCCGTCGATGGCATCGTCGCAACCGGTAGCTCATATGTCGATCAGTCGATGATAACAGGCGAGCCGATACCGGTCGAAAAAACAGCCGACAGCGAGGTCGTCGGCGGTACGATCAATACAAATGGCACGTTCACCTTCCAGGCGACCAAGGTGGGCAGCGACACCCTTCTGGCGCAGATCATCAGGATGGTCGAAGCGGCGCAGGGATCGAAACTGCCGATTCAGGCTCTGGTCGACAAGGTGACAGGCTGGTTCGTCCCCGCGGTCATCTTCGCCGCAGCATTCACCTTTGTCGCCTGGTATGCGCTTGGCCCGTCGCCCGCCCTGAGTTTCGCACTGGTTAACGCGGTGGCAGTCCTCATCATCGCGTGCCCATGCGCCATGGGTCTGGCGACGCCAACATCGATCATGGTCGGAACCGGCCGCGCGGCCGAACTCGGCATTCTCTTTCGGAAGGGAGAGGCTCTGCAAAGCCTTCGCGAAGCCGATATCGTCGCTTTCGACAAGACCGGCACCCTGACGAAGGGTCGCCCTGAACTGACCGATATTGAGGTCCGGGACGGATATGCGGAAATCGAAGTCCTGCAACTGGTCGCCAGCGTCGAGACCCTGTCGGAGCATCCGATTGCCAAGGCATTGGCGGCAGCGGCTTGGGAACGGGGCATTCGTGCTCTCCCTGTCACCGACTTTCAGGCGAACCCCGGCTTCGGCATTGAAGGCTCGGTCAACGGCCGAAAGGTTCTGGTCGGTGCTGACCGCGCCTTGGAGAAAGCGGGTATCGACATCGGCCAATTCCGTGAGAAAGCCGCCGCTCTTGGCGATCAGGGGAAGTCACCACTCTATGCGGCCATCGACGGCAATCTCGCAGCGATTATCGCGGTGTCTGATCCTGTAAAGGAAACAACCCCAGCAGCCGTGGCTGCGCTCCATGCGCTCGGCCTGAAGGTGGCGATGATCACCGGAGACAACAAACGCACCGCCGACGCAATCGCCCGCCAATTGGGTATCGACGAGGTCGTCGCCGAAGTCCTTCCGGACGGCAAGGTAGAGGCCGTGAAGCGTCTGCGGGCCGGTGGCAGAAAGGTTGCCTTCATTGGCGATGGTATCAATGACGCTCCGGCTTTGACCGAAGCGGACGTCGGCCTCGCTGTCGGCACGGGCACCGACATTGCAATCGAAAGTGCGGACGTCGTGCTGATGTCTGGCGACCTGAACGGCGTACCGAAGGCCATCGCCCTCAGCAAATCGACGATCCGGAACATCAAGCAGAACCTGTTTTGGGCCTTTGCTTACAACGTGAGCTTGATCCCGGTAGCAGCAGGCGTGCTTTACCCGGTAAACGGCACCCTGATGTCACCGATATTCGCAGCAGCAGCCATGGCGATGTCCAGCGTCTTCGTACTTGGAAATGCGCTACGTCTCCGCTCTGTAAACCCATAACCCATTACGAAGCGGGCTGGCCTGGAAGGGCCGCCCGCATTCAAGGAGATCGAACATGAATATTGGACAGGCCGCAAAGGCGAGCGGCGTTTCGGCGAAAATGATCCGCTACTACGAACAGATCAAGCTGATCACGCCCGCTCACCGGACGGAGTCGAGCTATCGAACCTACGCCGACAACGACATCCACACGCTGCGCTTCATCCGCCGGGCACGCGATCTCGGCTTTTCCGTGGAGCAGATGAAGACACTGCTCGCGCTCTGGCGAGACCGTTCTCGCGCAAGCGCGGACGTCAAGAGCATCGCCATGGAGCACATCGCCGAACTGGAACGGAAGGCAGCCGCCATCCATGCGATGACGGAAACCCTGAAACATCTTGCGACACACTGCCACGGCGACGAGCGTCCGGACTGCCCGATCATCGAGGAGTTCGCAAATGCAGGTGATGCGGATGACGTTCCAGCCATGAACGCTCCATTCGGCGTAAACGGTATCAGGGCTGAGCAGCCGGTACGACGGTGACTGCTATTCCATGCGGAACCTGACATGACAGCTCGTGCAGGTCTGCAGCATAAGGTGGAAGGCATGCTCGGCAGGGAGGGATGAAAGCTCGGCCTCGCTCTGGACATGGGTCCCGAGCGGCCCGCCGCCCATCGGCTCGCCGGGCTTCATTCGCATGCTGTCGGTCATAACCGCCGGATTCTTCCCGGCGGCCACAGCCAGCGCCGCCGCATAGGACTTGAGGTCATTTGCCAGGCGGTCGAAACGGTCACGTTCCTCGATGATATTTGGCTTCGCCTTCGAAGCCGGAGATGCGGCTTCCGACGCGAAGTGGTCGATCAGCGTCTGGCCCGCCTTGTCTCGGATAAGCTCGGCTGCCCACTTGAACTCGGGCGACGAATAGGTCGACGGCACCTTGAACATGCCCGCGATGGACTTGGTGGCAGCCGCGATTGCCTTCATATCCGCCTGCCGGACGGTCACGATGTCGCCCGCGCAAACCGCAGCAGACGCGACAGCCAGAAAAATCAATGAACCGACAATAACGGACCTCATGGCATCCCTTCGCTGGCAGGATCGATGAACGAACCTGGCACGGCTCGGCATCGACTTGAATTTGATCAAGATCAATGTCTTACTTTGCGTCTCAGCTATCTACAGACATTGGCAAGATTCAGCCCAGTTCGATTTAGCGACGAGGTTCAAGGACGGAAAGTCATGGTCGCGGTTTTCATCGCAGTCCTGCTCTTCCTTTCCCCTGTGATGCCAAGCTTCACAGCCGACCTCTCCGTTGTTTCCCAAACGCACGTTTCGGCCGACCAGAGTTCTCACGAAGATTGCGACGATTCAAAACCGCACGCTGTCCCTGGCCAATGCTGTGCCTTGCAGTGTCTGGTGTTTGTCGCAGAGGCCGTTGCGCCAGAAGTCCATCACGTTCCGAGTTTCATTGACGTCGCCTACCGGCAACCAGTCGATCACCTGACCGGTGTCATTTTCCCACCATCGCTGGGACCGCCCCGTACCGCTGCCTGACCTGACGAGCGTGGCCATTGCGCGGCCGCGCGAGCTGGCAACGGAAAACACGGAGTGTCTCGTGACAACGGTACATCATCACGACCATGAACATATGGCGGCATCGCCACCGCCTACGATAACCGGCGAGCCGGTCATCTATACCTGTCCCATGCATCCCCAGATACGGCAGCCCGGCCCGGGTAACTGTCCAATCTGCGGCATGACCCTTGAACCCGAAATCGTGACAGAAGAGACCGGGCCCAGCGCCGAGCTGATCGATATGCTACGACGGTTCTGGATCGGCCTGGTGCTTTCTCTGCCAGTCCTGGCGCTGGAGATGGGCGGCCACCTCACGAACCTGCACATGCTTCTCGGCGCTCAGACGTCGAACTGGGTGCAGATGGTTTTGGCCACCCCTGTCGTGCTCTGGGCTGGCTGGCCGTTCTTTCAACGGGGGTGGCAGTCACTGGTCAGTCGTCACCTCAACATGTTTACCCTGATCGCCATGGGAACCGGGGTCGCCTGGATTTATAGCGCGGTCGCGACCGTGTTCCCGGAAATCTTTCCGGAAACGGTTCGCTCAAACGAAGGCGCGGTTGCGGTCTACTTTGAGGCGGCAGCAGTCATCACGGTCCTCGTGTTGTTGGGTCAGGTTCTTGAGCTTCGAGCCCGCGAGCAAACGGGCGGCGCGATCCGGGCCCTGCTCGATCTCGCTCCGAAGATGGCGCGACGCGTGAAACCGGATGGCTCCGACGAAGATGTCGGCCTCGATGTCATTGTGGTCGGGGTCCGGCTTCGTGTTCGCCCCGGCGAGAAGGTACCGGTCGATGGCATCCTTCTCGAAGGTAGAAGCTCGGTCGACGAGTCGATGATCACAGGCGAGTCCATGCCTGTCTCCAAGGAAGTCGGCTCGAAGCTGATCGGCGGCACTATGAATCAGACCGGCGGTTTCGTCATGGAGGCCGGAAAGGTCGGCCGTGACACGATGCTGTCCCAGATCGTGCGGATGGTCGCCGAGGCACAGCGCTCTCGTGCGCCGATCCAGCGGCTCGCCGACCAGGTGTCGGGCTGGTTCGTACCGGTCGTTATCGTCATTGCGGTCATCGCCTTTGTCGCATGGCTGCTGATAGGTCCGGAGCCGCGATTTGCCCATGGGTTGGTCGCAGCCGTCGCTGTCCTGATCATTGCGTGCCCATGCGCTTTGGGGCTGGCGACACCGATGTCGATCATGGTCGGCGTCGGTCGCGGCGCAAGGCTCGGGGTTCTCATCAAGAACGCCGAGGCACTGGAACGGATTGAAAAGATTAACACCCTCGTGGTCGACAAGACCGGGACCCTCACCGAGGGGCGTCCGAAAGTGACAGCCATCATTCCTCGCGACGGCGTGGCGGCTGATGACGTCCTGCAGTTGGCCGCCAGCCTGGAACGGTCGAGCGAGCATCCGCTTGCCCATGCTATCGTCGTCGCTGCTCAAGATCAGAATCTCCCTCTCCAAGACGCGCAAGACTTCGACAGTCCGGTCGGCAAAGGCGTGACGGGGAATGTTTCAGGAAAAAAGCTTATCCTGGGAAGCCACAGGATCATGGCCGACGCTAACGTCGACGTCCTGCCAATGACGGCTCAAGCGGAGGAACTCCGAGACGAAGGCGCAACCGTCATCTTCCTGGCAATCGATGGCTCGCTGGCCGGTCTCTTTGCCATCGCTGATCCGATCAAGGCCACGACACCGCAGGCCGTGAAGGCGCTGATGGAAGAAGGCGTCGAAGTTGTCATGCTGACCGGCGACAACAAGACGACGGCGGCAGCAGTTGCTCGCAAGCTCGGCATCACCTCGGTGGAGGCGGAAGTCCTTCCAGAAGACAAGAGCAAGATCGTCTCGCGGCTGAGGGGCGAAGGCCGCATCGTTGCCATGGCTGGCGACGGCGTTAATGATGCACCTGCACTTGCGGCGGCCGACGTCGGAATTGCCATGGGAACCGGAACGGATGTCGCTATCGAAAGTGCGGGCGTAACCCTGCTGAAGGGCGATCTACAAGGCATTGTCAGGGCAAGGCAGCTTAGCCGGGCGACGATGCGTAACATCCGGCAGAACCTGTTCTTCGCCTTCATCTACAACGCTGCTGGCGTACCGATAGCGGCGGGCGCTCTCTATCCCGTCTTCGGAATCCTCCTCTCCCCCATCATCGCCGCCGCCGCCATGACCCTGTCGTCCGTGAGCGTCGTCGGCAATTCCCTCAGACTCAGGAGTATCGGACTATGAATTCGCGCACCTGGATTTTGATGGCGGCATCACTTGGCATTATCGTCGTGTTCTTCATGCTCCGGGAGCATTGGCCGCACGCGCTTGGCATCGCCCCATACCTTCTTCTTTTGGCATGTCCGCTGATGCACCTGTTGCATGGACACGGTGGTCATGGAGGTCATGACCACAAGGACGGCGCGTGATGACGTACGAGGACTCTGCGATAAGCACCATCGACCTGCTGGCTCCGCCCCAGCAGGTCTTCGCGTTCCTCGATGATCCAACCGTTGTCGGGGCCCATATGCAGAAGCCCTCGCTGATGATGCTGGGGGCTTCCATGGAATACGAGGTCGATCATGGGAACGGGCAAGTTGTCGGCTCCATCGTGAAGATGCGAGGCAGGGTCCTCGGCATGGACGTGTTCGTTGAAGAGATCGTCACCGAACGGCAACCGCCGTGGCGAAAATCATGGCAGACGCTCGGCCGTCCGAAACTGCTGGTCATCGACAACTACCACATGGATTTCGTCATAAAGCCGATCAGAGAAGGCTCCCGGGTGATCGTCAAAATTCAATACTCGTATTCCCGCAGCCCGATTGGCAGCTGGCTCGGCTCGTTCCCGGCGAAAGCATATGCAGGGTTGTGCGTGTCGAAAATGACGTCAGAGGCTTTGAAACACTTCGCATCCCCACGCAATGGCCAATAACGGATAGGCCGGCCTCCTGGGCCTCCCGTCGGCATCATTTCGCAGTTCTCGGCGCAGCGTCGACAAGCGTCGACAAAGCTTTCCATGTTGATCGGTCCATCTTCATGTTGCCGACCAACGACATATCCATCTTCGAGCCGCCACTGGATGACGTGCCCCTCTTGCCCATATCCATACTCTTGCACTTTTCGAGATAGGTCATGTCCTGCGCCATCATGACAACAGGATCAAGCAGCGGGCGCGGACGCTTTATTGCCAGCCGAATATTGCGACTACCGAAGTTTTCCCATGCAAGTGAGCCGCCCGAATGCAAGCTGCGTAGTTTGTCGGTATCTCGTCGACGCAATCATAGCCCGCCACCTTCGCCGATGGCGGGCTCAAATTCGTGAAGTGCTAGGCAAGCAGGTTGCGTTGTGTGGCGACCTCTTCGAGGATGCGCTTGACGCGAAGAACATCTGGCGAAATCGGGCTACCGGCATCGCTGGATGCTCGAACTGCATTATTCAAGTGATCGATCGCAACTAGGATCTCCTCGTCGCCAATGGACTTATCCGTAGCCATACTCTCGGCAACACCGCCGGTATTCAACATGTTTCATCACCTCTTCATTCATTGAAGCGAGGCGGAAACTAGGTGATTTGGTGTTCGTATGCTTTCCGTGTCGAGCTTTGTGGTTACCAAATAATTACTTTAATTACTAACGTCCACGTCGTTTGAGGTAACCGGTTGCGACGGTAGAGGAGCATGTCCCGGATAGTGCGATTCCGGCTGTGGAAAACGATAGCCGCGAGCGCGAACCGCGGTGACGAAACGCTCATATTCTGGCCCGCTTGTAGAACGGTTCGTTCCCGGTAGCGGGATTTGCAATGCCTCACGCCCCCCGGGGGCTAGGACCGGGAGGCCCTGATCCGCATCGTTCTGCCCACGGAATAGCTGCAGTCCGGAGAGGTAGTCAGAGGTCTGAGACGCGGGCCCCGCCTCTTCGTCGTAGGTCGGACATAGCGGCCGCACGTCGACCGGCCGGCGCGGAACGACGTGCTTCAATGTACGAGCCTCAAAGGGGAGGCAGGACGGTTGGCAGCTTTGGCTTTCATTGCAGCAATCGAGTGGTACGCACCGACCAGAGAAATGTTCGGCAGAACTCGCGAGAAGAGGCACGGCTCCACGCAAAATCCGACGCACTATGCCGCGTGAAGTTTATGAAGTTCAGTTGCGTGCGCTGGCAGGAAATCCCGGTGAAAAGCCGCCGCGGCGTAAACTGAAAGGACACCATCCTGGCTGCGGACGATGAAATCGCTGGGCCGCGCCCTAAGAGCTTCAGTCGCGTTGAATACCGTAACAGCAGCCGTGGCGATAACCATATGGCCACGCTCGTAGAATTCACGGACCCAATCCGGCAAAGTGGCCCAACCTGCTCCGAGGAAGCAAATCTCCCGACCCCGTACGACTTCGACCCGCGCAGGTGTTCTTAGATATTCCCGCATTGGTTCCAATCGGGGCTTCACGGCCGCTAGGGGAGCGCCACCGAGAGGGAGGAGGTAGTATTTCCAGCACTTTTCCGCTTTCTGTCCAGGGTTAGTTGGCACCCTTACTTGCCTGCGCTGCCCCTTAGGTCTATCACTTCACCTGGAAGAATCTAAACTATCGGAGAAGTACGTGGCTAACGGAACTGTAAAGTTTTTCAATCAGGACAAGGGCTTCGGCTTCATAACGCCAGTCAATGGTGGCCCGGACGTCTTCGTGCATATCTCTGCCGTCCAGGGCGGATCGCTACGCGATGGCCAGAATGTCAGCTACGAGCTGGGTCAAGATCGCAAGACCGGAAAATCCAAGGCCGAGAACGTACGTCCGGTCTGATCACGACCTACAACAAATTAGGCCCGCGGGAAATCGCACCGCAACCCGCGGGGCTGAAATTATCATGTGCAACTTCATCGAGAGAGCTTCGCCAGCCGAGGGGGATTGGCCATGTCTAGGGATCGGCAGCCACGATTGTGAAGGTTGATAGCTGCGTCGCACGGAAACGACGACGCCTGATCGTCCCACTCGACTTTGTAATATCGATACCATTCCCTGACAGCCTGCGACATGATGCTGTGGTCAGTCTTAGCTTTGTCCTGAGATACCGCCGAAAGGCACGGCTGTTAGGACATACTGGTAGAAGTCAGTGACGGCCGATTTCGGCTTCAACTTTCTTCCGGGAATTGCCAGCATTCCTGACCGCTTCCTTGACGGTATCGTTGGAGACGCCTTCCTTCTTTGCCTCGTATGTTACCTCGTGGTCCTGGCCGCCGGCGACGCGGGCGCGATCCTGTGCATGGCTTCGAGATGTTTGCGTCTTTGCCATTGCATGTCCTCCTTGATCAATGTTCGC
Source organism: Rhizobium sp. BK176 (assembly GCF_024808055.1). Lineage (NCBI taxonomy): Bacteria > Pseudomonadati > Pseudomonadota > Alphaproteobacteria > Hyphomicrobiales > Rhizobiaceae > Rhizobium > Rhizobium sp. BK176. The sequence goes on along the minus strand of NZ_JANUBV010000030.1, from coordinate 42,681 downwards.
AGCAGGAACTCGCTACGACTCCAGTAGTTCCCTCGAAATAACGAATACCAATCGCGCCGCTTGAAGCGACGACTGAAGCCGCTATGCAGGCTCGCACGACGGAAATCAGGATAACCATGCGGTACCTCTGGACACTGGAGCGCGACGGGCGGGAACCGCGGGGTGGTCTTGATGCCGTCGATGCCTTGATCGAATTCCTGCGTTCAGAGGACCTGCCGGGGATCATGCCGCCGGATTGGATCGTCGCGACCCTTCAGATGGATGAAGACGACAACGGCGTCGCTGTCCAATCCTCGCCTCATGGGTGGAGGCTCCGCGTGAAGCGGATGGCATAGTTCGTCCTCAACCACCGGCGCCACGTCGTCGGTCATTCACCCGTTGACAGACAAATTATATCCATTATTCTGGATGTATGGAACCTAAGGACGCTATCGCGGCGCTGGCTGCCCTCGCCCAGACGACAAGGCTCGAAACTTTCCGCCTGCTTGTGAGGGCGGAGCCAGATGGCATCCCCGCGGGAGAACTGGCTCGCATTTTGGACGTGCCGCAGAATACCATGTCCGCGCATCTCGCCACCCTGTCGCGTGCTGGCATCGTGAAAAGCGAGAGGCAAAGCCGCTCTATTATCTACCGGGCGGACCTCGAGGGTTTCCGGGCGCTCACGTTGTTCCTACTTATGGACTGCTGCGGTGGAAACGCTGAGCTTTGCGCTCCTCTCATCGCCGATCTGACGCCATGTTGCTCCCCGGAGTCCGGGCCATGTATGAACTGACGCTCGCCCCCATATGGGCGGCCGAGCAGTTGAAGACGGCGCTGGCCGCTGCCGGGCTACCGATAGACGATGTCGATGGACCCGACAGAGCGTACTTCCGGCTCGTCGACGACGAAAACCAGGTCCTTGGCTATGCAGGTATCGAAGCGGCCTCAGATGAAGCCGTCCTTCTGCGATCCGTGGTGATCGTGCCGGAATTCAGATCGCGTGGATACGGGCGGCATCTCACAGAAATGACACTAGCCCGAATACCCATGGCGTCTGAGGTCTATCTCGTCACCACGAGCGCCGCATCCTTCTTCGAGCGCGTCGGCTTCCAGGTCGTCGCACGCGATCAGGTGCCGCAGACAATTCTTTCCACCCGCCAGCTGTCGGGCATCTGTCCCGCATCGGCGACGATCATGAAACTGACCAGGCGGCCTGCGACCTAACCACGGAACACGACCATGACCGACAAGACTTACAACGTGCTCTTCCTGTGCACGGGCAATTCCGCACGCTCAATCCTCGCTGAGTCCATCCTCAACAAGGAAGGCGCTGGTCGCTTCAGGGCATTCTCCGCCGGCAGTCAGCCCAAGGGCGAAGTGAACCCGCATGCGCTCAAGGAGCTGGACGCCCTCGGCTATCCCTCGACGGGTTTCTCATCGGAAAGCTGGGACGTCTTCGCTAAACCCGGAGCGCCTGAGATGGACTTCATCTTCACCGTCTGCGACAGCGCCGCTGGTGAAGCCTGCCCGGTCTGGATCGGCCACCCGATGACGGCGCACTGGGGCGTCGAGGACCCTGCGGCCGCCATCGGGACCGAGGTCGAAATCCAGCGCGCCTTCGCGCTGGCTGCGCGCTTCCTCAAGAACCGCATCTCCGCCTTCATCAATCTTCCGCTCGCCTCGATCGACCGCATGGCGCTCGAGCAGCATGTCCGCCACATCGGTTCGCTTGAGGGCGCTTCTGTCAAATCCGCAAAGGCCGAGTGATATGTCCACCTTCGAACGATATCTGACCGTCTGGGTCTTCCTCTGCATCGTGGTTGGAATCGCGCTCGGCCATGTCATGCCTGGCGTGTTCCATGGCATCGGCGCGGCCGAAGTCGCCAACGTGAACATCCCGGTCGCCGTGCTGATCTGGCTGATGGTCATCCCGATGCTGCTGAAGATCGACTTCGGCTCGCTGGCGAAGGTCGGCAGCTATTGGCGCGGGATCGGTGTGACGCTCTTCGTCAACTGGGCCGTCAAGCCCTTCTCGATGGCACTGCTCGGCTGGCTGTTCGTCGGATGGCTTTTCCGCCCACTGCTCCCGGCCGACCAGATTGACTCATACATTGCTGGTCTGATCATTCTGGCGGCCGCGCCGTGCACCGCCATGGTGTTCGTGTGGTCGAATCTCACGAAGGGCGAGCCCCACTTCACCCTGTCACAGGTAGCCCTCAATGACGCCATCATGATCGTCGCTTTCGCACCGATCGTCGGACTGCTATTGGGCCTCTCGGCGATCACGGTCCCCTGGGATACTCTGGCGATATCGGTGGTCCTCTATATCCTCATCCCGGTCGCCATCTCCCAGATGGTTCGCAAGCGCCTGACTGCTGATGGCACGACGCGATCCCTGAACAGTTTGCTGGCAAGGCTGCAGCCCCTTTCGCTTCTTTCCCTCCTTGCCACCTTGATCCTGCTCTTCGGGTTCCAGGGCGAGCAAATCATCGCGCAGCCCGCCGTCATCGGCTTGCTCGCGGTGCCGATCCTGATCCAGGTCTACTTCAACTCCGCACTGGCCTACCTGCTGAACCGGATATCGGGCGAACAGCATTGCGTCGCCGGGCCGTCAGCCCTCATTGGGGCAAGCAATTTCTTCGAGCTCGCGGTCGCCGCCGCCATCAGCGTGTTCGGCTTCCAGTCCGGAGCGGCGCTCGCGACCGTCGTCGGCGTCCTCATCGAGGTTCCCGTGATGCTGTCGGTCGTCTGGATCGTGAACCGTACCAAGGGCTGGTACGAGGCCGCGCCCGCCGTTTCCAAAAACGCCGCAACCGAAAGGACATGAACATGGATGTCATAATCTACCACAACCCCACATGCGGGACGTCGCGGAACACGCTCGAAATGATCCGCAATGCGGGCATCGAGCCGAGTGTAATCGAATACCTCAAGACGCCGCCGTCACGAGCCGAACTGGTGAAAATGATCGCTGACGCGGGCCTCACCGTGCGTCAGGCGATCCGTGAGAAGGGAACGCCCTACGAAGAACTTGGTCTCGACGATCCTTCGTTGACCGACGACCAATTGCTCGACGCCATGCTCAAGGACCCGATCTTGATCAACCGACCGTTCGTCGTCACGCCGCTCGGCACGAGGTTGAGCCGGCCGTCTGAAGCTGTGCTCGATATCCTGCCGGACACTCAAAAAGGTGCCTTCGCCAAGGAAGACGGCGAGAAGGTTCTCGACGAGAAGGGGAAGCGCGTTGTCTGAGGAATTTCCCGCTCTCGAGGAGCGGCATCTTCGCCAGCCTGACCTCGAAGCGCTCCGCCCGCGGTTCCCGACACACAAGCCGCGCATCCTGATCCTCTACGGATCGCTCCGTGACGTTTCCTACAGCAGGTTTCTCGCTCACGAGGCACGCCGTCTGCTGGAGCGAATGGGATGCGAGGTTCGGGTGTTCGATCCCAAGGGCCTCCCCCTGCCAGATGAAGCTCCCGTCAGCCATCCCAAGGTGCAGGAACTTCGTGAACTTTCCGAATGGTCCGAAGGCCAGGTATGGGTCAGCCCCGAGCGCCATGGCGCGATGACCGGCGTCATGAAGTCCCAGATCGACTGGATTCCCCTTGCCGTCGGGTCGGTGCGGCCAACGCAGGGAAAGACGCTCGCGGTAATGCAGGTATCTGGCGGCTCGCAGTCATTCAATGCCGTCGGCCAGCTTCGCATCCTCGGCCGCTGGATGCGGATGATCACGATCCCCAATCAGTCTTCTGTCGCCAAGGCATATCAGCAGTTCGATGCCGACGGGCGGATGAAGCCGTCGTCCTACTACGACCGTGTCGTCGACGTCTGCGAGGAACTGGTGAAGTTCACTTTGCTGACTCGCGACGCCTCGTCCTACCTCACCGACCGCTACAGCGAGCGGAAGGAAGACGCGGCCAAGCTCGAACAGCGGGTTCAGCTGAAGTCGATCTGATCTCAGCCAGCGGCGACAACGCTACGTTTCGTCGCCATCGCCACGCTGACGAATGCGGCCATGCCGACCATCCCGAGCGCGGCCGTGACGAACAATGACAGACTGATGCCAAGCAGTTCCATAGCCATCGCAAAGGCGAAAGGCGCGGCAGCTCCCAATGCGAGGCGGGCGGCCGCCATCCTGCCCGTGATCGCTCCGTAGCCGTCGCTGCCGAACAGATAAAGCGGAAGGCTGCCCTGTGCGATCGAATTGATCCCCGAGCCGAGACCAAGGCAGATCGCGAAGGCGACGGCTCCCGGCAGCCAGCTTCCACTCAGGCCGAGGATCAAGATGCCGACGACCATGAGCGCAGCCGATATGACCGCAAGCATGGGCGGCAACAGGCGCGTGCCGAAGATCATATTGAGCAGGCGGCTCAGAACCTGGGCGGGTCCGAAAAGCGAGCCGATGACCACCGCGGCCGCTCCAAGACCGAGATCACCGAGCATCGGAACCATGTGCGCGAGGATCGATGCCAGAGTGAACCCGAGGATCGCGAAGGCGGCCGAGACGACGACCATCGCACCCCGGCGGGCCTCCGGCGGGATTGCGCCGATCACTCGTTGTCGTTCGCGAGCGGTTCCGTTGGCGCTTGCCGCCTTACCCTTCCGCATCATCCAGAAATGCAGGGGCACGCAAACGACCAGATTGAGGGCTGCGAACACCAGGTAGATTTCCCGCCACGACATATATCCCATCAGCGCCGCCGAGATCGGCCAGAAGATCGTGGAGGCAAAGCCGCCGATGAGCGTCAGATAGGTGATGCTCCGGGAGGCCGTCTTTGGATCGCTTTCGACGAGCGCCGCGAAGGCAGCCTGGTACTGGACCATCCCGGAGGATACCTCTAGCAGGACGATAGCGAGCGCGAACACGGCGACCGACGGTGACCAAGCGCAAAGGGCGAGCGTCAGTGCCGAGAAAAGCGAGCCGACGGTCAGCACGGTCGCCGCCCCGATCCCGTCCATCTGTTTTCCAATCATCGGGGCCGAAAGCCCACCGACGAGGAGCGACACCGAGAACACGCCGAAGACCTGCTCGAGAGTGATCCCGAGGTCCTTCGCCATTCCGGGCGCGAGGATTGAAAACGAATAGTAGAGCGTCCCGTAGCCGATGATCTGGGTCAGGCCGAGCGCGAAAATCGTTGCGAGCGAAATCGCGTTCTTCGTATCACGCATTTTGGTTCTCTTCCGACGTCTCGGTAGAGCAGCAGGCTCCCTCACCTTCGCCAACCCCAAGTACTCGCAGATGTCCCGCGCAGCAGTCGTGCATAAGGAACGTGACTAGCCCCGATAGTGCCTCGTAGTTCGCGCTGTAGACGATCGATCGGGACTCCCTCCGCTGGTCGATCAGCCCGGCCCGTTCGAGTTCCTTGAGATGGAACGAGATGTTCGACGGAGAGACACCCATCTTCTCGGCGATCGCACCCGCCGCCATTCCATCCGGACCGGCGACCACGAGCGTGCGTACGACGCCCAAGCGGGTTTCTTGCGACAGCGCCGCGAAAGACATAAGGGCTTGACGTTCTTCCATAATTCAATATTCCTTGAAACATTGATCAGAGGGGTAGCGCATATGGACTCGATCATCAAGACGGTTTCGACGACATTGGACATCACTTTGGGACAACTCCTGTCCCACGTCGGCTCCGCGCCGAATTTGCCGTTGATATTGTCGTACGAGGAGGGCCGGCTACCACGTCACGGAGGTCAAGGGCGGGCGGTTCTCGGCCCTCGATTGCGGGGCGAATCCCGAAGAATGGTCAGAAATCTTTGTTGTTTCCTCACACCTTTCTCGGGAGGTCAATGGCCAGCGAGGACACTTCCGCGAGTGAACCTCGACATGAGAACGAGCCTTCAAGCTTTCAATCCTTTGGCTCCCGCCTCCTCGAACGCTTCGCGACTTGCGGCAACGTGCTCGTCTCACCCGGGGCGATATGGCCTTTTGGAATGCCCCAGCGGGCGTTCCTAAGGCTCCCGGCCAGCCTGGCGTTCGAGGGCAGCCAAAAGTTCGTACGCGTTGCCTCGGGATGCCGAAAGAACTGCGGGATCGAGAAATCGATGGCAGCTGTCACAGAGTGGCTGAATTCCAGAAAACGACCAGTTTCAGGCAAGCCGTTGCGACCATGGTCTCCTGGCTTTTGCCCAGGAGGTTTCTATGAAAATCGATTTTCACAGCTCGGTTTACAGTGTGTTAGCCCGCCAAACGGGAAACTCCCCGTCCGTCAGCGATGAGAAATTTGAACTACCCTCGTCTACTCCCACCAAGATTCCGGCGCTGAAGACCGACGCACAGTTGGTGGACGATTTTTACCGAAGGCTGGTACAGTCAAACTTCGCAGCCGACACCAATGAAGACGGCAGGGTCTCGAAGGAGGAATACGCCCAGAGCAACAAAGAACTCGCCGCGGCAAACGACCGGCCCTACGACGCGGCCGTCGTGGATAGGCATTGGAACGTGTTGGATCCGACCCACAAAGGAAGCGTCGACCAGGATGAAATGCGCGCCGGACTTGAGCGGCTCCTGCCCGTCAGCGTTGGTCACCTCAGCGATGCGGAGGCTGCGCGTCTCCGCAATCTGAAACCAAGTACCTAAAGTGCATGACGCCATAGGCGGTCATCGCCATGCACGTGGTGCGGCGGCTCTCGATTAGCGCTAAGATCGAGAACCCGCTATGTTTATCAACTGGCCCGCGGAACACGCCGTGCCGGGCACGAGCAATTTGAATGGTCCGGCAAAAGGACCGTTGCCTGGGATCGCACTGGACGATTGACGGGTCCGCAGAAATCAGATTGAGCGAAGCTCAGATTATCGACGCCGACCCCACGTAAAACGACCTGTTCCGGGCAAACAATCCTGTTGGCGGCCCTGGCGAGGCCTGCTATGTCGGGCGTGCCTATGGGACGCTTCGGACAGCCGATGAAGTCGCCTCGGCTATCGAATATCTGTTGCCCGACGACGCTAGCATGATGATAGGGCAGATGTTGAATGTCGATGGTGGAGCGTCCATCGGCAGAGCAGCAATGGACGACGCCCGCTTCAAGCAAAGGCCGAAACGGGCGTCCTAGAAGCGCCTGCTGAGAAAGTCAGGCATCAAAATAGACTGCGCCGATACAACTCATTTCGGGCCGCAAGCGATACTCAGAAATCCCACCATACCGGAACCCAGCGAAACAGATCGCCGGCAGCCGCCACACGCCCCACGGAGGGGAAAGGCAAGTGCGTCGATACCAACCAAGACCCATTGGCGGCGAGTTCATGCATGAGACGAAGGCGAACTCGCGTCGCTTCCTCTGGGTCGTGCTCGAAGCCGTTGTGCCATTCCGGATGATCGAACGAAACGGGGAAGATGGCGTCGCCTGCGAACATCAGTCGCTCGCCGCCAGACGCAAGGCGTACAACACTATGTCCAGGGGTATGGCCGCCCGTGCGAGCGACGGTGACGCCCGGCGCTACCTTGGCCTCATCCACGAATGTTCGAAGATGGCTGCCGTATTCGCGCAAGAATTCCAAAGATGCACGTCGTGCGAGTTCGACAAGAGGCGGTGGCATGGCGGTCCGAGAGAAGTCGGGCGACTGCCAAAATTCGGCTTCCGCTGAAGACACATGAATCCTGAGGTTCGGCCGTAACCGTTCCTTGACACCGTCAGCAAGCAAGCCGCCGACGTGGTCGAAATGCATGTGGGTGAGGATTACGTCCGTGACCGCCGCGAGATCGACGCCTGCCGCCTCCAGCCGCTGAACAAACAAGCCGGCCCTTGGGAAGTCCGGATACTCTTCCCCCAGACCACTGTCTATCAGTATCGTCTGGCTGCCGCTGTGCACGACGACCGCATTTAAGGCCCAGTCGAAGGCCTCTTTCGACAAGAACATGTTGTCCAGCCAGGCCGACCGAGTTGCCGGGTCGGCGTTGGTGGCCATTGACTCGGCCGGCGGCGTCAGCACGCCGTCGCTGATCACAAGTACGTCGATGTCGCCAACGCGCACTGCATAGCGCGAGGGGACCAGTTCGCCTTGAGGGTTACCGAGTATAGGCCCAGGGATCGACGTGGTGGTGGGTCTTGCATCTACCGTTGACATGATAGGCTCCAGATAAGGTTGTTGAGAGCTGTCGGTCATAGGTCGCGATCAGAACCTTAGATCGGGGACAAGATGTGGTCGAGGTATGCTTAGGTTTGGGGGTGCTGCGACGCGACCTCCTTGGCAGTGCTTTTTCCGCCGACTCTACTCCCTGCCAAAGCCTTCTACTCGCTTCATCAAAGGCAGGCGTTTGGCGAGTGGCCTTGCGCCAGGCCGATTACTAACCTTGGTATATCTATTTTTCTTCCTCGCAGGTCGCATACGATCCCAGCCGGTCATAGGCAGGATCAAAAGCGAAGGAGAAGCATGATGCGAAAGCTCGCGACCTTTTTGTTTTGCTCGGCACTGATTGCAGTACCGGCCGGCGCGGCGGACAAACCTCACAACGCCAAAGTCTCCGTGGTCTTCGACCACCCCCTCCCCAACGTACCAGGCAAGAGCATGCGCGGCGTGCTCGTCGAGTACGGGCCAGGTGGCCATAACCCGTCGCATACCCATGCCAAAAGCGCATTCATCTACGCCACGGTCATCGAAGGCGAGATTAAGAGCCAGCTCAACGACGGTAAGGTGACAATCTACAAGACCGGTGAAAACTGGATCGAAGTCCCCGGTGACCACCACCAGGTCAGCGCCAATGCCAGCGATACGAAGCCCGCCAAAATTCTCGCGCTCTTCGTTGTCGACACTGATGAAACGAAGCTCACGATACCGGATGGCGCTACCGATTAGGGTTGCGGCGGTACGGCTCTCTCAAGCCGGCTCTTCTCTGAACTTCGGCGGCCACATCCGAACATTGATGTGCCGCCCCCAAACAAGGTATGGAACCATGAAAATCGTCATCATCGGAGGCTCAGGCCTTATCGGGACGAAAGTTGCCGAGCGCCTGCGAACGCGTGGGCACGAGGTAGTTCAGTCCTCTCCGTCCACTGGAGTCAACTCTCTCACGGGCGAAGGTCTCGGCGGCGCGCTGGCTGGAGCAAACGTCGTAATAGACGTCACGAACTCCCCCTCCTGGGAACCGAGCGCCGTGCTTTCGTTCTTCGAGACGTCAACGACCAATCTGCTCAAGGCGGAGCGTGCCGCCGGAGTTCGCCACCATGTCGCGCTCTCCATCGTCGGGATCGAGCGATCTCCGGAGAACGGCTACTTCAGGGCGAAACTCGCACAGGAAGCGCTTATCAAGAAGGATGGCGCTCCATATACGATCGTGCGGTCGACGCAGTTTCTCGAATTTCTGGGAGGTATCGCTGATAGTGCCACGGTCGATGGAGCTGTCCACGTGTCGCATGGCGCGTTCCAACCGATAGCCGCCGACGAGGTTGCAGGCTTCGTCGCGGAAGCGGCGACCGCCACCGCCGAGAACCGAACGATAGAAATCGCCGGACCCGAGAAAAAACCGATGAGCGACTTCGTAATCGAATATCTCGCTTCCATCGGCGATAGTCGGAAGGTTCTTGTCGATCCTCAGGCGCGGTATTTCGGCACGCTGGTCGATGACCGGGCATTGGTTCCTTTAGGTACCGCCAAGCTCGGAACTCTCGACTTCAGGACGTGGCACGCGCAACGCTCACAAGCCGCGGCCTGACACAGAGGAATCCGGCCGCCGGGCGCGTAAAACCGTGCCCGACGGCCAAGCAGACCTGCCAACCTAAGTGTTGAAAGGACAGGGCCATGGTCGAGTTGCCCAGACAGGAAACATTCGGCAAAAGCATAGAGACTGGCCGGGAGAACGAGGATGCGGCGCCTCAAACGGCAGAGCCCCTCTCAAAGGTACGGACCCGATCCCCGAAACTCTTGCTCAAAAGGAGCGGATACGCGATCGCCGCTATTGCGGTGGTGGGATATGTCGCTCACTTCGGCTACGACTACTGGACGACGGGACGGTTCATCGAATCGACAGATGACGCCTATGTTAAGGCGGACTACACGACCATCGCCCCCAAGGTGGGGGGTTACATCAAGGATGTTCTGGTCAACGACAACGATTTCGTAAATGCCGGTCGAGTCCTTGCGACGATCGACGACAGGGACTTTCAAATCGCCCACAACTCCGCCCGAGCCGACCTGCAGAGCGCTGAAGCTGCGATTGCCAATCTCGACGCCCAGATCGAACTGCAAGCTTCCGTTATCGAGCAGGCGAAAGCCTCAGTCGACGTATCGAAAGCCTCCTACAACTTCGCCAAGTCCGACGCGGCAAGGAATGCTCGGCTGACCTCGAACGGATCGGGGACCCTATCGCGCGCGGAGCAAAGCAAATCCATCCTGGACCAGGCTTCCGGAGCGGTCGATCGGGATCAGGCTGCTCTCGTTTCCGCCCAGAGCAGGGTCCAGGTCCTCAGAACGCAGCGGGATCAGGCGGTAGCTCAACGCGACAAGGCCACGGCTGCCGTCGATCAAGCAGCCGTCAATCTCTCCTATACCCGCATTGTCGCAGCCGTGGACGGGACGGTCGGCGCACGATCGGTCCGGGTTGGACAGTTCGTGGCCTCAGGCACGCAATTGATGGCGGTCGTCCCGTTGCATGCGGTTTACATCGTGGCGAACTTCAAGGAGACCCAGCTCACGCATATGCACCCTGGCCAACAAGCCGAGATCAGGGTGGACAGCTTTCCCAAGCTCAAGATCAAGGGACACGTCGATAGTATCTCTCCCGCCAGCGGCCTGGAGTTTTCCCTGCTCCCACCCGACAACGCTACGGGCAATTTTACGAAGATCGTTCAGCGCATTCCGGTAAAAATCCTCATCGATGACGAGCGCCTCTCCGCCACGCTGCGGTCAGGCATGTCGGTGGAGCCGGAAATCGACACGAAAGACGCCTACGCGCCGGAAGCGCCATAGCAATATCGAAAACGAAGCTCACCCGCACGTTCGTAACTACGGAGAGGCATGTCATGGCTACTCTTCTTATTTCCGCGAACAGCAACCGTCAAATTGCAATTCCAAAACAGGCCGAAGATACGTTGCGGGTCTGGTGTGCCGTCGTCGCCTCGACACTCGGCGCGTTCATGGCTGTTCTGAACATCCAGATCGTCAACGCGTCGCTGGCCGACATCCAGGGGGCGATCGGTGCGGGAAAGGACGACGGCGGATGGATATCCACCTCTTATCTGATCGCCGAGATCGTCGTCATTCCGTTGAGCGCCTGGCTTGCGCGCGTGTTCTCCGTCCGCAACTACCTTCTCGCCAGCGCGATCCTCTTCCTCGTCTTCTCAGTCGCATGTGCATTCGCGACCAATCTCCAGCAGATGATCGCGTTGCGGGCCGTCCAGGGTTTTTCCGGCGGAGCGCTTATCCCAATGGCCTTCACGATTATCATCACCCTTCTTCCCAAACCCAAGCAGCCGACGGGGTTGGCGCTTTTCGCGCTTTCAGCCACCTTCGCGCCGGCCATAGGACCAACCATCGGCGGCTACCTGACCGAGAACTACGGTTGGGAATTCATCTTCTACGTTAACCTGGTCCCCGGAGTGATCATGGTCGGCATGCTTTGGGCATCGCTCGATCGCGCGCCCATGGACCTCTGCCTATTGGCAAAGGGCGATTGGCTCGGGATCGTCACAATGGCCATTGGTCTCGCCGCCCTCCAGACCGTGCTCGAAGAAGGAAACAAGGAAGATTGGTTCGGCTCCAACTTCATCGTGCGGCTGTCGATTGTCGCGGCAATCGCGCTGACGCTATTTCTCGTCATTGAGTTTAGAAGCAAGCACCCATTGCTCAATCTCCGGCTTCTCGCCAGGAGAAACTTCGGGTTCGGGATCGTCGCGAATTTTCTGCTTGGAATGGCGCTTTTTGGATCGGCCTTCATCCTGCCGATCTACCTTTCCCGCGTGCAGGGTTACAATTCGCAGCAGATTGGAGCGGTGCTTGCCTGGACAGGCATCCCACAGCTTCTTCTGATACCGCTCGTTCCGCGACTGATGAAGGTTTTTGACGTCCGCCTTCTGATCGTCTTCGGCTTCGCGCTGTTTGCGGCCTCGAACTTCATGAACGTCTACATGACGGCAGACTATGCGAGCGACCAGCTGTTCTGGCCGAACGTCGTCCGTGCCGTCGGCCAGGCTCTTGTTTTTACCCCGTTGTCGGCAGTCGCCACCGCGGGGATCGAAGAGCAAAACGCCGGGTCGGCATCCTCCCTGTTCAACATGATGCGCAACCTCGGCGGTGCGGTCGGAATAGCGTCGTTGCAAACATTCCTCACCAAGCGAGAGCAGTTCCATTCCAACATCCTGACGAACTCCATCAGCGCTTTCGACGAGTCATCCCGTAACCGTATTGCCAAGCTGGCGGCCTACTACATGAACCACGGCGTCAGCGACCAAGCCGCTGCGACGCACAAGGCTATCGTGACCATTGCCCTCAAGGTCCGGCAGCAGGCAAACATCATGGCGTTCAGCGATACGTTCTTTCTGATGGGAGCGGCGCTCGTCGTTGCATTGCTAGCGTCCCTCCTGCTGAAGAAACCAGGCCGGCTCTCCGCAGGTGGAGCGCACTAATTGACCCCGATTTTCGTTACGCCGATGCCAAAACCGCTCGAAACGTGATTTCGATGAGCTGCTCCGGGAAGGCGAGACGGGAAATTCCGATCAAGTTACTCGCGCACCGAGGCAGCTCTGTATTGTACACTTCCTTCCGGACTTTTCCTGCTACCGCGAAGGCAGCGTCGACGTCGAGAGCGAACAAGGTCTCCTCGACCACGTCATCAAGCGTAGCTCCGAATTTTTCCAGGAGCGCCACGGCGTTGGCGTAGGTTTGCCGCATCTGGGCTTCCATACTCGAGAAATTCACAGGACGCCCAGATGCGTCCAGCTCAGCAGGAGCGACGAGATTTCCCTCGCTGTCGTGGCTGAGCTGCCCAGAAAGGTAAACCACATCCTTGACTTGGACCGCTTGGCAGTAGCCATAGGTCATTTCCCAAGGAACTCCGAAATTCACGGTCTTCTTCGACGTTTCCATAAAGTCCTCCTTGTGACCAATCTTCTCCGTTCTCACAGAGCCAGTTTTTCATCACGGCTTCGCAGCGGAAGGACCAGAGTTGCGCGCGTGCCGATGCCAATCTCGCTCTGCAGATGGAGATTTCCTCCGATCTCTTGGGCAAAGTGGCCGACGATCGTCAGCCCGAAACCGCCGAGGCCAGTGGATTTCGTCGTGAAGAACGCGTCGCTGGCGCGCCGGAGTGTTTCGCGGTCCATCCCTATGCCGTTGTCGACAATTCGAAGTTCTACGACCTCCGAGAGGGGGGCATGGCGCGTCGCAGCCACTGCGAGCGAGATCGAACCTCCTTCTGGCAAGGCTTCGCGAGAGTTCGCGAGCAGTTGGATGACTGCGTCGCGAAGACCGTCACGCGAGGGATGGTTGAGGGGACCTCGATGTCCAGGACGATATCCTCTCCCAGCGTCATTTCGACCTCCAATGCTATTTCCGCGAGGAAGCCCGATATATCGAGCCCGTCGGCTTCGGTATTTGGGGAGATCAAGTGTGTGGAATTTGCGTTCATCTCCGTGGCCTTGCTCGGGTTCTGGCTACCGGAGCGCCATTGCGCTTCGATTTCAGCCGCTTTGAGCGACCGATTGGAAACCTTCGTAAGGCGTGGGAGCGCAGCCAACAAGTAAACTGAAGTTTGGGGTCCTGTGAGCGCTTCGACACCTAACCTGAAGAAACCCAAAGCCCTGCCCGATGGAAGCTTTTGTCTGGAAAGATAGCGCACTACTGTAACTTGAAGATCGGCTTCTTCAGCGTATAATGCGCCATCCCTTCAACAAGCCGCCTGATCGCCAAACCGAGCGAAAGGTGGGCTTTAGTGTTTTTTGACCGGAGGAGCCAATGTCTGAAGGCAAGGCGCTGTCGAAGGTTGATCAATCGGGAAGCGACCGCGACTTTGCGGCGCTGGCGCGTGACCTAGTGGACGCGCTGCCTGGCCATTTGTGGTCGACGGACTCGGGGGGGCGGTTCACGTACATCAATCCGAGCATGCGAGAATACTTCGGCGTCGGCTCTTTGACAGAAGAGTCTGACTGGCTGTGGCGGGTCCATCCCGACGATCATGACGCCGCAGCTGCCAAGTGGCGACATTCGCTGCACACAGGCGAAATTTTCAAGGGCGAGCACCGCTTACGAGGAGCAGACGGCGAGTATCGATGGTTTCGTATCGAGGGGCGGCCATCTTGGGACACATACCACCGGATAACGGCATGGCACGGTCAGAACGTCGACATGGAGGATCAAAAAGCGGAACTGAAGGCGCGTACGCTCGAGCTATCCTTGCTCGTCGATATGGTCCCAAGCCATTTGTGGCGGTTGACGCCTGATGGAACGACAACCCTGGTCAACAAGCGCATGGCCGATTTTCTTGGCCTTGATGTGTCGAACGTGAGCTCGCTCGAGTCCGTTATGGACACCATTTTCCATCCGGATGACGTCGAGGCCGTTGGTGTCGAGCTTACCCGGTGCCTGGCATCCGGGGACAGATTCTCAATGAGGTATCGTCTACTTCGCGCGGACGGCGCTTATCGATGGATGTCAGGTCGAGCCGAACCCTTGCGGGATCAGGACGGCAATATCGTCCAATGGTTCGGCCTATGCCACGACATCGAGGACCAGGTACAGGCGACGGCGGCGCTGCGACGATCGGCGGAAAAGCTGGCGCAGGCAACGCAAGCGGCCAACCTGTCACAGCTTTCGGCGTCTATCGCCCACGAAATCAATCAGCCGCTTGCAGCGATCGCCGCTGACTCCGAGGCATGCTCGCGATGGCTGTCGGCCGACCCACCGAACGTCGAGAGGGGCAGGCGTGCTGCGGAACGTATATCCGAGGACGTTGGAGCGGTCACGGATGTCATCGCTCGAATCCGCGCCCTCTTCCAGCACAAGCCCCAGGCGCGAACAGTTGAGGACATAAACCAACTGATCAACGAGGTCTTGAGCCTCATGTCGGACGAAATTGCCGCGACGACCACCCGGATCGATACCGAACTCGATCCAGCGCTCCCACAGGTTCTGGTCGATCACATCCAAGTGCAACAGATTTTGGTGAACCTGATCCGGAACGGAATTCAGGCGATGGACAGCACGAACCCCTTGAGGAAGTTGAGGATAAAAACAGATCGGGATGGTCCCAATACCGTTGTCATCTCCGTTGAGGATTCCGGGAGTGGATTTAGCGATCCTGACCGCGTTTTCGAGCCGTTCTTCACGACGAAGAGCGCGGGGATGGGGATGGGCCTTCCGATTTGCCGCTCAATGGTCGAATCCCACGGGGGCCATCTTTGGGTGAAAAACAACGAGACGGTGGGTGCGACCGTCGCGTTCACTTTGCCGATCGGGCTTCCGGCTGAACAAGTCTAGGCCGTCGATTCTGGCACGCGCTCGCGAAGGCTCCGACCATTGTACCCACGGCCTATAACGTACATGGCCAGGACCCAGGCTGCAGCGATCATCGCGCTGGAAACCGCCGCCAAGCTCGCATAGCCGGAAGCCCCGATCACTACGCCCGCAAAAACGGGACCTGCTGCAAACCCGAGGAGATTTGCAGCACCTGCCGCCGCCGCCCACCGTCCGCTGGAATCGAGCGCAGCAGCCAGGCCGAATAGATACGGCAGCGAAAAGTAGTAAAGGACGGCCGATGCAATGACCGCTATCCTGTATGCCCACGGGTCGGGCCAGAGGCAGAGCGCCAGCACGACGAGGATGTAACCAACGCAGAAGCCCGTGATTGGAGTTGCCCTTCCCCAGCGGACGTTCAGCACCGTGGCCGTACCCGCTCCCACCAGACCAACGAGTGTGGACGCAGTCAGTACGTATCCGACCGCGCTGGTATCAAGGCCGACCCGTTCGCCCAGTGGTCCGCTAAAGGCGAATAGCCCGGCGGAAACGGCCACGTACAGGACGATTGCGGCAAGAAGCAAAACTCCGAGCATCCGGTTGTTGATGGCAACGATCGTGTTGCCGTCCCTCACCGCGCGGACGTTGGGAACGAGCAAAAGAAGTGGTGTGAATGCCAGGGATGTTGCCGCAAGGAGAGTGAATATACCTCGATGCGCGAATGCGGCGGTGACTTCACCGCCGATGCTGAAAAGCGCAATGCTTCCTATCGCCCAGACAAGTTGGAAGTAGCCGAAAATCTTTTCAGGGTTCTGCGAGTGAGAAGCTACGATACTGAGCGAAATCGCGTAGAGGACTCCCTCCCCGGTTCCTGCCAATCCCCGCAAAAGCAATAGCCCGCTCCACCCAGCGACAAAGATCGATGCGCCTTGCGCAGAAAGGGTCACAATAATCGCGAACAGGCTGGCCCGTTTGTAGGAAAACCGCGATAAGAACGGTGCGATCAGGATCGCGGCAGTCGCGAGAGACAACAGTTCGACGGAGGCAATAAAACCAGCATCGCGCTCCGGCAGCGAAAGACCGTCGATCAATCCAGCGACAACAAATGGCGACATTTGAGGGACGAGACCGCCGATAATCTGGGCGGCTGTCGCGCCGATCACCAGAGAGGCAGGATCGCGGGATATGGCGGCATTGCCTGAAACTTCGCCCATATTCGGCGGTTCCCCAACCGCGTTTATTGTCGGTCGGCACCCTACCCCGTCATCAAACCCGTGTAAATTAGAGGACTACACCGTTGTCATCTCGTGGCCGTCATGGAGTTTTTGGACTTTGCGGACGAGATCGGCGAGCGACCGGCTTTCCATCTTCCTCATGACGTTCATCCTGTGCAGCTTGACGGTCATTTCGCAAATACCGAGTTCGTAGGCCACCTGCTTGTTCATAAGGCCGCTTACAATGAGGAACATCACCTCACGCTCCCGTCGCGTAAGCGTGTCCGCGAGTGCGTACAACCTATTATGTTCGTTCAGCACGCGATGACGCTCGTCATCTAGCTCGATTGCCTTGTCCACCGCTTCGAGCAAGTTCCGAGGAGCGAACGGCTTCAAAATGAAATCCACCGCCCCTGCCTTCAGGGCGGTGACGCTGGACGGAACATCGGCGTGTCCCGTCAGGAATATGACAGGCATTCGGCTTCCGGAGGTTGCCAGTTCTTTTTGTATCGCTAGGCCGCTGCTGTTTGGCATTTGAAGGTCGAGGACTATGCAGCCCGGTCGCCCCGTGTCCGCCGCTTCGAGGAACTCAGCGCCACTGGCAAACGCGGATACCTCCTTGTGAGTGGCCATAAAAAGGTCGAGAAGCGATTCCCTCATCCGATCGTCGTCATCAACGATATAGACAATGGGTTCCACCGTTGCTTCCGCTTTGGAACTCAAAACTGCCATGGTACACCTCCCGGCCGGAGTGCTTGTCTGCCAGAACTTGTTCCGGCTACGTTGCGCAGCAGTCTAACACCAACGTAGCGGTCGCGGACGATATACGTTGGTTTGCCAATCGTGGCCTGCCGGCAAATGATAGCAGCTAGTTGGCCTGGGCGGTGTTGATTTCATCGAAGGTACGCACGACGTCCACGATCGATCTGGCCTGAAGCTTCTTCATCATGCGGCTACGGTGAAGCTTGACCATTATCTCGCTGATGTTCATCTCCCGTGCTATCGCTTTGTTGGGCAGGCCTTTCGAAACAAGGGCAAATACCTCAGACTCACGGGGCGTAAGAGTATCTACGACCGATTGCGCGCGGAACCGCGCCAGATATTTAGACCGCATCTCAGCATTGCGGGAAAGCGCGAAACCCGTGCGTTCAGCAAGGGTTTCGAGCTCCAATGGTTTCAATATGAAGTCAAACGCGCCGGCCTTCATGGCCAAAACGCTCGCCTCCACAGAAGCGTCCCCAGTCATGAATATGATCGGCAAGGGGCATTCCAGGGCAGACAGCTTTTCCTGAAGCTCCAGACCAGTCATTCCAGGCATCCGGACATCCAGAATGACACACCCGGGGCCCGACAAGTCGGCCTGCTCCATGAAGTCGCTCGCCCTTGCATAAGCCGTAGCCAGCAGGCCAATCGATGCGAAGAAATCGACCAGCGACGTTCGAATTCTCAGGTCGTCATCAATGATGTGGACCGTTGTAAACGGTGGGTGGCTCGCCTTGGTCATGGTGGCCTCAGCAGATTGAGCAATTCACTGCTATCTAAGGGCTTGCTGAGAAATGCACAGGCTCCCAGTTCGAAAGCGACAGACGCAGCATCCGGGTCTGGATAGGATGTCATTAGGATCACTGGTTGCTCGATCCCACCTTCCCTCAGTCGTCGGAGGAGTTCGATTCCAGACATTCCCGGCATCCGGAGATCGCTGAGAATGCAGTCGCACGTGAGATAGCCCTTGCTGGACATGAAATCTTCGCCTGAAGCATACAGCTCGCCGTATATGCCAGCGGAGGCAAGCATGTCCTCCAACGCGACGCGAAATTTACGGTCGTCATCGACTATAGCGACAATCTTCGCGCGGGAGCCAGACATCCATTGGCAACCTATGTTGAACCGGCATGCAGAGAATTTGATCGCAGGGAAATGCTGAGATCGGGGCATTAGCGGGCCGCAGAAGGGTGTCCTTGGGCGGCGGTCCTTCACGCCTCAAGGTTATCATAGTTGTCCTCAATGTAGCAGGTATACCAAGGTTTGTATTTCCGGGCTCAGAGTGCGCCCTACCGCTCTGACCGTGGCCCTCGATCCGGAGTCGAAACGAGGATGGATCAGGAGGGCCGATCTGCTGTAGCTGACGAACAGGAGGCTGCCGATAGTCGCCGAGTTCTACCGCTAACAGCTGCGTGCGAACCTTGGCCGCCGCCCGCGCGCACTCATAAGATGGGCCTGAAACCCGGGCAATGGTGGTTTTTAGGCGGTGGAACCGGCATCGGCCTGGCAAACCCCTCAATCGGCGTTCCTGATAGCAGATGGTCAATCACACTCTGCCGGAAAACGGGCGTCACGATCACTCGCTCCGGTGGAAGGTAATTCAGCGGCCAGAGGAGTTCCTTTGCGGGCAGCCAAGGGAGCGCAAATTCAGCGTCACCGAAATCCAGGAACAAGGGGGGCGCCTCTCTCCCCGCCAACGCTCGACGATAGCCGGCGCGATCCCATGGAAACCGCCTTCGAATTACCGCTCTGTGCGGTCGCACTTGAAAAGCATCCATATACCATCCATATAACATCTATGTGGATGGAGATACGTTATGAAGGACAATGTTCACAAGCTCCGCGACAAGGGCGGTGACTCTGAAAAAATCACGATTAATCTAGGCTATGTCGATCTCGGTCGTGTCGATCTTCTCGTGCAGGAAGGCTTTTATTCCAATCGCACGGATTTCATCCGCACGGCAATCCGAAACCAGCTTGCCATCGAGCGTGAGGCGGTCACTCAATCGATCGTCCGGCACACTCTCGAACTGGGACTTCGCGACTATACCAGTGCCGATCTGGAAGCGGTGAGGGCTGCCGGAGAACGCCTCGATATCAAGATAGTCGGACTTGCCCGCATCGCAGCCGATGTCTCCCCCGAGCTTGCCCTTGCAACCATCGAATCCATCACCGTGCTGGGCGCACTTCACGCCAGTGCAGAACTGAAATCAGCCTTGGCCGAGCGTATTCGCTAGGGCAACGGCAACACCAGCAAGGACATGTCCATGAACGAGGATTTCCTAGCATCCATGCGCCGGGCAACACTATCCACACGCGCCTTCAACCTCGCCGAGGCGACACGCGTGATCCAAGTTGCACTTGCGGGCCCTCCAGCGTTCGGCACTCACGGGACAGCAGACCCGGACATTACCCCTGCTCCATCAAAAGGCCGGTCAAAACCTTTTCCGATCGATCCCGCCGCAGAGGTCATCGAGCCGACGAAAGGGCTGAGCGGGGCTGCAACCTCGCAAAGGTTGCGAAAGCCCCTCGGAGAGGTTCTACGCATCCTGCGTGAAGGACGGTCGGCGAGCAGCGCGTTCGGATCGATGTCGGGTTCAACTCCGCCAGACATGGCCAAACATGGCCCCTATCCTGCGGTTGCAGACGGGGCACAATTTCTCATCCGATCCTTTACCGGCGCGGCCGGCCGACGAGAGTACAAGCTCTACATACCGGCATCCGCGCATGACCAGCCGCGCGGGCTTGTCGTGATGCTTCACGGTTGCAAGCAAGACCCAGATGGGTTTGCCGTTGGCACGCGCATGAATGATATTGCCGAGGCACACGGCCTGCTCGTCGCCTATCCCGGCCAGACCGGGGCGCACAACGCCTCGTCCTGCTGGAACTGGTTCCGGCCGACGGATCAGATGCGCGGGGCTGGAGAACCTGCGATCATTGCGGGGATCACCGCGGAGCTCATGTCTGAATTCAACCTCGATCGCGGCCGGGTTTTCGTCGCCGGCCTTTCAGCGGGCGGCGCGATGGCGGCCGTCATGGGCGAGACCTATCCCGATCTCTATGCCGCAGTGGGCATCCACTCTGGACTGCCCTATGGATCGGCAAACGACGTCATGTCGGCATTTTCCGTCATGCGCGGGGATGCAGGTTTTATATCCCGGCCCGAGCGCAGTGCTCGCCCGATGGAGCTGGTTCGCACCATAGTCTTCCAGGGAAGTGCTGACCGGACGGTTCATCCTTCCAACGCCAAACGGATCGTGACGGCAGCCACTCCGGCAGGCTCGACAACCCAAACGCAAACGGGCCGTTCCGCAGGCGGGCGGACCTATACGAGAACAATTGTTGCCGACCCAAATGGGGTATCGACGGTGGAACACTGGCTCGTCGAAGGTGCCGGACATGCCTGGTCGGGCGGCCATGGCAGCGGCTCCTACACCGACTCCTATGGACCGGATGCCTCAGCAGAGATGGTTCGTTTCTTCCTCGAGCATCTTAGGCTAAGGCGAAACTAAATCACACGATGAGACCCTTACGCGTGGACGGGAGACCCCTCGATAATGGAAATGGGTCCTGAGGTCTCAATCACCCGTTCAAGCCGTAGCCCGGCGGCGTTGAACAAGCTTGCATACTGTGCCTCCGTCCTCTCCAAGCCGCCGGTGACGGCGAGCATGACCACGTCGATACCTTTAATGTGGTTCGGTTCGTCACCAGGCGGGATCAGCGTCTCTGCCACAAGCACCTTCGCGTTCGGTAGCATCGCCTTTCGGCAATTTCGCAGGATCGCCATAGCACGCCCATCGTCCCAATCGTGAATGACCTTCTTGAGGACGTAGACGTCACCGCTGGGAAGGCCGTCAAAGAAATCACCAGCGATAAATTCGGTGCGCGGCAGGTCGCCTCCGGTACCGTCATGTGCCGCCGCGACGCCCGAAGGCAGATCGAAAAGCACGCCGCGCAGATGGGGGTTGCGGGCTAGGATCGCCGAGAGAAGCTGACCATGTCCGCCCCCTACGTCAATGATCCTCGTGTACGGGGTGAAGTCATAAGCTTCGGCAACGGCCTCGTTGCTGCCTTGGCTCACAGCGACCATAGCACGCTGAAACAAGGCAGCCTGCTCGGGGTGTTTCGACAGCCAGTCAAACCTTGGGCTCCCGAACACCTTGTCGAAGGCTGGCTTTCCTGTACGGACAGAATACAGGAGTTGCTCGAAGGCAAGATATGCCTCGCTATTGATCATACTGACGAAGTCACGCGGACTCGGCCGATCGGAGCGCAGCACGGCACCGACCTCCGTCAACTCGAAATGTCGGGGCGCTACTTCCCTGAAAACCCCTTCAGGCGCGAGAAGTCGCATTACACGATAAAGCGGGTCAGCGTCTGACTGAGTGGCGGCCGCTAGTTCATCCACCGACCGCTCGCCGTCGGCCAAAAGATCGGGGACGCCGAGTTCGATAATGACCCGCAGTGCCTGTGACACAGCGAACCCGAATCCGAGCCTCATGATCTGCTGCGACGCGCTGGACATGGATTCTCCTCGACTGTGTGCGTAACGCTAACAGAATTGAGCAAGCGCAACTAGGCTGCTGCCTTCAATCCGACAGGCCCGCCTTCCGAAATCCGTTCAGAATTAGGTCCATTGAGACCGGGTTCCTGAGCGGTAGGCGTCGGAGCGTCGTGAGTCAATCCGGGAGACAGGGAGTGAAGCTTGGAAAGCGCGTCTTGAGCCTCCTCGATGCGGTCGAGGTGGGCGTTAGTTGTGACCAATGGCTTGCTCGAGGCGGCCGCTGAAGAGGGCGGCAAGTGCGGCGATCGTCAAAAACATGAAACGGCCGGAATCCAGCGGGCTCAACGCCATGGCGTGCTCGGCAAGTCCAAATGCTTCGCTCGGGTCTCCGCCGAAAACCAGCGCTGCGGCGGCGGTGAAAACCACGTATCCCGCGCCGGTATTGAGGTCGAGGGCGCGGCGCACTGCGTGAAGACCGACATCATAGTCGCGTGCCACCATCGCAAGCACAAAGCCGGCCCTCGCCAGCGACATTGCATCCTCGTCGCCGGCAACGATTGCGCGGCGGGCGAGCGCGATGGCCGCCTCGGCGTCGTTCGCCCCGGCTGGCGGCCACCCGCGTCGCCATCGAGAGTGCGAGGGTAACCCTGCTGACGGGCGATCTACAAGGCATTGTCAGGGCAAGGCAGCTTAGCCGGGCGACGATGCGCAACATCAGTCAGAACCTGTTCTTCGCCTTCATTTACAACGCCGCTGGCGTGCCAATAGCGGCGGGGGTTCTCTACCCCGTCTTCGCAGTCCTCCTTTCCCCCATCATTGCCGCAGCCGCCATGGCCCTGTCGTCCGTGAGCGTCGTCGGCAGCTCCCTATTCGCACACCTTGATTTTGATTGCGGCATCACTTGGCATTATCGTCGTGTTCATCATGCTCCGGAAGCAGTGGCCGCACGCGCTTGGCATCGCCCCATACCTTCTTCTTTTGGCATGTCCGCTGATGCACCTGTTCCATGGACACGGTGGCCATGGAGGTCATGACCACAAGGACGGCGCGTGATGACGTACGAGGACTCTGCGATAAGCACCAACGACCTACTGGCTCCGCCCCAGCAGGTCTTCGCGTTCCTTGACGACCCAACCGTTGTCGAAGCCCATTTGCAGAAGCGCTCGCTAATGATGCTGGGTGCCACCATGCGATACGACGTCGATGCCGGGAACGGGCAAGTCGTCGGCTCCATCGTAAAGATGCGCGGCAAGGTTCTCGGCATGGAGCTGTTCGTCTAGGAGATCATCACCGAATGGCACCCACCGTGGCGGAAGCCGTGGCAAACGCTCGGCCGTCCGAAGTTCCTCGTCATCGACTCCTATGGACTTCGTCATCAGGCCGATCTCGGAAGGCACCCGGTAATCGTCAAAATTCAATACTCGCATTCCCTCAGCCCGGTGGGTAGCTGGCTGGGCGGAGTTCCGGCAAAAGCGTACGCCAGGTGGTGCGTATCAAAAATGACGTCGGAGGCGGGCAATCACTTCCCACAGTCTCCGAAAAGAACCTGAATGGAAGGCCGGTCACCCGGCCCTCCCGACGGCCTCAGGCGGCCATCTTCTCACAGCTGTCCGCGCAGCGTCGGCAAGCATCAACGCAGCTTTCCATGTCGCCGATGCGCTCGCAGTCAGCAGCGCATTCCCGGCAGATTTCCGCGCATTCACGGCAGGTGTGCTTATGATGCGGTGTGCCGAGCAACATGAAATGCGCCGATGTACGGCACATTTCCGAGCAAGCCATCATGAGACGGAAATGGTCAGGCTTCGTATGTTCGCCACCCATTTCCAAACAGTGGGTCATCGCCATCGATAGGCACTCCTGGTAGCAAGCCAGGCAGGTCTCGATGCAACGCTTCATTTGTTCCGATTGGTGGTGCATGACCGGCTCCTACTTGGCTTCCTTCTCGACCCACTTGGTCATGTACGCGATCTCCTTCTTTTGCGCAGCGATGACCTTCTTCGCCATGTCCTTCGCCGCTTTGTTATCGCCGTACTTCAGTTCGGCCTCGGACATGGCGATTGCGCCCATGTGGTGGGCGATCATCCCGCAGACGAAAGCCACATCGGGGTCTTTCTGCATCATTCCCGTCATCATGTCGTCGTGCATCGACTTCATGCCGTCCATCACGGCCTTCTGGTAATCGCCCATTTTATCCATGGGCATATCCATCTTCACGTCACCGCCAGAAGACATGTCCATCTTCATCCCGCCGCCGGACGCCGTGCCCATGTTGGCCATGTCCATCCCCTTGCATTTTTCGGGAAGGGTCATTTCCTGGGCGATAGAAGGCTGCACTGCAAATGACAGGCAAGACGCGGCGAAAGCCGTCAAAAGGTACTTCGTTTTCATCGGAAATCTCCAAAGATTGGGTTGATCGAAACGTCAGACCGCGACGTCTCTCGGCGGCGGATCGATTGGCCTGATCAACAGGAGCGGGCTTGCTGCCGCGTGTCCCGGGAAAACGATGCCTCCCAACCGCAGCGACGCACCGGAGAGCACGACGATCGGCATAAGCGGACAGCAATGCATGTCAGTGCAGCATGCGCCTACATGTATCGTATCCGGCTTTTCATCATGTGAGCCTGAGTAGGCATGCACGCACTGCCCGCCCAGCGAACCAGCGTTCACCGACGGGGCCATCGCCGCGATCACCATCAAGCTCAACGCCAGGGCGATTATGGCATGGGCCATTTTGCTACGAATACGGCTCACTGCGAATTTCCCTTTCGCTTCCACTGCGAAAGCAGAATTTTGTTCCTGAGGGCGATATGGGCTGGGAAGCTTGGAAAGCAACCAAGGAGCGCGAAGTGGATACCCAATTTTTACAGAGTCACGGCACTCTCCACGGCAATTGGAGGGGATCGAATGCGCAAAGGCTACAGGGGTTACCAGATCGCCTTGCACTGGGTTATCGCTGGACTACTGCCGATACAGTACCTCACTGGAGGTAGTATTGAGCGGACCCATCATGCGGTGCACATGGGCGTGCAGCCGTCGGCGACCGACGTTCTGCAGCATCTGATCCACAACTATGCAGGGCTTGTCATCGGCGGGTTGATGGTCCTGCGGCTTCTCCTGAGGATTATGCAGCCGCCTACAAAAGCAACGCCGCTAACACGCGCCGACCTGCTCGCGACAGCCCTCCACATTGCCTTCTATACAGCGATCATCGGTCAAGCCGCACTTGGTTTCGTCGCCAGCTATTTGACCTTCTCCGTCGCCCCGCTTCATGCCATCGGATCGAATGTGATCCTGATGATGGTCGCGATCCACTTCACCGCTGCTGCCTGGCATACGTTGATCAAGCGAGACGCTACAATCGACCGGATAATCCTTCCCCGCACAGACGAGCCGGTTACCTGAACCGTCAGGTCAGACGCTAACCGCATTGTTGGACCCAAGTCCGATGGCGAGGGGAGCGGTTAGTCCTAGTCTCTTCCTATCCTCTTCTGCTGGGAGGATAGTGGGAGGCCACAGCGGAGGGGTGGTTTGCAAAAAGCCGGGGTCGCCTCCCTCAAACTCGTTGCCGTCCGAAATTGCAGGCGGTTCAGCAAAATAGATGTTGACCTTCCAACGGTGGCAAGCCGTACACGCCCCCATGACTGCCTCACAATGGTCGCGAATCTTTGAAACGTTCGGGAGCGCAATTGAAGCGAGGCCGCTTTGGCTGTAGCTCTTGGGAATGGGCAAAATGTATCGAATCGCACTGAGCAGACTGCTCATATTCGTGCGGCTGGTGATCATCGTATCGCTGGCAGGATACACCTTGTCCAACGCAAATGCCGCCATGCATGGATCGGCTTTCCCCGAATTGCCGTCACCAATTGCCGCGAGCGGGCACGACCATAGTGCCATGTCTCACGATCATCACGGCATGTCCGGTCACGATCATTCGATGTCCGGTGATCAGGCGGCGGCTCAAGATGTTTCCCAGCAGCATGATCACGGGTCATCCACGGGCGATCACGACCAGTTCTCCAAACAGCAGTGCTGCAAGGATTTCTGCGGCGGCTTTGGCATTGTTTGTGAAGCTCACGACGTAGGCGGACCCGTCGTGTCTTCGATCCGGCAGTTCGTCAACGATCAAAGTCTCGTTGGCGAGCTGCCGCCTCTGTATCGACCGCCTAATATCTGAATAGCGATTAGCCCGTCCTGACGGGTCCGGAAGGCATGCCGTGGCGACAGCCGCGCCTGCCGGTCGACTTCTGCTATTCGGATTTTTCAAAATGAAACCTTCCCTTTTTGTGGTGGGGCTGCCCCTTTTGATTGGCGGCTGCGCATCCACCCCTCCCGATGTTATTGCGTCGGCGGACGTCCAGCAGACGTACTCGGTGCGTCCTATTCGATACCGTTCGCCAATCTCTGGCTTCGTTGCCCGCCAGCCTGTCGATCCCAAGCCGTGGCGGCAACAAAACGAGCAGCTGTCTCCGAAGACCGGAGACCAATCATGATCGCGATCAGGAGAGCGGTAGTCCTGACAGCTATTCCACTGGTTCTGGCCGGTTGCGTCAGCAGTGCCGAATACGCCGGAAAGGAAGCGGGCTTTTCCACGGTCTCTGCCAAAGTCGGTGGTGTCACGTCTAAACAGACTGTCTGGGTGCAAAACCAACAGCAGGCACAGGCAACGTCCTCTCGCGTGAGGGCCATCCTTGGCAGGAACAAGGTGCTGGACGCCGAGACAGCCGTTCAGGTCGCGCTCATCAACAACAAGGGCCTGCAGGCAGCCTACGCCGACCTCGGCGACAGCGCGGCAGATGCCTGGCAGTCGACGATGCTGCTGAACCCGACGGTTTCTGTAGGCTTCTCGGGGGTCGGTGCGCCGGAACTTGAGGCATTTCGTACAATCGAGGGGGCGATCACCACAAACCTTCTCGCCTTGATGACGAAGAAACGGGACATCGAAATCGCCGACACCCGTTTCAGGCAGGCTCAGTTGAACGCTGCCGTTAGGACCCTGCAGCTCGCAGCGGAAACCCGTCGTGCCTGGATCAACGCCGTCGCCGCATGGGAAAACGTCGGTCAGCTGCAACGAGCACAAGCAGCCGCCGACGCAGCGTCGGAACTCGCCGAAAAGCTCGGAGAAACAGGCGCTATGACCAAAAGCGGCCAAGCCCGTGAGCATGTCTTCGTTGCCGAGCTGGCTGGCGAAACGGCGAAGGCTCGACTGACGGCTCGTCTTGCCAAGGAGGAACTCACGAGACTGATGGGCCTATGGGGCACAGATGTCGATTACCAGGTTCCAAACAGTCTCCCGGCACTGCCACGGTCGCTTGCCAAGCGCGACGCAATAGAGACCGAAGCCCTCAGAAATCGTATTGACCTTCAGGTCGCCCGCCTGGAGCTGGAGGCCACCGCGCGATCCTATGGCCTGACCGAGGCCACCCGCTACGTCACGGACCTGGAAATCCTCGCAGGCTTCGAAGCCGAACGCGAAGTCGAGGACGGGAAGAAGAAGTGGGAAACCACTGCCGCTGGCGAGCTGGAGTTCTCAATCCCCATCTTCGACACCGGCAAGGCAAGGATGCGCAAGGCCGAGCTTGGCTACATGCGGGCCGCGAACCAATTGGCGGAGAAGGCCGTCAATGTCCGTTCGGAGGCAAGATCGGCCTACGAGGCCTACCGCTCCAACTACGACATCGCCCGGCACTACCGCAACAACGTCGTGCCGCTGCGTACCAAGGTCGAGGAAGAGTCCCTGCTCACCTACAACGGGATGATCACCAACACCTTCGAATTGCTCACCGACACTCGGGACAAGATCAATTCCATCCTGCTTTCCGTCAACGCCAAGCGAGATTTTTGGCTGGCCGACGCGAACCTTGCCCCCGCTGTCTATGGCGGCGGCTCGTCTGCGGCGGCAGCCGAGACCGAGGTTGCTTCGGCCTCCGAAAGCGGCGGCGGCGCTCATTGAGAAAGGGCACTCAGATGTTCAATAGACGACAACTTTTTGGCGCTGGTGCAGCCCTGGTGGCAGCCGGAGCCTGGACCAAGACGTCCGCGATGGGCCTACCGGACGCTCCGGCAATGGCGTCGGCGGATATGCAGCCTCCACTGCACCCGACCTCGGGCCCTGACTATCAGCCGGTTGTCACCCTCAACGGCTGGACACTTCCCCATCGGATGAACAATGGCGTCAAGGAATTTCACCTTGTCGCCGAGCCGGTGGAACGAGAGATGGCGGATGGCATGACCGCCTACCTCTGGGGCTACAACGGACAATCTCCAGGACCGACCATCGAGGCCGTCGAAGGTGACCGTGTTCGTATCTTCGTCACCAACAAACTGCCGGAGCATACGACGATCCACTGGCACGGCATGATCCTGCCATCGGGTATGGACGGCGTTGGCGGTCTCACGCAGCCGCACATCCCGGTCGGCAAGACATTTGTCTACGAGTTCGATCTCGTGAAGTCCGGCACCTTCATGTACCACCCGCACTCGGACGAGATGGTCCAGATGGCGATGGGCATGATGGGCTTCTTCGTCATCCACCCCAAGGACCCAAAGTTCATGCGGGTCGACCGGGACTTTGTGTTCCTGCTCAACGCCTATGACATCGATCCCGGCACCTATGTGCCCAAGGTCATGGAAATGACCGACTTCAACATGTGGTGCTGGAACAGTCGCATTTTCCCCGACATCAGCCCGCTTGTCGTTTCCAAGAACGACCGCGTGCGTGTCCGCGTCGGCAACCTGACGATGACCAACCACCCGATCCACATGCACGGCTATGACTTTGAGGTCACCTGTACGGATGGAGGCTGGGTGCGGCCGGAAGCGCGGTGGCCGGAGGTCAGCATCGACATCCCCGTCGGGGCGATGCGGGCTTACGAATTCGATGCCAAGTACCTCGGGGACTGGGCGATCCATTGCCACAAGTCGCATCACACCATGAACGCAATGGGCCACGACATCCCGACCTTCATTGGTGCCGACAAGTCGAAGGTAGCCGAAAAAATCCGCAAGCTGCAGCCCGATTACATGCCGATGGGAACCAAAGGCATGGCTGACATGGGCGAAATGGAAATGCCCATCCCCGAGAACACCATTCCCATGATGACCGGTTGGGGTCCCCACGGGCCCATCGAGATGGGGGGCATGTTCTCGGTCGTGAAAGTCCGTGAGGGCATCTCGGCCGACGATTACTCCGATCCGGGTTGGTACGAAAACCCGCCCGGGACCCAAGCCTGGGAGTGGACCGGCGAACTGCCGGACGCTCCCGAGGCCACAGACGCAAACACCACCATCACGCCGAAGCCGATGAAACACGGTTGACGCACATCCTCAGCAACGAAGGACCTGACATGAAAATTTACGCACTTGCACTGGCTCTCGCCGCCGTCACCTCCCCCGCACTGGCCTCCGGCAACCACGCTGGTGGGCATGGGGAAAAGATGGCGGTTGGTGAACCCGGCGATAAGGCGAAGGTCACGCAGACCATCCGCTTTACAATGAAAGAGACCGAAGACGGCAAGATGCTGTTCCAGCCTGCTGTCATTAAGGTTCGCAAGGACCAGACGGTGAAAATCTCCATCAAGAATGCTGGGGAAACCGACCACGAGTTCGTGCTCGACCAAGAAGGTAAAATCCTGGAGCACAAGAAGGTGATGGAGAAGTTCCCTGAGATGGAGCACGCCGACCCCAACGCAATTCGCCTGGCGGCGGGTGAGTCTGGCGAGATCATCTGGAAGTTCACCACAGGCGGCGACTTCAAGTTTGCCTGCCTCATCCCCGGCCACTACGAGGCTGGCATGCACGGCGACGTCACCGTCGCCGCCAAGTAAGCGCCCCCCAAAAAAGGAGACTAACATGAAGATCGCAATCAAACTCGCTTTGGCCTTCCTGCTCTCCGTCAGCGCCGCTGCTGGAGCATTCGCGCAGGAGTTCACCAAGGGCGTCGTCAACAAAGTCGACGCGAAAGGGCAGAAGATCACCATAAAGCATGAGGACCTGAAGAACCTCGACATGCCCGCCATGACAATGGTTTTTCGGGTCAAGGATGCGGCCATACTTGAGAAACTCAAGGCGGGCCAGAACATCGAGTTCGTTGCCGAGCGCGTTGATGGCAAGCTGACCGTCACGCAGGTCAAGTAAATAGTGCGCCCGGGCCGCTGAAAACCGGCCCGGGCGCGACGAAGACAGCTAATTGGCGCGAAGGTCCGTCGGTTTGAGTTAGCCGACTAGGACACCTGGCGGGTGCATAGCGATTCTACGAGGTCCTCTTTCCAGTCGAGAGTCGCCTGACTTGGCAGCGGAAGGTACTCCTTGCCACCCACGAAAACCTTCCCGGGCAGACACTTGACCCGCGCGTCATGATTTCCATGATCGATAAAAATGGTCCTGCCGTTACTCAGCCGCTCGGTCAGCCTGATAGTGACATCACGGTCATATTCCCGAGACCGAAACGCGGTGACGGATCGCACCGACAAGGCAACCGAGACAATCCGCCGAGAAGATTGACGTGTGAAATGGGGGAAGGTCAGCGCCAATACTCGACGCCGCCAAGCTGACAAGAGCCGTGAATAGAATTGGCGGTCCCCACATGTAGCCCTCCCGAGCCGGAGTGAGTGGGATTCCTTGCTCAGAGAGCGGTCGATATCGAAGGTCCGCATTATGTCGCAACGCTCCGCCCTTGAGGTCACTCGCCTTTGCGTTGTCCAGGACGTCGAACACGTGCATGCTGTAGCAACCATCGCCCCGTTGCAGGTCATCAGTCAGAGAGCCCGCGATCCCTCAGAAGACAACCGCTCGGCTTGGCAGCCAGGGTCGATGCCTTGAAAGAGGCGTGTGCCGCTTCGTTCAACAACATCTCCCGGGAGTCCTCGGTGAAGAGCGGTGCGGTGAAATTTATCTGGTAATTGCAATGGTGGTTTTCTCGCTCGTGCGGGGCAATAAGTGTCTGAATTTCTTCTATTATGTGAAAACCTCCAGGTTCACGTAATTTAAATGGCCGCAAGCTCGGATGTTGCGACCACAATCCGTCACCACGGGCTCATGTCGCTGTGGACACACCGCTGGAAAGGAGCTTCACCAACGCTTGAGCGCCGGCAGTCGATGACGCAGGGTTCTGGCCCGTAATCAGACGTCCATCCGTGATCGCAAAGGGTTCCCAGTTGGGTTTTTTTTCATAGATTCCGCCCAGACGTCTCAGTTCGTCCTCTACGAGGAAAGGCACGACGTGAGTGAGCTGAACCTCTTCTTCCTCGGTGTTGGTGAAACCCGTAACGCGCTTTCCCTTCACGATCGGCTCGCCCCGATAGGTAACATGGTGGAGCACACCGGGTGCGTGGCAGACGGCGGCGACGGGCTTGCCGGAGTCGTAGAAGGACTCGATTAGCTTGATTGAGTCAGGATCTTCGGCCAGATCCCACATTGGACCGTGGCCGCCCGGGTAGAATACGGCGTCGAATCCATCGGAACGCGCGTCCTTCAGCAACTTCGTCGTCGCGAAAACCTGTTGCGCGGCTGGATCCTTCTTGAATCGCGCCATCGCTGGTGTCTGGTTTTCCGGAAGATCGCTCTTCGGATCGACGGGAGGCTGTCCGCCTTTAGGCGAAACAAGGGTCAGGTCGATCCCCGCGTCGCGGAATACAAAGTAGGGGGCAGCACCCTCCTCCAGCCAGAAACCCGTCTTCCGGCCGGTGCTTCCTAGAATGTCGTGTGATGTAAAAACCATCAAAATCTTCATCTGTCGGCTCCTCGCTCAATGTTCGGCAGTCGAATGCTGCACGAGCCGGAGTATGCGCGTCGCCCGGCGCCATTGCACTTGAACGATGGTATCGGCGATACCGAATGGTAATGGCGGACCGTTCGGAAGTCCTCAAGGTGTCTGGAGTTTGCAATCGCGCATTGAACCGCACTTCCCGGCTGACCGCATCGTGGTGCTCGACCAGCGGCTTCGCATTATCCAGCAACACCTCGTTGGGAACGCCACCAAATCGAAGGAACGCACCTTCCAGTCCTTCGAACCGGTCGGTTTGCCCCTCTCGCAACGAGGCTCGGATATGTATGCGTCTCGAGTAACACAACGCTGCGACAAACACGTACACCCGAAGCCGCTCACCGGCGACCCATACGCACGTCTGGCCAAAGTCGATTTGCAACTGGCGACCTGGTGGAATTTCGAACCGAACTGTCGCACGCTTCTGAGCCTACAACTTCCGTCGCCACTGCCGAACTCGAAGCTCTACAGAACGCAGGCCGATGACAATCCCGTGCTCGATCGCCAACTCCTGGCGTATTACATCCGCATTGCCGTCATGACGGAAAAAGCGTTCTCGCAACCAATCGTCCAGCCCGTCAAACGAACTGCGCCGAACAGGTTTCTTGAAAAGCGACACGCCGCCTTCCCGCAAATATCGGCGAACCGTGTTGCGCGCGCACGCAAATTCCTTGGACAGCCGCTTGGCACCCAACCAAGAACATGTAGTCGCAACATTGCCACCAACTCAACCTGAAGCATATCCCCGCCCTGCATCGTTCGCGACAATGGAGATGCAATAAAATCTCGCTCGTCATCCAACTCTCCTCGTTTGACACGAGGGGTCAGTTCTTGCTTCGTTGGGCAGTTTCTCATTTCTCCCGACATTCCTGACGGAACGACGACAAGTATCGTTTGAGAGGCATGCCGTCGACCACCAACACCATCGGATCGCAGAGTACTGAAACTCAATGACAGTGCCGATAGCAGTCTTCACGTCCGGATGTTGACTTCGCCGTCGATGGTGCGGTGAAGAGTTGCTGTCGCAATGTCGTCAGTGGCGACAACACTCGCTGGCTTCTGAGGCTGACCAGTCCCTTAATCTTTATCTGACGTTCCATGCTACCGCTGTCGCACCGACGGTTCCGTGCAAGGAGTAGGTGATCAGAAGCGGTCTTGGATCAACGCCGCGGCCGCGCGGTGGGCTGGAGCTTCCCTGCCCCCTTTCATACGTTCGTAGATTGGTCTGAGCAGGCCCTCAGCCTCCGCGGCGCGACCCTGCTGTTGCCAAATCGTGGCCATGTCAGTTGCCGCCCTCAACTCCCAGGCTCCAGCGCCTTGGCTACGGCTTAGTTCCAACGACTTCGCGAGGTAGGTCTCCGTATCCATGTTGCTCAACTCGGGTGCCCTGAAAACGATTTGCCCCCTGAGCCGCAAAAGCTCCGGTAGGTAGGAGTAATAGCCCTTCTCTTCGATCAGTTGTTCGCTTTCCTTCGAAAGCGACCAGGCATCAGCAAATCGTCCCAGAGCCACCAACCCCGTAATGATGACGAATTGGAACCGTACCGTGAAGAGTTCGAAGCGTTGTGTATGGAGAATTTCGAGCTGCTCTTGTAGCGCCGCGACCCCAGCCTCGGCGTCGCCGCGGCGGATCGCAATCTCAGCCTGATAGGCGTGTCCTATGGAGAGATAAGGGCCGAAAGCCTGCGTCTTCGCACGGGCGATGAAAGGTATCAAATGCTCTTCGGCGACATCGAGATCACCGATCCAGAGGAGTGTGGCGATCGAACTTAGGGAGATAGCGAACGAGACGGGATGACGCATTGTCTCCGCATCCTTGAAGCATTGTCGGATCACCGCGCGCGCCTGATCGACATTGCCCTGGAGCCAGAGGTTCGTAGACCATCCAATCCTCGCCCACGTATAATGATCGAAACCATAGTGCATCTGTTTGCTGGCTGCCGGCAAACCTGGTCCGACAATCGGTGCCAAGGTCGCGTGGGCCTCCTCAAGGCGTCCAACCAGACAATAGGAGAGACCGGGTAGCGCCTTGGAAAGCATGGTTGCTGCCGGATCGTCGAACTGGCTCGCAATTGCGGAGCAACGTTCGGCGTATTCCAGACACCGGCGGAACTCCCCGCTCCGCAAGTGGAAGAAGTAGATCGGGCCGTGCAGCCGAGCGGCATTCAACAGGTCGCCTCGCGCTTGGGCGATCTCCAGACTTCTCTTCAGCGCCGAAGACGATACTTCGTTGTGGCCTCTCATGAACATAACCGAGACGCCGAACGTCGCCTGAAGCTGCATTTCCTCGACGCTGCCGCGCGTCGTGTCGTCCAACGACTGTAGGGCGCGCTCGGTCCAACGCTGGCATTCGGGAAGCAGGCCCATGGCACGAAAGACTGGAGCGACCGAAGCAACCAGGCCAACCCCTAACGATACATCGCCTTTTCCTCCGAAGCACCATTCCAAGGCACTGCGGACGTTGTTGACAGCGTTGAAGTGTGGCGCGCGCTCCATCGGGGTCAAGAGCGATGTCCATTCGTTGCCGTTCTGATCGAACCACAGGCGGCAGTAGGCGGCATGCCGCCTCGCCAGTTCCTCCCGCTCGTCTTCCTCGCTGAGTTCGATCACATAGGCGCGTGTGGTATCGAGAAGGCGATAACGCATCATCGCGCCGATCGGACGGGCGGCCACCATCGACTTTTCCACCAGACTGTCGATGGCGGCAAAAACGGAGGCGCGCTCGAGAGTTTCGTCCGCTACCACGTCCAGGGCGGCATCGAGCGGGAAATTGCCTACGAATACTGCGAGCCTGCGCAGAACCGCCCGCTCGGGTTTGGACAAAAGTCCGTAGCTCCAGTCGAGCGTCGCCTGCAGCGTTTGATGGCGAGGCGGTGCCGTGCGCAATCCCTGCCAAAGGTGCGTCAGCCTTTGATCGAGTAAGGCGGCCGTCTGCTCAAGACCATATGTCTCGACGCGTCTGGCGGCCAGTTCGATGGCCAGCGCTACCCCGTCAAGCTTCCGGCAAATATCGGCTACGATCGCCGCTTCCGCCTCGTTTCCATTCAGTTGGGCACCGCCCGCTATCGCACGTTCGACGAATAGCTGGACCGCCGGATACTCCGCGATGGCTGCGGTGGCTTCGGGCGGACAAGCCAGCGTATCCAGCCGATAGATGCGTTCATTGTCGATCCGCAATGCTTCCCGACTCGTCGCGACAATGTGAACGTGCGGCGCTGCGTCGAGGATGGACGACACAATGGTGGCGATCGTCTCCACGAGGTGCTCACAGGTATCGAGGATCAGAAGAAGGCGTTTTTCTCTGAGAAACCTGATGACATCGGGTGTCGCGTCTTCGGCTTGGACCGGAAGTCCGAGCATTGCGGCAATTGTCGTCGCCGCGAGTTTCGGATCGGAAATAACGCCCAAATCTACGAACAGCACATGTCCGGCGAAAGCGTCCGCCGCCTGATGCGCAGCGGCAATTGCAACCGTCGTTTTTCCGACACCTCCCGGGCCAACAATCGTGACGAGCCGTGAGCCCACCAGTTGCGCGCCTAGTTTGATGACGTCGACATCACGGCCCACCATGCGGCCGAGCCGCTGAGGAAGGTTGGCATGAGGAAACGACTCTTTGGGCGTGGAGGTGTCGTTTTCGTCGGGGAGCGCCCGTTCGGTGGGAGCGACAAAACAGTAGCCTCTCCCGGCAAGCGTGGCGATGTAGCGCGCTCCATCCTGGCCGTCTCCAAGCGCCTTGCGCAGGCCGGCCATATGGAACCGAAGACTTCCCTCCTCAACGATGGCATCCGGCCAGACCCTGTCCATCAGCTCCTTCTTGCTGAGGACTTCGTTCGGAGACGTCGCCAGCGCTATGAGAATCTCGAGGGCGCGTCCACCCAGTTCCACCGGGATTCCCTCCCTGGTCAGCATCCGCTCGTTTACCGCCAGTTTGAACGGCCCAAAGCGGACTCCTGTGCTATCCCCGACTGCGGCCGCCATGACCAATCCCTCAAGCCGACGCTCCAACGCCCGGCGGACATTAGTCCACCGGGTCGCGCTCCGCCACTACGCGAAGGTATAGAAAACTACGAGACACCGTATGCGGCGAACACAGCTAACTGTTAGCACGCTGCGAGTTCGGGCCTAACAACATCTAATAACGCATAACGGGCGTTTCCCCGCCTCCTGCCGTAGGTTTTGGACAGCACAAAGGTGCAGCCGAAACGGACACACAGGAGACGACCATGCATACGAAGGTTATCGAAGAAGTCGATCAGGATCGCCGCAAGTTCCTCGCTGCCGCTTCGCTCGGCGTCGCAGTTGCTAGCACCGGTGCTCTTCTACCTTCTCATTTGCTCGCGGCCTCTCAAAGCGGCGACACAATCACGCCATTCCACGTACATTTCTCCGACGAGACGCTGAAGGACCTTCATCGCCGCGTCCTCGCCACGCGTTGGCCGGATGCTGAGACGGTCAAGGATCACTCGCAGGGCGTCCAGCTCGCTACCATCAAGAAGCTCGCCGACCACTGGGCCAAGCACTACGACTGGCGCAAAATCGAAACGAAACTGAACTCCTACCCGCAATTCACCACGAAGATCGACGGGTTGGAGATTCACTTCATCCATGTGAAATCCAAGCACACGAACGCCCTGCCGATCCTTGTTACCCATGGATGGCCCGGTTCCATCATCGAACAGCTCAAAATCATCGAGCCCCTGACCGATCCGACCGCGCACGGCGGCAGTGCCGAAGACGCCTTCCATGTCGTCATCCCATCGCTTCCCGGCTACGGCTTCTCCGGCAAGCCGACGGAGCCCGGATGGAATCCACCACGTATCGCCAAGGCCTGGGCGGTGCTGATGCAACGCCTCGGCTACGCAAAGTACGTCGCGCAGGGCGGCGACTGGGGCAATGCGATTACCGAACTGATGGCTGTGCAGGAACCTCCGGGATTGCTCGGCATCCATACCAACATGGCGGCAACCGTTCCCGCCGACATATCCAAGGCACTATCCGCCGGCAGCCAGCCCACCGGCCTTTCGCCTGATGAAAAACGAGCATGGGATCAGCTCGACGATTTCTACAAAAATGGTCTTGGCTACGCCATCGAGATGAATAACCGGCCGCAGACGCTTTACGGCATCGTCGACTCACCGATCGGGCTTGCCTCATGGATGCTCGACCATGACATCCGCAGCTATGACATGATCGCTCGCGTTTTCGACGGTAAAACAGAAGGGCTGACCAAGGACGATGTTCTCGACAACATCACGCTCTACTGGCTGACCAACACGGCGATCTCTTCCGCCCGCCTCTACTGGGATAACGCGCACTTCCCGTCTGGTGGCTTCTTCGACCCGCGCGGCATCAAGCTTCCGGTGGCGGTCAGTGCCTTCCCTGACGAAATTTACCAGGCCCCCCAGAGCTGGGCCGAGAAGGCCTACCCGAAGCTCATCTTCTACAACCGGCCTCCCAAGGGTGGCCACTTCGCAGCCTGGGAGCAGCCGATGCTTCTCACGGCCGATCTGCGCGCCGCCTTCAAGCCGCTCCGCAAATCGATCTGACCAGATCTGCGGCGTTCCCCCGCGCCGCAGTCAATTCAGCATTCCAACCCCCATGCATGAAGGAGAAAGACAATGTCAGACAACCAGATCGTCGATTCCAGCTTCACCGCGATCATCAACGCGCCGATCGAGAAGATCGATATTCCAACCTGGTGCTTCACGCTGCCCGAGAAGGAATACCAGGGCTGCTCGCCCGCCCATATCGCTGCCGGCTTCACGACCGCGCCGGACGGAACGCGCATGTCGATCAACGTCGAAACGATCGGCGGCAGCCTGATGGTACAGCACTACGTCGAAACGCTCGGCGAAAAGGATCATCTGATCCTTGATTCCGACTCAGATGTGTTCACGCCGACGGGCCGGGTAACCATTCACGTGACCTGGGAACTAAGCGTCAAGGCAATCGACAAGGATCGCTGCGAATTCACCAACCGGGTGCAGTCCTTTGCGACCCAGGAAATGCTCGCATCCCTCGATCGGCAGGGCATCCCTTTCGAAATCTTCCGCACACAGCGCCAGCCGATGTCGATCGCCCACAACAAGGGCGAGACGCCGCTGTTCGCAGCCAGCATCGAACGCCACGCGCTTCGCAGCCAGCAAGCGTCGAAGGCCGCCTGAGGGCGAGCGGAGGAAACAATGTCCGAACTCTCCTACGAACACGGCATCACTGGTCTCCTGGTGGTTGATCCGTACAACGACTTCATCTCCGAGGGCGGCAAAATCTGGCCACGCATCAAGGATGTCGCCGAAGCCAACAACTGCGTCCCGCACATGGAGCAAATCCTCAAGGCGGCCCGGCAGGTGAAAGTCCCGGTGTTCTTCGCGATGCACCACAGGTACCGCGAAGGCGACTACGAAAACTGGAAGTACATTGCCCCCATCCAGAAAATGGCATGGAACCGGCGGTCGTTCGAATACGGGACCTGGGGCGGTGAGTTCAGGGCGGAGTTCGTGCCCGCCAAGGGCGAGGTTGTGGCTTCAGAGCATTGGTGCTCCAGCGGCTTCGCCAACACCGACCTCGACAACCAGCTCAAAAGGCGGGGCATCCACAGGCTGATCGTCATCGGGCTCATCGCCCACACCTGCATCGAAGCGACCGTCCGTTTCGCGGCCGAACTCGGATACGACGTCACCGTCGTGAAGGACGCTGTCGCCGACTACTCCGACGAAATGATGCACGCGGCCCTGGAAATCAACATGCCGAACTACGCCAGCGCCATCGTGACGACGGAGGAAATCCTCAAAGCCTTCGCTGCCATGGCGACTGTGGCACCGGCCGCATAGTCAAACGCGCCAGAGGGCGGCACGTCCGCCCTCTGCCATCTCCCAAAGGGCCGGCGACCCCGCGACGAAGGAGTGGAGGCATCGGTCATAACCTGCCTCAGGAAGCGCCATCCGCATTCGCCAAAACGATCATCGACGTCGCTGACGCCGGATCAATAAAGCCAACCTCGCCCCTCATACGCAACGAAAGCAAACAGGAGTGCATCATGGACCAGAAAGCGAATTCCAAAGTTCTCTACACTGCAAAGACCCACGTTACCGGCGGACGCGAACATGGCGTCGCGCGGAGTTCCGACGGGCGTCTCGATGTCCGGTTGGGGGTACCGGGGACGGCGCGTATAGGGACCAACCCGGAACAGCTCTTCGCGGCAGGCTGGTCGGCCTGCTTCGAGAGCGCCATCGGGCTCATCATGCAGAAGAAGCGCATCACGCTCGGTGGCGATGTGACGATTGACGCAGAAGTCGATCTCAATCTGTCCGACACCGACGGGTATTCGCTGACCGCTCGCCTGCATGTTGGCATCCCCGGCGTGGAGCGTGACGTCGCCCAATCACTGATCGAAGAGGCTCATCAGATTTGCCCTTATTCCAGGGCTACGCGCGGAAACATCGCCGTCACGATCAAGCTCGTTTGAACGCAACTCAAACAGAAACATCTCGGCCGAGCGGCCGAACCAGCAAGGAGTGCGTGCAATGACTTCCGCAAACGGTACAGCGCTGATTACTGGCGCTTCCTCCGGCCTCGGGGCGATCTACGCCGACAGGCTCGCTCGGCGAGGCTTCGACCTCATCCTGGTGGCCAGGGGAAAGGAAGCCCTGGCCACCGTCGCCGGGACAATCGTCGACGCAACGGGTCGATCGGTCGCGACCGTTCAGGCCGACCTGGGTAGCCCCGAGGACCTCCGTCGTGTCGAGGCTGTCTTGAAGGACAACTCCTCGATCACCATGCTCGTCAACAATGCGGGCGTAGGTTCTGTCGAACCGCTTTTGAAAGCGAACGTCGACGACATGGAGCGAATGATCGAGATCAACATCGTGGCCTTGACCCGTTTGGTCTATGCGGCCGTCCCGGCTTTCGTCGAACGCAAGCGCGGCACAGTCATAAATCTCGCGTCCGCTCTCGCGTTGGCTCCTGGCATGTTCAACGGTGTTTACGGAGCGTCGAAAGCATTCGTGGTCGCATTGACGCAATCCCTGGATAAGGAGCTTTCAGGGAGTGGACTTCGCTTCCAGGCGGTGCTTCCGGGGGCAATCGCTACCGCGTTCTGGAAGGCATCCGGAGGATCACTCGACCATCTGCCGGAACGAGCGGTCATGCACGCCGAAGACGCCGTCGATGCGGCCCTTGCCGGCCTCGATCTCGGTGAATTGATCACGTTGCCGTCCTTGCCGGATGTTTCCGAGTGGGACGCCTACGACACCGCGCGGCGGAATCTGATCCCCAAGATTTCCTTGAACAAACCCGCACAGCGCTACCTCACCGCAGCTCGAGCATAAGCGACTTCGTAAGGGCCGGCATGGCCACGTTGCATCGAAAGGACAACTCCATGAAATCGACAGCTATCGTCTTGGCCAGCCGGCCCACTGGCACACCCGGACCAGAAAACTTCCGGACCGAGGAGATCGACGTTGGAGCACCGCTCGACGGCCAGGTCTCCCTTCGCGTGCTCTACCTCTCGCTGGACCCCTATATGCGTGGTCGCATGAGCGACGCCAAATCCTACGCCGAGCCGGTGCCCGTCGGCGGCGTCATGGAAGGCGAGACCGTTTGCGAAGTCATGCAGTCTAGGAGCGCGGAGTTCAGGGAGGGCGACATTGTCCGGGCGATGACAGGCTGGCGTACCCATGCAGTCATCGATGCGAGACGCGTCAAACGGGTAAACACCTACGGAGCACCGGCCTCCACAGCGCTTGGTGTTCTAGGTATGCCAGGCTTCACCGCGTATGGCGGGATGAAGGTGATCGGCCAGCCCAAATCGGGCGAGACCGTTGTGGTTGCCGCCGCTTCCGGTCCGGTGGGCTCGCTTGTCGGCCAACTTGCCATGCGTGTCGGGGCGCGAGCCGTCGGTATCGCAGGTGGCCGCGATAAATGCGACTACGTCAAGACCGAACTCGGCTTCGACGCCGTGGTCGACCACCGCTCGCCGGATTTCGCCTCGGAGCTGGCAGCAAACTGCTCCAATGGCATAGACGTCTACTTCGAAAACGTCGGCGGCCACGTCTGGGATGCTGTATTTCCGCTGCTGAACCTCTATGCCCGGGTGCCCGTCTGCGGGTTGATCGCCCAGTACAATGGATCTGTTGTTGGCGAGCAGGACCGACTTCCTGCGACGATGTCGGCGATCCTGCGACGTAGTCTCCTGTTGAGGGGCTTCATCAACACCGAGTTCGTCCCCACGCACTATGAAGCGTTTCAACAGGAGCTTGGTCCGCTCGTCGCCGTGGGTGAAATAAAGTACCGCGAGGATGTGGTTGACGGCCTCGACAACGCTCCTGAGGCCTTCATCGGAATGCTCAAGGGCAGCAATTTCGGCAAGCTTTTGGTACGCGTCTCATAAGGGCCCGATATCGCGTTCACGACAGCGACAAAAGTAATACTTTTTGTCGCTCTCCCCTTAAGACAGGTCGTACTGGTCGCTCCGTATTGGCCGCAGACCTTCAAGGCGAGAGGAACGTCCGTCTGGCCTCGTGCCGAGACGTGCCCGCCGCAGTTTCAAAAGGAAGATGATGACAGTTACCGGCGCCCAGTTCATCGGCGGGCGATCCGACAGCGGCCGGGAATTCACACCGACTTTCCCATCTCGCGACAGGATATTGCCGAAACGACCGGCACGACGATCCATAAGGTCTCCCGAATCCTGAGCGCGTGGGGATCGAAGGGGATCGTTGAAGGCGGAGGCCAAAAGATGACGGTCCGAGATCCTCAGAGGTTGCTAACCCTTGCAGAAGGCGCGCGGGATTAGGAACAGACATCTCGCCCTGGGTAGCCAATGCCCCTTGAAACAGATGAATAAGCGAAATAAAAGGGCGCTACTCGAACTCAAGTCGGAGCGCCCTTACGTCGTAAACGGCAGCGTTGCGGCGGAGGCCGTGGTCCGACAAAACGCATTTCAGCGGATTCGCATGTGCTCCGCAAGATCCCCATCACGAACTACCCATCTCGACAGCCCACGTTTCCACACATCGTCCACCGCCTGTCCACAGGTTATCCACACTGTAAATGTACGGAATTAGGTAGCAACTGCCACCAGACTCTCCGCCGCTGAACTCTTTAGGATCGACGCGCTCCTAAAGGAGAAGGTTTCGTATGGTCGATGTTACAGGCGAGTTGAAGCGGAAGAGTGCCGAGATCGGCGCTGAGATCGATGATCTACGGAAGCGGCTCTCCACGCTCGAACAGCAGCGAGCTGCCTTTGATGTCGTCATCCAGACGTATGAGCCAGGCTATGCCGCTGCTGCATCCCTCGGTGTTGTCCGACGCCGAGGCGGCGAAGGTGCCAACGGAATCTCTGCGCTCTTCAAGGACTTCGACCGTCGGAGCTTCACACTTCGCACGCTCCGTCAGGCTGGGCGGCCGATCACCATGGCGGAGTGCGGCTCAGCGTTTGCCCGTGAAATCGGACTGGAAGAGGGCGATCCCGGTATGGGGAACATCGGCAATCGCTTTTCCCAAGTACTGGACCAGCTCGCCAAGACGAATAGAATTCGGCGCGCCGGGATGGCCGATGGTCATCGCATCTCTGGGAGGTGGCTGTTTAACAAGGTCCACATGGTCCCAGACTCCGACGCTTTGAATGTCCGGCGGAACCATCAATTATTTAACGCCACCTCGGTGCTGGTTGCTCTGGGTCAGCATCAGAGTCGTCTGACACCTCCATTATGCGTTTACGACGCCGATCGGCAACGTTTTGCTTGGCTTCCAACCTTTCCAGAATGCCTTAGAGTTGATGCTCGCGCACTCGTGCATCAAGACGTTCGTCTTCACGGTATTTCTGAAGGATTGAGACGGGCCTAAGTTGATCGCCGAACTCGCGTTCTGTTGTCTTACCAATATGCAAGTCACGGATAATAAACTCAAGCTCCCGAAGGGCAGAGAGAGCTCGTCTAACCGACGACTTATTTTCCAAATCTGACAGTTGATCTTCAATGGTAAGCGCGATTTTCGATGCGCATTGACGGCTGCTGCACTGCTGGCCTCGCATCAGTACCGAGATCCGGCTCTGTTAGGCGGTGGATGTTTTCGA
>NZ_JANUBV010000029.1:0-62285 GCF_024808055.1 Rhizobium sp. BK176 | reverse complement strand
CAGAACCTCCTCAAGGACAACAAGCTCATCCCCGGAATGCCCGTCGAGGTCTTCGTCCAGACCGCCGAGCGAACCGCCCTCTCATACCTCCTCAAACCATT
Organism: Rhizobium sp. BK176; assembly: GCF_024808055.1. Taxonomy (NCBI): domain Bacteria; kingdom Pseudomonadati; phylum Pseudomonadota; class Alphaproteobacteria; order Hyphomicrobiales; family Rhizobiaceae; genus Rhizobium; species Rhizobium sp. BK176. The sequence goes on along the minus strand of NZ_JANUBV010000029.1, from coordinate 62,184 downwards.
CACAGACCAAATGATGAAGGCATTCAGAGAGGAATAGCCGGACCAACAACCAGACCGAGCCCTGCAGGTACATCGGACCGGCAACGTTACTGATGCCGCAACCGCACTGGGATGATTTTTTTTAAAAAGCTAACTGAAGTAGATCGCGACTGCCTTGCAGGGGATGGATCAGCCGCTATCGCGCAAATGAGCGATGGAGATCTCGGCCGGTGCTCGGGCTTGTCGGCGGCAGCGGGGGCCTTTCAGTATATTATATCGGCCGCCTTGTGCCTGAGGTCACCGGCTTCATGCTGATCGATGCAGCGATCGCGCGTGACTGGGGGGTTTTCGGCGATGCGTTGAATCATCTCATCCTGCCCGCCAGCACGCCCGGTCAGGAAGCTTGCCGAAATACGGCAGAACAGTCTTGTCGAGACCCTCGTAGTCAATCAGGTAACGAAGCGCCTCCGGCCTTGGCCAGGCGATCGCTATCGCCTTGGCTGCGGCCGGTGACTCGATCGTCGCAGTCGGCCGCTCGGCGATGGACGAAACCGAGGCTGCAGTGCGCCAAGCCGGCGCATTCTTCCACGCAACGACCGTCAGTCACGTCCGGTCATGGACGGCCTCATACAGGCCCTCAAGGCCCTACCCCATCTAGCCCGTCGCTCGATCACCTTCGACCGTGGCACGGAGTTTACGGATTGGCCGTATCTTCAGGCGAGCATCGGCACCCAAACCTGGTTCTGCGGCCCGCAATCGCCGTGGCAGAAAGGCACCGTCGAGAATACCAATGGCCGCGACCGGAAATGGCTTTCGAGAGAGGTCGATCCATTATCGGTCACAGATGCCGATCTTATCGAGATCTGCAACCGGCTCAACGCAACACCCCGCAAATGCCTTGGCTATCGAACCCCGGCCGAAGTCTTCCGCAAGAAACTGCTCGCGCAGATCAGACATGCCGGCTAGCTTGATGAGCCACAAAAGTCGCGGTTCAGCATGAACTCACAGTCAATGCCATTGCGCCAGGCTATTTTGTCACGAACAACACGACAGCTCTGCGCGAGGATCCTGACCGTAGCGCTGGCATCCTTGCCCGCATCCCTGCCGGTCACTGGGGAGATCCCGCGCAACTCGGGGGCGCAGCAGTCTTCCTGGCGTCCAAGGCTTGCGACTATGTCCACGGCATAGTCCTACCGGTCGATGGCGGATGGCTGGCGCGGTAGTTCCATTTGTACGGCGACGCGCACAAGTGTTAAAAAAGACACGCTAGCGAACATTCGGCGACGGCCGCCCTCGCATCAGCTTTGCCTTGCAATTAGGGCATGCTTAATTAGCAATTAGGGCATGCTTAATTACCGTCGTTAGACATCATTTTTCCTGGAACTCGGCCCACACCTCCCGTGGGCCTTTTTTGTGTCCGGGTAGGAAGCTCCTTCAGACTTCGCTCGAACCCAATTATTCAATGAGAGCAGGAAGGAACGACGGTCGATATGGAAGCGCAGGCTTCGGGTGCAGTTTTTTTGGAAAGCGCGCCAAAAAGCGCCGCACCACGCCTAACCGCACTACGGCCTTGGTCGGGGGACATCCGGTCACGCCACAGATGAAAAGAACGGCGAGACCTTCCGATATCAGGGTCTCCCCCACATCTCGGTCGTCCACTTCCAGCCGACCGCAACTGTGACCGTAGTAGCGCGGCGGGAATGGTTCTGGATGACGGGGTACGCGATACCGCCGACATCGTCTCCCTCGGCTTCCCACCTATTGCCTCGGGCCGGCCGCGCCCGCCAATCTGGTGGCGCATCATGCTTCGGACATGAACCAGCCGATTGCATGCGGTGGCGTTGCCGTCTATCCGGGCGACATCATCTTCGGCGACAGTGAGGTCGTCATCGTTATTCCGAAGGAGTACGTCGACGAAATCGCCGACGAGGCGATCGCGATGGAAGAGCAGGAAGAGTTCCTGAAAACGGAAATTGAATCCGGACGTGCGACGGCGTCCATCCTCCTAATGAAGAAACGCTTGCCCGCTATGCGGAATGGAGCAAAGCCCGGACCGTCGAGAGCTGATTGTCGGAATTCGGGCGTCGCGCGATTTCGCGCCGACGCATCCCTTGTGACCGATACCTTTTCCGCGGACCATCGTGAGCAGCCGCTCCTCCTTGGCGGTCACCGGCATCAGCCCGATTTATGTTGCCTGCACTCAGTCGCAGACTGCTTCCGCCTCGATTTCAACCTCGTAGTCCCCGATCAGGTTTCCGGCCTCGATGAGCGTATTGGCGGGCAGGATGGATGAAAAGGCACGGCCATGGGCGCGGGAAACGGGTTCCCACTGGTTTGCGTCGCGCAGATAGATACGGGTGCGGATGACGTCTTCTATACTGCCGCCAAGGGCCGAAATGGAGGCTGCGATCTTGTCGAGAACGTAAGTGGCCTGCGCACCGGCATCGCCGGGTGCGACGCAGCGGTCCGCGCCATGGGTCGCGGTGGTGCCGGAGACGAGGATACGGTTGCCGATCCGGACGGCGCGGCTATAGCCGGCGATCGGCTCCCAGATGCTGCCGGACGAGACGCGCGAGCGGCCTGGACGACCGGGCACGGCCTGAGCGGTGTAGATAGATGGAATGGCATCGAGATGGTGGCTGAGGTCGCCGGATGCGGTGAGGAACGGCGGCTTGCGGTATTCGTCGCCGCAATCGCCGGGAATGGGTTGCGTCTTGGCGAAGGCGGCGTTCAACGCCAGGTGATCCTCTTCCTCGAGCGCGAAGGAGAAGACGTTCAGGTTGTCGCCGCGATGCTCGTTCTCACCGATCCGCGCGCCGACGATGGTTGCGGCGACCGCATCGTGTTCCAGAACCCAGCGGCTCGCGACGTTGGAAATCGAGACGCCATGCGTAGCCGCGATGGTTGCGGCGGCATTGAGAATGCCTTGGAAGGCCTCCCAGCCGCCGGCGGTATCGATGAAGCGCTTGTACTTCGAGCGGCTCCAATCGGCGATCGACGTCGGCTCCGGCTTGTTGAGCCACTTCTCCGAGAGAAGTCCGCCGCAGAGCGTCCCATAGGCAAGAAGCTTGACGCCGCTCTCCGCGCAAAGCTTTGAAAGCGCACCGGCGGCGCGGCGGTCGACCAGGGAAAACGAAACCTGATTGCTGGCGATCTCGATGCCATCGGCGAGCGCCAGCGCCAGATGCCCGGCGTCGAAGTTGGTGAGGCCGAGCGAGCCGATCAGGCCTTCATCGCGCAGGCGCTGCATCTCGTGCAGGGCGTCGAGCCATGCGGGATGCTCGAAGCTCCACCAGTGGAATTGCAGGAGATCCACCTTGTCGACGCCAAGCCGCGTCAGCCGTTCCTCAACGCCGCGACGCACGACATCAGCCGTCATCGGTCCCGGTTCCGGGCACCACTTCGTGAAGGCAACGGGCCGCTGGCCATTGTGATAGCGCGACAGCAGTCGCCCTGTGATCAACTCCGCCGAACCGTAGTGATCGGCCATGTCGAACGTGTCGAAGCCGTCGCGCGCATAGGCCTGCAGCACATTGGCGCCCTTGTCGGGATCGATCACCGTGCCGTTCTTCTCGATGTCGGCCACTTGCCAGAGTCCGCAAACGATGCGGCTGATGGAGAGATCCTTGGTGAGCGCTATGCGTGGGGGCGTGGGGGACATGCTTCTATTCCCTGAATGTCTGTTTTCGCTTGCTGGTCAGCGAGGCCAGCGTATTGGAAGCGCCGAGGATGCCGCGTGGGCGCAGGAGCAGGATGAGGCAGAGCCCGACGCCGATCATGACGATCTGCATCGATGCCGCGCGGGCCTGCTGTTCGGGCGGTACGAGCGCGGAGACGGCGGCGGCCGACAGCGCCCAAAGACCCCAGACCAGCACCGCGCCGAGAATGGCGCCGCGATTGTTGCCGGAGCCGCCGACGATCAGCATCGCCCATACCTGGAAGGTCAGGATCGGCAGATAATTGTCTGGCGCGATAAAGCCGATGAAATGTCCTTGCGCCGCGCCTGCCAGCCCCATGATGGCGCCGCCGATGGTGAAGGCCTGCAGGCGAAAGCGGATCGGCCGTTTGCCGAGCGCCTGTGCCGCGTTCTCATCTTCGCGGATGGCGCGCAGCACGCGGCCCCAGGGACTCTTGGCGAGATGCTGGAGCGCCAGATAGAGCGCCAGCACGACGGCCGCCATCAGCGCGAGATTGGAAAGGGAAAATGCCAGCGGATCAGCGGCAAGGTTTCCGAACGGGCGCGGAATGAAGCCGATGCCGAAGGCGCCGCCGGTCAGCGGCTGCAGGTTAAGCACGCAAAGCTGCACCGTGACCGCAACGCCGAAGGTAGCAATGGCGAGGTAATCGGATCGCAGCCGAATGGTCAGCGCGCCGACCAGCCAGGCGGCAAGGCCGGCGAACAGCGCGCCGCCGAGCCAGCCAATGGCGATCGGCATGTCGAAGCCGCCGAAGCGGCCGGGCGCATCCGGCGTCGTCAATAGCGCCGACACGTAAGCGCCGATCGCGACGAAGGCGGCGATGCCGACGTTGAAGAGGCCGGTCTGGCCCCATTGCACATTAAGCCCGAGGCACATGATGGCATAGGTCAGCGCCATCGTGAGAAAGAAGGCGGCGTAGGCGATCAGATCAAGGCTCATGCCGCTCTCCCGAACAGGCCGCGCGGGCGAAGAAGCAAGACCGCCACGATGATGACGAAGGAAACAGCCGCACGCCACTCCGCGCCGACGATCTGCACGGCGGCAGCCTCCGACAGGCCGACGATCAATCCGGCGATCATCGCGCCCGGCACGCTGCCGATCCCACCAAGGATCGCGGCTGCAAACAGCGGCAGCAGCAGGTCATGGCCAAGATAGGGGCGGATCTGCACAAGCAGCCCGGTCATGATGCCGGCGATGCAGGCAAGGGCAGCGCCGACGAACCAGACGACGCGGATCACGCGGCGCACATCCACGCCAGCAATGCCCGCCAGAGCCGGGTTTTCGCTAACAGCGCGCATCGAGCGGCCGATATCGGTCCGGGTCATCAGCAGGTGGATGGCGACGACCGCCACCAGTGACAGGCCGAGCGACAGGAGCTGATCGGGCGTGGCGCGCAGGCCGCCGCCGATCTTCACGGCGATCTGCAATGCCTTGGTGTAATAGACGGGCTTGGAGGTGAAGATGAATTCGAGCAGGCTGCGCAGCGCAAGCGAGGCGCCGAAGCTCGCCATGACGAGGATGATGATCGCGCCGCCGCGCGCTCTCAGGCGGGCGAACAGCACCGCATCGACGGCCAGCGCCAGCAAGCCTGTGAGCAGGATCGCGATCACGGCTGCAAGCGGCAGCGACCAGCCGAAGGAGAAGGGGCCGATCGGCTTCGTCAGCGTGGTCGACAAGAGCCCCATGCCGCCGCTGACCGCGAGCGCCAGATAGGCGCCCCAGGACAGCATCTCGCCATGGGCGAAATTGGCAAAGCGCAGGATCGAATAGGTGAGCGTCACGCCAATAGCGCCGAGGCCGATCATGGCGCCGGCAATCAGGCCATCCATGAGAAATTGCGGGTTCATGGTGCCTCCGACGCTTGCGTGGCGGTGCCGAGATAGAGCTTGGCGATCAGCGGGTCGCCGAGCAGCGAGGCGGCCTCGCCCTCGTGCCTGATCCTGCCTTCGACAAGGATGACGGCGCGGCTGGCGATCGCCAGCGCCGCCTTGATGTTCTGCTCAACGAGAATGACGGTAACGCCGCCGGCGTTAATCTCCTTCAGCATCGAAAACACCTCGCCGACGATCCTCGGTGACAGGCCGGCCGAGGGCTCGTCGAGGATGAGCACGGAGGGATCGACGATCAGCGCGCGGGCGACTGCCAGCATCTGCCGCTGCCCGCCCGACAGCGCCCCGGCAAGGCGCGAAGGCTTGCTGGCGAGGTCAGGAAAGCGACGGTATAGCGCGGCAATCTGTTCGGAGCGCTGCGGCTTCGGCAGGACAGCGGCAGCAAGCTGCAGGTTTTCGTGAATGGTCAGCGTCGCGAAGATGTTTTCGGTCTGCGGCACGAAGGCAAGGCCTTCGCCGATCTTGCGGTGAGACGCGACGCGGGTGATCTCCCGCTCCCCGAGCATCACGCTTCCTGAGTGGATCGGCACCACGCCGGCGATCGCCTTGACGAAGGTCGACTTCCCGGCGCCGTTCGGTCCGAGCAGCACCAGCAGCTCGCCCGGCGCCACCGAGAGATCGACGCCGCGCACGATCGGCAGGTCGGGTTCGTATCCGGCGATCAGCGCATGGGTTTGAAGCGCTGTCGCTGTCATGCCGCCGCTCCGAGATAGGCTTCGATCACATCGGGATTGGAGGCGACGTCCGCCGGCGTGCCCTCGGCCAGCGGCTTGCCGAGCGCCATGGCGACGACGCGGGAGCAGAGCCGCGACACCATGTCCATATTGTGCTCGATCAGCAAGATCGACTTGCCCTGCGCATTGAGATCCAGCACGCGTTCCATGATCGTCTCCAAGAGCGCCGGGTTGACGCCCGCCGCCGGCTCGTCGAGCAGGATCGCTTGCGGATCCGCCATCAGGATGCGCGCGAGCTCGAGCAGCTTGCGCTGCCCGCCCGACAGCACCTTTGCGGGCTGTCCCCCAAGGCCGGACAAGGTGACGAACTCCAGCAGCGCGCGCGCCTTCTCAATCGCCAGCCGCTCCTGCTGCCTGACATGGCCGAAGCGCAGGAAGTTGGCGACCAACCGCTCGCCGTCCTGCGCCTGTGCGCCGACGAGCACGTTCTCGAGCACGGTCATCTCAAGAAAGGGCTTCGGGATCTGGAAGGTACGGCCGACACCGCGACCAATTCGTCGTTCCGGGCTTTCCTGCGACACCTCCCGACCACCGATCCAGATTTCGCCCGACGTCGGCTTGAGACTACCGGCGATCAGATTGAACAGCGTTGTCTTGCCGGCCCCATTCGGGCCGATGAGGCCGACCATTTCGCCTTCGCCGAGCCTGATTGACATGCCGCCGACGGCCACGTTGCCCTGAAACGACTTCATTAGTTCGCGCGCGTCGATCACGGCTCTCGCGGATTCTGCCGCTTTCTTTGGGGCGTCTGGCATTGGCAAGGGCATGGAGAAAGAAGTCTCTTGATTTGATCGGTGATGTTTGATCAAACTTTACCCCATGTTTAAAAGCAACCGAAAAAACCGGCCTTCCACGGACCAGGCTCAATGGTAGTCCAGACGGGGGTAGTACCGTCTGCAGGAGCCCAGGCGAGGACGCCCGCCGATGGCGGTCACTACCGTGACGACGCGCTCGCTCCGGTCGGGCGCGAGACGCTGCAGGACCGCGTCTACTCGCAGCTCCGGAACTCGCTGATCAACGGCATGTTCGATGCAGGCGATGTTTTGCGCATCGTCGATCTCGCCGAGCGGCTGCAGACCAGCACCATGCCGGTGCGCGAGGCGCTTGGGCGCCTCGTGTCCGAACAGGCGCTGGAATCGCTGCCCAATCGCTCGGTGCGCGTGCCACTCATCACCCGTGAACGTCTCGACGATCTCGCCCGCGCCCGCATCTTGATCGAGGGCCAGATGGTTGCGCTGGCGTTGCCCAGTCTGATGGATGACGACTTTGCCGTGCTGAAGCAGATCAATGTCGATTGCGATCTCGCTTTCGAGCAGCATGGCAAGGATATTGGCCATGTCACATCAGCGCTGAACCAGCAGTTTCATTTCCACATCTATCATGCAGCGCGCTCGCAGGTGCTGATCCCGATCGTCGAGAGCCTGTGGCTGCAATCGGGCGCGATAATCCGCAAGGCCGCGCATATTCATGACGAACAGGGCGGACTTGCCGCCACCAATCATCACTGGGCGCTGATCGATGCGCTCGAAAAGCGCGATGTCGAGGCCGCGATCCGATCGCTTTCCAACGACATCAGCCGCTCCTTCGATCTGATCCGCGGGCGGCTGGACGCCGAACCTGAAGATCACGCGCCGGGAGACCATCATGGCTGAACCCATCGACGACGGCTTCGACCTTTTTGATCTGAGGGTCGACGTGATCATTCCGGAAGGAGGCGCGGTCTATTGCGGCGCCAAGCCGGGCGACCATTTCGAGCTCAAAGGCGAGATGCTGCACCTGCCACAGGGGCAGGGGATTTCGATCTACTCGCTCTCCTCCGTGCTGCCGCTGCTCGCGGCCAAGCAGCGTCCGACAGATCGCAACGACTGGATGACGACGGACGCCGACATCGCTTGCCCGGATCCCAATTGCTCGACACGGCTCAGGATCACCCGCACGGGCCTGCGCCGTTTCAGCCATGCCGCCACCACGGCGGTTCCCTTGAATGACGAGTAGGCCGACCAATATGCAGCGCATCACCATCGCCCCCGGTTACGCAATCTCCCGCGTCATTCGCGGCGGCTGGCAGCTGGCGGGCGGCCATGGCGCAATCGATGGCGAGAGCGCCCTCGAGGACATGATTGCCTTTGCCGATGCCGGCATCACCACCTTCGACTGCGCCGATATCTATACCGGTGTCGAGGAGCTGATCGGCCGTTTCCGCGTTGCCTACAAAAACCTGCGCGGCACTGAGGCCCTCTCGCGCATCCGCGTCCACACCAAGTTCGTTCCCGATCTCACGGTCCTGCCAAACATCAGCAAGGCTTACGTCGAAGGCGTCATCGATACCTCGCGCAAGCGGCTCAACCTCGATTGCCTCGATCTCGTTCAGTTCCACTGGTGGGCCTATGATATCGAGGGCTGGCTGGCGACGGCGAGCTGGCTGAAGGAGCTGCATGAGGCCGGCAAGATCGGCAAGATCAGCGGGACCAATTTCGACACCGATCATATCGAGGCGATCATCGGCTCCGGCGTGCCCTTCACCTCGCTGCAGCTGCAATATTCGCTGCTCGACCGGCGCCCGGAAAAGCGCATGGTGGCGCTTGCTCAGGAGAAGAGCTTCGCCTTGCTTTGCTATGGCACGGTGGCCGGCGGCTTCCTGGGCGATCGCTGGCTCGGCCAAAAGGAGCCGGAGCATCCGCTCGAAAACCGGTCGCTCACGAAATACAAGCTAATCATCGATGATTTCGGCGGCTGGGACCTGTTCCAGGTCCTGCTATCGACGCTGCGCGGGATCGCCGACCGCCACGGCACCGATATCGCGACCATCGCCAGCGCCGCCATGCTGACCAAGCCTGGCGTCGCGGCCGTGATCGTCGGCGCCCGCAATAGGGATCACCTGCAGTCCAATCTCGCCATCGCCGATATCGTGCTCAGCGAAACGGACAGGGCCGAGATTGATGCGGTCCTTGCGCATTCAAAGCCGCTCGACGGCGACGTTTATGCGCTGGAGCGGAACAGGGAAGGCCGCCACGGCAGCATTATGAAGTACAATCTCAACAAAGGGGAACAAAAATGAGAACGACATTCCTGCTTTCCGCCATGGTCGCTGCCCTTGCTGCGTCCACGGCGCCGACATTGGCGGCCGACTGCGACATCACCGTCGGCCTCGTCATGGAACTGACCGGTCCGGCCGGTGAATATGGCAAGGCGGGTGCCAAGTCCGTCGAGATGGCTTTCCGCGATATCAACGACGCCGGTGGCGTCAATGGCTGCAAGGTCGTGGCCGATACCCGCGACGGCCAGAGCCAGGGTAACGTTGCCGTCGATCAGGCGACGCAGCTCGTTAACATCAAGAAGGTGCCCGTCATCATCGGCGGCATCATCTCGTCAGTCTCGATCCCGATCCTGACATCGGTGACGGCGCCGGCCGGCGTCGTGCAGGTATCGCCTGCATCGTCTTCGCCGACGCTGACCGAGCTTGGCCGCAGCGGCAAGACCAACGGCGTCTTTTTCCGCACCATTACCTCCGATGCGCTACAGGGCACGGCGGCTGCGAAGTTCGCGATTGATCAAGGCCTGAAGAAGATCGCGATCATCAACGTCAACAACGATTTCGGCGTGAACATGGTCAAGGAGTTCGCGACCGCCTATCAGAAGCTCGGTGGCACGATCACCTCGACCACGCCCTATAACGAGAAGCAGTCGAGCTACGCCTCGGAAGCCAGCGCCGCCATGGCCGGTGATCCCGATGCGCTCTATCTCGTCAGCACTCCCGTCGATGGCGCCACCATTGCCCGCGCCTGGGTTTCCGGCGGTGGCAAGCAGACATTCCTGTTGAACGACGGCATGAACTCCAAGGACTTCATCGAGAGTGTCGGCGCGCAGTATTTGGAGAACGCCTATGGCACCTCCTCCGGCACCAGCCCGACGGCGTCGACCGAGTATTTCAACGGCAATTATGAAGCCTTCTCCGGCGGCATCTCGCCTTCTGCCCCGGCCGCTGACCGCTCCTATGATGCCGGTGCGATCGTCGCACTTGCCATCGCCAAGGCGGGCAAAGCGGATGCTGCCGCCATCAAGGCTGCGGTGCCGGGAGTGGTGGCCGAAGGCGGCACGCCGATCCATGCCGGCAAGGAAGAGTTTGCCAAGGCTCTGCAGCTCATCAAGGACGGCAAGCCTGTGAAGTACGAAGGCGTCATCGGCCCTGTCAGCTTCGATCAATACGGCGACATCACCGGCCCGTTCCGTCTCTGGAAGATCACCAATGGCGAGGTGACGACTGTTGGCGAATTGAGCGCCGAAGAGGTCAACAAGATAAAGACCGCGAAATAAGCGAAAAAGGCTCGGGGATCCCCCCGGGCCACTACTATCCTTTTCTAGGGTTTTCAGAAGCTTAGCTCATTTGAATAGTGCCGCGCTGGTTCTGTTCCCTTCAACTGCAAACCATTCAGATGGGCCTGACATCCGATTCATCAGGAAAGACCGTACCAGGCGCCGCGGCCGGCACCGTGCAGGATGAGGTGCCCTTGATCCACAAGTGCCTTGAGATGGTCCTTGATGGTGTGACGGCTTGCATTGGTGATCCGGGCAGCCTGCGCGACCGTAATCCGCCCTTGCTCGCGCGCCAACTCGAGCAATGTAACGGATAATTCCGCCATGTCGGCGAGGATAATACGCTCGCGCTCCATTTTCTTCTCAAGCCGGGTCTTCTGCCGATGCAGGGCTCTCAAAAAATACTCGATCCAGGGATTCCAGTCGGGCTGCGCGCTGCGGATCGTTCCCTGCGTGCGCCGAAGCGAGATGTAATAGCTCTCCTTGCTTTGCTCGATGATGCTTTCGAGCGAGCTGTACGGGACGTAAGCGTAGCCGGCCCGCAGGAGCAGCAAGGTGGTCAGAATACGCGATAGGCGGCCATTGCCATCCTGAAATGGATGGATTTCTAGGAAAACGACAACGAAGATCGCGACGACCAAAAGTGGATGGAGCCGCTTTTCTCGCCCTTGCTCATTCAGCCAGGCGATCAGTTCCTGCATTCGACGCGGCGTATCGAACGGCGAGGCCGTTTCGAAAACGATGCCGAGGCTCTCGCCCTCTTCGTTAAACGCTTCCACGTTGTTGGAGAGGGTTTTGTAGGCGCCGCGATGCCGCTCGGCCTTTGTCGAATGCGCAAGAAGGTCGCGGTGGAGCTGACGGATATGATTCTCGGTGAACGAAATAGCTTCGTAAGTATTGAAGATGGTCTCCATCACCTCCGCATGACCCGAGGCGGATATTTGCCAGCAGCTTTTTGACCTCCGGGTCGGTCAGGCGTGCCCCTTCAATACGTGTGGAGGAACCGACGTTCGATCGTGGCGACACGCCGAAGGATGGACAGCCCCTCAGGCGCGATCCGGCAGATCGCACGCCAAGCACCTTTGAATTCGTCGATTTCGGCGATGAGCGAAAGGATTTCGGGCGTGATCGGGACGGTCGCCGTGTTTAGAAATTCCATATTCCCATCCAATTCATGAGACACTCTCATGTACTATTATCCATCCGTTTCCATCCAATTACTACGAGATAGTTTGTCAGATCGGTCATTTGATCGCGCGCTACGTGTCTGGCCAGTCCTCACACGAGCGGATCATCGGCGGCCGCTTACGGTAAACGATCAGACTGACTAGTCTAGTCACCTGAATCTGAAGTTCGGTTCATTGTCTTCTGGCAAAAGCGTTTGACCGACGCGAGGATCTGGTCGGCGGATTTGACCCACTTGTATGGGGTGGGATTGTCGTTGTGGGTTTCGATGAAAGCGTCGATGTCGGCTTCAAGTTCTGCAGTGGAACGGTGTACGCCGCGCTGCAACTGTTTTCGCGTCAGCTCTGCGAACCATCGCTCGACCTGATTGATCCAGGATGCCGACGTTGGCGTGAAGTGAACATGCCAGTGTGGGCGGCGCGCGAGCCATGCCTTGACCCTTGGTCTCTTTTGGGTGGCATAGTTGTCCATCACCAGATGCACGTCCGGCCCATTGGGCATTTCGGCGTCAATCCGCTTCAAAAAGTCGAGGGCGGACATTTTCCAGCACCCGCTTCGAGGACATCGGTGCAATACGTACCTCGCGGAATTCGGACATTTTTTTCTGAAAATGACGTGATGAGAGATCGTGTTTGGGCATGCTCATTCCATTTCTTGTCAGCACCGGTGCCGAGGGCGAGCGGAAATAAGCGTCGGCGTTTAACGAAGCATGTAAGGTGGGGACGCCTCGCGGCGTCGTCTGAAAACGTCATTAATGATATGTAAACAGATCATGTGTTCTGAAATGATCCGTATGTTTATCTTTTTGTTTGACTGGAAGGGATGATCTTGCTAGCTCACCCACCAGCTCTAAGAAGACGGGACGGGTAAGGATGATGGCACGCTCCGAGTCAAACGCACTGCTGGATATCGGGCAACTGCTGAAGGCCGCTCGTAAGGTCCAGCGATTAACCCAAGAGCAGGTCGCCGACATGGCAGGCATATCGCGGCCTCGATACCGTGAAATCGAGGCTGGAAGTAGCGCCGCGCGTACGACGACTTTAATCAACATCGCCCGTGCTCTCGGGCTTGAGCTAATGCTCATCCCGCAGGCGATGGTGCCGGCCGTCGATGCTTTACTGCGGCCACACGACGATCTCGATGATCTTCCGGCATTCGTTGCAAATCCAGGCGGTGAACGTGGTGACTGAGGCCTTTCCCAATCCGAGATCCATCTCGTCGCTCGACGTGCTGCTGAACGACGTGAAGGTAGGCACGCTCGTAAGGACGCCCGGTGATTTCAACGCGTTCAGTTTCGATGATAGCTATCGCGCGACCGGCGGATTTCCCGTTCTTAGCCTGTCTTTTCGCGCCGCCAACGGGGGCTTGCGCAAAGACCCGAAGCCTATTGCCAGAGCCTTGCCGGCGTTCTTCGCCAATCTTCTCCCAGAGGACAAGCTGCGCGAGGCGATGGAAAAGCATCACGCCGATAGCATACGCGCCGGGAACGATTTCGACCTGCTTGTCGCACTCGGCTCGGACCTGCCGGGTGCCGTCCGCGTCGTGCCGAGCGACGGAACTGTGGTGCATCTCAACGATATACAAGTCCCGAAACCGAAAGCCCGGTTTTCGCTTGCAGGTGTGCAAATGAAGCTCTCAGTCATCAAGAACACGGGGAAGGGCGGCGGCGTGACCCTGCCGCTTGGTGACGAGCAGGGGTCGTATATCGCCAAGTTTCCGTCCACCTCATTTCCCGGCGTCTCGGAGAACGAGTATGCCAATCTTGCTTTGGCAGAAGCGATCGGCATGGAGGTGCCGGAACGCGAACTTGTCGAGCAATCGGAGCTCGAAGGAATTCCAAAAGAGTTCGAAACGCTGTCAGATGGAAAAGTCCTGCTCGTCAAACGCTTCGATCGTAGCATCAATGGTGAGCGGATCCATATCGAGGACTTCGCCCAGGTCTTCGGCGTCAATCCTTCCCGGAAGTATGAAGGAGCCGCCTATCATGATATCGCTGCGGCCTTGAACATTGCCGTGTCGTCCGCAGCCGCTCTCGAGTTCGCCCGCCGATTGGCTCTAGCTGCCTTGACGGGCAATGGCGACATGCACCTGAAAAACTGGTCATTGATCTATCGAGGTGTCGGTGACAAACCGGATCTCGCGCCTGTCTATGACGTGCTCTCGACGATCCCGTACATCCCGGCGGACGCCATGGCTCTGTCGCTCGCCGGCGAGCGTCCTTTCAAGGCATTGGATGCACAGCGATGGAAAGCCTTCGCCAATCGCGCGCGATTGCCGGAAGCCGCGGTTTTGAGGGTGGTGGTCGAAATGGTCGAGCGCGTAAATGGTCGCTGGTGGTCGCTACCGGAACGCGAGGTCGTTCCGGCAAAGGTTCTGGAGCGCATGGATGCACATGTCAGGCTGATGACACCGATCCTCTGCACATGTGCAACCTGAGTACCCGGTGGACCTCAAGGATCATGCTGATTTGTCGGCCTTGTCAGCCATCGCACGATAGGAGACAAGATCGGCGTTTTATCAACTATTATCAAGAACGTTGATCTTCTGTCCCGCTGTCAGCGTCGGCCATTCCTGGCTTGGGAACCTGCCTGAAGGCGCCTCCGACGATCGTCGTGGCCTGTGCATGACCCGGCTATGTCGAACGGGATCTCGTTGGCAAGACCGATCTGATTTTGATGAGGGAAAGTCTCCTCTACACTTGGATGTCCTTTCGATATGACATCAAAGCAGCGGAACTGCAGAGTCGCTGGTTCGGATCCCTCACATCAGGTCCCTCTAGGTGCTACTCTTCCGTGGCCAGGCCGTGAGTGCGATATCGATTAGCCGTTTCAACAGAGCATCGCAGGCGCCGTCCCTGACGCTCCGTCTGCACGCCGCGCAAGCTCTGCTTGAAAAGGCCGGTTGCGCCATCGACCGAGCAATCCAGAACCCGAATGCTGAAACGGTCAGCAAATGAGGAGCGATCAAATTCCCGATTGATCGGCTCCTTGCTTCCACGTGTGATACAAACTCGACATACATTGACGCTAAGTCGGATAAATCATCAACGGCACTTGGTTAAAGTGCCAAAGTTTTCATAAATGCTCACGCGCGACTTGTTAAATGCAGATTCAATCCATACGTTGCATCATGATTAAGTGCTGAAAATTTTCATTGATGATCTGCTAAGTCATAAATCTTTGCATTTTCAGCGCCGCGGGTGCGGCTAAGGAGAGAAAATGGTCGATATTCCAGATTTCATAGTGTCCACAACAGCGACTTCGCTTCAGATTTCGCGGGCAGTGCAAGCTGGCAAGCTTCGGCCCCTCGGTAGTCGATTGTTCACAAGTCATCTCTCGGGTGATCCTGCCGAACTGGTCAGGCGGAATGTATGGAAGATCGTCCCCCTCTATTTTCCTGACGCTGTCATCGTTGATCGCACCGCGCTCGAAATGAAGCCGGCAGGTGACGGAACAGTCTTCCTCGATGCCGGGTCAAAACGGGATGTCGAACTTCCTGGTATCACGCTCCGCGCACGTGTAGGTGTCGGGAGGGTGGTAGGCGATTTCCCTATGCGCGATAGTCTTTACTGTTCGTCGCGAGCGCGTGCATTTGTCGAAAACATGGTGTCCTCTCGCGCCCGAACCGGGGTTTCACGGACCGCTTCCCGAGTTGAGATTGAAGAACACCTCACCAAGTATCTTCGTACCAACGGAGAGGCTGGCCTGAATCTTCTGCGTGACCAGATTAAAGACGCAGGCCGCGTCCTCGGTTTGGTCAAGGAGTCCAACGACCTGGATACCATTATCGGTACGCTCCTCGGGACGAGGGACGTCAAGCTTTCGGCACCTTCGGCCATCGCCCATGCAACCGGGATGCCGTTCGATCACAAGAGGGTCGACCTGCTCAACTCAATGTACGACGTACTCAGGGCAAGGGCCCCTCAAAGTCCACGGATCGCTCATCTCAACGGTTCCTCGGCCGTGCACATGGCCTTTTTCGAAGCGTATTTCTCGAACTTTATTGAAGGTACAGAGTTCGAGGTCGAGGAGGCCGAGGATATCATCTTCAACGGGGCGATCCCGCCAGAACGGCCTGCAGACGCTCACGATATACAGGGTACCTTTGCCGTGGTGTCCAACCCAGACGACAACGGTCGAACACCCAAGAATTTCGAAGAATTTCTCGAACTGCTGAAGCAACGTCACCAGAGGATTATGGAAGGGCGTCCCGAAAAGAAGCCTGGAGAATTCAAGTCGTCCGGCAACAAAGCAGGTGCAACCATCTTCGTCAGGCCAGAAGATGTTGTCGGAACCCTACGACAAGGATTCGATATCTACCAACGACTCGAAGCGCCACTGGACCGGGCAATATTCATGATGTTCATGGTCGCGGAGGTTCACCCGTTTGCCGACGGTAACGGCAGGTCAGCACGCATTATGATGAATGCCGAACTGTCAGCAGGGAACGAAGCGCGGATCATCATTCCTACCGTCTACCGCTCGAACTATCTGGAGGGACTTAGGCTGATGAGCAACTACGGAAACCCGGACACTCTTCTCAAAACCCTCGAATTCGGACAGCGCTACTCACACGCAATCGATTGGACGACGCTGCCGGGTGCAATGGCACTTTTGAGCAAGACCAATGCTTTTGTCCTTCCAGAAGTAGGGGACCGCGAAGGCATACGGTTGCGTCTGCCGCGCGCCGATGACTACCACGACAACGACGGTGGTGATGGCACTGGTGGAGCAATGTCCGGAGGACCTGGTTAAAGCCATCGGAGACTTCGCGCCACCTGACCGACTTCCGGGACGATCTGAGGTTTTAAGACTCGATTCCGCCCTGTTGTGAGGTTCGTTCCGTCTGCGTTTGAAGCGCAAGCTGGATTATAAAGGAAAAACAATCACACTTATTCCGCCACGGTCTGAGGCGAGACTGGGTGGCACTGTCTACCTGTCCGCTTGTGACGAAAAGGGCATGATGGTTTCTTACATCCAGTCGAACTATTCGGGCTTCGGCTCGGGAGTTGTCATTCCCGGGACCGGCATCCATCTGCAAAACCGCGGGTTGGGCTTCACCACAGAAAAAGGTCATCCAAATCAGGTTGGACCCGGGAAACGGCCGTTCCATACGATAATCCCCGGCTTCCTGATGAAAGATAATCAGCCGTTGATGAGTTTCGGAGTCATGGGTGGCCCAATGCAGGCTCAGGGGCATGTACAGATGGTCGTGCGTATGATCGCATTCGGGCAGAACCCTCAGACGGCAAGCGACGCTCCACGGTGGCGCTTCGTTTCAGGTCGGGACGTGGCAGTCGAGCACACCATGCCGCAGGCGACGATTGACGGCCTTGTGAGCCGTGGTCACACCATCAGCCGGAATAGTCCCGACAACAGTTTTGCTTTCGGCGGCGCGCAACTTGTTTGCCGGTACCGTGACGGTTACATTGCCGGCTCTGATCATCGCAAGGATGGCGCGGCCTTGGGCCTCTGACTAGCGCAAACGCACGATCCCTTCATCACGACATTCCCGCCGTCCAACAGATCACAAACAGTTACCGCAATCTGTTGTTTTGCCCGCTTCGCACCCCTTCGCAGTATCCACAGGAGTTCGCACAGGCACGGCAAGGAAACAGCGATCAGCGATGCCTCCCCCAGGAGTATGTCGGCGGCTCGGCAAAGGGTGAACGGCTTTAGAAAGGCTGAAAGAAAAATAGCATGGCTGCCGCTAGAGGGCGGCTTCAGGACGTCGCTTCCTTGCAATTCTGGAACTCTACTCCAGAAATGCTAGGATGATTGCACGCCGGGGCGTCAACCTCAGCCCATGATCGCGGCAGTGTTCGCCTCGGCGGCGACACCATCAACGTCATGAAAAGCATAGCAAGCTGGCCGATATCTTCCATATCAGTTCAACCACTGCTATCTTAGAGATCTCGCATTTACCTCACGACGGTGCTTGATTTGGGAAGCCAGAGTTCAGGAAGTCGGATAACTAGGCCGCCGCTCTGGATAAAAAGCCGTAAAACGCCCCTCATCGGTCTTCTCTGTTTCGCTGTTGCGGGGAGCCTCGCGCTATCAAGCAATGCACACTTTTGGAGCTATCTCGCTCCACCAAGCGAATATCCTGTCGTTCAAAAGCAGGCACGATTAACGCGGTCGACCGGCGACTTGATTGCCGTGGGTGCCGATGCACGCCCATACGTGTTGAAGGGAACGCGCCTTTTCGATGCTCCGGTTTCTGAACTGACAAGCCAGTTCTCGCGCACATGGCGGATTTCGGGGCCTGAGATTTGCACTGCGTTTCGTGACGCGGGCATCGACACGACGCAATGGCGTGCCGCTTCCATGCGAAGTGTGAACTACGAGTGCTACTTTCAGCGCATTTACGAGCGAGACGAGGTCCGTCCTCTTCGGTCGACGTTTCTGCGTGTTCGAGGCAATCCATCGGGCGATATCACTGAGATCACCGGTAGAATTGTCGGGCCGAACACAGATGATCAGGGGGTGCTTGATCCCTCCCTTATGCGCATCTTCGAGGTCATCGTCGGCCAGGCGGGGTGGGGGGACTTTCAGGAAGCCCTGATCCCGGTCCAGAAACTCGCTGACACCAGATATGAGCGCTTTGGTGCATATTTTGACTTCAGAAGAGAGCCCAGCCAGGAGAACAGTTACAATTTTTCGCTGGTCCTTTCCCAGGCTTCTGACCAGCAGACTCGCACGAGAGCTTATTTCTCCGAGAACCGCTGGCTGATTTATCCAGATGACCAGAGGACCCGCCCCGTTCTTCGGTAGTCTCGAACAGATAACTGAAACAGATCTGTAATTGCCTGCTATTTCATGGATGGGCCATCAGCCGACCTTGTGTGCCAACGAAAGCTCTCGCTGATAGGTCCGCCAGCCGCCGTAGTTCGTTATGTCAACTGCTCCGACAAGCGCCAGTGGTTCAACCAGGAACCCCTTTGCGGACGTGCCATCCGACAGCATGATGGTTCCGATGCTCATGGGAGCAGGGATGGCTGCCACGAAGGCACCGAAAGCAGCGGTTGTTAGCTTCCAGACTTCCACTTCGATCTTCCTTCCTTCGCCTTCGCCAACACGTGTCATGCCGGGTTTTAGCGGCACGGTCCCGGTGAGCGCATAAAGCCGGTACGCGCCGGACGTCCATGCGTCGCGAGAGAATTTTCCACCGAGATCGGTAAGCTGATGGTTCAGTGGCATGCCTGACAGGTGTGCGCCGACGACAACGATATCGATCAGGTCCTCACTTTCAGTGTCCGACGCGGGAGGAGCGTAGGGAGGCTGCGACCACTCCGTCGCCCCGAGCCTCATGCCGGTTGCCCGATGCAGATCCCGGGCAACAGTTGCTGCAAGCCCGTCTCGACCGGAGGGAGCAAGCAGCGTCACGCTCGCGGGAAGTCCGTCGGAGCGCGTGCCGGTCGGCACGGCGATACCGCATAGGTCGAGCAGGTTGACGAAGTTCGTATACGTTCCGAGGCGCGAATTCTCGCGGATCGGCTCGGCCTCGATATTGGCGAGCGTAAAATGAGTGGGGGCGGTTGGTACGCAGAGAAGATCGACCGATGCGATCAGCGGAGCGACCTCTTTCTTCAGTTCCTGCAGCGCATAAAATCCGCTGAACGCATCGGCTGCCGAAAGTGTCCTGGCGGCACCATAGATCTTGCGGGTCACCGGATGAAGGCTCTGCTCCTCGGCGTCGAAAAACGGCTTGATGGCGGCATAGCGTTCAGCCACCCAGGCGCCCTCATAGAGCAGGTTGGCGACCCTGTAGAAGGCCCCGAAGGGTATTTCAACCAGTCTGTGGCCAAGTTTTTCCAACGTGGACAGCGCGTTGAAATAGGCCTCTTCCATCACGGCGTCGCCGAAGAATTGCAGCTCGGCTTTCACAGGTACGCCGATGGCGAGGACCGGCGGAACCTTCCCGTAGCCGGTCGCTGCAATGGTCTTGGAATAAGGGTCCGTCTCATCATGTTGGGCGGTGACGCTGAACACGGTCCATGCGTCATCGACCGTGAGTGCGAAGACCGAGACACAGTCGAGTGTGCGACACGCGGGAATGACACCTGTTGTCGAGAGCGCGCCGACACTTGGCTTGAGGCCGACAATATTGTTGAGACCTGCTGGAATACGGCCCGAACCGGCCGTGTCTGTGCCGAGTGCAAAACTGACGATGCCGTGCGCTGTTGCCACGGCCGAACCGGAGGAAGAACCGCCTGGGACCAGTTTTGGATCGATGGCGTTTTTCGGGATCGGATAGGGCGAGCGCACACCAACCAGACCCGTCGCGAACTGGTCGAGATTGGTCTTGCCGATCACCAGCGCGCCGGCGTCCCGCAGCAGGCGGACGATGGTGGCGTCCTGTTCCGGCAGATAGGCATAGTTGGGGCAGGCTGCGGTCGTTGGCATCCCGGCGACATCGATATTGTCCTTCACCGCGAAGGGAATGCCGAACAGCGGTCGTGAGGGATCGAAGCTGCCGAGCCTTTCCGCCTCAGCCAGGAGAAAACTCTTTTCTGCAAGATGAATGAAGATGCCGGGATCGTTCACCGCGGCAATCCGGGCGAAGACCGTTTCGACCATCGCGGCGACACTGCCACCACTGCGATAAAACGCGTGCAACGAGCCAATATCGAAGGCTGGTATCGTCGAATTCATGCTTTTTCCTCTTCCAGTATTGTTACGGGCCGGTCCCACTGAATGAGCACGACACAACCCGTATCGCTCCAGACCGAATGCTCGGTACCGGGCGCATTGACGACGTAACGACCACGGCCGTAGTTGCCTGCCTCGTCTGATTGTACTCCCTCGAGGACCAGAATGGTCTCCAGCCCTTCATGTCGATGATGTGGAACGGAAGCGCCGGCCTCATATTTCAGCAGGGCAACGCCTGGCTGGTCGTCTTGGAAGGGACGGATCCAGTGGATTGTCACGTTTTTCCGGAAGGGGCCGAACTCCAGCTCCTTCCAGCCGTCTGTGGTCAGCAGGTCTAGGGTCGTTTCAGGCATTGGTGATGCTTTCCAGAATGTCATCGACATGGGCCGTCCAGCCAACAATCGCGCCCTGGGCACGGATCATGGCGATGGTGGCCGCCTTGAACTCAGGAAAATAACTCTCCGTCGCCTCCTCGGCGAGCAGGCATTGATAGCCACGATCGTTCGCTTCGCGCATCGTGGTCTGTACGCAGACCTCGGTCGTCACACCCGCGAAAACAAGTTGTTTGATACCCCTCTGCTGCAGCACTTCGCTAAGCTCGGTGTTATAGAAGGCACCCTTGCCGGGCTTTTCGATGATGACTTCCCCCTCGGCGGGAGCGAGTTCGGGCAGGATTGCGGTGCCCGGCTCGCCCGAGATCAGAATGCGACCCATCGGGCCTTCGTCGCCGATGCGGAGTATCGGGCTGCCACGGTCGCGTTTTGCCGGCGGCAGGTCCGAAAGATCGGGCTTGTGGCACTCCATCGTGTGAATGACCGGCAAGCCGGCATTGCGGAAGCCCTGGATGAGCCGTTTGACATCAGGCACGATCCTGGTGATGCGACTGACATCATTGCCGAGGCTGGCGCCAAAGCCGCCGGGTTCGGCGAAATCGCGCTGCATGTCGATGACGATAAGGGCAAGCTGGTCGTGCCTGACCGGGAAGGCGAAGGGTTCTGCCTTGATCTTTGCCATCAGTGATGCCCCGCCATGTGAGCGCCGATCGCGCCGATGTCAGCCGATCGCGCCTCTGTCTCGTAGACCAGCCTGCCTTCAGAAATCACCATGATGCGATCGGACATCTCAAGAAGCTCGTCGAGGTCTTCAGAAAGCAGGAGGACCGCCGTACCGCAATTGCGCGCCTTAATGATGCGGGCACGAATTTCGGCGACGGCCGAGAAATCGAGGCCGAAACAAGGGTTCGAGACGATTAGCAGGGCAACCTCACCAGTCAGTTCGCGCGCGAGAACCGCGCGCTGCACATTGCCGCCCGAAAGTGCCGCGATCGGCGAGGAAGAAGAGGCCGTCTTCACCTTGAAGTCGGAGATCAACGCGGTGGCGCGTTTCCTCATCCACCCCTTGTTAAGCCAGATCGCATCACTGCCGTCTGCCTTCAGGTCGAAGGTGCGAAAGGCGAGGTTTTCGCTGACCGTCATGCGCGGCGCGCAGGCGTTCTGAAGCGGTTCTTCGGGAATGAACCGGACTTTGTTCATGCGAGTCTCGGGACGCGTCGCGCCATAGGCGTCGCCGTTGATGGTAACGCGGCCGCTTTCGGCGGGCCGCTGCCCGGCCAGGATTTCCGTCAGCTCCTTCTGGCCATTGCCGGAAATGCCGGCAATGCCGACGATCTCGCCCGAGCGGACCATCAGATTATCGATCTCGATGGTCTTGAGGCCAGAGCGGTCGGCCGCCTTGACCTTTTCCATCTTGAGGACGGGCTTGGCTATTTCGGAAACCAGAACGCGGGTATCGAGCTCGGCGAGTTTCACATCGCCAATCATCATTGCCGCCATGTCTGATGTGGAGATCTCGCCAACCTTGCCACTGCCGACCAGCTTGCCACGCCGCAGGACCGAGACGGCATCTGCAAACTTTGTCACCTCGTGGAACTTGTGAGAGATCATCAGCACCGTCAGCTCACCGCGCCCGGTCATGTCACGCACGAGGCTGAGCATTTCGTCGGCCTCGGCTGGTGTCAGCACGGATGTCGGCTCATCGAGCACCAGGAAGGAGCGGCCGAGATAGAGCTGCTTGATGATCTCCAGCTTCTGCTTTTGACCCGCGGCCAGTTCGCTGACGGGACGGTCGAGCGGGATCTTGAAGGGCATGCGCTCCATGAACGCGGCAAGGTCCTTCCGTTCCTTTGCCCAGTTGATGACAGTGGGCACTTCGGCGCGGCTGATGACAAGATTTTCGGCGCCTGTCAGCGAGGGAACAAGCGTGAAATGCTGATAGACCATGCCGAGGCCGTAGTTGCTGGCGTCCTTCGGTGAGGCGATCGTCACCTCGTGGCCGTCAACCGAAAGCGAGCCAGAGGTCGCGTGGTAAAAACCCATAATGCATTTGACGAGCGTCGACTTGCCGGCGCCGTTTTCGCCGAGCAGGGCGTGGAAGCTGCCGGCAGGGACCTTGATCGATACATGATCGAGCGCGGTGAAGGCGCCAAAGCGCATCGTCATATCGATTGTGTCAATGCCTATAGCCGTGCCGGGTTGCGGGAGCGGAGTGTCTCGGACTGTCTTCATGGCAGCTGGCTCACGAGCGTTTCGGAGTTGGCGACGGAGCCGAACACGCCGCCCTGCATCTTCACCATCTTGATGGCGGCGAGATGATTGCCGTAATCAGTGGCGCCGCAGCAGTCCTCGATCAACAGGCACTCGAAGCCGCGATCGTTTGCCTCGCGCATCGTCGTATGAACGCAGACATCGGTGGTGATGCCGGTCAGGATGATGTTCTCGATCCGCTTCTGGTTGAGGATAAGCTCCAGATCCGTAGCGCAAAAGGAACCCTTGCCAGGTTTGTCGATGATCGTCTCTCCCTCGATCGGCTTCAACTCATCGATAATGTCCCACCCCGGTTCTCCACGAACGAGGATGCGGCCGCAGGGGCCGGCGTCACCGATCCCGGCGTTGATGCGCTGCGAGCGCCAGCGCTTGTTGGCGGGCAGATCCGCGAGATCAGGCCGATGGCCCTCGCGGGTGTGGATGACGTGGTAGCCCTTGGCGCGCATGGCCGAAAGAACTCGTTTGATCGGCTCGATCGGCGCGCGCACCAGCGAGAGGTCATAGCCCATGTGATCGACATAGCCGCCCGGACCGCAGAAATCGGTCTGCATGTCGATGATGATGAGTGCCGTGTTGTCGGGTCTCAGCGCGCCGTTGTAGGGCCAGGCATAAGGATCGGCATTGATGTAGTGTCCCTTCATTTCGACCATCGCATCCATTGTCTTCTCCTATTCACCTGCAAGTTTGAGGGTTTCGCCAAGGCGGCGCACCCGGGTGCCGCGCCTGGGTGCCGAAGCCGCGGGATGCGCCGTCGACGACCTTCTGATCGTCTCCCCCGTCAACTGATCGCTGACGAAAACGAAGCTGCGCAATCCGGAATACGGGGCGTAACCGGCGCAAGCCATCAAGGGCGACGTAATCGCGGCGGGGAAAATGGGAGGCGCCCTGACCTGACGTGTTGAGGCTGCAGAAACCATTCATGGCAGATCCT
Source organism: Rhizobium sp. BK176 (assembly GCF_024808055.1). Taxonomy (NCBI): domain Bacteria; kingdom Pseudomonadati; phylum Pseudomonadota; class Alphaproteobacteria; order Hyphomicrobiales; family Rhizobiaceae; genus Rhizobium; species Rhizobium sp. BK176. The sequence continues at coordinate 38,200 of NZ_JANUBV010000029.1, read as the reverse complement.
CTATTTCGTGAGCGACAACGCGCCGGGGGCTCCGGCAAGCGAGCGGGTCGGCGAGGACGTGGCAATCAGGATGGCGAGCGTCAGAACGTAGGGCGCTGCGTAGAACAGGTAGTAGCCCTTTGTGACGCCGACCGACTGCAGGGCAGGGCCAAGCGCACCCGCTCCGCCGAAGAGAAGTGCGGCCAGAAAGCAGCCGATCGGGTTCCAGCGCGCGAAGATTACCAGCGCCACCGCCATCAGGCCCTGCCCGGAAGAGATCCCTTCGTTCCAGGAGCCTGGGTAATAGAGCGAGAGATAGGCACCGCCGACGGCGGCAAGGGATCCGCCTACACCGGTCGCCAGCAACCGGACACGCTCCGGATTGATCCCCATCGCTTTCGCCGCATCAGTGCTGTCGCCAACCACACGCAGGACGAGACCGATCCGGGTGTTTTTGAACGCCCACCACAAGAAGAGCGCAAGCAGGCCGCCAAGGATGAACAGCACGTTGATGTTCAGGGCCGCCTGAACCTGTGGAAGATTTGACCAGGCGCCAAGCGGGATCGACGGCAGATGAGGGGCTGCCGGCTGGATGAACGGCTTACCAAGAAAGAACGCCAGTCCGAGGCCGAATTGCATCATGGCGATGCCGATCGCGATGTCGTTGACCTTGGGCCACTTGCAGATCCATCCGTGCAGCAGACCGAAGATCGCGCCGGTCCCCATCGCCGCCAAAACGCCGAGCCATGGCGAACCGCTGAGCACGGCGAGTGCGTAGGCCGTCATGGCGCCGAAGACGAGCGTGCCCTCAAGCCCGAGATTGATGCGGCCGGAGCGTTCGGTGATGGTTTCGCCAAGGCTGACGAAGATGAAGGGTGTCGAGACGCGGATGGCGCCTGCAAGGATCGCGAGGGGGACGCCCCAGATTCCAATGCCGCTTGCTTCCATCATGAGCGCCTTTTCCAGAGGTCGGGATTGAAGATCTTGAAGCGACCGTAAAAGGTCTCGCAAAACAGGATTACGACGAAGAGCGTTCCCTGCAGCACCAGCACGGTCGCGTCGGGCAAGCCCATCCGGCGCTGGATCAGCCCACCGGATGCGTCTATGCCGCCAAGCAGGATGGCGACCGGAATGATTGCCAGCGGATTGTGGCGCGCCAGGAAGGCGACAAGGATGCCGGTATAGCCATAGCCCGCGGCAAGCGAGGCATTGGCGCTGCCCTGGACAGCTGCAACCTCGATCATGCCGGCCAGACCGGCAAAGCTGCCGGCGATTGCCGTGAAGCCGACGATCAGGCGGCCGACAGGCAACCCCTGGATCTGGGCCGCGCGAACGTTGCCGCCGGCGATACGCGCCGCAAAGCCATAGCTCGTGATCTCGATCAGCACCCATGAGACGATGCAGGCGACGACACCGATGGCGAGCCCCCAATGCACGTCCATTCCGGGGATCTTGCCGAGCATATCTTGCGCGGGAAGGGGAGCTGTGGAGGGTTTGTTAAGGCTCGCCGGATCGCGCAGTGGCCCTTCCACGAGCTGGTTCATCAGCGCGATGGCGATATAGGCGAGGAGTAGCGAGGAAATCGTCTCGTTGACACCGCGGTAGTGTCGCAGGAACCCTGCAAAACCAATCCAGATGCCGCCGACGATCATCGCTACCGCCGCCATCAGAACCAGGAGGAGGAGGGCAGGTAATGTTCCGACAAACGGCACGGCCGCGGCCGCAGCCGCAACGCCCCCCAATACCACTGCGCCCTCGCCGCCGATGATGACGAGCCCCAAGCGGGCCGGCAAGGCGACGCAGAGCGCTGTCAGAAGCAGCGGGGCGGCCCGACTGAGGCTGTTCTGGATCGAGAACCAACTGCCGAAGCCGCCCGTGTACATCAGTTGGAACAAGGTGGCCGGCGATTTGCCGATCACCAGAATGAAGAGGGAGAAGAACGCCAGTCCGATCAGAATTGCACCGAAGCTGATAACAACAGGTTCCGCGCGCCGTGCGAGCCATTCGAAGATGTGTCTGATTACGGACGGTCGATCGGAAGCGATCGCTATTGCAGACGTGTTTGCCTCGACTGTCATGGCGTTTCTCCCCTGGCTCAGGCCGTGGATCCGACGACGCCTTCCACCAGGTAGGCCATGCTCTCGAGCTCGATGGCATCCTCGGCATAGCTCTTGTCGGCCGTGACGACGACGTTGCCCTTGTTGTCCTTGATCGGACCCTTAAAGACGGAGAACTTGCCCGCCGTCATCTCGGCAAGCGTCGCGTCAAACTTTGTGCGTCCCTCGGCCGGCACTGCAGGTCCGAGCGGACTCATCTTGACGAAGCCATCCTTGAGGCCGCCGCGCACGAAGTTGCCGAGCTTTTCGCCGGCCTGTGCCTTCTTGACAAAATCGGTGTAGACGTTGCCCCACGCCCATTCGGCGCCGGTCAGATATTTTTCCGGCGCCAACGGACTCTGGTTTGCGTGATAGCCGCAGACGAAAGCTCCGCGGCCGGCAGCAGTCTCGACAACAACCTTCGGGCTGTCGACATGGCAGGTGATCACATCGGCGCCCTGGTCGATCAGCGCATTGGTCGCTTCCGCTTCCTTGACGGCAAGCGACCACTCGCCGGTGAAGATAACCTGGCAGGTAATCGATGGATCGACCGAGCGCGCGCCGAGCAGGAAGGCGTTGATGTTCTGCAGCACCTGCGGGATCGGCTTGGCGGCGACGAAACCGATCTTCTTGCTCTTCGAGGTGTAGCCGGCGGCAACCCCGTTCAGGTATTGGCCCTGGAAGATGTAGCCGAAATATGAACCCGTATTCATCGGGTTCTTGCCTTCCTGCCAGAGACCGCCACAATGGCGGAACTGGATATCCGGGTACTTTGCCGCCATCGCCAGCATATGAGGGTCGAAATAGCCGAACGACGTCGGGAAGATCAGCGTCGCGCCGTCGAGATTGATCATCGATTCCATCGTCTTCTGGACATCGACGGTTTCCGGTACATTTTCCTCTTCGACGATCGTGACACCCGAAACCGCCTTCAGTGCAGCCGCACCTTCAGCATGCGCCTGATTGTAGCCGTAGTCGTCCTTGGGGCCGACATAGATGAAGCCGACGGTTAGCGCGCTCTGGGCGAAGGCGCGGTCAGGCAACAGGCCCGGGGTCAAGGCGAGTGCGCCGGCTGCTGAAGCCTGAAGAAAATGGCGGCGGGTCATGGGAAGGAGTTTGGTCATCGGAATGCTCCTTGCGGCAAGGGCCGGTTCGAAAAAATGTTACAGAAAAGTGCATGCAATGAGCGTGCCAAGAGGTAAGGCGTTGTTTAAGAACGCTTGTTGGTAAACGGAGAATCGCTGATGCGGAAAGTGCATACAGATTGATCGATAAAATGCATAAATAGTAATCAAAGATTACTGGATGTTCATCGGTAGGCGAAAGGTCAGGCTCTCCGCGGTTGTGAGATGGACTTAATGGTGCGGAAACAACCGATTTTACAGTCACTTCATGACTTCATTTGACTTCTTGAGCCATGGGCGCCATCTGTATGCATAGTGTCAAAGTGAGCAGATTCGCACCGTGAAGCACGCCGGCCGCAGACATGTCATCCGTACCGGAACCACTGTCGAACAGATGGTGCGGGCGATTTCCGACATGATCGTCACGGGACTGATCCTCCCCGGCGCGAAACTGGACGAAGGTTCGCTCGCAACTCGTTTCGACGTTTCGCGAACGCCGGTAAGAGAAGCCCTGCGCGAACTCGGTGCCATGGGATTGATCGATCGCGAGCCGAACCGAAGCGCCGTGGTCGCCACCGTCACGGAGACCTACCTGCATTCGATGTTCGAGGCGATGGCGGAACTCGAGGGGATCTGCGCCAGGCTGTCGGCAGCGCGAATGACAGTCGATGAGCGGCGGGCGCTGGAACTCGGGCACAAGGCGTCGATGAGGCTCGTGCATGCTGGCGCAGAAGAGGAATATTCGGTTTACAACACCGAGTTCCACACCCGGCTTTATCGAGGTGCGCACAATGATCATGTCTTAGAGATGGTGACCCAGACACGGGCGCGGCTTGCCCCCTTTCGGCGAGCGCAGTTCCGTCTCCCCGGGCGACTGGCAAAATCCTATCAGGAGCACGACCGGATTGTCACCGCGATCCTGAGAGCGGATGGTGCGGCCGCGGGGCAGGCTGCATATCAGCACGTAGAGCTTGTCAGTGATGCCAGCGCGGTGTTCGCAACAGCCGTCGCGCGGAGAGGCGCGTAGTTAAAATTCTCACGTGATGTCAATAACCTAGCTAATCGACTCTGAAATTCCCGATATTGTCCGCGGCGAGCGACCGTGGATGCCACCTTTGTGTCCTGGCTTTGGGCCTCGCTCAACATGAGGCCAGAGCGGCAATGGTTTCCGCTCTCGGCGGCCCAAAGCCGCGGTTATCAGCGTCCAGGGCCGCGTCGTCCGAAGACACTTTGCAAGGCCTTCCGGACGAGCGCCTTGAATGCGGCCTCTGTCGAGGTAAGCGGAATTTCCAGTGGATTGCCGCAGCAACCGCGAGGCGAGGTCGCCTCAGCGTGGCAGCATTGCCCGTTGGGCAACCCCTGAAGGTCGTCGAATTTTTCGACCGTCAGGCTGTGCCGCTCTGCCCTCATATTGCCAACCGACCTCGATGGGATCAACATGTGCGGTGACAAGAATACATGGAAGGAATTCAATTCAATGTTCGCATACTGACGCGCTGTGGGGTCTGGGAAGCGCGGTCGGGCAGCGCCATCGTGGGGGAGTGCGATGAGGGGGGTAGCTCGGTGTTGCTTGCGGCTCGGACAGTTTCTGGGGGCGCGTTGCGTCCTGCCGATTGTTCTTTTCCTGTCGACCGCACTTGTTCCGCTATACGCCAATTCGGCTGACAAGGCGCTGAAATTGCTGCTATGGCAGGCTCCAAGCACGCTCAATCCTCACTTGGCTCCCGGTATTAAAGACCAGACCGCCAGTCGGATCGTCTACGAACCTCTGGCCAGCTTCGACCGCGAGGGTCGCCTTGTTCCCTTCCTCGCCGCAGAAATTCCGACGCTGGAGAACGGTGCAGTAAGCGCTGATGGCCGTTCGGTCGTGTGGAAGCTCAGGCACGGCGTCAAATGGTCCGACGGGCACCCCTTCACCGCGAAGGACGTGCTCTTCACCTACAATTATATCACCAATCCAGATGTGGGCTCGGCGAGCATCGGGCCTTACAAGACCATCAACAAGGTCGTTGTTGTTGACGACTACACCGTGCAGATCACGTTCAAGGACGTTAATCCTGCCTGGGCGCTGCCCTTCGTCGGCGTCCAAGGTATGATCCTGCCCGAGCATGTATTTGCTCCCTACAACAACAGCGATGCGGCCACGGCGCCCGTAAACCTGGCCCCCGTCGGCACAGGCCCATATCGCTTGAAGGAGTTTCAGACAGAGGACGTGCTTGTCATCGGCGAGGATGTCGTCAACACCGTGAAGGTTATCTTCGAGCGCAATCCGTATTTTCGCGACGCCGGCAAGCTGAGCTTCGACGAGGTGACGCTGCAGGGCGGCGGCGACGCTTCGGTCGCGGCCAACGCAGTGCTGAAGGAAGGCGTTGTTGACTATGCCTGGAACCTTCAGGTCGACGACTCGGTGCTTAAAACACTCGAAACAGACGGAGTCGGAAAGGCGACGGTATCCTGGGGCTCCTATGTGGAGCGCATCATGCTCAACTTTACCGACCCCAGTCGCGAAACCGCCGAGGGGGAACGGTCGAGCGTACAGAATCCACATCCCGCATTGTTGGACAGAAATGTGCGCACCGCACTCGCACTTGCCATCGACCGCCAGAAGATCGCGGCGCTCTATGGCCGCACGGGCCGCGCGACCAGCAACATTCTGGTTGCGCCGGCAATCTTCAATTCGCCGAACAGCGAATGGGCGTTCGATCCCGACAGGGCCAAGGCCATCCTCGACGAGGCAGGGTGGAAGGATACCAACCGTGACGGTGTGCGCGACAAGAACGGCGTGCCTCTCAGTTTCCTGTTCCAGACGACCGTCAATTCTGTTCGCCAGCAGACCCAGGAGATCGTCAAGGCGAACTTGCAGGCGATCGGGGTGAAGCTCGAAAACAAGATGATCGACTCGAGCATCTTTCTCGGTTCCGGCTCCGACAGCACCAACTCCCGGCGGCACTTCTACGCGGATATGGAAGAATACGCCTACGGGAACAAGAGCCCCGATCCGGGCAGCTATATGATTGGCTGGACGTGCTCCGAAGCGGCGCAAAAATCCAACAACTGGTCCGGGTCGAACTGGGCACGCTACTGCAACAAGGACTACGACGCTCTCTATTTAGCCTCGACCATCGAAGTCGATCCGGCCAAGCGCCGCCAGATCTTCGTGAAAATGAACGATCTGCTGGTTCTGGATAGCGCTGCAATTCCGCTGGTGCACTGGGCTGACGTCAGCGGAATTAGCAATGCCCTTGAAGGCTTCGACCCGACACCCTGGGATTCCGAAACATGGAACATCGCGGATTGGCATCGCAAATGACGACGTCACGCACGAGTATCAGTACAGCGCAATGCTCCGTTATTCTGACCGCGTTCATGCTGCTTACGGTTGTTCCACAGCAGGCGCATTCGGGTGATAGGACCCTGAAGCTCCTGTTCTGGCAGGCGCCCAGTATTCTCAACCCTCATCTTGCCCCCGGTGTGAAGGATCAGACGGCCAGCCGCGTTGTATATGAGCCACTGGCGAGCTTCGATGCCGAAGGACATCTGGTGCCGTTCCTCGCAGCGGAAATTCCCTCCTTGACCAACGGCCAGGTGGCAAGCGACGGGAGGTCGGTCACCTGGAAACTAAAGCCAAATGTGAAATGGTCAGACGGCGTCCCCTTCACCGCGAAGGACGTTGTCTTTACTTATTCCTACATCACCAACCCGGATGTAGGCTCATCTAGTATTGGAACCTACAAGTCGGTCGACAAGGTCGAAGCACTCGACGACCTGACCGTCAAGGTAACCTTCAAGGACGTCGATCCCGCCTGGGCGCTCCCCTTCGTCGGCATACAGGGGACAATCCTGCCGGAGCATGTGTTTGCCCCCTATAACAACAAGGTCGCGGTCGACGCGCCGCCCAACCTGGCCCCCGTCGGAACCGGTCCTTATCGCCTCAAGGAGTTCCGCCCCGAGGACGTCCTGCTGATCGGCGAGGATGTCGTCAACACCGTCAAGATCATCTATGAGCCCAATCCTGAATACCGCGACCGGGCGCGTCTGGGATTTGACGAAGTGACCTTGCAGGGTGGTGGCGATGCGAAGACGGCCGCAAAGGCGGTGCTCGGCACCGGCGTCGTCGACTACGCGTGGAACCTGCAGATCGGCGATGCCGAATTGCAGGAGCTTGAAGCGAAGCAGATCGGCAAGGTGGCGCTCTACTTTGGCTCCTACGTCGAGCGCCTCATGCTGAATTTCACCGACCCAAACCGTGAGACAATGGATGGCGAGCGCGCGAGCCTGCAGTTTCCCAACCCAATCCTTGCCGATGCCAAGGTGAGGCTCGCCTTGGCGAAGGCTGTCGACCGCAACAAGATCGCCGCGCTTTACGGGAGGACTGGTCGGCCAACCGCAAACCTCCTCGTCGCCCCCGTTCTCTACAATTCTCCCAACACGACTTGGGAATTCGATCTGGATAAGGCCCGCGTGCTTTTGGACGAGGCAGGCTGGCGCGACACGAACGGCGACGGCATCCGGGACAAGAACGGCGTCCCCTTCACCCTTCTTTTCCAGACCTCCGTCAACACGGTCCGCCAGAAAACCCAGGAGATCATCGGCGCCGATCTGGCCGCGATCGGCATAAAGGTCGAGGACAAGCAGATCGACTCGAGCATCTTCTTCTCGCCTGCACCGGATATCCTCAATACCAGCCAGCATTTTTACGCGGATCTCGAGGAATTCGCGACCGGCAACAAAAGCCCCGATCCGGGAAGCTATATGGTCAAGTGGACCTGCGCGGAGGCCGCCCAGAAAAGCAACAACTGGTCCGGATTGAACGAGTCCCGCTATTGCAGCGACAAATACGAAGCGCTGTTCGACGCATCGGAAAGGGAGATCAATCCGGAAAAGCGCATTGGCCTGTTCGTGGCGATGAACGACCTCCTGATTGCCGATTCCGCGGTCATTCCCATTGTCGAGTGGGCAAACGTCCCGGGCCTTCGCAACGATATCATCGGCTTCGATCCCACGCCATGGGACTCCGAGACGTGGAACATCGCGGACTGGCGGCGCAAGCCATGAAGGTCGAAGCTGACGGCGGGGAGCACGAGGAGCGTTTGGTCGCAAGAAATCGTCCATTCTATGTCGCCCCACTGCATGCGCTCGTCCGCGCAGCTTCGCCGGCTCTCAGAAACCTGAACATCGGCGGCAAGCTAACGGTCGGATTTGGCATTCTGGCGGCGCTGACGCTGCTCGTTGTCGGCTTGAACTATCTGGGTAGCCTCGATGCAGTCAGAAGCATCAACAGAACAACCGATCTGAGCGCCCCGAGTGCGGTCGCCTCGGCGCGGGCGCAGGCCGACTTACTACGGATGCTGAGTGCCGTCCGCGGCTATCTTGCGCTCGGTGAGGAGAGCTACCGTGACAATTACACTTCAGCAAAAGCCGCGTTTCTGGAAGATATGCAGTCGCTGGAAAATCTCCTTAGAACCGGTCCGCAGCCAGGCCCCGCGGCAGACGTCGCACAGCGGATGCGCGAGCTCCACGAAAAGCTTAGCCCCTGGCAGCCGCTAACGGACCGCCTTTTCGAATTGCGCAACGATCAGCTCCGGCGCGAACCGGCCCTCAAACTGCTCGTGGCGGATGCCAATCCATTGATCGCCACAATTGTCGGAACCGCGAAAGCGCTGATCCTCGCGCAGCAGAAGCGGGACGCGACCCCCGAGAACATGGTGTATCTGGCCGATCTCGCGTCCTTTCAGAGTTCCTTTTATGCCATGGTCGCAGGGCTGCGGGGCTATGTGACGACCAAACGCGACAGCTTCAAATACGAATACGAGGCGAACTTTACGATCAACGATGCGGCCTGGAAGAACATAACGGAAGGGAATGCCGCACTGACGCCGTACCAGGAAAAGCTGATTGACAAGCTGTCGAAGACGCGAGCAGCATTTCTGCAATTCCCCGCGCAGATGTTTAGTGCGGTTGAAGGCGACCATGCGCGAGAGGATCTGTATCTCTTCCGCACGCAGGCGGTACCACTTGCCGAAGGCATGCTTGGAATTCTCGACGAGATCGCCAATGAGGAACAGCAACGGCTGCAGGCAGATCTCGGCAGCGGCCGCGACCAACTCGAAACGGCCCAGCGCATTGTCCTGCTCGGCGGCGTGGCCGCGGCTTTTCTCGGCCTGATCTTGGGGCTGATTTTCCGGGAAAGCATTGCGGGACCGATCCAGCGCCTGACGGGCGTCGCCGACCGGGTTCGCCAAGGCGATCTCGCCGCGCGCGCCCAGGTCGAATCGGGCGATGAGATCGGCAAGCTGGCGACAACGTTCAACAACATGACAGAGCAACTGGGCTCCAATCTCGACGATCTCGAAAACCGCCGAAGGCAACAGGAGCAGCTCGCGCTGCGATTTCGCCGCCAGAGCGAATATCTGGCCGCCCTGCACGATACCTCGCTTGGACTGATTGCGAGATTGGATCTGACCGAGCTGCTGTCGGATCTGACGACACGCGCCGCCGGGTTGCTCGGCACGGAGCATGGCTACGTCTACCTCGTAGACCAAGCCGGGGAGGTCCTCCAGCGCATGGTCGGCGTCGGCGTCTATACGGGACAGGCCGCCGGCCAGCAGCTCAAGAGCAGGGAGGGCGTGGCCGGTGTGGTCTGGCACACGGGCGCGGCGCTTGTCATCAACGAATACGCGACGTGGTCGGGGCGGGCGGCTGCCGCTGCCCAGCTCGACGTGACGATCAGGGCGGTTATGGCCGTGCCGCTAAAGTCTGACGACCAGGTGATCGGTGTCCTCGGCATTGCCTACGACGATGCCTCGGCGCTCGAGTTTGGCACCGAAGAGGTCGAGCTTCTGAAGCGTTTCGGACAGCTTGCGTCTATTGCGCTGGAGAACGCGCGGCTGCATACGGCCACGGAAGCCGCCAAGAGCGAGGCGGAGGAGGCGAGCATACGGATCGGCGAGCAGAACCGGGCGCTGGAAGCGGTGGCGAGCAAGCTGTCGAAATATCTCTCGCCACAGGTCTTCGCCTCGATTTTCTCCGGTAAGCAAAACGTCGAGATTTCATCCACCCGAAAGAAGCTGACTGTCTTCTTCTCCGATATCGCCGACTTCACGGCGACGACCGACAAGCTCGAGTCCGAAGAGCTAACGGACCTGCTCAATCACTATCTGACTGAGATGGCGAAGCTTGCGCTGGAATACGGCGCGACGATCGACAAATTCATTGGCGATGCGATCCTAGTGTTTTTCGGTGATCCTGAGACCAGGGGCATCAGGGAAGACGCACTCGCATGCGTCAGAATGGCGATCTCCATGCAGTCCAGGATGCAGGAGCTGCGTGCTGAATGGGCCGAAGCCGGCTTTGCTCTGCCATTCCATCTCCGCATCGGCATCAACACGGGCTATTGCACCGTGGGTAACTTCGGCAGCGCGGATCGGATGGACTATACGATCATAGGCGGCGAGGTGAATCTCGCGTCAAGATTGCAGAGCCATGCCGACCTCGGCGGCATACTTCTGGCTGACGAGACTTATGCCCTGGTCAAGGAGGAAATCGAAGCTGAGGAGCTGCCTCCTCTGACCGTCAAGGGCTTTGCCTATCCGATCAAGACGTACAGGGTGATCGGCTTTCGCATCGTCCAGGAAGCGATGAAGAACATGCTTTCGAACAGTGAGGATGGCCTGCAGTTGGATATAGACTCCGCTCTGAAAGGGACTGATCGCGAAAAGGCGATCAAGGCGCTCGAGCACTATCTGGCGACGCTGCGAAGATAGCGATACGCTCGCCTCCATGGGCTGGACGCGCCGCATGGCGGGCCCAAAGTGCGCCTTCTCTGGCGGAATATCACCAGGAATAATGGGTGGTATGTGGAGGCTCGTAGTTGGGTATGCAGAGCGACAGCAATGGCCTCCGCGAGTTCGCCATGCCGGCTGCAATGAACGACATGGGGTCCATTGCGGGCTCATTCCATACGGTGGTGGTTCCTGGTGTTTTTCTGACACGTCTTCCGCCCCGGTTGATACGATCGAAACGCTGGAGTGCTGGGATATCGCCCTTCGCGATCAGAAGACGCCGTCCCTGCTCGCTCTGTCGCGCCAAAACGTTCCTCAGCCGCGCACTGACTCCGGCAATGAAAACCTCTGCGCAAAGGGCGCCTACGTCCTGAAGGAAGCGTCGGGCAAGCGGGCAGCGACCCTCATCGCCACCGGCACCGACGTATCCCTGGCAGCGAGGCCGCGAACGAACTGGAAGCGTCTGGCCACCTACCCCGACGGCTGTTGTCTCGATGCCGAGCTGGGATCAGTTCGACGCCCCGTCGAAAGAGTACCGGGAGCAGGTTCTGGGCCATGCCGCAAGGATCAGGGTTGAAGCGCTCTCCAAGTTCGCATGGACGCGTTACGTTGCAAGTGAAGATGACGTCATCGGGATGATCGAATTTGGTGCGTCAGCACCGGCTGGAGTCCCCTACGAAAAGTTCGGTATCACAAAGCAGGCAATAGTATCCCGAGCCCTCAAGCTCATTGGGATCGCGTCATGACCGTGGACGTGTTTCAGCTCGCCATCGCGTCTTCACGCAAAAGATGCCGGTATCCTTCGCGCCGGCGAGCAACCCACCGCGATGCCAGTTGATAGGTCCCTTCTCGGCTTCAACGACTTTCAGTAACAGTGCCGAGTCGAGGATCACAGGCCAAGGAGTCGGGCCAGCACGCCGGCGTAAAAAGCGATGGTGGCCCCCCAATTGGCGGCAAGGCAGAAATCCGAGGCAAGCATTACTTTTCGCAGAGCCGCCTCCCACCATAGTAAGGCTGGTATGTGCAGTCCGACGGCCGGAACGAACGGTAGCTGCGGGAGCAGGCGGTGATGTCGCAGGACTGGGGTGCGCCTTGACCGTCGTTCATTCCTCCCGTCGGCTTCGACTTGTCCGGCGCAGGCTCCTTCATTGCCTCCCGCATGAAGTCCCGCCAGATCCGCGCCGGCAAGGCGCCGCCGGTGACGCCATTCATCGGCGTGTCGTCGTCATTGCCCACCCATACCCCGGCAACGAGAGGTTTCGTGAAGCCAACGAACCATGCATCGCGATTGTTCTGGCTGGTCCCGGTCTTGCCGGCCGCAAATCCACCGGGATCGGCTTCACGTCCAGTGCCGCGTTCGACCACGAGCTGCAGCAGGCCGAGAAGATCTGATTGGTAAGGCGAAAGATCGACATTCGGCCCTGCTTGTGAGCCAACGCGAAACGCCTGTGGTTGCCCTGCTGCCTGAAAGTCGATGATGCCCCTTGGCTTGACAGGCGCCTTGCCAAGTTGGACAGACGCATAGGCGCTGGTCAGATTAAGCAGGTTTACTTCGGATGTTCCGAGCGCCAGGGACGGGGTGTTGGCAAGCGGCGCATCGATGCCCAGCTCTCGAGCGGCCAAAATCACGTTGTCGAGTCCAACCTCGTCGGCTAGTGCAACCGACGCGGCATTCAGCGACCGGGCAAAGGCTTCTGCAAGTGTAACCCAGCCGTGATAGCCGCCCCGGTAGTTTTCCGGCGACCATCCGTCGACGTTGATCGGTGCGTCGAGAATCCGGTCAGACAAGGTGAGCCCGGCCTTCAGGGCGGCATAGTAGACGAACAGCTTGAAGGTGGAGCCCGGCTGCCGCATTGCCGTGACGGCGCGATTAAACTGACTTGCCTTGTAGTCGCGCCCGCCGACCATGGCAACGACGGCGCCGTCCGGCGTCATCGCAACCAAGGCTGCCTGCGATGCTCCGACGGCCTTTCCTTCTTTGTCGAGAGCTTTGCTCACAACCCTTTCGGCGATCTGTTGCAGATGCGGCACCAGGGTCGTGCGCACGGTCGTCGAGCCTGGCGAGGAGCCGGCAATTTCGCTTGCTTGCGGCGAAATCCAGTCGGCAAACCAACTTCCGGAACGGGGTGTTGGCGTCGTCGGATGGAGTTTCGCGAAGCTCGCCTTGACCTCGTCGGCCTTTGATCCGGTGATCTTGCCATTAGCTGCCATCGCGTCGAGGACGACGGCACTGCGTTGTCGGGCGCCCTCGGAATTATCGATCGGGTTCCACTGGCTCGGTGCCCGCAGCAATCCCGCCAGCATGGCAGATTCCGGCAGATTGAGGGCGCCGATATCCTTGTTGAAATAGATGCGTGCTGCGGCAGGCATGCCGGTCGCGCCGGCACCAAGATAGGCGCTGTTGAGATAGCGCGTCAGGATTTCCTTCTTCCCGAGTTTCCACTCTAGCCACAGGGCTATCACGACCTCCTGTATTTTCCGCTTTATTGTCCGATCACTCTCGAGATACTGCAGCTTGATGAGCTGCTGGGTGATCGTGCTCCCACCTTCTACCACCGAGCCGGCTTCAAAGTTCCGCAGGAGCGCCCTTGCGATACCTCTGAGGTCGATGCCGAAATGATCCATGAAACGCCTGTCTTCAATGGAGAGGACAGCGTCGATAAGCTGCGGTGGAAACTGGTCGTATTGAGCATACGCCCCTTGATACGGCCCCTGTCGTACCAGCGGTGCACCGTCAGCGGTTTCTAGCACTATGACAGGCTTCAAGGTTCCATCGCGGATCTCGCCCCACGGTACGTCCCTTAAAGCCCACCAAAGTGTGCCGCCTACCACGAGGAGACCGACAAGGAAGACCGATGCCAGAGCGGTTTTCCACCAGCCCGCGTTAGGTCGACTGTGCCGGCGACTCTCGGAAAGCATTGCCCGCAGACCATGAATTGCGGTCCCTGCTTTAGCCAGAGCAGCCCCCAGTCGCCTAGGGCTGCGGGGAGTTGCTGTAGTTTCCGGCCGGATTGCGGCCTTTAGCTTCGCCTTCAGGTAGAAAGCGGCTGTCTCAGCCTTGGTCTTTGCGAAGGTTGAACTTGCTTTTAAATCATGTCCCAGCGCACGCAGCAGATTGTGCGCTGCCAGTCGGCTTTGGCCAAAGGATGTATAGGCCCGTCGTGGGTCGAGAGCAGGCGAGGCTGAACCGGCCTCATCCAATGTGTCCAAGCTGGGTGATGCTTGTGTCACGACATGGTCGGCTGAGATTCCTGGATCCGCCGTGGGGCTGGCGCCCGTACCGGGCTCGCCGGCACTTTGGTTTGAGGATTTGGGAGGGCTTTGCATCTGTTATCGCTAAAAAACTCCTATCGAAAGTAGCGCGGGTTTATAGCGCGGCAATGCCGAATGAGCCACCGCGAACGCGGCTCAATTTATATTTCGTGCTTTGGACGTGTCGCTGGCTCGAACGCCAAGAAGCGAATGTGCGGCACGCCGAGTTCAGCACTTCAACATCACGGAATGAACAAAGGGCTTCTGAAACAAAACGCTATTCGGAACGCCTTGAGCGGCCTCAGTCCTTGGCGCTGTCGCCGGTCATATAGATCACTGGCATGATTGGCTCTCGTGCTCGACGAGCCAGATGCCAACTATCCGTTTCTCCTGGCATCCCTATGTCGGTTATCAGAGCGCAAAAGCGAGCCGAGTCCTCCTCCAAACCACGGATAGCCTCGTTCGCATTCGATACGGCGAGGTGCTCGAAGCCGGCTTTCGTCACGACATCTTCGAGATTGGTTTTGATGAGGAATTCATCTTCAGCGATGAGAACAAGCAGCTTGCTCCAGTCGCCGCCGATGATTTTCTGAGATGTCTCGGCGGAATTATCGACCATAAGCGCGTCCTGCCTAGGCAGGCGGGAGCTCTTAGCCCTCAGCCGCCAGCGCTTACGTATTCGCTTGCTGACGATGACGATCACATAGGGCATTCCGCTGGTTTGTCTATCCTCGCCCCTCAGGTGTGGAATTGGTCAGGGACGGTACAACGTCATGATCCATGCATTCATCAGGCTTCATCGTTGCACTACGAGATCTCGCGGAAAAGCCGGGGCATCCAAGCGGGCGGTGTCGATCACGCACTTCTTGATGGTGCTGCCTGCGCCTTAGGCTTCGGCCTCTTTCCGGTCGAACTCGCCTGGCACGTCGGCTACAGCAACGGCGCGCCGGTGGCTGCGGTCTGATCGCCGATGCGGCGAAGTAGCACAGCCTTCCCACTCGAGAAGGCCGTGCTGATGTGCAGTGATTTTTAGAGCGTCGGATGCAGGCCGCGCGTTGGACTGACGCTCTCCAGAAGCGAGGCGACATGAAGGATAGTCGACTCCGCCTGCCACGCGCCGACGATCTGGACGTTGATCGGCAGGCCTGCACTGCTGGTGCCGAACCGCATTGAGACGCCGGGAAGGCCAGTGACGTTCAAAGGCACGGTCGCGCCCTGCAAGTACGTCGCATCCACCTTCTGCCCGTCGATCACGAACTCTTCGACGCCGTGCTTGTGGGCGGGGATCGGCAGCACATGGGTGATCAGGGCATCGTAGCGGGAGAAGTAGTCGGCATAGCCATCGCGCAGCCGCTCGGCAGCCTGCTCCGCCTCGATGTAGTCCGCCATCAAGGTGTCGGGCAGCGACAGCATCGTCTTCGCCATTTTGTAGAGTTCGTCGTCCCGACGCTCGGCAGTTGCTTCGCGAAACGCCGGCTTCATCTCCATCACATGAAGACGGTTGAAGACGTCGAGAGCGAAGTCCTTCTCCAGTGCCGGGATGCCGACATGCTCGATCGAAAAGCCGATGTCCTTCAGAGCCGCGGCAGCCGCCTTGACGGTGGCGACGACTTCCGGATCAACCGGTCCGAAGCCGGGTCCGACCATCCAGCCGAGGCGAAGCTGCCGGAAGGGCTGTCTACCGATCCCGGCGTCGAACGGAACCGTGCTCGACGCGAACGCGTCCTCGCCGTCGGGTCCCGCCATCTGCGAGAAGGCGAGGGCGACGTCGCGCACCGACCGGGCCATCGGCCCGACGTGCCAGAAGCGACGCGGCGCACGTGGCCAGATGCCGGTCATCGGTACGCGGCCGTGGGTCGCCTTCATCGAGGTGATGCCGGTCTGCGCCGCCGGCCCCCGCACCGAGATCGCAAGATCGGTCCCAAGACCGAGTGGGGACATGCCTGCAGCGATCGCGGCAGACTCGCCGCCGCTCGATCCGCCCGGAGTCCTCTCCAGGTCCCACGGATTGTTTGAGCGCCCGGAGAGCAGGTTGTCGCTCTCGATCCAGTAGGAGAACTCCGGCAGGTTCGTCTTGGCGAGCAGAATGCCGCCCGCCTTCTTCAGGCGGGCGACGCTGGTCGCGTCGCGGTCGGGTAAACGTCCTTCAAAGATTGGCGAGCCACGCTGTGTCATGACACCCTCGGTATCGATGGAATCCTTGACGGTGAACGGCACGCCATGCAGCGGTCCGAGTTCTTCGCCAGCCCGAATTGCGGCTTCGGCGCTCCGGGCTGCTTCCAGCGCTCCCTCCGCAACGGTGACGATCGCATTGACCTTGGGATCGACCGCCTGAATGCGATCGAGATGCGCCTGTACTACCTCGACGGGCGAAATGTCCTTGCGGCGGATGAGCTCTGCAAGCCTTGTGGCGTCGGAATAAATCAGTTCGTTGCTCATGGCGTTCTCTCTCTAACTAACAGTTGGTAGGCTATGCAGAACTAGACCTTTACAATCCGATCGTCAACGCCTATCTAACATTTGTTAGGTGGCTTGAAGGAGGTACATATGAGCGGAAGTGCAAGGGAAGCCATTCTCGCGGCAGGACGTCTGAGCGCTCAGTCGCACGGTTATGGCGGCCTCAACATGCGCGAGCTCGCAGCCGAGGTCGGCATCAAGGCCGCCAGCATCTATCACCACTTTCCGAGCAAAGCGGATCTCGCTGCGGCGATCGCCGAGCGTTACTGGCAGGACACAAGAGCTTGGCTGGACGAAGTTGCGAGGGAAGAAGGTGGTCCGACAGCTAGCCTCCGGAAATATCCGCAGACGTTCCGAATGTCGCTGGAAAATGGCAACCGCCTGTGCCTCGGGAGCTTCCTCGGAGCAGAGTACGACGACCTTCCCGAACATGTCCGCCAACAGGTCCAGACTTTCGCCGACGTCAATATAGCTTGGCTTGCGGATCGGCTCCTCGATGCCGGCCTAACGGATGAGAAGGGGAGCGAGGCCCGGGCTCGGGCGATCTTCGCCGCGGTCGCGGGAGCGCAGCTGCTTGCCCGCAGCCGTTCCGACATCTCGCTCTTCGATGCAATGATCGACAGCTACCGAGCGGCAGGATTGCTGCCAGCCTGATGGCATCGCATGCAGTTCGAAGGTGTAACAAGTGTAGATGTGGAACGGCCGCTGATTTAACTGCAAGATATGAGTCGAAGGTTCGAGCCACTCCAAAACAAGCAACCAGGTTCCGGCATCACTCGTGAAAATCGCAGAGAACGATTTTGCCGAACACTCCGCCAGCTTCCATTCGGCGATGGGCATCCAAGCCGGGGGAGGAGGTCATTCGACTTGCGGACGCATCCCGCCCCGCGGCGCGCTTGGGTCGACGCACACGATAAACCTTCAAGCGCTCAGCGCCCAGGGCATCGTGCTTCTCGGGCGATTGACCGGTCTCGAGGATGGCGTCCAACTCTCATTCACCGACGACCTGGAAGCGAATGCCCGCTTTGCAGATGAAGCCTCCGACCAATGCCGTCAAATACGGCGCGCTCCGGCAGCCTGATGCGCATCTTTCAATCTCATGGTCCTTGGAAACCGACGGCGAGCCGAGCAAGTCCCCGGCCAGGATTATAGAGGTAGCCGGAAAGGGCTCTCGTGGCCAGCCCGAGAACCCGAACAGCTTCTGCACACAGGGTTGCTGGATCCCGCCAACTTCCAGACCCCAAGGCCAGCGTTTTCAAGCGGAGCACGTGTTCCTTCGTCATCGCATGCCTGATAACCAATGACGTTGGAAATCCCGGCGCTCAGGTCCTTCAAGAGGGAGAGGATATCGGTTGTTTCACCCATACCGAAGCTCATGACGCAGGTCTGGAACTGGCCGGTCGGATCAAGTACTGTGCATTACCCCGAGGTTTTGCCAGTCCTCTTCCTCGTAAACGAACGGGTAGCGCGCCGGGATGCGGCGATGTCGAACACCGGCCAGGCTTCGGAGATCGACCTCGGCGCTGCTGACGATCTCGACCTGATGCGTCGGCTCGAAAAACGTCGCCGTGGCGATTGCGTTTCCGAAGACATCCGCTTTCCAGGCTATACGGCCTTCAGGTAAAAGGGTGATGTCATGAGTGTAGAGCAGGAGATCCGGCCCTTCGCGAGGACCTAAATCAACGACGGCGAAAAAGCTGAACCGGAAAGCAATAGCTGTCGTGTGTTACGGTGTCGTATGGAAAGCCTCGGCACGCACTCTCCTTGTCAGCGCGGTACGACTAGCCGAGCCGGCGTGAAAGCGGGTAGCCGGGTGCATCGTAGAGCGCACGGATCTGGTTGTGGTTGAAACGCGCCTCGTCAATCTCCAGCAGAGAGCCTCGTTGTTGACTGTGCGGCAGGTCTTCTACGGCGAACCGAAGGGCTTCGGCTGCTGTATCGAACCGCCGATAACGTGGACCGTTTATGCCGGCTTTCGATTTGCCAGCGTAGAGTCCGGCCCCGCCGGTATAATCGAACTGAGTCATGTGATCGCCCTCGTGGCTGCGGAAGAGTAACGGAAGGGGCGGGCGGCTTCTCTGACGGTTCGCTCGCTATCTCGCAGCTTGCGTGTGCGCAGCTGCATGCCCTTTCGGAGGTTCAGGAGCTTTTCGGCATTGGAGCCGGCTTCTGGGGCCGGCGCGCGAAACAGAGTTTCTGCGAATTTCCGGGTGGTGTCATTGATCATTGAGTCCTCGAATAATAGCGCGGTGTCGCGCCCTTTGGCAGTGATATTGGCGTGATGAGCGGTCTACATGCTATTTCTTGCCGATACTCGCCGCGTGGCCGCCCGTAAGCTTGGCCTGCGGGCCAGATGGCGGTGGTGCTACCGCTGCGGTTTTGTCCTTCTTCGGTTTACGGATTTCTCGGTTGCTACGCATTTGGCCTTTGGCCATTGGTTTCTCCTTTAGCGCCAGGATCAATATCGGCTGTTTTGAGCCGGTAGGTTCGGGTCGGCGTTTGTCTCGCAGCGGATTTGCTAAAGCGGAAGGAGCGTCGTGCCCTAAAGTGCCGTCCGCATGCGGGATTTTCCATCGACGCCGAAATCGGGAAATGCTCTCATTCCTGCCAAAGGCAGCTTTAGCCGAGCGTCACGGGTGACCGCGGGGTCGAGAAGCACACGAAGGGTCGCTTGTTCATGATAGCCGAACGTACTCGTCCGAACCAGGTTCTGTGATACGTATGCGGAATACTCGTTGGAAGACATCGCATCCTCCTCTCGTTTGGGTAAGGCCGTCCACTAAGACAGCGATGCCTATGACACGGCTTCTACGTCTACCACATGCCTGCCTCGCCGTTTGGGCAGGCTATTGTCATTTCCTGCGTGCGATGCCGCTTAGGCCAGATATGGGAGCGGTCGAAGCCCGGGCCCGTGTTGGCTGATGCTTCAAAGATTACGACGTTACAATACGATCCTGTCACGAGGACTAGCAAATTCGGGCGTGACGTTCTCTATAGCGAAAAAACAAAAGGCCGGGCATGAACCCGACCTCTCACAGTCATTCAGCTTTGCTGCCAGTACATCCGTGGTCAGCGGTGCAAATGACGTTATTATGCCGCCTGAAGGTTGTCGGCCGAGCTCTTGCCGGACTTGCGGTCCTGGACGACGTCGTAGGTGATCTTCTGACCATCCGAGAGCGCACGCATGCCAGCACGCTCAACGGCAGACACATGCACGAAGACATCCGTGCTGCCGTTGTCAGGCTGAATGAAGCCGAAGCCTTTAGCGGAATTAAACCACTTTACAGTACCAGTGTTCATAACGATTTCCTTTCGAAGCAATCGTTGGGGTTCCCGCGATGCCTTGCGGTATAAGATCGATTATTTGAGAGGAAATCCAACGGGAGCATAAAGCTCTGGAACGACGTCACAAGCATTGGTCGATAAACAAACAATAAGCTCAATTTTTGGTTTTGCAATGCCTATCTCGAATTTGTGCTAGATCGCTGCTGAGCCTGCCGTAAACTCAATAGCACCACCGGCTCGGCTTCGGTGGCATTCGGGTCGATCGGGTATCGCGCAGAAGGTTCTCGAACGGTGCAACCTCTTGGAATCGAGGCGGCCTTTCGAGCAATGGAGGCGCTGACGCAGCGTCATCGCGATAAGCGTCATAAACGTCGACGATGGGCCATCCACTCTTTGGCGTGGCCTTGATCAGCCTTCTGCGGCCGTGCGCCCAACAGCAGGCCAGCTTCAAGGGATCGCCACCCATCCGGGTCCGACGAGGTGAGGTGAGAGTAGCCACCGCAAATACTGATGTGAGCATTGCCTGCAATTAAGCAAGGTATTTACCGTGAAAGAAATAACAATATTCTGCATCGTACTGTGTTATCGTTCTGGCATTGGAAATTTTTTTCAAGGAGACGCTTCAGTGAAATCCGCTTTCCCAGGCATGACCGGACGGCAAGTGGCGTTGTTTCTAATTGAAACATGTCTCGTGACGGCCGGATTGGTCGTTATTCTCGCAGTAACGATACCCATGCTCTAGCTGTCACGCCTCAATCGACCTCATCTCACCGGAACAGCGATTGATGTTTAACCGAGATCACTGAGGACGTAATTGTCCGCCGCTTTTTGAGCATAGCTGCGAAGGGTTCCAAGCGTATCTGGAAGCTGAATTGGATGATGGATTTGTTGGTCGCGATGACGTCGTTGAGCCCCGTCGCGGTAACCGGCGTTGGCCGGATGATGTAAAGGCTCGCATTGTAGCGGAAAGCCTTGAGCCTGGTGTGCGAGCAGTGGATGTCGCGGGCCGTAACGGCGTTGTAGCAAACCAGCTTTCCAATTGGCGACGTCAAGTGCGCGACGGCTTCTGGTGCTGACGGCTGAGACCGCGATTCACGCACCTTGGCCGCATGGCGCGCAACGGGGGAATGTTCTTCGCAGACGGCACATGCGCATGGACGGTCGTCAGATTCTCCTGGCGTTCACGACAACCATGACAATTACGAAAAATCGCTTAATGGCTTAGGCGGCAATCCCCCCTTTGCATTTTCGGCCTTGCTCGGCCGCACGCAGCGGAGCTCTCGGAGGCACGACGGTGGCAAAACTCAAGGAGCCCATCGACGGTGCGATTGGGCAAAGCATTGACGTGGCCCTACAGCGGCTAAAAAACTCCAGGAGTCTTGGTCTGGACCTATTCCCGGCTCTAGATATCGCGATCGCCATAACGGGCGCCGACATGGGCACTCTGCAACGCTTTGACGAAAGTACCGACTGCCTTAAACTTGTTGCCAGCCGCGGTTTCTCCAGCAAAGCCGAGAGCTTTTTCAGCATCGTGCGTCGCGACACCAACACCACTTGCGCTGCGGCGCTCACGAGGCGCATGCGTGTGTTTGTCGAAGACGTCTCGACGAGTTACCTGTTTGTGGGCACTGTTGAGCTCGACATGATGAGCGCCGACGGCATTGCTGCCGTGCAATCGACCCCGCTGATCAGCAGCAATGGCCGTCTCTGGGGCGTGCTCTCGACGCACTTTCGCAAAGCGCAGGTAGAGAGCGAGTTCGATCATGCTCCGCTTGATCGGCTTGCACTCCAAATGGCGGACCTCCTGGCTTGGCCAGAGCAACAAAAAGCCATGGCGGAAATCCGGCATAAGGACAAACCCTCGGATCCTGGAGACTGATATGAAGTCGACGCCCCAGCCCATTCCCTTTGGTGGGACCATCCGATCACCACAAGGACGATCACTGTCAGCGGTTGCGCAACGCCGGCATCGACGTCGAGAAGGTGATGAAAAGCCGGCAACTCGAAGTAGCGGTGCCAGAGGATGCATATCTCTGGACCGGGCGCTTCAATAGAGACACACAGGAAGGCGGTCACCGGGTCGGCGCCCTGATCCAACCAGCACGCCGAGAGCGCACTTGCCCAGTGAAACTGACGTCATCCCTCCGCAGCTATGTGGCAGAATTCCTTGCATTTATAACGCGCATCTATACGGTATTGCCAAGCCTAGGCTGAACTGTTGATGGAATTGCCACCGAGGCGAAGACGTCGTCACGCGGACGCATGCGCAACTGGATAATTGAGCGTTTCGTCTCTTCTGCAAACGCCAACAGGCGGCAAACGGAACGCAGATAGAAACGTATGGGCCTTATCGAAACGTACGCACGGAAGGTCGGTCGTGTCACCTGAATGGATTTCCGCATGGGCCAATCTAATGACCGGCATGGCGGCCCTTCTGGCTGGCTGGGCCGGGATGCGCGGGCTCAATGCATGGAGGGCCGAAACGGTCGGCAGGCGGAAGGCTGAATTGGCGGAAGAGGTTTTGGCGGGGTTCTATCGGACCAGGGACATTCTGACATGGGCGCGATTTCCGGCGTCAGATGCCGATCAAGATGAGACTGATCGACCAGAAATTGGACAGGACGATGATGAGCCCGAAAAGAGCGAGATCATCGCCCCCGTGGACCGCTTGACGAAGGAAAGCCAAGTCTTCTCCGAGCTCCGGGCCAGCCGATACCGCTTCATGGCTTACTTCGGAGAAGAGGCTGCGCGCCCGTTCGACGAGATAAGGGCAATTCACAACGAAATTGTCGATGCGGCCCGCAATTTGGTCCGCACCCATGGCCAGAAGCCAGCCGGACGAGAACAAGAACGCGATCAATGGGAGGCCGCGATCGGTTGGGGAGAAATGGAGGGAGACGCTTTGAAGAAGAGGCTTGATCTTGCAGTAAAGGCGGTCGAGCAGACCTGCCGCCCCCTAATCGAGGAACGCCATAAGGCGCGCCGCGATAGTATCTTCTGATTTTCTGTGCGCATGACTTCGTCAGTGTTATTGTGGCGCGGCCTTGATCTTTCCACTCAATCGCGCTCGACATAGGCTTTTGAAGGGTTCGTCGCGCCGTCGGCAAAACATATCTGACCTATGTTCGATTATCCAGTTGCGCGACACACCTGCTGTCCATTCTTTGCAGATGCCGCACGTCCCGCCCTCGAGTTGAAGTCGGATGTAGCGCCGAGGTGAAGGCGCCCATGCCATTTTGCGCAGTCCTGCAAACTCCCCAAGCATTCGGAAATTTTGCTGAGTTCCTGACGGCGTATCTCGACACACTCACATTCCGGGAATGACAAGACGCAAAAGCATTGTCGGAATCGAAATAGCCTCCTGCTCTTACGGTATTGCTAAGCCAAGACCTACCCGCTGTGATCCAGCCGATGCGCATGTTGGCATGCAGATCGCGGTCGCGCGTCCAGTTGGGCGGTTTTCGCAAGCCCGGCCTTGCCCGATCCATAGGCATCAGCTTTCAGCATTCGAGAAATATGATCCAGGAGGAACGCGTGAGCGCCTCCATGCTCTACGAGATCGCCGTCTCCCGTGAGCCGCTTCTTCGGAGGCTTGCCGGGCAATGATAAAGAGACCCGAACCTGGGCGGTGCCGAGAGTGTGTGAACGCCAATGATCGTCGGTCGCCGCGACGGTCGCAAACTCAGCCGCTACAACATGGCTCTCGGCTGTATCCGGATGGACGGTAGCGCGTTCGATAGCCGCCGCCGCTCTGGCGCTGGCAACTGCGTTCATGCCGGGCCGGCCTTCGATGCCAACACGGTTAACTCGCTTCCGTCTCGTTGAAACTCCACCAGATCGTGTTGCACGTCAAGGAAACGAGCCGGCGTTGTCTGGCGTTGATATGTCGGGCCGCGACAAGGGCGGAGAATTACCGCGTTGAAGGCGGAGAGACGGTCGGGAGCTCGGCGGCGGACGGGGCGCAAACGGCGGCGCCCTTCGCCTTACCGGTGAGATAGGTATGCAACTGGGCCACGACTTCGGCTCCTTCGCCGATCGCGGCGCCGACGCGTTTGACCGAGCCGGAACGCACGTCGCCGACCGCGAAGACGCCGGGGATGCTGGATTGCAGTGAGAGCGGTTCTGCGCCGTCGATTGCGGAGGGGATCGCCTGTTGCACGCTCGCACCCGTCTGCACGAAGCCTTTGGCGTCGAGAGAAACGCAGCCGTGCAGCCACCCAGACTCCGGCTCGGCTCCGAGGAACAAAAACATATGCCGAACTTGCCTTTCCGTTTCCTCACCTGAAACGCGGTTGCGCCACCGGATGCGCTCAAGCTGTCGTTGCGGTGAACCGCAGAGCGCGATAACCTCCGTGTTCGTCAGCACCTCGATGGTGCTGGCCGCATGTATCCGGTCAATGAGATATTGGGACATGCTTTCGGACAGGCTTGCCCCACGCACAACCAGCCAGATCTTGGCGGCGTAGTCGCGCAAGAACACGGCGGCCTGCCCCGCGGAGTTGCCGCCTCCGACAAGGACGATTTCTTCGCGCCGGCAAAGCCTTGCCTCGATGGGCGAGGCCCAATACCACACGCCTCGTCCTTCGAACTCGCTTAGATTGGGGATGTCGAGCCGACGGTAGCGTGCGCCGGACGCAATCACCACGGCCGAAGCCTTGGTCAGAGCCCCGTCCGCGAATTCCAGCATCAGCGGATTTTGATCGCAGTCGAGGCGTGCGATGGCGGACGGGATCGCCATTTCGGCGCCGAATTTTTGCGCCTGTACATAGGCTCGCCCGGCGAGGTCCCGGCCAGATATGCCGGTCGGGAACCCGAGGTAGTTCTCGATGCGCGCACTCGCCCCGGCCTGCCCACCGAACGCGTGTGCGTCAAAGACCACGATCGAAAGCCCCTCGGACGCCGCGTAGACGGCGGTCGCAAGACCGGCGGGGCCAGCCCCGACGATGGCGACGTCGTACGTCCGGTCTCGACCGTCCCTCCGTACCATTCCAAGGGCGCGTGCCAGGTCTGCCTCACTAGGGTTCTTGAGAATTGTGCCCTTGGGACACACCGCCAGTGGAAGGTCGCTCGGATCCGGCGCATATTTGTCGATGAGATCAGCGGCCTCGCGATCCCTCGCAGGATCGAGCACCTGATAGGGGTAGGCGTTCCGGGCGAGGAAGCCTTGCAGCCGCACGACATCGGGAGCGTCCTCGGACCCGATCAGCGCGGGTCCGCCGGCGCCCGCCTCAATAAGGAAGATGCGGCGCAGAATCAAGGCGCGCATGATCCGGTCGCCAAGCTCGGGCTCCGCGATCATGACGCCGCGCAGGTTCTCGGCCCGAATGACAACGGCCTCGATATCGTCGACCGCGTGAACGTCGACCAGCGCCGGCCGACCGGAAAGCTGTTCCACTTCGGCGACGAAATCACCTGCAGTCTCTTCCACGATCGGAGCGAGATGTCCAAGCGGGTCGCGCCGCGTCACTTGGGCGCGACCGCTCTTGAGCAGAAACATGCCGGGGGCGATCTCTCCTGTCAGGAACAGCGGTTGGCCCTTGCTGTAGCGCTGCTGGTAGCCGAACCGACAAAGCCGATCGATTTCCGCCCCCGAGAATTTTGGAAACATCCTCTCATCGCTTGGATCGACCTTCGGCATCATATATCCTCACCGGTTCATCTCACGGCCTCGATCGCGCGGCCTTGGTGCGACAAGCAGGTCGGCGAAATTATCTGCCGTGTCTATCAGCTCGTGCCCAAGTCGATGCCGGGGCCCGCCGCGCGTATCGGATCGTCTTCTGACGGCACCACTGAGGTTTTACTAGCGCGATGCACGCCGCAACGCATTGACGACGGTCAATTCTAGGGGACGCGCGGCAAAGGGGAACGGGACCGTTCACTGGAACGCGCGATGGAGCCGGCTGAACGGCAGGACGATTTTTCAGAGCACGTGGCCGGCAGCGACGAGTTGATGCGCTCGCACCGCTTGATCCAACGCAACTCCGCCCCGATCGGCGCGACCATCTGCCCTGTTCGATCACCTCGT
Source organism: Rhizobium sp. BK176 (assembly GCF_024808055.1). Taxonomy (NCBI): domain Bacteria; kingdom Pseudomonadati; phylum Pseudomonadota; class Alphaproteobacteria; order Hyphomicrobiales; family Rhizobiaceae; genus Rhizobium; species Rhizobium sp. BK176. The sequence goes on along the minus strand of NZ_JANUBV010000029.1, from coordinate 12,201 downwards.
TCAGCGCCTCCAATTCGGGGGCGCCCGATTGGCCGTTCTAGGAGACGATCTCAATTCGCGCGCTGCTACTGGACCGGCTCAAGCTCGGCCGCAGGCCGGGGCCGTGAACCGCGACAGATATGGTGCTGTGCGGCTTATGGACGACCCCGCGACCTCGGCTGGCGTGCCGAACGCCACTACACGGCCGCCTTCCTCGCCTGCCCCAGGGCCGATATCCATGACCCAGTCGCTGCCGGCGGCGACACGCATGTCGTGCTCCACCACGATGACGGTATTGCCAGATTCGACGAGCCCGTCGAGTTGCGCGACGAGCCTCTCAACGTCAGCCGGGTGTAGTCCTGTGGTGGGCTCGTCGAGGACGTAGAGCGTGGCGCCGCGCTGAGGCCGCTGGAGCTCGGAGGCAAGCTTGATCCGCTGTGCCTCGCCGCCGGAAAGCTCCGTGGCCGGCTGGCCAAGTCGCAAATAGCCGAGGCCAACCTGCCGCAGCACATTGAGGAATCGGCGCACTTGCGCCTCCTCGGCAAAGAAGGCGTAGGCGGCATCTACCGTCATTCCCAGAACTGCGGCGATGTTCTTTTCGCGATATTCGATGTCCAAGGTTTGCGCGTTGAAGCGAGCGCCATGACAGGTTGGACACGGTGCATAGACGCTGGGCAAGAACATCAATTCGACGAAAACAAAGCCTTCTCCCTCGCAGGTCTCGCAACGGCCCTTGGCAACATTGAAGGAAAAGCGTCCAGCGTCATAGTGACGGGCGCGCGCCGACTTCGTCGCCGCGAAAATTTTGCGAATGTGGTCGAACAGCCCCGTGTACGTCGCGAGATTGGACCGTGGTGTGCGTCCGATCGCTTTCTGGTCGACGACCACCAGGCGCTTGACGTCCTCCGCCCCGCTCGCGATCCGACCGCGCGGTGTCGTCACGGCAGTCCGCTCGAGCCCGTCGTCTTCATCATCGATCGAGGGGATGGGATGGCCGAGCTGCTTTGCAATCAATTCCACCAGGACCTGGCTCACCAAGCTCGACTTGCCCGAACCGGAAACGCCAGTCACGGTGGTAAATGCTCCCAACGGAAAATCGACATTGAGCCCATGGATGTTGTTGCAGTTGACCCCGCGCAGCCGCAACCAGCCCCTGGGTGGGCGCGGCGTTCGGTCTGACACAATAGTGTGGTCGAACAGGTAGCGGCGAGTTTGCGATTGCTCTGCCTGCTCGAACCCTTGCAGCGGACCGCTGTAGAGCACGCGGCCACCGCGGTCGCCGGCGCCCGGGCCGACGTCGACGATCCAATCCGCATGGCGGATCACATCGATCTCGTGTTCGACCACGAACAGCGAATTGCCGGAGGCTTTCAATCGATCGAGCGCCGTCATCAGCGCCTCCGTGTCCGCGGGATGCAGTCCGGCTGAGGGCTCGTCGAGCATGTAGACGACGCCGAACAGATTGGACCGCACTTGGGTTGCAAGTCGCAGGCGCTGCAGTTCGCCCGGTGACAGCGTCGGGGTGCTTCTCTCCAGTGAAAGATAGCCAAGTCCGAGGTCGAGCAGAACCGCGAGCCGGCCGCCGAGGTCCTCGGCGATCCGCTGCACTACCAACGCCTTCTCCGGATGCTGCGCCTTCAGCTTGGTCAGGGTAGCGGCGGTGGCCTCCGCATAGGGGCGCAGGAGGTCAGCGAGCCTTGCCAGTGGGATCCGCGAAATGTCGGCAATATTGAAGCTGGCGAACTTGACGGAAAGCGCTTCGCGGCGAAGCCGCTTGCCGTGACAGAGCGGGCATTCGGTGCTCACCATGTAGCGCGCCACCCGTTTCTTGATCGACGCGCTTTGAGTGGTGGCAAAGGTGTTTAACACATATCGCCTGGCGCTGGAGAAATTGCCGCGGTAACTGGGCTCCTCCTTGCGCCTGATCGCCCGTCGCGCCTCGTCCGCGTCATACCCGATGTAGACCGGGACCACCGGCTGCTCGTCGGTGTAGAGGATCCAGTCGCGGGCTTCCTTCGGCAGCTCTCGCCATGGACGATCGACGTCATAGCCCAGCGTAGTCAGCATGTCGCGCAGGTTGCCGCCATGCCAGGCGGGCGGCCAGGCGGCAATGGCGCGCTCGCGAATGCTTTTGGAATCATCCGGCACCATCGAGCCTTCGGTCGCCTCGTAGACCCGACCGAGTCCATGGCATCGGGGACAGGCTCCCGCCGGCGTGTTGGGCGAGAAAGCCTCGGAATCGAGATGTACTTGGTGTCGGGGATAATTGCCAGCGCGCGAGTAGAGCATCCGAAGGAGGTTAGAAAGCGTCGTCACGCTGCCGACGGAAGAGCGCGTGGAAGGCGAGCCGCGCTGCTGCTGCAAGGCCACGGCCGGGGGCAGGCCATCGATTTCGTCGACCTCGGGAACCGCCATCTGATGAAACAAACGCCGCGCATAAGGCGACACCGACTCGAGATAGCGCCGCTGCGCCTCCGCGTAGAGCGTACCAAAGGCCAGCGACGACTTTCCCGAGCCGGAGACGCCGGTGAACACCACAAGGGCATCGCGCGGAATGACGAGATCGATGCTCTTCAAATTGTGCTCGCGTGCTCCACGCACGCGCACGAAGCCCCGCGGAGGCTCGTTTGCCGCTTCTTGAGACCGAGGCTTGTTGGTTTCCATCATTCGCACAGACCGGTTGAGGAGAGTTCATGGCATCAGGGCAACGTTTCGACGACAATGGTCGCCATCGATCCGCTCGGCGTCGCGATAGTGTGGGCTGCCCCGGGGCTTCATCGATTCGAGGCTTTGGCAGCCCACGGGCCGGGTCGCGCTATCGCGGGGGCGCTCGGCGTCAATCTTCCGGCGCTCGCCAGTTCAACCGGTCGACATCAGCTTGGTCATGTTGTGCGGATCGATCACGAATTTTTTGGGCGATCCGTCATTGAAGATTTGATATGCCTCGACTGCCCGTTCTAGCGATATCACTTCGGTGTTTATAAGCGGTGTCAGGTAAGGCATCCTGTCCCACAGGATGGCCATCATCAGATCGCGGTTGTAGTGCATGACGGGACATTGACCGGCGGTGAATGTGGGCGATTTTACCCAGGCTGCGGGAAAGCCCAGGGCCATGTAGCCTTTCTTGTTGAGTTCTGTGCGAGCACCGGGATCCAAATTAGTGTAGACGCCGGGGATACCCATGGCGCCGGCAGGCTTGGTCACTTCCATTAATGTGTTGATGACGGCTTCCTCCACGTTCTCGGAGCTGCCGTCCGGCCCATACCCGTGGCACTCGAGGCCGACACAATCGACAGACGCGTCGACCCAGCGAGAGCCCGTGCCGAGGAGTTTCTCAATCTGATCGGCGACGGGGGTGGTGCTTGACGGATCCACGACCTCGTAGCCGGCTTTTTTCACCAGATCGCGCCTCGCCTCGTTATGGTCGCCGACAATGATGCAAGACGCTCCAAGAAGCTGCGCGCTCGCAGCCGCGCAGCGACCGACCGGCCCGGCGCCGGCAATGTACACGGTGGAGCCCGTTCCAACCCGCGCCACGACACAGCCATGATAACCTGTGGGCAAAATATCGGAGAGCAGGGTGAGGTCCCTGATCTTTTCGATTGCCTGGTCCTTGTCGGGGAATTTCAGCAACTGGAAGTCCGCCCATGGTACCAGCATATATTCGGCTTGGCCGCCCTGCCAGCCGCCGAGATTGAAGCCGTAAGCGCCACAAAAGCCGAGTTCTTCGTTCGCATTGAGGCATACTTCCGTATGGCGTTCCCTGCAGTTCCGGCATGTGCCACAAGACACGTTGAAGGGCACGGAGCAGACATCGCCGACCTTGATGCGCTCGACATGCGAGCCCACCTCAACTACCTCGCCGGTGTTCTCATGCCCCATCAGCATCCCCTGCGGGGCCGCGAAGCGGCCGTTATAGATATGCAGGTCGCTGCCGCAGATGTTTGTCGTAATGATCTTGAGGATGACTGCGTGCTCGATCTTCCTACCCTGCGGGTCCTCGAGCTTCGGGTATCCTTTGTCCTGGAGTTCCATCTTGTGTGGTTCCAAGAAAGTGATCGCACGATTGCTTGCTGGCATAACTAATCTCCTTGGGGCGATGACGTGGGTTTTGCCGCTGAAACATTTGCGGTGAAGCAGAATAAGCGGAGAAGGCATCGGCCAACCTTGATAACCGTCAGTATGGATGCGACGTCCGAAGTTTGTTGACTGTTAAGTTGCCATTCGATCGTTGCGCCTTGGCCCTGAACAACTAAGAGCGACATCGGCAGGCCCTCGCTGGCCGAGCCCTCTGGTTTGACCGTCAAATCATTGGCAGCCCGCGGCGACGCGGACCACGCGGGAAGGCGGCATCGATCCGCGCGATCTCGGCCTGCGACAAATGTATACCGGACGCGCCGGCATTCTCTTCGACATGCTCGACGCTGGACGCTTTGGGGATCGCGAAGACCCAAGGCCCCCGCGTCAGAAATGCAAGCGCGACCTGGCGCGTGGTCGCATCATGCGCCTTCGCGATATCCGCGAGCAGGCGCCCGCCGGGTGTGTAATTGCCTGGAAAATCGCCGTGCCCGAACGGACTATACGCGGTGACGGCGAGACGGTGCTGCTCGCACCAGGGCAATACGGCATGTTCGATCGCGCGCTCCTGCAAATGGTAGAGCACCTGATTGCAGGCAATGCTCGATTCGCCGGCAATCTCGCATGCCTTTTCAAGATCCGGAACGTCGAAGTTGCTCACGCCATAGGAGAGTATCTTGCCCTCCTTACAGAGCGCCTCGAAAGCCGCAAACGTGTCTTCCAGCGGATACGATCCGCGCCAGTGCAGCAGGTAGCAATCCAGCCGGTCGGTCTTGAGGCGGGTGAGCGATCTCTCGCAAGCGATCTTCGTCCCCAGTCGAGTGGCGTTCTGTGGCAGCACCTTCGAGACCAGGAATACCTCATCTCGTCGGCCCGCGATGGCGTTGCCGACCAGTTCCTCGGTGGCGCCGGTGCCATACATCTCCGCGGTGTCGATGTGGTTCATTCCGAGATCGATGCCTCGTTGCAACGCGGCGATCGCGGAGGCGGGGTCGCCTTCCTCGATGTACCAGGTCCCCTGGCCGATAATGCTGACCTCGCGATGCAGCGGACCGAGCTGCCGCCTGCTGATCCGTCCAGTGGACCTGGCATTATGCGGCATGGCGGTGCCCACCAGCTCCACTGAACAGCTTGATCGTCTCCCGGTTGAATGCCGGAAGATCATCGGGACTGCGGCTCGTGACCAACCCCTTGTCCACAACCACTTCCTGGTCCACCCAGTCTGCGCCGGCGTTCTTGATGTCGGTTTTGAGCGAGGGCCATGAAGTCATGCGTCGGCCGCGCGCCGCGCCAGTCTCGATCACGGTCCAGGGACCATGGCAGATCGCTGCAACTGGCTTTCCGGCATCGAAGAAGGCCTTCGCGAAGCCAACCGCCTTCGAGTCAATGCGAAGCGAATCCGGGTTGATAACGCCGCCCGGCAGCAGCAGAGCGTCGAAATCTTCCGGCTTGGCCTGATCAAGTTCCACATCGACCGGCAACTCTATGCTCCAGTCCGTGAAATTCCACGCCCGTACGTGTTGATGTTTGGGCGATACGATCTTGGTCGTGGCGCCGGCTTCATCCAGAGCTTTGCGTGGCCCGGTGAGTTCGACCTCCTCGAAGCCGTCGGTGACCAGGATGGCCACATTGAGTCCTTTGAGGGTGTCTTCTGCCATGATCGAGTTCCTTTCTGTGTTGAGTAAGCGACCTCTTCCTGGTGTAGTGGGCGCCGTTTTGCCGGCGAAGTGGCACAAGCTCCCGCCTTTGAGAGCAAGCTGTCGGCGCTCACCGCCAGCGCTGCCCGGATGGCGGGCCCGCGAGCGCGTCAGTGGCGCCATGACGATGCGATGCCGCAGGTTGAAGGGACCAACCCACGGTTGGAACAGTACATTCGGAGCCTGAGTTGCACTGGGGATACATATATTCGTAGTTGCTTCCTCCGACACCGCGGAAACATTAGCAGCGAAGCGATCCGCCTTAAATGACGCCCGTCAATGCGGTTCACGATTAGAGTTCGCCAATAGCTCCACCTTTGTAACGCTCATTTGCGAGGGCGGGCGTGACCGTAGCGTTGACAGCGAGCCGAGTCTCGCTGACGTGCGCGGGCGGTGCGTGCCGTCCCCCGTCCTTCAAGGCAGGGAGGTCGGTTCGAACCTCTCAAGCACTAAGGGGTAGGACCTCGGCTGAGCCGTACCGATTCGGACCATTCATTCGAGTCTTTCTCGCAACACCTAAGCGGGAACTGCAATTGTGGACCGATTTGGCTGGATTGGAGCGTTTCTATTACGGTATCCTTACGACTGCAAAGTGATTTGCACGAGCGGGACAGCTAGAGAAAAGCACGTTCGCACCTCCTAAAGCGGGATCTTGATGAACGCGGATATGATAGCCGCCTGGGCGGCGGAAAATGGATTTTATACGGTGGATTCCGGCAAATATCGTCGTCATGACAATGCAGGCGTGATCACGATCGAGATAAAGAGAATGTCATTCCTCCTCATCGATGAGAGGCAAGGATCGCGACCGCGCCTCGTATCGCGGTTGTTCAAAGACACAACCATCGCAAGCGGGAGCGGCCGCTTGCAGGGCCTTCTTGTGGACCACAATCCCAACGATTGAGTTCTGAGGTATTGACCGCAGCCAGTCACCAGGCGGCGGTCGTGGCTAACGTTTTTGCGGCCTCATGTTCTCGAGCTTGTCTTCCAGCTCGATTTCCTTGGCGACCGATATGCCGTCCTTGGTGATGCGCGGGGCGTCGAACGACTTGTCTTTAATCACGTTGCGGCCCTTCGGACCGAGCACCTTGACGGCGTTCGAAAGCACATCGACCCACGCAGCATACGTTCAGGCGCGTCGGCGTGGAGTTAGACTTCTTTCGCAGCCATGTCTTCAACTCCTCAGGCGACTTTCTTTGCTCCGCGTGGGCCTCGATGATCCCATGACGTCGCTTTGCTTCATGATCAGCAGATCCTCGCCACGGATCTTGATTTTGGTGCCCGACCATTTGCCGAACAGGATTCGATCGCCGGCCTTGACGTCCAGCGCCTGGATCTGGCCCGCGTCGTTACGTTCGCTGGGGCCGACGGTGAAAACCTCGCCTTCCTGCTGGGAGACTCAGCCAAACTCACCAAACGAAACATGCCATCTTCGATTGCAACCCGCTGAACCGCCGCTCTCGTTACCCTACAGATGCATCATCGATCTTTTGCTTGCCGAGCTTTGTTCACCGCGCGATTGGCACCGCGCTTTAAGCGAACTTCCGTTTCAAATATAGTCGGTTCACACCCGCGCGGCATCGGCTTCGCGGTTTTTCATTCTATGCTTTGAAAGGGTTCATCATGACCACCGGCACAGTTAAATGGTTCAATTCCACCAAAGGCTTCGGCTTCATCCAACCCGACAACGGCGGCGCTGACGCGTTCGTTCACATCTCTGCTGTCGAGCGTGCAGCAATGCGCGAACTCGTCGAAGGCCAAAAGGTTGGCTTCGAGCTCGAGCGCAGCATGAAGTCGGGCAAGATGTCGGCCTGCAATCTGCAGTCCGCATAAATCGGAATCCGCTTCCCTTTGACCACGGATGTACTGGCACTGCCGGAAGCCATTTCACCATGGAAGGCGTTTTTGCCTGGCCTTTTTCGTTTCGGCTGCTCGCCGAGCTTATCGCGGTTCCAACTGCAGACTCACACAGCCGACAGCGGGCGATATCGCCTTCAGCAGCGTCCAAACGCAATTCTTATCCAAAGACCGCGCAGGAAGAGCTGGAATCTACAGCTCGGGCCCGAGATGCCAAGACACATCGGTTGCGAGAGGCTCGACTGCCAAGGAGCTGTCCAAGAGCTTGTCGACAACATCGGGGCCGGAATCGCCAAACGCGAAAGAGCGCGCTGACCTCTGCAACGATTGCCATGGGGGACAAGAATGAAGAACGCTAGAAATAGCGGAGTTTCTTGACCGCCGCGCTGCATCAGCTGACGCCAAAGCTGCTCTCCTGAATTCCTACCGAGCGGCAAAGACCCAGGCGGAACCGCCGGAATGGCAAAGCAGGCCGAACGCGCCGCCATTGCCACTCCTCGTGAAGAGCGGCGCGTCGAACGCGAACGCTTGAAGCTTGAGGAGCAAAAGCGCCTTACAGATCGCATCTGTGAATTTTGGCGCAAGGTGCATGAGGCTTCTGGCACTTCGACCTCCGGATCCGGCGAGTCGTCGGGCACCGCATCGGGTGAGGATGTCATCGACGCCGATTTTGAGGAAGTAGACAAGAACGGTCAGCGCCATGGTTGACACGGACCATAAACAAAAGCCCAGGCCGAAACCCGCAGAATCTGGACCCGTTGTCGATACCCCGGCCTCGGAAACCGTGGCTGACCAGGGTTCATCCGCGGTGCTCCAGGCGGAACTCGCCGAGACAAAGGATAAGCTGCTGCGCGCCCTGGCCGAGCAGCAGAACATCCGTCAGCAAATGCAGCGCCAGCGCGAGGAGGCGGTGAAGTTTGCCGCCTCGCAACTGACGGGAGACCTGCTTGATACGCTCGACAATCTGCGGCGCGCGATCGAAAGTGCGCCGCGAGAGGATTCGGACCGCGACGCGATCGATCCAGTGCTGAAGGGCGTGGAGGCCACCGAAGCCAACCTGCTGACGACGCTCTCACGCCATGGATTGCAACGCATCGATCCGCTCGGCTCGGCTTTCGACCCGCACGTTCATCACGCCATTCGCCAGCATTCCGACACGACAGCCGCGGAAGGCACCATCGTCGAGGTGCTTCGTCCGGCGATGGTCGGTGTCGCGGTCCGGGGACGGCGGGCTCGGCGCCCCTTGATTGGCGCAGCCGAGCCTCGACCTGTTGAAGTCAGACTGTCGAACATCTCGATATATATGATGTTTCAGCGCAGAGCACCCGATCCACGCACGCTCAGCCTGTTTGGCTTTTTTTTACGTCTTTCACGACGTGGTGGCGAATGCGCTGCGGCTGAGCCTCGAGCGCGTCGATCAAGTTGCTGAAGTCGCAGCGGAGGCTGTAAAGTTGGTCGACCAGACTCAGCACCACATCGACGCCGTCGTCGTTGATACCCATTTCATTGGCGAGATCGGCAATAAGCTCGGCTCGTGCACGGTCGACCTCCCGAAATATTGGCCTACCGTCCTGAATGATCGGTGATATCCAGCCCCGGTTGATGAAGATGCGCAGCCTTGTCATATCGATATGAAGATCTCGGGCAAACTCTTGATGGTCCATGATCTATTCCCCCATCCCTTGCCTGGGATTGTATCCCTTGCTGGCCGACCAGCCGGCCACGAATGCCTTCAGTTCGGTGTCCGGCCTTTCTGGAAGCACGATCTTTAGCGTTGCGTAGACGTCCCCCCGGGTACCGTTTCGCCGGGCCGCGCCTTTTCCTTTCACTCGCAGCGTCTTGCCGCTCGACGAATTCTCCGGCACGATCGCTAGCACCGGGCCGGCGGGCGTAGGCACCGTAACCTTTCCACCAAGAACGGCCTCGCCAAGCGTGATCGGAAGGTCCAGGCGGATGTCGTCACCCTCGCGCCGAAAGAATGGATGAGGACGCACGTGGAGCTCGATCAGGGCGTCACCGGTCTCCGCTCCACCTTCGCCAGCACCGCCCTTGCCGCGCAGCCTGAGAATCTGCCCGTCGCGCGCGCCAGGCGGAATACGGATTTCGAGCGTCTGTCCGTCGGATAGCGTCACCTGGCGTGTGCCGCCATTGATCGCTTCGATAAAGTCGATCTCCATCGAGTAACGCAGGTCGGCGCCGGGCATTCTGAAATTCCGACGCCCGCGGCGGGAGAAGAACTCAGCAAAGATGTCGGCTTCACCGGGATCCGCGAAGCCTTTGCCGTTCTCGTAGGAAAAATCACCCGCGCCGGCATCAGCGAAGTCACGATAGTACCGACGTTGGGGCTTCTCCGCGCCTGTCGCATCGATCTCGCCGTTGTCGAAACGGCGGCGCTTTTCCTCATCACGCAGAATCTCGTAGGCTGCGGACAGGTTTTTGAAGTCCTGTTCCGCCTGCTTGTTTCCAGGGTTGAGATCGGGATGGAGTTTCTTTGCCCTGCGGCGATAGGCCGCCTGGATATCGTTCTGCGAGGCGTCGCGCCTGACGCCAATGATGTCATAGGGATCACTGCTACTCGTCGGCATCTTTGCAGACCTGTCCTTCGCGAATGTTCCCTCGGCGGGATGAAGACTGCTGGTGGCTTACGTCAGGACACCAAAGGCAACTACACGAATTTCCGCAGCTCTAAACTGACGATCATCAATGTCGCCTGCGCGGGATGGATGCACCTTGAGGAGACATAGCAGCTTGATCCGGAGCACGAAGGGAGATTGGCATGTTGCACAACATCGAGAACTCGGTGCGCTGGTACGATCCGCTGCGCCAGATGCGCTCAGCCCAGAGGGACATGGGCCGGCCGTTGGACAATCTCCGGCTGGCGGCTCCGCCCGAATACCCATTGATGAACATCTGGACCGTGGCGGACGGAGCCGTGATCACGGCCGAGATACCTGGCGTGGTGCCAGAGGAACTCGATATCGCTGTCCACCAGAACACGGTTACGTTGCGTGGCAGCCGCCCCGCCGAACCCTTGGCGGAAGACGCTGTCATCCACCGCCAGGAACGCATCAGCGGCGCCTTCGCCCGTAACCTCATCTTGCCATTCCGCGTCGACGGAGACCGCGCCAAGGCGACGTTCCGGCACGGCGTGCTCCGGCTCGATCTGCCACGGCCGCTGGCAGACAGGCCGCACAAGATTACCGTCAGCCGCTCCTGAGGAGGATGCCGCCATGACCGACCACGAAACCAATGGAACCGTACCGGCGGAACCAACCCGGGTCGAGCCTGTCTTCGTCCCGCCGATCGACATTATCGAGACCACGTCCGGCGTTCAGATGTTGCTCGACATGCCGGGAGCGGATCCGGAGAGCCTCGACGTCACCCTGGACAATCGCGTTCTGCGCATTTCAGCACGATCGGTTTCCAGTGCGCCCGAAGGTTATGCGCTGGTTCACGCCGAGTACCGCGACGGCACTTACGAACGTAGCTTCACGATCTCGGAGCCTATCGATACAGCAAAGATCGATGCCGTGTTCAAGGACGGCGTGCTTCGGCTCAATCTGCCGAAATCGGCGCCGTCGCCCGCCGCTAGGATCAGCGTCAAGGCGGGATGATGGAGGAATCCCAATGAAAATCACAGATCTCGTTCGATGGCAGGGCGGCTCCGGCCGCGACGTAACGGCCCGAACTGCGCCGATGGACCCCTTGCGCGGGCTTCAACTGGATGTCGACCGCGCTTTCGACAATTTCTGGCGGATGGTGCCGTATCCGTTCGCGGCACTAGATCGACTGCCGCAACCAGACACCGTCCGTATGGATGTCGGCGACAGTGGCAAGGAAATCACGGTAACAGCAGAGCTGCCGGGCATGAGCGACGCGGACATCGACGTGTCGATCAGGGACGGTCTGCTGACAATCCGCGGAGAGAAGAAGTCCGATCGTGAAGCGGAGAAAAACGGCGTTCTCGTCAGGGAGCGAACCTATGGCGCCGTGGAACGGATTATGCCTCTTCCCGACGGAATCGACCCCGATGCGGCTAAGGCCACGTTCAAAAATGGTGTGTTAACGCTCGTAATTCCAAAGTCACCGGAAGTGCAAGCAGACACAAAGCGCATTCCTGTCCAGGCGGGCTAAGCCTCTCCTCCCCTCGAGCCCGCCATATTGTCCGCAACCGTCCCCCGGTTGCGGACATTTTTAGTTCTGCTCCGGCTAACGCCCGTGAAGTCTTCCCAACCAAAACTGATAGCTGTCAAGTCGGAGGCTGCACATGTGAGCTAGCTTCGTAATGCTGCGCAGGCAAAACCACCTTCAGCGTAGCCTAATCACTCAATACGGAGGATCGCGACATGACAACAGATAGCGACATCAAACGTGATGTGGAAAGCGAACTCAAATGGGATCCGGACATAGATGCCTCTGACATCGGAGTGGCGGTGAAAAGTGGGGTCGTCACGCTCAGCGGCTTTGTGCGCAGCTTCGCCCAGAAATATGAGGCGGAGAAAGCAACCAAGCGGGTCAAGGGCGTTCTCGGTGTCGCCAACGACATCGAGGTTCGACTGCCGTCGCTTCACGAAAAACCCGATCCGGAGAT
>NZ_JANUBV010000028.1:0-66436 GCF_024808055.1 Rhizobium sp. BK176 | reverse complement strand
CCCGACCGAGCCAGATCGCGAGAGGGGCCGCCGCGAGGATGACGAATACGACCGCTAGCTGCGTCGCTCCATGCTGCTGCTATTGATTGTATCGAGGACAGCATTCGCGTAAAAGGTATAAGTGCGAAATCACCATGGAACCGCTACGATGGATGCGATTCACACCGAAGGCTTTGACGCTGCTTTGACACTGACCGACCACATCAAGCATTTGCCGGAAAGGAAGCGGCGTGAGCTGGCGCGCGTGCTGGAAATTCTATTCTCGGAAGTTCAAGCGTTCCAGTCCACCAAGCTGTCCGACAAGAAGAGAGCCGGCAAGATCCTCAAGGTGGTGCTCTACGGCTCCTTTGCGCGCGGCGACTGGGTTGAGGACCGCCTGAGCGGCTATCGCTCCGACTACGACCTCATGGTCGTTGTCAACGACAGGTCCTTTGCCGAAGAAGACGCGCTCTGGGAGGGGGTCGACAACAGGCTGCTGGAAGAACAGATCGCTCGCCGCATCGAGACACCGGTTGTTCCGATCGTCCATACCCTGGCCGACGTCAACGACCAGCTCGGCCGCGGCCGACCCTTCTTCGTCGATATCGCCAGGGACGGCATCGTCCTCTACGAAGTGCCCGGCCATCCGCTAGCAAAACCGAAGCCATTGACGCCGGAAGAACAGCGCCAGGAAGCAAAAGGCTATTTCGAGCAGTGGTTCAAGCTGTCAGAAGAAGCGCTGATCGGTGCCGAGCTGATGCTTGGAAGGGACATTTGGCGTGATGGCGCTTTCATGCTGCATCAAGCCACTGAACGTGCCTATCACTGCGCTCTGTTGACCCTCACCCTCTATAGCCCGAAGTCGCATCGCATCAAGGTGCTGCGCTCTCGCGCCGAAGGAGTGGACCCGCGCCTGATTGCGGCATGGCCTCGTGACAGGCGGTTTTCGCGTCGATGCTTTGAATTGCTGTCTCGCGCCTACGTCGAAGCCAGGTATTCCTCCCAATACGAGATCACCCAAGAGGAACTTGCTTGGTTGACGGAGCGGGTCAGGAGCCTGCAGGAGGTTGTCAACATAGTCTGCCGCGAACGTCTGTCCGGGGAGTAGTATTCCGGATCCCGCATGCAAGGAGTGGGCTTCGTACAGCAGGAATCGGCTCTTTGGTCGCCGTGAATTGATTTCATACTGGTACGAACGCTGACACCAGTTGATGCAATAATGTTGACGCTCGAGCATCCTCCTCCGCCCCTTTCGGTAGGGGTCGAATTCGGACGGGGGGATTCTACCGGCAATGATGACGCTTGGTGCTTTCAACCCGTGATGCGTGTTGTTACCGAAGCGCAACGTCCCATGACCAAAAGGCCGTTTGTCGACAGCAACCCGTCACTTCGAGATTGATCGACTCAGACAAGAATGAAACGCTGGCTCTGCGGCTAGCTGACTCGCCAGCCGAAAGGTGATCTATCGGAACAGCCCTAGCCCCCAGGTGGCGGTTCCATCGAAAGGGAATGGATTTCCAATGACACTTCGGATGGCTTTGTTGACCTCCGCCGCGGTATTTGCTGCCGCGTCTACGCCGGTCTTTGCTGCTGATGCAATCGTTGCAGCTGAACCCGAGCCGGTTGAATATGTCCGCGTTTGCGATGCATATGGCACAGGCTATTTCTATATCCCAGGCACCGAAACATGCCTCAAAGTCAGCGGTTACCTTCGTTTCGAGGTCTATGCGGGCCCGGATGAGAAAGGCACCTCGGACTGGAACGCTCGCACGCGCGCTCATGTGCAGTTCACTGCCAAGAGCGACACCGAATATGGTCCGCTCACTGGTCTAATCGTTATACGAAACAACGGTGACAATCCCGAGACGACCTCCATCCTGGACTCGGCCTACATCGACGTCGCCGGCTTCCGCGCCGGTCTGTTCTACAGCTGGTGGGATGACGACCTTTCTGGCGAACCAGACGTCCTCTCGAGCTTTGAAACCCTGCACAACTCCATCCGCTACCAGTATGAGAACGGCGACTTCTACGCTGGCGTCACCGTCGACGAGCTGGAAGACGGGTATTACAAGCCCGGTGAGAACCCGAATAATTTCGGCGTCGGCCTCGGCATTGGCGGCAAGGCCGGAGCAATCAGCTACCAGGTCATCGGCAGCTACGACACCGACAACGAAGACGGTGCAGTGCGCGGAATGCTCTTTGCTGATATCGGCCCCGGGACACTTGGACTGGCAGCGATTTACGCATCTGGTCCGAACTCCTACTATTCCCAGTCAGAATGGACCGTTGCAGCCGAATACGCTTACAAGGCCAACGAGAAGTGGACCATCACCCCGGAGGCTCAGTACTTCGGCAATTACGTGCCTGATCTCGGTAGCTTCAGTGGCGACTCGTTCGACGGCCTCGGCGACGCATGGACGGTCGGCATTACTGTAGACTATCAGATCGCTGACAACCTCTATGCCAAGGCAACAGCCGATTACACTGATCCCGATGATGCTGACGAGGTGACCAAGGGTTTCTTCCGTCTGCAGCGCTCCTTCTGATTCCTGCCGGCGCCCTCATAGGCGGGCGCCGTTCAATCTCATCGGTCAGGGCGTGTTCTTGGTTTACCGCTCCGTTTCAGGCAACGCGGCACGTCGGTGCTGTATTCGGCTTCGAAGCCAAAATTCATGGGATCGAAGCGAGCGGATACCCTCCCGGACAATTTGGAGATGGTGCGAAGTTCAGGAACCGCCGCGAGTCTCGGGCGATGGCGAGTGAAGCTTTCAACGCTCGCGGGTTTTGATGACCTGTGATCGGACACTCGCAGGTTTCGCGGCTACGCCAGTTCCCTGAAGGTAATAGAATATCGCAGCTGTTCAACGGGAGGGATGGAATGTTCCCATTCCATCCGCGAGGGACCTGAGAGAAGATATGCGTACCCACGCTAATAGATCTTCGCTCCCACTTGCCGGCCATACGTCGGCGGCCCTGATCCGTGCGGCTGAAGAGGCTGGAATTCCCGTGATAACAGTCGTTCATTAAGCTCGTTCCCGCCCAACGGATTTGGCTCGAGTGACGAGTAAGGCGGGGAAACCGCCACTGGGGCTCGCTGTTGGCGTGCCGCCAGTCTGCAGCGCTAGGCCATTGCACGCACGATGGTCACCTTCAATCAAACCGAGAATAAAATGATCATCGTTGGCGGCATTAGGTCCAGCGCTTCGGCATTGTGTTGAGCCTCGTCGAAGTCAGCGGCCATGCTGGTTGTCCTTGGAATGCCGAGAGCCCACTCCTACCTTGAGGCCATGGAAGGTGCCATACTCGAAGGGGGTTGGGATTTGCGCTCGATCAACCAGTACGCTAGCGTACGATGGGGCCGTCGCAGTTGTGAGTAGTCTTTCGGACCGTATACCAATAACCAGGACTCTCGTCTCGTTTGAACAAAATTTCCTGTTCATGCTCCCCTGCCCTCCCGGAATTCATGACGTCCAAGAAGAAATCGGCAACGACGCGAAATGCGAGACCCAAGTCGCTCCTGCAACGCCTAGCGGCCCAGCCCGAGAAACTCTTTGCGGGCAAGTTTCGCCAGCAATGCGCTGCGTTGTGCTTCCGTTACAAGGATGACAGAACAACGATTGAAATTCTGATCGTCACAACGCGCGACAGTGGGCGCTGGATCATTCCGAAGGGATGGCCGATAGAGGGGAAGGCACTCATGAGGCTGCAGCCATCGAAGGTAGGGAAGAAGCAGGAGTTCGAGGTAAGGTTAGAAAGAAACCGGTCGGCAGATACACATACCTGAAGCTTCTAGGCGACGGCGAGGTCGTGCCCTGCATCGTTGATATTTTTCAGATCGAAGTCAAAAAGAAACACGACAGATTCAAGGAGCGTGGCGAGCGCATCCTGGCTTGGGTCTCCCCGGACGAAGCAGCACGCAGGGTTAGGGACGTTGAGCTCAAGTCTCTGCTAGTGGAATTCACGCCCCACGGACGTTGATCGTGGCAGGCCAATCAAGGCGACATTCATGATTGAATGGTTCGTACGGTCTTATTGCCGGACGCGATATGGATGCGGACATCCGGGAACTTGCGGGCTGCCCAGGCTGCAGTGAGGACGCGCATACGGCAAAGGTGCTGTAGTACGCACCTTCTCTGCATTGGGGGTCATTGCGGTTCGCGAGCCGACGTCGAGTGAATTGAAACTCAATTGCCATACCTCCTCGAAAATCCAACATATTGTGTTGACGAGATGTGCCGCTATTGTAGTTTCGTGTAAACTCTAGGCGGCAGACTCCGATTGGATCGAAATGGAGTTCGATGCCAGCCGAAAGGCAGAGGCAATCATCAGGCATGGCTGAATTTAGCAGAATGGAGAGGCATAGTGTCCTACTCTAAGGCGGAAGAGTCGCCGTTGTTGCGGGACCGCTATCAGGCATTTGTCAGCCAAATAACACTGCAACCGAGAGCTCTTCTGACCTTTCTTGGATGCTACCTTCTCATTCACGTCTTCGTCAGACTTCTGCTGCCTCACGGCCTGCGATATGACGAGTCGCAGCAGGCTTTGTTCTCGCAGTGGCTGGCGATCGGATACGACAATCAACCACCGCTGTATAACTGGGTTCAGCAGGCATTCATAGGTGTATTCGGCCTTTCGCTGGCGACCCTGGCATTCACCAAGAGCCTGAGTCTTTTCGCTGTTTTTCTCGCCTTTGTCGCACTTTCTAGGATTTTGCTTCGGTCGAGTGCATCAATTGCGCTGGCGACACTTCTACTCTTCACGATCCCTCAGTTTTCGTGGGAATCCCAACGCAACTTGACCCACACCGTTTGCGAGCTTGCGGTGGTGTGCGCGTTTTTTTACTCGGCGTCCATAACGATGAGGCGTCCGACAGCCCAATCCTATGTAGCGCTCGGATTGGCCACTGGCCTTGGGATGTTGAGCAAGTATAATTTCGCGCTTATCGTCGTTGGGGTAATGGTGGCCGCGCTCGGCGATCCATCTGGACGAGCGCGGCTTTTTGATCGACGTTTTGTTCTGTGTATTTTGATCGCCGCTGCGATCTTTCTCCCGCACGCGGTTTGGATGATAAGTCACCGCGATATCGCAGTGGACAGAAATCTCGGGCTACTCGGAGTAAGCGAAGAGATCCAACTGGTGATGGCGGGCAAGGGCATGCTGGATGTAGTGTCCACCGCAGTGCTGCTGTTGCTTCCGACACTCCTGACGTTTGGTCTCATCGTTAACAAGGATGTGGTTCGCGTCTGGAATGCATCGAGTAGCGAGTCCCGGTTCCTGGGACGCTACCTAATCGCCGTATCGGCCACGCTTCTCGTGATAGCCTTCTTTGGCACGAATGGAATGCGCGACAGATGGCTCCTGCCTCTCTATGTCGTCGCTCCGCTTTACCTCTGTCTGAAGTTGGAGGCGGCTGGCGTCGTTGTTGAACCGCTGGTCAAAAGGCTTATGCCGGTTGTCCTAGCCGTAATGATCCTCGTGCCGGCGAGCCTGCTTGTGCGTTCAGGTTTTCCTCAATGGTTCAAGCGCCCCGATGCTACCGGAATCCCGTATGCAGAATTTGCTCAGTCTGTGACCATGTCGGGTACACGCATGCCCGACCTCATTGTAACCGACGAATGGCTTGCAGCTGGTAATCTTCGCCTTCAGTTCCCCACCACACCGGTTCTGTCGCTCAATTTTCCCAACCTTACGCCGGTATATGAGCGGAGCACCCTCAGATCGATCTTGGTCGTGTGGACGGACAACGAAATAAAGCAGAAGGAAAGGCCTGAGCTCGATCGATGGGTCACGCTGATGGGTGAAAGAGGCTCCGCTTCGCCGGTCAGCACCGTTTCCTTGCCTTACGAACGAAGCTGGGGTCTCAGGCAGGCTGAGTTCCACTACCGTTGGGTTGATTTGCCGATCAACTAAACGCCACGGCCAGATCGATCAGCGTTCCTGCTGCTAGCACTGCCCCGTAGCCTGCTCATCTCGCTTCCTCGACACAGTGATCTTACGTGTAGAGATGCCGCGTCGGAGAACCGATGCGAGGGCTATCACGAACACTTGACCGCCCTCACCCGACTCGGCCCACCAAGCCGCGGCGGGGTTCCCCGCCCATCACCACGAAAGAGGAAATTCTCGTGCCGGCGATTTCCGCCGTCGATAAGTCGTGGTGGAAAGAGTGATAGTTTCCAAGATCCAGCAGGCATCGAGAGTTCACCCCGAGGGAGGTGCCGACCTTTTTGTTTGGCGCCGGCGTCCAGCTCTTCCTGCGGTACCAGCGCAGGGGCTGCTGTCGCGTGCGAAAGCGTTGCCCTGCGGCAACACTCAGCTTCTGAACGATGCTGGCGAACCATGAAATTGCAGGTGAACCGCTATACTCTCCATTAGGGTAGTTGCATGTTTCGCCCTAAACCGGGTTAGACCGAGCGCATACGGGGGCAGAAGTTGACTGAGACTGTTGATGGTTCATACCTTCCCGTTCGGCGTGCCACCAGTATAAGCACAATCCTTCCCGTCCTTCTGCTGGCAACCTATTTCACCGCGAGCTTCGTCCTTCGGCTGCTGCGCGGCGGCGATCTCGCCTCCGACGAGGCGGAACAAGTCGCACTCTCGCATGCGTTGCAATTCGGTTATGGCGACCAGCCGCCTCTCTACAACTGGGTGTTCTACTGTTTCGCCAAGGTCTTCGGCGCGTCAGTCGTTACGCTGGCATTCGTGAAGAATGCGACGTTGCTGATGAGCTGCCTGTTTCTTGGCTTGGCTGCTCGCAAAGTGGTGGGAGAACGTGACGCTGCCTGGATCTCCATTCTCGGCTTCCTGAGCCTGCCGGCGGTCTTTCTGCTGTCGCAGCGGGATCTGACTCACACCGTCGGCGCCTTCGCTGTCGTTGCGCTGTTCCTCTACGTGCTGACGCTGGTGGCCGAGCGCCCGTCGGCTGGCAACTACGCGCTTCTCGGCGCGGCGGCCGGCCTGGGATTTCTGGCAAAGTACAACTTTGCGATAATCCCCGTGGCGACAGTGGTTGCGCTCCTGCTTGAACCCAGCCTGCGCCGACTGGTTCTCAACTGGCGGCTGGCCGTGACCATTGCGGTTGGTCTCGCTGTTGTTGGCCCGCATGTTTATTGGGCGGTAACCCATCTCGATGCAGCAACCGGTGACACGGTGACAAAGATGCGGGCAGCATCGAGCCACGGGATGCCTCTGCAGCTCATCGCCGCCTTGGAGCTGGTGGAATCAATTGTCAAATGCTGCGCATTGACGATCGCTATTCTCGCCGTTGTCTATCGCGGGCATCTCCGCACCATTTTCGCTGCGAGCAGCGAATGGACGCGGGTGATCGGCCGGATGCTTGTCGTCAGCATGTTTCTGGTCTTCGTTATCATGCTGGCTGTCGATGCGACGATGATGCGCCCGAAGTGGATCTCGATCTTCTTCGTCGCATTCCCCCTCTATCTCGCATGTAAGGTCGATGCGGCAGGGGTCCACGTCCCCGGCGCAATCAGCAAGCTTACCGTGCTCGTTGGGGCAATGATCTTTATCTCACTGGGCGTCGTTTTCGCAGGAAGCTTCCATTAGCGCGGCACACGACGCCGCTTATATCTGGCACGCGAGATCTCACTCCAACCGTTACACCGCCGCATTGTCCTGCACCTCCCGTAGCCCCTCGTGAGAGGCGTGGCGAAGCTTTCCGTCCTCAAGCACCTCGCAAAATCAGCGCCCTTACGCAAGGCAGCATGTCGAACCGGGCTTACCGAACGACGCAGCTCATCCTCACGATGACGATGCCGGCGCTGCCACGATGCAGGCTCAGTCGCTCATTGCCGGTCGAGATCCGAATCCGATGGGGAGCCCGCAGTTCTGGACGGAAGCATTCATCCGCGGTGGTGGTGGCGGCATGCTCGGCGATTTCGTCAACTCTTCGGTTACGCGCGGCGGGGAAGGCATCACCCTTCTCTCCACCATTGCGCGTGTAAAATACCGATGTGTCACTTTCGCCTTCCGGGGCCTGATGGTGACCGTCGTTGCCTATGTCCTCTTGCTTGTCAGCACGTAATCGGGACCTGGAGAAACGAGGCATAGCGTCTGATCCTGCACATCGCGCGTAGATGATGCCGCTCGGTCAGGAGCTTGTCAGAGCCCCAGTTACCAGAAATAAGTAAGTTTTGGGCACTGTAGGAGGGTCAAGGGGCACGATCGGAGAGGGGCGGCAACGGGCTTAGTTGATAGGCTTTTCAGGCGCGGCATGAGCAATAAAGCCACACAAAGCTCAGGGTATAGTCTCTCCTTCAACCCGCGAAAACTCGCTGGCAGCTCCAAGAAACCAGCAACAACTGCCGGGAGTGAACCTCAGCTTCCAAGCGTTCACTGGGTAGTCGAGCACATCGCTCAAACTGAACGGCTGTATGGCGAGTTGCACAATCAGCTTCCAGATCCCAATCTGACTGTAACAAAACCGCGGTCGATTGAACGAAAACTTGCAATTCAGGGTAAAACCGACCCTTCAAAGATCGCTGAGTATCACAGACAGACGCTAAATAAAGAGGCGATCGATACAGCCCAGCGCATTGCCCTCCTCTTTCAGGTGCTTTCTGTTGATGTCGCCCACGAGATTAAGCGGGCTAAATCTCGACCGCGCCGAACCAAACGCCAATCAAAGAAGCGTAGCGCCTAACATCTTCCTACACCGGCCTTAGGCCGGCGACGGGATGGTCACGCCGTCACGTCAACAAAGATCGATTTCTCCACGAGCGTTCCGCACAGCCAACTGGCGATGCAGGCGAGCGGTCGCGCCAATGTCGTCATCGATGGTGACCACATTGGCGCGCCTACCAAATCGCGCCGAAAAAAACTCCTGTTCTGTCTCGGCCGAAGCCAAGTGCCGGGTAACCAGGCATACATCCGTTCCCAAGACCACCGCATATCGCATCGGCTTCCTCCCGTGTGGTAGCTTGATTGCATGATGCACGATGAGAGCATGGAGCGCAACTTCTTGGCGAGCAGCAAATTGAAAAAGCTCCAGCGATCGGGAGCAGTCATTTCGAGATGGCGCGTCCCCAGACCACCTCCATGATCGGCCTGATCACAAAGCCAGCATTTTCGAGATGATCGAAGTCCAGTAGTTTGAGGAGGATCGCACAAAGGTCTCCTTGTGCCCCCGGGATTCTCGCCCTACAATTCCCCGTACTGAAGGATCGTCCGCCTGGCTATTCGAGGTGATGACAAGTCTTGCATTTGTCCCGGTCCGTGAAGCGCCCAGGTCATTAGGCGCCTTGCCGAAATTCGCCCGATGCCGGCCTGGAGCTCACGCGACGCTGACAAAGGAAGTTCTGCGACATCCCCTTTCGATAAGGTCATAGTGGCAGGCTTGGGTCCACCGAAAACCCTCGGAGCCTCGGCTACTCCGATTGGCGAGGTCTCTCCAATCGACGCCGTTTGGATCGGATCGGTCTCATGGCCGTTCCTAATTGGCAGCGTTCGTAGCGTTGGGACTGGGACCGCCATTGCGGAGAGATCGGCGAAGCTCTTTTCAGTTTCCTTGCGATCGCTGCCGCCTTGAGCAATCTGGCGGGCAAGTGCTGCCTCCGCAAGACTGGAAGACACCGCAAGGAGAGCGGTCTTCAGATTGGCGCCCGAGGCCCTTGTCGTTCCCGTTTCCTCCGTGTCGTCCTCATCCAGCGTCGCGGCAATGTCGATCGTTCTCAAGCCAGCTCGCTTTTTGCTGTCGGCAATCGCTTGGTTGTAGTTCGGTAGCGGTCGGCCATCCGCAGGAACATGCATTGTTCGTCCGCTCGGAAAAATGCTTGCTAATTCCTGTCGCGACATGCGGGGCCAGGCTCTGACGCGACCGACATCGAGATGAACGAAGGGAGACCCGGAGCGGGGATAGTATCCCACACCGCCTTCCTGTTTCTGCATCGCCAAGGCCCTCAGCGTGGCAAGTTTCACGCCCGGAATGTAGAAATCCATCGCCTTTCCAAGCATGTGTTGACTGCTCTTTGCGACGCCTGAGCTTCTGGATCGGGACCGCAGCATGTTGTTGGTAGTAGGTGATCGATACGCTGAGACGACGTGAATGTAGTCGCGAGCTCCGCTTTTGCCATAGACCTCCCAGACGAGATCGAGCAGCCGGGGATCCATGCGCGCCGGCTCGTTTCTTCGCCAGTCACGCAGGAAGCGGTTAACCTGGGCAAGCCCTCTTGGATCGAACTTTCCATCGCGTTTGAAGATGATCGTTGCCCGTTCTCCCGTGTGGGTAAAGAAGAGTTTTAACGAACGATCTTCCGCAGCGGCATCGACGGCAAATCCTAAAACCGCCAGCAAGGCGATGGCCACCTGTCTGACGCGCCGAACAACATAGCATAGAACGCCCACCGCATTGAATGATGTGCGCCCAATGGCTTGAGAGTTGCTGGCATAGCCGGACATTGCGATCCTCGTCATCTGAGATCATGCCCGACTGCAGAAACACGCCGGACGGACGAAGCCGCAATTATGGTCAACAAAGCCCTAACAACGCGTTGACGGTTTGCTTCATCGGCTCTGTTTCAGCGCCGCCGTCAGCGGTCCGCTATGCCCTGAACCTCTCAAGCGCGGTCAGGTGCTGGACGGGTGGGTCTGCATCGTCCCAGCGGTATATTTCTGTCCGGAGGAAATGACGTTCGTCATCCAGAACGTCCTCATCGAGCTCGATCCACCACGACCGCGGACGCCCGTCGGTACCGTCGGACCATCTGTATCCGCGCGCCTTGAGGTGATCCTTCATGTCAAACGGGCTGTGCTCTGCAAAGAGCCGGACGCGTGAGCGCTGGGCAGCGCGGTTGAGTTCGGCAAAGGGACGGTCATCCTCTCCTTGCTGGTGGTCCAGGACTTCAAGCAGCGCGAAACAATCGTCGACGGCGCGATGCCCGTCATGAAAATAGCCTGCCTGCCCGATGAGGTAACCGAGTTTGGTTCCCTCGAAGCCACGGGAGCTCCAATCGATCTCCTTGACCGAGCAGGCCCAGGCCTTGTTGACGAACAACGGAGAGAACGCCTCACAGAAAGGACGATCGAAACCGGCATTGTGGGCGATGATAAGGTCTGCGGGTTCGACGATGCGGCGCAGAGCCGCGATGTCGATCTGTTGGCCCGCCACCATTTCGTCGGTGATCCCCGTCAACCGGGTGATGTCAGCCGGGATCGGCGTCTGCGGTTCCTGCAGGCCGCCATAGACGTCGGTGACATCGCCGATCCTACCATTGTCGTCGAAGGTGAAGGCAACCGCACCAAACTCGATGATCTCGTCATTTCGGTGATTGAGGCCCGTGGTCTCGGTGTCCACGATCACACCGACTCGCGTAAATTCGGGTCTCCGCTCTGTCACGATCGATCGGGGGAGCAGTCTTCGCAGGATCTTGTAGTTCCCGGTCGCCTCAAGGCTTTTGGCCATTTCCTCTGGCGCCATTCTCGAGCTTTTCCGGATAGCTCGTTCCTTGGCCGCTTCAGCGCCAGCCGCGACCGGTATCGAAGCAAACATGTCGAGCTGGTTCGCCATTGTTCCCCTGTTGGATCGGCCTTTTCGCGTTATGCGGAACAACGAGTTTACAGCGATCTGGGAGTGAGGTCGTTCGTCGGCGGTCGAAATCCCCACCTTTCGATGCCGGCCGTCGGTCCCCCATCAGGCTCCGAATGTCATTCTTCAAGCAACACCATCACGAGACTCCAGGTTTTCGGGGTTCCAGCTATCTGGTCGCACGTCTTCGACTTGTCTTGGGCGCACCAATGTCATGATCCAGAATGACGGCGTCGTGCGGCCTGACCGTCTTTCGAGCTCACACGGCTCGGCCCTTGGCCATCCCTTCGCCCCTTGGTCGACAGCTCACAACAGGCGTGTTATTGAAAAGAGAATGGTTTATTCTTTTTTGGAGTTTGCGCCATGACGCTCGATCTCGGAGCCAGTCCGATTGACGATCTTCCTCTTGTTGAATTGGACGCCACCGCACAGGCAGTGCTCGTCCACGCAGGGCACGTAACGCCGGAAGAGCTGCTTGATGCAGCGATCACTCGTATCGAGCGACTGAATCCTGCGCTCAATGCTCTCAGCGCATCGGCCTTCGAGGCCGCACGCGAACGCGCCCGAACGAACGCGGGTGACGGTGCCTTCGCGGGTGTCCCCACCCTGCTCAAGGACCTGATCGCCTATCCCGGCCAGCCTCTTGGCCTGGGTTCCCGCCTCATGTCCGGCCAGATCGCGCCCGCCGGTTCGTCCTATACCGAAGCGCTCGACGCGGCGGGTCTCGTTGTTTTCGGCAAGACGACGACCTCGGAGTTCGGCCTCGTCGGAACGACGGAGCCGCTTGTGACAGGCAAGACACGCAATCCCTGGGATCTGTCCCGATCGACAGGCGGTTCCTCAGGTGGTGCCGCCGCTGCGGTCGCCTCCGGGATGGTGCCTGTCGCACACGCGTCCGATGGCGGCGGCTCTATCCGCGGTCCCGCCTCGCTTTGTGGCCTCTTCGGCTTCAAGCCGACCCGCTGGCGCACGCGCTCCGCCGGTCTTCCCAAGAATATGCCGCTTGCCGCCATTCTGAGCGAGCATTGCGTCAGCCGTTCCGTGCGCGATAGCGCGACCTGGCTTCGCGTGACTGAAACTGAAGACTGGGCAGAACCCCTACCGGAAGCGGCAGATCTCTTGGCAAACCCGCCGC
Source organism: Rhizobium sp. BK176 (assembly GCF_024808055.1). Lineage (NCBI taxonomy): Bacteria > Pseudomonadati > Pseudomonadota > Alphaproteobacteria > Hyphomicrobiales > Rhizobiaceae > Rhizobium > Rhizobium sp. BK176. The sequence continues at coordinate 53,786 of NZ_JANUBV010000028.1, read as the reverse complement.
GAAAACTGTCGATCGGTTTCTATGGCCTCGACGCCTTCGGCAACTTGCCGGATGAGGCGGCCCGGGCTGCGCTGGAGCAAACCATCACACTCTGTCACTCGCTTGATCATACCCTTGTCCCGGTCGAGGGACCGCGCTTTGACGGTCGGGTGGCTGCGCGTGCCGTCTACGACATCATGGCAATGACCACATCAGGCATGGTGAACTATCTCGCCCCCAGCCTTGCCCCAGACGCCGCCATCGCCTGCCTCGAACCTTATACGCTTACCCTCATCGAGCATGCTCGCGCGCTTCCACCGTCACGCTTTGTCGAGGCGGCTGCGGAAATCGCAGCTGCCGGCGACATGGCGCAAGTGGCACTCGACGATGTGGAAGTATTGCTTTCACCGACAATTCCCTTCACCGCCTTCCCTCTTGGCACCGTCTCCCCGGATTGTCCCCTTCAGGTGCTCCGACGCCATTTCGAGCGGAGTGCCGCCTATACGGCGGCCGCATCGCTGGCGGGCTGGCCTGCCATGTCCGTACCGCTCTTTTGGACTGAGGAAGGCTTGCCTGTTGGGAGTCATTTTGCGGCACGGGCAGGAGAAGACGCCCTCCTCTTTCAGCTTGCGTTCCAGCTGGAAAACGCGGCACCGTGGCTACCTCGCCTCTCCGCGCTCTCACGGACGCTTGCATGCCGCAAATCCTGAAGGACGATCTTCGCAACAGCATTCTCGATGCCGCCGGCGCCATCTTCGCCGAACGTGGTTTCGAGGCAGCCCGGATCGCCGATATCGCCGAGCGCGCTGGCACCAGCGCCAGCAACGTCTATAAGTACGTGAAGGACAAGGCCGATCTCTTCGACAAGGTTTTGCCGGCAAACCACGCCGCAGAGCATCGGCGCCTGCTTTCGGCGCGTCTTGGCGAGTTCGAAAACCGCAGCGATTGGCGGGCGCTCGATGCGAGCGGTTCTTCGGCAGCGGGCGATCTGCTTGCCTTCTGGGCCACGCATCGACATGCTGCCGCCATCCTGATGAGCAGCGCCGCCGGCACTACTTTTGAGGATGAGCGGCCACGGATGATCGCTGACATGACCAGCCGCGCCGTCACCCGCCTCGGACGCCAGGATGATGCGCATCTGCATTTCGTACTGGAGCAGATTTTCGGTCGCACGCTCGATACGCTCGCCGGTATCCTGCGCCGCTATGACAATGCCGAGGACATCAGGAAAGCAGTCGCCCATTTCTGGCGGTTCCAGCTCGCAGGGCTCGCCGCTTTGCTGGACGCCTCTTGAGGGACCGTCAGTCTCTGCGTCGCTGGGATCCCCAAGCACTCATTGATAGCGATGACGAGCGTTGTAAACGCCCCTGTTTGATCGGGAAGAGTGGGATCTGTCCTGGCAAAGCGGGATCGGTCCGGAAAGACGGTCTCTGGCCGGTGTGGCCCTGAGTCTACGGTTATGCCGTCGTGATGGCTACGCTTGCACTTATTTGCCAGCGCCTGACGAACCCGGCGTCTTGTGGTCGCCGGCTCCAAGGGGCGCCACAATTGCAGTCGCTATGGAACGCGCAATCCCCGTCTCGATATCCAAAATGCTCCGACCCTTGATGTCGACATTGTAGTCGCCAGTCCAGACAACAACGCCGTCGGCCTGACGGACCAGGCGGGCAGTCGACCGCATGTCGCTGTCTTCCAACCGGACACTTCCCTGAAGGGCGTATGTCGGGTCAGTCGCAGTGACGCCAGTTGCACCGTTCCCTGACATGACCACAACGTCCTTGAACTTCGCAAGGTTGACAAAAAGCTCGCTGGTCAAACCGGCTGAGATGTCATTTGCAGCATTGCCTTGGCCAACACTCTGGAAGCGATCGATGACGATCCTCGGCCTGCTGCCGTCCGTTACCGCCGTTTTCAATGCCGGGTTTTCCCATTCTGCAAGCGATGCCATGACAACGGCGGCAAGCACGATCAGCGCAGCGCCGACCATGATCCAACGAAGCAGCCTGCCTTCACTCTTTTGCGCGTCGACCGGGACCTGCTCTTTTCCGGCACTCGTAGCGGGAGCTCCCACCTCAGGTTTGCGCTCGATGCCGCTCTCGCTTCCGGGGCCTCGCAACGTAAACGCGGGAACGTACCCACCGGCAGGAACCGTGATTAGCACTGGGTCCTTTGCGCCCGCCGTAAGGTAGTAGCGCTCCAGGGCGCTACGCAATTGACGTGCCGCAATGCGGACACAGGGATCGTTTTGAGCATCGAACGAGTTACCTCGTCCGAATACCGCCTGCGCAATCGTGAATGCTTTGAGATATCCTTCACGTTTCTCAACCGTCTCGGTCACGACGTACTGCAGGAACCTGCGTCCACGATCAGGAAGGATAAAATCCGGGCTTGAGAGGATCCTTCGCAGTTGTTCCCGTACGTCATCGGGCGCAGGAGTTGTTTCTCGGACACTTACAGCCTGATTTCTCACCGGTTCCCCTCCGACAAGCATACAACCAAAGCGTATATGACGCCCACTTTATCTACGTGGAATTGATGTGCAATTAAATTCTTAACCCTCCAATAAACCAGATTGCTAATTTAGAGAACCGGATGCCTTGAGATAGTAGAAGCTACCGTAAACTACTTCCGTTTCGTCGGGCGATTGCTACTCTGCTTCAGGGGCAGAGGATAGCCAATGGGCAACGATCATGAGATCGGTGGCAGTCGTTCGCTTGCGCAGTCCGGACTGCGTCGCCTGATGCTCAGGTTGCCTGAGCAACGCAGGCGGCTGCAAGTCCTGTTGGGCTCTACCTCGTGGCCATACTTTGACGAGCTATTCGCGGCTTATGACGAGGCATGTATCGCGCTTGAGGCTTTTCGGCATGACAATGCTAGCTCGCATATCATCGAGGAATACGAGGTGGTCAGTGCCGAACTGGAGGCCGACATCCTCCGTGAACTCGACAGGGTTATTGTTTGGCCCAGTGACTGATGGAGCCAAGTTGCGCATCGCCGGGTTGCGCGTGGGCGCAGCCTCGGGCACATGCCTTCGGGTCCGCAACCCAGGCAAGACGTGCCTGAAATTGTTCCGCAGGCCCAACCCTTTTGCATATCCAGGTGGCGCAAAACGCTCTGCGCGCGAGGTGGCACCGGTCAGGGTCTGAGCCGTCTGGCTTTGATGCAAGACTCACGAGCCAATGGGAAACAGTCCTCATCACCATGAGACGCAGGTTTTCAGAAAAGCCCATCAGCCGATTTTATGGCCGCCCTCAAGACTTGAGAGCGGCGCGGCGGGATGCCGGGCCTGCAATCTTTCAAACGCCGAGGCTTCACACCTGAGCAATCCTGCGCAGATCGTCGATTGCCCCGGGCGCAGCCGCAATCACGGGCGCTCCCTTCGTCAGCCGCTCGCCTGAGGTCGGGAACGGATGGTACCAGCCGCCTGCTTCCTTCACCAGGCAGTACCCGGCCATGCAATCCCACGCGTGCATATACGGCTCATAATATCCGACAAGGCGGCCCGCTGCCACATAGGCGAGCATCAGGGCTCCCGATCCATTGCGCATGAAGTTTCCGCCAGCCTCCAACAGGCTTTCCACTATCCCGGCAACCGTCTTCGGCGTGACATGGTTGTTGGCACCGATACCAGTCACGGCATTGCGAATGGTCCGCGAGGAGTCCAGTGAGAGCTTCACTCCATTCAGCGTAGCACCCTTGCCGAGTGCTGCGGCATAGATCTCGTCGTGGCATGGCGCGCTGATCACGCCGACAACGGGCAGGCCCTCGTAGAGCAGACCGATCGAGACGCACCAATTCGGCATGCCGTTGACGAAAGGACTGGTTCCATCGATCGGATCGACAACCCAGGTGAACCCCGACGTCCCTTCTTCAAGGCCATACTCCTCGCCGAGCACGCCATCGGCCGGGTAGGCTTCATTGAAGCGGCCCCGGATCAGGTTCTCCACGTCGCGATCGGCGACCGAGACCACATCCTGCAGATCGCGCTTGGTCTCGATGACAAGCGTGTCCCGGCGCCTGAAATAGTCGAGCGCCAGCGCTCCGGCCTCGTTAGCCACCGTTTCGGCCAGCGCAAGGCGCGCTTCAAGGTCTGGTACAATATGCGACGTCATGAAAATCTTCCTTGATAAAAGGCAGCAATCAGCCGCCGATGATGGCAATCCCGCGATCCTTGAAGCCGATTTCAACCTCTGTCAAAGGCTCGAATGCCCTCGCCATTGAGCCATCGACGACGAACAGAGTGCCTTTGCTGGTCTTCACTTCATATTCCACGTGATCACCGAGATAGGCGGCATGGGTGACCTGTCCGCTGAACGCGCCGCCATTTTTTGGTGCTAGTGTGATGGCGCTCGGACGAATTGCAAGCTCTGCCGGTCCCTCGCGCATGTTACGACCGGCGACACGATGGTGCAGTCCGCCAATACTGATCGTCGCATGGCCGCCCTCGATGCCGATAATATCGCAAGGCACGACGTTGGCCTCGCCCATGAAATCGGCGATGAACGCAGATGCCGGCTGGTCATAGAGATCGTGGGGCGTGCCCTTCTGGGCGATCTCGCCGTCCTTCATCACGATGATCTCATCGGAAACGGCAAGCGCCTCGTCCTGATCGTGCGTGACGTAGACAGCAGTGAAGCCCAGCCGCTGCTGCAACTCGCGGATCTCGGTCCTGACCCGGCGGCGAAGACGGGCGTCGAGGTTCGAGAGAGGCTCGTCGAGCAGCAGGACCTGTGGCTCAAGCACCAGCGCCCGTGCAACCGCGACGCGTTGCTGCTGACCACCTGAAAGCTCGGCAGGCAGGCGCTGTCCCATGCCGGCGAGACCAACAAGCTTCAGGCCTTCTTCAGCCCTTTCGCGCGCGTCCTTTCGCTTCAGCCCGGAGGATTCCAGGCCATAGGCGACGTTGTCGAGGGCGGTCATATGCGGGAAAAGCGCATAGGACTGGAAAACCATAGAGACATCACGCTCATTTGCCGGCAACATCGTGACGTCCTTTCCGCCGATCAGGATCCGTCCCGCCGACGGGTGCTCGAGACCAGCCAGCATGCGAAGCGTCGTCGTCTTGCCGCAGCCCGAAGGTCCAAGCAGCGTGACCAACGTGCCGGGTTCGATGGTCAGGGAAAGATCAGGGATCGCCGTGAAGGCGCCAAAGCTCTTGCGCACATTCTCGAAGACGACGGAGCCAGGTTTTGTGGGGGTCATGCGGTTTTCTCCTGACCGAGAGGTGCGGCAGCGGTAGCGGTCGGCGCCGCAAGCGCGACACGGTTTTCGCGCCGCAGGCGGCGCTCGCCGACAAGAAGTTGAAAGCCGGTGATAATGGCGACCATGACGATGATCAGTGTCGAGGAATAGGCGATTGCAATGCCGTATTCGCCGTTTTCGACGAGTCCGACAATATAGGAAGTCGCCATGTTGTACTCGGCACTCACGAGAAAAACGACGGCGCTGATCGAGGTGATCGCGCGCACGAATGAATAGACGAGGGCTGCAGTGATTGCGGGCCTGAGCAGCGGCAGGATGACCTTGCGGATTGTCCTGAAACTGTCTGCGCGCAGTGTGAGCGATGCCTCGTCGAGGCTCTTGTCCAGCTGGCTCATCGCCGCGACGCCGCCACGCACGCCAACCGGCATGTTGCGGAACACAAAGCAGGCAATCAGGATCAGCGCCGTCCCTGTCATTTCGAGCGGGGGCAGATTGAAGGCCATGATGTAACTGATGCCGATAACGGTACCCGGGATCGCGAAGCTCATCATCAGCGCGAACTCGAACACATTGCGTGCGGCAAACTTCTGGCGGACGATCAGGTAGGCGGTCAACAGACCGACAGCGGCCGTCAGCGGGGCAGAAATCAGGGCAATCTCCATTGTTGTCCAGAACGAGTTCCAGGCCACCCCGGTCCACGCCAGGCCGCCGTCATTGCGCAAGCCGATCGAGAAAGCGCGGATGTAGTGTTCCAACGTAAGCGTGTTGTCGAGACCCCAGGTGCGCACAAAACCGCCGAAGAGGATCATTGCATAGACGACAATTGTGAAAATCATCCAGGGTATGACGATCGCATGCACGGCAATCGAAAGCCCGCGCGGCAGCGCGATATGCTGTCCCGAATCGCCCTTGCCGGTAACTGTCGCGAAATTCTTGCCGGACAGCCAGAAACGCTGCGCCAGGAACGCCGACAGGGTAAAGCAGAGCAGGATCAGGGCAAGCACGGCGGCGCGCGACGGGTCGTTCTGCGAGCCGACAACAGCGAAGAAGATTTCTGTCGACAGCACGCCATGGCTACCGCCGAGCACCAACGGATTGCCGAAATCCGCCATGCTCTCGATAAATCCGATCAGGAAGGCGTTGGCGATGCCGGGCTTCATCAGCGGCAGGGAAATGCGCCAGAACGTGCGCCAGCGATCGGCGCGCAACGTCTGGGAGGCCTCTTCCATTGATGGGCTTACGCCCTCCACGACACCAATCAGAACGAGGAAGGAGATCGGCGTGAACGAAAGGACCTGGGCAATCCAGATCCCCGTCAGGCCATAGAGCCATCGGCCGGGCTCTATATCGAGCAACGTTGAGACAAACTGGGTTGCGACACCGGAGCGGCCAAACAACAGGGTCAGAGCAAGGCCAACGACAAATGGCGGAGTGATGATTGGCAAAATGGTCAAAAGCCGCAATCCCTTCTTGAAGGGAAAGCGTGTGCGCGTTGCTACCAGTGCAAAACAAAGGCCGAGCGTCGTCGAGCCGGACGCAGCCCAGATCGCCAGCCAGAGCGTCCGCCAGGCGACGCCGCAGCGTTCGCCTCCCCACACGCAGCCAAGGCTCCAGACGGACGGGTCCTGTATGTTCGTCAGAAAGCCGGTCGGGTTGAACGAACCGTCGAAGTCCTGGAACGCGCCGACGAACATGCTGCCAATCGGGTAGAAGACGAACACGGTCACGAGCAAGACCAGCATCGCAATGGCACTGACCACGAAGGCGTCGCCCTTCATCACCCCGCGTTCGGCGAGCCCGAAGGAAAAAAGGATGACGAAGGTGAGACCGACCACGACGGCGCCTGCGCCCATCGACGGCTGACCATCCGGAAGGGCACCGAACAGGGTCTCGCTGATCGTCCAGCTCCAGCCGGTAAAGCCGATCGCAAGCCCTTGCACTGCCAGAAACAGAAGGCCGAGCCCACCCGCCCAGGCAAGAAGCGCACCGCGCCTTGCGTGATCGGAGATGAAGCGCGACGCGGCGCAAAGGACCACAAAGACGACGACGACCGCCAGCCACCATCGCCCATGCGAGACGATCTGCAGGACGCCAGGCGCCGAGGGCGGATCTCCAGGAAAATCAGATAGCCACCCGAGTCCGAAGAAGCCCCCCTCCGTCCTGTACCACGGGAGTACCATCAAGGCAGCAAGGGCAATGACGAGAGCGATATCCAGTCTGCGGTTATGGTTTTTCATCGATCGCTCCGCCAGAGTATCAGGCAATTTAGCCAGCAGCAGCGAGACTGCCGGCCATTCTTGCTTTAAGGATCAGATCAATTGGCCTTGGCGCCAATGTCCTTGTCCCATCGCGAAAGCAGCGCCTTTCGCTTCTCTGGATCGCCGTAAGTCTTGAAGTCGTAGTCGATCAGCTTGATATCCTCGAATTTCGGGGACTCCTTCGGGACCTCTGCCGACTTGTTGGACGGAAGCTGGAACGACTTGGCGTCCTTCATGTGTGACTGAACGTCAGCCGACAGCGCCCAGTCATACCACTTCTTGGCATTGTCGAGGTTCTTCGCACCCTTGATGATCGACATCGAGCCGATTTCGTAGCCGGTGCCTTCGCAGGGAGCAACGGACGTGACCGGGAAGCCCTCGACAGTCTGGGCAACAGCGTCATGCATGAAGACGATACCGATCGTCGTTTCGCCGCGTGCTGCAGCCTTTACCGGCGCCGAGCCTGACTTGGTGTATTGCGAGACATTGGCGTTGAGTTTGCTCAAGTAATCGAACGCCTTATCCTCTCCCATGATCTGCACCAGGGTCGCGAGCGCCGTATAGGCCGTGCCTGAGGAGTTCGGGTTGGCGATCTGAATCTCACCCTTGTAGGAGGCATCCAGCAGGTCGGCCCAGCACTTCGGCTCCTTCAACCCCTTCTTCTTCAGGAGGTCGGTGTTGTAGCCCCAGCCAAGCGCGCCGGCATAGACGCCAACGGTGCGATAATTGGCGCTTTCTGCCTGCTTCTTCGCCCAGTCCTGTAGCTGATCGAGGACCGGCGACTTGTATTCCTGAGTAAGGCCCTCGGTGGCGGCCTGCAGGTGCGGATCGCCGGTCCCCGCCCACCAGATGTCGGTCTTCGGGTTACGCGCCTCGGCGCGAACCTTGGCATAGGTCTCTCCCGAAGACAGCCGAACCATGTTCACCGTGATATCCGTTTCTTTCTCGAACCGGTCCTTCATCATTTCGCAAATGACGACGTCGGCGGAGCAGATAAGATTGAGATTTCCTGCGGCGTGCGCCGAATAGGCAGACAGAGATATACCCGCGGCGATAATGGTCGCGGCGATTTGAACCGACTTCATTGTATCCTCCTAAATGTACCGACGCCTCCACGCCGCACGCTTTGCAAGCGTGTGCAACAGTTGCATCTGCCTTGCTGTTGTGTCAACTGTTTATGGTGCAATTCGCACGATCTTGTCATTGCATTCATGTGCAATATGGCGTCGCGAGATGGGCAGAGAGGGCCGCTGTGAAACACACAACCATAAGCGCACGGGAGGTCGCGGAGAAAGCCGGCGTGTCCCGATCGGCAGTGTCCCGGACGTTCACACCAGGCGCGAGCGTTTCGACGAAAACCCGTGAGCGCGTTATGCTCGCAGCCGAGGAACTTGGGTATCACGTCAATCATCTCGCTCGCGGCTTGATGCGCAATGAAAGCGGCATCGTGTGCCTGATCGTTTCCGAGGTTGCGACACCCTACCGATCGGCTCTCCTTGGAAAGCTGACGCTGAACCTGCAGAATGCGGGCAAGGTTGCCATGCTGATCAACACGGATCGTTCGGACGGCAGCGTTGACCGCGCTTTGCAGCAGGCACTTAGGTATCGTGCTGATGCTTCCATCATTCTTTCCGGGTTGCCGGACAGATCCATCACTCAGCTTTGCTTGCGCAACGGGCAACGGCTGGTTCTCATCAATCGCGACGACGATCAGCAAGGTCCATTGCGCATAAATCTGGACGACTACGAAGCGGGCGGGCGCGTTGTGACCGCCTTCGTGCGGGCTGGATGCAGAAGTCTCGCCTTTGCCAACTCCGAAGCTGGGACACCCAGCCTGATGGCGCGTGAGAGAGGCTTCGTTGCGGCGGCTCGCGCTTTGGGCATGGAGGTGATTGTGGAGCGCCATGGTTGGACCGGCTATGAAGCCGGCAGCGTCCTCGCTCGCCGCATGCTGACCGCCAAGGAACGTCCTGATGCGGTATTCTGCGCGACCGACCTGATTGCCTGTGGCTTCATGGATGTCGCTCGTCACCAATTCGGTTTGTCCGTCCCAGACGACCTCTGCGTGGCGGGTTTCGATGATATTGAGCAAGCGTCCTGGTCGTCTTACGCATTGACAACCTTTGCTCAACCAATCGCAGACATCGCCTCCAGGGCGGTCAATTGGCTGAGCCAGATGCCGCAGGACGATGGCCAGGCGGTCGTCCAGCCCATCACCCTCAAGGCTGAAATGGTCTGGCGCAACTCGATCCGGGCGAAATCGGATGCGGGAAAAGAAAGCCCTGTTGCCGAGGGCTTCAGGTAACGGACAAGCATCGAAACACGCCGGCAGCTTGCGAGCTTTCCACTCCAGCAGGCACCTTTCCCAACTGCCTAGCGACGCGCCGCGACGTTTGTCTTGGCGGATGGCTGGATCTTCCGCACGCATAAGCGTGTATCATGAAACAAATCCAGGTAGCCCGAGGCAAATGACGGGCAAGTCGATGAGGCTGTGCGAGCAGGTCCGCCCCCTGGACTGCAGTTTACGGTCTCATCTGCGTCGACGAGGGAGTGGAGGCGCTATGGTTCGTTGTCTGTGGCGTTTCGATCACCGCGTCTCTAACCTTCGTCCAGGCAAAAGCGACAACTGCCAGTATCAACACGATCGTGACAAAAATCCAAACACCTCCCCGACGATAACTTCGGGGTGTGGTGCGCAAGTCCAATTTACTGCTGTCCGAGTCGCCTGACATTGTCGTTCCTTTGAACTCTTGTCGGATAACATGTCGAACGAAATCTGGTTCCGATGGTCAGACTTCAGTCTGATGCGCCACACACCAGCCTCCATTACCGATAACCCCGGCTCAGACCTCAGCGCTGGTGCCCTCAGCCTTCGAACAGGCGGCTACCCCCGGACACCACCTCTACGATATTCGAAGGAGCGATGCCGGAAACATAAGGACCCCCTAAACAACCCTTGAAGGGGCGTTAATTCGTCCACTACGCTTTGAGCTTGATCGTCTATCGACCTGAGGATCGGCTCATCACGCCGCAGTCTATTTGTGGGGCGTCAACGGAAAATAATGAATTGATGTCTAATATGCGGGGCATGGATCGAGTTGGGGAGCATCGCAACTCGCTTCGAGCGCGCCTGCAAGGCAATGAACAGCAATAAACATCAATACGCAGGGGCGATGATGGGGATAGTCGATAAGCTTTTCAGGCGCAGTGGTAAAAATGGCCCGACAGATGGATCAGGGCGAACTCTCTCTTCCAGCCCCCGCAAAGCAACCCATAGCTCGGGACAATCAACCACAGCCGTGGAGCCGAGAGCCCAAACGCGCAGCGGGCACTGGATTGGCCAAATCACCGAGACTGAGCGCCTCTATAGCGAACTACAGGCGACGCTTTTGAAGCCTGATCTGACAGTTGCTGAACTGCAAGCGATTGAACGGAAAGTAGCGGTCCAGGTTAAAGCCACCTCTTCCCAGCTCGCGGAATATCATCAGCACGGCATCGGAAAAAATGCGATCGATACTGCCGAGCGCCTTGTCCCTCTCTTCGACGTGCTCTCTATAGACGTCGCCAAGCGGATCGAGAGGGCCAAAACCGCGTCCGAACCGCAATAACGGTCCACCAAAGAATAAAAGCCCCCGACGCAGGCGGATCTCGGTACCGGTGTGCCAACTCGGTTTTGATTTGAAGCACAGAGCGCAATTCATATCCCTGCTATCTGATGGGGGTTTTTAAAGCCAAATGAAGGCCCTGGCGGTGCCGGGCGATTACCACCACATCGCCAGCGCCACGATAAGCAGGAAAATGATCGCCATGATCAGGATCAGCAGCTTCGGCCGCAACATATGTCTCTCCCTGATCGTTTCAACCTGACCATACGACCGGAGGAGAACGTCCGCCTGAGATTCACGCCGCTGCCACCCTTTCCAGCCGCACCCGTTCGATCGCGTCACGAAGCTGTTCCTGGGTGAAGGGCTTTGTCATCCTCAACATACCGACATAGGCTGGATCATCAGGGAGGTCTGCATAGCCCGAGGCAAGAATGACCGGCAAACCGGGGTGGGACGCGAAGATCTGCCGCGCCAGATCCGCACCTGTCATTGCGGGCATGGCATGATCGGTGACAACGAGGTCCACGCGGGAGGAGGCAGCCAGCAGATCCAGCGCCTGGTAGGCCGATGCGGCTTCCAAGGCAGTATGACCGAGATCTTCAAGCATCGCGACGGTTCCTAACCGGACAAGCGCGTCATCATCGACGACGAGGACGCTCAGCGATGCAGGTACATCCGAGGCGCTTGCCATGGCACGCTGCTCCGTCGCAGACATCGGCTCCTCCGCGGTGTCAGCGACAGGCAACCAGAGCGATACGGTCGTGCCTTGGCCTGCGATGCTTGATACCTGCAGAACGCCTCCAGATTGCGCTGCTAGCCCATGGACCATTGAAAGCCCAAGACCCGTCCCCTTTCCTACCCCCTTGGTCGTGAAGAACGGTTCAGTGGCGCGCGACAAGGTCGCCTCATCCATTCCCTCGCCGTCGTCGGAGACCGATATCCTGATATAGCGGCCCTCCTTCAGCGACGTCGGACGATCCTCGCCATCCATTGACTGGGCCGTCACCGTCACGGTTCCGCCCTGCCCCAGTGCGTCCCGCGCGTTGACGAACAGATTGAGCAGAGCCAGTTCAAGCTGGTTGCCATCGACCAGTATTGGCGGCAGCTCCTTGGGGATCCGCCGCGCAATCGCGATCTGGGGGCCGACAGCCTTGCTCAGCAGGTCTTCGACGCTGTCGAACAGCCGCTCGAAGTTGACGGCCTGGGGCTTCAGATCCTGACGGCGGGCGAACGCAAGAAGTCGCTGCGTCAGCGCCGAGCCACGCTCTGCGGCCTGCATCGCATTTCCAATCAGGCGCTCGCTCTTTTCATCGGACGGCAGTCGCTTTTTCAAAAGGTTGAGGCTTCCTGATATCGCCATCAGGAGATTGTTGAAATCGTGGGCGACACCGCCGGTCAGTTGGCCGATCGTATCGAGCTTCTGGGCTTCGAAGAGCTGCGCCAGCGCATCCTCGCGTTCGCGCGTCTTCTGGTCGATGCGCCGCTCGAGATCCTCGTTCAGCTGGCGCAGCTCCGTCGAGGATGCTTCAAGCTCCGCCGTGCGCTGTTGCACCCGCGCCTCAAGATCGGCATTCAGACGTTCCAGTTCGCGGGTCTTCCGGAAAAGATCGGCAAACACCCGCACCTTGGCGCGCAGCACCTCGGGAACGATCGGGACGGAGACGTAATCGACTGCTCCGGCCTCGTAACCCCGCAGACGGTCCGGCTCAGCCATCATCACGGCAGAGACGAAGATGATCGCGGTATTCTGATAGCGGGGGTGCTCCCTGATCATGCTCACCAGCTCGAAGCCGTCCTGCTCAGGCATGCAGACGTCAACCAGGATCACTGCGATCTCGTTGCGCAGCAGACACTCGAGAGCCTCCCGGCCCGACTGGGCCTTCATGAGGTTTTCGCCGAGGTCCTGGAGGATCACCTCATAGCTAAGGAGTTTTGCGGGCTGGTCATCGACGAGAAGGATATTGACTGGGCTCATGACACTATCCTCAGCGATGCAGCCACATGCGCAGCGCCGACAGCAGCTGCTCGGTGTTGACAGGCTTTGCCAGATAGTCCGACGCTCCCGCTTCCAGACATTTCTCGCGGTCTCCTTTCATCGCCTTTGCTGTCAGTGCCAGGATCGGCAGGCGCCGGAAGCTCGGGTCCGAACGGATAACCTGCATTGTCTCGTAGCCATCCATCCCAGGCATCATGATATCCATCAGCACGATCGCGACATCAGGCTCCCTCTGGATGACCTCGATCGCCTCGCTGCCCGTGGTCGCCGTCAGAACCTTCATGCCGCGACGTTCCAGCACGCTGCTCAGTGCAAAGATGTTGCGCGCATCATCGTCGACAAGCAGGACGGTCTCGCCAATCAGATCCTCGTCGGAACTGTGCAGTTCCTCGAGCATCGCCTGTTTTTCCCGGGGCATGTCGGCGACGACACGATGCAGGAAGAGTGCTGTCTCATCGAGCAGGCGTTCGGGCGATTCAACCCCCTTCACAACCACGCTGCGGGCCATGCTATGAAGCCGCGCATCCTCTTCCGGGGAGAGTTCCCGGCCGGTGAAGACCACAACCGGAATCTCGCCGATCTCGGCATCATCGCGCATCTTCTCGAGGACCTCGAAGCCCGACATGTCTGGTAGCGACAGATCAAGCACAACGCAGTCGGCTGCGTCATCCTTCAGGGCAGCGAGAGCATCCCGTCCGGTGCCGACGCTTGCAATGTCGATATCGTCATGTTCGAGCAGCGCCGTGACGCTGATACGCTCGGCTTCGTTATCCTCCACCAGCAGCAGCCGCTTGCGCCTCGGCTGCGCAAAGGTTTTCAGCTGCGACAGGGCCTTCCCCAACCCTTCCGGCGTGGTGGGCTTGCTCATGAAGGCGTAGGCACCGCGGGTCAGACCATGCTGCCGGTCTTCGTCGAGGCTGATGATCTGGACCGGGATGTGCCGCGTCTTTGAATTCTGCTTTAGCTGGCTCAACACCGTCCAGCCCAGCATGTCGGGAAGGAAGATGTCGAGCGAGATCGCGGCCGGCTGATACTCCTGCGCCAGGGCAAGTGCGTCACTGCCGCGCGTCGCCAACAGAACCTTGAAGCCGTTGTCACGGGCAAGATCGACCAGGACGCGCGCATAGTGGGCGTCATCCTCGACGACAAGCAGAACCGTGTCGGCAGAGGTGATGGTCTGCCGGTCGTCTTCGACATGGTCGCCGGCCCTGTCAGCACGTCGGCCCGCCATGGCCTCCGACAGCTGCACGACATTGCTTGACGTGGAAGCCGCTTTCGGCGTCGCAATGCCCGCCCCGACAAAGGTCAGAGGCAGATAAAGAATGAAAGTGCTTCCAACACCAGGCTGGCTGCGAAGCTGGATCTCACCGCCAAGCAGGTTCGCAAGTTCACGGCTGATGGCAAGGCCAAGGCCCGTGCCGCCATATTGCCGGCTGGTCGAGGCATCCGCCTGCTGGAACGCCTCGAAGATGATGCGCTGCTTTTCAGGAAGAATGCCGATCCCCGTGTCTGTTACCTCGAAGGCGATGACAGAAGGCGCATGCTTCAATGAGGGATGATCCGGCGACCAGCCGCCCCGCGCCGCTGCAACCCGCAGCGTCACACCGCCCTGGGCCGTGAACTTGAAGGCGTTCGACAACAGGTTCTTGAGGATCTGCTGGAGGCGCTTCGAGTCGGTGATGATGCTTCTTGCGACATCCGTCCCAATATCGACCGAGAAGGACAGTCCGCGATTGTCGGCCTCATGCCGGAAGGGTCTGGCCATCACGTCAAGCAGGTTGCTGATGAAAATCTCTTCCGCGTCGACAGAGACGGTGCCGGATTCGATCTTGGAGAGATCAAGGATGTCGCTGATCAGGTTGAGGAGATCGGTGCCCGCCCCATGGATCGTCCTGGCGAACTCCACCTGCTTTGCCGAGAGATTGCCATCCGGGTTTTCCCCGAGTTGCTGGCCGAGGATGAGGATCGAATTCAACGGCGTGCGCAGTTCGTGCGACATGTTCGCCAGGAATTCCGACTTGTACTTCGAGGTCAGCGCCAGTTCGGCCGCCTTTTCCTCCAGCGCATGACGAGCCTGCTCGATCTCCTGGTTCTTGCCCTCGACCTCGACGTTGCGCTCTTCGAGCTGCTGAGCCTTCTGTTCCAGCTGTTCGTTGGTTTGCTGCAGCTCGCGCTGCTGGGTCTGAAGTTCTGCGGCGAGCTGCTGCGACTGCTTGAGCAGGCCTTCCGTCTGCATCGTCGCTTCGATCGAATTCAGCACGATGCCGATGGAGGTGGTCAGCTGGTCGAGGAAGGAAAGCTGCAGCGCCGTGAAACTCCCCGCCGAGGCAAGCTCGATGACCGCCTTGACCTGCCCTTCGAACTGAACCGGCAGGACGATCGCACTTCTCGGCAGGACCGAGAACACACCGGAACTGATCGGAACGACATTACCGGGAAGATCGGTGACCAGGATACGTCTGGCATCGCTCGCGCACTGACCCACCAGCCCCTGGCCAAATTCGAGCCGCGCCGGATGCGCAGCCTCGATGCCCTCCGCATAGACCGACAGCAGCGAGAGAACAGGCTGCTGCCCATCATCGACCTGGTAGATGACGCCCTGATGCGCGCCGACGAGAGGCGCCAGTTCCGAGAGCAGCATCTTGCCGACCAGCGTCAGGTCGCGCTGGCCCTGCAGCATGTTCGTAAAGCGCGCCAGGTTCGTCTTCAGCCAGTCCTGCTCGGTATTGCGCTCGGTCGTCAGGCGCAGGTTGTCGATCATGGTGTTGATGTTGTCCTTGAGCTCCGCCACTTCGCCGCGGGCCTCGACCTGGATCGATCGGGTGAGATCGCCCTTGGTGACGGCGGTCGCGACCTCGGCAATCGCGCGCACCTGCGTCGTCAGGTTGGCAGCGAGCAGGTTGACGTTGCCAGTCAGGTCCTTCCAGGTACCGGCAGTGCCAGGGACATTTGCCTGACCGCCAAGCCGACCCTCGACGCCGACTTCTCTGGCCACCGTCGTGACCTGGTCGGCGAAGGTGGCAAGCGTATTGGTCATGTTGTTGATGGTCTCGGCGAGCGCTGCCACTTCGCCTTTCGAGGCAACCGTCAGATTCTGCTTCAGGTCGCCATTGGCAACCGCCGTGACCACCTTGACGATACCGCGAACCTGCTCGGTCAGATTGAGCGCCATGACGTTGACGGTATCGGTCAGGTCCTTCCAGGTGCCAGCCACACCGGGCACCTGCGCCTGGCCACCGAGCTTGCCTTCGGTCCCCACTTCTCGGGCAACGCGGGTCACCTCGCCTGCAAAAGCATTGAGCTGATCCACCATCGTGTTGATGGTGTTCTTCAGCTCGAGGATTTCGCCCTTTACGTCGACGGTGATCTTGCGCGACAGGTCGCCGCGCGCGACAGCTGTCGTCACTTCGGCGATGTTGCGGACCTGTGTCGTCAGGTTGGCCGCGAGAAGGTTGACGTTGTCGGTCAGGTCCTTCCAGGTGCCGGCAACACCTGGAACCACCGCCTGGCCACCCAGCCGTCCATCGGTGCCGACCTCGCGCGCAACGCGCGTTACTTCGCCGGCAAAAGACCGCAGCTGGTCCACCATGGTGTTGAGGGTGTCCTTGAGCAGCAGGATTTCGCCGCGCACATCGACGGTGATCTTGCGCGAAAGGTCGCCATTGGCGATGGCGGTTGCCACCTCCGCGATGTTTCTGACCTGGGCCGTCAGATTTCCGGCCATCGAGTTCACGCTGTCCGTCAGGTCCTTCCAGGTGCCGGCGACACCTGAAACCTGCGCCTGGCCGCCGAGCTTGCCTTCGGTACCAACTTCACGTGCAACACGCGTGACTTCGCCCGCAAAGGCATTGAGCTGGTCGACCATCGTGTTGATAGTGTTCTTGAGCTCGAGGATTTCGCCCTTCACGTCGACGGTGATCTTGCGTGACAGGTCGCCCCTTGCCACAGCCGTGGTGACTTCGGCGATATTGCGCACCTGGCCCGTGAGATTGGAGGCCATGGAATTGACGTTCTCTGTCAGGTCCTTCCAGGTGCCGGCAACGCCCGGCACCTGCGCCTGGCCGCCGAGCTTGCCCTCGGTGCCGACTTCACGCGCGACACGCGTCACCTCCGAGGCAAACCGGTTCAGCTGGTCCACCATGGTGTTCAGGGTTTCCTTGAGCTCCAGGATTTCGCCTGAAACGGAAACCGTGATCTTCTTCGACAGGTCGCCATTGGCAATCGCCGTCGAGACTTCGGCGATGTTGCGCACCTGCGCCGTCAGATTGCCCGCCATCGAGTTCACACTGTCGGTCAGGTCCTTCCAGGTGCCGGCAACGCCAAGCACGTTTGCCTGGCCTCCCAGCCTTCCCTCGGTGCCCACTTCGCGGGCGACGCGGGTTACTTCGCCGGCAAAGCCGTTGAGCTGGTCCACCATCGTGTTGATGGTCTCCTTCAGCTCCAGGATTTCGCCGGACACTGTGACCGTGATCTTCTTCGATAGGTCGCCTTGCGCGACCGCGGTCGCGACCTCGGCGATGTTACGGACCTGCGCAGTCAGGTTCGAGGCCATCGAGTTGACGCTATCGGTCAAATCCTTCCAGGTCCCGGCAACGCCGCGGACATTGGCCTGGCCCCCGAGCTGGCCTTCCGTGCCGACCTCGCGCGCAACGCGCGTCACCTCGGAGGCAAAGGCGTTCAGCTGATCGACCATCGTGTTGATTGTCTCCTTCAGCTCAAGGATTTCGCCTTTCACGTCGACGGTGATCTTCTTCGACAGGTCGCCATTGGCGATTGCGGTCGAGACCTCGGCGATATTGCGCATCTGGGCAGTCAGGTTGCCGGCCATCGAGTTGACGTTTTCGGTAAGATCCTTCCAGGTTCCGGCAACCCCGCGGACGTTTGCCTGTCCGCCGAGCCTGCCCTCCGTGCCGACCTCGCGCGCAACGCGCGTCACCTCAGAAGCAAAAGCGTTCAGCTGGTCCACCATCGTGTTGATGGTTTCCTTCAGCTCCAGGATTTCGCCTGACACCGTGACCGTGATCTTCTTCGACAAGTCGCCGCTGGCAATCGCGGTCGAGACGTCAGCGATGTTGCGCACCTGCGCGGTCAGGTTCGACGCCATCGAGTTGACATTGTCGGTGAGGTCCTTCCAGGTCCCGGCAACACCAGGGACCTGCGCCTGGCCGCCAAGTCGACCTTCGGTACCGACTTCGCGCGCGACACGCGTCACTTCGCCGGCAAAACCGTTCAGCTGATCGACCATCGTGTTGATGGTTTCCTTCAGCTCCAGGATTTCGCCGGAAACGTCGACGGTGATCTTGCGTGAAAGGTCACCGCGCGCCACTGCTGTTGTCACCTGCGCGATATTGCGGACCTGGGCCGTCAGGTTGCCGCACATGGCATTGACCGAGTCCGTCAGATCCTTCCAGGTGCCTGCGACACCCGGCACCAGCGCCTGGCCGCCGAGCTTGCCTTCCGTCCCGACCTCGCGGGCAACGCGGGTCACCTCCGATGCGAAGGAGCGCAGCTGGTCTACCATCGTGTTGATGGCCTCCTTGAGCTGCAGGATCTCGCCCCGCACGTCGACGGTGATCTTCTTGGAAAGGTCGCCATTGGCAACCGCGATCGTGACCTCGGCGATGTTTCGAACCTGGGCCGTAAGGTTCGACGCCATCGAGTTGACGCTTTCCGTCAGGTCCTTCCACACGCCGGTCACTTCGGGGACCTGAGCCTGGCCGCCGAGCTTACCGTCCGTGCCGACTTCACGGGCAACGCGGGTCACCTCGGAGGTGAAAACGCCGAGTTGCTTGATCATCGTGTTGACAATATCCGCCGAGCGCAGGAACTCGCCCTGCAGCTGCCGGCCATCGACGTCGAGAGGCACTGTCTGCAAGAGGTCGCCCTTGGCGACGGCTGTAATCGTCCGGGTAACCGCCGTCGTCGGCCAGACAAGATCGTCGATGAGGTGGTTGATCGACCGCTCCATGTCAGACCATGAGCCATCAGAAAGGCCGAAGCGGACCCGGGTGCTCGTGCGACCCTCGCGGCCTACGACCTGACCGACATGCTCGAGCTGATGGGCCATCCGCTGGTTGGCGGCAATGATATCGTTGAGGGCATCGGCGACCTTGCCGGTGACGCCGGTCAGGTCGGATCGCATCCTGACCGAAAAGTCGCCTCGTCTTACTGCCGTAAGTGTCTCTAGAAGTGCACTTGCGTCACTGAGAGCGATGGCGGCTGGTTCGGGGTCGGGGAGCCTGTACCCTCCCGTACTGTCACGCTGCACCTCACCACCTTGACTTCCCATGAGATTCCCTCCACCGATCGCTTGGATCTAGTGCTCCTGAGAAAGATTGGTATGGGCAGTTTGGTTGGCCGATCAAGCAGGGTCCCACCCTTTGTTCGATAGCAGACATATCCTTGTTTGACGCGACCGGCCGCACCGGTGCGCAGCGAGTAGTGCTGCGTTCGCATTGGCGTTGGTGGTAGAAATCGCTCCATTGACGATACGACGGTCGCTCACCCGCGGCACGCCGCGGGATTTGTTGGGCAGCACTCCGGTTTGCAAGCTTGAATCACAGCTTGGCAGCCAGGCTCAACTGATCGCTATGCACCTGAAGGCGGACCCGCTATACTGACCTTGAGTTTTGTCGTTCATGACCTACAGCAGACGTGCGCGGTGGGCGGGGTTTCCTTCAGCCTGCGCACGAACCGGTGCGTCCCGGGCAGGGTACACACGCGAATTGTGCATGCGAAAGAGCATCAGCAATTTTACATGTATCTCAAGTTAGGATGGGCGAACCGCCCGAGATATAAGTTACTGCTCGGGGACGCGGTCCCAGTGTTAGGTGATTGAAGTGCGAGCCGAGCAAGGGAAGCAGTCGGTGAAGCGGCGCACCACAGCTAGTGGCCGCAAGCTCAAACCTAACCTGCGTTCCATGCTTTTGGCGGAGGAGTTGCGGCGGCGTCCGTCGCGTCCGGCCGACTACGGCGCAGAGAACCAGGCACTGATCGCCTTGGCGCAGGAATTAGCACGCTCGCCCGAAGGCATCTTGCAGAAGCTCGTCGATTCCGCGTTAGGTCTGTGTCGCGCGCACTCTGCCGGGCTCAGCCTCCTGGAGGAAGGGGACGGGAAGAGTAATTTTCATTGGCGCGCCATCGCCGGGCAGTGGGCCAGTCACGTAAACGGCGGAACACCGCGCAACTTTGGTCCTTGCGGCACGGTCCTGGACCAAGGCGTCGCCATGATCTGCTCACATCCCGAAGTCGATTTCCCCTACTGGGAGCCCATCAGGCCCGTTCTTGAGGAAGCGCTCCTGATTCCCTTCTTCATCAAGGATGAAGCAGTCGGCACAATCTGGATCGTCGCGCATGACACCAGTCGCCGCTTCGATGCGGAAGACTTGCGCGTGATGACCAACCTGGGCGTTTTCGCGGCGACCGCCTATCAGACTTTGCTCACCCTGAACGCGGCGCAGCGAGTCGCTTCCATCGTCCAGTCCAGTCACGACGCAATCGTTGGCAAAGACCTGAATGGCATGATCACCAGTTGGAACGGGGGCGCGGAGCGAATCTTCGGCTACATGGCCGAGGAAGTCATCGGCCAGCCGATTATGATTCTGATTCCCCCGGATCGCCACAACGAAGAAACCGCAATTCTTGATCGCGTCCGCAGAGGCGAACGCATTGGTTCCTACGAAACCGTTCGCAGGCGTAAAGACGGAAGTCCGGTTGATGTTTCACTCACAGTGTCGCCCTTGATGGATACGGCGGACAGGGTCATCGGCGCGTCAAAAATCGCGCGAGACATCACCGAGCGACTGTATGCAGAACGGGCGCTGCGCGAGAGCGAGGCCCAACTCGCACAAGAGCACGAAGTCGCCCGTCAGCTCCAGCAGGTCAGCCTGGAGCTGCTCTCCAACCGCCCTGAGCTTCTCTACGAGCGGATTCTCGATGCGGCCATCGTGGTGATGCGCTCACAGGCCGCGAGCATGCAGATATTTGAGCCTGATACGGGGATTTTGAAACTGCTGGCCGGGCGAGGCTTTCATCCGGACGCGGCCACGTTCTGGGATCGCGTCGACTGCAACACGGCGAGCACGTGCGGCGAGGCGCTGAAGACAGGACGGCGCGTGCTCGTCAGCGACACCGAGACCTGCGCCTTCATGGCGGGGACCGAGGGCCTGGAGGCCTACCGCCTCTCCAACCTGCGCGCAGTCCAGTCGACGCCGCTGCGGTCTCGCAACGGCCGCACGCTCGGCATGGTCTCGACCCATTGGCGGGAGCCGCACGAGCCCAGCAATAGTGATTTCAGCCGCTTCGATGTGCTGGCCCGGGAAGCGGCCGACCTGCTCGAGCGAGCGCAAACCGAAGCGTCCTTGCGCCAAAGCGAGGCGAGGCTGCAGGCGGCGGTCGATCTCGTGAAGCTTGGCCGCTATGAATGGAATCCCCAAACCAATGAATTGCAGTGGGACGACACCCTGAGGGCAATGTGGGGCCTGGCTGCAGGCGCGCCTGTCGATTACGAGGTGTGGAGGGCCGGCATTCATCCAGGCGATCAGGCGCGGGTCGAGGCTGCGATCGAGCGGTGCGTCGACCCGCGGGGCGATGGAGTCTATGAAGTCGAATATAGGGTAATAGGAAAAGCCGACGGCGTGGAACGTTGGATCGCGACGCGTGGGCAGACCAGTTTCGAGAACAACACGCCGGTTTCGTTTTTCGGCATCGCTCTGGAGGTCACCGACCACAAGCTTGTTGAAGGAAGGCTCGAACGTCGCGTTGAAGAGCGGACGCGCGAACTGCAGGAAGCCAACCGGCAGCTGCGCTCTCAGATGGAGAAACGAGAGGTCGCCGAAGCCGAGGTCCAGCAGTTGCAGCGGCTCGATGCGATCGGGCAGATCACGTCAGGCGTGGCGCACGATTTCAACAACCTGCTCAGTGTCGTGCTCACCAATGCGAATCTGCTTTCCCGCACAGTGCAAGGACCTGACGATCAGGAAGGCGTCGAATTGATTCGGAACGCTGCTGAGCGCGGCGCGAAACTCATTGCGCAACTCCTCGCCTTTTCGCGGCAACAACAGCTTGAACCCCACAAGGTCGATCTCAACAGCAAGCTCGTCGGGATGGACAATCTGTTCAGGGTCATCTTGGGCGGCACGTTGCAATTCAAAACGAGATTTGCCCCGGATCTCTGGCCCGCCTTGGTCGATCCAAACCAGATCGAGATGATCGTCCTCAACCTCGCCATCAACGCCAGGGATGCGATGCAGCCGGGCGGCACTCTGACCGTCGAGACGTTCAACACCATGATCGAAAGCGCGCCCTCCCGGCCGGAACAGCCGTTGCCGGGAGACTACGTAGCGCTCGCCGTCAAGGATACCGGCATCGGCATCCCAGACGAGGTGCTGCCACATGTGTTCGAGCCCTTTTTTACGACGAAAGAAGCGGGAAAGGGTTCAGGCCTCGGATTAGCGCAAGTCTTCGGTTTTGCCAAACAATCCTGTGGCGGCGTGCGCATCGAGACAGGCCTCGGCCGAGGCACTGCGGTCACGATTTTCCTGCCGCGCGCTGCGGCCGACGTTTCTGATGACCAGGCGGACGTTGTTGATGCGAGCAACCGTGCGCAGACTTCCAAGAGGTTGCGTGTTTTGGTCGTGGACGATGACAAGGCTGTCCTCAAATCCACGGTCAGGATACTCGAGTTTCTCGGATATGCATCGGCGTCAGCGGAGAGCGGCAATGAAGCGCTCCGGCTGCTCGCAAGGAATCAAGAAATAGATGTCGTTCTCGCGGACTTCGCGATGCCGGAAATGAGCGGCGGTGAGCTTGCGAAAGCGATCCGCGCGATGCGGCCAACTTTGCCAGTCATCCTCATGACCGGCTATAGCGATCGAGGCCCCCTGAAGGAACTGAAGGACTGGCGAATAATCTTGAAACCCTTCACGGAAAACGACTTGGTTAACGCCATCGAAGCTGCATTAAAGTAGGTGAGCCTCCGATGTCAGTTGTTGGCCCATCGCGTCATTTCGGGCGTTAGAGCGACTCAGTCGCTCCCGGATTAACGCGGACGTTAGGCTGGGTCTGGTGAGTTCCGCGCGACAGGCACGCGACGTCAGTCACCGCTTCCGGACGATTTTCGGGAACAGCACCCCCCGGTGCAGAGTTTGTCTCCAAAGGAGAAACGCCCATGCGCCGGTTCCACCTCGCAGCCTATCTGATCTTGACCGCTGGTCTTGGCCTTTCCCTGAACGCTCATGCCCAGTCCCTGCCCGATGAGGCCGGGCCGATATTTGGCAGCCACAGTTCTATCCCTTCAGAGGAAGCCATCACCAATCCGGACGGCTTCGGTAGATCTGCCGACAGAAAAAACATCGACGCCTCGCAGACAGGTTCCACGAACCAGGAAGATTGCCACAGGCCCAAGGATATCAGGACGGACCGACCGACCCTTGGCAGGGGAAAGCTCGACTGCGTAAGATAGCTGTCGCCTAGGATCAGGTTGCAGCATGATGGGCAGCGTTCCGCGCTAAAGAGTCAAGGCCATGGCGACTCAGGTGTCATCGCCAAATTTTTGCGTGGACCTCCCCTCGATTGCGCTCCCTGACTTCCCAATCCAGATCGGTTTCAGGCGAGCCTGCAGGGGAAATCTCCGCCGCTCGGGCAGGGCTAACAAACCCGACTGAAAAAGGCCCGGCAGCGGGAGCAACCGGGCCTTCTGGCGTCCAAGAAGGATTGGAGCCAGCTTTGCACTGCGCCTGTCAGGACATTGCGAAGCAGAAACCGATAGGATTGTCGAAGGTTCCATAGGCCAAATGAAAAGCCCGGCGGATCTGAAGATCTTCGCCGGGCCTGTCGCGGACCTTCATAATGGGCGATGCAAGGTCCCCCAGCGTGTCGGCGGAGCGCTGCAAAGAGAAAACCAGCTAAATGCCGAAATGTTCCACAGAGGGGTCTTCGCTCTGCGAAGGTGAATCAGCTGACGAGGGAGGACATCAACCGACCATCGCCCGTCGGAGCCTGACGTCGTCGGCGCTCCGCCTATGGCGCTTGCGGGATGCCTGGCCCCATACATTGCATTGGAGTGACCGGATGCATTGGGCCCGGCAGTCGAAAACATGCGAAATCTCGCATTGACGTTTCGTGTCAGGGCATTATCTCGCGCCGACATTCCTCTTGATCCGACTGTGTGCTCGGCGCGCAAGCTGGGATATTCGGAACCGTCACACATTCGCGAGAGCAATTCATGTCGCATGCCGCAGTGTCCACCAACAGGCTCAAATCCAGCCTTGAGCCCGCCGTGGCGCTCGCCTTGGCCACCGCAGTCGCCTTCTTCGTCATCAGCGGCGCGATCGGGACCTTCAATCTGCGGTCGCTACGCGAGAACAACGCGAGAATCGTGCATACGCACGAGGTCATCTTAGGCCTGAGCAAGGTGCTTTCCAGTATCCAGGATGCAGAAACCGGGCAGCGAGGCTTCGTCCTTACCGGCGATGAGCGGTATCTGGACCCCTACCAGGCGGCCCTGACCAGTATTCCGCAGCGGATTGCCGAGATCGCGGATCTCACGAAGGATAATCCCGAACAACAGCGCCGACTGCCTATGCTCCGACAGCACGTGGATGCGAAGCTCGCGGAACTCAAGGAAACGATCGACATGAGGCGCTCGCAGGGTCTGGAGCCGGCGCTTGCCCTTGTCAACTCCGACCGCGGCAAGATCGAAATGGATGCCGTGCGAGCTCAACTCGGCGCCATGACTGAGGAGGAGACTAACCTCCGTGCAGCACGGCTCGCCGAGATGGAAAGCGCCTACAATACGGCGCTGGTGACCAGCATGCTTGCAGCAGCCCTCGGCATCGTCCTGACCATTGCCATCGGCGTCATGGTCCGCCGGGCAACGATGGCGCGCCGACATGAGGAGTGGCTGAGGACGGGCCAGCTGGGTCTCGCCACCGCCATGATGGGCGACCAGCAGACCGATCAGCTCGGCAACAGCATTCTCGAGTTCATGGCGCGTTATGCGGGAGCTGTCGCCGGAGCAATCTTCGTCGGCGATCAGGATTGGTATCGACGGGCATCCACCTATGGCGTCCCCGCGGGTGTGTCCATCCCTGCACGGTTCAGCGGAAGAGAAGGATTGCTGGGCCAGGCAGCCGCCGAACGCAGGACACTTCTCGTCGATGACGTTCCCGACGGCTATCTGGCCTTTGGATCGGCACTCGGTCAGGACAAGCCACGGCATCTGGTGATTTCGCCGGCTGTTCTCGATGAGACCGTCAACTCTGTCATCGAACTCGGTTTCCTCCGCAAGGTCCCCGAACACGTCCTGTACTTTCTGGAGCATGCGTCATCCTCCATCGCAACCGCAATACGCTCGGCGAACTATCGCACTGAGCTCCAGAAACTGTTGGAGGAAACGCAGCGGCAATCGGAAGAGCTTCAGGTTCAGAGCGAGGAACTGCGCGTTTCCAATGAGGAACTCGAGGAACAGGGCCGCGCGCTCAAGGAATCGCAGGCCCGGCTGGAGCAGCAGCAGGTTGAACTGGAGCAAACCAACTCGCAGCTCGAGGAACAGGCGCGGCAACTGGAAATCCAGCGGGACAGCCTGGAGCAGGTCAATGCTTCGGTGGAACTGAAGGCCCGCGAGCTCGAACAGGCGAGCCGCTACAAGTCAGACTTCCTCGCGAACATGTCGCATGAACTCAGAACGCCGCTGAACTCCTCCCTGATCCTCGCCAAGCTGCTTGCCGACAATGCTGAGGAGAACCTGACGGAGGAGCAGGTCAAGTACGCCCAGACGATCCAATCCTCAGGCAACGACCTTCTCAACCTGATCAACGATATTCTAGACCTTTCGAAGATCGAAGCCGGGCATGTCGACATAAAGCCGGAGCCTCTTTCGATCGAGAGACTGACAAACAACCTTTCACATCTTTTCGATCCCGTTGCTCAAAGCAAGGAATTGGAGTTCCATGTCGACGTCACCGCAGACGCCCCGAGCGTCATCGAAACCGACCCGCAAAAGCTCGAGCAGGTTCTGAAAAACCTGCTATCCAACGCATTCAAGTTCACCGAGCGAGGAAGCGTGACGATCACGGTCAAGCCTGAAGCTCGCGGTCACGTCGCCTTCGCCGTCCGTGACACCGGCATCGGCGTCGCAGAAACACAGCAGAAAAGCATATTCGAGGCGTTTCACCAGGCCGATGGAACGATCAGCCGCAGATATGGCGGAACAGGTCTCGGGCTGTCGATTTCCCGGGAGCTTGTTCGCCTTCTCGGTGGCAGCATCCATCTCGCGAGCCGGGAGGGACAAGGGAGCACGTTTACAATCGTGCTGCCCCAGTCCTACGACCCCGCGAAGGTCGCGCCGCGCGATATTAGTTCTGCCGCGCCAATCGTCTCGGTTTCATCAGCGTCGGTCGACACCACAGCTATCCCGCAGCCGCCGCGTCGTCAAATCATCGAAGACGACCGCGCCGCACCCTTAGACGAACGACACCTTCTCCTTGTCATCGAAGACGATCACAGCTTTGCCGCTATCCTCAGGGACATTGCCCGGGAAATGGGTTTCCGTGTCGTGGTCGCCGGCACAGCGCAGGAGGCTCTTTCTCTCTCTAAACAGTACATGCCGAGCGCGATCGTCCTCGATGTCGGTTTGCCCGATCAATCGGGACTATCGGTGCTGGACAGGCTGAAGCGGGACGTGCGGACCCGTCATATCCCGATCCATATCGTATCGGCCAACGATAATGTGGAAACCGCGTTGTCGCTTGGCGCCGTTGGCTACATGCTCAAGCCGGTCAAGCGGGAGCAATTGATCGAGGTGCTCGCAAAGCTGGAGTCGAAGCTTTCTCAACGAATGCACCGCGTCCTGATTGTCGAAGACAACGAGGTCCAGCGGGAGGCCGTCGCGAAGCTCTTGACGTCGCATGACGTCGAAACGGTCAGCGCCGGGACGGCTGCCGAATGCCTGAAGCTCCTGAAGGAACAGACCTTCGACTGCATCGTGCTTGATCTGTCCTTGCCTGACGCATCCGGCTATTCGCTGCTGGAGACCATCAGCCAGGACGGCGACCACTCCTTCCCCCCTGTCATCGTCTATACCGGACGCGTCCTGTCTGCGGACGACGAGCAGAAACTAAGGCGTTACTCGAAATCGATCATCATCAAGGGGGCAAAGTCACCGGAACGCCTGCTGGACGAGGTGACCCTTTTCCTTCACCAGGTCGTCTCAGAACTCCCCGACGAGCAGCAGAAGATGATCCGCAAGGCCCGAAACCGGGACGCCCTCCTTGAGGGACGCCGCATCCTCGTCGTCGAGGATGACGTGCGCAACGTCTATGCGCTCACCAATATCCTCGAACCGAAAGGCGCGGTCATCCAGATTGCGCGCAACGGCCAGGAAGCACTCGATGCGCTTGCAAAGTCCGGGGATGACCCGGCGAAGGCTATCGATCTTGTTCTCATGGACGTGATGATGCCCGTCATGGATGGTCTGGCGGCGACCCGGGAGATCCGCAAGAACGCCGCCTGGAACAAGCTGCCGATCATAATGTTGACGGCAAAGGCCATGCCCGATGATCAGCAGCGGTGCATTGAGGCGGGTGCGAGCGACTACATGGCTAAGCCTCTCGACGTCGAAAAGCTCCTCTCACTCGTACGCGTATGGATGCCGCGGTGACCGAAATACATATCGGCAAGGTCGAGGATATCGAGATCCGGTTGCTGCTCGAAGCGCTATATGTCCGCTATCACTACGATTTCCGGAACTACGCCATGGCGTCGATCAAGCGCCGGCTGAAGCAGGCGCGCGAGCAGCTTGGCTTTTCGACCTACTCGGCACTGCAGGAAAACCTCCTGCACGACCCGTCAGCACTTCCGCGACTGCTCGATTACCTCACGGTCCAGGTCAGCGAGATGTTCAGGGATCCCGCCTACTTCAAGGCGATCAGGGAGCAGGTGATCCCGCATCTTCTTACCTATCCTTCCCTCAAGGTGTGGATCGCAGGCTGCAGCGGCGGCGAGGAACTCTATTCGATGGCGATCCTCTTTCGGGAAGAAGGTCTCGAAGAGCGTACGATATTCTACGCCACCGATATCAACCAGGATGCCCTGGCGATTGCGGAGCGCGGGATCTACGATCTCGACCGGATCCAGCTCTTTACCGAGAACCACCGAAAGTCCGGGGGCAAATCTTCCCTGTCGGAATATTATACAGCCGCTTATGGCCGGGCGACGTTCGACAAGACGTTGCGCCGCAACGTCGTCTTTTCCGATCACAGCCTGGTCACTGATGCAGTCTTCGGGGAGATGAACCTCGTTTCCTGCCGCAATGTGATGATCTATTTCGATCGGTCCCTCCAGGATCGGGCGATTGGCTTGTTCAAGGATTCCCTGCCGCGGAACGGCTTTCTGGGTCTTGGATCCAAGGAAAGCATCCGGTTCTCGTCGCATTCAAAGTCGTTCAAGGAGTTTGTGCGCGAGGAAAAGATCTATCAGAGGACGGACTGATGAGCGTTCGGCGCCATGAAGCAGTGGTTATCGGCGCGTCCGCAGGCGCGCTCGAAGCATTGTCGGTGATCCTGCCGGCACTACCAGACGGATTTCCGCTGCCGATCTTCGTTGTGGTGCATGTGCCTCCTGACAAGCGGAGCATTCTCGCCGAACTCTTCCGCACGAAATGTGCCATCGATGTCCGAGAGGTCGAAGACAAGGAAACGATCAAGGCCGGAACGGCATTCTTCGCACCACCCGACTATCACCTGCTCGTGGAATCGGTCGGCTCTCTGGCCTTGTCCAGCGATGATCCGATCATGTTCTCGCGCCCATCGATCGACGTGCTGTTCGAAACTGCCGCGGATGTCTACGGCTCGGGCCTGATAGCGATCGTCCTGACCGGTGCCAACCATGACGGTGCTGCGGGCCTGCGCGCAGTTGTCGACGCTGGTGGAACAGCCCTTGTCCAAAATCCTCACGGCGCTTTTGCTCCGGCGATGCCCGAAGCGGCAATCCGGGCATGCCCGGGCGCAAACATCATGTCGCTTGCGGCGATCACTGAATATCTGAAGAAGGTGTAAGCTCATGGACCCCGTGTCCTTTCTCCTGGTGGACGACCTCGAAGAAAACCTCATTTCCCTGGAGGCGCTCTTGCGCCGTGAGGGTCTCAGGCTCCTGAAGGCGCGCTCTGGAGATGAAGCCCTGGAACTTCTGCTGAAGCACGATATCGCCCTCGCCCTGATCGATGTGCAGATGCCTGGCATGAACGGCTTTGAATTGGCCGAACTCATGCGGGGAAACGAACGGTCGCGGCGGGTTCCGATTATTTTCGTGACCGCTGGTAGCCCTGACCGGTCGTGGCGTTTCCAGGGCTATGAAGCTGGCGCCGTCGACTTCATCCAGAAGCCGATCGAGCCCGACATTCTGCGCAGCAAGGCGGAGGTTTTCTTTGAACTCTATCGGCAGCGCCAACAGCTGGCAATGCAGCGCGATGAGCTTGAAGCGCATGCAACCGCGTTGAAGGAAGCCGACCAGAGGAAGGACATCTTCCTTGCAACGCTCGCTCACGAACTGCGCAACCCACTCGCACCACTTCGCCACGGGCTCGACATTCTGAATCGAAAGCCTGACAGCGCCGAGGCGGAGAAAATTCGGTCGACGATGGATCGCCAGCTATCCCATCTGGTGCGGCTGATCGATGATCTTCTCGATGTTTCACGTGTCAGCCAGGGCAAGATCGAGCTGCGCAGAGAACCCGTCAAAGTCCAGGACATCGTCAATCTGGCGGTTGAAGGAAGCCGACCCGCGATCGATGCGGCCGGGCATAGGTTTGTGGCCGACCTGCCAAGCGAAGCGCTATGGGTCGATGGCGATCCCGCTCGCCTCTCCCAGGTCGTCGGAAACCTGCTGAACAACGCGGCCAAGTACACGCCTGAGGGCGGACGGATTGAGATAACAGCCTATCGGGAGACAACGGAGGTCGTCATCGTGGTGTCCGACAACGGGATCGGCATTCCGGAGCATATGCGCTCAAATGTCTTCCTGCTGTTCACCCAGGTCGAGGATCACCTGACACGTTCCCAGGGCGGCCTGGGCATCGGCCTTTCTCTTTCGAAGCAGCTCGTGACCTTGCATGGCGGCCGGATAGAGGCAAAAGCTGGCCCAACGGGAACCGGCACATGCTTTGTCATTCGGCTGCCTCTCGTTTCCGCTCCGGCGGAAACCACGCCTGAAGCCCGACCGAGCGTGGATGAAACTGTTTCTGAACAGACAGGAAAGGTTCTCATTGTCGATGACAACGTCGACGTCGCTCAGGTGGTGGGCTGGATGGTGGAGGAGATCGGATACGAATATCACCTCGTTCATGACGGACGGGAAGCTCTTCAGGCGGCCCGCTCCTTCCAACCCGACATCGTGCTTCTCGACATCGGCTTGCCTCATATGGATGGGTACGAGGTGTGCCGCGCATTTAGAGCCGACGGCGAATTCAAGGATATTCCGATCATCGCCCAGACCGGATGGGGACAGAGCAAGGATAAGGACCTCGCTTCGGCGGCTGGTTTCAACCACCATCTGACGAAGCCGGTCGATCTGGACGAACTTGGATCGGTTCTTGGCCAGATTGTTCGGGAAACGCCAAGAGCTCAGTAACGACGTGCAGCTACCGACGATGATCCTTCGAGGGCTTGTCGGGACCAAGGCCTCCCATTCACGGCATATCCAGTGGCGCCTAAGCGGGCCTGGTCGTTGACGCTTCTGCTTTGAAGTCCCATCTACAGTCAGATGTCAAAGACGAGAAAGAATGTCCCTTCAGACCTGATCCAGACCTGGGCGCTGCCTCCCGCGGCCACGCTGGGGTCATCCGTGCGCGCCAAAGGGATCCTCCTCGAGATCAGAGCCCGATTGCCTTCCGTAAGCCGCAAGTCGCTTGATCTCAGCGGTAGCTTTCTCACCTTGGGAATGCCCGAATGTGCGAAAGCCGAGTTTCGCAGGGCCTCGGCAGTCGTCGCCGAGGCACTTGAAAATATCGAAAGCCTCCCGGTGATTCCTCGCGAAATTGAGGAAATCCTATCCATATCCACAACCGAGAGACATCGCTGGCTCAACGATGGCCGACTGCCGAGTGCTGGAACCCGAACGGTGAAGCTTCGTGGGCGTGCACGCAAGATAACCTTTCATGTCTTCGACCCACGGGCGGTCGAGGACATGCTCGACCGCGGTATCGTCGACGAATGGCGCGAAGACGACGCCGCAACTGCGGCGGAAAACAGAAGGCGTGCGGCCTGGAAGGCGAAACTGACCCGCTCCCTCAAGAAGGGTGGCAAAGCTCCGACGCCGCCCGAGGTGAGCGCCGACGATGAACCGTCGAAACTGCGCGGCTGGGAAGAGTTCGGGCGCGAAGGCTTTCTTCGTTAGGCTGTCAGCCTTCCTCACCCCGTTCGAATGGTCCCGGTTGCTGAGCTTAAACGATCTCAACGGTATTGCCAATTTGGCCCGAATTGCCGAACTGGGCGGCATGATGTCGGAATACGGGGTGGAACCGGACTGACGGCTGCTCGTTGTGAGATAAAATAAAGGAGCCATCAAATGACCTACGTCGCATCGCCGACCTACTCGGACAACCCGTTTGCCCGGCAAGCCAACCTCAAGCAGTGTCTCGAGACCGCCAGGCATCGCCTCAATGAGACGTCAAACGCCTCGGAAGCAGAGAGACTGGAAATTCTGGTTTCCTCGGCACTAGCCGCCGGCTGGGGCGAAGATGAAACCCGCGCTGCCCTCAACAGTGACGAGCGCCCGCAAGCTGTGCTACCCCAGCCCAACCAGATCGGCCTTGTGCCATCGTCGTCGCTATGAGCATTCACCGACCATCAAATCGGGAAATTGGACCCTGGCTTATCTTGCTGGCCAGCATTATCGCGATGGGATTGGCCATCCTTGCCGGGGCTAAAATAGGCTCGCAGTACGAGCAGCACCGAAATCGCGTTGCGGTGACCGAGCGAGGGTAGCCACTTCGACATGATCGCTAAGCAAGCTGCCGGGTTTGCAGGGCGTGACTGACAAAGCCATCACCACAAATTGCCAGCCACGTACGATCCACCCTATCAAAGATAAATGCCTGCTTTTCTAGCTGCCCACCATCGGGTTCTGCGCTTCAAGCAGTCGGCAAAGCGCCTCGGCGTTCTTGACTGCATTGGCATCACGGTCGTTATTGAAATAGGCCCAGACCCGTTTCGCGCCACTAGCTTTAATGCGCTCGACCCATCCGAGCAGCTCCTCGTCGCTATAGTCATGTCGATACCACTGGGTGGTGCCGTGAAAACGTAAATACACGTCGTCCGAAGTCTTGACGAGTTGATCAGGAAGCCGCGGTCCGCTGGTTGAACAAAAGATCACTCCGGCAGCCTCGAACTTCCTAAACACAGTATCATCCCACCAGCTCTTATGCCGGAATTCGACGACGTTCCGTCGAGCCGGGTCAAGCTGACAGAGGATCAAATCCAGCATCTCCGTTGTGTAGCGCACGCGCGGAGGCAGCTGGAACAAAAAGCACCCCATATGGTCTCCAAGCACGTCCGAAATATAGCCGAAGTCCCGCACCAGTTCGTGGGTGCCTTCGAAAGCTTTGATGTGCGTAATTAACTCACATACTTTCACGGTGTAGACGAAGGCGTCATCTGCCTGGCGCAGCCATGTCTTTATGGTGGCGAGCGTTGGCCAAGAATAAAACGGGGCATTAAGCTCGACGGTTCGAAAACTTTTCTGATAATGGGCAAACCATTGGCTTCGTGAAAGATCGGAGGGATAGAATCGTCCGTTCCAATGCCAGTAATACCACCCCGAACAGCCGATTTGAATGTTGCTTACGGCCGAGAGCGCTCCGGGGTAGCTGGCCTGTTTGGCACCCATTCTAAGATCGTGCATTTTTGCGGCGCGCTCTTCATTTTCATTGCGCTGCTTCTGTCGGCGCAAGGCCCGCCGGGCCCTGCGCGCCTCCACCTCTTCTTCTGCCGGGACTGACATCAGCGTCCTGAGCTCCGGATCCTGTATGCGTTTGGCGGGTCCTGGCTGCGACCGGATTGCATTGGCTATCGCGAGGGCCGAGAAGCAACTTTTCGTTCGGACCATGCCTTTTCGCCTCCAAGAAAAACTGGGACGACCATCATCCCTGGAGACAACATCCCTCGTAAGAAATCGTTCCGGTGCGCTACTCGAACAGCCGGAGCCGGGCAACCCGGCCGGACAGCAACCGAGCGAAGCATCGTCTTCGTCCGGACCCCAAAACGTTGAACTTTCAGGAAAACACGGCCTCCTCGGTTGTCGCTGCTGGCTGGAGTTGAAACCCCTCCCGGGACGCGGAAGGCCCGAAAGCGTCGTACCAGATGGTCGCGGTCATCCAGGTATGTCCGCCGTTGAAGTTCCGAGAAGCGATCGGTGATTGACGGCGGCGCGTCCCGCTCTAGGTGCAATGAACTGTAGTCAATTTGGATCAGCATTATTTCGAGAGGTTTAACATGGAAGAAGCAGGTATCGGCTGGATTGCAGCGATTATCATCGGCGGTATTGCGGGATGGCTCGCCGAGCAGTTCATGAAGTCGAACATGGGGGTGCTGATGAACATCATCCTCGGAATCGTTGGGGCTATCATCGCCAATATCTTGCTTTCGCTGGTCGGT
Organism: Rhizobium sp. BK176; assembly: GCF_024808055.1. NCBI lineage: Bacteria > Pseudomonadati > Pseudomonadota > Alphaproteobacteria > Hyphomicrobiales > Rhizobiaceae > Rhizobium > Rhizobium sp. BK176. Next base: position 20,098 of record NZ_JANUBV010000028.1, on the reverse strand, counting down.
ATCGTTCTGAGCGGTTGGCTCGGATACCTGGTTGCCGGATTTGTCGGAGCCTGCATATTGATTTGGGTGGGAAGGCTCATCCGCCGCTAATGCGTAAGCCCAGACCGGCACTTTCTGCAGAGCGAAACATTAAGCCGGCTCGATCGGTCATCAGGTGGCGGTTCGGACCATGCAGTCCGACCCTGGGATCAAGGAATTGCTGCAGTGGAATTATTGGTTGATGATTTGAGCCACGACGTAAGGGGTGACGCGTACTGCTTTATGGCGCTAAAAGGCTCGGGTTAAATACCGTTCTGCCAGAGTTTCAGATGCCAAGCGCTTATCGCAAATCAAAGCTTTTCCGTCGTTCTCGTGTTCTTCGGGGTTCCTTGTCCCTCTGGCGTACAAGGGCCGTATTTTGGTTCGGCGCAATCGCGATAGGCGTTGTAAGTGTCATATTTGCCAAACTTGCCGATCTTGCGCAAAGGGCTTTCACCTCGATTGGATCATCGAGTGAGTTCGCATTTTTGTTGCCTCTGTTGATTACGCCACTGGGATTTATGCTGTCTGCTTATCTAGCAGCCAAAGTGTTCCCAAACTCTCAAGGAAGCGGCATTCCGCAGGCGATAGCCGCCCGGCATCTCCAGGAGAATGAAGACCGTCAGCGCTTGTTGTCTTTGAAGATAGCAGTTGGCAAAATCATGCTGACGATTTTGGGCCTGTTTTGCGGCGCTTCGATTGGACGCGAAGGACCAACTGTTCAAGTTGGCGGAGCAATCATGCTCGCGGTGGCTCGCTTCGGAGGCATGGCGCAGGCCAGAGGCCTTATCCTGGCAGGTTCCGCAGCCGGTATCGCCGCCGCTTTCAACACACCGCTCGCCGGGATCGTCTTTGCAATCGAAGAGATGAGTCGGAGCTATCAGTCGCGTGCGAATGGTATCGTCCTGACCGCTGTCATTCTTTCCGGCATGGCGGCTCTCGCTCTTGCGGGTAGCTATAATTATTTCGGCGAAGCATCGGCAACCCCAACTGACATTCGAGATTGGGGGCTGGTCTTGATCTGCGGTGTTGGTGGCGGCGCACTCGGCGCTTGCTTCAGTGGTTTCGCCCTCCATTTCGGTCAGCGCCTTCGCCGTTGGGTCCGCCCACAGCCACTCACACGGACGGTCGCGGTTGCAGGACTTTGCGGTCTACTCGTTGCCGTCATTGGGGTTGCATCCGCCAGTGCGACATTCGGCACTGGCTATGAACAGGCCAGAGGCGCTGTCGAGGGTCATGCCCTTCCAATGCTGTTCTTCATCGAAAAGCTTGCGGCAAGTTTTCTTTCGATGCTGTCCGGCATACCCGGCGGTATCTTCGCCCCGTCACTCGCCGTGGGCGCAGGATTCGGCAGTACAGTTGGATCATTGCTTGGCACCAGCATTGCCCTGGCAGCGATCCTTGGGATGGCAGGGTACTTTTCCGGTGTCGTGCAAGCGCCGATGACAGCTTTCGTTATCATCCTGGAAATGACTGGCGATCACCAGGCCGTGATCCCAATCATGGCCGTTTCCATGATCGGCTATTTAACATCGCGGATATTGTCGCATGAACCACTATATCATGGACTTTCGAGGGTCTTCATCGCTTCCGCGATCCGTGCCCGTCGGTCGGAACAAAGAATCCAAGCTCCGGCTTAGGCAGCAGTTGCGTTCGTTTTCGCGCCACCGTGACCTTTGATGAACAGGGCGACGGCAAGACAGTGCTGACGATGCGCCAGCTCGACCCTACTCGCGAGCGGCGTCAGATCGTTATCGGCTTCGGTGCGGTCAAATATTGGCTGCAGACACTGGATGGTCTCGCGGTTTGGCTGGATGGCTGAAGGATTGGATGAGGTTGCGTATATCGACGTTGCCAACTCGCTAATGGACCGAAGGTCATTACTGAACCATCGGACCTTGGTCCGGCTTCCACAACGAACGGACAGGCCTAGTTCCTCCTATTTAGTGAGGGAAAAGAGAGAAGCTGCGGTTCTTGAGAAACGCATCGCGACCTCTCCGCAGAAGGAAAAGCAGGATGCGGTCCTGAAGAGGTGAAGATGATGAGCTTTGACGGCCACGCAACCGATACCGATGAGCATGCATCGATGTCCGACCTTCTGAAAGCAGTTAAGCTCGCTTTCGATGGCCACTCGGGTCAGAAGGACAAACAGGGCGAGCCCTATTTTTCCCACTGCAAACGTGTTGCCGAGGCCGTCACCGACGAGGACGAACGAACAGTCGCCTATCTGCATGATCTGGTCGAGAAGGCACCGGGTTGGAGTCTGGAACGGCTTCGCGAACAGGGCTTCAGCCCGCTGATCGTTGATGCCGTGGACGCACTCACTAAACGCCCCGGCGAAGACGACGAGAGATTCGTCCTCAGGGCAGCGTCCAATCAGATTGCCCGGCCCGTGAAAATAGCCGATCTCAAGGACAACCTTGCCCAGGCTCGAAAGATGAATTCAGATACGTCCAGATACGAACATGGGCTCAGGATCATCGAGAAAAAATTCGGACGCGACTGACACGCCGGACGCGGGTCGGTTGCGCATAGCATCGACCGGTTTTTCGGCTGTGCACTCATTCGCCTGGAAGCACTCGCAAACTTTTAGACAGGATGTTTTTGCCCGCCGCGAAGCGCTATGGGATGGGATGCTGTTGGGCTAGATCGCCGGCCTCCCCGCCGTATTCCGTTCGACCCACTGGTAGACGAAGCCCGCCACCTCTTCCCAACCCGGCTCGTTGCAAATGAAGTGGCTGCGTCCGGGATAGTTCAGGAAATCGGTCACGCTGCCCACGTCCTTATATGCCTTGTAGTTCTTTTCGTTCAGCTCGGACGGAATGATTTCATCTCTCTCGCCGCCGATCAACAGCAATGGCGCATGCGGACATTCCAGATCAATGCGACCGGCCCCTCCCATGCAGTCGCGCAGCACGTTGCGGCTATCATGTGTCGCAGTTTCCTCGAAGGCAAGCGCCGCGTCTGCTCTGGACAGCGAATTCGCAAATGACCGGTGGAACGTCTTGGCATCCATGAAAACAGGTTCATCCCCCATGAGAGGGTTAGCTATGATTGCTGCGTTCTTGATGAAGCCCCAGTCGAATTCGAGCATACGATTGGGAGCGACAGAAGAGATCGCCGCGCCGGCGGATAAGAGTCCTTTCGCGACAAGGAGCTGCGTGACCAGTCCGCCGACAGAGTGGCCGATCATGACGGGGCGATCGTAGTTGCCAACAATCCTTTGCATTGTCGCGACGACGTCATCAAGGCTGAGTTCGCCAAGCCCTGGAGGAGGACTTTCACGCAGCTCCGCCGGATCACCATCGTGCAATGGCCAGGCAGGAACAACGCACTCAAAACCATGACGGGAGAAGTATTCTCCCCATCTCGTCCAACTTTTCGGATTCTGAAACATGCCGTGCACAAATATAATGGTTGTCATAGCACTTCCTCTTCTGTTGGAAGAAGGCGAACGACAGCAAAGGGTAATCGTTCCAACAAGCAGGCCGCGCCCAGAGACTGCAAATGACCGCTCTTGAACGTCCCCCCGCACCAATGCATGCCATCAGCTCTTTCCGATGCGAATCCATGCCCGCAGATAAATCCCTGAAGTTCAATCGGTCGAGGTACAAGCAGCACGAGACTGAAGACCGTTCGTCCGTCGACAACCATGGCCATCGCTTACGCAGGCCTCGATCAGTGTCGTAGGAAGACTGGTCTTTTGCGCATAAATATGCTTCCGGCGACGACATAGGTTTCAATAGCAAGAGGATCCCATGGCCCAAAACATGTTCGACCTGACCGGACGGGTTGCAGTGGTAACCGGTGCCAGCCGTGGCCTTGGCCAATGGATCGCACTTTCCCTTGCGCAAGCCGGGGCAAGTCTCTGTGTTACCGCTCGCGACGAAACGTCGCTTGATGAGACGAAACAGAAAATCGAAGCCCTTGGCAGGACATGCCTGACCAGCGCCCAGGATGTCACCGACGTCTCCTCCATCGACGAAACGTTGAACCGGTTTGATACGATTGCAAGCGGGATCGATATCCTCGTCAACAATGCCGGTTGCGAGCAGGTGGCTCCCTCGCTCGATGTCGATGAAGCGATCTGGGACAAGATTATCGGAACGAACCTAAAGGGTGCCTTCTTCTGGTCGCAGGCCACAGCACGGCGGATGTCCAGTCGGGCCACCGGTGGAAGCATCATCAACCTCTGCTCTCTCACCTCATATGTCGGCATTCCCACAGCCGTGCCCTACGGCTCTTCGAAGTCTGGGCTTCTCGGCATGACACGTGCGCTCTCGGCCGAATGGGCCCCGCTTGGCATCCGCGTAAATGCGATCGCTCCCGGTTACTTCCGCACGGCAATGACGGAAGGCTTCTACCAGGACGGAAACTGGTCGGAGCGGATGCTCGACAAGATCCCGCAGAAGAGGTTCGGTGAACCTTCCGATATTGGCGGTGCCGTGGTCTTTCTTGCGAGCGAAGCCTCTGCCTATGTCACCGGGCAATGTATTGCCATTGATGGCGGTTTTCTTGCGTCCATCTGAGGCTGCCAAACGCGGTCCTTGCCCTTGACAGCGACGGGTTCACCATTACACATGCTGTATAGACAACTATAGACAATAACGGCAACGAAGTCGTCGACTTCCTGGGAATCTGCCGGGCTCAAGTCCGGCGTCCTCGCGTGATCAGAAATCCTGCTGGAGGCACCCGTTGCGTTGCGCTCCTGCCGGCCGCATCCAGTTTTTGTCGGCCACGACCTTGTCGTGGCAAAAGGCCGCCTGCGCGGTCTAGAACCAAGGGCCCATGCAAATGACTGACGTCACCTTCCACGACTATTCGAAACTTGGTGCTGGCGAGAAAGTCGCTCTTCTGCGCCGGTCCGAGACCGATATCTCGGCCTTCATCGAAAAGGTTGCGCCGATCTTGGAAGCCGTGCGAACGGAGGGTGATCGCGCCATTGCCCGCTTCGGACGTGACCTCGACAAGGCAAATGTCACGGAAGAAACCATCAAGGTCACGGAGGTGGAGTTCGATACGGCCTTCACGGCAGTCAGTGAAGATGTGATCGAGGCAATCACCTTCGGCATCGAGAACATCCGCCATTTTCACGAGGAACAAAAGCCTGAGGCCATGTGGCTGAAGGAGATCAAGCCTGGGGCCTTCGCGGGCGACCGCTTCACACCGATCAAGTCGGTCGCGCTTTATGTCCCACGCGGCAAGGGGTCGTTTCCATCCGTTACAATGATGACCTCCGTCCCGGCGGTTGTAGCAGGTGTTCCAGAACTCGCGATCGTCACGCCACCAGCACCTGACGGCAGCGTGGATGCCGCAACGCTTGTCGCAGCACGTCTCGCCGGCGTCAGGACGGTCTACAAGGTCGGCGGGGCGCAGGCTGTCGCCGCTGTCGCCTACGGCACGGAGACGATCAAACCCGCGCTCAAAATCGTCGGACCGGGAAGTCCATGGGTGGTTGCCGCCAAGCGGAGCCTCGCCGGCATCATCGACACCGGGCTTCCGGCCGGCCCTTCCGAAGCGATCATCTTCGCTGACGACACCGTTCATGGAGGCCTGGCGGCACTCGACCTCCTGATCGAGGCCGAGCACGGCCCCGACTCCTCCGCCTATCTCGTCACCCATAGCCGCAGGGTTGCCGAGGAGGCGCTTGGCGCCCTCCCAGAGCACTGGGCCCGCATGACCAAGCAACGCGTAGAATTTTCCAGTGCCGTCCTTTCAGGCAGATGCGGCGGTATCATCCTCACCTCGTCGATTGAGGAGAGCTATGATTTCGTCAATGCCTATGCGCCCGAGCACCTTGAGATTCTCTCGCAGGATCCCTTTGCCCATCTTGGACACATCACCGAGGCGGCGGAAATCCTCATGGGACCTCATACGCCCGTCAGCATCGCGAACTTCTGCCTCGGGCCGAACGCGGTGCTTCCGACGAGTCGCTGGGCGCGGACATTCGGTCCGCTCTCTGTGACCGACTTCGTGAAACGCAGTTCGATCGGCTATGTGACGGCCTCTGCCTATCCCGAGTTTGCCAAGCGCGCCCATAAGCTTGCCGAATACGAAGGGTTCTCGTCCCACGCGCATGCCGTTTCAGCCGTCCGTGATGACTATCTCCCGAAGCGAGGCTAAAGCGATGAAGGCCGTTCGCCTGCACGATGCGCTCGATCTTCGGGTCGAGGAAATCGAAAGTCCCGGCCCTCCACCGGCGGGCTCCGTAACGATCGATGTTCGTGCAGCAGGGATCTGCGGCTCGGACCTTCATAATTTCCGGACGGGGCAATGGATCAGCAGGCGTCCGTCGACCGCCGGGCATGAGTTCTGTGGACGGATATCGGCGATTGGAGAGGGTGTCGAAGGGCTTGCCGTGGGCGACCTGGTCGTCGCCGACTCCCGATACTATTGCGGTGAATGCAATGCCTGCAGAGCCGGATGGACCAATGTCTGCGAGCGGCTCGGGTTTGTCGGTGAGGTCTGCGATGGCGGTTTTGCCGAGCAGAGCCAGTTGCCTGCAAGGCTTGTCAGGAAGCACGATCCGTCACTCGTCCCTGCCATTGCCGCCATGGCCGAACCTCTTGCCGTGGCCCTTCATGCCGTCCGTCGGCTCTCCCCCCGCGTTGGCGAAGCGGTCATAGTCATCGGCTGCGGCTCGATTGGCGGCCTTTGCGGCCTGCTTCTGTCGCGTCTTCATGACGGAAAGCTGCTCTTTGCGGACATGAACGTGGACCGCGCAAACATGGTCGCCAGGATCTGCGGCGGAGCCGCGGTTCCGCTCGACAAGGTAAAGACAAGAGACGGTCTTGACGGCGCCTCCCTTCGTTACGCAATCGATGCCACCGGAAACACCAAGGCGATCGAACAGGGTATCGAGATCCTCGATGGAGGCGGCACCTTTGCTCTCGTCGGCATCAGCCACGGGAAGATCGATCTCGACCCGAACACCCTGGTCGAGCGCGAGATTGCCCTTGTCGGATGTCACGCCTTCGAGAGTGAGCTTGGCGATGCCATCGCCCTCTTGCCCGAGCTTCAGTCTTCACTTCTGGAATTCATCGACGTCCGGCCCTCGCTCGACGACATTCCCGATGCATATCGCCAATTGAGCGAAGGGCGGGCAACCAAGCTGAAAACCATTATTCGCATCGCCGATTGATCAAGACACGCAAGGCGTGAGACGGAGCTTAAATATTGACCGGTCTCTCAAATACCGCGCTGCCACTCTACGAGAAGGTCAAGGACTTCGTCCTCGACAACATCGGTAACGGCAACTGGCCACAGAACGGGAGGCTCCCGTCCGAGCACGATCTGGTATCCTCGCTCGGAGTGTCCAGGATGACTGTCCACCGCGCATTGAGAGAACTGACCGACAAGGGCTACCTCAGGCGCGTCCAGGGAGTCGGCACCTTTGTTTCGCCTCCGAGAGCCCAATCCACCCTGATCGAGATCAGCAACATCGTCAGCGAGATAAAGGACCGGGGAAGTCGACATCGGGCAGAGGTCATCGTCCTGGAGAGAATCGAGAAGCCGGATGAAATGCTGCTCGGGGCATTTGAATTCACAGAGCTCCGACCGGTCGACCATTCCCTCATCGTTCATTGGGAGAATGACGTTCCTGTTCAACTGGAGGAACGATACGTCAATCCGGCACTTGTGAAATACTATCTCGATCAGGATTTTACGTCTGGTGCGACCTACGATTACCTACAGCACAGTACGCCACTGACCGAGGTCGAGCATCTGATCAGCGCCATTCCCGCGACGGAACGGGACGCAAAGCTTCTGCATATCCGTGAACGTGACAGTTGCCTGGTCCTCAACCGGAAGACTTGGACCGGACCGACCGTCGCTACAGTCAATACCTTCACCTATGTCGGCAGCCGCTATGCGCTCGGGAGCCGATACCTGCCACCAGCAAAATGACTGGTTAGGGTAGGTCGTGGCGTGGAGGCGCTGAATGGAAAGACATCAGCCTTACCGGGTAGCGACAGGGCGACATTAAAATGTATGCCAAATCGAAAAGCACTGCCATCACACCCGCTATTCCGCCTTGATGTTCGGGCGTGAAACTTGAAAAGATGCAACGCTAACAACGAGAGAAAGAGGGGTTTGAAATGAACTACGCTATCATCAGCAGGCACGTTTACCGCGGAGCGCTGGCACTCGGGATCGTCGGTGCGCTCGCCTTCAGTCCGGTTGTCGCACAGGACATCCCGGCAAAGCCGGAGGCTGGCACCTTCAAGATCGGGATCGAGCCATGGCTCGGTTATGGCCAGTGGCACGTGGCGGCAAGCAAGGACCTGTTCAAGAAAGCCAATCTCGAGAACGTCGAGCTGGTCAACTTCACCGAGGACAAAGACATCAACGCCGCGCTCGCAAGTGGTCAGCTTGATGCCGCCAACATCGCCACCCACACCGCCATGGGCATGGTCGCTGCCGGTCTTCCGGTAAAGATCGTCTCCCTGCTTGATTTCAGCCTGAAGGCCGATGCCATCCTCGCCGGCAGCGACGTCAAGAGCGTTGCTGACCTCAAGGGCAAGAAGATTGCCTTCGAGGAAGGCACGACCAGCGATATCCTCCTGAACTACGCCCTTGCCAGCAACGGCATGACCATCAAGGACATAGAACGCGTGCCGATGCCAGCAGCCGACGCCGGAACCGCATTGATCGCAGGACAGGTTCCCGTTGCAGTAACCTACGAGCCTTACATTTCGACCGCACTTGCCCAGGACAAGAACATCCAGCTCCTGTTTGAAGCAGGCAAGGACCCGGGTCTCGTCTCCGACGTCCTCGTCGTTCGCGAGGAAGTGCTGAAGGAAAGGCCGGGACAGGTGCTGGCGATGATCAAGGCCTGGGATGCGGCACTTGCCGACTACAAGGCCAATACGGAAGAGGACCGCGCCATCATTGCAAAGGCCGTTGGTGCCTCGCCGGATGATCTGAAGACCGCCTTCGACGGCGTTCAGTACTACACCTCCGCGGAGGCTTCGAAGGCCTTTGCCGGTGACTTCAAGAGCAAGACCTTCGCCGATGTTCTGAAGGCAGCCAAACAGGCCGGCCTTCTCACACAGGACGTTTCCGCTGACAGCATGATCGACACCTCGTTCGTTGACGCCGCGAACAAGTGACCTCTGCCAACGGAACCGTAATGTCTAGCTCCAAAATGCCCTCGACATCCAAGGAAAGATCCCGCGCGCAATCGCGCGCGGGCGTCGGCCGGCCGCCAAGCGCGTTCCGGATCGGCGATCCGATCGGCGGCCGGGCCTTCTTCATGATCGCTCTTGCCGTCTTCGTCCTGCTCTTTGCCATCTGGTGGATCACGACCGGCACCGGTTGGGTGAAGCCTATCTTCCTGCCCTCTCCGACAGCGGTCTGGGCCAAGATGGTCGAACTCGCCGTCGATGGCACTCTTTGGACCGACGCGGGCATCAGCATCTATCGCATGCTGGTCGGATTTCTTCTGGCCTCAGCCATGGCAATTCCGATCGGGATCATGATCGGTTGTTTCAAGACATGGGAAGCGGCCATCGAGCCTTTCGTCGATTTCGTTCGCTACATGCCGGTCGTTGCCTTTGTGCCCCTTACCATTCTTTGGGCCGGAACCGGTGACATCCAGAAATTCGTCATCATCTGGATCGGAACCTTCTTCCAGCAGGTGCTGATGGTCATGGACAGCGTCAAACGCGTTCCAACCGACTTCGTCGGGCTTGGCCGCACGCTTGGAATGTCGGAAACCAGAATCCTGCGCCGCATCGTCCTGCCATCCGCCCTTCCCGGGATCTGGGATACCCTGCGCATCAGCCTGGGCTGGGCCTGGACCTGGCTTGTCCTTGCCGAACTTGTCGCCGCCACATCCGGGCTTGGCTATCGCATTGTCGTCTCGCAACGATATTTTCAGACACAGACCATCATCGGTTACATTCTGCTGCTTGGCTTGCTCGGCCTGATCACCGACCAGAGCATGAAAGCGCTCGAGCGCGTCTTCTTCCGCTATTCCTCGAGGCATTGACATGAGCGAACCCAAACTCAAGATCGAGGGCCTCAACAAGTGGTACAGCGGCAGGAAATCCCGCGTTCATGCCTTAAGCGATATCGAGCTTGAACTTGCCGACAACGAATTCGTCTCCCTGGTTGGCGCGTCCGGGTGCGGCAAGAGCACGCTTCTTTCCATCGTCGCGGGCCTGCAGGGATTTGATAATGGCGTCCTTCTGACGGATGGCGCTCCGATTGTTGGCCCGGGGCTCGATCGTGGGGTCGTCTTTCAATCCTATACGCTCCTGCCATGGTTGACGGCGCAGCAGAACGTCGAATTCGCCCTGCAGGCGGCCGGGATGAGTTCCGCCGAATGCCGGGATGTCGCTCGCCATCACATCGAGCTGGTCAAGCTGGACAAGTTCGCCGATGCTTTTCCCTCGCAACTCTCGGGCGGGATGAAACAACGCGTCGCCATCGCGCGTGCCCTCTCCTACCGTCCGAAAATGCTGTTGATGGATGAGCCATTTGGCGCGCTTGACGCACTGACCCGTCACCAGATGCAGGAGCTTCTAACCCAGATCTGGGAGGAACACCGGCTGACCGTTCTCTTCGTTACCCATGATGTCGAAGAGGCCGTCTACCTCTCCGATCGCATTCTTGCGATGAGCATCAATCCCGGGCGCATCAGTACGACCTTCAACGTCGGGCTTGGACGCCCCCGAAATCAGGAGATGATTTCAACGACGGAATTCATCGCGCTCCAAAAGGAAGTGCTCGCTGCCATCCGTGCGGGCTCCCAGGGCGAACTGGAACATTGAACCCCACGGAGGCCGGCTCGCGGCATCGGCCTCCTTCGTCACTATTCACAACCAAACCTTCCCATCAAGTTCAGCATGATGCGTCCGACGTCGTTATCCTGCGACGGGTTTGGCAGCGCACCGATCCAGGCCACGGAGCCCGTCGAAAAGACAACGCCCCCGCCTTCATGCTGATAGATCGTCATGTCTGCCCGCCGAAGGGCAGTTCGCTCGGCTTCGCCGCCTGCGACCCAAAGATCGGGCCGCACCTGGAAGCTCTCGTCAAAGCCATCCGCAACGGCGAGGCGAACGAGATTCTTTGGTGTCTCCTCCGAGCGGATGACCGCATCGATCTCGTAGCCGGCAGCACCTCCAAGCACGCCGCCTTCGGCTCCGAAGGTATTGGATAAAACGCCGTCAAAGAGCCACGCATAGTTGCCATAGTGGCTTTCCTCGAGCCGCCGATAGGGTCGAGACTTGCCGAAGCTCATGATCACGTAGGTGACGCCGACAAGAGCTTGCGGATGATGAAGGCCGCGATCCTCCCAGTTTCCACCGGGCTCGCCGGTCATTGCGAGATGGATTTCGCCCGGTCTGCCCGACCAGATGTCGTTCTTCCCGCGCCGCAGCTCCATTTTGTCGCCCTGGAACGCTACGACCCAATAAAATCCGTTTCCACCGAGGTAAGCAAGGCTACCGCCGGAACTGAGATATTCCTTCAGCCCAGTCATCATGGCCGATGACCAGTATTCCGGATGACTGCCTGTCAAAAGCAGTCGATAAGGCGTGATGGCTGCTCTTCCTTCGTCATCGAGATCATGGTCAGTCAGGATGTCGACATCAATTCCATGGCGGCCGAGAAATTTCAGAAGCTGCAAATCGACCGGAAGGAGATGCGGCGAGTTCGAGAGGGGATAGTGATAGTCTGCGCGAAGGGTGGCGCGAGGCCGCCGACTGCTTGTGAGGCTGACCCCGCTCATGTCGCTGTGGACGTCGTAAAGGCTCAGGAAATTGTTGTCGATTGCGAAAAGGTGGGAACGATCGCTGCCATGCCACGGATACCGGTCCGGCGGCAGCTGTTCATCCGCGTATGCGAGATAGGTGGCGGTCGGCAGGAGCACGGCAACCGATGACGTAGGAGCTTGCGGGCGAACAAAGAATGGAAGCTGCTCAACCCCTCGGTCCGTCTCTATTGCGACGGCATAGACGCCCGGTCGTGCGTCCGCCGGCACCGATATGACGAGATCGGCTGCCCAGTCGAAGCCGGCAAAGTCGTCATCGTGCAGATGGATCGCGTCAAAATGATCGGCGTCGACACGCGGGTCGTGAATCTCGCCGGTAAATCGAGGTGAGGCAACCGCAAAAGTCGGAGCATTGCAAATGCGAAGGTCTGGCCCGCCACCATCCACAGGCTTGAGGCTCTCGACAGGGCCACGAACCGGGAAGCACCAACGCAATTTACCGGATGCGGTCTTAAGACTGATCCTCCCGATGCGTGCGTTGAGCGTCAGTTGCGCGTGTGAGGCCTCGGCGCCAATATGGATGGTGGCTGGTTTTGGCAGGCCAGATGTCCTGCTCTCCACTTCCCTTCCACCGTGATGGGGCGAAAGCCTTAAACACAGTTCCCCGGCATGGAACGAGAGGGATAGACCGTACCAGGTCTCATTGGCGATCGTCGCGACGTCCGTGCCATTGGCCTGTAACCGTCCATCACGATCGATGGTCAGCAAGAAGCCCGGCCAAGTAATGACGGGCTTCACGACATCATTGGAGGTGAACAGAATCTCGACATCAAGGACGAAATCCTGACCGACATCGAACATCGGAATTTCGACCCAGGAGCCGAGGTCGTATGCTTTTACCTCAAAAGACCGAGATGCCTTCCTGACTGTCCAATTCAGGTGCTCGTTCTTATCCCGGTCAATTGTCACGACCGTGGCCTGCGCCGTTGGGTCGGCACAGGAAACATGACACGCTACCCAGCCTCCTGCGCGCACGCTCCACGGCTCAACGTAGCCGACCGCAGGCATCGCGCTATGATTCAATCTTCGTCGCATCGCGTTCCCGTCTCTTCGTGACCGGCTCCTACCAAATCAGACGAGACCAATCCTGCACGAAATGCCTCAATGGCGAAATCAGCGCCTTCGGCATTGCCGGCGGTCAGTGGCTGCAGCTCACCGTACGGCGTGACGTCAGGCGTTTGCCGGAACCGTTCCGTCAGGTGTTAGGCTATCGACAGCTTCCGGAAGAGATTTCGATAGCCGTGAGATAATCTCGTCGCGGTCCAGTCCGGTCTTTCGTTGCAACTCTGCCAGTAGCTCCGGGCCCAGCGCCTGCACCAGCTCCGGGTGATCGATCGGCTGATTTGGACCTTGATTGACCCAGGAGCCCGCCACCTCTCCCTTGCCATTCTTCGAAAATTGATCAAGCAGACTGCCAAGCCCATCGCTCACGACTGATCCAACCGAGCCGCCCTTCAACAAATCTCCAACACCACCCGGCCTGAACAAGCCGCCCAGCAGTCCCCCCAATCCGTTATCAGCGCCGCTCGCCTCGGTGCCTCCGGCAGGTTGTCCCGCGGTTCCTTGCCCGCTGTCGACAAGCTTTCGCAGAATTTCCTGGATTTTGTCCCTGTTCTGGTACCCAGCCACAGCCAATACGCCCAAAAGGGCTGTCAAATTCCTGTTCATGGAGCGCTCCTTGTTTTGCCGCAGGTCCAAGACTTCGAGTCCGGAAATCGAAGTCGGTCCCATAATTCCTGCACTGCGGGTAAGTTCCGAAAATCCAGTCATTGCGGTGTGTGTTGCTCGACGAGGGCCTTTCGTCGTCTCGCGAAGCGAAGCTTCGATAGCCCAGCCGTTCGTGCGGCAAAGCCCGCCAATTTTCGGACATCAGAACGCGGTGCCGTTGTGCCGTCGACCTCGACCGGTGAGGGGTCGCACCGAACGTTCATCGCAGCTCAACGAATGGCCTACGATTGCCAACAGCGTATGACATGCTCCCCAATCGCGGAGATCGCCGTGAGGTACCGTTTCAGAGTCTTTGCTTGGTCGCTGCGCTCTTGCCGTCGGAACTCTTGGAACGCTCTTCGAAGCGATCGGCACCTTTTGCCAGATCCGACCCTTTCTGAGCTTCAACTTTTTTCTCTTCCTTGGCGGCGTTCTTCCGCAATCCGCGTGCGGAGTCTCTACCTTTTTCGGTCTTGGCTTCCTCGATACCCATTTTGGTCTCCTCTGCGTCTCTCGCAGATTAACGAGTGGCCATTGACTTCGTTCCTGCCCACATCCGCCGCATAGAGGCCAAATCAGAGGTGAATTTTCTCAGACCTGCGACAAGTTTGAAACTAGACGAAAACCGCATCGCCAAGACGGATTGCCCCTGGCTCATCCGGTCGGCAATAGACCCCCATATTGCGGTTCCCAAATTTCATCACGTTCCGGAGAATGTCGGGATCGTTTTCCAGACCATCCTGAGCGATGATCGTAAAACCGCATCGTTTGGTTGGCGCGATTACCGTCGCGGCGACATTTCCAAGACGAACAGGCGCGTCGATCCAGTGCAGTTCGGCAAACCCGGAAAGATCGGCCTCAGCCTCCAGATAAATGTTGGGTCGGAACCTACGTCGGTCAGGATTTCCACTGGGGTGGATCTCCTTCAGATGGTCGACCGAAGCGCTTGTCAGAAGATGCAAGGGTGATACCACGTACCGGTCAGCCGCAAATAAAGCGTCGCCGGACGCGGACCCCGTTCTCTCATATGGTCTGACCGCCACCTCGAATTCAAAGAAGCTCGTGAGCGCCTCCAGCAGCCGCGGCGCAGTGATAGGAAACCAGTTGTGGCCGGGCACTTGGACTTCCACATCACCATCCGACGCGGTCCGCGACTTGACAAAGACCGCTCTTTGCCAGCGCTTTTCACGCTCGGGATATGCGACCACACCCGTCGCCGCATCGACCAGGGCAAACTGACGATCACCGACAAGGCCAGTCGCCGTAAGCCTACATTGTTCGATCTGTTCGCCCGTAGTTGAACTGACTGGATATCGCCACAGCTCACGGATCGTTCCGACCTTGCGCATCCATTGAATCCCCATTGCAGAGGCCCGAACCTGTGTCGGTGTCTGGCCAAAGATGCGCTTGAACGTGCGCGTGAAGTGAGAGGCATTCTCGTAGCCGACGTCAAGAGCAATTTCGATCAGCGACGTCTTCGATTGCACCAATAGCGCCCGCGCCCTCTCCATGCGCACGCGTGTGTAAGCCTGTGCGGGAGACTTCCAGCCTTGATCAGAAACAATCGCTCAAGTTGTCGCCGTGACAAACGAACCGAGGCTGCGAGCCTCGGGATCGTCATCCCACCCTCGATGTGCTGTTCCATCATGATCATCGCGGCTTTCACGCACTTGTCTTCATAGTCATCGTGCAAAGGGCGCCGGGCTGGATGTCGCCGGCGGAACGCGCCTTTTCGATCTGCAGGACTTCCAGGGCATTTCTCTCGGCCTCGCGACTGATATACCGGAGCACGAGGACGGCTGCGATATCGGCGGCGCTGCTTCCGCCGGCACAGGAACCGCGTTGCCGATCCAGGTTGAATATCCGATCCGATCGCACGGCAAGATCGGGAAAGCGTTCGCGAAATTCCTTGTAGTGCAGCCAGCTCACGCATGTCTCATGCTTCGTCATCAATCCAGCCTCGGCAAGGATGAATGAGTCGGTGCAGAGACCGATCAACGGGATCCTGGCCGCATCCGCACGCTTGGCGAAAGCGATCGTGTCGCGATCGACCGGATCCATGGCTGTCAGAAGTCCCCCAACAACAACAATGTCATCAAACTCGCCGGATCGACGAAATCCGGGGTCGGGGCCACCTGCACGCCGCAGCTGGAGGTGATCAGATGCCTGGTACTTCCAAGCACCTGCCAGTTTGCGGTCACGCGTCCCGAACGGTCGTGCTCGTCGCTCGCAGGCCTCAGCGTATCGACGAAGAGCGCAAACGCTGAAAGCGTAAAGGATCGAGCGAGCACGAATCCGACCTTCAGACGGCTGGCGGATTTGCCGACCGCGTCTCCCTGCCTGTAGTTGGTAGCTCATCGAGCTCACTCGCGCAGCGCGGTTTGCCTCCAGCTCGATGAAGCCTTCTCCAGCCATCTGGCGCATCAGTTCTCGCACCGGGGGGCGCGACAAGCCGAATTCTTCGCTCAGCGCTACCTCGTCAAGGACAGCACCCGGGGCAAGCTCCATGATCCGCATAGATCACGGCCACCGACGCGGCGGACCGAACCGGACCGATCTCGCGAGGGCGATTAGCTCAGTTGGTAGAGCGCCTCGTTTACACCGAGGATGTCGGGAGTTCGAGTCTCTCATCGCCCACCAGATTCCTCACAAATGTTTCAAAATAGATGCGTCGTATCACAGACGCGCCTCGCGATATCGTGTTTTCTCGTTCCGGTTGGCAAGGTATGCAGTGGCAAGGGGGACAGCCTGAGGAGGCTTAACCCGGAGAGGGTTTCGGCCTGCCATGAGCACCCTGTGACTGCAGTCATCGCGATCACTATGACGATGATTGTGAAGCCGGAGCCAGAAGACTTCTCGGGCCCCGCCCGAGCTTTTTACTCGACGTTCTCCTCGGTCATGGAAGCGATAGAAAGTTCAAGCTTCCATCGAGCTCCTTGCTGGAATGGACAAGGGCCACGCGCGCCTCTCGGCCTCTATCATGAACGGCGTCGTCGCCGCGCCGGTGGTGGTCGGTGACCTGTCGCATGGGTCCCCATAGATCAAGCAATGCATGATCGCGCTACATCACACGATTGATATGCATTTGAGACTTGAGTTGCATTGGCCGTCACGCTGCTTGGGCCGCGTGCCTGGATGCAAGGCTTGGGTCATGCATCCGATCCGCTCCCATCCCGGGGAAAAATCTGGCGCGAGCTCTACAATCCGAGGTCAGAAAGACCAGGATGGTCGACCGGTCGAGGGCCGCCACGGTCCCACCTGTACTTGCGCTCCTGTTCCTTGATCGGCAGATCGTTGATGGAGGCGTATCGGCGTCGCATCAGGCCGTTAGATGCAAATTCCCAATTTTCGTTACCATAGGATCTGAACCAGTTGCCCGAGTCGTCATGCCATTCGTATGCGAACCGCACTGCTATCCGGTTTTCGTGAGCCGACCATAGTTCCTTAATTAGTCGGAATTCCAGTTCGCGCGCCCACTTGCGCGTGAGGAAGCCAACGATTGCTTCGCGACCGGTGACAAACTCGGCGCGATTGCGCCATTGGCTGTCCTCGGTATACGCGAGCGAGACCTTATGGGGATCGCAGGTGTTCCATGCGTCTTCGGCACCCCTCACCTTCAAAACGGCACTTTCGATGATGCAAGGAGGGAACGGTGGGCGTTCTTCATGCATTTGCATAGCCCTTCCGCTTCGATCGCCGATTTGCTGCAAATATATTGCCAATGAATTTTTGCAGGTCCTAGGTTCTCAGCCAAATATTGGTGCTTGGACCCCGCTGCAATGGGAACGGTGTTAGGGCTGCCAATCCCGATCGATGCGTGCCTCCTCTGTGAAAGGCTGTGAGCAGCCAACCATCCCTTCAGTGGACGCAGCAACACCATGCAGGCAGCAACTGTCAGGGGCGCAAAATCGAGATAAGAGGCGCCCAGAGCGGTGGATTGAACGAGCAGCCAGGTCCGTCCGCTTGCCACGTCCGGCCAAGGTCGTAACACAAAACTGGACGCTTGGAGGAAGGACGTTTCTGCCGAAACCCGTGTACATTGACCAACAGGCGTGGGAACGAGTATCACAGGTGTCGGCGACGCCTTTCGGGCGAAACAGCGCGCCCGTCCATGAGCTCACGGGCGCGCCTCGAAGAGGAGCAAATGTTGACCGACAGCCTTACGAATTTTCGGGTAACGTTGGCCTCACGCCCTGTTGGCGAGCCGACCGAAGCGAATTTCAGGATTGATCGGCGGCCGGTGCCCGAGATTGCCGAAGGAGAGATCCTGCTTCAGGTCCTGTACCTGTCGCTCGACCCATATATGCGGGGTCGGATGGATGCCGCCAAGTCGTACGCCGCTCCCGTAGCCATTGGCGACGTCATGGAAGGTGGAACGGTCGCGCGCATATTGAAAAGCCGGAATCGCAGCTACACGCCTGGTGAGATCGTACTCTCTCATTCCGGTTGGCAAAGCTATGCAGTGGCAAATGGCGACGGCTTAAGGAAGCTCAACCCTGAGAGTGCGCCCATATCCACAGCTC
This sequence comes from Rhizobium sp. BK176, assembly GCF_024808055.1. Classification (NCBI taxonomy): domain Bacteria; kingdom Pseudomonadati; phylum Pseudomonadota; class Alphaproteobacteria; order Hyphomicrobiales; family Rhizobiaceae; genus Rhizobium; species Rhizobium sp. BK176. The sequence continues at coordinate 2,071 of NZ_JANUBV010000028.1, read as the reverse complement.
TTGGGGTTCTGGGCATGCCGGGCTTTACGGCCTACGCCGGTCTTCGCAATATCGGCAAGCCGATGGCCGGGGAAACCGTTGTCGTGGCGGCGGCCAGCGGGGCAGTCGGATCCGCCGTCGGGCAGATAGCCAAGATCAATGGCGCGCGCGCCGTTGGGATTGCAGGCGGCAAGGAGAAATGCACATTCGTTCTCGACGAACTTGGTTTCGATGCTGTTATCGACCACACCAAGGCGGATTTTGCTGACGCGCTCGCCGCCAGCTGTTCCAATGGCATTGATGTCTATTTCGAGAACGTTGGCGGCCCGATCTGGGATGCGGTATTTCCCCTCCTCAACGATTTCGCCCGCGTACCCGTTTGCGGCCTGATTGCACACTACAACGGCGAGGTTTCTGCACGACCGGATCGGCTGACTGACGTCATGCGGACAATCCTTCGCAAGAGCCTGACCATTCGTGGCTTCATTCAGCGCGAATTTGCCGACCAGCGACCGGAATTCTACCAAGAGGCATCAAAATGGATTGCCGAAGGCCGCCTGAAATATCGTGAAGATATCGTGGATGGCCTGGAGAATGCGCCAAGGGCATTCATAGGCCTTCTGAAGGGTCGAAACTTTGGCAAGTTGATTGTCCGCGTAAGCGAGTGAGTGGACAGTCAGCTGTCAAGAGACCCTATGTCCGAGCCGGCCGCCTTATCGCCTTGGCCATTTACGACGAGTGGTCGCGACACAACAGATGGGAGTGGTCGACCAGCATATTCCGCCGTCGCTAGATTTGCCGCCCGCAAATCGGACTTTACCTGTGCCAGCAGAGCAGCCCACCAACTGACTGCGATCGGTACGCTCGGCCGCTCTCGGGCTTTTCGAAGCGGTCAGGCGGACCGCTCTACCTCCGGCAACACCTCGAAGAGATCGCCGACGAGACCGTAGTCGGCGACCTGGAAGATTGGCGCCTCCTCGTCCTTGTTGATGGCGACGATGACCTTCGAATCCTTCATGCCGGCGAGATGCTGGATGGCGCCTGATATGCCGCAGGCGATGTAAAGGTCAGGTGCCACGACCTTGCCGGTCTGCCCGACCTGCCAGTCGTTCGGGGCGTAGCCGGCATCGACGGCGGCGCGCGAGGCGCCGACGGCGGCCCCGAGCTTGTCGGCGACCGGCAGGATGACTTCCTTGAACTTCTCGGCCGAGCCCAGCGCCCGGCCACCCGAGATGATGATCTTCGCCGAGGTCAGTTCCGGACGCTCGGAGGCCGACAGCGCCTCCTTGACGAAGGTCGAGAGACGAGAAGAAAGGGCTGCCGTCGAGATCTCCTCGACGGCAGCAGTTGGGCCTTGGGGACCGGCCTGGGAGAACGAAGCGGTGCGCACGGTGATGACCTTCCTGGCGTCGGTCGCCTTCACCGTCTGGATGGCGTTGCCGGCATAGATCGGCCGCTTGAATGTGTCCGCCGAGACCACTTCGATGATCTCCGAGACCTGGGCGACGTCGAGCAGGGCGGCAACGCGCGGCATGACGTTCTTGCCGGTCGAGGTGGCGGCGGCAATGATCGTATCATAGCTTGCCGCGAGTGAAACGATCAGTTCGCCGAGCGGCTCGGCCAGATTGTTGGCAAGCGCGTCGCTTTCGGCGAGCAGCACCTTGGAGACACCGGAGAGCCCGGCAGCCGCATTGGCCGCTGGTTTGGCGCCCTTGCCGGCGACGAGCACGGTGACGTCGCTACCCTGCTCCTTGGCAATCATAGTTGCTGCCGTCAGCGCCTTGGCGGTCTGGTCGGAAAGGTGGCTGCCGTCGTGATCAGCCAGAAGAAGAATGGCCATGGATATGTCTCCCTTTCTCGAACCCTAGAGGACGCCGGCTTCGGTCTTCAGCTTCTCGACCAGCTCGGCGACCGACTTGACCTTGACGCCCGCCTTGCGGCCGGACGGCTCTTCGGTCTTCAAGACCTTCAGGCGCGGCGCGGTGGAGACGCCGAAATCGGCGGGGCTTTTCTTGTCGAGCGGCTTCTTCTTCGCCTTCATGATGTTCGGCAGCGAGGCATAGCGCGGCTCGTTCAAGCGCAGATCTGATGT
>NZ_JANUBV010000027.1:0-68183 GCF_024808055.1 Rhizobium sp. BK176 | reverse complement strand
AGGTCGATGGCGGCTACAGCCTGACCGGCGCCAAGACCTGGATCTCCAATGCCCCGATTGCCGATGTCTTCGTCGTCTGGGCCAAGACCGAGGACGGCGTCATCCGCGGCTTCATCCTGGAAAAGGGCTGGAAGGGCCTGTCGGCGCCGGCAATCCATGGCAAGGTCGGCCTGCGCGCCTCGATCACCGGCGAAGTGGTGATGGATGAGGTCTTCGTGCCGGAAGAGAACCTTCTGCCCAATGTCACCGGCCTCAAGGGACCGTTCACCTGCCTGAACTCGGCCCGCTTCGGCATCGCCTGGGGAGCGCTCGGGGCTGCCGAGGACTGCTATGCCAGGGCCCGGCAATATGTACTCGACCGCAAGCAGTTCGGCCGGCCGCTGGCCGCCAACCAGCTGGTCCAGAAGAAGCTTGCCGACATGGTCACCGAAATCTCGCTCGGCCTGCAGGGCTGCATCCGACTCGGCCGCATGAAGGAAGGCGGGCATCCGCCGGTGGAACTGACCTCGATCGTCAAGCGCAATTCCTGCGGCAAGGCGCTCGACATCGCAAGGCTTGCCCGCGACATGCTCGGCGGCAACGGCATCTCCGACGAGTTCGGCATTGCCCGCCATCTCGTCAACCTCGAGGTGGTCAACACCTATGAGGGGACACATGACGTCCACGCGCTGATCCTCGGCCGCGCCGTCACCGGCATTGCCGCATTCGCGAATTGAGGCACGCCGTGGGGTTTCGAACGACAAGACCGCTGCGCTTCGGAGACTGCGATCCCTCGGGGATTGCCTATTTCCCATCTTACCTCAACCTGCTCGTCGGTGTTCTGGAGGACTACTTCGCCTCGCTCGGTTTTCCCTGGAAAACATTAATCGAGGACCGCAGGATCGGCGTTCCCACCGTGCGGCTGGATGTGACGTTCTCAAGACCCGGCTTCCAGGGCGATCAACTCGAATTCGAAATTGCGGTTTTCAAAATCGGCAGTACCTCGCTCGATCTGGAACATAGGATATCGGCAAACGGTAAGGTGCTTTGGACCGCACGACAGCGCGTCGTTGCCACGTCGCTCGACACCCACCAATCACTCGCATGGCCTTCCGACGTCCGCGCCGCGTTGACACATCATCTGGAGACAACTGATGCACACGATCCTGCAGCCTGAAGGCTGGGCGAAGCCAATAGGATACGCCAACGGAATGGCAGCAAAGGGCCGCATGGTTTTCGTCGGCGGGCAGATCGGCTGGAACGAGCGCTGCGAGTTTGAAACCGACGACTTCGTCGAACAGGTGCGCCAGACCCTGAAGAACGTCCTGGCCGTGCTCGCAGAGGGCGGCGCCGAACCACGACATATCACGTCGATGACCTGGTACTTCACCGATAAGGCGGAGTACCTCGGCAATCTGAAAGGTATCGGTCAGGCCTATCGCGAAACGATCGGCAGGCATTTCCCAGCCATGGCTGCGTTGCAGGTCGTGGCCCTGGTGGAAGATCGCGCCAAGATCGAAATCCAAGCAACCGCGGTCATTCCTGAATAGGTGGATCATGGGCGACCTGTGCTTTTCCAAAACCGTCTCCGGCAAGATCGCCGATCGCGTGCTGGTCGTCACCATCGACAATCCGCCCGTCAACGCAACATCTCTCAGCGTCCGCGCCGGCCTTGGTGCTGCACTGGACCATGCCGCGGCGCTGGATGCCGTGCGCGGCATCGTCATTACCGGGGCCGGCAAAACCTTTGTCGGCGGCGCCGACATCAAGGAATTCGACAAGCCGGCCGAAGCGCCTTTCCTGCCCGATGTCTATCTGCGCATCGAGCAGTTTTCCAAGCCGGCAGTGGCGGCGGTCAACGGCGCAGCACTCGGGGGCGGATGTGAGCTGGCTCTTGCCTGCCATGGCCGCGTTGCCGCGCCCGCGGCAAGCTTCGGCCTGCCCGAAGTCAAGCTCGGCATTGTCCCGGGTGCCGGCGGCACGCAACGCCTGCCGCGGCTCGTCGGCATAGCCGCGGCTGCCGAGATGATCGGAACCGGTCGTGCCCTGAAGGCCGACGAAGCGCTTCGCATCGGCTTGATCGACCGCATCACGACAGAGGGTCTGGTTGCAGAAGCGTGCGTGCTTGTTGCCTCCATGGCGGGCGGCGAGCTTCGCAGATCCGGCGCGATTGCTGTAAAGCCGGTCAGCGATGCCGAGATTGACGCCGTCGGCGCGAAAATTCTTGCCAGGGCGCGCGGCCAAGCCGCGCCGGTCGAAGCCCTGCGGCTCGTGAAGGCCGCCGTGACGCTTCCATTCACGGATGGCCTTGCCGAAGAACGCAGGACATTCCTTCGCCTCAGGGAATCTCAAGAGGCGGCAGCGCTGCGCTACGTCTTCTTTGCCGAGCGGGCAGCCGGGAAAGTCGAGGGACAGGAAAAGACGACGCCGCGAAACACACGATGCGTCGGCGTGGTCGGCACCGGACTGATGGGCTCCGGTATCGCCGTCTCGGCGCTGAACGCGGGCTTCCAGGTCATAGGCGTCGAGCAGAGCGAGGAAGGCGCCACGAAGGGGTATGGGCGCATAGCGGGAATTCTTGAGAAGGCGGTACAGTCCGGTCGTCTCGATCCCGCAGGCCGGGACGAGCAGCTCCTTAAGCTCACAGTCGCTTCGGACCTCGGTGCGCTTCACGATGCTGATCTCGTCATCGAAGCTGTTTTCGACGACTTCGACGTCAAGGCCGGGCTGTTCCGCCGCCTCGACGACGTCGTCAGGGCGGATGCGATCCTTGCCACGAACACGAGCTATCTCGATCCTGACACCATTGCCGCTGCGACGCGCCATCCCGAGCGTGTCGTCGGCCTGCATTTCTTCTCGCCCGCAAACATCATGCGACTGGTCGAAGTCGTGAATTGCGCCCGTACCGAGACCGAGGTCCTTGCTACGGCGATGGCCTTCGCCAAGCGCCTCGGCAAGCTGCCGATTGTCTGCCGCGTGACCGAAGGCTTTATCGGCAACCGGGTCTTTTCTGCCTACCGGCGCGAGGCTGAATTCATGGTTGAAGAGGGCGCCCTGCCGCACGAGGTAGACCAGGCGATGGAAGCCTTCGGGTTTCCGATGGGTCTCTTTGCCGTCTGCGACATGGCTGGGCTGGAGATCGCCTGGGCGCGCCGCAAACGTCAGGCGTCGATGCGCGATCCGAATGCTCGTTACGTCGAGATTGCCGACCGCCTTTGCGAGGCCGGGCGCTTCGGACAGAAGAGCGGCCGCGGCTGGTATGCCTATCCCGAGGCAAGGCGGACAGTCGATCCGGACGTCACCGCCCTTGTCGTGGCAGAGCGGAAGCGCAAGGGGATCAAGCCTCGTTCGTTCACCGCGAACGAGATTGTGACAAGGGTTCTGAAGGCGATGGCCGACGAGGGCCGCGCTCTTCTATCGGAGGGTATCGCGACACGCGCAAGCGACGTCGATCTCGTGATGATCAACGGATACGGTTTTCCCGCCCATAGGGGCGGTCCGATGTTTGCGGCTGATAAAGCGGAGACGTGACCGGCGTAATCCGCCACCGCGCCTGCATGCTGTGGCAAGTGCGGCTCTATCACGTAGTGGGTAGGACACAGGTGAGATCGTTGCGCAGGGAAGCCAATCCGTGAACCGCATGGACATGACGAATCTCTGACCTTACATCGTTACATGTAACAAGCCGCAGGGGGATGGTCGTGGCAACCCCGGTCAATGAACGAGTCCAAAAGCGCCGCCGGGCCCTCATGGAAGCAGGGCTGCGTCCGGTACAAATATGGGTTCCCGATACCCGTCGCCCCGGTTTCGCCGCCGAATGCCATCGCCGATCGGTTCAGACAGCTCTTTCCGATGCTGGCGACCAGGAATTGCAATATTTCCTTGATGCCGCACTCTCCGACTCAAGCTCCGGAGATGAATCGTGAGGCGTGGCGACATTATGCCATCATGGAAAGCTCAAGTCCAAACCGACCATCCTGCTAAGAACGAACGTGAAGAGCCCCACGCATAGGAGCGATAGCACGAAGACTGCGGCCATCTTGCCGCCCGCGCGTAGCACCGCGCCTCTCTCTCCATTCTTCCCTTGATCGTAATGCCACTTGATGGCGAAGTACATGCCCGTTCCTAACACGAGAAGCTTGAACGGAAGGAAGACGGTAATGAACCAATCCATTTTGAACATTCCCAGGGTATTAGTTGACACTATCTACTCGTGAGGACCACTACCTCACGACTTTGGTCGAACGTAGTCGCGGTCGATCTTTCCCTCTTCCGCCTTGAAGAAGAACTGACTGTTGATGAGCCAGCCCTTCAGCGGCCGGAGAGGCAAAAGACAAGCCAGAAGCACCAGTGGGAGGGACGTGAAGAGATGCACCCACATCGAAGGGGAATAGGCGACCTCTATCCAGCACGCCACCGCCACTGCCGGTACGCATGTGAAGCAGATTACGAAAAACGCCGGGCCATCTGCCGGATCGGCGAAGGAGTAGTCGAGGCCACAAACTTCGCATTTGGGCTTAACAGTCAGAAAGCCGTCGAAAAGGTGCCCTTGTCCACATTGCGGGCATAACCCACGCAGTCCCGTTTGTATGGGCGGCAATGGAGGCCATTCAGTGGTCATTGCGTTATCTTTCCAAGATTGATTGAATACATTGATACATACAATTATCCAATCAAATTCTCCATTTTACAAATTGTCGCAGAGTCTGTTCCGGCCAGGCCCAGGTAGTCGTTGCTGCACCACACCGTAACGCGACGTGCGTGGTGAGGACCATGCCAGAGCAGGAATTCTCAGTGTCGCTCAATGAACGTGCGATAGCGGCCATCCAGCTTCATGCTATGATGGCTTCGAATTTAGGGTTGCTGCTCATTCTAGGCCCCAATTTCCTTGACAACCGGCGTGGTTTGATATCCATATATTATACATATAAGGCTTGAATTGAATGCAGATCTGTGGAAAGTCGATGACTGCGACATCCTGGACACCTCAGCTCGGTACCCGTGAGGGGCCAATCTATTTGTCGATCGCGGATGCTTTGGCTGCGGACATCGCGAGTGGTCGGTTGGCCGAAGGGGTGAGACTTCCAACGCAGCGCAAACTCGCTGACGACCTCGGGATCGACTTCACCACAGTCAGCCGAGCCTACTCGGAGGTCCGCAGCCGTGGCCTGATCGAAGGCAAGGTGGGTCAAGGGACATACGTGCGATCGAAACGTGGCGCGCGACCATCACTGCAGCCCTCGGGCGTCGTCGACATGAGCATGAACCTGCCGCCGAGGTTTCTCGATCCCGTCCTGGAACAGAGAATGTGGGATGGCGCAAAAAAGCTTCAGGAACAGGGCTTGGACCTCCTGCTACGGTACCAGGAACCAGGCGGCATCATGGAGGATCGTATCGTCGCCGCGTCTTGGCTTTCAAGGCGGCTTCCGGGGATATCGGCTGATCGAGTGGTAGTCGCGTCAGGCGCGCAAGGAGCCCTTCACGCCATTCTCAGCGCGATGACAGAGCCCGGCGATGTCGTCTGTGCGGAAGAACTCACCTACCCTGGCTTCCGCTCGATCGCATCTCATCTCAGGCTCAAATTGGCTCCGATTGCAATGGACGATCAGGGGCTTGTTCCGGACGCTTTTGCGCGAGCATGCAGGGAGGCGAAGCCGAAAGCGCTCTATTGCATGCCAACGCTTCACAATCCGACGACACGGACATTGTCCGTTCAGAGGAGGCACGATCTCGTCAATGTTGCGCGGACATATGGCGTGCCAATTATCGAGGACGACGCGTATAGTGGCCTTGTTTCGGCCCCGCCACCGCCGCTTGCGGCGCTGCTGCCCGAAGCGGTTTATCATGTGGCCAGCTTATCCAAATGCCTGTCGCCCGCCCTTCGGGTCGCATATGTCGCCGTACCGGAGGGTCGTACACATCGCGTGGCCAACGCGATCCGGGCGTCAGCGTCAATTGTGTCGCCCCTCACGAGTGCTCTAGCGTCACGGTGGATAGAGACGGGAGTAGCGGATGCTGTCAGAGGCGAAATAGTCAAGGAGACGGGAAAGCGCCTGGACGCCGTCAAGGCGATCCTTCCGTTCGATGTTGAAACCTCTCCAGGGGGCTTCCACGTGTGGCTAAAGGTTCCTGAACCGTGGACGCGAGGTGAACTGGTTTCCAGATTGCGTTCGATAGGGATCGGTATCGTCACCAGCGACGCTTTTGCAATTGCGTCTGCGCCCGAAGCCATACGACTTGCGCTTGGCGCTCCGGTGGACCTGGAGGAACTTACACGCGCTCTCCGGGTTCTGGCAGACCTCCTAGCTCAGCAGCCGGCGATCTCCACAATGGTAGTCTGACCTTTCATCAGGCAAGTTGCATTGCTCGATGTGCCCGGGCCTGCTCAATGCGACCTTGCGGGGACAATGATGGGCAGAGGCTGGTCGTCCCGCATCGTATGTATCGAGGCTCCGCCGCCGCCCATTCCATGAGCCGTCACTTTACCCCTATCCTACGCGCGCGCTCGACCGCTCCGGAGTTCGATCTGAAGCTCGCCGCGAAACGATTTCCGGCAAGCCTTTTCGTTTAGAACTATGCGATCGGCTGCCTGTCGAAGTTCTGATTGGTTGCGGGTTCAGGTAATCAGATTCAACCCGGCGAAAGGCTCATCAGGCGCCCTTCCGACCATGCAGTTCAATGTATTGCTGATCAAGCGTATGGCCATCCTGTGAAATGGCCTGCCGGGACGACAGCCCGGTGAATTCCCTCACCTTCTACGCACAGTCCGTGCGAAGCCGTACAATGCTGTTCGGCTCAAGGTTCAAGTCCTCTATATCTTTGCATCAGCGAGGGTCATCTCGCCAGAAAGGACACCCGCAGCCCGCACCAAATTCAGGAGCCGTTGGTTTTGATCTGTGGTTCCTAGCGTGACGCGTTGGTCGGCTTTCGTTGTGAGCGTTACACAGCACCGTCGTCACCAGAACGGCCGAATTGCTCGTCCATTCACCACATTGAATAGAGGCGAGGATATTTCCAGTTGCAGACATCGAATCTGGACGGCATGTTAGTGACCGAACAGTGCTCCTGGGAGAACAAAATGGCCACTGGTACCGTAAAGTTTTTCAACGCAGACAAGGGTTTCGGCTTCATCTCACCCAGTACGGGAGGCAGCGATATCTTTATTCACATTTCGGCTCTCCAAGCCTCCGGCATCCAGTCGCTGCAGGAAGGCCAGAAGGTCTCGTTCGACACAGAGCCGGATCGCCGTGGCAAGGGACCAAAGGCTATCAACATTCAGCTGATGTAGTCACCGGTTCCGAGCGGATATCCACTCGGCTTCCCGGACCTAGCGATCTCTCCATCATCGCTGTCTGCATTGCTGCTCGGCTGATGGAATTGTGTTTGAAACTTGGGAAGCGTCGACGGGACCGACATCGATGGCGCGCCAGCCATCCTGAGAATTTTATCCGAGAGACTCGAAAGCGAAGCTTTCGGCAAGGCGCGAAATCGACCGCTCGATTGTCGCCTGCGCCTCGCCCATGGCATCGGTCTGCAATTGAGCGCAAGTGCGCAGCAGGAAAAGCGTTCGGGTAAGCGGCGGGTTTATGATCCGTCGACGGCTTCCCCCTGGCGAAAGCACGCCATGCAAACGTCATGTCGGATAGGAGAGCCCATACCGGTCGCGTATCGTTCGTCCCTCGTACTGACGGGGATAGACGTTTCGGTCCTGAAGGATCGGGATGACCGTGTCCACAAACTCGATGATATCATCGGGCGCCCTCGGCGGTTGCAGCGTGTAGCCGTCCACCGTGCCGTCCTCCCACAGGTCGATCATTTCCTCGGCCACCTGTTCCGCCGTGCCGATGAGGAGCCGGTGATGTCCCTCGGAACGGCGCACGGCCTGACGCGCAGTCAGTCTTTCATGCTGTAGCAGGTCGGCAAGCCCAAGTCCCATCCCAACGGCCTGTTGCCTGTTTTGATCAGGCAAGAAGCGTTCATAGTCAAGGACGGCGTCCGGGTCGAAACGGTCGCGGTCCAATCCATGCTCGCGCACGAAACGTTCGAGCAGCCCATCTTCCGATCCCGTCCCACTGTAGAGTTCATGCTTGCGCAAGGCTTCCTTAAGGCTTTCCCCCAAGATAACCACGAGGCCGGGGACGATGCGAATGCCGGCTGGATCCCTGCCGAGCGAAACGGCCCTGTTGCGCACCTTGTCGCCGAACGCCCTGCCCGCGGGTTTCGACAGGATGTTGCAGTAGATGATCTCGCCGTGCCGTGCCGCAAGATCGATGCCGCCATCGGACGCACCTGCCTGGGCGATGACCGGATGGCCCTGGGGACCACGCGGGACGTTGAGCGGACCACGCACCTGGAAAAAGGCGTCCTCATGATCGATCGGAACGGCACTCGTGCTGTCCCAGAAGCGATCGGATCCAACCTCGCTCTCACGCCTTGGATCCCAGCTCGCCCACAGCTTCTTTGCCACATCGAGAAATTCGACAGCGCGGGCATAGCGCTCTTTGCGCGGTGGAAGCGCTGCACTGCCGAAGTTGGCGGCGACATTGGGATTGAACGACGAGACAATATTGACGATCAGCCGCCCTCCCGAAACGATATCGAGCGACTGGGCGCGCCGTGCGAAATTATAGGGTGAATTATAGGTGGACGAGACCGTCACGACAAACCCAATATCGGGCACCTGCGCTGCCAGCGCCGTGCACAGGATCAGCGGGTCGATCGTATGAAAGGGTCGCCCCAGCGGTTCTGTCATCAGCGCCGGGTGGTCGGAAAAGAACACGGCATCGAAGCGCCCCTTGTGGGCAATCTCTGCCAGGCGCCGATAGTAGGCCGGATCATTGATATCGTGCCAGTCACCGCTGCGGTATTTCCATGCATTGGCGAGATAGCCGGTGGAATTCAGTCCGACGTTAAGGTTCATGCGACGTTGTTGAATGCTCATGCGCCTGCCCGTTCCGTCTGCTCTTGCCTTGCGACACCCACGCCTGCCTGCGGACCCGGGATCGTGCCGTTGACCGCGTAATCGCCGACGATGCGATCGTGGTAGATGCGCGGATTGTGGGACGCGATCGTGCGCGCATTGCGCCAATGGCGGTCAAGACCATGGCCGCGCTTGGCCGCGGACGCTCCCAAGGCGTCGAACAGCACCGTGCTGGCGTCAAGGATCAGCGAAGTGACGACGGTGACGGACTGGCTGACCTCAAGTTCTGCATTGCGACCAGCCACCGCGATCTGATCCTGATCGCCGCTCTGATTAGCCTCGTAGGCGCGCTGCAGGGCGCCTGCTGCCTGAAGCACGATTGCTCCGGCGCTGTAGGCCGCACCCCTGACCTTCCCCACCACCTGCTGGATCTGCGGGTCTTCGGCCGGTCGGGGCGCATTGCCCCGGTTATAAATCCTCTTCCTCGCCGCCACATGCCGCGCAAGGTCGTTCGCCGCGGCGCGGCCGATGCCCGCAAGCGACGCCAGATGGACCAGTTGGAAGAACCCGCCGGAATAGCTAAACCGGACCGCGCTTGGCTTGATCAGCTCGTCGGCGATCTCGACATCCCTAAAGCGCGCCGTGCCGCTGGCTGTCAGCGACTGGCCGAAGCCATCCCAGTCGTCGATAATCTCCACGCCTGGTGCCGAGGTCGGCACCAGCGCGCCGATCGGCTGCCCGTCCCCATCGATCGCGCCGAGCGTGATCCAGTCCGCATAAAGCGAGCCAGTGGTATAGAACTTTTCGCCATCGAGCCGCCAGCTTGCGCCATTGCGGACCAGACGGGTCGAATAACTGCCGAGCGGCGTATCGCCAAGCTCCGAGAACCCGCTTCCAACCGTCTCGCCCTGCCCGAGCCTTTTTAGCCAACTGTCGCGCCAGGCACTGTCAGCTGCGTTCAGAAGATCCTCGGTGAAACCAAAGTGACTGCGGTAGGCGTTGGTGAGGTTTGGGTCGGCCGCCGCAAGCTCGATGATGAGGCCGAAGAGTTCGGGCAAGGTTAGGCCAAAGCCCCCATGGACGGCCGGCAAACGCAATCGCGAAAAGCCCGCGGTTTTCAGCCACTCATAGGCATCAAAGGGTAATTCATGAGCGAGGTCGCGGTCGATCGCACGCTCGCCGATACGGGCGAAAACGGGCCTGAGACTCGCCGCCAGGCGCTCGAAGCGCTCGCTCGGCGGTGCGCCCCAGGCCCCGTTGATATCTGTCATGGCGTTTTTTCCTGTTACAGGCCCAATACCGCCGGCTAACGGCGGCGATTAGGCCCGGTTCTCATTTCAGCCAAGGCTCGGCCTGCCTTAAGCGGCTGCCCGCTCCTCTGCCCCGAAATCGTGAAGCAGGATTGCGATCTCGAAACCGCGGCGGGCGAGCCAGTGGGCGACGATGCGGGCGCGCGAACCCAGGAGATCGTCGACCAGGACGACGCGGGCGCCACGAACGGCAATCGTCCGATAGGATACGCCGAGCAGCTGCCCGCCCTCCGAGGAGATCGAGCCCGGAAGATTCGAGCGCGCAAACTCGTCCGGCGTGCGAACGTCCAGGAGGTAGGTTGTGCGCACCGGATCGGCCTTCCACGTCTCGACCGTCTGCCGATCGAGGAACGTCAGACCGTCCTTCGCCGAAAGGCTCTTTCCATACTCGCTTGCAAACCGGCGCGCTGTTTCTGTCGCCTCGTGGTAGGTTGCGGTACGCCCTGTCTCCAGATCGAGGCCCGCGTCGGTCCAGCCGCGCGTCCCGTCATCGAGATAGGCAACGGCATTTTCGACGCCGGCATCGATCAGGGTCTGGGCCCCGAGAATAGCGCGCGGCAGGCCGGCGCAGGAAACCACGACCTTCGTCTCCGTCGAGGGGACGAGGTCCTTGAAATGCAGCAGTAGTTCGGCCCCGGGCACGCCGACGGCGCCCGGCACATGCGCCTTTTCATATTCGCCGAGCGTGCGTGTGTCGAGGACGATGACGTCCTGACCCTGATCGCGCAATGCCTTCAGCTCGACGGCAGAGACCACGGGCGTCCCTCTCTCGTCGCGAACCTTCGTGACGAAGGCAACGCCCGGAATATCGAAGGTCGGAAGCTTGTCCTCGCCTTCCTCCACCCAGGCGGGAATGCCGCCTTCCAGAACATGGATGTTCGTCCAGCCGGTTTGCCGCAATCGGGTGACAGCCGCTTCGGCCGTGCCATCGCCACCATCGACCAGAACCGTGCGGACCACACGACGCGGCACGAAGCGGTCGAGTTCGGCGTCCAGGCGTTCGGCAGGCAGGTTTGTCGCAAACAGCGGCGATGCGTAGCCGACCTCTTCGGTTGGCCGGATATCAAGCACCGCCAGTTCCAGCCCATCGCCCAGCCAATCAGTCAATCTGGCCTTGTCTATCGAATATCCCGTCATGTTTTCTGCTCCTGATATCAAGCGTTCGGATCGAGCCACAGGTCGCCGAAGCTCCAGTTCAGCCCCTGCGATCCCGTCACGTAGTTCTTCACCCTCCTGTTGGCGACGATCTGGGCGCCGGCGGCGACGAGGTCGACGGACGCCACCTCGTCATGGATCAGATGCTGGAACTTGCTCCAGACCTCCCAGCGCTTCTTCTCATCAGGCTCGATGGCGGCCGCCTCGAGCAGCGCATCCGCCTTGGCGTTCGCGTAGTGGCTTGCATTCGAGAACGGCAGGCCGATCTTGAAATTCTTGCTCCAGTAGGCGCGCTGAATGCCGAGCGACGGATCGAAGGTGTTGGAGAGCGACTCCACTACCAAGTCGAAAGCCCGGTCGGTGTAGACGGTCTTCAGGAAGGTCGGCAGGTCGTATTTCTTGATCTCGATTCCAACGCCGATCTTTTCCAGCTGGTTTTTCAGCACATCGGCGTAGCCTTGCGGCAGGTAGGAATTATAGGTCAACCTGAGATCAAAGCGCTTGCCATCCGCCTTGCGCGGATAGCCCGCTTCATCGAGCAGCTTTTCGGCTGCGGCCGTATCGTAGGGATGGGCCACGACGCTCTTATCGTACCACTGCGGCAAGGCCGTGCTGACAGGGCTGGGCGACACCTGCGCATAACCATAGAGCGCGACGTCGACGATCTCCTGCAGGTTGATCGCCTGGGCGATGGCAAGCCGGACCTCGCGCTTGGCAAACAGCCGATTGTCGTAGTTGAAGAACAATTGCTGCTGCGGGCCGGAATAGGCGTAGGTGGTCGTGTCGACGATGAGATTGGGGACCTGCTTCAGCCGCTCGAGATCGGCAAGCGGCACCGGATTGTCGCCGATGTCGGCTTCACCGGTCTCCAGGGCCGCGGACCGGGCGGCCGGATCGGTGACGACGCGTAGGATGATGCGGTCGAGATAGGGCTTGCCCGCGTCCCAATAGTCCGGATTGCGTTCGAAGATCAGGTGGCTGCCCGCAACCCATTCCGTCAGCTTGAAGGGACCTGTCCCTATCGCTGTTTGCAGCGTCTGCCCGTCACCAGGCGCCAGCTTCTCGAAGATGTGCTTCGGCACGATCGGCGACTCCGAGCTCGACTGCGCCGAGAGCAGGAACGGAGCCGGCTTCGACAACACGATAACCGCGGTCAGCGGATCCGGCGTCTCCACCGCCACCACGTTCTGATAGGTGATGCGACCGCGCGGATGCGCCTCCTTCAGCCGGAAGATCGAGAAGGCGACGTCATCGGAGGTGAAGTCCTTGCCGTCGTGCCACTTCACGCCCTTACGCAGCTTGAACGTGTAGCGAAGATTGTCGTCGGAAACAGACCACTCCGTCGCCAGCAGCGGCTGCGGCTTGACGTCGAGGTCGAAGGTGAGCAGGCCCTCAACGATCTTCGGGCCGATCGCCTGGCCGGTGCCCGACGATGTGTTGATGGCAAAGAGAGCATTGCCGGGATCCACCCGGTAGAGCCAGTTCAAGGTGCCGCCCGTCGCCGGTGCAGCGCCTTGTCCAAATGAGATCGACGGGAGCAAGGTGCTAGCGCTTGCAAGCAACATCAGCTGGTTGAAACTGCGACGGTTGATGGACACGCGAAGAGCTCCTCTCGGGTTGGATTGTGGTCCGCTGAGGGGAAGCTTCAGTGCTGCGCCTCGAAAGCCGAAGTGAAAGTTTCTTCTCGTCCGGGAAAGAATAATTGCCTCCGGACGATTGTTCGACGTCGGCGTAACACAGAGGAAAAGCTGCTCAATTTCCGCGATTTGACAGGATGGTGTTTTCGCCGATGAGCACCGCGACGAAACGCAGAAATCGAGCGCACCGGTAAAAGAATTTCTTTCCGTGAAATCAAACAGATATTTCTGGACTTGAACGGCCGGCCAGCCAACCGTTGACGGGAAATAGGCGGGCACACGCCCGTCCTACCGTCATTTCCGGGAGGCAAAATGCCGTTCGTAACAGATGCTGACGACACGCTTCTGGCAAAGGCGAGCGAACTGCGCCAGGCGTTTCATCTCGATGCCGTCGAGAGAGACAAACAGGGCGGCAGGCCAGTCGACCAGATCAGGCTCCTGAAAGAAAGCGGCCTGCCTTCGGCGCAGATCGCCAGGAAGTACGGCGGCCAGGGCGCCTCATGGCCAACGATCCTGCGCATCGTCAGGGAGTTTGCGAAAACCGACGGATCGCTCGCCCATCTCTTCGGCTATCACCACCTGCCGCTCAACCTCATCCTGTTTCGCGGCTCGGCCGCGCAGAAAGAGAAATGGCTGACTGGCTCGGCGGCCGGCAACTGGATCTGGAGCAATTCCGGAAACGCGTTATCGAAAACATCGAGCGGCGAACGGACGGCGACCGGCTGGATCATCAACGGCAGTCGCCCGTTCTCCTCGGGCACGCATGTCGCCGATTACATCCAGGTTTCCTGGGAGAATGGCGATGGCGCCCGACTGACCGCCGCCGTTCCCGCCGACCGCGACGGCATTGTCATTGTGAACGACTGGGACGGCATCGGCCAGCGGCAGACCGGCAGCGGCACGGTCCGCTTCGTGGATCTTGAGGTTCAAGACGACGAGCTGATCAGCTCGCCCGAGGTGCCGTTGACACCCTATTCCTCGCTCACATCGCTCCTTCAGCAAAGCGTCCTGCTCAACGTCTTCGTCGGCAGCGCACAGGGCATACTGGAGGAGGGCCGCAGCTATACGACGACGAGTTCGCGGCCATGGGTCTATTCCGGCGTCGAGCGGCACACCGACGACCCCTGGATCAAGCGCCAATACGGCGACCTCTATATCCGCACTCTTGCGGCAACGGAGCTGGCCGACAAGGCCGCGCGCAGCCTCGATGCTGCCTACGCCGCAGGGCCTTCGCTGACCGCCGCGGGCCGTGGCGCGGCCGCGATCGATATCGCGACGGCGAACGTCTATGCCGGCGAGGTCGGGCTTGCCGTCTCCAGCGAGGTCTTCGAGGTCATGGGCGCCCGCTCGGCGACCAATGCCAATGGCTTCGACCGCTTCTGGCGCAATGTCAGGACCCACACACTCCACAATCCCGCCGAGTACAAGAAACGCACCGTCGGCACCTGGCTGCTGACAGGCGAATTTCCCGTGCCGGCCATCTATCGCTGAAAGGAACCGCAATGGCGAAACGCAAGGACAAGATCAAGCTCGGCGCATTTCTGCTCTTCACCGGGCATCACGTCGCCGCATGGCGTCATCCAAAGGCTTCCGTCGGTACCGAGTTCGAGAACTACCTGGAATTGGCCAAGCTCGCCGAAGCGGCGAAGTTCGACACGATCTTTTTCGCGGATGGCGTCGCCGCGCGCATCAAGGATGTCGAGGCCGCAAGCCGCAAGGCTCATAGCGGTGTTTATCCCTTCGAGCCCATCACCCTGCTCTCCGCGCTGTCTTCCGTCACCCGCAATATCGGGCTGATCGCCACCGCCTCCACCAGCTACTCCGACCCCTATAATCTCGCCCGGCAGTTCGGCTCGCTCGACCGGCTGAGCGGCGGTCGAGCCGGCTGGAACCTGGTGACCTCCGCCGACCCCGACGCCGCCTTCAATTTCGGCCATGAGACGCAGATCCTCCATTCTGACCGCTACGAACGGGCGGAGGAATTCGCCGACGTCGTGCTCGGCCTATGGGACAGCTGGGAAGACGATGCTTTCCTGCGGGATCGCGAAAGCGGCCGCTATTTCGACCCGGCCAAGCTGCATCGGCTCGATCACAGTGGAAAGCATTTCAAGGTCCGCGGCCCGCTCAACATTCCGCGCTCGCCACAGGGGCGACCGGTTGTCGTCCAGGCCGGCGCCTCCGAGCCCGGCAAGGAGCTTGCCGCCCGCACGGCGGAAGCCGTCTTTGCCGCCCAGATCACCCTGGAGGAAGCAACGAGCTTCTACGCCGACGTCAAGGGACGGTTAGCGAAATACGGTCGCTCGCACGACGACCTGAAGATCCTGCCCGGCATTTTCCCGGTCGTCGGCCGCACACAATCGGAGGCGCAGGAGAAGTTCGAATCCCTTCAGGAACTCATCCAGCCGGAGGTCGGATTGAATCTGATTTCCCAGCTCTCGGGCCTCGACCTCCGGGATTATCCGCTCGATGGACCGGTGCCCGAAAATCCGCCTGCGACAAATGCCGGCAAGAGCCGGCAGGCACTGGTTCTGGATCTTGCCCGGCGCGAGAGCCTGACGATCCGCCAGCTCTACCTTCGCATCGCCGGTGCGCGCGGCCACTGGCAGGTCGTGGGCACGCCGACGGAGATTGCCGATACGCTGGAAGAGCGCTTCGAAAACTATGGAGCTGACGGCTTCAACATCATGGCGCCGATCATGCCGGGCGGGCTCTCTGATTTCATCGAGCTTGTGGTGCCGGAACTGCGACGGCGCGGTCTCTTCCGCCACGAGTATGAGGGTACGACACTGCGCGAAAACCTTGGCCTGAAGCGCCCCGAAAACAGCCATACCGTCAATCACGGCGCAGTCGCGGCCGAGTAGGGGAAAAGACATGAGCCGCGATACGCTTTTTCTCATCGCCCCCGGTTTCTCGGACCCGAAGCACCCTGGGCAGACGTTCGTCTGCCCCCATTGCAATGCGATCGAGGGGGTACTTTCGAGCTTTCCCGAGCTTGCTGCCCGCATCGAGGTGCACAGAGTTCCCTTCCCTCGCCCGCGCACACAGGTGATCGAGGCGGTTGGCGAGGAAAACCAGTCCTTGCCGGTGCTGGTCCTCGCATCCAACCCGCCGCCCGATGCTGCGGACTGGAAAGGCAAGCGCTTCGTTTCCAAGACCAGCCGCATTCTCGAATTGCTTTCAGAGCGGCATGGCTTTCCGCGACTTCACGACTGACGGAGATAAGACGATGACCGTAAAGCCCTCAGGCTTCGAACCAGCCCTGCTGCCTCCCGTCCTCTTCGAGCCGGACCAGACCGATCCCTATCTCGCCAAGGCGGTCGAGCTCAGGAACATCTTCGCTGTCGATGCCGTCGAGCGGGATCAACAGGGCGGGCGGCCGACAGAGCAGGTCCGGCTTCTCAAGGACAGCGGTCTCGTCAATCTGCTCATTCCCACGGAATTCGGTGGTGAGGGACAGCCCTATTCGACCGCTCTGCGCATCGTGCGTGAGTTCGCCAAGGTCGACGGGTCGCTTGGCCACCTTTTCGGCTACCACTTCAGCCCCATCCAGAATGCCCTGACGGGGGGTAGTGACGAACGATCGGCCGCGATCCTGCGGCAATCGGCCAAGGGTCGGTGGTTCTGGGGCAACACCACGAACAGCTTCTCCAAAAGCCTCTTCGGCAAGAGGATAGAAGGTGGCGTCCTCCTGAACGGCTATCGGCCGTTCGCCTCCGGCTCGCACGTCGCCGATTATCTGATGGTCGCATGGGAAGACGAGGAAACGAACGCGCGCAGCTTCGCCTATATTCCCGCCAATCGCGACGGCATAACGATCGCCGACGATTGGGATGGCATCGGACAACGGCAGACCGGCAGCGGCCGTGTCTTCTACAAGGATGTCACCGTGAAGGATGAGGAGATCTTGTCGGAACGCCCCAGGGATCCGGCTGCCCTTCTCATTCCGCAGCAACAGCAGAGCGTTCTCCTCAACGTCTTCATCGGCAGCGCGCAAGGCGCCCTGATCGCAGCACGGGATTATACGATCACGAAATCTCGGCCGTGGATCTACTCCGGTGTCGAACGCCATTCGGACGACCCGTGGATCAAGCGACAGTACGGTGAACTCTGGACCAAGGTGCAGGCCACTACCGCACTGGCTGACAGAGCCGCGGTCGCCATCGATACAGCCTATGCCAAAGGCCCGGCGCTGACGGCCGAGGAGCGCGGCGCCACCGCGATTGCGGTTGCTTCCGCTAATGTGCTCGCGGGCAAGGTCGCGCTCGAGGTCACCAGCGAAATATTTGAGGTGATGGGTGCTCGTTCCGCCGTCCGGCCGTACGGCTTCGATCGCTTCTGGCGCAACGTCCGTATCCACACTCTTCACAATCCGGCAGAATATAAGACCCGCAATGTCGGCTCCTGGTTCCTGACCGGCGACTATCCCGAGCCGGGGATATTCCAATGAGCCGACGGCAGCTTCATCTCAACATCAACATCCTGCACTCGGGGTTCTCCCCAGCGGCCTGGCGCATGGAAGGCAGCGACCCGCGCGCCTCCTTCGACATCAACCACTACATCAAGGTCGCTGACATCGCGGAACGGGGCACATTCGATGCCGTCTTCCTGGCCGACCAGGCGGCCATATCGGACCGCATCGACTTTCGCCCGCTCACCTCGCTGGAACCGACCATCGTGCTTGCAATTGTCGCGGCCAGCACGGAACGGATCGGGCTGATCGGCACGGCCTCCACCACTTACAACGAACCCTACAACATCGCCCGGCGCTTCGCGACGCTCGATCATGCCAGCGGCGGACGCGCCGGCTGGAACATCGTCACCAGCGCGGATCTGGCGCAAAGCAGGAACTTCGGCCTTGAAAAGCCGGTAGCCCATGCCAGCCGCTATGAGCGGGCCAGCGAGTTTGCCTCCGTGGTCAAGGCGCTATGGGACAGCTGGGAGGAAGAGGCCTTTGTCGGTGACGTCGCGACCGGACGTTTCGTCGATCCCGGTCGTGTCCACCCCATCGCTCACAGCGGCAAGCACTTCTCCGTGCATGGGCCGCACAATATTCCGCGCCCACCACAGGGGCACCCGGTTCTCGTGCAGGCGGGCGGATCAGACGACGGGCGTGAACTCGCCGCCGCACATGCCGAAGCGGTATTCTCCGCCTCGCAATCCTTCGAAGAGTCGCTGGATTACGCCAGGGATCTGCGCCGTCGCGCCGTTCGTTTCGGTCGCTCGGAAAACAGCATCCTCGTGCTCGCGGGCCTCGCCACCATCATCGGCAGCACGGAAGCGGAAGCAAGGCGCAGACAGGAAGAACTGCGCGACCTCATTCCGCTTGAATACAGCCTTGCCCGACTGGCCGGTGTCCTGCAGGTCAATCAGAAGAAGCTCGAACTCGACAAGCCCTTGCCTGAGGACATTCCGCTGCCGGCCGACGGCGGGCACACGTTCTTCCACGCCACGCTGGCGCTCGCGCGGCGGCAGGGATTGACCGTTCGGGGCCTGATCCGCGCGCTCAACGGCGGCACCGGGCATCGCACGATTGTCGGCACGCCTGCCGCGATCGCCGACGATATAGAGACATGGTTCAGCGCCGGTGCGGCCGATGGTTTGAACCTCATGCCCGATGTGCTGCCGCACGGGCTTGAAGTCTTCGTTGATGAGGTGGTTCCGATCCTGCGTCGCCGCGGTCTGTTCAGGCACGAATACGCCGGCCGCACATTGCGTGATCACCTTGGTCTCACGCGGCCACACAACCCCTACGCCAGTGCGGCAGAATAGCGACCCGGAAAAGGACAGTCCCATGACACCTTCCCTTGCAGCAAAGCCAACCGGCTCCGACCGGCTGGCGGCGCTATCAGCCGAACGCTATCGCCAGGTGCAGCACCTCGGCAGCGACTGGAATGAACGGTCGACGCCCTGCTCTCCCACCGCAGCGTGCGCAGCTATCTGCCGGATCCGATTCCACACACCACGGTCGAAATTGCCGTTGCTGCCGCGCAGTCGGCTCCCAGCTCCTCCAACCTGCAGGCATGGAGCGTCGTCGCCGTCGAGGACCCCGAGCGCCGTAGCCGCCTGAACGCCGTTGCAGGCAACCAGCGCCAGATCGCCCAGGCACCTCTCCTGCTCGTCTGGCTCGCCGATCTTGCCCGGCCCCGCGCGATCGCTGCGGACGGCGGCTCGGCGGGAGAAGGTCTCGACTACATCGAGAGCTTTTTGCTTGGCGTGATCGATGCGGCACTTGCGGCGCAGAATGTGGTCGTTGCCTTTGAATCGCTGGGCTCGGGACCTGCTACATCGACGCGATCCGCAACGATCCGGAAAGGGTCGCCCGGGAACTCGCCTTGCCGGATGGTGTCTTCCCGGTCTTCGGCCTTACTGTGGGGTTTCCCGATCCGGCACAACCCGCCGGCGTGAAGCCGCGCCTACCTCAGTCGACGGTCCTGCATCGCGAGCAATATTCGGATCGCGCCCGGACGCGGGATCTTGCGGGCTACAAAAAGGCACTGAGGAGCTTCCAGACGGAGCAGGCGATGCCGGCGATCGACTGGACCAATCAGGTCCGGAACCGCATCGGCACGGTCGAGGCCTTGAAGGGGCGGCACGTACTTGCGGCGGCGGCGCGCAGGCTGGGCTTCCGGCTGCTCAAGTAGAGCGGCAGGGCCTGGAAGAACAACTTATTCGGCGGCCATCATGTCTGCCGCAGGTCGGATACGGCGCGCGATGATCTCATCCATCGTCTGCAGGGCGCGCGCTTCCGCGAGCAGCCACTCGCGAAACAGATCGACGCGCATCAATCGCGCCGTATGCGCCGTGGTGGCGAAGAAATAGGACGAACTGACGGGCTGCGGCACGCCAAAGGGGCAGACCAGCCGCCCGGAGCGGATCTCTGCTTCCGCCAGCCTGATCTTGCCGAGCCCCAGCCCCTGCCCTGCCAGCGCTGCATCGAGGACAAGAGAGGACTGGTTCAGGCGGAACCCACCCTGCGACGGCAGGTAGGAGAGCCCGGCTGCGCGCAACCACCCACCCCAATCCGGGCAGGATTGATCATGCTCTGCGCCATCCTCGTGCAGCAGCGGCACGTCTTCGATGGCCTCCGGCTTGCCCCACAGCCCATGCGTATCCGCAAACTCCGGGCTGCAGACCGGCAGTATGGCCTCGGAAAAGAGATGATCGACAACGAGCCCCGGATATGGACCGCGACCGTAGCGGATCACGCAATCGGCGTCGCCGGCATCGAGGTTCGTCAACTGGGTCGACGCATCGACCAGAACCTGCAGCCCGGGAGCAGCCCGCCGTAGCGCATCGAGGCGCGGGATGAGCCACTTGCTGGCAAAGGACGGGGCGACCGAAACGCGGATCGGCTGTTCATGATCGCTCTGCACGAACTGAGCCATGGCGGCCAGAACAGCATCGAAGGCCCCGGTCAGTCCGGGCACCAATGCCAACCCGGCCGGCGTCAGATGCAACTGGCCACGCACACGGTTGAAAAGCGGCTGACCAAGGTAATCCTCCAGCAGGCGTATCTGTTGGCCCACCGCTGCCGAGGTCACATGCAGCTCTTCGGCGGCGCGAACGAAATTCAGGTGTCGGGCCGTCGCGACGAAGGCCCGCAACGATGTCAGCGGCGGCAGCCGCGCAAGCGTCGGCTGAATTGCTTTTCTGCGGGAGTCGGCAAACGTGCTCATGAGAGGATTGCACCACAAACCTGCCCTTCAAGACGAGAACCGGCATTCCTTCCCGCCCTGCCGACGGGACATTTTCTTGCGCGGCGAGCCTCAATCGGAGATGCAAAAACTATTCTCTATATTTTTAGTGGACTACAGTAATTCAACCTTCTCCTTGACGCTCTGCCGCGAAGTTTTCCTTTTCCGGACAGGCAGAAAAACATTCTTCCTGTTTTGCACGGCCCTGCCCGATGATGCCTGCAACGACGCTTCGATAGAGGCGTCCATCGCAATTCAGGGGGTATCCATGGACATCAGCAGACGCCAGCTCAACAAACTTCTCGCCGCGACCGGCCTTACCGCATTCCTGCCGCTCAAGGCGTTCGCCGAGACTTCCGCACCGACAAAGGGTGGCACCTTGAACTTCATCGTGGAGCCGGAACCGCCGACGATCCTCACCCTCGCCCATACGGCTGGCGGCACGCAGAAGGTGAGCCCCAAGATCACCGAAGGTCTCTTGACCTACGACTTCGATCTGACACCAAAGCCGCAGCTTGCCACCGAGTGGTCAGTCAGCGACGACGGGTTGAACTACACTTTCAACCTCCGTCCAAACGTCAAGTGGCATGACGGCAAGCCCTTCACATCGGACGACGTTGCCTATTCCATCGAGCTTCTAAAGCAAGTCCACCCGCGTGGCCGCGGCACCTTCGCCAATGTCACCAAGGTCGAAACGCCCGATCCGCTGACCGCCGTGATCCGGCTTTCCAAACCCGCCCCCTACCTGCTGAGCGCTCTCTACGGGGCCGAGTCCCCGATCGTGCCCAAGCACGTCTATGACGGCGTCAAGATTGCCGACGTGCCCACCAATCCGAATGGCAGTGCCCCGATCGGCACGGGACCATTCGTCTTCAAGGAGTGGGTGCGCGGATCGCATATCATCCTCGAGCGCAATCCCGATTACTGGGACGCCGGCAAACCCTATCTCGACCAGGTTATCGTACGCTTCGTACCCGATGGGGCCGCCCGCGCCGCCGGCTTCGAAACCGGCGAATTCGATATCGGCGGCGACAATCCCATCCCGCTGAGCGATCTCGAACGTGTGAAGGCATTGCCGAACATTGCCGTCGATTCACGCGGCTACGAGACCAAGGGCGACCAGACGCAGCTGATCTTCAATCTCGACAACGAGTATCTGAAGAATGTCAGCGTTCGCCGCGCCATCGCCCACGCCATCGACCTCGACGTTATCCTGAACACCGTCTGGTACGGCTACGGCCATGTTTCGCCGACCCCGATCAGCACCTTCCTGCCGCGCTATCTCGACACCTCGATCAAGCCTTATGCTTTCGATCTGAAAGCCGCTGAACAGCTGCTCGACGAGGCCGGCTACAAGCGCGGCGCGGACGGCGTCCGCTTCAACCTGCGACTGACCCACAACTCCTACAATGAAGGCTTCAAGCGGGTCGCCGAATATCTGAAGCAGAACCTGACGCGTATCGGCATCAACGCAACGATCGATTCCTACGACTTCTCCACCTACATCAAGAAGGTCTACACCGACCGCGCCTTCGACGTGACCGCCGAATATCTGGGCAACCAGTTCGATCCGACGCTCGGCGTGCAGCGCATCTACTGGTCGAAGAACTTCAAGCTCGGCCTGCCCTTCTCGAACGCCAGCCACTACAATAACCCGGAGGTGGACAAGCTGCTCGAAGCCGCATCCGTCGAGGTCGACGATGCAAAACGCAAGCAGCAATTCTTCGCCTTCCAGAAGATCGTTGCCGACGAAGTGCCAGTAGTGAACCTGATTTCACTGGAGAACGTCACGGTGTTCAACAAGCGGGTCAAAAACCACACCATCGGGGCCGAGGGTGTGCAGTCCAACTTTGCTGATGTCTACATCAAGGACGGCGAAGGCTGAGGTGCGGCGGCAGGACTAGCACGAGAAAGGGGCGCATCGACGATGCGCCCCTTTTGCTTTTGGAGATGAGATCACGCCACTCGGATGGGCGTGAATTTCGTGAGGATGCGATCGGCAAGCGCAATCGCCTGGGCGCGCTGCTCGGTGATCGAACTCGACTCCCATGCAACGCCCCGCAACGGATGTCCGATGGCGCTGAGATTGCGGTGCACGAGCCCCTCCTCGTTGATGAGATCGCCCGCCGTCGTCGCATCGATGCCATAGCCGGTGCTATGAGGGCGAACCTCGCCGCTTGCCAGCAGGCTCCTCACGAAGGGGTCGGATACCCGACGCCAATCATGCAACTGATGGCCACGACAATCGATCACGCCATCGAACGGCACAGTCTCGACGCCTGTCGCTGTCTTCAGGCTGGCGATGATCTCGCTACCCTCGACCGCAAATCCGAGGATACGGGCGCGGCCATGCTCCAGCCGGCCTTCCGAAATCACCCGCTCGATAATCGCGTGGCTTTCCGGTGCCGAGCGATGCGCGGTGACGTCCCAGAAGGCCCTGAGATGCCGGGTGAACCGCAGCCGCTCGCGATCGCTGGCCGCTTGCCACAGCGAGAGAATATGAGGGCGGATCGCCAAGGGCAGCCCTTGCCAGTCGGCACCCTCAGCCGAGATCGCCCGTCGTTCCGCCTTGACGCGTGACAGCAGTTCGCGCGCCGTTGATGGCAACGGGCCATCGGCAAGAAAGTCGCGCGCTGCGTCGACAGTCCTGCGACCCTCCACGAACTGGCCACGGCGCGATATCACGCGGTAGCGACTGCGGTAACCTCGTGCCTCCATGCTGGCCACGGCATCGACCATCGACAGGCTCGAACCAATCAGGAGAATTTCCTCGCAGCCTTTCAGACGGTCGAGCGCCAGTGCGTCCCACGGATTGGCTGCAAAACGTGGGTGACCGGCGAGTTCAGCCTCGGCGGCCGACAGGCGCGGTTGAAAAACGCCAAGGGCCAGCACGGCTTCATCCGCCTCCACAGAGGTACCGTCAGCCGTGGTAATGCGGATCCGGCTCGGCGTTGCCAACAGCGTGGATGCCGACGACCGGATATGCCGCAACGTCGAACCGAGCCGCGCGTTCGCGACCGCACGCGCGAGCTCGTCACGGACATAGGTCCCATAGAGGTAACGCGGCGGGCTGCTTGTGCGCACCTCGGCGGGAGGCGTCCAGCCGTAGGCGGGGCCATTCTCGACGAGCCAGCGCGCGAGATGGCCGGGATCCTCGGGATAGAGCGAGAAGATTTCAGCGGGACCGTTCACCAGATGTGCCGGATCGGGTGTGCTGTAAGCAACACCCCGCCCAAGCTCCTCGCGCCGCTCTATGATGGTGATCGCCAGCGGAACTTCGGTCTGGTCGAGCAGCTTGAGCGCCATCACCGCCCCAGCGAAGCCCCCACCGACAATGGCAACGGAGTGATGCGGAATACGATCAATGCGCAATAGACCTCCTCTCCCACCGGCGTCGGTGGGGCGTGATATGTCGGGACGCCCTTATGCGATCAGCCTGTCGCGACTGCGATGGCGCCCATTCAGCAGTTCTAGGGCATTTCGGCTGGCAATCAGCTCGGCTTCATGCGCGCTCAACCCTGCCGCCGCAAAGGCCGTGGCGAGCCCGTCCTGCGTCGGATCATGTTCGAGGATCGGCCAGTCGCTGCCGGTCAGAACATGGTCGGCGCCGACGAGACTGGCCACGAAGCGGATGAAGCGTGCTTCCGACGGCATGATGTCGATATAGAGGTGACGCCGCTTGCCCGCTGGCGCCTCCGCGAAAATGGATGGCAGTTCCCCGAAGGGACCGGTCAGCGCAAGTGCCGAAATGCCGAGCGCGGTGATAACGACCCGAAGCTCCGGCAATTCCTCGAAAACACCCGATGTCACCAACGAAATCGCAGCGGCGGCGTTGATCGTGCCGCGGCTCAAGCGGGTCCCGAGCCTGCCGAGGCCTGACAGCTGCGTTGAAAGCGGCTCGGGGTTGATCGGATGCAGGAAGACGGGAACGCCAAGCTCCGCAGCAACCCTCAGGACCGGCCGGGCTTCTGGCGCGTCGATTAATCTGTCACCTCTCGCGCTGTCGAGAAACAGGCCGGACAAATTGAGTTCGACGATGGCGCGCCGCGCCTCGATCGCCGCCGCTTCTCCGCCGAAGGTGTCCACGGTCGCCAGCGCGAAAAGCCGATAAGGATGGCGCGCAACGGTCGCGGCGAGATCGTCGTTCAGCTTGCGGCTGACCGCACCAAGATCGGCATCAGGTGCGGCGACCATCGACAGCGCGACCCCGATCACGCGGCGCGAGATACCGGCCGCATCGCTATCCGCGATAAGCGCATCGATGTCCGCGATTTTCGTGCCGATCCGCGCCCACAGCGAGTCGAGCGGGCGACCGGGCGCGCGGTAAACCTCCCAGCCTTCGGGCAGGAAATGTGTATGGAAATCGACGATGTCGAGCTTGCTCATGGTGGCTCCGTGGCGATCGCTGCGCGGCAGGGATTAGAAGACCTTGCCTTCCTCGAGGTGTGTCGTCGTTCCGTTGATGTAGAAGTCACCGACCACCCTCGCCTTGTGCAGCAGCGGATTGTGATTGAGCACCGTGCGGATGTTGCGCCAGTGCCGGTCGAGATTGAGATGGCGCGACGTCGCGGAGCCGCCGCCGAGTTCGAAGACGTTGGTGGCCGCCGTGAGCGCAATTTGCGAGGCGACGATCTGTGTGCGCGCCGTCGTCAACGCGCTCTCGATCAGCGCGGCTTCAAGCGTCTGCTGATCGCCTGCGGCGAACGCGGCGGCCGTCTTGTCGAGCGCACGCGCGCTTTCGCGGATCAGCGTGTCGACGGCAAAGGAGCCGGCAGCGACCTCACCGAGAATCTTCTGCACGAAGGGATCCGCACTGGCTGTCTCGGCCGCGCTATGGGCTGCCGAGCGGGCCTGCCGGCGCACATATTCCGTCCCTTCGGCAAGCGCGCCACGCACAGCGCCCGCCATTGATGCCGCAAGGTGAAGCTGCCGCAAGGTGGAGGTGTGGCGGCCGACCAGCGTGTTAAGGCCGCGCGTGGAGATTTCATGCGGCAACACCTCGACGTCTTCGAGCAAAACGCCACCGCTCGCGGTCAGCCGCTGGCCCATGCCATCCCAGTCGTCGAGAATGGTGATGCCTGGACGATTGACCGGAAGCAAAACGCTCACGAACTCACCGTCATCGTTCTTCGCACTGAATGATGCGAAGTCCGAAAATGCAGTGCCGGTTGCATACCATTTGCGCCCGTCGAGCCGGTAGCTATCCCCCGATCTCGTCAAACGTGTCGTCACCTCGCCCGGCCGCTTGGTGCCTTGCTCCGTATGAGCCCCGCCGAAAAGCTTGCCCGAGAGAACGCGGCTGAGCTGTGTGCGGTCGATGGCAGTATTCGGGCTGAGGATCAGGCTTTCGGTAAAATTGAAATGGCTGCGCAGCGCGTGAGCGACATTCGAATCTGCCGCTCCGATCGCCATGATCGTTTCGATGTAATCGGCAACGGATCCCCCCGGACCACCGAGCGCCACGGGAATGCGCAGCGCCCCCAGACCGGTCTCCTTGAATAGGCGGAAGGCCTCGAATGGAAGCTCCCTTTCCAGATCGCGTCTTGCCGCCTCCTTCGCGATTTCGGCCGTCAGATCAGGAATTCTTGCCAAGAGCGTCGAGAGATCGTTCATCGCCTCCTGAGGTGTCGGAGTGGGGGACAGTGCTGAAGGAGCGGTATTCGGCATGCGGGAACCTTCTCGGCCGGAAAAAGAAAAGAAGGGACCCGCCATATCGGCGGATCCCCAAAGTCATGATCAGGCGACAGCGCGTGTCAGCGGCACGACATTGTCGGAACCGGCTGCAGCGCTACGCGGCACACGACCTTCGACCGGATGGCTCGGATCGTTGAAGCCTGGCGTCGAGGGATGACCCGTCGTGACCAGCCGGTCGACCAGCGCCTCGTCCTCGGCGTCGAGCTTGACGTCCAGCGCGCGGATATAGCTGTCCCAATGCTCTTCCGTGCGCGGACCGGCGATGGCCGCCGAGATCAGCTTGTTGTTCAGCACCCAGGCGAGCGCGAACTCGGTCGGCGATATCCCCTTGCGGGTCGCGTGCGCAGCGATCTCGGTGGCGATGGCAATCGATTCAGGACGCCATTCCGTCTCGAGGATGCGCTTGTCGCCGCGACCGGCCCGCGTGTCGGCAGCCGGCTCCTTGCCCGGCTCGTACTTGCCGGTCAGAACGCCACGGGCGAGCGGCGAGTAGGAAACGACGCCGAGACCATAGTGATGGGCGGCCGGCAGCTGCTCGGCTTCGGCGGTGCGGTTGACGATGTTGTAAAGCGGCTGGCTTGCCACCGGACGATCGATACCGAGTTCATCGGCGAGCTGCGCGACTTCGGCGATGCGCCAGCCGCGGAAGTTGGAGACGCCGAAATAGCGCAGCTTGCCGGCGCGGATCAGGTCGGCGATCGCGCGCACCGGCTCTTCCAGCGGCGCATCGAAGACGGCGCGGTGGAAATAGAGGATGTCGATATAGTCGGTGTTGAGACGGCGCAGCGAATTCTCGACAGTCTCGATCACCCACTTGCGGGAATGACCGCCGAGGTTCGGGCCCTTCTTGTGCGAATTGACGAACTTCGTCGCCAGAACCCAGTGATCGCGATGCGCCTTGATACCCTTGCCGACAACCTCTTCCGACTTGCCGTCGTGATAAACATCGGCGGTATCGATGAAGTTGATCCCCTGCTCGCGCGCCTTGTCGATGATGCGGAACGCGACATCGTCAGGCGTCGGGCCACCGAACATCATGGTTCCCAGGCTGAGCGGTGACACCTTGAGCGCACTGCGCCCGAGATAGCGATAATCGACCATTGTATTCTCCTTCTTACTGAGCATGGTGGCAGGCGGCGGCGTGGCCGCTGCCGAACTGGCGGAATGCTGGATCTTCGGATCGACAAATATCGGTGGCGAGCGGACAGCGCGTATGGAAGCGGCAGCCGGCCGGTGGATTGTGCGGGCTTGGCAGATCGCCGGTGATGGGCGCGGCCTGCTTGCGCCGCGACGGATCGGGCACGGCGGCGAGCAGCGCTTGCGTGTAGGGATGTTTGGCGCCTTTCCACAGCTCGCTCGTCGCAGCGCTCTCGACGATGCGGCCGAGATACATGACGAGCACGCGATCGGCGAAATAGCGAACGACGGAGAGATCGTGAGAGATGAAGAGATAGGAAAGCGAGAGCTCCGTCTTCATCTCGACCAGCAGATTGAGGATCTGCGCCTGGATCGAGAGGTCAAGCGCCGAAACCGGTTCGTCGCAAATGACGAGTTCCGGCTGCAGGATGAGCGCACGGGCGATGCCGATACGCTGGCGCTGGCCGCCGGAGAACTCATGCGGATAGCGATCGAGCGAATCCGCCGGCAGGCCGACATGAGCAACCATCTGCGAGGCGATCGTCTCGCGCTGCTTGCGCTCGCCGATGCCATGAACCGCAAGCGGTGCGGTCAGGATCGTGCGGATCGTCTGTCTCGGGTTGAGGGACGCGAACGGATCCTGGAAGATCATCTGGATGCTGCGCCGGACGGACTGCAGTTCGCGCCCCGCCATGGCGGTGACGTCCCTACCCTTGAAAGTAACGCTGCCAGACAAGGGATCGACAAGCCGCACCAGCGATTTGCCGAGCGTGGACTTGCCACAGCCGGATTCGCCGACCAGCGCCACCGTCTCGCCCTCTGCAATCTCCAGGGAAACACCATCGACGGCGCGCACGGTGCCAGCGGCTCCGGGATAATGGGTCGAAAGCCGATCAACGGACAGAAGCGACATGAGCCTTCTCCGCAATGGCTGGAACATACGGGCACGCCACCTGTCGGCCAGCGGGCAGTGCGATGAGTTGCGGTACGACGGACGCGCAGGAGGGCCGCGCCACCGGACGGCGTGGGCGGAACGAACAGCCTTTCTCGCCCGCCGCCGAAACGATCGAACCCGGGATTTCCGAGAGCGGCCCGTCGCGATAGTGGTAATCGGCCTTCAGGCGCGGCGATGCCGACAGGAGGCCGTTTGTATAGGGGTGATACGGCTCGTCGAACACCTCGCCCGGAAGCCCCTCCTCGATCTTGCGCCCGGCATACATGACGACGACGCGGTCGGCCCATTGCGCAACGATGCCGAGATCATGGGTAATCAGGATGACCGCCATGTTCAGCCGCACGCGAAGGCTATCGAGCAGCTGCAGCACCTGCGCCTGGATCGTCACGTCAAGTGCGGTCGTCGCTTCATCGGCGATCAGCAGTTTCGGATTGCAGGCGACCGCAATGGCGATCATCACGCGCTGGCGCATGCCGCCGGAAAGCTGGTGCGGGTATTCGTCTATGCGGCGGCGGGCGTCGGGGATGCTGACGAGATCCAACAGTGCAACGGCGCGCTCGCGAGCCTGACGCCGGCTGAGATCCTCATGAATGCGCAACACTTCGATGATCTGATCGCCGATTGTCAGCACCGGATTGAGCGATGTCATCGGCTCCTGAAAGATCATGGCAATGTCGCGGCCACGGATGCGGCGCAGGTCCCGTTCCTGGAGGCCGACAAGATCACGGCCGTCGAAGCGGATCTGCCCGCCAGCCTTCGCGTGCCGCGGCAAAAGGCCCATCAGGCCGAGCGCCGTCAGCGACTTGCCCGAGCCAGATTCCCCGACGATGGCGAGCATCTCGCCAGGATTGGCGGAAAAGCTGACTCCCTTCACAGGTTCGGCCGCCCCAAAGCGCACCGAGAAGTCGTTAACTTCGAGAAGCTTTGCCATCAGCGATCCTCCGAAAAGCGCGGGTTCAGCGCATCGTTCAGACCATCGCCAATCAGGTTGAGCGAGAGCACGGTGAAGACCATCGCAAGACCGGGCAGCGCCGTCAGGTACCAGGCGGTGCGGATGACATCGCGCCCGGCGCCGATCATCGAACCCCAGGAAACGCGGTTGGGATCGCCAAGCCCCATGAAGGAGAGCGCCGATTCCATCAGGATGGCGCTTGCCACCATCACCGACGACGTGACGATCAGCGGCGGCAGCGCATTGGGAAAGATCTCGCGGAAGATGATGCGAGCATGACCAAAGCCGAGGCTACGGGCAGCCTGAACATAATCCTTCTCGCGAATGGCTCGGAATTCCGCGCGCGTCAGCCGCGCCACCGTTGGCCAGGAGACGATCGCAATGGCGATGGTCACGGTCCCTGTCGTCGGCTGGGCGATCGCCACGAGAACGACGAGCAGCACGAAGCTAGGAATGGTCTGGAAGATCTCGATGAACTTGACCAGCACGTCGTCGATCAGACCACCGAAATAGCCGGCGACGGCGCCGATGGCGATCCCCACCGTCAAGCCGAGCGCGGTGGCCGCGAGCCCGACGGTCAGCGATATCCGGGCGCCGTGAACGATACCGGCAAGCACATTGCGGCCCATGGAATCCGTACCAAGCGGATAGGCAGGGTTCTGCCCGGGCCACAGGAAGGGTCGCGCCACCATCTCGAGCGGGTCACCGGGAAAGACAAGCGGCGCCAACAAGGCCGACAGGGCAACGAGCAGCAGAATGCCTGTACCAAACAGTGCATTGTAGTTGCCGAGGAAGACTTTCAACTCCCGGCGCATGCCGCGCCAGGCCGTACCCGAAACCGAAGCGCGGACGTCTGGGGCGTGGATATGTGTCCAGCGCGGCTGCTTGGGCGCTTCCGGTGCTGCTTGATCGCGCTCGACCTTTGTCTGCGGCGCGAAGTCGATCGCCTGGCCGGCCAGTGTTCCAAGTTTTTGACTGTTCATCGGCTAGCTCCAATTCGGGGATCGATCCACGCCTGCAACAAGTCGACGGCGGCATTGGCGACGATCACGAGGAAGGAAGACAGGAGGAGAATGCCGAGCAGCACGCTGAAATCGCGGGCCATGACGGCTTCGAAGGCAAGGCGCCCGAGGCCGGGCCAGCTATAGACGGTTTCGACCACGACCGCGCCGCCCAGCATCCCGCCAAAGTGCATGCCTGCCATGGTGGTGATCGGGATCAGGGCGTTGCGAAGGATGTGTCGCGTCGTCAGCACGAAGGGTGAGACACCCTTGGCGCGCGCGGTGCGCACAAAATCCTGCGATTTGACTTCCAGCATCGAGGCGCGCGTCAGGCGGGCATAGATCGCCAGATAGAAAAGCGCGAGAGATGTTGCTGGCAGCACCATGTAGCGCGCCCTGTCGAGCAGTGCCGGGAGCCCTGTCAGCCGCGAGCCAATCGTGCTGTCTCCGCCGCTCGGCAGCCATCCAAGCTTGACCGAGAAGAGCAGGATCAGCATCAGGCCAATCCAGAAGCCGGGGATCGAATAGAAGAGCAACGAGACGACGGAAATGATACGATCAGGAAGGCGCCCGGAAAAGGCGGCCATCAGCGAACCGAGCAGCAGTCCAACGGCAATTGCAATCGCCAATGCCGCCACCATGAGCACGAGCGTGCCGGGTAGCCGCTGGCCGATCAGATCGGCGACCGGCATGCCATAGCGCGGCGAAAAGCCAAGGCTGAAATGCGCGAGGTTGTTCAGATAGTTGGCAAGCTGAACGAGGATCGGGTTATCGAGCCCGAAGCGCTCGCGCAGTGCTGCCATCGTCTCGACCGTGGCCGAGCCGGATTCCGCCGCCATCACATCGGCCGCATCGCCGGGTGCCAGCTTCAGCAGGAAGAAATTGAGGATGACAATCCCGAGCATTGTGGGCACGGCCTGAATGATCGTCCTGCTGATCGTTCGACCTATCCGCCTGTAAGCCGACATGTGCCCCACCTCGCGATCTGAAAAGAATTCACCTCGTCTCGTCGCTTAGTAGTTGACTAATTCTGTGGGTTTTGTCAAATCCATATTGGTAAATAATTCCAACGAATACGTGCTTTAGCGTTCTTTTAGAAATATGATACCGCATATCGACACTGAGTAGGTTTTTGTCCCACTTCAAAGCAGTCACGGGGCAAAAATCTCTAAGGCAGGCTCGATCCGCGGAATAACACAGAAGCGGGCCGTGACGGCCCCTGGATCATGAGGGTTGAACAAGATGTTACTATTTCCCGCACCCACGCGCCGCAGCTTTCTTCTGGCCTCGGTCGCACTCGGCGTCACCGCCACAGCGCGGCTTCCCGCCTTTGCGGCGACGGCAACGCGCGGCGGCACGGCAACGCTTCTGCTGGCCGCCGAGCCGCCCGTCCTGACGACGATCGCCCATACGGCTTATAACGCGGTCTATGTCTCACCGAAGACCACGGAAGGCCTTCTCACCTACGACTTCGATCTCAATCCGAAGCCGCTGCTGGCCAGGGAGTGGACTGTCAGCCCTGACGGACTGACCTATACCTTCAAGCTGCGCGACGGCGTGAAATGGCATGACGGGCACCCCTTCACTTCCGCCGACGTTGCCTTCTCAATCAAGACCCTGAAGGAAGTGCACCCGCGTGGCCGCAACACCTTCCTCAATCTGGTCGATATTGAAACGCCCGACGCGCAGACGGCCGTCCTGAAGCTTTCCAAGCCCGCGCCCTATCTGATCACCGCGCTTGCCGCCTCGGAAACACCGATCGTGCCACGCCATATCTATGAAGGCACCAAGGTCGCGGAAAATCCGGCCAATCTCGCGCCAATCGGAACCGGTCCTTTCAAGTTCAAGGAATGGGTGCGCGGCAGCCACATCGTCTATGAGCGCAACCCCAATTACTGGGATCAGCCTCGCCCCTATCTCGACCAACTGATCATCCGCTTCATCCCGGATGCCGCCGCTCGCTCGATTGCGATCGAGACCGGCGAAATCGATCTCGCACCCTCGACACCCGTACCGCTCAGCGATCTCGAACGGCTACAGAGCGCCGAAGGGCTGGCCTTCGAGACCAAGGGCTACCAATACCAGAACGGCGTCAGCCGCATCGAAT
The DNA here is from genome assembly GCF_024808055.1 of Rhizobium sp. BK176. Taxonomy (NCBI): domain Bacteria; kingdom Pseudomonadati; phylum Pseudomonadota; class Alphaproteobacteria; order Hyphomicrobiales; family Rhizobiaceae; genus Rhizobium; species Rhizobium sp. BK176. Next base: position 35,642 of record NZ_JANUBV010000027.1, on the reverse strand, counting down.
TCAACCTCGAGCGCCCGTTCTTCAAGGACGTGAGGGTACGTCGCGCCTTTGCGCACGTCATTGATCGCAACGTCATTCTCAACACCATCAACTATGGCTATGGCGCAGCCATCCCCGGCCCGATCAATCCGAACCTTGCGAAGTGGTTTGTGCCGGATCTCAAGACATACCCGATCGATCTCGCCGCCGCCGAGAAGCTTCTCGACGAAGCCGGTTACCCGCGCGGCGCCGACGGCATCCGCGCCCGCATCAATCTCGACTTCGTGCCGAGTGGCGAAACCTATCCGCGGGGTTCGGAATATATCCGCCAGGCGCTTGCCAAGGTCGGCATTGATGCGAAGGTCCGCAGCCAGGATTTCGCGACCTACACGAAGCGGATCTACACGGACCGCGATTTCGACTTCGCATTCGAAGGCATGAGCAATCTCTTCGATCCAACGGTCGGCGTCCAGCGCCTCTACTGGAGCAAGAACTTCAAGCCGGGCGTCCCTTTCTCCAACGGCGCTGCCTACAGCAACCCCAAGGTCGATGAACTGCTCGAGGCCGCCGCGATCGAGGTCGACCCGGCAAAGCGCGTCGAGCAGTGGCGCCAGATCCAGCAGATCCTCGTCGAGGACGTGCCGGCAATCGACATCGTCAGCCAGCCGGAACTGACGATCTACAACAAGCGCATCTCCGACCACACGATCGGCGGCGAAGGCATCGCGGGCAGCCTTGCCTTTGCCTACGTCGCAGCGTCTTGAGCCAGATCAACGGGAGAACAACCGTGTCCATTCAACATCGTCCCGGCTCGATCGTCGGCCTGCCGAAATTTTCTGCCCCGACCGATTTTCCGGAAAGCCCGCTCTCGCAGGCACTCAAGCAGCCGGTTCTCCTCGGTCTCTTCCTGCCGATCCAGGCGGGTGGCTGGACGCAATCGACGCTCGAGCGATCGACCGACTGGCGCTTCGACTACAACAAGGCTTTGACGCTGAAGGCGGAAGAACTCGGCTTCGACCTCGTTTTTGCGCTGTCGCAATGGCTGCCGAAGGGCGGCTATGGCGGCGTCTTCGACGGCAATGCGCTGGACAGCTTCGTCTCGACGGCAGCGCTCGCAGGTCTCACCAGGAAGATCATGCTGATCTCGACCATGCATGTGCTCTACGGCCCTTGGCATCCGCTGCATCTGGCAAAATTCGGGGCGACGCTCGACCATATCACAGGCGGGCGCTGGGGTATCAACGTCGTCACCGGGCACCGGGCGGTCGAGCACGAGATGTTCGGCTGGCCGCGCATCGAGCACGACAAGCGCTACGAGCTGGCGGCCGAATTCCTCGAAGTCGTCCAGCGCCTGTGGAGCGACAGCGAGAACTTCTCCTTCGAGGGCGAAAGCAGCTGGAAGCTCGGCGGCGGCTTCGTCACGCCGAAGCCGAATTTCGGCCGTCCGATCCTCGTCAACGCCACCGGTTCGGATGCCGGAATTGCCTTTGCCGGTCGCTATTCGGATATCGTCTTCATCACCAGCCCGACCGGCGCCGACATCGACAGCGCACTGGAATCGCTGCCGGCGCATACGAAGCGGGTCAAGGATTCGGCAATCAGCGTCGGTCGCACGGTCCGTACGCTGCTCAATCCCATGGTGATCTGCCGTCCGACGGAGAAGGAGGCCTGGGAGCTCGCGGACCGCATTGTTGCCCACGCCGACCAGCGTTCGCCTCAGGGCTTCCAGTCGCTGAACTCGGATGCCCATGCCTGGAAGGGACGCGATCCGCAGGATCCCTACCGCGCCATCGGCGGCAATATCCGCGTGATCGGCTCGCCCGAGCAGGTGGTCGATCAGTTCGTCAAGCTGAAGGAAGCCGGCGTCGACGGTCTGCAGCTCAGCTTCTTCGACTTCCGTGACGACCTCGAATTCTTCGGCTCGCACGTCCTGCCCCTGATGAAGCAAGCCGGCCTGCGCCACTGAGGAGAAACGCCATGACAAGTAATGCTATTTCCGAAATCTGGTACACGCGCTGCCCGGTGCCGACGCCCGTCGGCCTTGCTGCGCAGCTCGGCTATCTCGAGGAAAACTTCCGCAAGGACGGCGTGACGCTGAAATCGATCATCGATTCACCCGACCGCAATATCCGCCAGAGCCATTTCAACCACACGCTCGACTGGTCGTTCCGTCACGGCGGCAACGTTCCACCAATCCGGGCACGCTCGGAGGGGCGCAAGACGCGCCTCATCGGCATCACCTGGACCGACGAGTTCCAGGCGATCATCACCCTACCGGAAACCGGCATAAAGACCACGAAGGATCTGAAAGGGCGCCGCTTCGGCATCGCCCGCCGACCGGAAGGCATCGTCGATTTCATGCGCGCCACCGCATTGAAGGGGCTGCTTTCGGCGCTGTCGCTGGAAGGCCTGGCGCTCGACGAAGTCGAGATCATCGACATCGCGCTGTCAGACTCGGTGCTCTCGACGCAGGAAGGCCCGTCCCTCTTCGGTCTGAAGCGTCGGCAGGCCTATGGCGAGGAGGTCGCGGCTCTCATTCGCGGTGACATCGACGCCATCTATGTGAAGGGTACGGCCGGTATCAATGTCGCCAACCTCATCGGTGCCGTTGAGGTGGCAGAGTTCGGCTTTCATCCCGATCCGAAGATCCGCATCAATTCTGGCTCGCCGCGCGTCCTGACGGTGGACGAACTGCTAGCCGACGAGCGGCCGGATCTCGTCAGCCGCCTGCTGGAATCGATCTTCAAGGCTAGCGCATGGGCCGAAGCGCATCCCGAGGAAACGAGGCGCTTCGTCGCCCGCGAGGCGGGCGCCACGGAAGAACAGGTTCTCGCCGCCAATGGCCCCGACATCCACAAGCACCTGGGCCTTGGGCTGCAGCCCGAACTGGTGGAGGCGATCGGCCACTACAAGGATTTCCTGCGCGATTTCGGTTTCCTCGCCGCCGATTTCGACATTGCCGATTGGGTGGATCGCCGCCACATCGACGCCTTCTTCAGGCGCGCCGTGGCCTGAACAGGGAGACCAATGCCACCATGCTTCAGGAAAACATCGACCCGGTCGACAAGGCACGGCGTCTCGCCGTCGATTTCGCCGAACGTGCCGCTCACCATGACGCGACGGGGGAATTCCCGTTCGAGAACTTCACGCGTCTCTTCGAAGCCGGCCTGCTTGGTCTGGTAACCGCTCCCGAGCATGGTGGGCACGGCGGCGGGCTTGCGGAGGCGCAAGCCGTGATCAGCGAAATCGCGCGCGGCGAACCCTCGACCGCGCTCGTGCTTGCCATGCACTACAACAGCCACTATGTCCTGCGCCGCTTCGCAAAGTGGCCGGCCCACCTTTCGGAGCGGGTACTCACAGCCAACCGTTCGGGTCCCGCCCTGATCAATGCCGCCCAGGCGGAGCCTCGTATCGGCTCGCCCGCCCACGGCGCACTGCCGGAAACCGTCGCGCGCCGCGACGGCAACGTCTGGCGCATCAGCGGCCACAAGAGCTACGTGACCGGCATCCCGGTGCTCAAATGGGTCGCGCTGCTGGCGCTGACCGACGAGGACGAACCGCGTCTGGCGTCCTTCCTCGTTCCCACGGACAGCCCCGGCCTGCGTATCGAAAAGGCATGGAACGCCGCCGGCATGCATGCAACCGCTAGCGACGACATCATCCTCGACAATGTCGCCGTTCCACTCGAAGACATCATCGAAGCCCAGCCGGCTTCCGAGCCGCTGCGCCGCGAGGAACATGCAACTGCCTTCTTCTTCTCGCTGATATCAGCAGTTTACCACGGCGTTGCGCTTTCGGCGCGCGACCGCGTGCTAACCTTCGCCGCCCACCATTCACCGGCAAGCCTGGGCGCTCCGCTCTCGACCGTTCCCCGCATTCAGGATGGCCTTGGAGAAATCGAAGTCCGGCTCGCCACCAATGCCCGCTTGCTCCGCTCTCTCGGCGAAGACGTTGATGCCGGCAGGGCTGTGGGAATGGATGGCATGCATGTCCGCCATGTGGTCATCGACAACGCGGTCGCGATCACCAGCCTCGCGCTTGAGCTTGCCGGCAATCCCGGCCTCAATCGCGACTTCCAGCTGGAGCGCCACCATCGCGATGCCATCACGGCGCGCTCCCATGCCCCGCAGAGCCACATGATCCGCACCATCGCCGCCCGTAATGCGCTTGCTCGCCTCGCATCACGATAGCGGGGACGTGGCCACGAGTTCACGGGTCGGATTCACAAATGCAGGCTAACCATGAGCAAAGACAGCGAATTCCTTTGGTACATCCCTAATGACACGAGGCCGGGACACCGTGGCGATACCGTCGTTGACAATCACAACAGCCTTTCCACGCTGACGGAGCACGCCCGAGCACTTGAACAGCACGGATGGAAGGGCGCGCTCATCGGAACCGGCTGGGGCAGACCAGATACCTTCACCGTTGCCGCAGCACTTGCGGCGAGCACGACGACGTTCGAGCCGCTGATAGCGATCCGCCCCGGCTACTGGCGACCGGCGAACTTCGCCTCCGCCGCCGCAACGCTCGACCATCTCACCGGCGGCCGCGTGCGCGTCAATATCGTCTCAGGTCTCGACAATCTCGCCGCTTATGGCGACCAGGAGGGAGATCAGTCAGAACGCTACGCCCGCACCAAGGAATTCATGCGGCTGGTCCGCAGGCTCTGGACCGAGGAGAACGTCAGCTATGACGGCGAGCACTTCGGCGTCGCCGAATCGACCGTCGTGCCACGCATCGAGCCTCGCGGAAATCGTCGCCACCCGAAGCTCTATTTCGGCGGAGCCTCCGAGGCGGCCGAAAGGGTCGCTGCCACCGAGGCGGATGTCCAGCTGTTCTGGGGCGAGCCGCTCGACGGTGTTCGCGAGCGCATCGCCCGCCTGAAGGCGCTGAGCCGCGAACTCGACCGGGATCTGCCGCCGCTTGAATTCGGGCTACGGATCACGACACTGGTGCGCGACACGACCGAGCAGGCGTGGACCGACGCCGAGGCCAAGGTTGCGGAGATGGCGAACAGTAATGGCGCCGGCTGGAGCGATCACCGCAGGGCAGTCGCGGTCGGCCAGCAGCGGCTGTTCGACCTGCATCGGTCAGGCGACGTCCTCGACGACAACCTCTATACGGCGCCCGGCAAATATGGCGGCGGCGGCGCCGGCACGACCTGGCTGGTCGGCTCGGCAGCTGACGTCGCCAAGTCGTTGCGCAAATACCAGGATCTCGGCATTAGCCATTTCGTGCTCTCCGACACGCCTTACCTCACGGAGATCAGACGGCAGGGAAATCAGTTGCTGCCGCTTCTGCGCGGCTGAAGCGTAAGTGACGATCAAACTCGCGGTGGTATTTGCGACGGCTGGAGACAAGACCCTAACACGCCGCGGGCCTGTCTTGGACGCTCTCTTTCGAAGACGTAGCGGTACCCACGAACCGTGATGGTCGGCCATGCGGTTTCGCGTGATTAAGTGCGCACGACATCGTCATTCTCCGTCGTCGCCCACCTGGGCGCTCGGGCACTCGTCATCGATGGCGTACGCGATTTTGGTAACTGCTAATGTAGGAAGGCTACAAACTGTGTCTTTCTGCGCCTAGCCAAAGCCCGGTTAGTTATTAAGCTCTGATTCGTTGCCTTCAATAACCTGACCCAATGAGGGACGTCTTGATGAGCAGAATTCTAGTGATTGCCATTGCAGTGCTTGCCGTTGCAAATCTGAGTGCCTGCGCGGATATCGGTAAAGGAAAAGGTAAGGCCCCGCCGCCAGCAGAGGCTGTTTACAAGTAAGTTGGCCTTCAAATTCGGGAAAGGCCAATGTGGCCTTTCCCTTTCAACCCGCCAGGCTTAATCCCCGTTTACAAATCCACGGCGTGCAAGAGTGGCTCATCGCTATATCAGGCCCGCGGGACAGGGCCAGTAAATGGAGCGTATTTGATGCACCTTGGAAAAGGCCGTCTGTCGCTTGTGGTTCTGATGGCATGCGCACTGGCGTCCTGCCAAACCAAAGACAAGCCACAACAACCGCGTTTCACGTCGACCAGCAGGAATTCGCCAGCAACGACCACGCCAGCCAAGGAAATCGCAGCGAACCATTATTATATCGAATTTCGATCGCGCTTTGCGCGTAGCTACGGCCACACCTATGTGGTCTTTGGCAAGCTGGACGAGAACGGAGACCCGATCAATCCGGAGGTCGCCGGTCTTGCCCCGGCTTCTCATGATCCGAGCGACTACGTGCTTGGCCATTTCGTGCCGGTACCGGCCACAACTGGGTGGACAGACGGCGATCTCGAAGAACAATACCGCTCCGCAAGCTGGCGAGTGCTCTTGACCCAGCAGGAATATAACGACGCCGTGGCCTTCATCCGAAAGCAGCAGGCCTCGTCCAAGACCTGGGAAGCGACTTTCAATAACTGCAACGCCTGGACTGGAGAAATTGCCCGCCACATGGGCTACAAAATACCCGGCATCTGGCTGAGACCCCAGCAGTTCATCACTGACCTCCGCGAGATGAACACCGCTTCAAGCGCGTCGTAAGACCGAATGTGGGGGAGTGGGAATTTGCGCGAAGCGAACCACGCTGGCCCGGGTCGGGCATCCGGTACCGCGACATGCTGCGTCCGCGCTGATGAGCTTTCGCCTTGGTGAAGATAAGTTGCTATTTCACACGGACGACTACGACCACTTCTTGTTGTCTAATGGTCATGCACAGGCGATCACCCGGGACCTCTTGCGCTTCGCGCGCGATCTCGTGCCCCGTGTCGTGCATTTCCGTCATGTTCTCGGTATTGGTTTCGAAGCGCTCTAGGCCCTTAGAGAGGCATTTCCCCACGCGCGGCGCCCGCGACTCGCGGCTATAGAGAGAGGTAGAAAGAAAGTGGGCCGAATAGTCGAACCCCAAATGCCCGGCAAAGTCTGCGCCAACTTAAAGGGAGAAGGGAAGCCGATTTGGGGAATTGAGGCTGAAGCTTCCCTTCTTGTCCTGCCGCAGATCAGCGATCGGGACGAACAAGAGGTTACCTCATTAAGCTATCAAAACCAGTCGGACCAAAGTCCCAATATCATAGGTCCAAAGTCCTATCAGACCGCGACCTGTTGGTTACTCACCAACGAGGCGCCCGGATATTGCGGGGGTCCGTCCGCAAGTATCCGGGCTACACCCCATCCTACGGGAAGGAGGATGATTTGAGCATAAGGAACGTTTCGTGACCTTGCATCATTCGAAGGTCCCCCGATGGAATGGACTTAGGTCGCACTCGGTCGCGGAGGCCCTCAGACCAAGGTCGATCTCTGACAAGGCAGCAGAATGCTTCCCCTATCAATGGCCTAGCAAAATCTTGTTCCCTCGCAGCGGAAGGCGATACTTGACCGCCTTGCTGCAACCGAACAACATGAGAACGTGAATAGCTTTTAGGACTGCAGTACCCGCGTAGCACAATGCACCGAGAATCGTGATCCCCACTCCCATAATCCACGTTTTCTCAGCAGCAACTTCAGAGACCTTGATCCCACTGGCCACTATCGAAAGCCTCACCGGCGTGGCAGGGCAAACGCGCTCGATCTTTGCCGAGCACTTCAGCGCTATCTTGGGAGAAGGAGCGGCACATTATCTCGCCGGGTTACGTATGCAGCTTCCCCGCGAGTGGTTGGGCAAGGCGGGATGTCGGTTGCCGAGGTTGCGTCCCGGTCAGACCATGAGTCCGAGGCATCCTTCGTTCCGCCTTCAAACGTATCACTAAAGTCCCACCCGGCGTTGCGCACCGCACAAATTCCGGACGAACGAGCATGAATTTCGGATTTTAGGATACAGATAATCCTGAGAAGGTCGTCTATGACATCTCCTAACTAAGGAGATACATGTATGACGGACACAACATCGCAGCTTGATGGGGCAGCAATTGGCGTCGATTTCCCCGAGCCATCCACGTGGAACGCGGCGACCTGGGCTGCCGTTCTTTCGATGGCGGCCACTAGCTTTGCACTCGTATCGGCCGAGTTCCTGCCGGCCGGCCTGTTGACGCCGATGGCGCACGATCTCGGGATTACCGAGGGGACAGCCGGACAGGTCGTCACCGCTACCGCTTCTGTCGGTGCTGTCACCGCCCTGTTAAGCAATGTTCTCATCGGCAGATTGAACCGCAAGACGGTGCTGGTCGGTCTCAGTGCATTGGCGATCGGATCCAATATCCTTGCAGCGTTAGCGACCGACTTTTGGCTATTGTTGTTGGGCCGTGCCGGGTTGGGCGTAGCGCTTAGCGGTTTCTGGGCGCTTTCAGTTGCCGTCGTGGCGAGGCTGGTTGGCCCCAATGCGACGGGCCGGGGCATGGCTATCGTCACTCTCGGCGTCTCGCTCGCCACAATCGCTGCACCATCGCTAGGTGCTTTGATCAGCGACTGGCTGGGATGGCGCAGCGCCATGGCCATGACAGCGGGGCTTGCCGCGCTTGCAATGCTGCTGCAGGTACTTACTTTGCCAACATTGCCTGCAAGTACGAGCAACAGTCTCGCCGATGTTTTCCGGCTGACACGGCGGCGTGGCATTCAACTGGGAATGCTTGCTATCCTCTTGCTGATGACCGGCCATTTTGCCGGCTCGGTTTACGTGCGCCCCTTCCTTGAACAAGTGACGCTCCTTGAAACCCGATCGATCGCCCTGGCACTGCTAGGATTCGGCGTCGCCTCCGTGATCGGCAATGTCGCCGGTGGCCGAATGGCAGACGCCAGTATCGGCCTGGCCCTTGCTGTCACGGCAGCGCTGATGGCGTTTGCTGCATGCGCTTTGGTGTTGTGGGGCGCTCATATCAGTGTTGCGTACACCCTTGTTGCGCTTTGGGGCTTCGCCTTCGGCATGGCGCCGGTAGTTCTACCGACCAACCTTTCCCGCGGGGCACCCGACGCTTTGGAGGCGGCCGGGAGCCTGATGGTCGTCTCGTTTCAGGTCGCCATCAGCATCGGCGCGGTTTTCGGCGGCTACATTGTCGACCACTACGGTGCTATTGGGCCCTTGACCCTTACCGCTGTCCTAGCTGCATCGACGGTGGCCCTGGCGATGGTTCAGCCTCGCAGCTGATCTTTGCGTCTGGGTTGGGATGCAAAAGCAATCGGACTGAAGATGCTGTGTCACCACCCTGTGCATCGATAGGCGCTGGGTGGGCGTTGCAGGCCGGTCCGAGTGGCGTTCTGGATATGGGCGCCGCCGGCGATCATCCTCGGCCCAGGCGGTATAGCTGGGCCGAATCGAACATGAGAGCCGAGGTAAGACCGGCCGTCTGTAAGGCTCCCATTGGTCGTGTCGTCGAAGTTTGCGAGGCCGGTTGTGGGGCAGCAGGAATGAAAGAGTATTGGATGCTTGTCCTTGAACTCGGGTTCAAGCGGTCCCGGAAGGGTAGGCTCAAGTTTGGCCTCCGCTGTGGTCCCGGCGAGCTACGATCGCGAGCGAAGATGAAGTCTTCGCGCCAAGCGACATTGCGATGAGGTTACGGGCGGATTGGTTGAGGGCTGACTGAGACTTGTCAATTCGGCGTTTCGCATTGCTATTGATAGCGGCTAGGCGCATCAGTCGACCTTTGACGAATCCCGCCAGGCCCGCTCGAAAGGCAGCCGCCAGGCATGCGGTGCGATAAGCTGGTGGATCGATTTCGGCCCCCAGCCGCCCTGATCGTAAAGGCGCACCGGCGGCGGATTGTCCAGTAGCGGCTGCGAGACCTCCCAGAGCCGTTCGATACCCTCGGCGGTATTAAACAACGTGTGGTCGCCGCGCATAGCGTCGAGGATCAGGCGCTCGTATGCCTCCAGAACTTCGCCGATCAGGCCTGTTTCACTCATGGCGAATTGCAGGGAGAGCTTGTCGAGCCGGAAACCAGGTCCGGGTCGCTTGCCGTAGAAGGAAAGAGAGACCTTAGAGGCGTCGGCGAGGTCGAAGGTGAGGTGATCCGGCCCCTGCGCGCCGACGCCGGAACCTGCGGGGAACATCGATTTGGGGGCTCGCGGAAGGCAATCGAGATGATGCGCTGCCCTTCAGCCAGACGCTTGCCAGTACGCAAAAAGAACGGCACCCCGGCCCAGCGCCAATTGTCGATTGCGCATTTGAGAGCGATGAACGTATCGGTGTCGCTCTCGGGATCGACCCCCGGCTCGTTGCGATAGCCAATATATTGGCCGCGCACCACGTCGCGCGGCTCGATCGGCAGCATGGAGCGGAATACCTTGTTCTTCTCCTCGGAGATCGGCGCAGGTTCGAGGGCTGTAGGCGGCTCCATCGCCATGAAGGCTAGAATCTGAAAGAGGTGGGTCACCACCATGTCGCGATAGGCGCCAGTGGTCTCGTAGAATGCCGCGCGGGTGGAAAGACCTAACGTCTCCGGCACATCGATCTGCACATGGTCGATGAAATTGCGGTTCCAGATCGGCTCGAACAGGCCGTTGGCAAAGCGGAAGGCCAGGATGTTTTGCGCCGGCTCCTTTCCGAGGAAGTGGTCAATACGGAAGATCTGCTTCTCGTCGAACACCTCGTGCAGCTTGGTGTTTAGTTCCACAGCGCTGGCAAGGTCCGTTCCGAACGGCTTTTCCATGATGATACGGGAACGCTCCACCAGCCCAGCCTCGGCGAGAAGCTGCACGGCCGGGAGCGCTGCTTTCGGCGGCACCGACAGGTAATGCACGCGCCGCGTTTCCGGCCCCATTGCCTCCTCGGCCCTATTTACCGCTTCCCTCAGCGCACCGGCACCAGCGCCGATCGGTGCGTAATCAAGTGATGCTGCGAAAGTCTCCCATTCGGCCTGTGTAAACTTGCGGGTCAAGAACTTATCCAGCGACTCGCGGGCAATGGTTCGAAATCCATCGACATCGATATCGTCAAGCGACACGCCGACGATCCGGCAGCCCGGGATGAAGCCAGCTTTGATAAGGTGGAACAACCCGGGCAGCAATTTACGCCGGGAGAGATCACCCGTCGCACCGACGAGCACGACAACTTGCGGATAGCCGGGGCCGACCCGTGTGGAATTCTTGCGCAAAATATCCATCCCAGTATCTTCAATTGCACCCAGCGCGTGGTACGAGACCGCGACGGCACCAACGCCTTGCTGTCGCGAAGCAGCTGGCCTCGTCCCGAAGCCATCACGGCAAATCCTCGTCCGATCTGAGGTTGGATAAGGACATGGATTTCAATGTCAATCAAGGGCCGAGTGCGGCCGCCCCGAGCCAGTATTCACCGCCTCGGCACAGGACGCCGATCTCGCGCAGAAGCTGTAAAACCCGATTTCGTCGTTTTCTTACCAGCCCACTTTTGGCCGTCGTCGATCTAGAACCTGTCACGGCATGAGGACCTCTCCCATGGCGGCGGATGGTACCGCTCTCCTCACAGCAACATGGACGCTCCACGATCGAGATAGGTGTCGAGGAACTGCTCAAGACGTGCATTTCTGGGCTTTCTGAAGACCTCTTGTGGAGGGCCCGTAAAGACGATTCTTCCATGGTCGAGGAATGCGATCTGTTGCCCGACGGTGGCCGCAAAGCCGATTTCGTGCGACACGACGACCATTGTCATGCCTTCGGCGGCGAGATCGCGCATGACGTTCAGCACTTCGCCGGTCAACTCTGGGTCCAGGGATGACGTCGGCTCGTCGAAAAGCATGATCTTCGGCTTGAGGGCGAGCGCCCGGGCGATCGCCACCCGCTGTTGCTGTCCACCGGAAAGCTGCGATGGATAGTGACCCGCCCGGCTTTCAAGCCCGACCTTCACAAGCTGCGCCATGGCGCGCTCCTCAGCATCCTTACGGCTCATCTTGTGAACGGTCTTCAGCGCCTCGCTCACGTTTCCTAGCGCTGTCATGTGTGGCCAGAGATTGAACTGCTGAAAGACCATGCCGATCTGAGCGCGAATTGCACGGTTGGCAGCAGGTGGAACGCGCTCCCGTATCCCCGTGGCACTTTCGGTGAAACCGAGAACCTCGCCATTGATTGTGATGGTTCCAGACGTTGCTTCTTCAAGAAAGGCCATGCAGCGAAGGAGCGTGCTCTTGCCAGAGCCTGAGGGGCCGATCAGGCAGGAGACCTGGCCGTGCGGGATCTGGAGGTCGACATTCTGGAGGACTGTCGTATCCCCAAACTTCTTGACGAGATTTTTGACTGCGATCGCGGGGAGGCTCATGCGTTGAAAAACCTGAATCTGGTGAGTTTCGTTTCTACGAGACGGCCAAGTCGACCGGTGATCTCAACGAGCACCCAATAGAAGAGTGCGAGCGCCGATAGAGCTTCGACGAAGGCATACTGCTGTGCGCCAATCGCACTCAGCGTCGCCGTCAGCTCTGGAACGGTGATAATCGAAAGAACGGCCGTTTCTTTCATCAGAAGGACTGCCATGTTTAACGACGGAGGCAGCACGAGCATGGTCATCTCGGGCAACAGGATGCGCCGGATGATCTGCCCCTGGGTTAAGCCCACGCACTGGCCCGCCTCGATATGACCTTTGGGAACGGCAAGGAAACCTGATCGAAAGATCTCGCTGTAGTAGGCGGCGCCGTAAATCGAGATGCCAATCAGACCCGCTGGCAGAGGATCGAGTGACAGGCCAATGAACGGACCGCCATAATAGACGAGGAAGATCTGGATAAGGAACGGGGTACCGCGCAGTACGGCAATGATCAGGCCAAGCGCCTTGTTGAGCATCGCGCCACCGAACTGCCGACCGACAGCGACGAAAAATCCGACGATTGTGGCAGCGATCGTCCCGACGATCCAGATCAGAATCGTGACGCCGGCGCCACTTGTGATCGCCGGCAACTGGTCAAGGATGACGTTAATGTCGAACGTCATCGCGGCACTCCCGGAAGAGAGCGCTCGATAAGATCACCAGCAAGCGCCACGATCCAGTTGATGACGAGATAAATAAGGCCCGCGGCCGCAAATATCTGCAGCGGCAGGAAGGTGCTGCCGGCGAGATCCTGCGCCATGCGGGTCAGTTCGATGACGCCAACGACGGAAACGAGCGACGACGCCTTGAGGATGAGGATTGCCTCGTTGACGAGCGCCGGAAAGGTCAGCCTCAGTGCGATAGGTGCCTTGATGCGCCGGAAGATCTGACCCGGCGTCAGTCCCACCATTTCAGCGGATTCCACGAGACCGATCGGGACGCTGGCGAATCCGCCGCGCATGTTTTCCGCCTGGTAGGCCGCCGTGCAAAGCGACAGACCTACGATCGCAGCAACGATGCTCGGCACGTTCAGTCCGATCGCAGGCAACATGTTGTAGATCAGCAGCAATTGCACAAGCAGCGGCACACCGCGGAAGAAGCTGATGAAGATTTGTGCAGGAACGACGAACAGGGCCTTCTTCGACAGCAGCATGCCGGAAAGAACGATCGCTATGGCGAAGCCAATCAAGATGGAGACGACGCTTATCAGCACTGTATAGATCGACGCGTAGAGAAGCAGTTCAAAGAGTTTGATGGACATGTCCGGCTTTTGCCCGCCTGGCTGTCATGAAGGCACGATGGCGTCGTTGATTGCGCGCTCGTGCGACGCAATCAACGATCGGCCCGCTATTAGAATGCTGGGTCTTTTACTGCATCGGGCGTATCGAACGTCGCACCAAACCACTTCTTCTGCAGCTCTGCCATACGACCATCAGCCTTGATCTTCAGCAGTGCCCCATCGATAGCGTCCATCAGCGTCGCATGATCAGCATCCTTGAGGCCAATGAAGCCGAAGTAGGACTTCTTACCAAAAGGCGGCAACACGACTTCAAACGTTCCCTCGCGCTGCTTGGCGACGAAGGCGATGTTCGGGAGCGAATTGGCGACACCGGCAATACGGCCGGCTGCGAGATCCGCATAGGATTCAGTGAAAGCCGGATATTCGCGAACATCCACCTTGGAAGACAGCGTTGCCGAGAATTCCTTCAGCTGATCGAGCTGCGAGGTGGCCTTTCCGACGCCAATCGTCTTACCGGCAATATCATCCGGCTTGCTGATGGTCGTGTCGCCTGCCTTCTTCAGAATCGCGATGGTCGCTTCGGCAATCGGCGGCGTGAAGCGGTAACGCTCCATGCGCTTTTTAGTGATCGTTGCGGGACCGGCCACGACGTCGAACTTGCCCGCTTCGAGGGCCGGGAAAACGCCATCCCAAGGAAGCGCGACCCACTCAATCTTGACACCCAGCTCCTTGCCGATCTCGGTAAAAAGATCAACGTTCAGGCCGGCATGTTCGCCGGCATCGATAAAATCAAACGGCGCAAAGGCGGTTTCAGTGCCGACCTTCAGCGTGCCGGCTGCCTTGACGGCAGCGAGCGTATCGGCGGCTTGCGCCGACAGGGTCGCCCCAACCAAAAAGGCAGCGCCGACGAGGCCCTTTAGCAGTGAACGTGCGATCATGATTGCTATCTCTCCAGTTTCCGCACCCCCAGGATGCGTTCGAGTTCCCGATTTCAGTTCCGTATGCGGACTTCTTTGATCCACTTTTGACTATACAAATAGATATGCGCTAGCCTAGAGTGTCAACGTCAAAGTCGACGAACGCAATTTTTATGCCGACCGGCGGCTTGTGGGCGCGAATTTGGCGTTTGCATCGTTTGCCGGCGGCGTGATGAGGTCGCGTGTTGGAGCCAATTTATCTTAGGATATTCAACGATATCGAGGCGAAGATCCTGGCTGGGGATTGGCGTCCGGGCCATCGGATCCCAAGAGAGCATGATCTTGTCGATGACTACGGCTGTTCGCGGATGACGGTGAGCAAAGCGCTGGCCGCGCTCGTCGACCGTGGACTTGTCGTCCGCAAGCGAAAAACAGGATCATTCGTCGCCTCGCCGCAGATCGACCGTACGGTCATGGATATCCAAGATATCGGGACCGAGGCGAGCTTGGCAGGCTATGAGCACCGCTACAAGATCCTAGCGCGAAGGATCGAGACCCTGGACTCGGTCGAGGCTGCACAGTTGGACAGCACATCGGGAGCCGAGGTTCTCAGAATCCAATGTCTGCATATCGTTGATGGGAAGCCCACGGCAGTCGAGCGTCGCATCATTCTGCTGGATACGGTGCCGCTCGCCAGAATCGAGAGTTTTGCTGCTGCGCCTCCGGCAGAATGGCTCCTCTCCCAAGTGCCATGGTCTAAGGCAAAGCATGTGATACGGGCGGTCCCGGCCGATGCTGCGACGGCGCGCATTCTTGAAATCGATCGCGGCGAACCCTGCTTGAACCTCATTCGTCAGACCTGGCAGAATGATCGCCTGGTGACGTACGTCGAAATCACGCATCCCGGCGATCGCTTTCAATTTGCCGGAATCTTTCATCCAGCCAAAAACCCTCGTCATGTCGACAGCCCCACTGGGTAGGGTACATTGAGCGAAAAACAGATATTCCGTGGAATTCCGCTAAAAGGTCTGCAAGCATTCGAAGCGGTCGGGCGCTGCGGGAGCGTGATGGGGGCTGCCGTGCCGTGTTGGGGTGGACGGCTCCCAACGGCATCGCAATGTGCCAGAATGAGTTCGTTGAAAGCTCAATCGAGGGAGACCGTCCGCGGAAAAGATTATCAGAATTGGCATTGATACGTCAAAGAGCGTTTTCCAATTGCATGGGGTGAATGCAGTCGAGCGACCAGTCCTTCGCAAGAAGCTTTCGCGTAGGGAGATGGTGTAATTCTTCGAGAAGGCACCACCGACCACCGTCGCACTCGAAGCTTGCGGTGGCTCTCATCATTGGGCGAGGTTGTTAGGTTCCTTCGGCCACGATGTAAAATTGATAGCGCCTCAACTGGCGAAGCCCTATGTCAAACGCGGCAAGAACGACGCGGCGGACGCGGAGGCTTTGTGTGAGGCGATGAGCCGACCCACCATGCGCTTCGTGCCGGTGAAGACCGCCGACCAGCAGGCGGCTTTGATGCTGGTCGGTTTGCGAGAGAGACTCATTCGTAATCGAACGCAGCCCGCCAATGCCATACGCGGGTTTGCCATGGAGTTCGGCATCGTCGCAGCCACCGGCATGTGCCGCATCGAACCGTTGCTGGAGCGGATCGCGGCCGAACAATCCCTGCCTGAATTGGCCCGCGAGCTTTTTGCCATGCATGGCGTTGAGTATCGAGACTTGCTTGCCGAAACGAAAGTCGTCGAGGAAAAACTGACCGCGTTGCATCGCTCCGATGAATGCAGCAGGCGCCTGGCCGAAATTCCGGGTGTTGGGTCGGTCGGCGCATCGCTTTTGATGATGAAGACCCCAGATCCCCGAACGTTCAAGTCGGGTCGCGATTTTGCCGCTTGGATAGGACTCACGCCCAAAGACCATTCGACCGCAGGCAAGGTCAGATTGGGGGTGATTACACGTGCTGGCGATGAAATGCTACGAAGCATATTGGTGGTCGGCGCGACCGCTCTTCTTCAGCACGTCAGAGCAGGTCGAAGCAAACATGCTTCCCGATGGCTCATCGAACTCCTCCAACGGAAAAAACCGAAGCTGGTTGCGGTGGCGCTGGCCAACAAGATTGCCCGTGTCGCCTGGAAGCTCATGGTAAGCGGCGAGACGTATCGGCGAACAGAGCGACAAACGCAGGCAATTTAGGAGATTGGCCATCACGGTGCGTGGGAAAAGATCGCGACCGTGTTGAGCTGATGCAGTGAACTTGCAAGAGATGAGCAGATGGTGCGATCGATCGATCCAAGACGCGTGACAATCCGTCAGTTCCAATGGCCAATCAAGGCCGTTGCCGTGTTAGGAACATGCGTTGCGGAAGCCATCTTGGCCAGTGGTCATGTGCGACCACACACAAAGGCCGCACATATGGAAGCAAGCGATCCGATCAAAAAATCTGCAAAAAATCACTTGCAAGTGGGAGCCGTCCACATATGGAACTGAACGTGCTCCGGGCGCCATCACCAGCAGATACGCAAAGTAGAGGGCTTTCTTGGCATCACCCTTGTGGAGCGGAGCGGACAGACAGTGGAGGTGACGCAGTGGGGCCGTCCCTATCACCGCGAGATATCTCAGGATGCCGTTGCTCGAGTGCTACTTCCTCGCGTGGGACTGTTGCGCACTGCAAAAGCCTTACGGTTCGGAGTTTCGCGATTGGCTTATTGCGATATCGCGGCGGCAGGCGCAAATCTCCGCACCTACGACCCTTTAAAAAACTAAAGCGGAAGTAGGCCTTGCGATATTGATGAAAAAGGTCGCGTAGAGTTACCTTGAGCAATCACAGATGAGCTCGCGGGAGAATGGCATGGCGCGTTCTGACAGGATGAAACTGGGCACCTTCGTCTACACGTTCGGCTTCCATCCGGCCTCATGGCTGCATCCGGCAAGCGATGTTCACGGCGCCAACGATTTCAGTCATCTGCTCGATGTCGCCAGACGGTCGGAAGCAGCAAAGCTCGATTTCATGTTCATGGCAGACTCGCCTGCCGCTGCTGTCGGCGACCCCGATGCTCTCTCGCGCATTCCGACCAAGATGAACCGTTTCGAGCCTTTGTCGCTGCTGTCCGCCCTGTCGGTGACAACAGAGAAGCTTGGCCTCGTCGCCACGGTATCAACCAGCTATTACGAGCCCTACAACGTCGCCCGACTGTTTGCCTCAATCGACCATCTGAGCCACGGGCGAGCGTGCTGGAATGTCGTCACTTCAGACCACGACGAGACGGGCTACAATTTCAACCGCGAGGGGCTTGACCCACATGCACTGCGTTATGAGCGTGGCAACGAGTTCGTGGACGTCGTCTTGGGTCTCTGGGACAGCTTCGAGGAAGGAGCGTTGCTGCTCGATCGCGAGAGCGGCGTCTACTACGACAAGACAAAGCACCACACGCTCAATCACAAGGGCAAGCACTTCCAGGTCCGCGGACCGCTGAACATCGCCCGATCGCCACAAGGCCGGCCGGTCATTGCGCAGGCCGGCGGCTCGGAAGCTGGCATGGACATGGCAGCGCGTACAGCCGAGATCGTCTTTAGCCTCGCCTCGAACATTGAGCGAAACCGTGCATTCTACACAAACGTCAAGCAACGTATGCCGGCCTACGGACGCAATCCTGATGATCTAAAGATTATGCCGGGCGTTGTCCTGAATGTCGGCGAAACGGAAGCCGAGGCCCAGGCCAAGGTCAACTACCTCATCGACAAGATGCACCCCGAGGTCGGTCGCTTGATGCTTTCCGAGTTCCTGGAGGCCGACTTGCGCGGTGTCCCGTTTGACAGGCCGTTCCCGTTGGATCGATTGCCAACGGAACCCAAGGGATCGCGCGCGCTGTTCGAAGAGCTTACCGAATTCGTGAAGAGTGGCCGGACGGTTGGCGAGTTGGTGCGTCACTACGCTGAGAAGCATACCGGCAACGGCATTACTGGCACACCGGCACAGATTGCCGACTTCATGGAAGAGTGGTTCGAGACCCGTGCAGCGGATGGCTTCATTTTAATGTTCCCGACACTGCCGTCGAGCCTCGACGATTTCGTCAAGCTTGTGCTGCCGATATTGCGGAGCCGCGGCCTCTTCCGCGAAGAATATGAGGGCAAAACGCTGCGGGAAAACCTCGGACTTTCCATGCCGGAAAACCGCTTTGCGAAGGCACGAGCCGCTCGCTAAGAGCAGACGACCGCTATCAGGCGAGGCCTTCATCCACCCTTGACGAAGGCCATGCGATCAGGCGCTTGCGCCGTTGCGCCGATCCGCGACCTGTCTGGCAATTACACAGAGAAGTTCGAACATCATTGTGGCGCCCGCAAGCGCCGTCATGCCGGCAAGGTCAAATGGCGGCGAGACTTCCACGACGTCGGCGCCCACGATCTGTACATCTGAAAGCAGACGGATCATTTGCTGCGCCTCGCGGGTCGTGAAGCCGCCTGCTTCCGGCGTTCCGGTTCCGGGTGCCATCGATGGATCAATGCTGTCGATGTCAAAGCTAACGTAGGTCGGCAGCCCCCCTGCAATATCTCGCGCCTCCCGCATCACGTCCTTCGCTCCGCGGTCAACAAACTCTTCCATATAGATGATCCGGATGCCCTGCTCTCTCGCCCAGTCGTGCTCGCCCGGATCGTAAATCGAGCCGCGAATTCCAATTTGGACGATCCGTTTCGGGTCGAGTAGGCCCTCTTCGATCGCTCGACGGAATGGCGTTCCGTGCGTGTAGGGATTATCACCAAAATAGCGATCGTTGGTATCTGAATGTGCGTCGAAATGAACCAGTCCGATCGGCCTATCTTTGACAATGGCGCGGAGTACGGGCAGAGTTGTCAAATGGTCGCCTCCGACCGACAGCGGAATGGCACCGGCAGCGACAATCGTATCCATTCCCTTTTTTATACGATCGAGGCCGTCGACAAGATCGATCGGGTTGACGGAAAGATCGCCGACGTCAGCAATATTCGCGATGCTGAATGGCTCGGTGCCCGAAACATGGTGTACACGCCGCATCAGGCTCGACTGATTGCGAACCTCCCGCGGCCCATGCCTAGCGCCCGCCCTATTCGTCGTTCCGCCGTCCCAGGGAATGCCGACAAGCGCGATATCAAGTCCAGTCGCCGTCTGCACGGCGGGCAGACGCATGAAAGTTGAATGCCCGGCAAAGCGCGGAACCTCGGCAGCGGAAACTGGTTGAAAGAAACTGCCGGTCATCGTCCAATCCTTTGCTCATGATGATGCCGCAATCTGCGAGCCCGCCGCTTCTCACGCAAGCCCAAATTCTTCCAATGCGCGATCAGGAATCCCGGCACGTCGAGATAGCGGATGTGGATTCAACCCCGACGACAGCAAAAGAAGTTGTCATCGGTCGCGACGCGCTTCAAACCTATGAAGCAGGACGCGCAAGAAGGGGACAAACGATGGTTGAGTTGAAAAAGCATCTCGAAGATCTGCGCCGGAAGTTTGCCGATAGTACCGAGTTCTTCGATCCGCGCTTTCTAAGGGTAGCGGATAAGATCTTCAAGGGCGGCACACGGGCGGCTCCTTATTCGGGGATCTCGACCTTCGCAACACTTCCCTACAGGGAGGTAGATTTCGCTGCCCCCGACTTTGGGGACCTGCAGGTGGTCGCGATCGGCATGCCGATGGACCTCGGGGTCACAAACCGCCCTGGCTCGCGATTCGGGCCCAGGGCCGTTCGCGCCGTCGAGCGTATCGGCCCTTATAATCACGTCCTGGAATGCGCCCCAGCTTACGACTTGCGCATCGCCGATATTGGCGACGTGCCATTCCAGAGCCGCTACCGGCTGGAACAATGCCATCAAGATATCGAGGCAATGATCGGCAAGGTCATCGCGTCAGGTGTCATTCCGGTTTCCGTCGGCGGCGACCATTCGATCACTCATCCGATCCTCAAGGCCGTCGGCGCTAGTGAACCAGTCGGCCTCATCCATATCGACGCCCATTGTGACACCGGGGGTCCGTTCGACCAAACGAAGTTCCACCATGGTGGCCCGATGCGCAACGCAGTGCTAGATGGCGTCCTCGATCCTACTAGAACTATTCAGATCGGCATCCGTGGGTCCGCCGAATACCTCTGGGAGTTCTCCTACGAGTCCGGCATGACTGTCATTCATGCCGAGAAAATCTCAGCGATGGGCATTCCGGCGATCGTGGAGAAAGCCCGCCAAGTCGTCGGTGACGGCCCTGCCTACCTCTCCTTCGATATCGATAGCCTCGACCCTGCCTTTGCCCCTGGCACAGGAACGCCCGAAATCGGTGGCCTCACCAGCCGCGAGGCCTTGGAGCTATTGCGCGGACTAAAGGGCCTGAATCTCGTTGGCGCCGATGTCGTGGAGGTAGCGCCGCAATACGACAGCACGACGAATACGGCGCACGCTGCCGCCCAGGTTCTTTTCGAGATTTTTAGTCTACTGGTATTCAGCCCAGCAGCATCATCGGGCTAGGTGCGTCGGCTTCAGGCTTCACTGACGGACGCCGGAGACCTTTCTCCAGCCCTCAACCCGTCACGGAAACACGGCCCGCACTCTTACTCTAAAGCCGCCATGCCACCGCCAGCACCCTCGAACCCAAAAGCCTCGTATCCAACGACATTGTAGCCCTCCGCGACGGAGCGACCGAAAGACAGCGCCGCCCTGGCTGCCGACCAGCCGAGGGGTACGGGGATCGCGCAGACGACAGAATCGGATGTTTCAGCTGGTTCGTGTCGGGGGCTCCGGGGTGCTTACTCATCTCACGCCATTCGCGCGGCATGGGCTATATTGCGGTATTTTTATTGTTACCGCTGTGGATTGGGTTGATACAGCTCTAGGCAGGGAGCAGCGATCATATTTGGACGTCCCATCACGGGGTCGGCATACAAGGATTCATAGTCAGGAGACACAAGGCCGCGCTTATCCCAAACAGGACATGTCATGGAGGAGCATGAGATGAAACTTGATCTGGACTTCGATAAGAAACGTGAGATCCCCGTCGGCGACAGTGGCCGTGTACGCTTTCGCTTCCGGGACATAGCAGTGGAGCCTGGAAAGGCCGTTTCGCTAAAGAAGGATTTCGATCCGGATTTCACCGGCGGCTATGATGACAAAGAGGGGGCGCTCGAGAAGGTGGCGGCAAACGTCGAGCGACTGTCCGCGATGCAGGAAATCCTCTATGCTCAGGATAACTACGCTCTGTTGATCATCTTTCAGGCTATGGATGCGGCAGGTAAGGATGGCGCGATTCGCCATGTGATGTCCGGAATCAATCCGCAGGGCTGCCAGGTTACCAGCTTCAAGGCGCCGTCAGCGGAAGATCTGGATTATGGCTACCTTTGGCGTGCATCAAAAGCGGTGCCTGGTCGCGGCATGATCGGTATCTTCAACCGATCATATTACGAGGACGTTTTGGTTGTCAGAGTTCATCCGGAACTGCTTGAAAAGCAGAAGCTCCCGCCGAGCGCTCACAAAGCAGATATCTTTCAGAAGCGCTTCAAGGAGATAAATAATTTCGAAAAATACCTCCGGCAAAACGGCACAATCGTTTTGAAGTTCTTTCTTAATGTGTCCAAGAACGAGCAGAAAAAACGCTTCCTGGCGCGGATAGAGGAGCCAGAAAAGAACTGGAAGTTTTCACCGGCGGATTATGCAGAGCGAAAATACTGGGACAGCTACCAAACGGCATTCGAGGATATGCTGGAGAATACCAGCACCGAGTGGGCTCCTTGGTTCGTCATTCCCGCCGACAACAAATGGTTCGCGCGATTAGCAGTATCGGAGGTGATCTCGGCAGCTTTCGAGAGGCTAGATCTTCGGATGCCGGAGGTTAGCAAAGCACGAAAAAATGAGCTGATGCAGATTAGAAGACAGCTTCTCGATGAGGAGGACGAGTAGAGCCAAGGTCCGCAATCCGCTCAAGGCAACGTCCCTCCGAGTGTAGCGCGCTGGAACGCGTTCGCGCGAAAGCCCCGCGTCGTGGTGATAGCGGAGGCGACGATCACGGCGCCTACAATGCAATGAACGCCGTCGTCAGGGAGGCAGTGTTTTTACCCCACGGTTGGTGCTGCGGTGCACAGTTATCTTGAAGAGTATGAGATTGACTGGAAGGACGAATGTAACTCATGACACACAGTCATGCGTAGCCTCCTTCAGAAGAAGCTCGGCAACGGCTATGCACCCCGTCGGTGGACAACATTTCAGCCCCCGCTTAGAGACCGCCGGAGCGGATTGCCTGGCGTTGATGCAGACATGGCCCACGAGGTCTTGGGGAAGTCCGGGAACCGACCGGGACCACATGGGTCCACATCGCGTTCATGTTCGCCGCAAATTGAAGCATCCAGGGCGATACGGTCAGCCAGGAAAGGACACGGCTCAAACACACAGCCTACCGCGCCTCCAAGCCTAAAAGCGGCCGCCGGAACAGTTATGAAGAGCGAAAGCTGGCACGAGCCATCAGATGAATGCACTTTTTCGATGGGAATTGAATTTCCGGTCCAAATATCTTGAGGGGCCGCCTGATATAAATGCGCCGTCGGAAAGGCGGAAAATGGTCGGCCCGCGCGGCCTCGGTCAAGGAGCGCCGAAAGACGGCGCTTCCAGCATTGCCAGCCCTGTGCCAGCGACTGACGGCAGACGATCTGGTATTTGAGAAGCCCGGCTCAAGTGCTGCCTTGGAGAAGTTTCGCAAATCTCAGTGCAGCCTTCAATACGGCGCCATTAGTACGGCCCGTCAGGCGCTGATGCGTAAAGCGAACCGACCGCAGCGGGCCCTCGAGATGGACTTGCCAGATTTCTTTTAAGCAGTCAGTGTTAGCGGCAGAAGGCTCAGATCGGCAAAAGGCGACGGAAGCCATCAAATCGGACGCAACCTATGTCGATAGATATCGCGACCATTAGACGTATTGCCCACCTTGCCCGTCTCGCTTTCAGCGAAGACGAGGCTGAAATAATGAGTGGCGAGCTGAACGAAATTCTGACCTTCGTCGAGCAGCTTTTGGAGGTTGATGTCGAACGAATCCCTCCGATGACCTCGGTTGTGCCAACAGCCATGAAAATGCGCCAGGATGTGGTGACCGAAGGCAATCATGCCGAAGAGATCGTGGCGAATGCACCTCTCAGTGAACGCAACTACTTCCTTGTCCCCAAGGTTCTCGATTAAGCAGAGACAGCCTCGGGCCTTGAAGAAATTCACGGCCTGCGATTGCCGCCGCACGATGCGCCCCTTTGCGTTGCGCGTGTGAGGGGCTTGAGATTTCCGGCCCACATCCGATGCCTCGAAAACTTGCCGATCTCGTTTGTGATCGAATGATGTGTCATCGCGAAGGCCCTCCCGTTTTGCACCGCAATAGCCGGTGAGGTAAGCCCCCTTCAGCAGCCAGATGACATATGACTTGCTGACTGCGAACCGTGGAGCTAAGCTTCCTACTCATAAATACTCCAATTGCCGCTGGCGTTAAAGGTAAGGGTCAGTAGCATCCAAGCTTGAAAGCTTAAGCATCAGCGCAGTCGATGGCCCCGTTCCATGGCGATGTTCTGAACGGTTCCCGAACACTTAGGCCTTGCCAATGTGCAACGAGTATGAACAGCGCGCCAGCTACGCCGAATACTGCAAGGTCATGCAGGATCTCGCGCTTGGCATGCCGACAAACCAAACGGAACTGGACATGCCGCCGGCTGACCACATCAAGGTCGGCGACATGGCCCCGGTCATCCGACCTGCGGGCGACAATATTGTTGAGCTAGCGCAGATGAAGTTCGGCTTTCCGCCCATCGGCAAGCGCGGCCCGGTATTCAACGTTCGATCGCAAGGAAGACATTTCAGCGATTGCCATCGCTGCCTTGTACCAGCCAGCGCCTTCTTCGAGCCTACCAAGAAAAAAGATCAAAAGATCAAACATCGGTTGACGTTCGTTGACGCGACGTTCATGGCGATCGCTGCGATATGGCGACCCAGCAGGAAAGGCCAGCCCTCGGCGTTCGCGATGTTGACAACGGAGCCGGGATCGGACGTGGAGCCTTTTCATAATCGTCAGCTCGTTGTCCTTCGACCGAGGGATTGGAAAGCGTGGATCGACCTTGACAAGCCTGAGGAAGAGTTGTTGCGCCCGCTGCCGGGAGGCTCGCTGAAAGTGGAGACCGCCCGCGGGAACGGTCCAATTGGCAAGCTCTAACTCCGAATTCCAGCGGTGGGCAGAACCCATTCATGTTACCGTCCCCCGGATGCTGTTTTATGCATTGCCCGCTTAACTCATCCTGATATGGGAAGAACGTTCTGCCGCAGTAGGCGCCCTCGTAGAGGATGCGTCAGCGAACAGATCGAAGCGACCGAACATCGACGCCTGATCCATGAAGGTCTGGACTAGACTCGAACCTATAACCTTTTCGAACAGGTGTTAACTCAGTAAAAATTTCGGCGCCTCACCTTCACCGGGCACGCCTCGCCGACGTGGAACCCAACACCGGGCGAGCTTCAAATACGTTGCATATCTGTGGCCATCCGAATGATTGCGTCAGGAAAGGAGCGATGTGGCTCATGCCCACACCCTTCAAGCCAGAACGTCCTTCCCAAGGCAACAATCCGCTGGATGTCGGCAAGCTGCCTTGGCGATGCGAAAGCATCTTCAGTTCCCTGGACCGCAAGGACCGGACATCGGATTTTCGACAGACACCATCTGATATCGAACCTTTGGGCAAATCCCTCGCTTGTCCAGAGGTCATGCCACCGACGAAAGATCGGCTCGGGCCTATGATGGTGGCACGAAAGGGCCCTCTTGAGCGCGCCTTCTTCCCACGCTAGACCGACGTCACGTACTGCCTTTTGCGTCTCCGGCTCGACATAAAGATGCGGTGCTTCCGCTAAGACTGCCCGAATCCTATCCCCATGCAGAGCTGCGGCAAGTAGAGCTATCGTGGCACCATCACTATGGCCAAGAAGGTATGCTTGACGGATGCCTATCGCATCAAGAACTCCGGGAAGCCGACGCGCCTCCACTGCCAGATAATCAACGTCATTTGGACCTTGAAGCGGTGATGATCTACCATATCCTTCGCGAGAATAGGCGACGACACCGAGGCCGGTTTCAAGAGCGAGTTGCTCAGGAAATCTCCGCCATGTCGAGACGCTTCCTAGTCCCTCATGGAGTAATACGATCTGCGGTTGAGGCGGCATGGGTCCCCAGCGCGTCACTTCAATGTGAAGGCCCATCTCGAGGCGGAGCATCATGCTGCTCGCCTCAAACTTGCCAATGCTCATGGATCCGTTACCCCAACGGCAATCGGCGCGCGGTTATGGCCGGCACCGATTGGTTCCGCTCAATCTTAGAGTTCAGAGGCCCTTGAAGGCAGGTTTGCGTTTCTCATGGAAAGCCTTAACGCCCTCGGCAAAGTCTTCAGAAGAACGCAGGCGGCTGTAGCAATGGCCTTCCAGCTCGATTGCCGCAGAAAGCGACGTGTCCTCGCTGTCATTCAAGAGCTTTTTTGCAGTGCGCTGCGCCAATGGCGAGAAGGCCGTAAGTTCCTTTACCAGTGCGTCGGTTGCAGCCTCGAGCTCTCCATCGGCGACGAGTTCTGTGGCAATACCCCAGTCGTAAGCCTGCGTGGCCTTGATACGCTTGGACCGCATAACAATGTCCTTGGTGCGTGTGATGCCGACGATCTGTTGGAGACGGGCCGAGCCGCCCGAGCCGGGAATCTGGCCGAGCTTCTGCTCGGGAAGCGCAAACTCCGCCGTTTCCGAGACGATGCGGAAATCGCAGGCGAGCGAGATTTCGAAACCGACGCCGAAGCAATAGCCGCGATTGGCAACGATGACCGGCTTTTCGCAGCGCGCCGGCGCGGCGATGTTCCAGGCCAGCTTGGAGACATGCTCAGGCGTCGCTTCGAGGAAGCCCATGATATAGCCGCCGGACGAGAAATGCTCGCCCTCGGCGCGCAGCACGATAACGCGCACGCGGTCGTCCGCGTCAAGCGCTTCAAAGGCGGTTTTCAGCTGGTCGCGCTGAGCCATTGACACGGTGTTGAATGGTGGGCGGGAAAGGATGATGTCGCCGCGCTGCTGCTCGGCATTGATCTCTACACGAAAGCCGTCGAGATTGGACAAGGGATTGCTCATGCTGGGCTCTTTTCCTTCTGCATTGATTCAAGTTGGTATTCGCCTTCTACCAGCTTCCTGCGCAGAAGCTTGCCGACGGGCGATTTCGGGATTTCCGTCACGAAGACGTAGCGGCGCGGTCGCTTGAAATTGGCGAGAGTTGACATGGCGCAATAGGCGTCCAGTTCGGCGTCGGTCACGTCATTGGTCCGGCTGATGAAGGCTGTGACAACACGGCCCCATTTTTCGTCCGGCAGGCCGACGACCGCGACTTCCGAGACGCCCGGATGCAGCGACAGCAAGCTTTCCACCTCGACCGGCGAGACGTTTTCGCCGCCGCTGATGATCATGTCGTCGACGCGGCCTGTGACGAAGAGATCGCCGTCCTCGTCGAAATAGCCCGTATCAGAACTGAAATACCAGCCATCCTTGAAGGATTTCACATCCGTATCCGGCCGCCGCCAATAGCCTTCGAAAGCCTCGTCGCCGGCCATCAGCGCGATTATCTGGCCTTCCTGGCCGGCTGGCACGCGGTTCTCCGGATCATTGGTGTCGAGCGCGACGACGCGGATCATCTGGTTGATGCCCGATCGTCCGGCACTACCGGGCTTGATCTGGGCGCGCTGGTTTATGGTGCAGGTGTAGATTTCCGACGAGCCGTAGTGATTGACGAAGAGATCCGGCTTGAAGGCGGCGTCGAGCACTTTAAGGAGGCCTTCCGTCATCGGTGCTCCGGCAAAGCCGAGCTTGCGCACAGAGGAAATGTCGGTAGCGGTAAAATCTGGATGATTGACGACCGAGTGATAGAGGGTCGGAACGAGATAGAGATTGTCGATTTTCTCACGCTCGATCATCTGCAACGCCTCGGAGGCATCGAATTTCGGCATACAGACGAAGGTGCCGTTGGTGATAGCGGAGGCAAGCAGCGAGCGGACCCCCATCGTATGATAGAGCGGCATCACGCCAAGCGTCTTCTCTCCATAGGCATAAAGGTTTTGGGCTACATGGGCGATCGCTGCCGCGCGTTCGGCGCGCTGCCGCCGCGGAACGCCCTTTGGCCGCGAGGTCGTGCCTGACGTATAGAGCATCAGCGACCAGGCATCCGCCCCGACACGCGGCCGGGCCGGAGCCGCGTCGCGATCGAGCAGCGCATCGAAAAAGAATTCGCCGGCTTCCGGCTGCGAAAGAGAAATCAGATGGATGCCGTCAGGCAGGTGGGCGCTGCGACAGGCTTCGGCGGAAAACTCCTCGAAAGCGACTGCGCGGGCTTCGGAATCGCTAACCGCATAGCTCACCTCGTCTGCCTTGGCGCGCCAATTGATCGGCGTCAGGATCACGCCGGAAAACTGGCAGGCCCAGTGCAGCGTCGCCGTCTGCCAGCGGTTGCGCAACACGCTGACCAGGTGATCGCCTGGCTGCATACCGAGATCGTCGAAGGCGGCGACAAGCGCCGATATGCTTTTATAAAGATCACGATAGCTGAGCCGCACGTCCCCGTCGACGATCGCAAGCGCCCCCGGCTCCCGCTCTAGGCTCGCCAGAAAAGTCGTTCCAAGATCAAGCATTAGTTTCCTCCGTGTCCGCCACCCGCTCCGCCAGCAGTTTCTGCTGGGCTGCGAGGGTCGCTTTGATGATGGGTGCATAGCCGGTGCACCGGCACAGATTGCCGGACAGAGCTTCCCGAAGCTCCGCCTCGCTCGCCTCCGGCTTTTCCTTCAGGAAGGCATCGAGCGTCATCAGGAAGCCGGCGGTGCAGAAGCCACATTGCAGGCCGTGATGTTCGCGAAACGCCTCCTGGATGATGGAGAGGCGGCTTCCGTCGAGCGAAAGCCCCTCGACAGTGCGCACGTCGCAGCCTTCGGTCTGCACGGCAAGCGCCAGGCAGCCGCGTGCCATAGCGCCATCTATCTGGATCGTGCAAGCGCCACAGACGCCATGTTCGCAACCGACATGCGTGCCTGTCATACCAAGCTCGGCGCGCAGGAAATCAGTGAGCAGCATGCGCGCCTCAGCCATGCCGGACACGGTACGGCCGTTGAGGGTAAAAGTGACAGGATGTTTTCCGTCGGCGGTCAGGCGCGGCATGACGCGGCCTCCTCGATAGTCTGGCGGCCTAGCTGGCGCACTAGATCCCGCCGGTAGCGGGCCGTGGCATGGAGATCATCCCGGGCATTGAGGTCCCAGGCAAACTGGTTGAGCGCATCATCGAAATCGGCCGTACCCGGAAGCGGCAGCGCCCGCCGCGTCGGGGCATCAGCCACGCCGCCGACGGTCAGAAAGGCTTGCTGCTCATTGACGATGGCGGCGCAGGCGGTGATTGCGAAATCGCCATGCCGGCGTCCAATCTCCCGAAATGAATAGCCATGCCCCGGCTTTGCTGTCGGATAGGTGACAGCAACAATCATTTCGTTGTCGGCCTTCGCTGTCGCCATCATGCCGGTGACGAATTGCTCCGCCGGCAGGATGCGCTCCTTTTTTGCCTTGCGCGACATCAGGTGCACCGTGCCTTCGAGCGCAATCAGTGAGGTGAGCAGTTCCGCGGACGGGTCGGCATGCGCGACCGATCCGCAGACGGTGCCGCGGGCCCGGGTCTGGGCATGCCCAACCCATTTCAGCGCCGCGGCGAGCAACGGCTGACGGTCACGAAGGCCGGCATGGCGTTCGAGCTTTGCCTGCCGCACGGCGGCGCCGACCCGCATGCTGTTCCCGTCGTCCTCGATCTTGCGTAGCGCATCAACCGCCATGATGTCGACAAGCACGGCCGGACGCGCCAGCCGCATGTTGATCATCGGGATCAGTGACTGGCCGCCGGCGAGGATACGGACATTGCCCTGCTCCTTGTCCAGCATGTCCAAAGCTTCGGCGAGGTCGGCGGCGCGCAGATAGTCGAAAGGTGCCGGTTTCATCGGATCAGCCCCATAGCCGTTGCGAACTGTCGGATCGTGTCAATCGGATTGAAACCGCGCCGCTTACCGCCCGCCTTGGCGGCGAGCGCCTCGAAGAACTGGCCGATGACGACCCGCGCAGCGCCGTCCAGCAGGCGCCCGCCGATCGAGGCAACCTTACCGCCGACGGCAGCCGTGTACTGATATCGGATCTTCGTCGTGCCGGGCGGATCTTCCGTCAGCATCACGGTGCCGGTGCCCTCGCCATTGCCGAGCGCGCCGCTGGTACCGCCGCTGAGCGTCACCGAGTCCGGTTCGTTGAGATCCGACAACTTGATGACGGCGGAATAGCGTCCCTTGACAGGGCCGATCCCGAGCGTCACGTCGGCGCTGAATTCGGTGGCGGAGACTCTCTTTACACCGTGGGCGCCGGGAATGATCGACATAAGTTCGTCAGGATTGAGGAGCATGTCCCAGATGCGCTGGCGCGGCGCCTGGACGATCGCCTCGCCTTCCCCCGACAGAGCCCGTTCGCCGGCCTTGGCGGTCTTCGGCTTCGGCTTGGCCTTGGGGGGCGTCTTCGGCGCCGGTTCCTCGCCGAAGACGTGTTCGGCGAGCCTTGCCGGCGCAAGCGGCAATTCGATATCGCGGATGCCGAGTGCGTCGGCGACGGCATTAGCAATGCAGACCGGCGTCGACATGCAATTGCCCTCGCCGACCCCCTTGGCGCCGAGCGGCGTGAAGGGGGACGGGCTCTCGTAATGCAGGATGGTGAGCGCCGGCGTCTCCATGATCGTCGGGATCAGGTAGTCAGCAAGCGTGCCAGATTGCAGACTGCCATCGGCGCCATAGCTCGACTCCTCAAGAAGCGCCGCGCCCAGCGCATGAGCAAAACCGCCGGTCACCTGCCCCTCGACCATGCCCGGATGCAGGATGCGGCCGCAATCGTGCATGGTGACGTATTTGCGGATTGTCAGCGCCGCGGTCTTGCGGTCGATCTCAACGGCACAGATATCGAAGATGAAGCCGTGACAGAGGGACGAATTGACATGGTCCTGCTCGTCCGGCGCTGTCAGTTCCGGCGGCGTCCAGAAGGCGGTTTCGCGGATTGTCTGGTCGATCCCCTGCGGCAAGTCACCCGGGGACCAATGGCTGGATGATGCAACACGGGCGAAGGGAAGGCTTTTCGTCGGATCGCCTGCGTGCACGCGGCCACCTTCGAAGACGATCGCCACCATATCCGCTTTCAGCTGCTTTGCCGCGATCGCCGCGAGTTTCGCGCGCACGCGCCGGGCGGCGATATCGGCCACACCAGCGACGGCGGCGGCAAAGCGGCTGGAATAATTGCCCGAAGCGATCGACCAGGCGTCCTTCGCCGTATCGAGTTCCGAAACGACGCGGATATCGGCGGGTTTCAGGCCAAGGACGTCGGCGACAACCTGTGACAGGACCGTGCGATGGCCCTGTCCCTGCGGCACGGACGCGACATGGACGGAGACCGATCCGAGCGCATCGATGCCGATCGTCGCGGTGGCCTGGGCGCCATTCTTCGGCCCGGCCTTGATGCGCTGCTCGGGGCTGAGAACGGCAGTGATATAGCCCATGTTCGATACGCTCGGCTCGACGACGGCGGCATAGCCGATGCCGAAGATGCGTCCTTCGGCCCGGGCTTGGTCGCGCAGCGCCAGAAGCTCGTCCAGACCGCCCTCGCGAGTGGCGATGTCCATGGCCGCCTGGTAGTTGCCGCTGTCATAAAGGGCGCCGGTCGCCGTCCGGTAAGGAAAGGCGGAAGCCGGGATCATGTTGACACGCATGACATCGAGCGGATCGAGCGAAAGTTCTACGGCAATTCGCTGCATCAGCCTTTCGAGCGCGAAATAGACCTGCGGGCCGCCGAAGCCGCGGTTGAGGCCGGTCGGCATCTTATTGGTGAGCACGATGCGGTTGCGTATCGATACATTGGGGATCGCATAGGCGCCGGTCATGTTGCCGTGCATGCGGTAGAGAGTCGCCGGTTCCGGCGCGCGCAGATGGGCTCCGCAATCTTCGAGCTGATCCCAATGCAGCGCTGTGATGCGGCCATCGGCCTCGACCGCCGCATCCAGCCGGGTGACTCGGTTGGTGGCGGTGACCGAGCCCATCAGATGTTCGAGTCGGTCCTCGATCCATTTGACCGGCCGGCCAGCGACGCGGGCGGCGATCCCCATCAGCACGACGTAGGGGAAGATCGCCTGCTTGACGCCGAAACTGCCCCCGGAATCAGCAGGGGTGCGCAGCCGCAGGCGATTGCCAGGGACGTTGAGGCCGCGGGCCATCACCGCATGGATGCTGAATGGCCCCTGGAAATTGGCAAGAATATCGTAGCTGTCGTCGGTCGGATCATATTCGGCAACGACACCGTAGGTCTCGATCGGCGTGCAGGCGCTGCGCGGGTAGCGGATATCGATGGAGATCGTGTGCGCCGCAGCCTCGAAAGCGGCCTGCGGTTCGCCATAGGTGAAGCTGCGTTCGTTGGCGAGATTGCCCTTCAGGCCCTCATGCAGGATAGGAGCGCCTTCGCCGAGTGCCTCGACGGGGTCGGTAACGGCAGCAAGCGAAGCATAGGTGATCTCGATCAGATCAAGCGCATCCTCGGCGACATAGCGGCTGGAGGCAACGACGATCGCTACCGGCTCGCCGAAATAGCGCACCTTGTCGGTGGCGATCGGCCAGCATTCGATCGGCGCCTTGACGCCGACGACCAGCGAGCTGCCGCGACGCTGGATGTCTTCGGCGGTGAGAACGGCAACGACGCCCGGCAGAGCCCTTGCCTTTTCGGTGTCGATCGCCTCGATCCGGGCATGGCCGTGAGGGGAGCGGAGAATGGCAGCGTGACAGGTGCCCGACTTGATCGCGAGGTCATCGATATAGCGGCCACGCCCGGTTAGGATGGCACCATCCTCGACGCGGGGGATGGACTTGCCGACCCATGTCTCTGTCGCGATCGCCCGTGCCTCCTTGATATCGAATGTCTGCGATGTGGTGTTCACTGTGATACCTTCAGGCTGTGAAAGAGGGGCGGCCGGCGGGCCCGGCCGCTAACGGTCGCGTCAGCGCAAAGCGCCTTTGGTTTCCGGCGTGGCGATCGCGCCGATCAGGAAGAGCACGAAGACGCAGGCAGCGAAGATCGACAGCGAGGTCGGGATATCCGCCGGCGTTGCGCTTACCAGCGAGACGAAGGTCGGCAGGATACCGCCGATGGCAAAGCCGATATTCCAGGACAGGCCCGTTCCGCTGGCGCGGATTTCCGTTGGAAACCGCTCATTCAGGAAGATCAGCACCGGCGCGTACCCGGCATTGCCGATAAAGGCGATCGCCATGGCATAGAGCGTAATGGTAGGAATGGTCGTCGCCGATGCCATGCCGAGATAGCAGACCGGCAAAAGGATGGCGGCAAGCACGCCGACAATCAGGAAGGTCGGCTTGCGGCCGATGCGGTCGCTCAGCATGCCGATCACCACCGCGGCGATGAAGGCGGCGACGCTGCTGCCCATCAGGATCAGTGAGGATGTGCTGTTGGGGATCTCGTTGACCACTTTGAGCATGGTCGGCATGTAGCCGGAAGTCAGGTAGTAGCCGGCGCCACCGCCCGTGGTGATCAGCAGATTGAGGAGCAGAATCTTCCGATACTGGGGCGAGAAAAGGCGCTTCAAGGGCGAGGCGACGACGGTGTCCTGAGTTGCGGTCTTACTCGCAGCCTTTTTCCTTTGTAACTCCTTCCAGAACGGCGATTCTTCCAGGTTGTTAAATATGAACCAGCCGAGCAGTGCGCTGATCAGGCCGGAGAAGAACATCACCCGCCAGCCCATCTCGGCAAAGGCGTCGCCCGGGAAAATGGTGGAGGTGATCAGGAAGACGATAGAGGCGAACAGCGCACCGATGCCTGCGCCGCCGCCGCCAACAAGACCGGACACGGCGCCGCGCCAGTTTTCCGGAACCGATTCCGTGCCGATCGTATGGGTTGAGGCCACGACGCCCCCGACGAAGACGCCCTGCACAAGACGCAGGAGAAGGAAGAGGACAGGGGCGATCCAGCCGACCTGGTTGATAGTCGGCAGAAGGCCAAAGGCAGCAGTGCTGATGCCGACACCAACGATAGCGACCAACATGGCCCCCTTCCGGCCGCGCGCATCGGCAAAGTGGCCGAAGATCGCCGAACCGATCGGTCGCATCAGCAGCGTCACCGCGAAGGATGCGTAGACCGCGGCGAGCGACCATGTCGGATGGCTCGAGGGAAAGAACAGTGCGCCGACGACGGGCGCGACGTAAAGAAGAATGAAGAGATCGTAGAGATCCAGCGACCACCCCAGCAGGGATGAGACGATGGCGCTAACGATCTGTTTGCGTTCGGCCGGATAAATCCCCGCCGTGGTGTCGCTGATGGTCAATTCTCTTCCTCCCGCCGGCTTTGGAAACGTCCCCGGCTCGCAGACGGTCTTGTCCGAACCACAAGCCATGGCGCTTCCGGCGTTAGGCCGGACGCACCTCATCCCAAGGCGCAGTTCAGGCTCTCAGGGTTCTAAATTTTCGGGAGGTTGGCGATACGCGGCAGTCTCACGCATGACCCTGCAGTATCATTTAATATGCTGCGGCGCGGTAAGCGCCTTGCTTCACACGCCGGTCGAGGCTCTTGCGACCTTGCGGAACTCGCCAGGCGACACGCCGAGGTGATCACGGAAGAAGCGATTAAAGTGCGTGGGAGCGGAAAAGCCGAGATGCTCGCCGATCAGGGAAAAGCTGTCGTCGGAATTCACGCTGGCATCGACGGCGGCCTCCACGCGGATGACGTTGAAATAGACGCGGGGGGAGACATGTGCCTGCGCTTCGAAAAGGCGGAAGAAATGGGCACGCGACAGCCCGACCTTGGTGGCGAGCGCATTCATGTTCTCGCCGTGCTGGTAGTCTTCCCGCATTGCTTGCATGGCGCGCCGAATGCGGAAATCGACGAGCGGTGACGCGGCGAGGCTGCGGATCGAGCCGTTATGTTCCCGCCAGGCGCTAAACCGCTCGATGACGGCAATCATCAACCGTGCCAGCAGTTGCTCATGGCTTGCTCGCGCATCCGGCCGCATCATCATCTCCGCGGCCAGATCCCGGGCGATAGATCGGATGAGCGGCGAAATCTCGCCTTGGGGCTGCGCGAAAAAGCCCGGCGCGCCGCTCGCCTGCCAGCCGCTGCGAAACATCTTCAGCCATTCGGGCTCGATATAGAGTGCCAGGATCAACGTCTTCGGACGTAGTGGATCGTGAACATAGGCATGCGGCTCCCAGCCATTGACCAGGACCGCTTGGGTTTCCGTCAGTGGTACGATTTTGTCGCCGACGGCAAAGAAACTGTCAGCGCCTTCAACCTTGATGAGCACATGACAGTAAGGATGGGCATGGCGCACCAGAGGACGGTCCATGTCCAGAAGCGCAACCCGGCCGAAATCGCCATAGGCGATCCGAAGTGCGTCCGACATTCTTTCCTCCTAGGCCGGCAACTTGCTGAGGACTATACACATCATCAAGGCAACACACAAATTTGCGCTGGGTTCAAATCTTGGCGGGCACAATAACGACGAGAGAATATCATCATGAGGCATCGTCGGATAAGGTCGTCGTTCCAAGCCGGCTGTCCTGCAGCGACGTTCCGGTGTGACCAGCGCATCCCTCGCGGAGAGTGCGTGTCAGCATCCTCTGGGTAACACCGTGCATTCTTCGTCGCGAAGGAGCGGCTGGAGTTGTTGCCGATCGCCACCACGGCTTCCGCGGCAACCACAGCCTCGGTGCATCCGTCGGAAATATAGCCGCTAGACGCACCTCCCCCGCGCACCCGAGAACCGCTGTCCAACGCGTGCCAGCGCAAGGCTTTCGAGAGAGATCGCGATAGAGCGGCAGCATCGAAACTCATGTTGCCGCTGTATGAATTAATCTCTTGCAGCTAGAAACTGAATCGTCGATCAAGTTCCAGGAGAGCCGACTGAACCTCATCTATCGTTACCGGCGCGGGCGTGCCCGGTATTTTTCTCAGGGCTGGCTCGGACTCCACTGCGTAGTAATCCGAGGCCCACGCAGCAAGGATCGTCCTTTTGTCATGCGCCGACAGGACGCGCGAATTGACTATATCGATCGGACGTCGAAGAGTTACGTGGTGCGGCACCAGAGAAGTCGGCCCTTTCGTTACAGCATCGTTGGCTATCTGCTGAAGCACGGTCGTGTCCCGCCGAATGGTGTAGGTCGGCGGTAGCGAAGCCGCTCGTGAGCGCGTTCTCAATCGCGCCGTAGCGAGCGAGCGGCGAAGCGGCG
>NZ_JANUBV010000026.1:0-71420 GCF_024808055.1 Rhizobium sp. BK176 | reverse complement strand
CTGTTCGTCTGTGAAACGGCTGCGCTTCATTCCCTGGTCCTCTCAATGGGCCAGAGCTTACTTCAAAATGGATTATTTCAACGGGGCAAGGTCACCAGCTCAGAGACACCTATCCGGGTCCACGCATAGGTTCCCTTCGGAAACACCTCGTTTTTGACAGTCCGGAACACGTCCATCTGCTCGGACATTTCGACTGATAGCTTGTCGTTTCCACGACGTCATCGAACGTGCAATGAGCGGCTTCGAGGACAATCCGTAAATTGTCCCACATAGCTCTGAATTGCTCTGAAGGATCGTGAATAATCTTGAGATCCTTGGTGCGCCCGACTTGGCCGACGACGGCTTCCAGCGGGGCCATTTCTGACGCCACTGAGTGACGCCGTTGCCCTGTCAGGCAAAGCCCTCGCGGCCGATGCCGACACCATAGCGCATCGCGGTCCCGCCCGGCTGGACGAGATAAAGGAAGCGGGAGGGGGTGTCGACGACGATCGTGCCGGGCGCCTCGCCCCCACTCGGGTCGAGGACCTGCTGACGCTAGTGGCGCGGATCGATCTGCTTGTAGGGAACCGCCGGGATCAGAAAGCCGCCATCCTCGATAGGACCATA
Organism: Rhizobium sp. BK176; assembly: GCF_024808055.1. Lineage (NCBI taxonomy): Bacteria > Pseudomonadati > Pseudomonadota > Alphaproteobacteria > Hyphomicrobiales > Rhizobiaceae > Rhizobium > Rhizobium sp. BK176. The sequence goes on along the minus strand of NZ_JANUBV010000026.1, from coordinate 70,814 downwards.
CATGACAGCCAGGGGCCGATCGGATCCTGGAGAGGCGCCGACTGTCGCCCCACCATCCGGCCCGTGCTGGCGGTGGAGACGCACCCCGCCAGGGTAGAGGCTCCAGCCATTGCCGAAAGCGACAGGAGGCTGCGGCGGGATAACGAGGTATCAAAGCTCACGCTCATTCCTCGTCCTGCCATCTGCGCAGATCCGTCTGGTCATGATAGGCCATGCGATCGGGCGTTGTGATAAACTCAATCATCGCGCCCCACGGCGTGCGGCAATAGCAGACCTTGTTTCCAGGACCTTTTTCGGTTGCGTAGGGAATAGCGCGTGGTGCCGTGAGGGCTGTTCCGCCGGCCTTCTCAAAGCGCTCTACCGATGCGTCGATGTCGTCGGTATAGATACCAAAATGCGTAATGCCGAAGTCGCTCGGTGTAACCGGTTGCGCTTGTCTGGGGCCGTGCATTTCGAAGAGCTCGATGTCAGGCCCGGTTCCGATCTTGACCATCGCCTGCGCACGCACAACCGTTCCCGGGTAAGCACCAGTGGCCCGCTCGAACTCGGGTCCCTGCCTGGCCGGATCCTGCGGCCCGAACGATTGGTAGATCACCTGGCCGCCAAAGGCTTCCACCAGGAACGATTTTGCTGCCTCGATATCGGGCACTGTAATGCCGATGTGATTGACGCCGCGAATTGCAGTCATGACAGTTTTCCTTTCTTGTTCAATCGATGAACGCGATCGGGCTCAATTTGCCCGGATTGCAGAGTTCACTTGGCCTTGAGGAAATCGATGAGAGCAGCGGCCACTTCATGCGGGCGCTCGTCCGCCACATAGTGGCTGCACCGCGCAACCGCGCCGCCTGTCACATTGCTGGCGAACTCCTTGAGCATCGGGACCATATGCGCACCGAAACGCTGCTCCCCGCCGAGACCTAAAACGGGTATCTCAAGCGGTCGCTTTTTGTACTCGAGCGCGGCCGCATGGTCGGCGGTCAGTGTGCGGTACCATTCCATGCCACCGCGCGTGCGACCAGGAAGTGCCATTGCTTTCGCGTAGATCTCGAGGTCTTCAGGATTAAAGGTACTGTGATCATAGAACCGCTCGGCCATGAACGCCGAAACATAGTCATATTCGCGGCCATAAATTAGGCGTTCCGGTAGGTCACGGTTCATGTGGAAGGCGAAGTGCCAAATCTTTGCCGTCGTCGCTTCCCACTGGCTCCAGCCAGGAAGCGGAACATCGAGGACGGCCAAATGGGTAACAGCCTCCCGATAGATAGCGGCCTGCGGCAACGCCACCATTCCACCAATGTCATGGCCGCATAGAGCATAGCGTTGATGCTCAAGGGCGACCATGACCTTATGCGCGTCGCGCGCCATCGTCGCCTTATCGTAGCCGTCAAGCGGGCAGTCGGAAAAGCCTGCGCCGCGTAGATCAATCGCCACCACCCTGAACTGTTCGGCCAGCAGCGGCATGACGTGGTGCCATTCCCACCAGGTTTCCGGCCAACCGTGAAGCAGAAGGATCGGGGGACCAGAGCCGCCCGTGACGGCATTGATCTTGATGCCATTCACCGGCACCAGTTGCTGGGTAAAACCTTCCAGTGTTGGGATCATAACTTTTTCCCGTCGATGTTGATGTTAAACAGAGCTAACGACCCGCTCAGTGCTGATCGAAATCGGTGGCGATCGAGATATCGCGCCAAGCGTCGATTTCGCTGCGGAAGGAAGCCAGCTTTCGCTCAGCGATCGAATGCGCGACGGGCCCAAGCGGCAGATGAAGCGGGGCGTTATCGGCGTCGACCGCCTGCAAGATAACTGCAACCGCCTTGTCGGGATCGCCTGCTTGATTGCCGTTGTTCGTTTCACGATAGTGCCTGCGCGAACTCGCGGCGTACTCCGGCATTTCCTTGGCCGCCATCGTGATCGAGCGTCCAAGGAAATCAGTGCGAAACGGCCCAGGCTCGACAATCAGCACGCGGACGCCGAACGGCTTCAGCTCACCGGCGAGCGCCTCGGAAACCCCTTCAACCGCAAACTTGGCGGCGTTGTAGTATGCTGCGCCGCCGCTGCCCGCGATCCCTGCGCCGGACGACATATTGACGATCATTCCGCCCGAACGTCGCAAGGTCGGCAGCGCTGCTCTGGTGATTTCGATAAGACCGAAAACGTTCACCTCGAACATCGGTCGATATTCTTCGGGTTTGCCTTCCTCGAGCGCGCCAAACAGTCCGTAGCCGGCATTGTTCACAAGCACCTCAAAGCCGCCGAATGTCTCGACCGCCTTTGAGACTGCGGCTTTGGCTGCCGCTACATCCGTCACGTCGAGCGGCAAGGTGATCATACGGCCGTCGAATGGCCGAGCCATTTCTTCGATCGAGTTGACGTTGCGGGCAGTAGCGACAACCTGATCGCCCCGCTGTGCCGCAGCGAGCGCGAGCCGTTGTCCGAAGCCGCTCGAGCAGCCTGTAATGAACCATGTTTTCATGACGTTTCTCCGCTTGTTTTCGGAATATGAGTTGAATCTAGATGTTTATATTTGCACTTGAAGTGACAGTTTTGTATTTTCAATGTTTATTTTTGTAAGGGTTTGGCCGTGGAATGGAGTGACGTAAAAATCTTCCTTGCGATTGCGCGATCCGGCACGCTCGGCGGCGCTGCGCGTGCTCTTCAGACCAGCCATCCCACCGTCGGCAGACGGCTGCGTGCCCTTGAGGAGGCGATCGGCCACACGCTCTTCCAGCGGACCGCGGACGGTCTCGTGCTTACCGAGGAGGGTCATGGGATCATCACTCTGGCAGAGCAGATGGAAGAAGGCGCGCTGGCTATGGAGCGCCGGCTTGCCGGGCAGGAGCAAACCCTCAAAGGCAATCTGCGCATCTCGTCAGCAGACTGGTTCGGGGCCTATGTCCTGCCTCCCATCCTGGCAGATTTCTCGAAAGCCTACCCCAATGTAGACGTCGAGATCCTGACCGGCACTCGCCTGTTCAACCTCGCCCAAAGGGAGGCCGACGTTGCCTTTCGCATCGTTCCGTTCGACACTGCCGATGTCATTCAACGGCGGCTCTTCAGGCTCGAATACGGCGTCTACATCGCCGAGGAGTCGCCTGACCCTAAATATGGCGACGGGTCTGGTTTCCGGCTGATCACCCACGATACTTCGACTGGGCAATTCCCCGATATAACCTGGCTCGTCGAGAGTTTCCCGAACGCGAGACCCGTACTGCGATCAAATAACCGAAACGTCCAAGGGCGAATGTGCAAGCAGGGCGTTGGGATCGCCGTCCTGCCCCGCGCAGTGGGCAATCAGATACCGGGTATTCGCAGACTGGAGCTCCCTAAGCCCCCGCCGGCGCGAGACATCTGGATGGGATATCACCGGGACCTGCGACGTCTTCAGCGTCTTCGGGCGTTTATCTCGACCGTCTCGGACCACCTCACAAATGCCCCTGCATGGTAAGCGGCCCGAAGACGATCGATTTTTCCCCGCCAATCACGGCTGCGGTAGTACAGCCGCGACAGACAACTTACTTCTTGGCCGCAATCTCCCTGTGCCGCTCCACCACAGCGCCCACGATCATTGTCATCAGCCCTTCGACAAAGTGCCGACTGAGGCCAACATCATGGGCGATGCTCATCAGTCGATCCAATTGGCGTCGCTCTCGCTCATTATCGATCGCCGGTAACGCTTGCTTGGCTTTTAATTGGCCGACTTGCTCCGTACAGCGAAAGCGTTCGGCTAGGATATAGAGGAGTGCTGAATCTAGATTGTCGATGGTCCTCCGATAGGAAGCAAGTTGCTCTGCCGCATCATCTGTCATCATTGAAATATAATCCACGTGGTTTCATTGGCGGGAGGTAGCGCTTATGAGATGGCATGCATGTTGCGACGCGACAGGGCGATCGTCAGCCAAATTGCCGACACCAGAAAATAGAATGCACCGACACCAGCGTAGCCTGCGACCGTGGCGATAGAAGGCTCCTTCGGCATTTGCGCTTGGAAGATGAAGAGAGCACCGGCCACAGAGGATTGGCCACCGCTCAAAATCATCGCCCACTGACCTCGACTCGTTCTCCAGCGCCGCACCGCAGTTCCAAGCTGCAAAAGTCCTGAAAAGATCGCCCATAGACCGAAAGCGCCGAGAACCCAGTTCATGTTCATCGTCAGCGCCAGCATCACGGCTATCGTCATAGCCGAGCTCGCCGCGACGTTGATCGCTTGGCTCCGGTTGGCGGCAAGACCACCGCTCCTCGTGGCATCGATAACGTTCGCAATTGCATCCCAAGCGGGATAGATGATCAGCAGTGCGGCAGCCACCGCAAAGGAATGCCCTCCGGCAGTCAATGCAGCCGCGACCCACAGCACTGAGAAGGCCGCTCTGGTAAAGTAGTACTTCTTAAGCCACTGGTCGTTGCCGCGCGGGGCACGGGAGGTCTGGTTGTTCGACATTGCTTTCTTCCACTTTCTGAACTGGTTGATTGATGGTTCGCGCTAGCGTCGTCAGATGAAGCCGACATGCTTGCCGAAGGGGGTGTTCTCGTCCCATTCAGTACGGCCGATCCGATCGCTTTCGCTGGAGAGTTTCCGGGTTGACTTCTTGGACCTATCGAGGTCACGCGGGCCGTAGTGAGAGGAAACCTTTGCCCCGCGGCCGTGGGCACCCTTGATGCGCATGTTTTTCTCGAAGGCATCGCTGATCGCCTCCTGCCGCCTCGCCGCCCATCGGCCTTCAGGATCGGAGAGGATCGAACTGGTTTGGTTGATTTCGACCTGTCTTGAAGGCGCAATTGCTGAAATCGGCATCACTTTCTGGACTTTGCGTCGGCTCATGGATTGTTTTCCTGTGGTTCGCCATTTGATGGCCTTAGATGCCGGCGTACCATTCGTAGCCGCGATCTTCCCAATAGCCGCCGTTCCCGCCCCACAGGCCGGCGAAGCTCTCGACCAGTTCGATGCGCATGATGTACTTGGCCTGTTTGTACCCCAGCTGCCGCTCGACCCTGAGACGCAAGGGCGCCCCGTGGCCGACGCTGAGGTCCTGGCCGTTCATCTCGTAGGCGAGGATGGTTTGCGGATGAACCGCGTCAATGAGATCAATGCTCTCATAGTAGCGGCCGCTTCCATCGAGCGTCTTTTCGAGCTCGTCGGCGCAATGCAATACGACGTAGCGCGCCGTCGGCTTGACCCCGGTAAGGCGCAACAGATGGGCGAGTGGACCGCCTCTCCACTTGCCGATGGCGCTCCAGCCTTCGACGCAGTCATGGCGGGTAATCTGGATGCGGGAAGGAAGCGCCTTCAGATCTATGAGCGAAATCTCTCGAGGCCGATCAACAAGACCGTCGATCTTCAGTCGCCAGTTTGCGAAGTCACCTTCCAACAGTTCCGCATATTCATCGCTGTCGGGAGCACTCGTTCCATTGACACGGAAGGAGGGGGAAACGTCCTTTTCGTCAAACTCGCGCGCCAGTGCATCGCGCCCCTGAAGCAGCCTCTGGGCTTTCATGGTCAGGTGCTCGGCTGAGCGAAGGACATTGGCGACGTCTGCGTTCTGGTCCAAGAGGTCGCAGCCAGAGAGAGTAAGGGCGCTGGCCCCGAGCGTGCCGCCGATGAGAAAGCGGCGTCGGGTGAAAAGCTTGCTCATCATTGTGGGCCTTTCTCCTGGATCGCATAGCGTCCGGTGATCATCGAGCAGATGTTGTTCCAGGTCCCGGACAGGACCACCATTGCCACGTGCACGATCACGAAGATGACAAGCGCCGACGCTGTGATGAAATGGATCGTGCGCGCGGACTGGCGTCCGCCGAAAATATCGACAAGGGACGGCAGAGCGGCACCGACGCCCGGTGACATTGTCAAACCTGTGAGCACCATCAGCGGCAGCAAAATGACAATGACGGCCAGATAGGTGAGCTTTTGAAGTGCATTATAATGCCTGGCCTTCTCCCCTTCCGGGAAGCGGAGACGAGCGTGGTCGAGAACCTCGCGGCCGAGATGGCGAGGCGAGAGTTCGTGCACCTTTGGCGTCAGGTCTCGCCTGAAATGTCCGCTCAGCAGGCTGAATCCCACGTAGAGAATACCATTGATCACAAACAGCCAGGCAAAGAAGAAATGCCAGCGACGGCCGGCCGCAAGATCCTGAAACGACGGGATTGTTGCCCAGGACGGGAAAGCTCGCGCGGTCGGCTCCCCATCAACATTGGAAACACCCAAGACGCCAGTTGTAGGAAACTGTAGCCCTGCGACACGCACGAAGCCGCTTGGCGTGCCTGCATCGTCGTCGGAGCCGATTGTCAGGACGGCGGGGTCGCCGTTCGCGCCATAATGACCCCAATAAAGCTCCGGGTGGGCATTGAAGATCTGAAGCCCGCTCAAAAGAAGGAAGCTAAGGCAAAGCACGTTCAGCCAGTGCGTGAGCCGGGTCACGACGGAGTGGCGGCGGATAAAGATCGTCCGAGGATATTGAACATTGTCATTGGAAGCGTCTGCGCTCATCTCAGCGTCTTTCATCTGTGCATTTCGCGGCTGCAGACCAAGCAGCGTCGATCTGTAGTCACTGGCCGGAGCAGTAAGGCGGCTGCTCCGGCCAGTGACGGCGTGGTCTTCACATGGGTGGAACCACGCCATTCTTGCCGACGACCACCTGATGGGCGATAGGGCCTGTTGCGGCTCTTTCAGCTGTGATGAAGACAACGGCGCCAGGAACGAGATCATCCTTGGTGGCCGCGGCGATGGTCACGACCGGTGTCCCATCCGGAATGGCGATCTTCTTTTCCTTGCCATGATAGGTCACGGTGACAGTCCGGCCATCGACGCCTTTAACGGCATCCGCGACCGTCGCATTGGTCATGCTGCTGTCGGGCTTCAGATCCCAACCGTAGCTCCCCTCGCCTGTGCCTTTCATTGCCGGCGGGAAAATGAGGACCTCAAGCGCGCCATCGCCGCCGTCGGCCTTTAGCAATGATGCGATACCCACAAAATCGCCCGGCTTGATGTCGGTGACCTTGGCGTTGGCAACGCCGGCGACTTTCCAGGCGTCGGCAAGCGCGACATCGATTGGCTCGCCTTCGCGGGTCTTCACTTTGAGCGTTGACCCCTGGTAGTCGACGATGCTGCCGCGGACATGGATCGGCGCGGCTTTCTTATCTTCGGCAGATGCGGGTGCCGCAAGGACAGTTACAGAAAGGATGCTGGTCAACCCGAGGGCCAAAGGAGGGAAAACACTTCTCATTTTTATCTTCCTACTAGTTGGTAGTTTAAATGGACGCATTTGACCCGAGTAGCCTTGCCACGCAGGATTAGTGAGAGACTGTTGGCGTGAGACGATTGAGGGCAGGTTCGAGTATCATTGAGAACACTTCCGGCTTCCCATAGGCTCTCGCCGAAAGCATTGCCCCGTATACGGTTGCTAGAAATGTTTCGGCTTCAACATGCGGCGCACTGGTTAGACTCAGTTCGCCCTGCTTGGAACCGCGCTCCATGACCAAAGCCAGCCACGAGGAGATGAAGCGGAAAAAGTTCGTCACCTCGGTTGCGACTTCCGTGGGGAGGGAAGGCAGTTCACTGGCAAGCATAGCACAGACACAGTAGGGTCTGCTGGAATCCTCAATGCATGCAGCCCAGTGGTTTGCATAAGCCTTGAGGATGTCCAGAGCATTCGGAACCTTCTGCTCAAGGACTGCCACGCTTGCCTGGCCATCCTCCCGATAACGCTTGACCAGCTCACGCACCAAATCGACCTTGCTAGGAAAATGATGATGAATGCTTGCCTTGCGGATACCGACAATCTCCGAGATATCGGCGTAGCTGAAGCCATTGTAGCCGCCGCTTATCAGAAGGTTTCTAGTGGACGCCAGAATGTCGTCCGAGGTGGTCGAAAGATTGCTCATACAGCTGATCTACCTTCTAGTAGGCAGGCCGTCAATAGCGAGTATTTGCGGGTTCCTCAATTTGTGTGGTTAACAAATCGTTAGTGGCCACGGCGCTATGGGCGGGCATGCGAACGAGATCCAAATGGTCGCCCGGTCCGGGCATTAAAGTGCAGAGAGAATGCGATGAAAGACCTGCCGTCAGCTAGAATCCTTCTGGCACGCGATTTCGAGAACGGGCCAAAGATTGACCCTGTCAAGATCATCCAGATTTATGAAGCCAGCGAATGGGAAACGTTCATTGACGAAATGGGTCCATTCGCTCAAAACCACATATGTCAACGTTATGCGGCCGACCGGTGCAGGAGACAAAGGCATCGATATTGCTGGCTTCTGTGACGCGGACCAGCTGCTCGGCATCTGGGACAATCACCAGTGCAAGCACTACACCTCACCCTTGAGTTTCGGCGTGGTCGCGCCTGAGATCGGGAAGATGCTCTGGTACTCTTTCTCAGGAGAATACAAAGCTCCGAGAGCATGCCGGTTCATCGCGCCTAAAGGCGCTTCGACATCGTTGTCGCTGTTGCTCTCCAATGCGGACAAGCTGAAAGCGAAGGTTCTTGCGGAATGGGACAAAGCCATCTCCGGAAAAATCACCTCGACTGGGTCGGTCGCCCTGGAGGGAAAATTTCTCGACTCCGTCAGGGATTTCGATTTTTGGATCTTTTCGGCCGAGCAACCTCGAACGATCATCGAAGCCCATTCCAGAACGCCCTATCACATCGGCCGCTTCGGTGGCGGATTGCCCTCCCGTCCGCGGCCCGACACTGTCCCTGTCGAGATCGGAGAGACGGAGGCAACCTATACAAGCAAGCTGCTCGATGCCTATGCAGAGCACAAAGGCGAGACGATCGCCTCGGTCTCGCATCTCGATAAGTGGGGGAATTTGAAATTCCATTTTCATCGCTCTCGCGAGGCCTTTTATCATGCGGAGTCCCTGCGGGTCTTCGTGCGTGAGAAAGTGGAGCCTGGTACTTTCGAGGGCTTGCAGACCGAGATACTCGGCGGAGTCCTGGACACTCACGACGGCGAACACTCGGACGGATATGCGCGCGTCGTCGCCGTAACCGAGAAAGCGCAGTCCTTGGTTCTTGACGCTCATCCTCTGAACAGAAGCGCTTTTCCCACCGACCGTCGGGGGATCTGTCATCAGCTTGCGAACGATGGGAAGCTGACATGGCGTCGCTAATGTCTACGGCCTCGGCTTTCAACGGTTCGCTCGAAACGGGGGTGAGGGCCGTCTTCGTTCTGCACGCGCATTTCCCCCAGGCGGTAGATCTGAACCGGCTGACCGCGATGGATTATCTTGTCGTGCGAACCAGTGTCCTCGACGGACCAGCGGACCTGCATCCCCCGACACCGATTATGTCACCTGTCACGCAGGTCCGTAGAAAGTCCGTTCAATCTGCCGTAGCCCTGATGATGTCCCGAAGGCTAGTCGAGCAGGTTATCGATGCAAGTGGGATCCTGTTTCAGGCCGGAGACAATGCGGAGTTTTTTGTCACCGCGCTTCAGACGCCATATCTCCGCCAATTGTACGAGCGCGCCGAATGGCTCGCAGGTTACTTCCAGGACTACAACGATGAGGCTTTTGACGATCTGATGCGCGATCTTCTCACCAACTGGGTCTCTGAATTTCAAGATGAAGCATCCGGACCCTGACGTATTCAGGCTTCCAGATCCGTCACCTTTCCTTTTACGGCTCAGGAAAAGAACCGGCGGTCGTTTCGTTTCAGTCCGGCCTTAACGTCGTCTATGGGGCTTCCGACACCGGGAAGTCCTATGTTGTCGAAGCTATCGATTTTATGCTCGGTGGCAAAGGCCCTCTCCCCGATATCCCGCAGGCGAACGGCTATGGTCGCGTACTGCTTGCGATTGCTTTCGACGACGGATCGGAAACGACATTGCTTCGAAGCATGGCCGGTGGACAGTTCCAGTCATTCGAGGGCCTGCACACGTCGATCCCGGATGCTGAGGGGAGTGGTGAAATTCACAACGACCGCGATGAGGCGAACCTCTCGTCGTTTCTTCTCTCCAAGATCGGCCTTTCAGGTAAGCGGATCAAAAAGAACGCAAAGGATGAAACGCAGGCGCTGAGCTTCCGAAACATTGCGCGGCTGGCGATCGTCAACGAGGAGGAGATCATCCAGAAGCGTTCGCCCTTGTCCAATGGCAACTATACGGCGAATACGGCAAATACGTCCGTCTTCACGATGTTGTTGACCGGCGTCGATGACACAGCGCTCCTGTCACGCAAAAGCACGTCCACCGAAGATCAGAAGCGACTGGCCCAAATCGATCTTCTCGATCAGCTGATCGCGGACGCTCAAAAACGTATCACGACAATATCCGGCTCACGCGACTGTCTGATCAGGAGGAGCGGCTTACGAGAGCGATGGACAATCGCGCCGAGCAGCTCGCTTTCACCGAGGAAAAATTCAAGGCGATCTCGTCCAGAAGGCGGGCCATCATCCAAAAGCTCGAGATTACCAACGATCGATACACGGAAATTGCCACTCTGCTTGACCGCTTCAATCTTCTACGGGACCACTACGATTCGGACTATGAGCGCCTCTTAGGTATCCGCGAGGCGGGTAGCTTTTTTTCGGTTCTCCGACAGGAGGTCTGCGCGACATGCGGTGCTTCGCCCGACCATCACAATCCCAGTGCGGTCTGCCACGGCGATGTAGCGGTGACCGTCGCAGCGGCCGAGGCGGAGATGCAAAAAATCGAGTCTCGGCAATCCGAGCTGACGACGACAATCGCCGCGTTGAACGCGGAGGCGCAATCAATTCGGAAATCCCTTCCCAATATGAGGAATTCACTGAGCGAACTCTCGATTGAGATCGAGACCGTTGTATCACCGGACCTTAGAAGACAACGCGCGACATACAAAGAGCTCGCGGACAAGGGCGCGAATGTACGCGAAGCGCTCGGTCTCTTCAGAAATCTGAATGATCTCACCAGTCGCAAGGCCAACCTGGAACGGCAGAACGAAGGGGGAGCGGGCGATGCCACATCCAACAATCGCCTAACAAGTACCGTGGTCGCCCCGTTCGCGGAACGTGTTGAAAGCGTGCTCCGGCAATGGGGTTTCCCGACGGTCGAGCATGTGCACTTCGACACAACCGCCAAAGATTTTGTGGTGTCCGGGAAAGCGAGAACGTCCTACGGAAAAGGGCTCAGGGCCATTACGCAGTCGGCGTTTACGATTTCTCTTATTCAATATTGCGCCGACAACGATCTCCCTCACCCCGGGATCGTTGTGCTTGACTCTCCTCTGCTGTCTTACCGCGAGCCCGACAGTGCAGAGGACGATCTCAGCGAAACCAACCTAAATGGGAACTTTTACAGATACCTTCTCGGCCTAGAGAGCGACCGACAAGCCATCATCGTTGAGAACATGGATCCACCGTCCGATGTCGAACTCGGCAATCGGGTCATTCATTTCTCCGGAATGGCTGATGAAGGCCGCTTAGGCCTTTTTCCTCTCTAGCCGGGCCGCCGCAGGCGCCCGGCTCGCCATATGGTCATTGGTGATATAGCTTATCCTCAAGATGATCATCACGATGCGATAGTTCGCTTGCGGCGAAATCAACCGTATTCGGGCGCCATACGGGATCAAAGGAGACCTTTAGCACGCAAGTCGGCCGCAAAGGTGATGAGCGGCATTACGAGAGTTAGCGGCTTGTCCTTCAGCGGTTCGGCACCATAGGAAGCGTACCAGTTGGCCGCTCGCTCGCCTTTAGCATCGATGATCAGTAAAAGTCCCCCGCCCTCTCCTGCAAGTCGCAGGCAGCGGAGCGCTGCGGCGGCTAGGAGCCGGCCTCCCAGTCCCTGCCCGGCAACCGCGCGGTCGGTAGCCAATCGCGCGAGCTTGAAGCCTGGCACGTCATGGCGGGCAAGACCGCGTGTCATTGCATCTGGCACAGTCGCATGCTCGACTGCCGAGGGCGCGATCGTATAGAACCCAAGAATACGGCCGGGCACTGCGTCGTCGATAGCACAGAAGGTTTTCGAGGCATTCTGCTCATGGCTCTGTCGGGCGAACCGGAGCAAAAACTCGTTCATCTGACCGTCGCCGCAATCGAAGACTGCCCGACCGTGAGACTTAGCGATCGGTTCCTCATGCCATGCAGGTAAAGTCATAGGCTGCCAGGCAAACCGGCAATCGCCGCGCGCAGCTTGGCGTTAGGTTTAGGCGGATTTTCCAGAAGCTCAAGAATGCGAAGATGATCGCGCTTCGACACTTTGATCGTCTCGGCTTCCTCGATCACAGCCTCTGCTTCTCGCAGCGCGGATTGCGTCACGAAATCCGTCAGATCGGTATTACGAAGTGCCGCAGCGCGCACGAGTTTAGCTTTGGCCGTGGCAGGCACCCTCAAACTCATACGCTCGCTGTTCTCGTTCGCTATGCTCGGCATGTCGGCCTCCATCTCTCAATGGAATATAGGCGAAAGTCTCCTCGTCGTCAATGGTGTGCGCCTTCAAGGCGTACAGATCGCCCAGGCGCACCTCTATATCTTCTTGGCTCGCCTCAGGGCGTGAAGAACGTTGGGATCACCGGTCAGCTGTTCAGCGATCTGCAGACCATCGCGAACGCCCTCAAGGGCAATGGGCGCCTGATCTCGCCAATTGACGCCCAGTACGGACGCAAAGTCTGCTGTCGTTTGGCATTTAATCGTAAGATTCGGCATGCAATTATTTCAACAAGATAGCGCGGCACTTAAATTGAGATTGGACACTTAAGTTGAGATTCTGGTTTCGATTTTGGCACTTAATGTGAGATTCGCCGCCGGGGAAAAGATGGCTGCCTACGGTTAAGCTTAATCAGAAATTCCAAAGATTACAAAAGGTTATTTCCGAATTGGTAGGCGTCAAGCGTCGAAAATCGCACCGAAAAATCTCCAATTAGGTGCCATTACCAGCCGGAACGGGCGCATTCTTACGATTAAATGGCGCGGACAGCCGAGCCGAACGTGGCGGCGGGCGACAGTGTCCAGGTCTCCACGAGGGCGGGAGCGATGATAATCTTCTGTTTCGGCATACTGTATAGATGGGTTTGGCGTTGCTCGGGATCAACAAGAAAAACCGATAGCCCTGACAGGCGTTGGATGCTGGCGCAACAAAAAAGGCCGGGGCGAATTCGCACCGACCTTCTCATGTCGCTCCTCATACCAGTGCCAGTACATCCGTGGTCAAAAGCAGGAAACGACTTTAGCTATCGCGAACATCCCTTCGGACACTCACCAGCGACGCCAGTGCATTATAGATAGCCACGGATTGTGTTCCTTTCAAGTTCGCGGCGTTAAGACAACGGACTTCAAGAGAGCACATCGCAAGCATGAAGCAGAAATAGGCAATAACGGAAGAGAATCCGGACAGCGGTTTTTCCCGCCACGAACTATCCCTTGCCCATCGTCACTGAGGCAATGGAGAAGCAAAATGAAGGTCGTCATTATCACCGGGGGCAGCCGCGGCATCGGTGCCAGCACGGCGAAAATCTGCGCCGCGCGCGGCATGGGTGTTGTCCTCACCTATAACAGAAACCCGGCTGCAGCCGACGCGCTCGTTGCCTCGATCGCGGCTGGCGGCGGCACCGCCGTCGCCCTCAAGCTCGATGTCGGCGATGTCGGCTCCTTCCTCGCTTTCCGCGAAGAGGTCGCATCGGTTCTGCGGACGAGCTTCGCCCGCACCGACTTCGACTTCCTCGTGAACAATGCTGGCCATGGCCTTTACAATCCGATCGTCAGCGTCACCGAAGAGGAATTCGACGGCCTGTTCGCCGTGCATCTGAAAGGCCCGTTCTTCCTCACCCAGACGCTGCTGCCATTGATCGTCGATGGCGGACATATCATCAACCTGACCAGTGCCACCATGCGTGTCGCCTTTGCCGGCGTGGCGCCCTATGCCTCCTTTAAGGGCGGCCTTGAAGTCCTGACCCGCTATATGGCCAAGGAATTCGCTGACCGGAAGATCCGGGCAAATTCCGTCTCGCCGGGTGCTATCCGCACCGAGCTTGGCGGCTTGAACGAGGAGTTTGAAGCCACGCTGGCGGGCATGATCGCGCTGGGACGCGTTGGTGAACCGGAAGAGATTGGCGGCGTCATCGCCAGCCTTCTGTCTGACGATAACCGGTACATCAACGCCCAGAACATCGAAGTGGCCGGCGGCTACATTATCTGACAAGGGAGGCTCTCGATGCTCGATCACATAGTTCCCACGGTTGCCGACGTCGAACGCTCGATTGTCTTCTACACCGCAACGCTTGGCCCCCTCGGTATCACCCAGCGCTTGGACTATGCCGGAAAGGATGGCCCTCCGGGCCATCCCGACCTCAAGGGTTTCGGCAAGAACGGTCGCTTCATCTTTTGGCTGCGCAAGGGCGAGACTGCGCCAGGCTCGATGCATATCGGCTTCGCTGCCGATTCAGAAGCGATGGTCGATGCCGCACATGTTGCTGCGGGCGCGCTCGAAATCCACAAACCAGGTCCGCAGTTGCATTACGATCCACGCTACTACGCCGCGCAGGTTGCAGATCCCGACGGCCATACGCTCGAATTCGTCAACAAGAGCTGGCAGCATGGATAGTGAGATGATGACCGACATTCCCATCATGAGAGCGAAGGTTGACGCCCTCATCGGCGCCACCAATGCCTTCGACGTCGAAGCTGTACTATCCCTCTTCACGTCGCGCGCCGTGATCGACGATCCTTCAACCGGCGAGCGCTTTGACCGCCATGCCGGCATCCGCGACTACATCGAGCGCTACTTCATCGGCTACCACACTGTGACCCGCCTACTATCGATCGAGGCGCTCGACGAGAACCGGGTTCGTGCCAACGTGGATTTCACCGGAGATTTTGGTCATGAGATCGGTCGGCTCGACATCGCGTTCGACGAGGAAGGGCTAATCTCGCGGATCGACGCCGATCTTGAATAGGCGGACGTGGTAATGTCATTTAGGCGGGTACCCATCACTGGATTAAAAGCGATAGGCAGACCCAGTCGTGCTAGATCTGAACGCCTTGATCGGATTCGAACTCGCGACCAGCACATTATGAATGCGTCGAAGGCTTTGATTAGAAACAGTCTCCCGACCAATCTTCATGGCCGTGGCGGATACGGATCACGAACATGCTCCCGTCTTCGATGATGCGATACACCACAAGGTGCGCCTTGAACGGATGGATCCTGACAGGAGGAGAAATCTCATGGCGTTCGCGCGCCATTCTTGGGTTGGTGACGATGAGTTCGAGCAAGGCAAAAAGCTCATCGTGATATCGTTTGGCAATGAGTGCTCCGAAGATGCTCCTCTTCCGCTTGGATCGAAAGGCTGAATGGCATCAATCGCTTCCGCGGCTGGTCTCGGCTCGAGCGGTGGCTTCGGCAAACTCGCTAGCCCACTTGGAGGCAGTTAAAGTCGCCGCCGCGATCACCCCTGTTCCCGGTGGCGTCGGTCCTGTGACAATTGCATTGTTCATGGCCAATCCGTAATCACTGCACACCGTGCAGCCGGGCTTGCCACATGACAAAACATATCGACCATTCGAGAGTTTGCACGGTCAGGCGAAACTTTTTCGGCGGCGCCAACGGCGGGCGAATGGGCACGGTCAATCTGGGGCGGAATAATACTTGCTCGAGTTTAAGCTCGCAGCAGCGGTTTTGGTTCCTGCTTTCTTGGCGGTAGCCGCCGATTGCTGTGCGGAGCCATTCGGATTACGCCACGGGTTGATTGTCTATTAGTATACGGTTTCACCACGCACGGAGATCTCGATCGCATGACCTTGGGCTTGTGCTCAGCCAATTTCGCCCTGTTGAACCCTATCCAACAGCCATTGACCGGCCGGTCCCAGATCCTTGTCAGACTTCTGGACTACTCTGAACTGATAGCGAGCGTCCTTCCACAAATTGAGCGGTAGCCTCACCAGTCGCCCGGCCTCCATGTCCGAGCGTATCATCGGCTCAGGCATTGATCCCCAACCGACCCCTGCTAGCAGCAGTGCGTGCTTTGCGCCAAGGTCGGCCAGCCGCCAGGTTTGTTCGGAAAGCACGCCAAAATCCCGCCCCTGCGAGAGTTTGGATCGATCCGACAGGACAAGCTGCACGTGCCTGCGCGCCTTAATTTCAGCGATTGCGCCGTCTTTCTCCGCAGAGAGGGGATGACTGGGGGCCGCGACCGGAACCACGGCAATCGAGCAAAGCGGAACAAACTCCAAACCATCTGCCGTCGCCGGCACAGGCCCGCTGATACCGAGGTCGGCGACCCCGTCGCGGACGAGTTGCGTTACCGCGCCGACAGCTTCAACATGCAATCGCATGGTAACGGACGGATAGGCAGCACTGAAGGCGTTGAGGATTTCGGTGAGTGCTGGGATCGGCATCATTACGTCAACGGCGAAAGAGACTTCAGCCTCTTCGCCCTGCAAGAGGCTTCTGGTGCGGGTTAGCAACCCGCCGACCTCTCTTGTGATGGCCCTTGCACTTGGCAATAGTGCTCGACCGGCCTCCGTGAGGCTCACCCTTTTCGCCGTTCGACGATCAAACAGCGAGAGACTTAGCTGGGCTTCCAAGTTCGCGAGTTGGTAGCTCACGACAGATGTCGCTCGGTTAAGGCTGCGAGCAGCTCCCGCGAAGCTGCCGGTGTCCGCGATCGCGAGGAAAACTCGAAGCTGCTCTAGGGTGGGTGGGTGCGGGGTAATCATCCCAGTTATTAGAACAAATTGCGCAAGATTATCCAGCTTTTTGTGTAGTCCGTTTCCGTCTAGCTAATCGCCAGAACTATTCCAGTGACTGCTCAACATGAGAGATCTCTCCAATGTCCAACAATTTGCGCTATCTTCCAGCCATCGGTCGCCTGCTCATTAGCATCATTTTTCTGGTGAGCGGTCTCGCCAAAATCACCAACGCCGCCATGGTCAAGGGCTACATCGTTTCCGCCGGCCTGCCCCTCCCCGATCTAGCCTATCTGATCGCCATCATTATCGAAGTCGGCGGTGGCGTGCTCCTTCTTGCCGGCTTTAAGTCACGGATGGCGGCGGGCATACTGGCCCTCTTTTGTATCGTCACAGCATTCGCATTTCACGCCGACCTGACGGACCAGATGCAGTCGACGAATTTTCTAAAGAACATCGCGATCGCTGGCGGGTTGTTGCAGATCATCGCCTTCGGTTCGGGTTCACTTAGCTTGGACGGACGACCAACCTCCGATCGCTCCCCCGCCGCATAATCTATCTTTTGCCACAGGCCATCCGCTGCACCGCGGCGGAGCCCGTGGTAAGCCAAGGAAAGCATCTAAAATGCGTGTCTTCAGACTTACAACTCCGCATATTGACGGGCTCCGTCTATCCGAGGAGCCCATGCCCGAACTCGCACAAAACGAAGTGCTGGTGAGGATGCAAGCTGCGTCCGTCAACTACAAGGATAGCTTCTACCTCAACGGGGAGGATGGAACTCAACTCTCCCGCGCCACAATCCCACTTTCGGACGGCGCAGGTGAGGTCGTGGCCGTCGGCCCACTGGTCCGTCGTTTCGCGGTGGGCGACCGGGTAGTGGGAAACTTCGTCCAGGACTGGATCTATGGCCCCATCCCCTCACATGCGGTTGATTCCAGCACGACACTGGGACACGGGATCGATGGGGTCCTTGGAGAATTTAGAGCTTTCCATGAGGAGGGTTTGGTCCGACTGCCTGAGAACCTCAATTACGAGGAAGCTGCTACACTTCCATGTGCCGCGGTCACCGCCTGGAACGCAGTTCGAAATGTTCGCGCCTGGGAAACAGTGCTCATCACTGGAACAGGTGGCGTCGCCCTCTTTGCGTTGCAATTCGCAAACGCGCTTGGAGCAAAGACAATCGTTATCTCCTCTAGTGATGAAAAAATGGCCCGCGCCAAAGACGTCGGCGCCAGCCACGTCGTCAACTACAAGAACGAACCTGACTGGCACTTGCGCGCCCGCGAACTCACCGGGGGATGGGGCGTCGAGCACGTCGTCGATGCCGTCGGGCCTGACACGTTAGAGCGCTCAATCGCCGCGACAGCTCGGGAAGGCACGGTGCATTTTGTCGGTTTGATGAACCCTAAGCGAGTGCTGAACCCCATGCTCATCCTTGGCGGCACGGTCAACGTGCGCGGCGTCCGGGTCGGCTCGCGTAAGCTCTTTGAGGAAATGAATGCTTTCATCGAAAGGCGCGACATCCATCCAATTATCGGAAAGCGTTTCGCATTCGAGAGCTCACGAGACGCATTCGAACAACAGGTTCGCGGCGCGCCTTTTGGCAAGATCATCGTCGACATTGAAGGTGACCGCCAAGCCTAGACGAAAGAGTGCTTTTTCGAACTCGCGAAAATCGGGAACGCCGCGAAATGCGACCCCGACCCGTAAACTCAATCTGGATTTTGGAACGAATATGTCCTCCACAACTGAGAAGACTATCGCCGTCGTCGGCGCAACCGGCCAGCAGGGAGGGGCTGTCTTGCGCGCCCTCAAGACCGACAATGAATTCAAGACCCGTGCCCTCACTCGTCACCCCAGAGAGCATAGCGACATTGCCGACGAAGTCGTCGAGGCTGATCTTGACCGACCCGAAACTCTTATATCGGCGCTCTCAGGTGCGCACGGGCTCTTCCTCGTGACGAATTTCTGGCAAGAGGGAACCGACGAGATCAAGCAGGCAACAACCGCAATTGAGGTCGCCAAGGCGGCCGGTGTTCAACACCTAATTTGGTCGACCTTGCCGAATGTTGATACAATAAGTGGGGGTCGTTTCCACGTTCCCCATTACACCGGTAAGGCTAAAGTTGACCATATCGTGCGGTCCGCCGGATTTACGCACCACACGTTCGTAGTGCCACCTTTTTATTATCAAAATTTGTTATCGGTCATGGCGCCGCAGCAGCGTCCAGACGGTTCTTGTGGCTGGACCCTTCCGCTCAACCCGAACTCGCGCAGCATTCACATGGGCGACATCAACGAGTTCGGCGACATTGTTGCAGGGGCGTTCAGCCGTCCTGCAGAGGTAGGCAATGGACAATACTTGCCTCTTGTCGGTGACGTTCTAAGCTTCAACGAGGTGATCGATACCCTTCGGCAGCTCGAACACGAATTTTCGTTTGCCCGTGCACCGCGTGGCGTCTTTCCAGCTGAGGTGGAAGCCACTTTCGATTACTTTGAGGCGCATACCTACATGGGCACGTTCACCGTCGCTGACTTCGAGCTCGCAAACGTTGTATCTGGCAAACAGCCGACGAAGTTTGTCGCGTGGGCGCGAGAGCACTTCCGACATCCGACTGGACCGATGTAAAAGGGCTCGGCATAGGGGTTAATAACCGAGATACGGCAATGCCGATGACAACGACAACACGCCGGCGGCTTATGGCTTCCGGACGTGGCTATGTCGCTGGGCCTGGCGCACGCTCCCGGTCGTGCGGAATGCTTGGCCGTGCGCTCATGAGCGGCGAGTTCGGCTTGTAGTAGCTCCGCGATATCGTGGTTGACCTTCGACATGGTAATCAGGCGTCTCAAGTCGCGCATTCCAGCGCGCCGGCATTCAAGCTGCGGGATCTCGAGCTCCGTCTGGCCGGCGCGCGGCTGCGTGCTGGAAAGCGCCAGGATGAGAAGGTGGTCTGACCAACATTTGAATGGCCAGCACCATAAAATCGAGACAGGCTTCCGGCCTTCCCTTTCGCCCTCTTCGCGCTGCCATGCCCAGAGGTACGGGTAAGGCGGACTTTGGCGGCTCGGGGAGTCCTGTCGCAAATAACGAGGGGGGCATGGAGCCGACACCGCAGCATTTTATGGCCGAAAAGACGAGCATTAACAGGCGGAAGGACGAGGGCGTCGCTATCATGCGGCCTCCCGTTCTTTGCCTGCAGCCGGTTGAGGGCCGTGCAGGTAGGCGACAGCGCGCTGCGCATTCGCGGGCGCCTGAAAGATCGCCCGCTTGTCGTCGGAGACCACCTTCAACCACACGACTGAAAATAGGACACACGGTCCGGCCGCGGCTCCAGTTCTCGAACTAGTCCCGAAATTGGCGGAAAGGAAGCAACTCGAAGCTTCAGCTACCAGTTCTTCCCGGGCTCTCTTGCTCCGGTCTTCCGAACACCAGGTGAGGTCGCGGCCGACCGGTGCGGGAGCGCCGTCCGGTAAGCCACCTCATGACCCGGTGTCGCATAGAAGAAGCCACATCCCTGAAGCTACCAAAAAGCGGCATCTTGATATGATCCCCGGCCGGGCTGAAGAAGGCTTGGTTGCCGCCGTAGCGAACAGCTAAGGACCTAGCAAAGAACCTGGCGATGGCGGGGGTCAGACAGCGACAACGGCCGCAGCAAGATCCATTTCATCTTGCGGCGGACGCCGTTATCGCTCCTACCGACCTAGCGGAAGGTGGTGAACGCCGGCTCATCGGACAGTCAGCTTCTTGTCCGGCGGCGGATGCTTTGGTCTCAAGCCTTAACGAAGGCCAGCAGATCCTGATTGACAACCTCTGCGTGGGTCGTCAGCATGCCATGAGGATAGCCCTGGTAGACCTTCAGCTTGCCGTTCTTGAGAAGCTTAATCGATTTCAGCGCGGCATCAGCAAGCGGCACGATCTGGTCGTCGTCGCCGTGGAGCACCAGCGTTGGAATTGACATCCCCTTTAGGTCTTCCGTCTGGTCGGTTTGCGAAAACGCCTTGATGCCTTCGTAATGCGCCTTTGCGCTGCCCATCATGCCCTGACGCCACCAGTTTTGGATGACGCCCTCATATACGATCGCACCCTTGCGGTTGAAGCCATAGAAGGGCCCGGACGGAAGATCGCGGAAGAATTGGGCGCGGTTTGCCGCAAGCGCCGAACGCAAGCCGTCGAAGACTTCTAGGCGCAGGCCTTCGGGGTTGGCATCGGTCTTCAGCATCAGCGGGGGAACAGCGCTGACGAGCACGGCCTTGGCGACGCGCCCCGCAGGCTGACCGAATTTCGCCACGTAGCGGGCGACCTCCCCGCCACCTGTGGAATGGCCGATGTGAACGGCGCCCTTAAGATCGAGATGTTCGACCACAGCGTGGGCATCGGCGGCGTAGTGGTCCATGTCGTGCCCGTCGCTGACTTGCGAGGAGCGCCCGTGTCCGCGGCGGTCATGGGCCACGACACGAAAGCCGTTCTGCAGGAAAAACAGCATCTGGGCGTCCCAATCATCGGAGGAGAGCGGCCAGCCGTGGTGGAATACGATGGGTCGCGCCTCCTTTGGGCCCCAGTCCTTGTAGAAGATCTGGACGCCGTCCTGGGTTTCCACGAAGCTGCTGGTCATTGGCAATACTCCTTCTTTCGATGGTTTGGTGGTTTTGGAAAAGGCGAGCGACGGCATTGTCATCGTCGCGGAAAGGCCGGCGCCGGCCAGCAGGGCGTGCCTTCTGGTGATCGCCGGTTCAACCGAATTGTCGCTCATCGCATTGGCTCCGGTTGGGATTTACGGGGTCTGGTGCAGCGTTAGCGAGGCAACGCCGACGGCGAGGTTGAGCCCTGTGTCTCCCTCGATGGACACGGGTTGCAGCGCTACGGTCCTGGAGCTTCCGCCGACGAGGATGTGGGCGTCTGCGCCCACGCCCACGCTGGCGCCGGCGGTCACACCATCATAGGTGCCCTGCAGACCGCCCACGGATTCGCGTGTGGCGTTGTAGACCAGCCAGGCCATGCGGCCCGTTTCGACGGTTCCGACATCGAGGCCGAACTCCGTGATGCTCCCCGAGTAATGCTGGACAGGCCCGCTATCGCTCCGCCTGAACGTGCAGTGCAGGTCCTGTTTGGTGCCGACGATGACGCCAATCCCGGCAGACACATCGCAGTCCAGCAGACCGACTTCGGCACGCTCCGCGCGGGAAACGCCGGGAGCGGCGAGCATGCCAGCAGCCAGCAAATAGAAGACGGAATGTTTCATCGGGTAATCCTTTTTGGAGAAATCGGGGGTTCAGTGCGCGCGGCGCGTCGTTTCGAAAAGGAACCACACACGGCGTTCCGTTTCATCGATCCAGTTTTCAATCAGGCTGGTTGTGGCGTGGTCGTTGCAACACGAAGTCAGGGTGTGCAGTTGCCGAAGGATTGCTACTAGTTGTTTGTTGTCCTCGCGAAGTTCGGCAAGCATGTCGTCGGGCGCAACGAAATCTGCGTCATTATCGAGTAGACGCTGCAGGCGCCTGATATGGCCGACTGAGCGGACGGTCGTCCCGCCGATCTTGCGGGCCCGCTCGGCGATATCGTCCGTCATTGCGAAAATCTGCGCCCCTTGCTCGTCGAGCAGAAGGTGGTAATCGCGAAAATGCGGACCGGAGATATGCCAGTGGAAGTTCTTAGTCTTGATGTAGAGGGTAAAAACGTCCGCCAGCAACGCGGTCAGCGCGGCGGATACTTCGCGGGTCGCATCGACGCCGAGATCGGTCGGGGTGGCGAGCGGAAGCGTGCGGGTTCTGGTGGCTGTGATCGTATCCATAATCATTCTCCTTGGCGCGGTCTACTGGACAATCACGAGACGGTAGTGGTTGCGGCCGTCTGATCGGCATGGAGGATATGGAGAAGAGCGGCAGCGGCGAAATCGGCTATTCATACAGGCGGGCCAATACCTTAGTGTAGTTTTCCGAGGTGCTGGACCAAACTAGTCTTTGCCCATCGCTTCACTCCTCCCCCGGGGCGATCGGCTTGAACAAGCTGTGGGCTTCGGAGTCCTCTCCCACGTCCGGAGCCGGCCATTTTCTTGACGCACTGACGGTTCGGTAACCTATGCCCGGGTTTCGCGTTTGCCGGGTGCCGTCGCCGCTGTTTTCTTTATGGACGCGCCCGCACCCGCTGCCATTTAAGAGCCACAATCCTCAAGACGTACCGACATGAAAGATCACGCCCGGACGGTGTCGAACGGTACGACCATCACCCCGGCCGCTGGGATGCATTGAAAGCCGTTGAAAGTGCGGTCGCTCCGCCTACTGCGATAAACCTTTGCGTGTTCGTGGCAAAGCTGCGGGGCGTGGCTCGCTAACTTCGTGAAGACCCCGCTGTCCAGCGCTCAACGCATTGAGGACGCTGTTGTGGCCGCTGGATCGACGGGTATGCTGGCCGTAGCGCTTGAGCACATCGCGAGTGCGGCCGACGTAGAGGCTATTCCCGCCTCCCGAAAACATATAGATGCCCGAACCCTTAAAGTCCGGACGCAAGATTGTGTCTGTGACCGGCGCTTGAGCCATAAGAGCTTCGAATTTCGGGTCCAAGTTTTCGGTGAATGCCCGGAATGTCTCGTGCATGGTGTCCTCAATTACTGTTTACTCGAATGTCGGCGTTCGGTTACGCGCTCAGCGTCCCGAACGACGACACTAAGGCTCTTGTCTGAATTGCCTCCCTTTAAAGCCGCAGAGGAGGCGAGAGATAATGTTCACATTATCCCCATGCTCGAAACCTCCCCCACCCCGTGATCTCGCGCAGGCCGAGCAATGGCAAGTAGCCGGGTTTCACGATCGTGATGCCGGCGCCGATCGACGGGGATGGTTTTGAGCCCAAGGTTGATGGCGGCGAGATAGGCGTCGGTGGTGATGCCCGCCTCCCGGAGAATCGACGCGGAGAAGACAATCGGCCGAGCCAGGGCGCGTACTGAAGGACGGAAAGCTCGTTCCAGGCATCGAAGGCGATGATCGCCTGCAGCACCGCCGGCAGATGCTCGGCCTGGTGCCACACGCCGCGCCATTCATCGAGCCGGGCGTCCTCATCCCAGTCGAGATCATAGATCATCGGATCGGCCGGAGCCCGGCCGGGCTTCCTGGCTCGTTCGATCGCTGCCTCCGATCGGGCCAGCAGGGCATCTATGGCAGCGTAGTCGACCCCGGGCAGATCTTTGGTGTCATCACCATCATCCTCCTCCCCCTCCGCATCCATCGCAACCGCCCGTCAGGTCGCGGCGACAGTCAGCGTATCACCGGTGTCAGCAGACATAATTTCGGAGGTTTGTCGCAGCGTCCGAACGCCGTCCGCCGACAGCGCCCAATCCGGTAACTGGCCACAGATGCGACGACGGGTGCGCAGCGCATCGCGCTGAATGGTGCCCGATATATTAAGGATATCACTTATTTTATCCCAGCAGAAAACAGAAATCGCCGGCGTTCTCGGCTTTTGTGGATGCCATGCGATTTCGCGTATGAGCCCTTACGATTGAGATCTTCTTGTCAGACACAACTCGCCCGCCTTACGCTAGGCCGCTAAAGCTGCAAGTCGATTTCGATCCGTTCCACGCCGAACGTCGACCCACGGCCACATTCTGCTGACTGTCGCTAGGAAAGAAAACGCGTAGCGCCCGGCCAGTATCAGTATCGTCGCCCAGGCGGCTCAACTGTGAGCGGAAAATACGGGCAGCGCAAAACGTTAGTTCAGCGATTACCGAATTAACCTACATGATATCCGCCATCGACTGGTATAGTAACGCCGGTCACGAACGCGGCGGCATTCGAGCACAGAAACAGGATCGGTCCGACCAGATCTTCTGTTGTGCCCCATCGCTTCAATGCGGAACGCTCAGCGATCTTCTGCTCGCTTTTGGCAACCGACCACAGCGCCTTGGTCATTTCGGTCCGGTGATACCCTGGCGCGACCGCATTCACGCGTACGCCATCGCGGCCATATTTATGGGCCATCGCCCGAGTCAAGCCCACAATTCCCGTTTTGCTGGCGGTGTAGGACGGGACGCTTTCGTCGGCGAGATAGCTCAGCATCGAGGCAAAATTGACGATACTGCCGCCGCTGCGCTTGAGCAGAGGAAAGGCCGCGCGGGACAGGCGCATCGCGCTGTTGAGATTGACATCCATGACATCGAGGAAGATTTCCTCGTTCCATTCGTTGTCCGGCCGGGCGATGCCCTGGCAGTTCACGAGAACGTCGAGGCTGTCGAGGCCACCAAAAAACGCCTCGACTGCCGCGCCATCCCTGACGTCAAGCTGCTCGAACCTGATTGGGCGGGTCGTTTCCCCGCGCGCGTCGCGCAGACGCTGTTGCGAGCTGCCGGTTGCGATGACGGTCGCCCCTGCGGCGGCAAAACCATTCGCCACCGCCAGTCCGATCCCGCTCGTGCCGCCAGAAACGACGACCATCTTTTCCTTCAAGAGGTCCGGTGCGAATGCCGTTACGCCGTCCATTTTCGTTTCTCCCGTCATGCTCAGACCAGTTCCTTCAATGCTGTGAGAACGGCCGCTTCGCTGACCGGTATCGGTTCGTTGTGGATGATCTCTCCCGGACGGCACGCGCGGCGCGCCACGGTCGCCAGCTTGTCGCTTGTCGCATCCGCAATGCCGATATCGGCAAGGCGCGTCGGCAGGCGAACGCTGCGGCAGAAGTCGCGCACCTTCAGAAACTCGTCCTCGCGGCCATGAATTTTCAGGCCGGCAAGCACGCCGATCGCCACCTTCTCGCCATGCAAGTGGTGATGCACATCCTCAAGTTCGCACAGGCCGTGATGGATGGCATGGGCGGCGGCCACACCGCCCGACTCGAAACCGATCCCCGAGAGAAGGATGTTGGCCTCGACAACGCGCTCAAGCGCAGGGCCTGCCTGTCCGGCATCGCATTCTTCAAGCGCGGCAGCGCCGTATTTGAAAATGGTATCCCGGCAAAACCGCGCAATCTCGAAGGCCAGGGACACGCCCGGCATCCTCATGCAGTTGGACGCGCCGCTCTGGCGGCAGGAATCGGCTTCGTACCAGGTGGCGAGCGCATCGCCGATCCCCGCAGCCAGGAAACGGGCCGGCGCCTTGGCAATCAGCGCGGTATCGACAAGCACGAGATTGGGATTGCTCGGCAGAAATGTGTCATAGGCGACCGTGCCGTCCTCGTTGTAGATCACCGCAAGCGCGCTACAGGGCGCATCGGACGCGGCGATCGTCGGCACGATTATGACCGGCAGGCCGAGATCCCTCGCCGCGGCCTTGGTCGTATCGAGAGCCTTGCCGCCGCCAGCACCGATAATCAGCTCGGCCTGCGCATTGCGCGCAGCCGCAACCAGCGACCCGATCTCGTGCTCGGAGCATTCACCGCCATGGCGGATGAGCTTGGCTTCGACATGCCCGGACAGAGCAGCCGCAATATCCGTCTCAAGCAGATCGAAGATGCCGCGATCCAGAAGCGCCACAGCACGCTTACCGAATCCGGCCGCCTCCTGCCCCAGAAGGCCGATCGCGCCCTTGGCCTGAATATAGCGGCCGGGAAACCGTGCGCCGCGCGGCGTGATGTCCGGTGCAGATTCTACCAACATACGTAACCTCCATCGGCCAGAACGATAGAACCGGTCATCAGACTGGAGGCATCGCTAGCAAGGAACAGGATGACCGAAGCGACTTCATCGGTGCGCCCCAGACGGTTCATCGGCGTACCGCCGACCCAGTGCCGGTACATCTCGGCATCTTCGTAGACATATTTGTTCATCTCGGTATCGATGTAGGTCGGCGCGACCGAATTGACGCGTACGCCGCGCGCACCCCATTCGGCCGCCAGCGATTTCGTCAGATGATGGACAGCAGCCTTCGAGGCGTTGTAATTCGCCTGCTCCTGCGGGCGATTGACGATAAAGCCGGACATCGATCCGACATTGACGATGCTGCCGCCGCCTTTTTCGAGCATCGACTTGCCGAAGGCACGGCAGCACCAGAAGACACCGTTGAGATTGACGTCGATCACCTTGTTCCAGACGTCGTCGGCCATCGTTTCGGCCGGGTGGTTGCTGATGGCGATGCCGGCGTTGTTGACCAGGATATCGACACGGCCATGACGCGCCATGATCGCATCATGGACCGCCTGCACCCTGCCCGCATCCGTGACATCGAGTACTTCGCTATCGACCTTTTTATAGCCCTTGGCCGACAACTCCGCCTTGGCGGTCGCCAGCAGATCGCCGTTCATATCGGTCAGCACGACGGTCGCGCCCGCTTCGGCGAGCGCTTCGGCTGCGGCAAGGCCGATGCCGCGGCCGGCGCCGGTGACGACGGCAAACTTGCCGGTAAGCTTGAACTTATCGAGATACATGCGATGCATCCTTGATGCTTTTGGTGGTGTGGTTTTCATTAAGACGAGCGGCGAGCGTCGCCGCGAGGTCATGCGGGGCCGCAACGATCGTGTCCTCGGGAAAGACAAGATCGTCCCGATGCGGTTCAGGCCAGCCTATGACCATCATGCCGGCGGCATGGCCAGCAGTCGCACCCGGAATGCTGTCCTCGACGACGATGCAATCCGCAGGATCGATACCGAGCAGGTAGGCGGCCCGCAAAAACGGCTCGGGATCGGGCTTGCCCCGGCGGACATCGCTGCGGCTGACGGAAATCAACCCTGGGCTTTGCAGGCCGACGGCCCGCAGATTGGCGTCGACGATCATCCTGTCGGAATTGGAGACGATCGCGAAAGGTACCGAATTATCGGCGAGCAGCGCCAGCGCCGCATCCGCGCCGCGGCGCCTGTGCAGTGTGGGCGCTGCCTCGAGATAGGACCGATATTTCGCCCCGGTGTATTCGGAAAGCGATGGCTTGAAGCCGATCGTTTGCTGCAGCAGGGCGTGGCAGTCGGCGCCGCTCATGCCCGTCAGGACATTCGCAAACTCCTCCGGCAGCACATAGCCCATCGCGGTCACTGCCCGCGACATGGCGTCGAAATGCAGCGGTTCGCTGTCGACCAGCGTTCCGTCCATGTCGAAGAGTACGGCGCGGCGGGTCATTGCGGCAACCTGTCGAGATCGTCGTAGAGCGCCTGGCTATGCGCATAGAGCTTCTCGAAGAACTGCTGCATCGGCCGGTAGACATCCATCCAGCGCGGGTCCGGCAGGATTTCTTCCGAATAGCGAACATAGGCGTCGGCCGCGTGTCGGACGGTCCCGTATTGCCCCGTCGCCGTGGCAGCCATGATCGCGCAACCAATCAGGCCGCATTCCGGTTCTTCCGGCACCAGGATAGGGATGCCATAGACGCTTGCCTTGATCTTCATCCAGAGCTTGGTCTTGGCGCCGCCGCCCGACGCGATCACCCGCTCGAGCGGCGCCCCGGAAATGCGGTCGAGAATGTTGATGTGGCGCTTGACGGCGAACGCCACGCCCTCGAGAACGGCACGGTGGATGTGGGCAAGCCCATGGGCGGCGCCGATGCCGAAAAACTGGGCACGGGCGTTGCGATGATCACCCAGCCGTTCGCCGGCAAGATAGGGCATGAAGAACAGGCGTTCGGAGCCGGCAGGCGCTTCGGCGGCTTTGGTGACGATTTCCTCGTATGAAGCCTGTTTCTCGTGGAAGGCACGGCGGGCCCAGCGCATCGCGTCGCCGCCGGATTCCAGAAGCATGAAGGCGCCCCAGTTGCCATCGACGGTCCCGACATTGCAGACCGAGGGATCGAGAAGCGGCTGGCTGGCGATCGCGGTGATGATCGCCGACGTTCCCATGACCTCCGAGCCGATGCCCGGGCGGCAGACGCCGGAACCGAGCAGAGCGACGGGGTAATCGGCACCGCCGACCAGAACCGGGGTCCCTTCGCGAAGGCCGGTTTCCGTCGCCGCCTTGCCGGTGACATGGCCGAGGATCTCGACCGGATCGCGAAGCGGGGGAAGCTTTTCAACGTCGAGGCCGAGCAGCGCGATCATCTTCGGCGACCATTGTCCCGTCCGGGGATCCATCAGGAAGCTGGCGCCGCCATCATTGCGATCCATGGCGATCTCGCCGGTGAGGCGCAGATTGATGTAGTCCTTGGACATCAGCACCGCGGCCGCCCTGCCATAGGCGGCCGGATCGTTGTCGCGCAGCCATTGCAGCTTGAACCCGGGCCAGGCTGGCGCCGGCGGGTTCGCGCTGTCGGCGAGATAGCCTTCCGGCGCATGGGTGCGCTCGAACGCCGTCACGTAGTTGACGGTCCGCTTGTCGTTCCAAAGCGGCGCCGTGTCGCGCGTCAGTTCTCCGTGTTGATCGACGAGAACCGTGCCGTGCATCTGGCCGCATGCGGCCACCACGGCAATTCTCGACCGTGCGTCCGGTATCGTTTCAAGAACATCCCGGATGGCCTGCGCGACACCGTGCCACCAATCGCGCGGCCGCTGTTCGGACCAGCCGAACTGGGGAACGATCTGTTCGTGTTCACGGCTCGCGACCGAGAGTATCTTGCCTTTGGTGTCGACCAGTGCGGCACGAACGCTGCCGGTGCCGACATCGATGGCGAGAAAGAGATCTTGAGACATTGGGGTCCATTCCCGGCAAGAGGCGCGATGCTACTTGCGGAACCAGTTCGAGGCATATTGCAGGAGCATCGCACCGATGATGATGCAGCCCATGAAGACCTGCTGATGATAGCCGGGAACGCGGGCGAGGTTCATCATATTAGCGATGATGCCGAGTACAAGTACACCGATGAAAGTATTGAGGACACCGCCTCGGCCGCCCATCAGGCTCGCGCCGCCGATGACGACGGCCGCGATGGCGTCGAGTTCGGCGCCGACGCCGATATTGGCCGATCCGATGCCTGTACGGCTGGTCGAAACGATGCCGGCTGCAGCGGCGAGAACGCCGGAGATGACATAGACGGCCGTCGTGTAATAGGCGACCGGAATACCGGAAAGCCTGACCGCCTCGACATTCGAACCGATTGCCTTGACCAGGCGTCCGAAGCGCGTGAAGACCAGCACGGTCCCGGCAACCACGAAGACGACGGCCATCAGAACGACCGGATAAGGAATGGTGGCGATCAAACCGGATCCGAAGCTGGTGATGAAGCTTCCGGCATCACCCATCTGGATCGGCTGTCCGCCGGATATGATCAGAGACAGACCGCGGGCAACCGTCATCATCGCAAGCGTCGTCACGAATGGCGGCAATTTCAGGAAAGCGATCAGGCTGCCGGAAACAAGGCCGCAGGCCGCACCGGCGAGCAGAGCGCCGGCGATCGAAACGCCCGTGCCGTAATCCTGGATGAGGATGGCCGACAGGATGCTGCCGAGCGCAGCGACCGAGCCGACTGACAGGTCGATGCCCCGCGTCAGGATGACGAACAACATGCCGATCGCCATCAGGCTAGTGCCGGCGCTTTGCCGGAGCACATTGATGATGTTGCGTTGTGTCAGGAACACGTCCGACATCGAGGTTGCCACGATCAGCAGGGCGATCAGGATCGCCAATGTTCCGTAGCGATGCAGGATGTTGCTGATATTGAGCGAGCTTGGATGGCGGGCTGTTTCGGTCAAATCGGTCACGGCGTTACCCAATCAGTTGGTCGCGAGGGCTTCAGCCTGCGTGACGGTATTGACCATCGCGAGCTTCAGCAGTTTTTCTTCGGTGTAATTTTCTGGTTCGAGCGAGCCCGTCAGTTCGCCTTCGCGCATGACGAGGATCCGGTCGCACAGCCCAAAAAGTTCGATATGTTCGGAGGAGATCACCAGAACGGCGCGGCCTTCGGCGGCCAGCGACTTGATCAGCGCATAGATCTCAGTCTTGGCGCCGACATCGACGCCCCGGGTCGGCTCGTCGAAGATCAGCAGATCGCCGCCGGCGTGAAACCATTTTGCCAGAACGACCTTCTGCTGGTTTCCGCCCGATAGGCTCGATGCGGGATCATTGAGGCTGCCGGCCTTGATGCGCAGACGAGATGCAAGCGTCTGCACCGTCGTCATCTCGGCCGAGCGGCGGACGAAACCCAAGGCGTTCACCAGTGGCGCCAGCTTGGACATCGTGGCGTTGACGCGTATCGGGAAGTCGAGAACGAGCCCCTGCTCCTTGCGGCTTTCCGGCACAAGCCCGATGCCGGCCCTCACCGCATCACACGGGGTGTTGATGCGCACCTGCTTGCCATGCAGGAAGATACTACCCGAGGCAGCCTTCTGGGCGCCGAAAATCATCCGGACCAGTTCCGTCCGTCCGGCACCGACAAGCCCGCCGAGACCGACGATCTCCCCTGCCCGCACGCTGAGCGAAATATCGCGGATGCGGGCGCCGTCGGAAAGCTTCTCGACGCGAAGAACTTCGCTTCCGATCGTACGCTCGACATCCTCGCCGAACAGGGCTTTGAGCGATCTGCCGACCATCATGCGAATGACATCGTCGACTTCGAAGTCCTTGCGTTGGACCGTCGAGATCGATGCGCCGTCCTTCATCACGGTGATGCGATCGGCGATGCGAAACACTTCGTCCAGCCGGTGGGAAATGTAGATGATGCCGACGCCGCGTTCGCGCAGCGTGCGGATGATGCCAAGCAGGCGCTCCGCGTCGCGGACGGACAGAACCGCGGTCGGCTCGTCGAAGACCATGACGCTGGCATTGCGCGACAGCGCCTTGGCGATCTCGACGACCTGCTGATGAGCGACCGACAGATCGGACACGGTCGCCGAGGGCGAAATGGAGAAGCCGAGACTGGAAATCAGTTCTGCAGCCCGGCGGTTGAGATCGCGCCAGGAAATGACCGAGGGGATCTCGGCAAGAAAGATGTTTTCGGCAACCGTCAGATCGGTCGCCAGCGCCATCTCCTGGTGGATGATGGCAATGCCCTTGTCCAGAGCGTCGGTCGGACCACGGAACTGCTGCTCCTCGCCGCGGATAATGACGCTTCCGGCTTCGGGAATGTATTCCCCGCCCAGTACGCGCATCAGCGTGGATTTGCCGGCGCCGTTTTCGCCGAGAAGCGCGTGCACCTCGCCGGCGCGCAGCGCGAAATCGACCCCTTGCAGCGCGCGCACCCCACCGAAGGATTTACGAATGCCGGCCAGTTCTACCAGAGTTTCCATATGCAACATCTCATCATGAGTGACGGCAGGATCCATCCGATCCTGACAGCCGCAAGAGGCTGCGTGCGAGTCACAAATGCAACAAGTGCGACCGGCGGCTTTCGCTGCCGGCCGCTGGGAGGATCGGCTCTTAGAATACCGCGTCCTTCTTGAGATACTTGTCGACGTTGTCCTTGGTGATTGCCGTCGGCGTCGTGTAGGTGATCTTCGAAATATCCTTCGGAAGGCTTCCGTCGATTGCCTTCTTTGCGAGATCGACCGCGGTCGACGCGACGAGCGCCGGATCGTTCAGTCCGGTTGCGCCGTACTTGCCGTCCTTGATTTCCTGCAGCGCTTCCTTCTGGCCATCGGCAGCCGCCAGGAATAGGACGCCGTCGGTGCGGTTGGCCTGTTCCATCGCCTTCTGGGCGCCGAGGACCATCGAGTCGTTTTCGCCGAGAACCACGTTGATGTTGGGGTTTGCCGTCAGGAGGTCTTCCATGGCCTTGAGGCCGCCTTCGTTACCCCATGCGCCCCAGCCCTGGCCGACGACTTCGAAACGGGCACGACCCTCGTTGCGCAACTGACCTTCGAGCAGACCGGCAAGCACGCCCAACCGGCGCTCCTGGCCGACCTCATTGCCCTTGTCGCCGGAAATCAGCGCAATCTTCAGATCCTTGCCCTTGGTATTGTCGGCAAGCCACTGGCCGACCAGCAGGCCGTTCTGCGAATTCGACGACTGCACGAGCGTCACGAAATTCGCCTGCGGATCGATGGTCGAGTCGATGACGAAAACCTTCACGCCGGCTGCGGTCGCAGCGTTGACCGCAGGAACGAGGCCCTTGCTGTCGCGCGGGTTGATGATCAGCGCATGGATGCCCTGCGCAACCATGTCCTCGACGTCGGCGACCTGCTTGTTCAGGTCGTTCTGGCCGTCCACGGAGATGACTTCGCATCCGAGTTCCGTCGCATGCTTCTTTGCCGAGACTTCCTGTGCTGCAAAATAAGGCGCGTCCAGGGTCTTCATGGAAATACCGATCTTGCAATCGGCGGCGTTTGCTGCGGACATGGCCAGCAGGGACACAGCCGCGCCGAGCGCGAGCTTCACAACTGTTTTCTTCATTTCTCTTCTCCTCCAGATAGGCGCGAAATTCGCGAGCCAGTTTGTATTGGCTGTTATGTAGCGTAATTACGTAGAATTTTTACGTCAATATATTTTTTCAGCATTTTGCGCAAACAATCGCTCTTATTTTGCCTAAAAATTTATCTTGCACGTATCATTTCTTCTATTTATGTAATTCTACTACCAAATGGAGGTGCTTTCATGATGCGCGAACCAGTCTCGAGCGTCGTCGATCCGATCGGCGGCGGAATGAGCGGAAATACGGGCCGGTACGAAAAGCGGCTGAGCGATCTGGCAGGGCTATATGCTGATCAGGATGCGCATACGGCGCTTTTGCAAACGTTGAGCGATCCGGTCGTCTACGACGTCGAGGACTTCAAGCCGGGCACGCATAGCGGCGATCTTATCTACGGCGTGACGCGGATGAGCCCTGGGCGTGTCGGGGACGAGTTCTTCCTGACCCGCGGCCATATTCACGCGAAGGCCGACCGGCCGGAAATCTACTACGGCCAGAAGGGACATGGCCTGATGCAGCTCGAATCGCCGGAAGGCCAGACGCGCATCATCGAGATCCGGCCGCAGACGATCTGCTATGTGCCGCCCTACTGGATTCACCGCTCCATCAATGTCGGCGACGAAGATCTGGTCATGGTTTTCGCCTACCCGTCCGATAGCGGCCAGGACTACGGCATCATCGAAGCGTCGAACGGGATGCGCCATCGTGTCGTGGCCATGCCCGGCGGCGGCTGGGAGCTTGTGGAAAACAAGGCCTACCTGCCGCGTTCGGCAGAGCATGCACGCACCCTTATCAAGACATAGGCCTGAAACAGCCTCACCGGCAGAGGAAACCAGCCATGAAAAACCCTATCGATCTGATCGCCAGCCTTGGTGTCGTCCCCGTTATCGCGATTGAGCGCGCCTCCGATGCCGTGGCGCTTGCCGACGCCCTTCTGGAGGGCGGCCTGCCGGTTGCCGAAATCACGTTCCGCACGGAAGCGGCAGCCGAAGTTATGGCTGCCCTGCGCGATGCCCGTCCCGAGCTTTGCATCGGCGCCGGAACGGTTCTCGACAAGCCCAATCTCAAGCGGGCGATCGACGCCGGTGCACGTTTCGGGCTGGCGCCCGGCTTCGATCCTGAAATCGTTGATGCCGCCAAGGATGCCGGATTGCCATTCTGCCCCGGCATCATGACGCCGTCAGACCTGACGCTTGCGTCGGCTCGCGGCGTGAAGCTTGCCAAATTCTTTCCCGCAGGCGTCGCCGGTGGCCCGAAGGCCCTCTCGGGCATCGCCGCACCGTTTGCCCATCTGGGAATCCGGTTCATACCAACCGGCGGTGTGACTGAAGCCACGATCGGTGAATGGCTGGCCATCAAGCAGGTTATCGCGGTCGGCGGAACCTGGATCGCCAAGACTGAAGATATTCGCGACGGCCGCTTTGCCGATATTGCCCGCAATGCCGCCGCAGCCGTCAAGGTCGCGAAGGAAGCTTTGGAGAAGCGCGCGTGAGCACCTATCAGCCAGCCACCCAGCCGACGCTCTATTTCATCGGCGTCACGACGGGCAAAAGTTCGATCATGAAGGTGTTTCCTGCATGGGCCGAATATCTCGGCCTCAAGGATGCGGTGATCAAGGGCATCGATTTCAAGCTGCACGCCGATCCGGCCGCTTACCGGAAAGCCGTCGAATTCATCCGCGACGACCCGTTGTCGATGGGCGCGCTTGTCACGACTCACAAGATCGACCTTTTCCACGCATGCCGGCACCTTTTTGACGTCATCGATCCGCATGCGCTTCTGATGGACGAGACGAGCTGCATTTCCAAGCGCGGCGGCAAGCTGATCTGCCATGCGAAGGATCCGATCTCGTCGGGGCTGTCGATCGATGCCTTCCTCGGCGAAGACTATTTCGAACACAGCGATGCGGACCTGTTTTCGATGGGCGCCGGCGGCTCGACGATCGCGCTGACCTGGCACCTGATGCGCAAGTCCCGCGGCAGCAACGTTCCCGCGCGTATCGTCGTCACCAATCGCAGCCAGCACCGTCTGGACGAGATCAGGCGCATTCACCAGCAGGTCGAGACCGCGGTCCCGATCGAATATCTGCTCGCGGAGACGCCGGCGGCAAACGACGCCGTTCTAGCATCCCTGAAGCCGGGATCGCTTGTCATCAATGCGACAGGCCTCGGCAAAGACGCGCCTGGCTCGCCGCTGACTGACGCCGCCATTTTCCCCGAGCGATCCGTCGTCTGGGATCTGAACTATCGCGGCGACCTCGTCTTTCTCGATCAGGCGCGGCGGCAGCAAGCCGAAAAGGCGCTGCAAGTCGAGGACGGCTGGACCTATTTCATCCACGGCTGGACGCAGGTCGTGGCGGAAGTCTTCGACGTGAAAATTCCGCCGTCGGGACCATCTTTCGATCGCATTTCGGAAATCGCACTCGCTGCGGCGGGGAGGTAAAAATGAACCAGCGCATCCTTGTGACCCCGCGATCGCTGACCGCAGAACCGCACCCGGAGGTCGAGAAGCTGAAGGAAAGCGGGTTTGAAATCGTCTATTCGACTGCCGGCGCCATGCCCACCGAGGAAGAGCTGATCAATCTGGTGCCGGGCTGCGTCGGCTGGCTGGCCGGCGTCGAACCGGTGACGCCGAGAATCATCGAGGCTGCGGAAAATCTCAAGGTCATCAGCCGTAACGGCGTGGGCGTCGACAACCTTCCGCTCGACGTTCTCAACGAGCGTGGCGTGCAGATCATGATTGCCGAAGGTGCCAATTCGATGGGCGTGGCGGAGTTGACGATCGGCCTGATCTTCAGCGCTCTCCGGTCAATTCCGCTCTCGGATGCAGGCATCAAGTCCGGTGGCTGGCCGCGGATGCGCGGCGCGGAAATCCATGAACGGACCGTCGGCATCATCGGCTGCGGGGCGATCGGCCGCGAAGTTGCCAGAATGGTCATTGCCCTTGGCGCCCGCGTCATCGCCTTCGACCCGGCCCGGCCCAACCTGGACCTGCCGTCCCAGGCTTTTGCCTATGCCGAGGTCGATGAAATCATCGCGAAGGCCGATATCGTCTCCCTTCACTGCCCGCTCCCGCGTGACGGCTCGACATTCCTCGATCGGAACCGGATTTTTTCGAGCAAGCACGGTCAGGTCCTGATCAACACGGCCCGCGCCCGCCTCGTCGATGAGGACGCCTTGATCGAGGCGCTGGATGCCGGACAGATCGGCAGCTATGCGACGGATGTGTTTGAACAGGAGCCGCCGCTCTCGCTGTCGCTTGCCTCGCACCAGCACGTCATCGCAACGAGCCATATCGGCGGCTTTACAGCAGAGAGCGTCGATCGTGCCACGCGTATCGCGGCAAACAACCTGCTCTTCGCGTTGAAGGCCTGAGATCGGCCATGACCGGACGCCTTGAAGAAACTACTTTCAGCGCCCCGCTGGCAGACTATCTAAGCAAGCCGCCGGCAAAGGGTCTCCGGCTGTACTGGCTGGGACAGGCGGGTTTCGTCATCGATATCGACGGCCGCAGACTGGTGATCGATCCGTATCTGTCGGACACGCTGGCGGAAAAATATAGAGGCACCGAGCGCCCGCACGAGAGGATGATGCCGCCGCCGGTTTCAGCCGATGAAATCGCGTTTGTCGATCTAGTGCTTTGCACGCATGCGCATACCGATCATATGGACCCGGGGACGCTCAAGCCCTTGCTGGAGAAAAACCCGTCTGCGGGTTTGCTCGCCCCGCGGGCGATGCGCCAGCAAGCGATCGATCGTTCCTGCGTGGCCGAATCCCGGATTGTTCTGACCAATGCCGGTGAGACCGTGTCGCCCCTCCCCGAGCTTACGATCCTGCCGACCGCCTCTGCGCACGAAGCGATGGAAATCGACGCTGCGGGAGACTGCCGTTTCCTCGGCTATGTCATAGCGGCGGATGCCGTTCGCCTGTGGCACTCCGGCGATTGTATTCCTTTCCCTGGCCTCGAGCGTGACGTCTTGGCGCATCGGCCGGATATAACCTTGCTGCCCGTCAATGGGCGGCGCCCCGAGCTGTCGCAAAACGGCGTGGCCGGAAATTTTTCGCTGCACGAGGCAATCGGCGTTACCCGGCGGATCGGCGCCCGGGATATGGTGGCCCATCACTATGGCCTCTTCGCTTTCAATACCGAAGAGCCGGAAACGATCGATGCCGCGATTGCGTCGACCGCCGACCTAAGAATTCATCGCGCTCAAACGGGACTGAGCCTGTCGTGGCGCGCGGAATGAAATGAAGCGCCTCTGTTCTGGCGGGGGCGGTCTTGCTCTGGAAGATTGAAGCTTCTAGCCTTGCGTCAGACATGCAGGAAAGGCGATCCGAATGGATAGCGACATCCGGACCAACAGCGGCCGGAACATTATCGAAATCATCAGGACGATGCGTTCGGAATTGCGCAAGTCGGATCGAAAGGTCGCGGACGTGGTGCTTGACGATCCCCGCCGCATCATGAACGCGACAGTTGGTGAAACGGCAGCGCTTGCGGAGGTCAGCCAGCCGACCGTGCTGCGCTTTGCGACGGCGATCGGCTGCAGCGGATTTCAGGATTTCAAGATCAGATTGGCCCAGAGCCTCGCGCTTGGGACACCGGCAACGCATTCGGTCCTGCTCGACACCGACGAGCCTGAAATCGTCGCCGAAAAGATATTCGACTACACGATGACGAGCCTCGACTGGGCGCGAACCCGGCTGGACAAGGCGGCACTGCATAAGGCGATCGAAATCCTCTCGAATGCCCGCTCGATCGTGTTTTTCGGTTTCGGCGCCTCGGGTATCGTCGCCCGCGACGCCCAGCAGAAATTCCCTCTGTTCGGCGTGCCGTGCGGCGCGGAACTGGACTCCCACCAGCAGCTGATGGTCGCCTCGATGATGAATCCGGGCGAGGTGGCTTTCGTGATCTCTAATACAGGCACCACGCGCTCGATCATCGAGATCGCCCGCATCGCTCGGGAAAACGGGGCCTCAGTGATCTGTCTAACCGGATCGGAATCGCCGCTCACTAATTACTGCGACGTTTCGCTGATCGTCGAAACACTCGAGAACACTAACATGTATACGCCGACGATCTCTCGGATCGCCGCACTTGTGGTCATCGACATATTGTCGACCAGCGTCGCGATGCGCCGCCCGTCGGATGATCAGGCACGTATTCATCAGATGAAGCGGCAATTAAGTGATATGCGCAAAATGCAGCCTATCTAGCGCTAGACACGGTTTCGAGAAAATAGTCCCGTCTCGCGGCTGGATTTAACGGTGCTTTGGGCGCTCTTGGAAGGAGGGCGACAGCCATGGCAACAGCGGCTCGCACAGCAACAATGGCACGCATAGCAACAATGGGGCCCGAGGCGGCAACTCAAGCCATGGCAGCCCAAAAACACAGCAGAGC
Source organism: Rhizobium sp. BK176 (assembly GCF_024808055.1). NCBI lineage: Bacteria > Pseudomonadati > Pseudomonadota > Alphaproteobacteria > Hyphomicrobiales > Rhizobiaceae > Rhizobium > Rhizobium sp. BK176. The sequence continues at coordinate 32,652 of NZ_JANUBV010000026.1, read as the reverse complement.
ACGAAGGGCAAGTCCAGCGAGGCGGGCGACAAGTCGCATTTCGCGAAAACTGACAAGAGCGTCACCGTCACTAAGGAGAAGAACGCGTCTGCGCAGCTTGCTGGCTTGAACTCGCTAAAGCGCAACTACAGAGCCTACTTGAACAGCTCGGACCCGCGCTTGACTGCGATTGCAGCCTACGCGGTGGCCTACGCCCGATATGAAATCGACAACGGCGTCGAGCCATCCGAAGATGATCCGATCCTCGGCGATGAGGCACTGGAGGATGCACTGGCTTCGGCAAGCAAAACGGGCGAGGTCAGCCCGGCGGTACTCGATCAGGCAAAGGCCATCCGGCGCCTTTGACGGGTTATGGTCGGTAATCGATTCTTTTACGGGCTGGGCGGTGGTCGTCCGCGAGGTTCCCCTTGATGCCCTAACACGGGGAGAGGCAACCGATCTGGTCGATCTAATGAATGATCGCGACCTTCAGGCTCGTGAGATCCTCAAGCGTTTCGAGTGACCTCGGGCTGGGTTGTATCAGTCTTTGGCCGCAAACGATTCTCTAACTTGGCCTGCTGGCCCTCCCAGACGCGAAGCCTGGGCACCGAAGTTTGAGCGATGCCCGTCCGTGCCGGTAGAGATCGATGGAGTCCATTCTCGTCTGTGGTGGCTGCAGCTTCGCGCATAAAACCGCCCGACCTGCTCACAGATCCTCAGGCCAGAAAGGTCAATGCATTCAGTCTCGAGCGTTCGCCGTCATGCGTGGCTTGGCCATGCGCTTCAATGGCATCTTGCGTGGCAGGAGCTCTCAAGCACTGGGGGATTCATGACCTTCGATGAAGTTTGTCGATCTCGGTGAAGACTTTGGTTGAGCCGATCCAGTCAGCCTTCGGGCAAGCCAGCGTCACGCAGACCCGATAAGATACGGGCCATAATAGCAGAGGGCCACCATGTAACCCTGACTTTGGCAAGCGTAAGGTCGGGATGGCTCTCTCGCAATCGAAGGCAGGCACGTCGTGCCTCATCCAATCTGCCGGCGTGGACATAGGCGCTGACGAGCCACCGCAGAGCCCAACTCGCGTCAGGCTGCTGGCTAAGGCCTCTTTGGATCCAGGTAATCGCATCGTCGTATCGCCCGTCAACGAAATGGGCGGCGCCGACGCCGACGTCCGCCATATAGGCGATCGGATCGAGCGGGCTCAGCCGACGGAACCGCGCAAAATGTCCGAGCGCGGACGCGGAGCGTTCGCGATACACATCAAGCCAACCGCTACGCAGCCAGGCCCAGGCTGAATTCGGATCGAGCGAACGCGCTCGCTCAAGGTGTGTCTCTGCCACGTCGAAGTCCCGTGCAAACGAATGCGCCGCTCCAAGGATCGCGAGAACCATCGGGTCATCGTGGCTGAGCGAGGCAGCGCGCTGTGCAAGGCACAAGGCCTCATCCCGGTCACGGCCTGGAGCGTCGGTCCAACCATACACGGCGCGTTGCGCGTGGCACCATGCGAGCAACGACAGAGCGAAGGGATAGTCAACGTCATGGGCAAGCGCTTGAGTGAGAAGCGAGCGGGCCGTTTCGTTCTGATCCTTGTCAAGCGACCAGACGAGCGGGAACGCTCTCAACACGAAGTCGTATGCGTCCAGACCAGATAAGTCGATAGCCGAAACCTACTCGGACCGAATGGCTACTCGCCTGCTCGCATGCGGATGTCCCGCATAGCATGCGCATCCTAAGATTGCATTTGTAACGACAATCTCGTAAAAGGTTTGAGTGCGCAATCGTAACGGAGCCGCTACGATGGATACGATTCTGACTGAAGGCTTTGACGCAGCTTTGACCCTGACCGACCATATCGAACATCTGCCGGACAGGAAGCGGCGCGAACTGGCGCGCATCCTCCAGATCCTGTTTGCCGAGGTCGAGCGCTTCCGGGCGAGCAAATTGTCGGCCAGGCGCCAGACCGGCAAGATCCTGATGGTCCTGCTCTACGGCTCGTACGCCCGTGGCGACTGGGTCGAGGATCACCTGAGTGGCTACCGTTCCGACTACGACCTCCTGATTGTCGTCAATAGCAATTCCTTTGCAGAGGAGCAGGAGCTCTGGGAAGGCATTGAAGAGCAGCTTTTAAAGGAGCAGATCGCGCATCGTATCGAAACACCGGTCGTGCCGATCATCCACACGCTGGCCGATGTCAATGACCAGCTCTCCCGCGGCCGGCCTTTCTTCGTCGACATCGCCAGGGACGGCGTTGTCCTCTACCAGCAGCCCGGTCATTCGCTGGCGCAGCCGAAGCCTCTGACGGCGGAGGAGCAACACTATGAAGCAAGCCAGTATTTCAACGAATGGTTCGAGCTAGCTCGGCATTCGGTCAAGCTCGCCGAAACCAGCATGGCCGACGGTGTACCGCGTCATGCCGCCTTTAATCTTCATCAAGCGACTGAGAAATCGTACCATAGTATCCTGCTGACGCTGACGCTCTACAGCCCCAAATCCCATCGTCTGAAGGTTCTTCGCTCTCAGGCCGAGGGGATAGATCTCAGGCTGGTAGAGGCTTGGCCGCGCGACAGCCGGTTTTCACGGCGCTGCTTCGAATTGCTGGCGCGGGCCTATGTGGAAGCCCGATATTCCTCGAAATACACAATCACCAACGAGGAACTCGCCTGGCTGGTTGAGCGCGTCAAGGTCTTGCAGACACGGGTGGAAACAATCTGCAGAGAACGGCTTGCCTTATAGTTGCCTCCCAGGCCGCGTATGGCGCTGCGGCCGAAGAGACCCAGCATGTCGAGCAAGGGAAGCCTGTAACCACGCGTGTCGTCAGCTCGACGAGCCGGCCTTGCGGGCTGCATCCAGACTATCAAGAACCGCCGCACCGAGAAACATGGTGTCACTGGCGAGGACAAAGAAGCTGATCCCTGCTCCGCGCCATCTGCCGACATCGGCGGGCGACGGGCGGAAGATGCCAACGGCGCGACCCGCGTTCAAAGCCGCTGACGTGATCGTCCTGATCGCACGGTCCAGCTTGTCCTGGCCGGCCGGGCCCATGGCATCGATAGAGACCGATAAATCTCCAGGACCGATGAAGATCAGATCCACGCCTTCAACGGCAACGATCTCCTTGATGTTGGCCAATCCCTCGGCGGTCTCGACCTGGATCGCCAGTACGAGCATGTCGTTGGCCTTCGCCAGATAGTCCGGAATACGGTAGCCGTAACCCGCCGCCCGGCCGGGGCCAACGCCGCGGCTGCCGATCGGCGGGTAGCGAGTGGCAGAGACGGCGGCCCTTGCCTGCTCGGCGGTCGAAACTCTCGGAACGAGGACGCCGCCCGCGCCGGCATCGAGGACGGCCGCGATCGCTTCAGGCGCGTGGCCGGGAACACGCACCATCGCCTTTACCGAATGCACATCCGCCGCACGCACGAGATCCTCGATGCGCTCGCGTCCGATCTGGGCATGCTCCCAATCAATGCAGATGAAATCTGGTTGGGACTGCGCCATCACCTCGACGGCGACGGGATGCGGGATCGCCGAAAAGGTGCCGACGAGCAGCGCGCGTTCGAGACACTTCGTGCGAAAATCATCCATCTGAGCATCTCCCATCCAGAATCCAAGGTCCAAAAAAGGTTTAGACATAAAGCAATTTGCTCTCAAGCTTAAAACATGGTCAAGCTGAGAGCCAGGCAGCGCAAAAGCTGCGTGGACAGAGGGAGGACCATCGTGAAGCAGCATCCGCTCAAAGGGGCAAACCGCCTCAAGCTCGGCGTTTTCTCCGCAAACGCGGATGGCGGCCTTGCGATCACGGACGTCCCGGAGCGCTGGACTGCCAGCTGGGCCGACAACCTCACCGCCGCACAGATCGCCGATCGCACCGGTTTGGAGTTCCTGCTTCCAATCGCCCGCTGGCGCGGGTTCGGGGGCAAGAACCGGGTGCGCGAATGGTCTTTCGAGACGTTCACCTGGGCAGCCGCCCTTGCGGCTTCCACCAAGCAGATCGGGCTGTTCATGACGGTGCATGTGCCGCTTGTCCACCCGCTCTATGCGGCAAAGGCGCTGGCAACGGTCGACCACGTCAGCAATGGCCGGGCCGGGCTGAATATTGTCTGCGGATGGAATCCAAAGGAGTTTGCCATGTTCGGCACGTCGCTGGTCGAGAAGGGATATGACCAGGCGGAGGAGTGGCTTCAGGTGCTGGAGCGTGCCTATACGTCGGATATACCGTTCGACTACGATGGCACCTATTACAAACTGAAGGAGGCCATCAGCCGTCCAGCCAGCTTGCAAACGCCGCGTCCGGTCACGATGAACGCAGCGTTCGGCGGACCGGGTCGGGATTTTGCAGCGAGGAACTGCGACTACCTGTTTACGACCTTCTCGGAGATCAACGAAGCAGGAAAACATGTGGCCGACATCCGCGACCGCGCCCAGCAGCACCACCGCGAGGTCGGCGTCTATACCGTGTGCCACGTCGTCTGCCGGCAAACCCAGACCGAGGCTGAGGACTACTATCATCGCTATGCCGTCGCTATGGCCGACCACGAGGCGGTCGACACCCACATGGCTGGCAAGAAGGAATTCTCGCAATCGCATGATCGCGAGGCTTACGATCGCTATCGCCAGCGCTTTGCCGGCGGTGCCGGCAGCTATCCGCTGGTCGGAACACCGGAGCGCATCGCCGAAGAGATGATTGCGATCTCACGGCAAGGTTACGCCGGCATCGCGCTTTCATTCGTCAACTATACGCAGGAGCTACCCTTCTTCTGCGATCGCGTCCTCCCGCTTCTGATAGGAGCCGGCTACAGACAGTGACCGATCAGAGGCGCTTGAAGACCGGCTCAACGCGCAGATTGAATCGACCTCTCCGGCTCGAAACTCCATCGCAGGAAGAATAGGATAGTACGAATGGCCCTTGGCCCTGTTTCATCGCGGACGACGATCCAGGAGGCAGTTTACCAACAGCTGCGCAATGCCCTCATGGTTGGCCGATTTGATCCCGGACAGACGCTGACGATTGCCTCGCTCGCAGAAACATTCGGCACCAGCAACATGCCGGTTCGTGAAGCGTTGCGCCGGCTGGCAGCCGAAAATGCTGTCGAGGTTGCCCCGAACGGTTCGGCGCGAATTCCACCGGTGACCGCCGCCCGGCTGGATGATCTTGCCCGCGCCCGGATCGCCGTCGAGGGCCTCGCCACCGAACTCGGTGGTCCACGTCTGACAGCTGCCGATATCGCGCAGCTTGAATTAATCGTCGAGCAGCAGCATGCGACAGCCCGTGAGAACGTCTACGAACTCATCGAGATGAACCAGCGGTTCCATTTCACTATCTACCGGGCCTCGGGATCGGAGGTCCTATTGCAGCTGATCGATACGCTCTGGCTCCGTCTCGGACCCTATATGCGGCTGCTGTCGGGCGTGGTAGCGCCGCTCATCGACAAGGGTGAGCTCGATCCGGCGGGTCTGCACGATGTCATCATAAAAGCGATCAAGGCTCAGGACTTTGCCGCGGCCCGCGAGGCTATCGGCAACGACATCCGGCACACGCACGAGACGCTGCGGAGCTATTGCGGTGGCAAGGGCGGCTGGAACGCTCGCTGACGGTTGACATGTGGAGCTCCGAAATTAGTTGAACTCTAAAATTGTTTGTGATCAAATGATCAAAACAGGCCGCGGTGACGAAGACGGCCATGCGGAACAGTCAATTGCAGGAGCAATTATGAGCCTATCGGCATCCCCATTGAAGGTTACTGGCCAGAATGGCTTCCCGGTCGACGAAATCCGCGCAATGTTCCCGGCCATTCAGAAGGCCGGCGACTTCATTTTCCTCGACAATGCCGGTGGCGCGCAGGTCCCACAGGCCGTCGTTGACGCGGTAGCGACCCATCTTGTCGACTTCAACGTCCAGCGGATGGCCAATTACCGGCACAGCCAGGGCGTAGATCGCAATCTCGACGAGGCACGCGAAACTGTGGCACTCCTCGTCAACGCCTATCGCCCGGAAGAAATCTCCTTCGGCCTCAACGCGACCTCCTTCATCCGGCTTGTCAGCCTCGGCATTGCCAAGATGCTCGGCGACCGCAACGAGATCGTCGTCACCGACATGGACCACGACGCCAACATAGCCACTTGGCTTGCGCTTGAGGCGGACGGAGCCAAGGTCGTCTGGTGGCGGATGCGCGACGACGGCACTCTGCACGTTGAGGATCTGAAGCCGCTCCTCAACGACAAGACGCGTCTCGTCGCGTGTACGGTCACGGCCCATTCAATCGGTACTATCGTCGACGTTGAAGCCGTGGGGAAACTCGCACATGCCGTCGGCGCGGAGGTGTTTCTCGATTGCGTCCACTACGGTCCGCACGGCCTCATTGATGTACAGGCGTGGGATTGCGATTATCTGGTCTGTTCCGGATACAAGAATTTCTCCCCGCATATGGGCTTCCTCTGGGGACGCTACGACGCGCTCTGCAGGCTTCCGACGTTCAAGGAAGACTTCATCCCCGATGTGCCGCCCTACAAGATCGAAGTCGGGACGTTCACTTACGAGAACGTCGCAGGCATGAATGCTGCCGTGAAATACCTCGAGGCGCTCGGTCGCCGCTTCCTGGCCGGCGCCGGTCATTCGCGCCGCGAGGCGCTGGCGGCAGCGATGGGCGCGATCCGCGACTATGAATTGACGCTGTCTCGCGACATGATCGGCGTTCTTAAAAAACACGGCGCAGTCATCTACGGGGTGTCTGACGAAGCCCGGCTTTCAGACCGCGTTCCAACCATCTGCTTCAACATTCCAGGTGTCACGCCACAGCAGATCGCAGCGGATATGGGAGAGGCCGGCATCGGCTTGCGTGATGGTCACATGTTTGCGCCCCGACTGATGAAACGGCTTGGCTTGTCGATGGAGCACGGCGCTGTTCGCGTCTCGCTCGTTCACTACAACAAGCCAGAGGAAATCGCACGGTTCGACAGGGTGCTTGGCGAGATTCTTGCAAAACGAAAAGCCTAGCGGCGGGCAGCCGCTCGCGGCAAAACTGTCTCGGGCGCTACGAGACCTTTGAAACTTAAAATTTCCCTTGAATTGCGCCCGACTTCGAATAACGTTCTCCCGCCAGGCGCTGGCCTCGCTTCAAGCTGCAGGCGCTAGGCCAGACATGTAAGGACTGATCCTTGTCTTTTTGGTCATCACCACTCTCCGCGGAAACGAAAAAGGCCCGCCACGCCTTCGATGGCATCCGCGCGCAAATCCGCGATCTCAGAACGGATAACATCGCAGCCCTGGCGATGCGGGCCCGCGAACTCGGAGATGTCATCCCGCTCTGGTACGGCGAAGGTGATCTGGTGACGCCGGCCTTCATCCGCGAGGCCTCCAAGGCGGCGCTGGACGAAGGACAGACATTCTACATCCCGAACATGCGCGGGCTCGACGCCCTGAACCAGGCCCTCAGCCGCTATCAGTCCGACCTGCACGACCGACCGATCGCAATCGAACGGACGACCGTGGCGCCGAGCGGCATGCAGGCGCTCTACATCGCCCTGCAGCTTCTCGTCGACATCGGAACCAATGTCGTATACGTCGCGCCGCAATGGCCGAACATCCACAATGCGATCCATCTGATCGGCGGCGAGCCCCGCCCCGTTTCGCTTGACTTCGATACCGATTGGCGCCTCGACCTCGACAAGCTGTTTGCCGCTTGCGATGCGCGTACGCGAGCCATCTTCCTGTCGACCCCGTCCAATCCCACCGGCTGGACGGCAAGCGCAGAAGAGATGCAGGCGCTCCTCGAGTTCAGCCGGCGTACCGGCATCTGGATCATATCCGACGAAGTCTACGGTCGCCTCTATTTCGAGGGCAACGTTGCACCTTCGATCCTCCAGATAGCCGACGACACCGATCGTGTGATCTCGATCAACAGCTTCTCCAAGGCCTGGGCGATGACCGGCTGGCGGATCGGCTGGCTGTCTCATCCGTCCGGCATCGCCGATCAGCTTGCGGCCATGACGCAGTATATGAACAGCGGTACTGCAGGCATGATCCAGGCTGGCGCCGTTGCCGCCCTGACCAAAGGTGAACCGCTCGTGGCGGAAATCCGCAACAAGGCAAAGGCCGGCCTCGACCTTGCCTACGAACGGCTCGCGAGGATCCCTGGCATGATCCTCCCCGACAAGCCGCGGGGTGGCATGTATGCCTTCTTTGCCCTTAAGGGCCGCGCCGACGCGCGCGAGGCCTGTGCCGACATTCTTGAAAAGGCCCGTGTCGGCCTGGCGCCGGGCCATCTCTTCGGCAATTCCTCCGCGGCATTCCTGCGCATGTGCGTATTCCGCGACATCGAACAGATAAGGATTGCGCTCGATCGCATGGTCGACGCGATGAAATGACGCTCCGCCCCAGGGCGGAACGGGATACACCGGCGCCGGCAAAAACCCGGCGCAGGCCAATAAACCAGAGGGAGATAAAAATGAGCCTGACCCGTCGTAACCTGTTGGCCCTTGCGGCCGCCATCGGCCTTGCCGCCGGAGCCTCCACCGCCTATGCCGCCGATGTCCTCAATGTCGGTTCCTACCCGAGCAATCCGCCCTTCGAATACAAGAACGACAGCGGCGCCTTCGAAGGCTTCGAGGTCGATATCGTCACCGAAGCTGCCAAGCGTGTTGGCCTGAAGCCCGAAATCGCCGACTACGGCTTCCAGGCACTGTTTGCAGGCACGACCTCCAAGCGCATCGACGTGGCGATCTCCTCGATCACCATCACCCCTGATCGTCTGAAATCTCAGTCCTTCACCCAGCCTTACTACGACTCCGACATGGGTGTGGCCACAAAGGCAGACAGCGCCATCAAGGGTCTTTCCGATCTCAAGGGAAAAACAATCGGCGTGCTCTCCGGCTCGACCGGCGACAAGTGGGTCAAGGATAATACGGCAGCCAACGGCTTTGCCGACGTCAAGGGCTACAACGCCCAGCAGGAAATGTTCCTTGACCTCGGGGCCGGCCGTGTGGACGCTGTTGTCAGCGACATCCCGGGCATGGAGTATCTCTTCGTCAAGATGAAGGGCTTTGCCATCAAGGATCGCATCAAGACCGGCGAACAGTACGGCCTGATGATGTCCAAGGATCATCCTCTGCTTGAGAAGATCAATGGCGCCATCACCGAAATGAAGAAGGACGGCACGCTCGCCAAGATCCACAAGAAGTGGTTCGGCAGCGACGCACCGGCCGGCTCGTCAACGATCACCGAACTGCCGATCCCGAAGGCATAAGCTCGCAACCGAGTTTGGATCTGTCATGCCGGCCCCTGGCCGGCGTGATGCCTACCCCGTACCTGCAAGGAATGCCCATGTCGCTGGTCGAGACCTTCTTCAACTCCGATGTCCTGATGTCCAGCCTGCCGGCACTTCTTCGCGGTCTCTGGAACACGCTCCTGCTCGGTCTTCTCGCGATTGCCGTCGGCGTTCCGGCCGGCCTCATCGTAAGCCTGATCCGCCTCTATGCGCCAAAGCCGCTGCGCCTGCTGACGACGATCTACATCGACGTCTTCCGCGCAGTTCCGGTGCTTGTGGTCCTTATCCTGATCTATTACGCGCTGCCGTTCCTCGGCATCCGCCTCTCCTCGTGGGCCTCCGCGGTTCTGGCCTTTTCGATCGTCATGGCAGCCTATTCGGCGGAAATCTTCCGCTCCGGCATCGAAAGCGTCCCACGCGGGCAGTTCGAGGCGGCGGCCGCTCTCGGCATTCCCTTTGTCGTGACATTGCGCAAAGTCATTCTGCCGCAGGCACTGCGCATTGTTATCCCCCCCACCACCAGCAACTGCGTTTCGATGTTCAAGGACACGTCGCTTGCCTCGACAGTGGCGCTTCCCGAACTCCTCAAGGAAGCAACAGACGCACAGGCGCTCTACGCAAACCCGACGCCGCTGATCGGTGCTGCGCTGGTCTACATCCTTTTCCTGTGGCCGATGGTGCGCCTCGTCAGCCTGCTGGAAAAACGCTTCAAGGCTGAAAAGACCCGCTAAACCCCGCAAACGCCCTGCTAGTCGAAGTTGGGATCCGAAAGGTGGTTGCTGACGGAAACCTTGACGGCGCCGATCCTCGACCAGAGCGCCTTGATATCGGCAGGGTCGACATCGGCCATCATATCGCGCAGCCAGCTCTCGTGAGCCGCTGCCATCGTGGTGAAAAGCTCATCGCCCTTGGGCGTCAGCTTGGCGACCGTGACGCGGCGATCGTCGTCCGGCGTCTCACGAACGACAAGGCCATCGGCCTCTAGTCGCTCCACCAGCCCGGTCACGTTTCCGTTCGTCACCATGGTGCGCCTGGACAATTCACCAAGGCGCAATCCGTCATGCTCGCGATAAAGCTGGGCCATCAGATCGAACTGCGGAAGGGTTGCCTTGAATTCGTTTCGAAGGCGACGTCGAACCTCCTGCGAGATCAGCTTCGTTGTGGAAAGCATCCGCAGCCAGAGCCGAAGCTCCTGCTTTTCATGCGCGCCCTGGACAATTGTCTCCAGGTCGACGGTATCCACCTCCGCGTCTGCCATGTCACTCCGCCCGAACCATCTGGATAAGTCCCGTTGGTCTAGGCACCAATATTTGAAATGTCAAAGGAATTGCTTTGGCGGTCGCCGTTACGACCGGGAAAGCATTTTTGCAAGCATGAAGCCCGATCCTGCTCCCGTTCCTGCGCCCGGCCAGGTCGAGGCGCCACACATATAGAGCGACCTCACAGGCGTGGCGTAGCGCGAATATCCGGCAACGGGTCGGAAGATGAAATTCTGATCGAGATGATGACTTCCCGAAAGATTATCGCCGCCGATCAGGTTCGGGTTCTCACGCTCCAGGTCAGTCGGCGAGAAGATCGCGCGCCCGAGCACCTTCGAACGCAGGCCCGGCGCATAGCGCTCGAGAATGTCGAGGACACGCTCACAATAGGCTTCCTTTGCCTCATCCCAGTTCCGGGCGCTGATGTTGCCTGCGGCGTCACCATGGAAATTCGCCGGCAAGACACGCACCTGCAACCAAAGAACATGCTTTCCGTGCGGCGCCCGGGTAGGATCGATTGCCGTTGGCTGGCCGACGACGAGGGCGGGTTCCGTCGGAAGTAATCCGGCCGCTGCCTCTGCATAGACCCGCGACATCATTTCCAGGTCGGGGGCGACGTGCACATAGGCAAAGCGCTTGAGTTCTTCCCCCGCCCGCCAATCGGGCAACCCTTCGAGCGCGAGGTGGATCATCATCGTGCCTGGCCCCTCGCGGAATTTTCCGAGCCTGCGATCGAACTCGGCGCGCACCGGGTCTGACGCAACGAGCCGGCCAAACAGGTTCTTGGGATGAACATTGGCGATGACAGCCCTGCGCGCCTCGAGGGTTCGCCCGTCAGCCAGGACCACGCCGGTTGCCCGTCCCGATGAAACGCTGATGCTGTCGACCGGTGCATCAAGGATCAGTTCTCCGCCTTTTTCCTGGAGAAGTCCTGTCATCGCTGTGATCATCGTGTCGGCGCCGCCCTTGCCGATCACCATGCCGAAAGCCTGGTTTGCCATCGATTCAAGATAGGGGAACAGGGCCCCGCCGGCGATATCGGGGGAGAAATCGAGATGTAAGCCCCACGCCGCCATCATCGTCTTGACCTTGGCATGCGTGAAGCGTCCATCCAGAAAATCTCGGGGCGAGGCGAAAAGAAGCCTGAGCGTGTCGTAGAGCCAGCCGGTTCCCTTCTGCCGCCATGCTTTCCAGACAACCCTCAATGCCGCCAACGACGGCATTGGGGTCGCCAGAAGAGCAAAAATATGGGGTGCGTCTGATCCGAATTCGGCAAGCATCGCGCGCCACCTTCGGGCGTCTTCCGGCGAAAGGGCCGCAATACCGTCGCTGGTCTTTTCAAGATCGGAACTGACGCCAAGAAAGGTGTCGTCGCGAAACACTGTCGCAAAACAATCAGCCGCAGGCACGAAATCAAGGCCGTGTGCGATCAGTGCTTCCTTGTGTTCGGCAAAGAAGGGGGAACCGGCAAACATTGACAGGTTCATGGCTGCAACGTCGTGACGGAAGCCGGGGACGGTCAGTTCGCGGGTTTTCACAGCTCCGCCCGGCTCTCCCTTGGCCTCGACGACCGCTACTTTCCATCCCTTCGCCGCCAGGTGGACGGCCGCAGCAAGACCATTGTGACCGGCGCCCACCACCACTGCATCGTAACTCATGCTTGAACCCCTCGTTCACTTTGCCTTTTTATTCGCACATGCATACATCTTAGACGAACCTGTTCAAGGGCCGGAAAGCCTCGAGGTCACCAACAACGTCCTCGGGAGACCTCTGATTGCTATTGAAAGTCTGATATTCAGGTGAAGTCACTGCGGTTTTAGCCCCGTTGACCTGTCGGCGCCCCGGGACCTTCTCGGAACATCCAAATACTTGCAATATCATATTTCGTGACATACGCTCCCCTTATCCAGCCATCACGGGCAACAGACAAGAAGCCTCCAAAGCCCTTTGCACCGTCGCGCTGGCATCTCGCCAAGGGGAACCATGAAATGTCGACTACAGCTCTTTCAAACCTCGCAACCGCACTTGTGTCAGGCGCCGTGAAGGTCGTTGATCTCACTGCCCCACTCGGACCCGACACGCCGGTGCTTTATCTGCCGCCGCAGTTCGGCAAGAACACACCGAACGTCAAGGTCCACACCATTTCGGCCTATGACCAGGACGGGCCATTCTGGGCATGGAACTGGCTGGAACTCGGCGAGCACACCGGAACGCATTTTGATGCGCCCTGTCACTGGATCACTGGCAAGGACAATCCGAACAATACGACCGACACCATTGCGCCGCAGAACTTCGTCGCGCCCGTCAACGTGATCGACCGCTCGAAGGAAGCTGCCGCCAACCCCGACTATCTGCTCACCGTAGAGAGCATAAAGGAATGGGAAGCCGAGCACGGCGAGATCGAAGCCGGCAGCTGGGTGCTGCTGCGCACCGACTGGTACAAGCGCAACGGCTCGAGCGAGACGTTCCTGAATGCCGATGAAAATGGACCTCATTCCCCAGGCCCGACGGCGGAGGCCATCGAATACCTTTTGACCAAGAACATCATCGGCTGGGGTCAGGAAACGATCGGAACCGATGCAGGCTCGGCCGGTGGGATGAACCCGCCCTTTCCCGCGCACAACCTGATGCACAAGGCCAACCGCTACGGACTTGCAAGCCTTTGTCAGCTCGACCAGTTGCCGCCAAAAGGTGCGGTCCTGATTGCCGCTCCGCTGAAGCTCGTCAAGGGCACCGGTTCACCCGTGCGCGCGCTGGCGCTTGTCACGACTTAAAGCTCGTGCGGGCCGGAGCCAGACTCCGGCCCGTTTGACATTTCTGGCTGCGCCGAGGCGACACAATGGCTGAATACGACTACATCGTTGTCGGGAGTGGCATAAACGCGCTGGTGGCAGCCGCGATGCTCGGGAAGAAGGGCCGCAAGGTCCTCGTTCTCGAGCGGAATGAAAAAATCGGCGGCTGCCTGCGCAGCGAGGAAATAACCGAGCCCGGCTTTGTCCACGACCTGATGGCGACGACGATGGTGCTGTTTGTGACCTCGCCCGCCTATGGGGTGCTCGGCAAGGATCTTGAAGCCCGCGGTCTGGAATTCGCACATGCGGATCTGCCGACCGGCGTCCTGCGGCCGGATGGTTCGCATGTCATCTTCTCCATGGACCGGCAACGCAACGTCGCGACCTTCGACAAGCTCCACGCCGGTGACGGCATGGTCTTCTCGAGCGAGATGAACAAGCTCGGTGCAGACGCGCCTTTCCTGTTTTCACTTCTCGGTGGCGCGCTGTGGTCTGGCACGACGCTGAAGGCCGTCGCAAAGCAGGGCTGGGGACGCGGTCTTCGCCAACTTGCCGCCTGGTTCGGCGAGGCGCTGGTCCCTGCCCGCGGCTATCTGGAAACCACCTATAAGTCCGAGGATATTCATGCCCTGTGGGCTCCTTGGGTGCTGCATTGCGGCTTGGGACCGGAAGCCGCGTATTCCGCCGAAATGCTGAAGGTCATCGGCTTTGCGATTGAACTTGCCGGCTGCCCGATCGCCAAGGGAGGCGCAGTCTCCCTGCTCAATGCTTTTGAAAGATTGATTTCCGATCATGGCGGCAAGATCCGAACCGGAGCCGACGTCGCGCAGGTGACAACATCCCCTTCAGGCCAGGCTGGCGGCGTCAGGCTTGCGAGCGGCGAGATCCTCGCAGCCAACCGCGGTGTCATCTGCTCAACCACGCCGAACCAGCTCTACGGGCGTCTCACGAAGGACTGGCCGCAGCCTCTGCCCGCCGAGACGTCAGAGGCCGTTGCGCGCTTCCGCTATGGAAAGGGCAACATGCAGATCCACTACGCACTGGCTGAGCCGCCGAGGTGGAAGGCCAATCCGGAACTCGGGAAGGTCGCACTACTGCATCTGACACCCGGTCTCGACGGGGTGTCACGCGCCGCCAACGAATGCGAGCGTGGCCTGCTGCCCGCAGAGCCGACGATCTGCGTCGGCCAGCCTGCATCTCTCGACCCGAGCCGTGCACCAGACGGAAAATCGATCCTCTGGCTGCAATTGCCCGAAGCGCCGCGCTTCATCAAGGGCGATGCGGCGGGCGAGATCGCAACCACATCCGACGGTCTTTGGACGCAAGCCATTCGCGAGCGCTACGCCGATCGCATCGAGGCAATCCTGTCGCAACACATCGAGGATTTCCAATCGATCAAGCTGGCTCGCGCGGCTTATTCTCCCGCTGATCTCGAGGCAATGAACATCAACCTCGTTGGCGGCGATCCCTATGGCGGCTACTGCGGAATAGACCAGTTTTTCCTCTGGCGCCCGTTTAAGTCTTCTGTTAACCACCGCACCCACATTCCGGGTCTCTACCATATCGGCGCATCGGCCCATCCCGGCCCCGGTCTGTCAGGCGGCTCCGGATTTTTGCTCGCATCTTCCCTCCCCTGACGCAAGGACAAGGAAACGCTCATCCATGGAAGAACGGTTTTCGGGTACGGTTCTGCGACGCAAGGAAGACGGTTACGAGACGCGTCCGACGATGGGCGAGATCGGCCTCAACCATTTCGCCCCCTACCTGATGAACCGACTGATGGCGCGCTGGAACGCCAATCTGGCAGAAGAGCTCAAGGAACAGGACGTGACAACCGCCAAAATGCGCACGCTCGCGGTCTTGAGCATTGCGTCGTCGGTTACGATCAACGAACTGTCCGTCTTCGCGGTGACCGAACAATCGACCATGAGCCGAACACTCGATTCACTCGAGGAACAAGGCTACATCAGGCGCCAGCCTCGGGCTGAGGACATGCGCGTCCGAGACGTTTCGATCACGGAAGAAGGGCGGGCAGCGTTCGAAAAGCTCTGGCCGAGCATGTATGACCTCTTCCTGCAGATGTTCGACGGCGTGGACGAAGTCGAGTACCGCGCCTTCCTGTCGACGCTGCACAAGGTGCTGCACAATATCCGCAAGCATGAGATTTGAGATCGCCACGCGTCAGAGCGTCGCAACCGTCTTTAACGCTCCATCCAGTGCGATCCCGTTCTCGTCGAGCAATGCCGCCTGCCGCAGCCGTCGCATCCATGCCGCTGCATCCTCGCGCCCCTTCAACAGCGGCAGTGCCGACATCACCCGGTCGAACTTGGACAGACCCCGGGTATGGGTGTCAGAGTAACCTTTCACCAAACGCCGGTTGTTGAGGACCTCGACGGCAAGGTCATAATCGTCTGGAAGCAGCCGTTGCGCCTGCGTGAGCCAGTTTTCTCTATGTTCAATCTCTCGCATGTTGCGCAGCGTGCCGCGGCGTGTGCCGCGCAGGGCTGACACCGCATAGAGACAAAAGAACCAGAACAGCGTGCCCGTCTTGACGCGCCGACCCTTGTTGACGAAGCGATCGAGGCGATTGAAGACGGCCGGCCGACTTTCGATCCAGAGGCCGATCCGTTTCGGCAAGGTGCCGCAAACCTCGTCCATGCGCGGATGCATGTATTCTGTCATGTAGACGATCTGGTCGTCTCTGGCGCCGACTTCCTTGCGGACGCGGTCGAAGCGCGAAGCGCGGACCTTGAGGTCGGCCACGCGTATGACATCGTCATAGGCCATCGCCACGGCCACATATTTTGCCGCCTGGCAGGTGAAGGCGTAGTCCTTGTCCGGACCGCCCGCCGCCCGGTCGTTCATCAGAAGCGCGCCGACACGGTTCAGATACTCGTCGGCATAGGCCGGATCCTGAAAGTCGGTCAGCTTCTTGACACCGGCGAAAAGCAATGCGCGTGCCGGCTCGGGAAACTCGCCGCGTATCCTGTCGAGCAGAGCATCGAGCGTCGCATGGCCAGTGCTTGACGGCAAGGGATCAAGCCGCTTGTGCGGCCGGTCGGAGACCGGATCGCGCGGTTTTTCCACGGTGCGTTGATAAGCGGCGTTGAAGGCGCGCAGGCTGGGCTCGATGCCCTTGCCCCCCGCCCTGATCATGGCTTCGAAAGCATCCTTGGGAAAGGGCAGCACACCGGCCGCCGCCAGGGCACCGAACATTGCGGCCGAGATCACGCTGCCGTTCTTGACAGCCAGCGCTTCCATGTCGAAGGCGATGGTTTTCTTTGCTGCAAAATCCGTCGCCTCTACGACAACAACGGGATTGCCGATGCCATCGCCGGGCTTTTCCTTTTCACCGACGGCGAAGGCACGGTGCGTCGATGCGATCAGGGTTGTTTTGTCTGGTGTCACGAGGCCGCGCAGCACCGAGCGCCCGGCTTCCATTAGCTCGGCGGCAAGCACGACGTCGACATCGCCGGGCGTCGGCATCAACGCGAAGATCGGCTCATGGCCATCGCGCGCCGGCAAGAGTTCCAGATAATAGATCGTCGCCCCGGTTCGCTGTGCGACGCCTGGAACGGAAGTTGTTTGAGCCATCCAGCCCTGGCTCTCGGCAACTCCGACCACCCAGTCGGCCAAAACGCCGCCGCCCTGGCCGCCCATGGCAAGGATTGCCAGCGAGATTGGCTTGTCGGTCGAAAGGCGAGTGCTCATGGGACGTTGCTCGTTCATAGCAGGCCTTGCTCCACGAAGACAATGCGGCTGGAGGCGCGACGCCTCTGCAGCCAGCCGATGACGGCGCTACGCAGGCGGGCGGTAAACCGATCCCAACCGGTCGGATTGTGGATGATGTCAGCGCGATAGAAAGACGGACAGAGGACGGCCGCTTCCGACACCTCGCCGCAGTTGCCGCAACCAACGCAGTTGTTGTCGATTGCTGCGACCGGGTCATCCTTCAGCGGGTCGTCGGTGTGCTTGACCGACAGGGACGGACAGCCGGAAAGGCGAATGCAGGCGTGGTCGCCGGTGCAGACGTCTTCGTCAACCCCGAAGCGCTCCTTGACCATGCGCTGGCCGTCCTTGACGGCCTTGGCAAATTGCGGCTTCACGCGGCGCTGCTTGTTCAGCATGCATTCCGACGAGGCGACGATGATCTTTGGGCCCGGCTCTTTCGTCGTCAGGGCCTCGCGTAGCGTATCGCGCATTTTGGCAACGTCATAGGTCCGGTCGATCTGCCGAACCCATGTGGCGCCGATCCCCTTCACGGCGTTGACGATGGAGTTGTTCGTCTTGCGGCGCGGATTGATGGCGCGCGAGGACATCACGTCCTGGCCGCCGGTTGCGGCCGAATAGTAATTGTCGACAACAAGGATGACGCCGTCCTGCTTGTTGAACACGGCATTGCCGACCGAGGTCGCAAGACCGTTGTGCCAGAAGCCGCCATCCCCCATGACCGAGATCGACCGCTTCTCCGCATCGACATTGAAAGCGGAGGCCGAGGCTGGGCCAAGGCCGTAGCCCATCGTCGTGCCGCCGATATTGAAGGGCGGCAGGATCGAGAAGAGATGACAGCCGATATCGGCCGAGACATGGTGCTCGCCGAGTTCCTGCTCCACAAGTTTCATGGCCGCAAAGATTGGCCGTTCGGGACAGCCGATGCAGAAGCCAGGCGGACGTGGGGGCACCACTTCTGCAAGCGCCTTGACCTTCGGATCGTTGAGGACCGGCGTCGGGTCAGGCAGCGGTGGCTGATTGCCGAGCAGCACACGCTGATGCGTCTCGAGGAAATCCCTGATGCCTTTCATCAGCACAGGCGTGGTGTACTCGCCGCCAAGCGGCAGGACGTCCTTGCCGGATACCTTCGTCTGGATGTCGCGACGGCGCAGAACGGTGTTCAGCGACTGTTCGATATATTCCGGCGCGCCCTCCTCGACCATAAGGACCGCCCTCTTGCCAGCACAGAAGTCGGCAACCTGATCATCGACCAGGGGATAGGCAACGTTCAGGACATAGAGCGGCACGGAGCAGTTGCCATAGACATCGGCAAGCCCGAGCTGCTGCAGCGCGCGCATGACGCCGTTGTACATCCCGCCAAGAAGAATGATGCCGATGTCGCCTTCGGAAGGGCCGAAGTATTCGTTGAGTTCGTTCTTCTTGATATATTCGACTGCAGCCGGCCAGCGCTTGCCGAGCTTTTCCTTCTCATGCAGGAAGGACGCCGGCGGCAGGACAATGCGATTGACGTCGCGCACCGGATTTTCCAAGGCCTGTTTCAGCGTGAACTCAGGCCGCTTGTTGTCCTTTGCCTCGAACTGGCCGTGAACATGGCAGCTGCGGATGCCGACCTGCAACATAACGGGCGTGTTGGAGGCTTCCGACAGCTCGAACCCTTTCTCCACCGACTGCACGATGGAGGGCAGGTTGGGACGCGGATTGAGGAGCCACATCTGCGACTTCATCGCATAGGCGTGGCTGCGCTCCTGCATGATCGAGGAGCCCTCGCCGTAATCCTCGCCGATGATGATCAGCGCGCCACCCGTCACGCCGCCGGACGCAAGATTGGACAGCGCGTCCGAGGCGACGTTTGTGCCGGCTGTCGACTTCCATGTGACGGCGCCGCGCAGCGGATACATGACGGAAGCCGAAAGCATGGCTGCGGCCGCGGCTTCCGACGCCGAGGTCTCGAAATGGACGCCCAGATCCTCCATCACGTCCTTGGCATCGGCAAGCACGTCCATCAGATGCGAGATGGGCGAACCCTGATATCCGCCGACATAGGACACACCGGATTGCAGGAGAGCTTTTGTGATTGCAAGGATGCCTTCGCCGCGGAAGATTTCACCTTCCCCCAGCTTCAGATCCTCGACTTCACGCGCAAATGAGCGTTCGGCCATGGCATTCCCCTTCGTCCATGCGGACTGCCTTTCTATTCATTTGCAAAAGCATATTTCGGCGCGCGCGACCCTGTCAATCGGCAAATGCCTTCTTTGATTGAAGGCGTTACACACCGGCGTCGGCATGACCAATGGCCATCTGCCGAAAATTATATGCTCTAGCATATTATTGATCACGGAAGTGGATTTTTCAAGCTTCAACAAAGCGCTTGCCGGTTTCTGTGACTTATTTTAAGGTTGAAGCATTCCGATAATAAATCGCCAGCGGCCGGCAGGTAAGAAAACCCTCCTTCCGCTTCACAAGGGGAACGGAGTGACTATGACGACGCTTACTCGGCGCGAGGCCTTGAGCCTGGGCGCAGCAACCTTCATTACCGGGATTCTCGCCGGTCGAAATATCGTTTTGGCTGCCGAAAACGGCACGCTGACGATAGCCTTCAACGTCAATCTGCCATCCTTCGACCCCACCACCGGCCCGTCGGCGGTCAATCCGGCCATCCAGGCCATCTATCGCTCGATCTTCGACCAGTTTATCGGCCAGGGACCGGACCTGAAGTTCCAACCCGGGCTTCTGACGGACTGGGGATGGAATGAAGACAAGACCAAGGTCTGGATGGATGTCCGCGAAGGCGTCACATGGCATGACGGCACGCCGTTTACGCCGGAGGACGTCGTCTGGTCGCTGACCCGCGCGGCCGATCAGAAGGGAGGAAATCCGATTTCCTTCATCTGGTCGACGGCCGGCAACTATAAGATTGAGGGCCATCGCATCACCGGCGATGTACTGCGCTTCGAGCCGACCTACTTCAAGTGGATGGCGTTTCTGACCGGCTACGTCCTGCCCAAAGCCTATTATGAAAAAGTCGGTGCAGAAGGCTTCGAGAAGAAGCCGATCGGCACCGGCCCCTATATGGTCGACGCTTACGAGGGCAACGCCTTTCTCCGCCTCAAGGCAAACGCAAACTACTTCGGCGGCAAGCCCGCCTTCGATACCGTCGTCTTCAAGTTCGTACCCGATACGACCAGCCGCGTCGCTGAAATCGAAGCCGGCTCTTCCGATGTCACGCTCGAAATTCCCTACGAAGATTTCGATCGCCTGAAAAAGAAGTCGGGGCTTTCGGGCACCGCGACCCCGATCTCCGATATCGGCATGATCTTCATCAACAACATCGACGTGATGCTGGACAAGAACGTGCGTTTGGCCGCCCACCACGCAATCGACAAAAAGGCGATCGTTGCCCGCCTGCTGCGCGGCTATGGCGTGCCGATCGACACGCTGGAGGCGCCCGAATATGATGCCTTCGATCCGTCGATCGTCGTCGGCTTCGATGCCGAGAAGGCAAAGGCGCTGCTCGCCGCATCCGGTTACTCGCCGAAAAAGCCCGTCAAGTTCAAGATCCAGACCACGCGGGGCTTCAAGCCCAAGGATTACGAGATGATCCAGGCGATCGTGGGGATGTGGCGCAAGGTTGGCATCGAAGCCGACATCGAGGTCTACGAAATCGCCAAGCACTACGAACTGCGTGCTGCCGACGCGCTGGCGCCGGCTGCCTTTTACAACTGGGGCAACGCGATCGGTGACCCAACCACGTCGACGGGCTTTGCGATGTTCGGCCCCTCGCCGCATTCGGTTTGGAATACCGACGACCTCGACAACATGATCGGCCCGCTCTGGGGCGAGAAGGATGAGGCAAAGCGCATCGCCGGGTGGAAGGCCGTCAGCAAGTATATTGCAGAACAGGGCTATGTAATCCCGCTTCTCCAATACGCCCAGCCGATCGTCTACAAGGAAAGCCTCAAGGTTGTCCCGAACGTATCGGGCGCCCTGCAGCCGACCCTCGTCGCAAAGGCGTAAAGCATGCTCCCCACCGGATGATAAATCCGGCTTCGGGCGGGTCAGTTGGCCCGTCCGCATTCCCAAAGGGCATCCTTTGCAGGCGCTACCGGCCGCATGTTGGCTAAATCCGGCGTCCTGCGAGAAAAATGAGCTGATGATAGCGCTTTCTATCTTCAACCGCGTCGTCATGGCAGCCGTCACCTTGTTCGGCGTCGCCCTGATCGTCTTTGTCCTGTTGCGCGTGGTGCCCGGCGATCCGATCGCCATGATGATTTCGCCGGGCGCAAGTGCTGCCGACATTGCCGCTCTGCGCGCCCATTACGGCCTGGACGCGAGCCTCCCGGTCCAGTTCGGCTTGTGGCTGAAGGCGATGCTCGGCGGCGACTTCGGCACCTCGATATCTCTCAAGCGCAGCGTTCTCGACCTGCTTGGCGAGCGCCTGCCGGCAACGCTCGAACTTGCCGTCGCGGCCCTCGTCCTTGCAGTTGCATCGGGGGTAACGATCGCGGTCGTCGGCACGCTCATGCGGCGCGGCCCGCTCGAACCGGTTGTCGACGCCCTGAACGGGGTTTTTCTGGCCGTTCCAGATTTTGTCTGGGCCCTGGCACTCGTTTTGATGCTCGGGGTCTTCTATCCACTGTTTCCGCTTTCCGGTCGCATCGACCCTACGACCGACATGCCGTTTGCGACATCGTTTTATCTGATCGAGAGCCTCGCGCGGCTACGCTTTGCAGTTTTTTCCGATGTCGTCGCACATATGGTCATGCCGGTGCTCGCGCTTGGCCTCCCGCTTGCTGCAATCATCGCCCGTGTCCTTAAGGCGGCATTGTCCGAAGCAATGATGCAGGATTACATTCTCCTCGCCCGGCTGAAAGGCATGTCGGAGCTTCGCCTTGTGGTGCAGGAGGCGCTACGCAACGCGATCGGCCCGACCATCGCGCTCACGGGTGTCCAATTCACCTTTCTCATCGGCGGCACAGTTATCGTCGAGCGGATTTTCTCATACCCCGGCATCGGCAACATGGCGATTGACGCCGTCATCAACCGCGACCTGCCCTTGATCCAGGGTCTCGTACTCGTCTTCGGGGTGCTGTTCATTCTGGTCAACCTGCTTGTCGACCTCTTGGTTGCCGCATTCAATCCGAGGCTGCGTCATGGTTGATATTCCTTCTTATCCCAAACAAACGGCGGCCAAACGGCGACGGCGCGCACTCATGGCCCAACCGAAGGTCGTCCTTGGCGGCGCATTCATCCTCATCCTCGTCCTGCTTGCAGTCGGCGCGCCATGGATCGCGCCCAAGGATCCGCTCGAACAGGACCTCATGCTTGGCACCCTGCCTCCTGCCTGGATCGACGGTGCGGAGCCCGGCTACTGGCTCGGCACCGACGATCTCGGCCGCGACGTGCTCTCGCGCCTGATCTTCGGGACCCGCATTGCGCTGCTCGTCGCCTTTGTCGCAGCAACGCTTGCAGCTCTGATTGGCACGTTGCTGGGCCTCATCGCCGGTTGGTACGCCGGCTGGGCGGACCGGGTCATTTCGCGCCTTGTCGACATATGGATGGCATTCCCGCCCGTCCTCTTGTCGATCCTTCTTGTTGCTGTTCTCGGCGCCGGCGTTCACTCGGTGATCGCCGCCATCGTCATCATTGACTGGACGCGATTTTGTCGTGTCGTCCGGTCCGAAACGAAATCCCAGGCGCAGATGGATTATGTAACGGCTGCGCAAACCATAGGCTTTTCCCGCGCACGCATTCTTTTTTCGGAAATACTGCCGAACGTCGCGCCGGTCCTCATCGCCCTGGTGAGCCTGGAGATGGGCATTGCGGTGATCGTCGAAGCAATCCTGTCCTTTGTCGGCCTTTCCGTTTCCTCGGACACACCGACATGGGGCGGCATGATCGCTGCCGGCAGGCAGATGATCTATCAAGGCTGGTGGGTCATGGTCGCGCCGCTGATCGCGCTGTTTGCTACAGTCCTGGCATTCAACCAGCTGGGCGATGGCCTTCGCCGTGCCCTTGATCCGGTGATGGGCCGATGAGCAATCTTCCTCTCCTTTCCATAACCGGCCTGACGGCTGTTTCCGATCGTGATGGCGGCGCTTCCATCCTCAGGGATGTGTCGCTCAAGATGATGCGTGGCGAAGTGCTCGGCCTCGTCGGTGAAAGCGGCGCGGGAAAATCCACGATCGCAAAAGCCTTGCTCGGCATCCTGCCACGCACCATTCGTGTCACTGGCGGTTCGGTTCTGTTTGAGGATCGCGATCTGTTGACCCTTCCTCCGAGGACATTGCGGCAGATCATCGGAAACGAAATCGCGCTCATTCCGCAGGATCCGCAAACGGCACTCAACCCGAGCCGGCGCATCGAAGCGCAGCTGACAGATGGCCTTAGAATGAAACGTGGGATGTCCGTGCGGCAAGCGCATGCAAGGGCCATCTCGCTTTTGGAGGAGGTGCACATCCGCGATCCCTTGCGTGTGCTGCAGGCCTATCCGCATGAGCTTTCCGGTGGCATGCGCCAGCGCGTGCTGATCGCCGCCGCCTTCTCACTGGAGCCCAAGCTCGTGGTTGCCGACGAGCCCACGACGGCACTCGACGTGACCGTGCAAAAGCAGATACTGCGTCTGATCCGGGCCATGCAGGACAAGCATGGAACGGCTGTGATCTTCGTAACGCACGACCTCGGCGTTGTCGCACAGATTTGCGATCGTGTGACACTGCTTTATTCGGGCAAGGTCGTCGAAGCCGGATCGTGTGCTGACGTTCTCGAGCGACCGGCTCACGCTTACACAGCGGCCCTGC
Organism: Rhizobium sp. BK176; assembly: GCF_024808055.1. Lineage (NCBI taxonomy): Bacteria > Pseudomonadati > Pseudomonadota > Alphaproteobacteria > Hyphomicrobiales > Rhizobiaceae > Rhizobium > Rhizobium sp. BK176. The sequence goes on along the minus strand of NZ_JANUBV010000026.1, from coordinate 8,832 downwards.
TTGCGGCGAGCCCGCGCTATGACCGTCCGGACGCCGGGCTGACGCCTGTCCCGCAGGCCGTGTTCGATCAGTTGCGGCGGGAAATTGGAACGGATGCGAGGCCAAATGTCTGACAAGCTTTTGACCGCATCCGGCATCGAAGTCACATACGGCGCGACCCGCGGACTGCTCGGAAAGCCGGGCGGCGGCCACAAGGTGCTGTTTGGCGTCGACATTGACATTAGGCGTGGAGAAACAGTCGGCATCGTCGGTGAATCCGGTTCGGGCAAGACGACGCTTGGCCGCGCACTGCTTCGGCTCGTCAATGTTTCGGCCGGTACGATCCATTTCGACGGGAAAGACATCACAGACATTCCCGACGCGGCACTACGGCCACTGCGAAGACGCATGCAGATGATCTTTCAGGATCCAATGGCTTCGCTGAACCCTCGCCACACGATCCGGCGCATTCTCGTGGAGCCCCTGCTCCTGCACCGTCTCGCAGACGACGCCAGGAGCGCAGAGCGCCGGATCGCCGCGATCTTCGAGCGCTTCATGTTGCCGACCGCCTGCCTTGATCGCAATCCGCATGAGCTGTCGGGCGGCCAGCGCCAGCGTGTCGGCATTGCGCGAGCAGCACTGCTCGAACCCGACTTCGTTCTGGCCGACGAAGTCGTTTCCGGGCTCGACGTCTCCACCCAGGCCCAGGTCCTCAACCTGATGAAGGAACTCTCGCGAGACCTCGGTCTGTCCATGGCCTTCATCAGCCACGATCTGTCCGTCATCCGTGCAGTCTGCGACAGGGTCTACGTGATGCGGCACGGCACCGTGGTAGAGCACGGTTCGTGCGATCGTGTCTTTACTGCTCCCGAAAACGCCTACACGCGCGCCTTGCTTGACGCCATTCCCCTGCCCCGTATTGAGCCCGGTTGGCTCGACCGCGTTGCCGAGGCTTAGTTCTTCCAGTGAGCGTCAGGGATGCGAGCGACGATGCGTGGCAGCGACGCGCGCAACCTGTTCGTAAATACCCGTCAAAAGCTCCAGTGTCCGCGTTGCCTCTTCCAGTTTGTGCGGAAAATTCGGAACCGATTTGATGGCCGCAATCAACAGTGACGCACGGATGTCCGCATACTGGTCAGTGACCCCACGACCGCTTTCGGTCACCTGATAGGTGACGCCCGACCGGCCACTGCCCTGGCGCACGACCAGCCCCGCCCCTATCAGCTTTCGCAGGCTGTACTGGATGTTCGGAATGTCCTCGCGGTTGGCAAGACGCGCGAGATCCTTGATCGTTTTCGGGCGGTCATTCATCCGGATGATGTGCAGCATGGCATTCTCGGGACCGCTTGCGGCAATATCGACAACCGACGCGAGGCACTCCGTTTGCCAGCGGCCGAACGCCTCGTAGGCGCGCATCAGCGCGTACTCGATCTCGGCGACATCCACCTCGACGGCTGTGCGCGCCAGATGCCAGCTGCGGTCCACCGCATCAGGCTGCTTTTCATGCGGTTCCTTGCGCTGCATCTCTTCGATCTCCCAAAGCCAAGACATAGCCTCCACCCAAAACCGCGTCCATCAGCATTTGTCGATTGACAGCGATAAATTTAATCATAGAGTTTGTATCATAAATTATAACAAATAATACGAGGTGAACCCATGATCAATGAGCGCAACTCCATGTTCGACGACCAGCAGTTCCTGCTCGGGACCTTCGCGACCAACTGTTCCGGCGGCATGTCGGTAACAAAGGTTCCCGAACGCTGGGTGAACTCCTGGGACAACAACCTGCAACTTGCCCACCTCCTCGACGCGGCCGGCATCGACTTCATGCTCCCGATCGCACGCTGGATCGGGTATGGCGGCGATACAAACTTCCACGGCAACGTGCTCGAAACGATGACCTGGGCGGCCGCACTTCTGGCGCGGACACGCGATATCAACGTCTTTGCGACGATCCATACGGCAGCCAACCTGCCGGCGGTCGTTGCCAAGCAGATCGCCACCATCGACCAGATCAGCGGCGGCCGGATCGGGCTGAATATCGTCGCGGGCTGGAACCAGCCGGAATATCAGGCGCTCGGTCTCGACCTTCCAGCCGGTCACGCCGAGCGTTACGAATATGCGCAAGAGTGGTTTGATGTCGTCAAGGCACTGTGGAGCCGCAAGGAGGCTTTCGACTGGAACGGCCAGCACTTCAAGCTCACCAACATTCTGGGAGACCCACGGCCATCCGGCCATGTCCCGATCCTGAACGCGGCAGGCTCCGGTGAAGGCCGCAACTTCGCGGTCCGCAACGCCGATTTCCTGTTCACGCCGGCAATCGATCTCGCCCGCTCGGTCGACGAGATCACCGCACTGAAGGCGCAGGCTGCAGACGTTGGCCGCCCTGTCGGCGTCCTGACTTTTTCACACGTCGTCTGCCGCCCGACGGAGAAGGAGGCTCGAGACTATCTTCGTCATTTCGGGCAGGACAATGCTGACTGGGACGCCGTCGACAATCTGGTGCGCCTGCAGTTTGCGCATGCCCAGTCCTTCCCGCATGACCTTTTGGCACTGATCCGGGACCGGATGGCCGCAGGCCATGGCGGCTTCCCGCTCGTCGGAACACCAGAGCAGATCGCAGACGGCATCCTTTCGCTGCATAAGGCCGGCTTCCGGGGCACGACGCTCTCGTTCGTGGACTATCTGGTGGAGTTCCCGTACTTCCGCGACACGGTCCTGCCGATCCTGGCCTCAGAGGGCATTCGCCGTCCAGCCAAGGCATTCGATATTGCTGTCTAACCCTGGCGGGGCGCTCAAATCGTTTTCGGCACTGTCGCCGCAACGTCTCCAACCGCCGCGAACGGAACGCTCCAGCATCTGAACCGGCGCATGCTCTATTGCGGAAAACCAATTCCGGTTGAGCGGGCGCACACACCACGCATTCTGGGAGGATTGTCATGCTGCTTCAGGAAAGCCAGGGCGGGCTTCAACCGTCAACGGACATGTTCCGGGCCGCCATGCGCCATCTTCCCGGCAATGTCGCCGTTATCACTGTTGGAACGGGTAGCGAGCGCTCCGGCCTCGTCGTCACATCTGCCGTTTCGCTGGCCGCCGACCCGCCACTGGTCATGGCCTGCGTCAACCGGTCGTCTTCCAGCTGGCCGCTTTTTCGCCGGTTCGGCCATTTCGGCGTCAATTCGCTGGCGGGCCACCAGCAGGACATTGCCGAACGCTTCTCCGGCCGCCACGGCTGCAAAGGCTCTGAGCGTTACGCCAACGCCGAGTGGATCACGCTTTCGACCGGTGCCCCGTTGCTGGTCGATGCCACCGTTAGCCTTGATTGCACGTTGGAGGAAATGATCGACCGGGCGACGCACTCCATCATTATCGGCCAGGTGAATGCCATTCGCGTCACTGAAGGCCAGGATGCGTTGATCTACTGGCATGGTGGATATCGCAGGCTCGAGCGATAGGGACGAGCCCACCGCCTGCGGGATTCCATTGATTAACCCTTGACGCCTCGCTCTGCCTCTATATATTTTAAACTTCAAATAACTTGATCGCCGGCACATGCGCGGCGTGACCGGGAAGGAATGAAGATGCGCATCGTCTGTATCGGAGGAGGTCCAGCGGGGCTCTATTTCGGCCTTTTGATGAAGAAGCTTCACCCTGAGCACTCCATTCGTGTCGTCGAGCGCAACCGGCCCTACGATACCTTCGGCTGGGGGGTCGTGTTCTCGGATGCCACCATGGCCGCGATGCAGGAATGGGACCCGGAAAGTGCCGCTGAGATCCAGGATGCGTTCAATCACTGGGACGACATCGAGGTCTGGTTCAAGGGCACCCGCCAGCGCACGTCCGGCCACGGCTTCGTCGGTATCGGTCGCAAGAAGCTGCTCAACGTCCTCCAGAAGCGCTGCGAGGAACTCGGCGTCGAGCTGATCTTCGAAACCGACGTGACCTCCGATCTCGACTTCCCCGACGCCGACCTGGTGATCGGATCGGACGGGTTGAATTCAAAGATCCGCAACCACTATCCCGAGGTGTTCCAACCCGACATGATCACCCGGCCGAACCGGTACATCTGGCTTGGCACCAACAAACTCTATGACGCCTTCACTTTCGACTTCCGCAAGACGGACCACGGCTGGTTCCAGGCGCACATCTACAAGTTCGATGACCAGACCTCGACCTTCATCATCGAGACGACCGAGGAGGCCTACCTGGCCCACGGTCTCGACAAGATGGATCAGGACGGCTCGATCGCGTTTTGCGAAAACCTGTTCCGCGAGGTGCTCGACGGCGCACCGCTGATGACCAACTCACGCCATCTGCGTGGTTCTGCCTGGCTGAACTTCAATCGCCTGATCTGCGGCAAGTGGAGTCATTTCAATGGCAACTCGCATGTCGTGCTGATGGGCGACGCGGCTCATACCGCACATTTCGCCATCGGCTCCGGCACGAAGCTCGCAATCGACGATGCGATCGAGCTGACAAGGCAGTTCCAGATGCACGGACACGGCAGGGAAGCGATCCCGGCCGTCCTCGAAACCTACGAGGAGATTCGCCGTGTCGACGTCGCGCGCATCCAGAATGCGGCGCGCAACGCCATGGAATGGTTCGAGGTCGTGGGTCGCCGCTACGCCGATAGGCTTGAGCCGCAGCAGTTCATGTATTCCATGCTGACCCGCTCTCAACGCATCAGCCATGAGAACCTGCGCCTGCGCGACAAGACCTGGCTCGAAGGCTACGAGCGCTGGTTTGCGAAGAAATCGGGCGTCGCTGTCGGAAACGACAGGTGCCTGCCACCGATGTTCACGCCCTATCAACTGCGCGGAACCACGCTCATCAATCGCATCGTGGTTTCGCCGATGGCCATGTATTCGGCACAGGATGGATTGCTGAACGATTTTCATATCGTCCACCTCGGCTCGCGGGCGCTCGGTGGTGCCGGACTGGTGTTTGCGGAAATGACCTGTGTCTCGCCCGACGCCCGCATCACGCCTGGTTGCCTCGGGCTCTGGAACGAGGAGCAAGCCGCGCAATGGCGCCGGCTGGTCGATTTCGTTCACACCAACAGCGCCGCCAAGATGGGAATCCAGATCGGCCACGCCGGCCGCAAGGGTTCGACCAGGCTCGCCTGGGACGGCATCGACCAACCCGTCAGCGAAGGCGGCTGGCCGCTGATCTCGGCCTCCGCCGTGCCCTATCTCAAGAACAGCCAGGTCCCGAAGGCGATGGATCGCGCCGACATGGACCGCGTCAAGGCAGACCATGTCCGTGCGACGGAACTTGCGGTTACGACCGGCGTCGACTGGCTCGAACTGCACTGCGCCCACGGCTACCTGTTATCCAGCTTCCTCTCGCCGGTCACCAACCTGCGCGATGACGAGTATGGCGGCAGCCACGAAAATCGCGCCCGCTACCCGCTCGAGATCTTCCGGGCAATGCGCGCCGCCTGGCCCGAGGACAAGCCGATGTCCGTGCGACTGTCCTGTCATGACTGGATGGACGGCGGGAACACGCCCGAGGATGCGGCAATCTTCGCGCAGATGTTCAAGGATGCCGGCGCTGACCTCATCGATTGCTCCTCGGGTCAGGTGTCAAAAAACGAGCAGCCGGTCTACGGCCGCCTCTTCCAGACCCCGTTCTCCGACAAGATCCGCAACGAGGTCGGCATTCCGACAATCGCCGTCGGCGCGATCTCGGAGGCCGATCACGCCAACTCCATCATTGCGGCCGGTCGCGCCGATCTATGCGCCGTTGCCCGTCCGCACCTTGCCGACCCTGCCTGGTCATTGCATGAAGCAGCCAAGATCGGTCTGACCTCGATAGCGTGGCCGAAGCAATATCAGGCCGGCAAATATCAGTACGAGGCCAACCTCGCCCGCGCCGCCACGGCGGCGCCGGCCAAATAGGCGCGTCATGATGACCACGTCAGGCAAACTCTCAGGCCGCCACGCCCTCGTCACCGGCGCCGGGTCCGGTATCGGAGCGGCGATCGCCCGTGCCCTTGTTTCGGACGGGGCGCATGTGACGCTCGCCGGCAGAAGGCGCGAGCCGCTGCAGGCTCTCGCCGATGAAATCGGAACCGAAGGTGTTCATGTCGTCGATGGGTTCGATGTGACAAATGCGGCAGCAATCGCCAGGGGACTGGGGAGCGCCCGCAAGGCATTCGGCCCGGTAGACATTCTCGTCAACAATGCCGGCCAGGCCCCGAGCGCCGCCTTCGAAAAGACCAGCCTCGACATGTGGAATGAGGTGCTCGCCGTCGATCTGACCGGCGTCTTCCTCGTGACCCAGGCGGTGCTGCCGGACCTCAAGGCACGGGGAGACGGGGCACGCATCATCAATATCGCCTCGACCGCGGGGCTGACCGGGTATGGATACGTCTCCGCTTATGTCGCGGCCAAGCATGGCGTCGTTGGCCTGACCCGGTCACTGGCGCTGGAACTCGCAAAGACGGGGATAACCGTCAATGCAGTCTGCCCGGGCTTTACCGACACACCGATCATCGCGCGATCGATCGAAATGATCATCGAAAAAACCGGGCGCAGCGCCGAACAGGCGCTCGCCGAATTCACGAAATCCAATCCGCAAGGCCGGCTCGTAAAGCCCGAAGAGGTCGCGGACGCAGTGCTGTGGCTTGCGGCCCCCGGCAGCGCATCGATCAACGGACAGGCCATCGCAGTGGCTGGTGGGGAGGTTTTGGCGGGATGAGCGACAACGACATGACCATGCAGGGACACCTGCGCTCCTTCAGGGACCTTCAACCCCGGCATTTCCTCTGGGACGTCAGCGAGGACGGACGCGTTGCGACGATCACGCTCAACCGGCCGGATCGGAAGAACCCGTTGACCTTCGACAGCTATGCCGAGTTGCGCGACCTGTTTCGCGATCTCGCCTATGCATCGGACGTGCGGGCGATCGTGCTATCGGGAGCTGGCGGCAATTTCTCGTCTGGCGGTGACGTGTTCGAGATCATCGAGCCGTTGACGCGCATGGCAATGCCCGAGCTCCTTGCGTTTACGCGCATGACGGGTGATCTTGTCAAGGCGATGCGCAAATGCCCACAGCCGATCGTCGCCGCTGTCGACGGCATCTGTGCAGGCGCTGGCGCAATTCTCGCCATGGCGTCCGATCTCAGGCTGGCGACTCCTGAAGCAAAGACTGCCTTCCTCTTTACCCGCGTCGGGCTTGCGGGGGCAGACATGGGCGCATGCGGGATCCTCCCCCGCATCATCGGCCAGGGCCGCGCCGCCGAATTGCTTTACACCGGGCGTTCCATGTCCGCCGCCGAAGGCAATGCCTGGGGCTTCTACAATGCCCTTCATCCAAGCAGCGATCTCTCCGCCGAGGCACACAAGCTAGCAGCCTCGCTGGCCGACGGACCGTGGTTCGCACATGGCATGACCAAAACCATGTTGAACCAGGAATGGGCGATGGGCATCGACGAGATGGTCGAATCCGAAGCGCAGGCACAGGCCATCTGCATGGCGACACAGGATTTTCGCCGCGCCTTTGAAGCCTTTGCCGCCAAGCGCAAGCCAACCTTCGAGGGAAACTAGACTATGACCATTCCCGCGACATTGACTGGTCCATCCTGGGATCATCTCGACTGGCCGTTCTTCGACAGCAGCCATCGCGAATTCGCAACCCGGCTGGACGCATTCGCCAAGTCCGATGCGATGACGATGATCGACCACACCGATGTCGATGCCGCATGTCGCAGGCTCGTCCGGGCGTTGGGCGACGCGGGAATTTTGAAGGTGGCAACGGGCGCTTCCGAAACCGACCCGCTGATTGATTCACGCCTGGTCTGCCTGGCGCGCGAAACCCTTGCCTGGCATGACGGATTGGCGGACTTCGCCTTCGCGATGCAGGGGCTCGGGACCGGAGCGATCGGCCTCAGCGGTTCGGCCGCCCTTCGCGCCGCCGTCATGCCGAAAGTGCGCAGCGGCGAATGGCTGGCCGCCTTTGCGCTGTCTGAAAAGGATGCGGGATCCGACGTTGCGGCCATGGCCTGTGCGGCTCGCCCCGACGGCGACCACTACATTCTCGATGGCGAAAAGACCTGGATCTCCAACGGCGGCATCGCCGATGTCTATACGGTCTTTGCCCGAACCGGCGAGGCGCCGGGTACGCGCGGCATTTCAGCCTTCGTCGTCTTTGCCGATGACCCCGGCTTCTCGATCGCCGAGCGCATCGATGTCATTGCCCCGCACCCGCTCGCAACAACCCGCTTCGAGAGCTGCCGTATCCCCGCATCGCGGCGGCTCGGCGATCCGGGCGAAGGTTTCAAGATCGCCATGCGCACTCTCGATATCTTCCGGGCTTCGGTCGCCGCCGCCGCCGTGGGCTTTGCCCGGCGCGCCCTTGACGAAGCGCTTTCGCATGCGAGAGAGCGGCAGATGTTCGGTGCAAAGCTGGCCGATCTCCAGCTTACCCAAGCAGCCCTCGGCGACATGGCAACAGGGATCGACGCCGCGACGTTGCTGACCTACAGGGCTGCGTGGCGACGCGATGTGCAGAAGCTGTCGACGACGCAGGAAGCCGCAATGGCGAAGATGACGGCGACGGAAACGGCCCAGACAGTCATCGATCGCGCAGTTCAGCTGTTCGGCGGTCGCGGTGTCCGGACCGGCGAGATTGTCGAAAAACTCTATCGGGAGATCCGCGCGCTACGCATCTACGAAGGCGCAACCGAGGTGCAGAAGCTCATAATCGCGCGCGAACTCCTGAAGACCAAATGATGAGAGACATAATGCTACAAACACGCGAGATCTTCGACTGGGCCGATCCGTTCCGGCTGGTGGAGCAGCTGACGGACGAGGAGCGCATGGTGCAGGAGACTGCACACGCCTATGCGCA
>NZ_JANUBV010000025.1:0-71906 GCF_024808055.1 Rhizobium sp. BK176 | reverse complement strand
TCCACCGAGATCTCGTCGAACGGGTTCATCGACATCTTCACATTCGAAAGCTCGACGCCTGTGCCATCCGGCTTCACGCGGATCTTCACGTTGTAGTCAACCACCCGCTTCACGGGGACGAGAATTTTCATATTGCGCTCCTCAGCAGACGGTACGAAAGCGTTCGACAAGTACATCAAGGACCTCGTTCGGGTCGCGTTTCCACCAGTTTTCCTTCGAGAACAACTCAACCTCGCACAAGCCGTCGTATCCTGCGTCCTCGACCGAGCCACGGATGCCGCGGATATCAGCCACGCCGTCTCCCATCATGCCTCGATCGAACAACACATCCTTGGTTTCCGCAAGCCAATCGCACAGATGAAAACCGTGGATGCGCTTCGCTCCTGCGCGGCGGAGCTGGATCGAAAGCTCCGTGTCCCACCAGACGTGATATACGTCGACTGCGATTCCGAGGTTATCAGCGCCGATCCGCTCGCATAAATCCACGGCGTCACGAACAGTTACCAAGCAAGAGCGGTCGCCGCCGTAGACCGGGTGGAGAGGCTCCAAGGCAAGGTTCACACCGGCCTGCGCAGCGTATTCACAAGCAGCCGCTACGCGTTCGGCAACAAGAGCGAGACTGTCATGCATTCCCTTGCTGCCCGGCTCGACGCCTCCCACTACAATCGTAAGAACAGGCGCGTCGAGACCCGCAGCCATGTCGATCGACGCGAAAAAATCATCGAGAATAGCTTCCTTGCCCCTAGCAGCGAGCGGCCCAACTAGAAATGGCGACCGGCACAAGCCGGCTACCTTCAATCCCGCAGCCTTTGCCCTTTCTCCGATTGCAACCGAATTTTCTCCGATCTCGCGTCGCCAGAACACGACGCCGCCGTACCCTCTGGCCGCGCAGCCGTCGATAACCTGCTCCGGAGTCCAGCCCGCGCCGAAGCCCTCGACGTTGTGGCCGAGCGTCGCGGTGTTCAAAGCCAGGGCCGAATGATCGTTCGAGAAGTCACGCATTGCCGTCTACCCCGTACAGCGCCAGCAACTGCTTGAAGCGGTGGACGGCCAAGTCCGGATCTCGAAGGACGCCGCACTGGTCGGCAATTCGGAAGACCTCGGAGAAATACGGGAGCGGTCGCATCGCATGGTGACCGTTCAGCATTACGAAGTGATCCTGGAAGCCATTCAACCAAGCAAGGAAGACCACGCCGGTCTTGTAGTACTGGGTCGGGCGGCGGAAGATCGTCCGAGCAAGAGTCACTGTGGGATCGAGCGTTCTGTGGAATCCTTCTTTGTCGCCGGCCGCGAGCTGTGACATCGCGAAAGCAGCGGCGCCTGCGAGCGGATCGAAAATGCCAAGCAGCGCATGTGAATATCCGACGTCGTCGCCCGCGATAAGTTCCGGATAATTGAAGTCGTCCCCGGTGTACATCTTTACGCCGGACGGGAGGAGGCGTCGCATCTGGATCTCCTTGTCCTTATCAAGGAGCGAGATCTTTATACCGTCGACCTTCGCCTCGTTGGCAGAGATGATTTCGAGGCACGTCTGCATGGCCGTCTCGAAATCCTTGCCACCCCAGTAGCCGGCGAGAGCTGGATCGAACATGTCGCCAAGCCAGTGAAGGATTACCGGCCGATCGCAAAGGGACAACGCCTTGCCGTATGCCGAAACATAGTCCTTCGGGCTGCTGGCACTTGCAGTGAGCGCTCGGCTGGCCATCAGGATGACGTCGCTGCCGGTCCGCTGGATGGCTTCGATCTGCATGGCATACGCGCGATCCACGTCGTCCAGCGAACGCAGGTCTTTCGGATCGAGATGATCCGTTCCTGCGCCGCTAAAGACGAGCGCGTCCGGCAATTCCGACTTCGTACGCCGAACAAGCTCGAGGGCGCCTTCCCAATCGAGGCCCATGCCTCTTTGAGCAGTGTCCATCGCTTCAGCAATGCCGAGACCGAGATCGTGCAGGTGGCGGCGGAATTTTAGGGTCGCATCCCAGTCGACGACGGCAGACGTTCCTGGATTCGTTTCCGTGAAGGGGTCGGCAACGACATGCGCCGCGGAAAACACGCGCCTGTTGAAGTCACGGGAGAAGTCGGCGGCTGGAATGGGCCGAGCTAAGAGTTCGTAGTTCTCCGTCCGTCCGCGGCTGTCGGGAAGTGCTATACGCATGCTCATAACCTCTTAGAAACGTGGAACCAGCAGGCCGCCGTCCGCCGATAGCGTCTGGCCTGTCATATAGGGAAGCCCGCCCGTGGCGAGCGTCTGTACGATCCTGCCCATCTCGTCCGGCTGCCCGATCCTGGGGAAGAGAGTGAGGCCTTCCTCCGCGCGCCGCTTGTAGGTGTCCTTGACTGCCGCTGTCATGTCGGTCTCGATCAAGCCGGGCTGCACATCGAAGACTGCGATGTTGTCTTTCGCCAGACGCGCGGCAAAGACCTTTGAGATCATTGCTGCCGCGGCCTTGGAGGCGCAATACTCGCCGCGCAGAACGGATGCGGCAACGGCGTTCGATGATGTGACGTTCACCACGCTGTAGTAGAGGTCGGGTGACCTTTCGCGCGCAACCAGCCGGCGGGCGAACGCCTGCGTCAGGAAAAAGTGCGCCTTCGTGTTTACGGCCATGCAGCGGTCGTAGCTTTCTTCCGACACGTCCAGGAGATCGCCGCGTTGGAGAACGGAAACTCCGGCGTTGTTGACGAGCGTTGTCAACGGGCCGCAGGCTGCTTCGGCAGCGTCGAGCATGATTTCATGCTTGGCAAGAACGCTGACATCGGCCGGCACCTTGATAGCGATCACGCCCTTCTTGCGTAACGACGCTACGGCAAGGTCAAGCTCTTCGCTGTCGCTGAATCCGTTCAAGGCAATGTTGAATCCACGGTGGGCCAATGCCTGTGCGATCGCAAGCCCGATCCCTCTGCTGGAACCCGTAATGAGTGCGGCCTGTTTAGCTCCAGAGCTCATGACTGCGCTCCATTCTTGATAAGCTGGCGGGCGATGATCATGCGCTGGATCTGGTTTGTACCTTCGTAGATCTGGGTGATCTTCGCATCACGATAGAGGCGCTCGACCTCGAAGCCGCGGATGTATCCGCTGCCTCCAAATATCTGAACGGCGTCCGCCGTGCGGGCGACCGCCATGTCGCCGGCGAAGCATTTTGCCATCGAGCATGCCTTAGTCGCGTCTTCGCCGCGATCGATCTTGCTTGCAGCACTCCGAACGAGAAGACGAGCCGCCTCCACGTCTTTGGCCATGTCGGCTAGCATCCATTGGACGCCTTGGAACTCAGCGATCGCTGAGTTGAACTGCTTGCGCTGCACCGCGTATTCGAGTGCGGCCTCGAGACCTGCCTGACCGATGCCGACGGCAAGTGAAGCAATGCCGACGCGTCCCTTGTCGAGTACGCTCATCATCATATGGAAGCCACGTCCCTCTTCGCCGAGGAGCGCCTCTGCAGGAAGCGAGACGTTGTTGAACGTCAGCGCGCCGACCTGACTCGCGCGCTGCCCCATCTTGTGTTCCTTCGGCCCGCGCTCGACGCCTGCCTGATTCAGATCGACGATGAAGATGCTCATCCCGCGGTGCCCCGCGGTCTTGTCCGTTCGCGCAAGAACGAAGCCGTAGTCCGCGACTGGCGCGTTGTGAATCCAGATCTTTCCGCCGTTGAGCTTCCAGCCAGTGCCATCGCGCTCTGCCGAGGTGCGAAGGCCGGACAGATCGCTCCCTGCTTCCGGCTCCGTGAGGCAGTATGCGACCTTGCTCTTCATCGCCATGACGTCGCCGAGAAGCTGTTCGCGCTGCTGCTTCGTTCCGTGCCGCACCAGCAAGGTGGTGATTAGCTCGACGAGGCCGCATTGATCTGCGATCGACGCGTAGCCGCGCGATAGTTCCTCCATGACAACGGAGTACGCGAGCGTGTCAAAGCCCGGCCCGCCCATCTCCTCGGGAACTCCAATGCCGAACAGGCCTAGCTGGCCCATCTGCTCGTAGATCTCCGTCGGGAATCGTTCCTCTTCGTCCAGCTTGTGCGCAACGGGCCTAATTACGTCGTCGGCAAACTGTCGGGCAGTCTCTCGCACCTGTTCATGAATCTCAGTGAGCAGCATTCTAGCACCTTTAATTACGTAACTGGTTAGTTACTGGTCAACAAAGAAGTGGCATGCGGTCAATGCGACGGCAGCTTTCAGTGGTTGGCTCGGGCGTCACTCCAGGACAACACGCAGAAGGGTTCGTCGAACTCCCTCGCGACGAGGTTCTGGTACGCCCTGGAGGCATCAGCGGACGGTACGTTCCTAATCAGGCCTTCCGTCCAGATGCGCCCCTCGGCGAGCCAGCGCATGATCTTTTCAAAGCCAGAGAAGACACTTTGCGGCTGGTTGTTATACCCCTCCAAAAGCTGCTCCCACTTGAAGTTTCGTGACAGCACGGGCAGTTCCCATTCCCAGCCGCTCCGGAGGTGCACGAAGTTATTGAATACGGCGTGCAGCACGTCGTGCGCATGCAGTTCGGTGCGGCGTCGCCACGGCACGCCGACCAAGACCACCTCGCCATGGGGCCGAACGATCCTGCATCCCTGAAGAACCGCCTCTTCATGGCCCGAGCAGTCGACCACGAGCGCGGCTCTTCCTGCGATATCGAGTTCCGCGAACGGCATGTCTGAATAGACGCGGGTAACCCCGGCAGCCATTACCTGGCTGCATCGCACCGGGTCTGGGTCGACCACGCAGACTTCGTACCCGGACAGATGGAAAAGTTGGGACGCAAGCAGTCCTACGGGACCTGCACCTGCTATTATGACGAGGTCGCCGGGCCGAGCCTTGGTGGACATCAAGGTCGTCATTGATACGCCGGCCAGCCGCGCAAGAACCGCGACCTCCGGCGTCAACTTCTGAGGGACCTTCAAAGCATGCCGGTAATCCACCTGCTGCATGCTTCTATGCGGACCCATGCAGAACAGATGCTCGCCCGCGTCGATACCACTCACTAAGGGCCCTGTCTCTTCTGCAACGAAGATCGCGGCGTAGCCGGGTCGGATAGGAAAGCTTTCTCCGGAAAGCCACGCGATCTCCGTGCCAGGGCTAATGAGCGTGACGACAGTACGCCCCCTCACCTCGTGTTGGCCCAGCGGAGGCAACTCGACATGCTGAAGCTCTGCTTTGTTCTTGGCTGAAAACACAATTTCAATCGCCATAGTAGACCTCCCAGTTCCGCATGACTTGATCATCCGCGACCTCCGAACCTCTCCTTCACCGACCCAGGAGGGCCGGCTTCGCAGGCTCAATCTAGCGGCGACCATAGCTGCTGGACGCCGTCCCTGGCGCATCCCAGCGGACCATTCATGCTGACAAGTTCGAGGAACTGCCCCCAGGGAGAGCGGAGATAAAGCCACGTCAGACCCTCCATCGGCCCGGTTTCGACGTAGGTCGGACCATCGAGAACATCGACGCCGCCATCCCGCAGACGTTGCGCCGCTGCAACCGCGTCATCCACCTGGAGCGCGATGTGGAACCCGCCCACCTCGCTGTTGCGCTTTAGTTCCAGATTTTCAGCTTCGCCTGAGTATTCAAAGAGCTCGATGTTGCTGCCGTTGCCGAGACGGAGAACTTTGATGTTCTCGATCCGGCAATGACCAGGAACTCCGAGCCTCCGACGCATGAACTCGTCGTCGCCATCGATCTTTCCGGTCTCCAGCGCCGTCACCGCCCCGAACACCGACTCGAAGAACTTCACGGCGTCGTCCAGGTTCGGAACCGTGAAGCCGATGTGTTCTACCCCATAAACCTTCATCGTAGTCTCCTCCCGTGAGCCGCCTTCAGCGCTCCAAGTATGTATCTAGTTAGTGCGTTTCTAGCGACGATCATGCTTAAGTGTCAACCCGGCGCGACGAAGATTGCTAAACTTTACGAGCAGTTACAGGGACTTACTCGCACATGCGCTTACGCACATGCACGCGTCCCGTAGCAGGAAGGCGAGCGCTGCGTTTTCGGTAGGATAGTTGCAGCATTCCGAAACAGCCCGCGGGGGCTGCGAAAGCCTTGTTCTCCCAGCCCCAATGCTCAGCGTGCAACCGCAGACTTCAAACGTCTTCCTCCCTATCGACGAACGCCTCCTCCCAAAGGACTTGCCACAAGCTCCATGATCTGCAATGTAACTAACTACATGGTGCATTGGCAAGGAGGAAGTCATGAAACCGTCTGATAAAAGAAAGTTTGGCCGCGTCGAGCTGGAAGTAACCGCCTTCGGGTTCGGTACCGCCCCCATAGGCAACTTCTCCTACCCGATCGACGAAGGGACGTCTGACGCGATGGTCCAGGCGTCGTGGGACGCCGGCGTCAGATACTATGATACGGCGCCGATGTACGGTCACGGGCTCTCAGAACTCCGTACAGGCCACTCTCTCCGCTGGAAAGAGCGAGACGACTTTGTGCTGTCTACGAAGGTGGGCCGTCTTCTAAAACCAGGTCGACGGAAAAATATCGACTTCTCCCCATGGAACAACGCGGCCGCGAACGTGATGGAGTTCGACTACACCTACGACGGGACCATGCGTTCCTTCGAAGATTCGCTTCAGCGGCTGGCGCTCGAGAAGATCGATATCTGCTTCATTCACGACATAGACGTCTTCACGCGCGGTTCCGAGCAGCCGGAGGTTTTCAAAGCCGCCATGGGCGGCACCTGGAAGGCGCTTTCAAAACTTCGCGACGAAGGCCTCGTGCAGGCGATCGGCGTCGGGGTGAACGAGTGGGAGGTCTGCCACGACGCGCTCCTGCAGCGCGACTTTGACTGCTTCCTGCTCGCCGGCCGCTACACTCTTCTGGAGCAGGAATCGCTCGACAAGTTCCTGCCACTCTGCGTCGAACGGGGCGCCGCGGTCGTGATCGGGGGCGGGTTCAATTCCGGCATCCTCGCTACCGGCGCCGTCGAGGGAGCCAAATACAACTACAGCCCCGCGCCGGCCGAAATCCTGGATAAGGTCAGACGTATCGAGGCCGTCTGCAGGGACCATGCAGTTCCCCTCCCGGCGGCCGCCATGCAGTTTGTCGTATCCCACCCGGCTATTCCCTCTTTCATAGCGGGAACCCGGACAGTGGAGCAGCTCCAGAAAAACATCGATTGGTTCAGCCACGATATCCCGGCCGAATTCTGGAGCGACCTTAAGGCTCAGGGGCTTCTTCGTGAAGACGCACCGATACCGGCGGGCTAATTGGAAGACTGGGAGGCCGGCATAGTGCGGCCTCCCAGGACATAAGTTACATTGTCACATATTCGCAAAGATACGCGGGCGCGGACGCGGCCCGGCAAACGCTCACTCTCGAATTCTACGCATGCCGCGGTTCGCGCTTACAGTCCGAGCGCTTCACTGGATCGCTGCGCGCGGCTTTCTAGTTTTACTCTATTAGGATTGCCCGGAAATCGTTTACATTCGTGCCGGTGGGGCCGGGCACGAAGAGCCCTCCGGAAAGCGAAAAGGCCGTCCAGGCATCATTGTTGGCCAGTAGCGCCGCGGCATCCTTCCCTGCTCGTCTGATTTCAGATATTGTAGCGCCGTCTGCGAAGGCGCCGGCGTTATCCTCGCTGCCGTCGATCCCATCGGTGTCGGCCGCAATGGCGTGGACGTCTGTGGTGCCATCGATCTCAATCGCGAATGATAGTAGAAATTCGCTGTTTCTCCCGCCTTTACCGCTGCCGCGCATGGTGACCGTCGTTTCGCCACCAGAAAGAAGAACTACAGGACGCGCAAACGGCCGGCTCCGGCTTACAACTTCCTTTGCGATCGCGGCGTGGAACTTCCCGGCCTCTCGTGCTTCCCCTTCCAACGCATCAGACAATATCACGGCTGGAATCCGATGCTGCTCGCACACGCGCGATGCGGCTTCGAGCGAGCGACCTGCGGACGCGATGACGTGGACTTCGTTGCCTTGAAAGCTCGGGGCGTCCGGTGCCGGTGCGTTGGCTTCCCCGCTTAAAAAATGACGCATCATCCGGTCGGGTAGCTTCAAGGCGTGGCGCTCGATCGCCGCCAGCGCGTCGGCACGCGTCGAACAATCCGGAATCGTTGGGCCGGAAGCGACCTGAGCTGGCACGTCGCCTGGTACGTCCGATACCACGAGCGTTACGACCTTGGCTGGTGCCGCGGCCAATGCAAGCCTTCCTCCCTTGATACGGGAGAAGTGCTTGCGAATACTGTTCATCACCGAAATTGGCGCGCCTGAAGCCAGCAAGGCCTCATTTAGGGCGATCTCGTCCTGCAGCTCGAAACCATTGGGAGGCGCAGGCAGAAGTGCCGAACCGCCGCCGCAGATAAGGGCGACCACCAGATCGTCTTCTGAGAGGTTCGCGACGGCCTGAAAAAGCTGAGCCGCTGCCTCGATGCCTGAAGCGTCAGGCAGGGGATGCGACGCCTCCAGAACTTTGATTCGCTGGCATGGAACCGCATACCCGTAGCGCGTCACCACGACGCCCTCCAGCGGACCGTCCCAGTTTTCCTCGAAAGCCCCGGCGAGCTGGGCGGCACCCTTGCCCGCCCCGATAACGACGGTTCTTCCCTTCGGCTTTTCGGGCATGAATTCCAGCAGCGACCGTTCAGGATCGGCGGCAGCGATCGCGGCGTCGAACAACGAGGTGAGAAATGCCTGTTTATCTGCCTGCATATCACCGTCCCTTGAATTCAGGCTTACGTTTTTCCCTGAACGCCGCCACGCCTTCTGCAAGATCTTGCGTGGACGCGATCGACATGGCAGCCACCGTATCAAGCACGCGCGAGCCTTCCTCCTCCTCCGCAACGTTGATCATCATCTTGACAATCTCGGTTGCAAGCGGCGCTCGCGAGCGAAGGTTCGCGATGAGTCCTGCGGCCGTGTCGCGGCCTTTGCCTCGAGGCACCACGAACTCGACAAGTCCCGCTTCAAGTGCCTTCGCAGCGTCGAAGATTTCGCCAAAGAGCGCCATGCGACGCACCACGGACGATCCAAATCGCCGAACAGTTCTCTGGGTGCCAGACCAGCCAGGTATGACGCCGATGCCTGCCTCGGGCAGGCCTAGCTTCACCTGCTCCTCGGCAATGCGAAGATCAGCGGCAGCCGCGAGTTCGAGGCCGCCGCCAAAAGCATGCCCATTGAGCACGGCTATGACTGGCACCCGCAGGCGTGCGACGGCGTCGAACGCATCATGCCCCCGGCGAATCCAGTCGCGTCCGAACTGCTGCGGCGTCAGAGAACCCCACGCCTTGATGTCGCCACCGGCCGAGAAGACCTTCTCCCCATCGCCTGTAACGATGGCTGCACGTACTGCCGGACGACCTTCGATCGTCCGGCAGGCATCGTATATCTGCTCGATGGCGTCGGCGTCGACGGCGTTAAGGCTCTCCTTGTGCCGAAGCGTCAGAACCGCAACGTCGTCCTCGAAGGACAGAACGACCCTGGAACCATCGTCGCTCATGCCGCGTCACGCTTGTTTTGTTCCTCATGGTCCGGTCCGGGCTGGAATAGCTCGGAGTCCATCGCCTTTAAATTTGGCGAGACCAGCAGCGGCGTCTGCGCCTGATCGAGGATATGACGGTAGAGGTCGACGCCCGGCGCGACCTCCGTGACCATCAGCCCGTCCGGCGTCAGCTTCATGACGCAACGCTCCGTTACGTATGTGACGTCCTGACCCTGCGCTATGGCGCGTGTACCGGAGAACGACACCTGCTCCACCTTCCCAACGATCTTCGCGACCTTCCCCTCACGTTCGATCACGAGCTTGCCGTCCGAAACGGAGAGCTTTGCCGCGGCGTTGAAGTAGCCAGAGAACACGATCTTGCGCGCGCGGGAGGTGATATCGACGAAGCCGCCTGCCCCTGCGGTCACATGCGGTCGCGCTGAGAGTTTGGACACGTTGACCGACCCGTCCTTGTCTATCTGTAGGAAGGACAGAAGCGAGCAGTCGAAGCCGGCAGCCTGGAAATAGGCGAATTGGTGCGGAGATGCTACAAAAGCTTCCGCATTCGAAGAGCAGCCAAACTTGAAGTCGAGCAACGGAATGCCTCCGACGGCACCCTGTTCGATTACCCATGTCACCTCGCCGTGGCGCCCTTCCTCCAGCAGGATCCTGGGAACGTTTGCTGAGATGCCGAACCCGATATTGACCGCCCATCCAGCCTGAAGTTCGCGAGCGACGCGACGCGCTATGACCTTGGCGACGTTGAACTCCGGAAGCCGGAAGCTGTCGAGCGGACGGAAGAGCTCGCCGGAAATCGCCGGGTCGTAAGGCGTCGCGGTAGTCTGAAGCTGATCGGGAGCCTCGACGATGTAGTCGACGAGAATGCCCGGTACGCGAACGTCGTGAGGTTTCAAAGTTCCTGACTGCGCTATGCGCTTGACCTGCGCGATCACGATGCCGCCCCTGTTGTGACCTGCTAGGGCGAGCTCCATTGCCCCAAGGTAGGCACCCTCATGTTCGAAGGTGAGGTTGCCGCGCTCGTCCGCGGTACTGGCTCTGATGATCGCCACGTCAGGCTTTATCGAGGGGAAGAAGAGCCAGTCGTCGCCAGCGAAAGTCTGACGGAAGACTATTGGATCGCGCTTCGCCGCTTCGTTCATCGCACAGCCTTCCTGTCTGGGATCCACAAAGGTGTCCATCCCGACCTTCGTCAGGACGCCAGGACGAAGAGCGGCACCTTCCCTCAAAATGTCGAAAAGGACGCCGCTTGGCACGTTGTAGGCAGCAATTTCGTTACGGCCAAGCATCTGCCAGATCAACGGCGGTTCGGCCGATGACGGACCTGACGGATAGGAGCCGCCGATGATTCTCTTGATGAGGCCGGGCTGGGCCAGATGGTCGACACCTTTCGTACCGAACATGTCTCCGGCAGCAATCGGATGAATGGTCGTCAGCCCCGTCGGAGCGCCCTCTTCCCGGTATCTTTCGCCAATCGCAGCAAGCACCGCGTCGGGGCAGCAGAGACCGCTGGAAGAGTTTACCGCGACGATCGCATCGTTCCTGATCAGCGCCGCAACTTCCGCCGCGCTCTTAACCTTCGACATGGACATTCCTCCCGCCCGTTGCAAGTAACTGGTTAGTGCGTTATAGGTGGTCGGGATCGTAAGTGCAAGTTTGAAAATCAACGCGTTTCTCCGACTTTTCTGGACGGGCGCGAGCAATGATCGATTCAAGAACTGTTGGAGGAGAATTGAAGATGTCGATTTGTTTTCGGCCGGGTTTGGAACGAGCTTTTGGGACATTCCCATTGAAGGGCGAGGAGCTGATCTCCACCTTCGGAGAAGCCTATAACGTAGGATACCGCGCCTTCGACACGGCGCAGATGTACGAAAACGAAGCCGACGTCGGAGCGGCGATCTCCAGGCATGCTATCAAGCGGGAAGAGCTATTCATCACCACGAAGGTGCATCCCGACAACTACTCATCAGACCGCTTTCTCAAGTCAGTCGAGGGCAGCCTTGAAAAGCTCGGGCTGTTCCGCGTCGATCTGCTCCTCCTGCACTGGCCCGACACGTCCGGCGACAATCGCGGGATCTTGGAGCTTTTGAGGGAGGCGAAACGCGAAGGCTTGACCGAGGCGATCGGCGTTTCGAACTTCACTGCGCGGATGATGAAGGAGGCGCAGGCTCTGCTCGACGGGGAAGTCGTGATCAACCAGGTGGAATTTCACCCTCTACTCGATCAGACGGTTCTTCTGGAAGCCTCGTTCGAGAGCGGCGTGCCGCTGTCGTCTTTTTCGTCCGTGGCGCGCGGGGCGGTCTTTCGGTATCCGGACTTCGAACAGATCGGCGAGACATACGGGAAGACGGCGGCGCAGGTAGTCTTGCGGTGGATCCTTCAGAAGGGCGTCACCATCAACACCATGTCGACCAAGCCTGAAAACATAAAGGCGAACTTCGACGTGATGGACTTTGTACTTTCGAGCGTTGACATGAAGCGTATCGACGCCTTCACGACTACGAACTATCGCTGCGTAGACAGTTCCAAGGTTCCTTGGGCTCCGGAATGGGATTGATCCGGGCTGAAACGCGCCCCCGGCGTGCGAAGCCTGCCGCGGGGCTGCTCGGTGAGACACATCGAACTTGTCTAGGCTCTGGAAACGATATTGAGGACAGGGGTGCGCGCCAAATAATGGGACGTCCATCGTAGCGCGCTCCGGCGTTGGCGTGCTGAGTCGGTGTTATTGCGCAGGTGGTCGCGCGTAAGGTAGCCGGCGGCAACGGGCCGCCGGCTACGAAGTTCATCGGTTGCCGCGTATCAAGTCCGAAGCCCGTTCCGCAATCATGATCGTCGGCGCATTGGTGTTCGATCCCACCAGAGAAGGCATAGCGGAGCTGTCGCAGATACGGATTCCCTCCAATCCGTGGATGCGAAGCTTGGGATCGACAACGGACATCTGATCTACCCCCATCTTGCAAGTGCATGTGGGATGGTAGGAAGTACGGCCGAAGCGCCGCGTATAGTTTTCGAAGTCTGCCTGAGTCTTGATGCTATCGTCCGGGAAGCGCACTACCCTAACGAACTTTTGAAGCGACGGCTGGCGCATGATCTCGCAACTAATCTTCACGCCCTCGACTGCGATGCGAAGGTCTTCAGGGTCCGCAAGATAGTTGGGATCGACAAGCGGTAGATCGCGAGGGTCGGCAGATCGGAGGGTTACGCTGCCACGGGATTTCGGCCGGAGTACGTAGCTGTTGAGTGTGACGCCGGACGAACCCTTTGGTACCGAGGGAACACCGGCCTCGGCGCCGGCCCCCGCTAGGAAGTGAAATTGCAGATCAGGTCGCGTCTCCGATTTGTCGCCGAACCAGAAGGCGCCGCCCTCGACCACATTTGAAGTCACCGGGCCGGAGTTGAAGAGAGCGTACTGCAGGCCGGCCCACATCATCCACGGCAGAGCATTGTACTTGTCCAGACTGTCACGGGTTTTGATCTCGGCGACGATGTCTACCCCGAAGTGGTCGCTGAGATTCTGGCCCACGCCGGGCAGATCATGGACGACAGTGACGCCTACCGATCTCAGATGGTCGGCCGCTCCCACGCCGGATTGCATCAATAGCTTGGGGGTACCGATTGCTCCGGCGGTCAGGATCACCTCGGAACTGGCTCTTGCAACATGCGTCCGGCCGTTCAGCAGGTATTCGATACCTACCGCGCGGCTTCCCTCAAACAGAATTCGCAGGACAAAGGCGTTTGTGACGAGCTTGAGGTTGGTACGATCAAGAACTGGCTTGAGGTAACCGACAGCGGCGGAGCAACGACGATTGTTGCGGGTTGTTATCTGATAGATCCCCGACCCATCCTGACGCTCTCCATTGAAGTCCGGGTTATAGGGGATCCCATACTCCTGGCAGCTTCTTGCGAAAGCCTTCGTCAGGATATTCGGTTCGGGGATGTTCGATACACCCAGCGGTCCATCTGCTCCGTGGAGCGGACCGGAGAACACGGCGTTGCCTTCTGCCTTCAAAAAGTACTTTTGGATCTGGCTGAAGTTCCAACCCTCGGCCCCCTCCTGCTCCCAACGGTCGTAGTCTGAGGGATGGCCGCGAGTGTAGACTTCCGCGTTGATCGACGAACCTCCACCCAAGACCTTCGCCTGGGCGTAGGGTATGACACGATTCATCGCATGTTTTTGCGGTACGGTTTCGAGACCCCACGTGAGGGGTCCCGTCGTCATTTTCGCAAAGCCCACCGGCATGTGAATGAGCGGGTTCTTGTCACGGTCGCCCGCCTCGATCAAACACACGGTTGCCGAAGGATCTTCGGAAAGCCGGGTCGCAAGAACGCAGCCTGCCGAACCGCCTCCGACGACGATGTAATCGAACACCTTATCCATCATGAAATCCAGGGCTGGCGCTTTGCCAGGTCGACATGGACGGATTTGATCTGCGTGTACTCTTCGACGCCGTAGATCCCGGCCTCGCGTCCCCAGCCGGACTGCTTGAAGCCGCCGAGCGGCATCTCCGGTCCGCCTGCCATGATGGTATTGACCCAGAAGCGGCCCGCCTTTACGCGACGTGTGACACTGAGCGCCTTGCTGACGTCCGACGTCCAAAGACTTGCGGCCAATCCGTAGACCGTGTCGTTGGCGATCTGAACCGCCTCGTCCACAGTTTCAAAGGTAAAGCTGGACAGCACCGGCCCGAAAATTTCGTCCGTCGCAATCTGCATGTCCCGGCTTACGCCGCTGAATAGCGTCGGCTGAATGTACTGTCCGCCTTCATGGTCGAACACCGCGCCTCCCACCAACACCTTGGCGCCGGCGGACCTTCCCTTTTCGATGTAGTCGAGGATCGTCTTGTTCTGCGCTTCAGTGGTGATCGCGCCAACCTGCGTGGCCGGATCCAGAGGATCGCCGACAATGATCTTCTTCATCTTCGCGGCTAGCAGTTCCTCAAACTCCTGGGCGACCTTGGCCTCCACGATAAGCCGGCTGGACGAGACGCAGCACTGGCCCGTGTTGAAAGAGATTCCGAACGCAGCAGCGTCGGCGGCAGATTCAAGATCTGCATCGGCAAAAACGATGATCGGGTTCTTGCCACCAAGTTCCAGACCAAGCTTCTTGAAGTTGGAGTCTGCAGCCGCATGGACGCAGGCACGACCGACCGTGGTCGACCCCGTGAAAGAGATCATGTCGATGTCGGAGTGTTCCGTCATCGCCTGACCGATCGTCCGTCCCGAACCCGTGATGACGTTGTAGGCGCCGCGCGGCAGCCCGGCCTCGTCGAGGATCTCCGCAAGGAGAAGCGTCGTGACGCTGGTCACCTCGGAGGGCTTCACGACAAGAGTGCAGCCGGATGCAAGAATGAACGGAACGCGCTCGCAAAGGATCAGGAAGGGGAAGTTCCACGGCGTTATAAGACCCACGACACCGATCGGCTCGCGCAAGACCATCCCAAACAGGTTCTTTCCGAGATTGTTGAAGCTGTCTCCGTGGAGCGCGCGTGCGGCACCTGCCCCCGTCTCGAAGCATGCGATGCAGTGATCGATTTCGCCAAGCGCCTGAGAGATAGGCTTGCCGTTTTCCAGCACCTCCCAGTACGCTACCTCTTCGCGGCGCCGCTTCATGATTTCCGCTGCGCGAAGAAGGACGCCAGCGCGTTCAGCGCCGGAAATGTCCGCCCACGATCCGTTTTCGAAAGCTCTCCGAGCCGCGGCAACGGCATCGTTCAGGTCTTCGACGGTGCATCGTACGGTACGCGATACGGGAACGCCGTGGCCGGGCGAGGCCCGTTCGAACCGCTCGTCTCGGCCTTTCCATTGGCCATCGATGAAATAGCCGAATTCTTTTGGTTCGGCCGGAAGGCGGTGCCTTGGTGCAAGCTGGTCCATTATTTCCTCCATCGTCTATTTCATCGCTTAACGGCGAGCTAGATTTATCAGAACGTTACTTATGCCACTTGGAGCTGGGTTTTAAGATCGTGAATTCTTGTCGGCAGGCTCTCGAAAGCTTCCTGTATCTGGCCGATCGGAAATACCGCGCCTGTAAAGCGCCTCAGATCGAAACGTCCGCTTGCCAGCAGCTTTAGCGCCTGATGCATGTCTTCTCCCATCGCCGCCACCGAGCCCTTCAGGCCGTTTTCCTCAAGCACTGTTGTGAGAATTGGAACAGCAACTTTGTCCTGAGGCCCGGTGATGCCAAAGAAGGCCACGTGACCGCCCTTTCGAATGAGGTCGAAAGCGAGCTCGTAGAGCTTGGGCAAGCCGACACTCTCGATGACGAAGTCGGCTCCGATGCCGCGGGTCGCCCGAAAGACTTCGCCCTTCAGGAGTGCCGGGTCTGAGATCGCGACGTCGGCGCCGGCCTCAAGCGCGGCCGCGCAACGTTCGGACGAGAGATCGAAGACAACGATGGGTGCGGCCCCAACCAGCCGCATCATCTGGACATGAAGATTCCCAACAGGACCCGCGCCGAGCACTACGACGGAGTCGCCGATGCCGACGCCAGCTTTCTTGGCTGCTCTGACGACGCACCCGACGGGCTCGGTGAGAGCAAGGGCTTCCGGCGGTACGTCTTCAGGTGCTGGGATTACCAGCCTGGCCGGAACTGCCACGTATTCTGCAAAGGCGCCATCTCGGCTTATCCCGATCTGCTCGACTTCGGCACAGTTGAGGATTTCGTTGCGACGGCACCAGTAGCATGCCCCGCAGCCGATGTTGATGTCCGCAACCACTGACTGGCCGATTTCCAAGTTCCGGACGCCCTCACCTTTCTCCGCTACGAACCCGCAGAACTCATGTCCGGGGATCATCGGAAGGGCTTCGGCCGCGTAACGCCCGTGGAACATGTGAATGTCGGTCCCGCATATCCCTACCTGGGCGACCTTGACGAGAACGTCCTCGCGGCCGATTGGCGGAACCGGCACGTCGCGCAGTTCGAAGCGCCCAGGCTCGACCAGAACCGCGGCTCTCATGGTTTCACCCGCATCCATCTCACTTCACCGTCTTCAGCTTGGACCGGTCGATCGTCAGGGCAATCGCTATGATCAGAACGAGGCCAAAGACCATCTGCTGCTGCGTGGCTTCGATGCCGAAGTAGAGCATCGAGGAGCGAATTACGGCAACGATCATCGCGCCGATCGCCGTGTTGAGAACGCCTCCGACTCCGCCTGTGAGTGGTGTGCCGCCCACCAGAACCGCTACGATCGCGGGGAGAAGGAAGCCGTTGGCAATAGTAGGCGCGCCTCCCGACAGCTTCACCGCAAAGAGCAGACCTGCGATGGCTGCAAATCCCCCTGATATCGCAAAAGCGAGGATCTTGTAGAAACCAACGTCGACGCCCGATGCCGCAGCAGCAGGTTCACCCGCCCCTACTGCCTTGAACACCCGGCCAAGCCGCGTGCGGCGCTCGATGAACAGGCAGGTCAGAAGGAGACCAGCAGCTATGAAAAGCTCGTTTGGAACAATTCCGACATGACCGATCATCCAGCCGAAAGTCTCGTCTCGCTGCGTCGCATCCATGTTAAGCGCTCGTTGACCCGACAGCCACTGGGCTACCGAGAACGCGAGACCACCAACTGCAAGGGTGCTGATGAACGATGGCACGAAGAGGCGCGTTGTCGCATACCCGGAAATCATGCCAAGCACGAACCCACAGGCTATGCAGAGGACGCCAACCCATGCACCAAGGCTTGCCAGGTAGACGGAGGCGATGACGGTTACCATGTTCGCCATCGATTGCGCCGACAGGTCAATCCCGCCGATGTAGATCGCGAAGGTCAGTCCAAGCGCCATTATAAACAGGGGCACGATGTCGCCCGCGAGTTCCAGCAGGTTCGTGAGTCTCAGGAAGTCCGGGTTTGGTATCCCGACGATCGCAAGAAGCGCCACGAGCGTAATCCAAGGGAGATGAGGTTTTAGCCGGTTCATGTTCATTTCGAGACCTCAGATCATGTAATGCAGAAGGTCGAAGAGCGAGGGCTTCGAATCTGTCTGATACGGGAACGACTTCGTCACGCGCCCGTCCTTGATGACGACGATCGTGTGGGCAAGACCGATTGCTTCCTCCAAAGTGTCTGCAACGAGCACGATACCGACGCCTTGGGATGACATATCCCGGACCATCTCGTACACGTCCTCCTTTGCGCCAATGTCGAGCCCGCGCGTGGGGTGATCGAGCAGCATGATATCCGATCCGCCTGACCTCCACTTTGCCAGCACCACCTTCTGCTGGTTCCCGCCCGATAGATTGCCGCAGTCGGCATATTCGGAATGCGCCTTGATCGACAGCTTCCGGATCCAGTCGCGCGCAAGCGATCGCTCCTCCCCAACCCTCATGACGCCCGCGTTGGACCTGCGTCCGAGTTGCGAGAGAGTCATGTTCTCGTACACGTTCATCCCGGCGACGATGCCCTCGACCTTGCGCTCCCTCGGAACGTAACCGAGGCCCATGGCGACCGCGCGCATTGGGTTGAATCGGGATGGCGACTTTCCTTTGATTCTCAACCGCCCCTTGGTCGGAGACAGCATCCCGTAGATCGCCCTCATGATGCCTTCGCGTCCCGAACCCTCCGTACCGACCAGGCAGACGACTTCGCCGGCGTGTACCTTGAGCGATACGTCACGGACTTTTCCGGGCAGCGAAACGTTGTCAAGTTCAACGAGGACCTTTGACGCGTCGTACGGCACCTGCTTTGTCTCGCGATAGTATTCGCGATCGATATTGCGTCCGACCATCTTGTGCTGGATGGCGTCTACGTCCGCGTCGCCGCTCTTGACCACGTCCACAACGTGGCCGTCCTTCATGACGTAGACGCGGTTACTCAACTCCATGACTTCGTCCATACGATGGGAGACGAAAATGAAGGAGGCGCGTGTGGTCAGCTCGCGTACGAGCTTGAAGAGCAGCTTCACCTCTTCCTGGCTCAGTACGGAAGTCGGCTCGTCGAGCAGGATGATGAGGTCGCCCTTTACGCGCTCCTCGAGCGTCAGTACCTTTGCAAGTTCGACCAGCTGTCGCTGCGCGAACGAAAGCTTAGACGTCGTGGTCGCTGGATCGATATCTAGTTTTACTTTCGCCAGCTGAAACCGCGCCGCTTCCGCCATCGCCCGCCAGTTGACCACGCCCGCCCTTGTGAACTGCGCCTCGTAGCCAAGGAAGATGTTCTCCATCACGCTCAGATTGGAGATGAGAGACTGTTCCTGGAAGACCATGCCGATGCCGTGTTCCATGGCCTGGCGCGGGTTGGCGAACCGCACCGCCTTGCCGTTGATGGTCACGTGGCCGGAGTCGGGTTGGTAGGCGCCGTAGATCACCTTCATCAGGCTCGATTTGCCTGCGCCGTTCTCGCCGACGAGGCCGACAATCTCGCCGCGCCCGATCTCGAAGTTGACGGCCTTGAGCGCATGTACGCCGGGAAACCGCTTGTCGACTGCTTTCAACTGAAACATGACAGCCTCACTTCACGAAGGAGATCGAGTAGCGGTCGGTGGAAAGCACGACCGATAGGATGACGAGAGCCCCCAGCACGCCCTGCTGCATGAAATCGGGCAACCCGATAACGACCATGCCGTTGTTGATCACCCCGACGATTAGAACGCCAACCAGCGCGTTCCAGACGCCGCCTATTCCGCCCCACAGCGCGACGCCGCCTACCACTACCGAAGTGATTGATACGAACATGAAGTTAGCGCCCGTGATCGACTCCGCCTGACCGATGCGGCCAACGACCAAGATCGCTGCCAACGCGTAAAAGAGCCCAGCCAAGCCAAAGCCCAGGATGCGTACCCTTCCCACGTTGACGCCTGAAGCATGAGCAAGGTCCTCGCCGCCGCCCACCGCATAGAAGTTTCGGCCGAGGATCGTGTAGCGCTCGATGAACCAGGCTACCAGAAGACCGAGCAACGCAACGTATACCATGATCGGAAAGCCGAGGAAGCGAACGGTCAGCATACCGCGGAAGATGGGATCGGACACCTTCACTATATCGCCCCCGGTCAGAAGGATGCCGGCACCGGTCCCTATAAAGCCCATGGCAAGACTTGCCATGAAAGACGGTATTCGAAGGCGTACATGCACGAGGCCGTTCACGATTCCAATCAGCCCGCCGATCAGCAGCGCCAATGGGATGGCAATCCAGCCAAGTCCGGCGAGCGATCCACCCAAGGCCGCGAAAATGTAGGCGAACAGCACGGCGGTGAGTGTCACCGCTCCTTCCATGGACAGGTCTATCGACCCCATAACGATGATGAACGTAACGCCGACGGCGACCATCAACGCGGGGGCCGCCGCAACGGCAATACGTGAAAAGTTCCGGACGGAAAAGAACGTTGGATTGATGGCTGTGAACAGGATCACAAGGGCTACGAGCACCAGCAGGGGCGCCCACTTAATAAAGTTCTCTCGCGATACCGATACCATCGACCGCTCCTCCACCTCTATCCAAGAACTAAGGCTGCGCACCCACTCCCAGCGCGCGCAGCCAACCCTTATCAGCCGCTGTACTTGATCTGCCCCTTGGTCGGGGTCCAGAAGTCTTTCCAGTCGTATTTCGGCGTCTGGTCCATGTACTTTGTCTTGAAGTCGGCAGCGTCCTTCTGGGTGATCAGGATCGTCGGGCCGTAGAACTCGCGATGTTCCTTAGGCTCTTCCGACGGCTTGAACGCGCCGGTGGCAGCGTAGTATGCGAGCGCGGCGGAAATGCCACCACCCCAATGAGGATTGGTGAACACCGTCGCGAGCAGTTTCCCTTCCATGACGAGCTTCACGGCGTCCGGATTGCCATCGTAGGAAACGATCGGCATGTCGTCGATACCCTCGGCACGCAGCGCCTCGATGACGCCGTAGGCGATGTTGTCATTCGCGCAATGCACGCCCTTGATCTTGTCGCCGTAGCGGGTCAGGAAGGACGACATGAGTGCGGCCGCCTTCTGGGTGTCCCAGTCGGCCGGCTGCGCGTCGAGGATCTCGATCTTCGGGTATTCCGCAGCCGCTTTCTTGAGGCCAGCCAAACGCTCGATGGCAGGATTGTTCGCCGCGATGCCGCCGAGGTGGACGACGCCACCTTCGCCTCCAATCGCTTCAAAGAGGATCTTCGCCGTCTGGGACGCCGGCTCGATGTCGGACCATGTCATGTGGCTCACGTAGTTGTCGCCGAAATCCCAAGGATGCAGGTCGTCTGTCTTATTCCAGATCGTCGAAATGTAACCACCGGCCGCCTTGACGGCCTCGACGACGGGACGTGCATTGGGGCTGTCGTTGGCGTCGCAAGCGATAGCGCATTTGCCGTTGTTCTTGGCGAGGAACGCCTTGATATCCGCGAGTGACTTTTCTGACGAACCTTCGTTGATCAGGCTCACAAGATCGCCCTTCTGCTTTCCGATGGATTCGACGAACGCTTCGCCGCCGGAGACGATAGCGTTCCAATAAGCGTTCGCGCGGTCACGGTAGCTCCAGCCGATCGCCGGGTCGCTGATTGCGGCGCGGGCGGCACCACCAAGACCGGGCACCATAAGTGCCCCGGCCCCAACTGCGGAAGCGAGCATGAAATTGCGGCGCGAGACCATCTCGCGTTCGATGAAGTCCTTGATAAAGGTCGACATGACTTTCCTCCCGTTACGGTCAAAAATACGTCGTTGAGAAGCCGCCGGCGCGCCGTTCTCGAGACGCTGGCCATCGAAGCTTTTCCTCGAAACGCACTAACCAGTTACTTGGTAGTGGGGGTGTTCGTCAAGTCCAAACTGTTGACGCCCGTCTACTTTTATGCACCAACTGGTTCGTGTATATTGACGTCTGGTTGCATCATTCTCTCGGAGACGAAGCATTGGATACGAAAATGAAAACAGCAAAGACGGTCAAACCCCCGCGGGACGCGGAAGCGACAAAAGCGCGCATTCTGGAGGCCGCCAAAAAGGAATTCGCCCGCAACGGCCTCGCCGGAGCACGAGTTGATGTGATCGCGGAGCGATCGCTCAACAACAAGCGCATGTTGTACCATTACTTCGAGAGCAAGGATAAGCTCTTTCAGATGGTTCTGGAGCAGGCTTATGTCGATATCCGAACCGCGGAGCAGAAACTCAACCTCGAGGCTCTGGATCCCAAGGAAGCCCTCGAAACTTTCGTCAGGTTCACCTGGGGCTACTACCTTAAGCACCCGGAGTTTATCACCCTAGTCAACAGCGCCAACCTCCATCGCGCAAAGCACCTGAAAGGCTCGCAAGTCATCAAGGCTACCAACCGCAAGCTCGTCAGCCTCGTAACCGGAATCCTCGATCGCGGCGTCGAAGCCGGAGTATTCCGCAAGGGCATCGATCCAGTGCAGCTCAACATAACCATCGCTGCGATCGGATACTACTACCTCACCAACCGCTTCACCGGGTCCATCATCTACGAACGGGACCTGATGGACAAGGACGCGCTCGATCAACGAGTCGCTTTCAACGTCGAAACGATTATGAGGATGGTCTGCGCATAGCAGGCCTCACCTACTCCTTGTTCAACGCCGCTTGAGCACACGCCACGTCCTCGAAGTCCTGTGCCCCTACGGTCCGATGCCTCCGGCGACGACACCCTCACGTTTGATTGGCAAGCCGCCGCCCAAACAAGACGCCGCTCAAGGTTAGGGGTACACTCCCGGCCCTAAAGGACCGGGCTTCCCGTCCACCGGTGGCCACGGCCTCCGGCAAGGGGAAACGTTTGTCACCAAGCCGCCCGTGCCCCGCCGAGGGTTTCCGACTTGGGTCTGAGAAACCGACATCATCTCATTGCCGTTGCGCACCAGCGTTTTGTTCACCGGGTTCAACCCCGTCGGGAACGTTGACGGTTGCACGGGGCACATTCGCGTTGACGCGATCGGACATGTGCCTTGCAACTGGACGAGGCGTCGAACGCACGATGTATGCTCGCAAAAGCTCGATAATTGCGGACCTCGTCTTTTGGCTTGGGATTTTCGAAAAAGCGATATTGAGTTCCATCCCCTCTTTCGAATTGATACCACTAACAAACTCAATACCGTTGAAATCTCTGCGTGTGCTAGGTTCCGGAAAGAAATACGAAATCGGTACATTGAGGGCAGCAGCAATCTCAGACAGTCGACCGCTCCCTATTTGGCTGACCCCCTGTTCGTATTTCTGAATCTGTTTGGAAGCTATTCCCACTATCTCCGCCAGAGAAAACTGAGACATTCCCAGAGCCCTACGACGCTCTCGAATTTTTCCTCCGACCTCTAGGTCGACGGCTTGTGCTGACTTAGGTCTGGGCATTGACCGCTCCTAATTGCGCGACTGGCGAATTGCTACGTGCGCACAGCTGGCTCGGATCACTCACGTATTCGTGCTGTTAAGGCTGCGGACGGAGGGCAGCGCAACACCGACAGATAAGCGATTTATTTGGTCGACACATTCCACGTTAACCCGCAAAGCCCATACCAAAACTTGCTCTTTTCTGGAGCCGCAGGAAAAGCTCGGCTCGGTGCTAGCGCCGTTTCCACCGATAGCGTCGGGAAACGTCGCCGACCGTGAGAAACCTTTACCTCTCCATAATTGACATGGCATTGGCCGATCGTGGAGTTAGTGAGTAGTCCCGCTACCGTTGAACGACATACGAGCCGCACAATCCGCCATCGATTGCGCAGCTCTAAGACTCAGCGATACGCCGCCAGCGATTGAGGCAGCACGGCCTTTCCTCCAAGGATGAACTCACCTTCGAAGGGAAGATTCCACGTCTCCGAGCCATAGTTAAAAGCGAACGTCACCTCTCCCCGACGCCTCATCCTGATAGACTCTGGTAGTTCAAACGTTTGCACGTTTGCTTTTCCTGCCAAGAGAAGCACGACCTCAGACAAGAGTTGTTCGTCAGGCCAGCAGGAAAGATAGTGGTAATTTCCATTCCTTGTAAGCGCAGCGTCACCGTCAGAAAACCTGGAAAGGACTTCAGTGTCAGGAGAGCATGCGAGTTGCTCTTTCCACCGCTGGGCGGAGCCGCTCGCCGACCCTTCGACGTTGTAAGTCAGACCAGGCCGCAGGGACGAGACTTGCAACACTGCTGCCCCGACTAGACTTGCGAGTGGACCAGGGGGCAGATTCGCAGGAATCTTGAATTCTCGTGTACGAGATCCGGACCTCGGCCCAAAGAGAACTTGCCCATCAGCATTGTCGAATGCGGACTCCGCCGCGTCTGAGACATGCATGAGGCAAGGGACCAGGACAATCTTGTAACCTACTAGACTTTCACCCGGCCGCACAAAGTCAACGTCCAGCCCAAGCCGGCGCACCGCCTCGTACCACCTAAAAGCCAGTTCCTCAAAGCGGAAATCTTTCCCCTGCGGTTGTATGACGCTTCCAAAATAGGTTTCGTAGTCATAAACGATTGCAACGGGAGCCTTGGCCACCTGTCCCAAGGGCCCAACCACCGCTATTTCCTGTGCTGCCTTCTCTGCTTCAGTGCCGCCCGCTGACAAATCGTGCAGTCCTGGTAAATTCAGCCCCGCATGCATCTGCTCCTGAGCAAAAGGGGCTTGCCGCCAGCGGAAATAGCTTACGACTTCCGCTCCGTGAGCAAGCCCTTCCCAAGTCCACAGTCGCACCATGCCGGGCTTAGGAATGGGGTTCCAGGGAGCCCAATTCACCGGACCGGGTTGTTGCTCCATGATCCAAAACCTGCCTCTTCCGACCCCACGGTACAGGTCATGGTGGAACGCGGCAATATCGGGGTGAGATGTCTCAGCCCAGCGTGTCCGCTCCGCGTCACTGAACGGGAACTTTTCAACGAAACCGATTGGATAAGAATCCCATGACGCGAGATCGAGATTGTCCCCGACTTTCCAATGATCGAAGTCGTTTACGAACCCCATGAAATTGTGCGTAATCCAACGTCCTGGAGAATTCTTGCGGATGATTTCGCATTGCATACTGTCGTATGCCGCGACTTGATCAGAGTGGAAGCGCCAAAAGTCCATTCTGGCTGCGGGATTAGCCTCCGTCACAGTCAGGTTTGGCAGTGAAACATCTTCGAAGTTCTGGATTTCCATCGACCAGAACACCGAGCCCCAGGCTTCGTTCAGTTGTTCAGTAGACTGGTAGCGCAAACGGAGCCACTTGCGAAACGCCTTTAGATCCTCAGCTCCCCAGGAAAGTATCGTGTCGTGACAGCCGTACTCGTTATCAGTTTGCCAGCCGACCACAGCGGGGTGAGATCCAAAACGGGAAGTGACCGCTTCGACGATGCGCCTGGATTCCTCCCACCAACGCTGCGACGAGAAAGTGTAGTGACGTCGAGATCCGAAACCTCGAACCTTGCCCTGTTCATCGATGGGCGAGATTTCCGGGCATTCGTCCATAAGC
The DNA here is from genome assembly GCF_024808055.1 of Rhizobium sp. BK176. Classification (NCBI taxonomy): domain Bacteria; kingdom Pseudomonadati; phylum Pseudomonadota; class Alphaproteobacteria; order Hyphomicrobiales; family Rhizobiaceae; genus Rhizobium; species Rhizobium sp. BK176. The sequence continues at coordinate 47,164 of NZ_JANUBV010000025.1, read as the reverse complement.
CATTTCGGCGGCGTGGCCGTCGGAGTTCCAAGCACCACTTTGAGACCGTGCGAAGCAAGCGTATCGATCGCGCGCTCCATCCAGTCGAATTTGAACTCGCCGCGACGAGGCTCCAGCCGCGACCATGCGAATTCTCCGATACGGACGAAGGAGATGCCCAAGGCCTTCATCCTGCAAGCGTCGGTGTTCCACCAGCTTTCGGGCCAGTGCTCCGGATAATAGCATACGCCAAGCATTATTTCCTCAGGTCTCCATTCAGAATGGCCACGCCTTCGTCATCGAAAAGATGACAAGCTGAAGCCGTCAATTTGAGATCGATATTGTCCCCAGCCTTTGCATCGTTCAGACCATCGGACTTGACCGCGACTGACGAGCCGTTCGCAAGTTCAGCATAGAGCATCGTTTCCGAACCAAGGTGCTCGGCTAAAACGATGCGGCCCTTCAACAATGCCGCTGGTTCGCCCTGCTGATTGAGGTGCTCCGGTCGAATCCCCAAAGTTACCGGTGCTCTGCCGGTTGGGCGTTCCGTCGCAGGGAGCGCAACCTGCGCCCCTCCTGGAAGCGAAACAATGGTTGCGTCCGGGGAGAATGTGGCATCTGCACGAATGAAGTTCATCTTCGGTGAACCGATGAAACCAGCGACAAATACGTTTCTCGGCCGGTGGTAGAGGTCCAAGGGCGAACCTACCTGCTCGATTAACCCGTTTTGCAAAACCACGATTTTATCCGCCATTGTCATGGCTTCCACCTGGTCATGTGTGACGTAGATCATAGTGCTTCTCAAGTCTTGGTGGAGCCGGCTGATCTCAGTTCTCATCTGTACACGAAGCGATGCGTCCAAATTTGAAAGTGGTTCGTCAAAAAGGAAGACTCGCGGGTTTCGCACTATCGCTCTCCCGATCGCCACTCTCTGCCGCTGGCCACCAGAGAGTTGCGAAGGCTTGCGGTCAAGCAAACTCGAGAGTTGGAGCATATCCGCCGCAGCTTGTGTTCGAGTGCTGATTTCGGGCTTGGAGTGGCCCGTCATTCTCAAACCAAATCCAATGTTCTCAGCTACGGTCATATGGGGGTACAACGCATATGACTGAAAGACCATTGCGACTCCGCGTTGCGCCGATCCGACCCGCGTCATGTCCGACCCGTCAATCTTGAGTTCGCCGGAGGATATGTCCTCGAGCCCGGCAATCATCCTTAGGAGAGTTGACTTCCCGCAGCCTGAGGGTCCTACAAAGACGCAAAACTCTCCATCCTCGATGGTGAGGTTCACACCTTTGATCACTTGCGCAGCACCGAAAGCCTTTGTTACGCCCTGAAGGGTCACGTTGCCCATATTTTAATCCTCTAAAGCTTCAAATTCCAAAAGCATTGCGCTTTCGGGTCTTAGCATCGGTAAATGGAGGCCGACGGAAGCTATCGTTGCAGCAGTGAACGCAACTTTTCCTCCGAGCATATCGTCCTGACTTTGAGAAGTGCGCACAAACTCCGGCGTTAGAGGATGGACCCGCGCAATGCGCCACAGACGCCCGGCAGGACCTTGCAAGGCCAACTTGACCGGTGGTGGTTGTTCGCTAATCATCTGCGGGCCTTGGGCTACAAATGCGACTGCCAAATCCGGTCGGGTAGCGCCCCAAACGTAACGCCCATCGAGCGGCTCCTGCCTGAAATTGCTAGCCCCATCTGATCCGTGGAGTAGCGGCCTTAAGCGCTTATGTAGGGATATCCAAGACTTGAGTTCATTCTTCTCTTCCGCGGTCAATTCAAGTGGGTTCAATTCGACACCAAGATGGTAGCCGAGCGCCACAAGAGCTCGGAACGAAAGACTAAGGATTCTGCCTGTCTGATGATTTGGCGACGCTGAAATGTGCGCGCCAAGAACTTCGGGCGGTAAAAGTAAAGATGCGCCGCGCTGTATTTCGAGACGGTCAACGGCGTCCGTGCAGTCGGAAGTCCAGACGCGCTGCGCCCTGCCCAGTACGCCGAAGTCGATCCTGCCGCCACCAGATGCGCAGCTCTCGATCTCTACGCGGGGGAAAGAAGATCGGATGCGATCCATCAGACGATAGACAGCGTGGGTTTGCGCAGACGTCCGAGGTCGGCCATCGGTGCCGCCGACATGCGTCAAGTCGCGGTTCATATCCCATTTAATGTAGGATATTGGCTGTTCTGCAAGGAGACGCGACATCGTCAGGAACAGGTATTCGCTCACCTCGGACCGTGTCAAATCCAGGACGAGCTGATTTCTAGACAACAGGAGCGGACGTCCTTCAACGTGAAGTACCCAATCTGGATGTTCGCGGTAGAGTGTCGAAACGGGGTTGACCATCTCCGGTTCGAACCAAATTCCAAATTGCATTCCGAGATTGGTTACGTGATTAGCCAATTCCCGTAGGCCTGACGGGTATTTGCGCCGATCGACGATCCAGTCGCCCAAGCTCGTCGTGTCGTCGTCTCGTTGACCAAACCAACCGTCATCGAGAACGAACCGTTCAATTCCTAGCTCCGCCGCGGCATCCGCCTGCGATCTGAGAGAGGCAATCTTGTGATCGAAGTAGTTTCCTTCCCACGTGTTGAGGGTCACTGGTCTCTCGGACATTGCCCCGCCCGGCCAGGTTATGAGCTCCGTTCTGACGAACGAATGCAAATCCTCGGATCTCTTGGCGGCGTAGGCAGTCGGACTGACGTAGCTCTCACCGGGCCCCAATTGAATCTCGCCAGGCTCAAAGAGTTCGCCGAGATGGACCAGCCGTCGTCCATCATCCAAAGTGTCCACCGCGATCACGTGGTTTCCACTCCAGCCAAGGTGAAACACGAATTCCTCGCTTCCAACCCTTGTCGCGATGGTAGGGTATCGATCATGGGACGTCCGCCCCCGTCGGTTTTCCTGCAGCCAAATACCTGGATTGAGGTGAGCTTGTCGCTTCTGAAATTCCCTTCCCCACATTCCTGTGAGACTGGTGATCGTCCCTGGTCCCTCTGAAACCAGAAAACTGCCGGCCATGCATCGATCAAGCGTGTAGGAAGAGTTGCCTCTGTTGGTTAACTCGGTAGATGTCGTTAGTACGCTACATTGTGAAGCGGTTACGAGAATTGAGATCTCTATGCCTGCGACAGCATCGATGGCGTTTAGCCTGTGGGCGTTCCCGTCGCGCGCAATTCGCCAATTTTGGAATTGCAGGGTAAAATCTTTGCCGCCTCTATGTCCCGATATCGCCGGCCATCCGAAGAATCCCATCCCGGTTACTGGCAGAAGGACAGCAGATGGCACGGAAATATCCATGCCATTAACCCGGCTCGCGCGATGAACGGTGACTGCCGAGATTTCTTCGGCTACCGGGCCAAGATGGATAATCTCGGGCATACCAAATTCGGGTAGTCGGATAACGAGTGAAACCTGCCCGCATTCGATCGTATGGACATTCGTCATCCCTTTGTCGCTCCGAGTGTTAGACCAGCGATGAAATGGCGCTGCATAAAGAAGAACATAAGAACAGGCGGCAGTGCGGCTACGATCGATCCAGCAGATACCAAATGCCACGCGGCAACCCACTGGCCGTTAAGGCTGCTAAGCCCGGCGGTGACTGGCATTGCGCCGTCACCCTGTATAAGCACGGTAGCCCAAAAATAGTCGTTCCAAACAAATGTGAAGATCAAAACGGAGAGAGCTGCGATGGCCGGCCGCATCAAGGGAAGGACGATATGTATGAATATCCTGAACTCCGAAACCCCATCCACCCTGGCAGATTCGATTAGAGCAAAGGGCAGTCCCTTGATAAAGTTACGCATGAAAAGCGTACAGAAGCCGGTTTGAAACGCCACATGAAACAACACCAATCCGGTGATAGTGTCATACAATCCCAGTCTCAAAGTCAGGTCACGCACAGGGACCATCAAGATTTGGAACGGTATGAAGTTGCCGGCCACAAAAACAAAGAAAAGTAAAAGGCCTCCTTTGAATTTGTAGATCGCGAGAGCAAATCCACACAGACAAGACAGCCCAACTGCCGCGATAACCGTTGGAATTGTCATCTTGAACGAGTTGAGGATGTAGTGCCCTATTGGCGAATTGATGAAAACAGCTGAGTAATTTTCAAGCCCGGCAAATCCTGATGGCAGACCGAAGTAGTTGCCCGCAGCAAGATCTCCCGAAGGCCGTATGGACGTCAGGGCGACCCCAATCAGAGGTAAAAGCCACACCAACAGTGCAATTGGAAGAACTACTTGGTAAGCGATGGACGCCCCTCGCCCGGCCTTTTGTACAGGTGTCGGAAACATCAGGCGTTCCTCTCTTGGCGCAGCATTCGAATGATAAAGAACGTGATGAACACCATCATTATAAGGAAAAGAACGACTGCAATTGCCGCGCCGTATCCCATCCGGAACCCGTACTCGGAAAGCGCTTGTTCATACATGTAAAACGAGAGAACGCGGCTGGAACCATAGGGCCCGCCCGCCGTCATGACGGAGACGAGATCGAAGGAGCGCAGAGCACCGATTACTGTCACAACTATTGCGATGAAGGTTGCAGGTCGCAGCTGAGGCAAGACGATAAACCAGAACAGGCTCCACCCGGAGGCGTTGTCCATACGGCCAGCTTCGATTTGATCGGGGTTAATGTTGTTCAAGCCAGTGAGATAAAGGATCATACAATAGGCGATCTGTGGCCAAAGCCCGGCTGCGATGATGCCGTAAGTTACGAACCTCTCATCCGCCAGGATTGCAACCTCGGTGCCCGTGAGCGCCTTGATAAGCGCCGACAGCAGTCCGAAGTCGGGAGCGTAAAACCACGTGAAGATTAGGCCGACGACAACCTGACTAATAACAAAAGGAAAGAAAAATAGAGACTTGTAGATCCTAATTCCAGCTACGGTTTGATTAAGGAACATTGCCGCGGCTAACCCTGCTGGCACGGCAAGAAGATATAGGACGAGCCAAATGAGGTTGTTCGTTAGCGAGGTATAAAAAGCCTCGTCTGAGGCAAGCTCCACATAGTTTGCAATACCGATCCAAGTCTTCTGACCGAGACCGTCCCAATCATAGAAGCTGATCCAGACTGACTGAAAGATGGGAATGATTACATAAATGGCGAACATCAACAGACCGGGAGCAAGAAACAGCCATGGAGCCATTACGCGCTGATTTCGCTGCCAAAACGTCTGCTGATTGATAGACGATCTACCCATCTCGATACAGTCCTTATTGAGAAGTGCGGCTGCCGGACCCCAACCCGGCAGCCTTCCTATTACTTGTAGGCGCGAGCCCGGACTTTCTCCAGGCGTGCAAGGATAGCGTCGAGCTTCTCTGGCTTAACCATAAACTGCTGGAAACCTTCCATTCCCGCTTTTGCCATCTCTGCTGGCGCGTCACGATCGTAGAACTGCGCAAGTCCCTGTGCTGCGGATAGCATTTGGAAGCCTGCCTTGAGGAACTTGTCTTCGGGCTGAGGTGACTTGTTGTTCACGGGAAGTTGGCCAAGTGTAACGTTCATTTTAGCCTGGGCCTCCGGCGTAGCGAGATACGCAAGGAAGGTTTTCGCGTCCTCTTTGTTTTTCGCAGCCGCCGGAATATGGAAGGTGTCCGTAGGCGCTTCTTCGGCCGCCGGGAGACCTTCCGTGATGGTCGGGAACTGAAGGAAGCCAATTTGATCCTCCTTAAGGCCACCGTCCTTCATTGGAGCCACTGCGAAGTTACCCATCAGGTACATTGCAGCCTTGCCCTGCACGAACTGCGGGATCGCGTCCTGCCAGTCGAGAGCAGCGTGATTTTCGAGGAAATAACCGGGCTTCACCAGCTCTGACCACTTTTCAAAGACGGCTTTTACCTTGGGATCCGTGTAGGGCACCTGCCCGGAGGTCAACTTCATATGGAAGTCGTAACCGTTCACACGCAGATCGAGATAGTCAAACCAACCGCCGGCCGGCCATAGGGCTTTTGTGCCTATGGCAAAGGGCGTCACGCCGGCGGCTTTGAGTTTCTCGCTAGCGGCAAGAAGTTCGCTCCAGTCCTTCGGGGGCTCAATACCCTTGTCCTTGAAGATGTCTGCGCGGTAATAAATACCCCATTGATAATAGGTATATGGGACGCCCCACTTTTTTCCATCGATCGTCATTGCCGATGCGGCTGACTTCAGTTGGTCATCAAGCCCGTTGGCTTGCCAAACATCCGAAACGTCGGTGAAGAGACCGGCCTTTACAAACGGTTCCATACGATTTCCTGCGTACCACGCGACAACATCCGGGGCATCAGCCGTCAGGAAATTGCGGATCGCAGACTTATATCCTTCGTGGTCGAAGTTGTTCCATTTGACCTTGATGTCTGGATGTTTGGACTGAAAGTCGGCGATAAGCTCTTCCATTGCTTTCTTGGGCGCGGGATCGGAGTGGTCCGAGTTGAGCACGATTTCACCCGACAATGCCGCGGAAACGCCCATCGCATAGCTGAGCGCGACCGCGCCCAGACCAAAGAACTTCTTCATGGTTTACCTCCCGGTGTTGAACTGCAAGCCGCTCGCGCTTCTCTCCCACGCGAGTTCATTGCAAATGAGCAAGCAAACCTGTAAGTTTCTACCGACTTTTCGAAGATCACTTCCGGAATCCTAAGGTCCCCATGGTTTCATCATCATTCACTCGAAAAGAGGACGAGTCGGTACCTGTTCATGATGGATTGTCACGACATCCACTCGTTGTTTTCGGGGATCACAGATTTTGTGCGGGCGAGCGCTTGGACGTGCGGACCATGAGCGGCCCCCACATGCACAGCCAAGTTGAGCTGAACTTCGTGTTGGACGGTACGATAACTTATTGGTTCGACGGTAGGCTGCTGCAAATAAAAGCCGGCCAGCTTTGCCTGTTTTGGGGAATGGTTCCGCATCAAGTGATCGACATCAAGGAGCCGACGAGTTTTGTCTGCCTTTATGTACCGATGTCCGCGCTCATCCATCTCGGCAATAGGCAAGAGTTCCGCGATGCGATTTTTGCCGGCGGACTTATCGAAGCGCAAGTCGTCACGGCATATGACCGCCCGGTCCTGCTTCGGTGGCGCGACGAGCTACTCAGCGGCAATCTTGAACTAGAACAGATTGTTCGAGACGAACTCGTAGCTCGCATCAAGCGGATCGCTGTCGAGGGCTGGCATGATCTACGCCATCTGGGTTCCGCACTCGCCCTGCCATATCATCATGATGCTGACCGCCTCCCCAAGGTGGAGCAAATGCTACGTTACATCGCCGAAAACTGTCATAAAAAAATAAGTGTGAATGACGTGGGCGACGCAGCGGCGCTTCATCCAAACTACGCAATGTCGATTTTCAAAAAATCGGTAGGCATGACAATAAATCAAGCTATTACACGCCATAGACTGGACACAGCGCAGTCTTTGCTTATCGCGACTGAGTCGCCAGTTTCAAATATCGCCTTCGATGCTGGATTCGCTTCATTATCAACCTTTTATGAAGCGTTCGAAAAGAGATTTGGAGTGAAACCCAGAGATTACAGAAGCCGGTTCAAATCGGCGTCATCGCCATAGAAGGTCCGATTTCTCGAAAACGCTGCTCCACTTAAGAAGACGCCCTACATTTTAGCTAGTGTCGGCTGAGCTTCCGATCGAGAAAATTGTGGATCAGAGGCGCAATCTCGGGCAGCTTGTCTTCCAGCGCGAAATGACCGGTGTCGAGGAGGTGCATCTCGGCATGGGGCAAGTCGCGTAGATACGGCGAGGCTCCGTCGGCCGGGAAGATCTTGTCGTTCTTGCCCCAGACGATAAGGGTCGGCGGCTTCTTCTCGCGAAAGAACTCCTGGAATTTCGGGTACAGGGGGACATTGGTCCCGTAGTCGTGGAACAGGTCCAACTGGATGTCGTTGTTTCCGGGACGATCAAGAAGCGCCTGGTCGTGCACCCAGTTATCGGGGTCGATGTGCGCTATATCGCTCATCCCATCGGTGTACTGGAATTTTGTGGTTTCAGGCGTGAATAGCACCATCAGAGCTTTGCGGTTTTCGGGCGTGTCGTTCTTCCAGTATGCCTTGATCGGGTCCCAGAATTCCTTGAGGCCTTCCTCGTAGGCATTGCCGTTCTGGACAATCAACGCAGACACGCGATCGGGTTGCTTCAACGCGAGCCGATAGCCGACGGGGGCGCCGTAATCCATGAGGTACATCGCGTATTGCTTGACATCCAGCTTGCCCATCAGGCTGTCGATAATGTCCGCATAATGCTGAAACGTATAGTCGAACTTGGTGTGGTCGGGCGCGTCGCTCTGACCGAAGCCCGGATAGTCGGGTGCTATTACATGGTACTTGTCAGCAAGTATCGGAATCAAATTCCTGAACATGTGCGACGACGTCGGGAAGCCGTGCAGGAGGAGCACGACCGGAGCGTCGACTGGCCCAGCCTCGCGATAGAACACGTTAGTGCCGTCAATCTCGACGGTATGATACGTGACCTGCGGCACGACGAGTTCGTGCTCGGCTGCGGACTTCTTGGCGGCAAAGGATGTCGTTGGAATGGCGCTGGACGCGGAGAGCGCGAACACCAAGACAAGGGTCGCCCTGCTCAACATCAATCTGTTCATTTGAACCTCCAAGCTGACGGCGAAGCTGATTGATCTTGGGCATGGTCGGCCGTCGAATGCCAAGATTGCTACGCCCGACGAGCTTCAAGGGCGAGTTAATTGTAGTGAGGCACAGTGAAATCCCGCGAGCAGGCATGAAAGTCCAGTTTATCGATACGCACGAGCATGCTAGCCAAAGCCGTCGGCTTTCCCGACGACACGATGCCGCGGAGATCGAATGGCGGGATCGTTAGCAAGGAACACCCTGAGCGAGGTGTGGCCGTCGATGGTGTTCGAGGAATGCAATGTCCGTTTCCGGATTTAGCCCACGAGGAAGACACAGAAAGCATGAGGGCTGCACACTGCCGAGCATGCTGCTCAGAGCAGCTTCAGCCGATAGGCCGCGACGACAGCTTGAATGCGGGTGGTCACGCCTAGCTTCTTGATGGCAGTTTTTAAGTATGCCGTCACCGTGTGGCTGCTCAGACCGAGGATAATAGCGATCTCGTCGCTGCTCTTGCCTGCCGCTGACCACCGGAGGAACTCGATTTCCCTTCGCGAGAGAAGCTTGATCGCGCCGCTGCCGCGCGTGAGATCGTCCAAGGCGGTCATCAAATCGTATACCAGATCGGCGAGCTCTGCATTCGAGCAGTTCGATCCCGAAAGCATGAAGAGATATTGCCGCGCCTTGGCGTCATGCAGGGAGATTCCCACATTGCACGCGAAGCCGTCGTCATAAAACACCCCGCCAATCTGGCTTGCCACGCCTTCCCTTTCCGCCCGGGCAAAGAGCAATTGCTCCGACGAGACCGGGAGCACGCTTTCCTTCAGCTTTGCGACGATGTTGCTCTGGGTGAACATGTCGGTCGACCGATAGCTTTGCAGGAGATCGCCCGGCCAATTGGTCGTGATCAGGTTATCGAGAAGGCCGCCACGAGCCGCCTCTGGAAAGACGGAAACCAGGAAGAAGTTCAGCCCGAACTTCCCCACGACGTCGCGTATCGCGACCTCGAAGGCCGCCAGCCGACGGGGCTCCCTGTCCCATATGTGACGATCGTGATGGCTCATGACCTACCCTTTGCCACCACTACCATGATTTGGACCGTCTCGGTGTGAGATTGCGTTAGACGACCGCGCATCGCTCAGCTGCATACACCAAATTTGGGGCATTGGGCCCGTTCGGCCGAGCACCTATCTCGGAACACGGCGGACCTGGGCGACCACCCCCGCCTGAGTTCGACGTGGGCTTCCGTCACGAGGCGGAAGCCCGTTTGTTTGTGCCGCAAGTGAATAGATCAATCCGACTTAATCGAAAGCCCAACAGCCCCGAGCGAGCTACATTCCCATCCAGCGAACATATTCCACAGGGTTGAGAGCACCCAGATAGCTCCTCCCCACTACACCATACCTCAACAGCCCGAGCGTGTTCTGGCTGAACGCCTTCGCACGTCCCCAATAAGGAGAAACGCATGACCAAGAGACTTGAGAACAAGGTCGCCATCGTGACAGGCGCCAACAGCGGCATTGGCCTCGCCACCGCAAAGCTGTTCGCCGCCGAGGGCGCCCACGTTTACATCACTGGACGCCGCAAGGAACAGCTCGACGCCGCAGTCGCTGACATCGGTGGCAGCGTTACCGCCGTCAATGCCGACTCCACCAAGATGGAAGACCTCGACCGCCTGTTTGCCCAGGTGAAGGCCGACCACGGACGTCTCGACGCCATCGTCGTCAACGCGGGCGGCGGGAGCGTGCTTCCTCTCGGTCAGATCACCGAAGAGCAGGTCGACGACACTTTCGGGCGCAACGTGAAGGCCGTGATCTTCACAGTACAGAAGGCGCTTCCTCTTCTCAACAAAGGCTCCTCGGTCGTCCTGATCGGCTCCACGACCAGTATTGAAGGAACGGAAGCGTTCTCCGTCTACTCCGCCTCGAAGGCAGCAGTACGCAACCTTGCCCGTTCGTGGGCGCTCGACCTCAAGGGCAAGGGCGTTCGCGTGAATGTGCTGTCGCCTGGACCGACCCGCACTCCCGGCCTTGTGGAACTCGTGGGCGACGACAAGAACGCGCAACAGGGCTTCCTCGATGCTCTCGCGTCCACGATCCCGCTGGGCCGCGTCGGCGAGCCTGAAGAGATCGCAAAAGCAGCGCTTTTTCTGGCTTCCGACGATTCCAGCTTCGTGAACGGCGTCGAACTCTTCGCCGACGGCGGCAAGGCTCAGGTCTGAGCTTCCACGGGGCAGTCCTCTTTCGGCCGCCCCTCCCTCTCTCGTCATGTCTCCTTCTTGACGAGGGCAGCGCTTGCACTGTCAATTGCGCGGATCGAAACCAACCACATGAAGTGACCCTATGAACCTGGACGACGTGCTTCGCCTTCTGCTCGATCCGATCACGCAGTTCGCGGCGCTGGTCGTTGCACTCGTCGTAGCGAGAACGCTTGTCCGGGGCCGCCCGACGCACCGCTTCATCGTCCACATCGCTTTCTTCGCCATCCTCACCATCCTGCTCGTGGGTCACGACGTCGCTCCATGGACAACGGTCACTGGCGACGAGGACCTCACCCACAAGATGTTCATCGGCGTCGCCAAAGCCACCTGGTGGGCAGGCGGAGCGATGGTGCTCGCGAGTTCGGTGCGCGTCTTCCTGATCTTCGAGCGAAAACCTCGGGAGGGCCGCCTGATCCAGGATTTGCTCGTGGCCTTCATATACCTCGGCGCGGCTCTTTCGATCATTGCGTTCGTATTCGATCTTCCGGTACGTACCCTGGTAGCGACGTCTGGCGTCTTCGCCATCGTCCTGGGTCTCGCGCTCCAGAGCACGCTCAATGACGTCTTTTCAGGGATCGCGCTGAACCTTGGTCGGCCATATACCGTCGGGGATTGGATCGAGGTCGAGGGAGGCGCCCGTGGACAGGTGGTCGAGACGAACTGGAGGTCGACGCACCTGCTCAACGATACCAACGACCTCGTGATCGTGCCCAACAGCACCCTGGCCAAAGCCACGTTGACGAACCTTACTGGCACCGACTCCGTTCATGGCTCGAAGGTCGTCATCAGAGCATTGCCGACACGGTCGCCGGCGGTCATCGAGGAGACGATGAAGACGGTCCTCCTCAGCGCGAACACGATCCTCAAATACCCGGCGCCGTCGGTCTCAGTCACGGGCCTCGATGGTTCCGCGGTCGAGGTCGAGCTCTCCTTCAAAGTCGCTAACCTCGGCCGGACTGGGATCGCCAAGAATGAGATCTTCGACCTCGTCTTTAGGCACGCTAAGGCGGCAGGAATTCAGCTGTCGACCGCGGCGAACGCACTGACAGAGGCGTCGCCTGCTGAAAGCTCAAAGCATCCCGGCACGCCATGGCGCCTGCTGACATCGATCCCGCTGTTCTCGGCTCTCACCGAAGACGAGATGGAGACGGTGGCGAACACCATGAAGCGTTGCACCTTCAAGAAGGGCCTTGTCATAGCTCCGCAGAACGCTTCGATGACATCTCTGATGATCGTCCGGAGCGGTGTCGTATCGGTCGAGCGGGACGAGGAAGATGGAAGGAGCGAGGAACTGACGCGCCTGGCGCCCGGCGACCTGTTCGGTGAGCGGGGTGTTCTCATGGGCGCGCCGGAGCCAGCCACCATGCGCGCACTCACCTTCGTGGTGGTCTACGAGATTTCGAAGGACCATCTAGCGAGTGTCATGCATGAGCGCCCTGCCCTTGTCGAGGAACTCAGCCAGCTCCTGGCGAAGCGTGTCGAGACCGAGGAGCACCTGAGGGCCAACGGGAACGCTGGTGCGGAGGCCCATCCGGTTTCATTGGCAGCCAAGATAAGACATCTTTTCAGACTTCCGCACGGCAGCATCAACTGACATTTGGACGGCTTGGTCGTCTTCACTCCGCCGCCCGTGGGTGCGAGACGGTCAAAAGCCTGCCCTGGATCAGCAGGGCCATCGTTCCTATTGCGATTGCCCCGACAACGACGTTTGCAAACAAGAAAAGGTAAGGCGCCAGCTGGCCTCCGATGCCGTCTCCGCCGCGGGATGCCATTCTCATGGACGCAGATGCCAACGCAGTAGTGCCGAGCGTTGCCGCCCAATATGAAGGGGCGAACGGCTGCTTCATGATCCAAGGCACGACGCGAACGAGAAGCGCCGCTTGCAGAAGGCAGTAGCCCAGCAGCCCGTTTGCGAAGAGGTCAGGCGGGCCGGACGTCATGCTCAAGTAGGCGGCACACGCGACCGCAGGCGGAGCCAGAACGATGCCGAGCGTCGGCCGAAGTGCTGGAGCCATTTCCGGCGCAGTCAGCAGACGCTGCAGCAGGACGGACTCGGTAGCTGCCCAGGTGAACATCCCAGCGCCGAAAATCAACTGCGCGAGTCCCGTGTATCCGAACGAACCAAGGACAAGTGCCGACACGAGAGATCCCGCCACGGTCGGAAGATAGAGGATGGCCGTCGTCGCCTCGTGGTCGCGGCCGCCGCGCCACATGATCCCGGTTCGCCATGTGGCGAAGAGAATCGAGAATGCCATACCGAGGAACAGGAGGACGAGAGCCACTGGATGCGAATACGGCAGGACAGCTCGGGCCACGAGCATCGTCGCAACGCCTGCAAGGCCGATGAAACAGCAGTGGATCGGGTGCTCGGCCTCTTCCAGGGCCTCTTCCCTAGCAAAGATCCATTTGGCAGCGTAGAAGACGCTGATCGTCACCCAGACGGCGATGGCGACCACGTTGATCGCCTCGCCGACTATCGCGGGAAAACCCCAGAGTTCGTGCGCCAGCCGCCAGTCTCCGCCAAGTCCGGCGAGGCCGAGCACTATGCCGTACATGCCCGCAGGCACTCTGGGGAAGCTTCGGTGATTGCGTGCACTCATTGGCGTCAGCCCTCCACGAACCTGAATGCAGTCCCCGCCCGCTCCACGTAGCCAACGCCCGGATAGGTCCAGTGGTAGCCGAGCATGCGAAGCTTTTCGTTTGCCGCCTTGTCGAGCAGCGAAGCCCTATTCTTTAGGGCGATGTCCGGCTCAGTATCGAAGCCGAAGTGCCATCTCGGGTTCTCGAAGGAAACGACGTTGTTCGGAATGACATCGCCAGAGATGAGGAGATTTCCATCGCCTGCGAGTTCCAGCGAAATGTGTCCGGGCGTATGTCCCCGAGTGCTCACCACACTCATGCCCGGTACGATCTCGTCTCCCGGCTTGACCAGAGTAAGCCTGTCCTTAACGGCGACCAGATCCCGCTGCGCCCCTCGGGCGAACTCATGCAGGGGCTTTGGCATCGCCGTCTCGTAGTCGGGATCGGTCCAAAACGACCATTCGGCCTCACTGACGTAGTAGTGGGCGTTGGGAAACATCAGCGAGCCATCGGATCTCGTCGTCCCGCCCGAATGATCGGGATGAGCGTGGGTAAAGATCACCTTGGTGACGGATTCGAAGTCAACGCCAATAAACGCCAGGTTTTCCGCAAGGCGTCCATCGCTAGGCTGAAAGTTCGATCCCGCGCCCGTGTCCACGAGCATGATATCGACGCCGTGGCGGATCAGCGGGACGTTGGTCTGAAGGGGCGCGCTGTCCGCATCGCCTCCGAGCCGCCCGAGGATCGTTCCACGCTCGTCGGATGACGCTTCCGGCATCAGGATGTCCCACGGAAGCGTGATGTAGCCGTCGCTCAGCACGGTGATGTCGAACTGGCCATGACGGAGATTGTGAAAGCCCCGCGAGAAGACTTCCGACGGAAGGTGTGCACGGTCCGGATTCATTAAAGCCTCCTCAACGCCGTCGGACGACTGGCCGCGGCGATGACAGGGTGTTCCCGCACCGTCGCATTGGCGAGTATGTTCCTGTGAGTTGAGGGGCGTTTTCGCCAGACACTCTCTGTAATATTCAACCATGCATCGCGCATTGGGAAGGCAAGCCTGTGGGGCCGACCTTAGGTGACAACGCAGGAAAATCGCGCGTCAAACGCTCGTCAGACGCCAAATTTGGATGCGATCCCTCCCGAGCTTTCGCTCTGTCCAAATATTCCCTTAGAGGGGAGCGTTGTTGCATTTGTGAGTTCTTGTGAGAAATAGAGCGATAGACCGCCTTCAGGTTGCAGAAACCGTGGCGCGGCGGTACCAATTCGGCAAACTCCAAGGATCGGAACCGTACATGATTTTTGATCTGCAGTCCTTCGGCCCGCTCGAAGTCGAGGAGGCAGGAATTTTCACTTGGAACGTCAGCGCGGATGTGATGTTCGCCGACAGCGCGGTCGCACTTCTCTACGGCTTGCCTGCCGAAAGCGCGATCAGCGGGCAGAAGATGTGCGCCTATCTCGAGCGCATCCATCCCGACGACCTGGCAAATGTCGCGCTCGCAATACACACCGCCATCACCTCATGCGGCCGCTACCACGCCACCTATCGGGTCAGGGGAGCGCTCGACATCTATCGTCCTGTAGAGTCCTGGGGCCGCTGCTTCCGTGGCAGCGAACGAGAACAGGTCCAGTTCGCCGGAATTATACATCCCGCAGAACCGACACCGCCTGGTCAATAGACCCTACGGAGCCGTCCGGACGACAGCGCCTCCTTTCAAGGTGAAGGAGAAGACGCTTCCTGTCGGCTCGTTCGCCCTCACCCACAGCGTGCCGCCATGGGCCTCGACGATCGAGCGGCAGATCGACAGACCCATTCCGAGGCCCGCTGTCTTCGTCGTGAAGAAGGCGTCGAAAATCTCGTCTCGACGTGACGGCTCGACACCCGGACCGCTGTCCGTCACCGATACCATGATCTTGCCGTCCTCCAGCCGTTCGCTTCGAAGATGCAGGCTGCGCGGCCCATCCGTTGCCGATCCCATCGCCTCGGCTGCGTTAAGGATAAGGTTGAGAACGACCTGCTGCAGCTGGATGCGGTCTCCCACCACAGACACCACATCGGGATCAAGATCCGTCGCCAGCGATATGCCGTGCCGCTGCAATTCGCCACGCGTCAGCACGATCACGCCGTCGATCATGCCGTTGATGTCGACAGCCTCCATCGAGAGCGGCGCCTTTCGCGCGAGTGCCCTGATGCTGGCGATGACGTCTCCGGCGCGGTGGCTGTCACGAATGATGCGCTCGGCCGCCTGACGGGCCTCCTCGATTTCCAGCTGGCCTTCGCTCAGCCATTTCAGGCAGGTCGCCGCGTTCATCACGATGGCCATTAGCGGCTGGTTGACTTCATGCGCGATGGAAGCCGTCAACTCGCCGAGCGCGGTCAGCCTTGCGGCACGCGAGAGATGCTGCTGTGCTTCCTCCATCCGTTTCAGGTCGTCGATATCGATGTTGGTGCCGTACCATTTGATGATCGCTCCTTGCTGGTCACGCATTGGTGTCGCGCGTATCAGGAACGAACGGGCGACGCCATCCATGCGGATCATCCGCGCCTCAACCTCACCCGCCTCGCCCACACCGAGCACCTCGATCCATTTCGCAACGACCTTGTCGAGGTCGTCTGGATGAATGGCACGCATCCATCCGTTACCGAGGGATTCTTCAAGCGTAAGCCCGGTGAAGTCGTGCCAACGTTTGTTGAAGCTCAAAAGCGTGCCGTCGATATCGCTGTTCCAGGCCAGCGCCGGGATCATGTCGTAGGCGAGCCGAAGCTCCTCGGCGGCTTGCCGGGCCTTCTCCTGGGTGTCCTTGGAGGCCTGGTAGAGGGCAGCGTTCTCCAGGGAGATCGCCGCCTGTGAGGCCAGCAACTGGAGGACCGCAACCTGAGCCTGCTTGAACAGGTTGGTGGACAAGCCGTTCTCGAGATAGAGGACGCCGACGAGTTGCTGCTGCTTGACGATCGGAAGACAGAGGATGGATGTCGATGGTACCTCACGCACGTAAGGGTCTTCGGCGAACGGATGCTCGTTGCCGACGCCATCCAGGATCACGACATCCTGCGTCCTGGTCACGTAGGCCAGAACCGTCTCCGGCAGCCTTCGCTCGAACGTGTTGAGCTTTACCGATATGCCGTCGTCATAGGTCACGGCCTCGGAGACGATCTGCATTTCGCCGTCCTTCGGCAGCAGCAGCAATCCCCTGACTGCGCCGGAATGCTCCACGACGGTCACCATCAGGCGTTCTATCAAGCGATCCAAAACGATCTCTCCGGACACCGCCTGAGACATCGCAACGACCGCCGCCATTTCCAGAGGGTGATCTTCGGACTTCGCTATCCCGTTGGACTCGCTCCCTATCCCTGGGTTCTCTTCGTCCAGCCTCCTGACGATCGCAGTCGCACCCCATGCCGAGAAGCACGCTCTGGCGTTCTTCAGGAAGCTTTCGGCGGTCGATTTCAACCCGAGCGAGCCTGAGAAGCGCCCTGCGAGTTCGCTTGCGATCCCCTCGTTCTGGACGAAGCCGTGCTGCCGGGCCGAAGCGATCGCCTTCTCATAGAGTTCGAGGGCGTCGATCGACCTGTTTTCCAGCCGTGCCATCTCCGCCGAAAGCAGGAAGGCCCGATTGCCGAAGTTCTCGGGACTGCTCTTGGCCCAGATGTCGACATGGAGCTGGTGAAGCCGCAATGCCTCGACGTGCGCGCCGCGACCCATGTCGTCGGATCGAGAAGCGGCCGCCGCGTGTGCGAGAGCGCTGTAGAAGTGGAACTCTGCGATTTCGACGAACGACTTCGCACTTCTGTTGGAAGCTGCCTCCCGCGATGCCGCCAGTGCGCCGATGTAGTCTCCCGCCAGATAGCGCGCCACGATCCTCTGGATCCAGTACCATGCTAGGACGAGCTTCAGGCGCTCCCCTGCTTCGACCAGATAGGTTTCAAATGCCTCGCGGACCGGGAGGGCGGGATCAGGCTCTTCAATGTCACGCAGTTCCCGGATATGGAGGAGCTGCCCTGCAGCCGCGTCGGCCGCCAGCGAAAATCCGGTTTTACTGGCAGCTTCCAAGAACTGTTGCGCGTCCCGTTGAGCCGCTTCCAGATCGACACCGCGGATAAGAAGATGCGCAACCAGCGCCTCCCCAGGCGCAACGCTGAAGACCAGGTCTGCCCCGGCAACCGCTGTCGCTATTGCCTGGCGGGAGTACTTCTCCGAGATCGATAGATGCTGGGTCCAGGGCACGCAAAAGCAGCCGTAGCAGGCGTAGACGCGGGCCTTGAAGCGATCCATTCCATGACGCTCGACAAGCTCCAGCCCCAGCCTGCCGAACTGTCCGCCGGACGCGTAGTCGCCCGATCGCAGACCAAGCGGAATGATGACCGAGACGTAGGCATAGCAGGAAGCGTCGCAGTTGCCGTGGCGGAGGCTGAGCGACACCATCTGCAGGTAGATCAGTTCCTCGAGATTTCCGTCCGTGACGATGGCGGGGAGGATCGTGTACGCGAGTACCTCCATCGCGGCGAGCCAGTCGCGGTCCTCCATCCGCGGAAGGTGAACGAGCTGATCGATGGATCGTCCCGCTAGCCGCTCGTACAGATCGTCGATGCCCGCGCGAACCTCGGCGTCGCTCGGATTAGCGGACCACTCGATCCCGAAGTCGCGCAGGTACTCGAGCGCCACCTCCACCGCCTTGTCCTGGTCTCCGAGCGTCAGATAGAGGGATGACCGTAGGCCGACCACGGCGCCGCGATCAACCGCGTCCTCCGCCTTTGCCGCGAGATGAACGAGATGGGCTTCCGCGACCTCGTTCTCGCCTGACAGATACTCGCACTCGGCACTCTCGAGTTCGAGTGGAAATCTAATTGAGTACCGCTCCCATCCAGCCTTCTCGATCAGGCTCAGGCCCGTCTTGAGATATTTGAGGGCGGAACGGTATGCGACAGATGCCTTGGCGCGCCTGCCAGCTTCGAGGAAAAGTTCGGCGATCCTCTCGAGTCTGTGGGGATCGACCGCCTGGTCGAGGCCGCGCCCGAGTTGGTCAGCCACCTCGAAGATATGCTTCTTCAGCGCGCCCGGCGGCAGCTTTTCCATCAGCGCGGAGCCGATCCGAAAATGAATCTCCGGCCTCTCAGCCTCCGACACCATGCGGTATGCGGCTTCCTGGACCCTGTCGTGCACAAGCACGAAGTCGTCGTCGGAGCGCAGCAGCAGTCCCCCTTCGACGGCCTCCCACAGAATGCCGACGACCTCCTGCCTCGGCTTGGCTGTGATCAGCGAAAGGATAGTCGCGGACGTGCCGTTCCCGAGACATGCCATCAGCTTGACCATCTCGAGAGCGCGGAGCGGAAGCCTGCCCAGCTTCGAGACCACGAGATCTGCGACGTTGTCGGTGATCTTCGTCGCGCGGATCCTGTTCTCGTCCCATCTCCATTTCGTGGTCTCGTGGTCGTAGGAGAGCGCTCCTTCGAGATCGAGGGCTTCTATGAAATGAAGAACAAAGAACGGGTTTCCGCCCGTCTTCTGTTGCACGAGCTTCGCCAGCCGCGCGACCGACGGGACATCGTTCCCAAGCATGTCGGCCAGAAGGTGTCTGATTTCGCCCTCGTCCAGCGGGCCAAGACGCAGTTCGTCATAACGGCAGCTTCCGGCCCTGAAGGCATCGCGCGCATCGTTCAGCGGATGCCCGCGAGGCACCTCGTCGTCGCGGTAGGCGCAAATGAGCATGAGATTTGCGACGTCCTCGTCCACGGTGATCCTTGCGAGCAGATCAAGCGTGGGGATGTCCAGCCATTGCAGATCGTCTATGAACAGGACGAGCGGATTGTCCGGCCGCGCAAACACCTGAATAAAACGGCTGAAGACGAGATTGAAGCGCGACTTCGCTTCGTGGGGCGCCATGTCGGGAGCCGGAGGCTGCTCGCCGATCACCAGCGCAAGTTCCGGAATGAGGTTGATCATCAATTGCGCGTTCGGACCGAGGGCCTCGCTCAGCGCCAACCGCCAGCGCCCCAGCTCCGCCTCGCCCGCGCCGAGGATCTGACGTACAAGTCCGCGGAAGGCCTGCGCTATCGTGGCGTAGGGGATGTCGCGCGTGTACTGGTCGAACTTCCCGGCTGCAAACAAACATCCGCTGAACGGGATCGACTTGCGCAGTTCTCGAATAAGCGACGACTTCCCGACGCCTGCGGGACCGGAGACGAGAGCTACAGCCTTTCCGCCCGGCGATCTGGCGACCTCGAACGACTCGCAAAGAGTGCGTATTTCCACAGAGCGGCCATAGAGCTTGTCCGGAACCTGGAGATGCCGCAGGGCGTCTGCTGTTGCCACGTCGAACTCCTCGACGCGTCCCGTCGAAGCAAAACTGCCGAGACACCGCCTGAGATCGCTTTCGAGGCCCGCAGCCGTCTGATAGCGGTCGCCGGGGTTCTTGCTGAGGAGCTTAAGTACGATCGACTGGACGACAGGCGGAATGGCATCGTGCCGCTCCCTCGGAGGTATTGGTCGGCGGGCGACGTGGGAATGGATCCATTCCATTGCGTCCACCGCCATGAACGGAAGTTCGCCCGTGAGCATCTGATAGAAGACGATGCCAAGAGAATAGAGATCGCTCCGCTCGTCAACGGGCTCCTTCATTCGCCCCGTCTGTTCGGGGGACACATATGGAAGCGAGTCCGCCATGCCACGCGCTGTGGCGGGCAGCTCGGGCACACTCGTCTGGGAGCCCGCCTTTCCAAAGCCGAGCAGCCGAACCGCTCCCAAATCATCTGCAAGAAAGCGGTCTGGGCGAAGATCCTTGTGGATCAGGCCCCGTTCGTGAACCTGTCTCACCGCTGCTGCTGCGTTCGTGGCCACGGCAAGAAATCGGCCCAGCTCGAATGGACGGCCTAATTCAGCAGTCAGCGGCAGCCCGCCCTGGTCCTGCAGCACCAGGAACTCCCGGCCATCGTAACGTTCCAGTGACAGAGGAGTTGCCGCCCACTTTTCATCGAGGCGGTCGGCGAGAGACAGCACGTATTCGAAGCGTGGATGGCATTCGCTGACGGTGTCCGGAGAAGCGGCCGTGACCAGTAGGAGCGGAGCGCCGCCGTCGCTGGCCGTGCCTCGATAGAGAGCGCTGACAGCGTCCTCGCGAAGCAAATGCATCTGGTAACGGGACAGGTCCATCACGAAGCTCCGTATGCCAACGGCTGAGGCCGCTCGTGATCCTAAACTAATTTTACAGGGGCGCCATCGTGGGCGGTTCGAAGGTCGTCGAGAAGGCCGGCCTGACATCCAGCCTCCCAACTTGCTTCCGGCTACGCCTTGATGAAGGCAAGGATGTCGGGGTTCAGGACGTCCGGGTTCGTCGAAAGCATCCCGTGCGGATAGCCCTCGTACGTCTTCAGCGTCGCGTTTTTCAGAAGCTTGGCCGACAGCGGCCCGGCGTCGGCGTAGGGTACGACCTGGTCATCGGTGCCGTGCATAACGAGAACGGGAATCTCGATCTTCTTCAGGTCTTCGGTGAAGTCAGTCTCCGACCAGGCCTTGATACACTCGTAGTGCGCGTTTGCGGCGCCCATCATGCCCTGGTGCCACCAGTTGTTGATCAAACCTTGCGAGACTTTCGCATTGGGCCTGTTGAAGCCGTAGAACGGCCCGGTCGGCACGTCGATGTAGAACTGCGCCCTGTTGTCGGCGAGCGCCTTCCGGAGGCCGTCGAAGACTTCGATCGGCAGACCGCCGGGGTTCTTCTCCGATTTCACCATGACCGGAGGCACGGCAGCGACGATCACCGCCTTCTTGACGCGGCCGGGCTTGGCGCGGGCGACATAGTGGACAACCTCCCCGCCCCCGGTCGAATGACCGACGTGGACCGCGTTCTTGAGATCGAGCGCCTCGACCACCTCGGCGACGTCCGCTGCGTACGTATCCATCTCGTGCCCCGTGCGGCTGTGGGAAGAGCGGCCATGCCCGCGTCGGTCGTGTGCGATGACCCGGTAGCCCTGGGCGATGAAAAACAACATTTGATTGTCCCAGTCGTCGCTGCTGAGTGGCCAGCCATGGTGAAACATGATGACCTGCGCATCCTTCGGACCCCAGTCCTTGTAGAAGATCTCGGTTCCGTCCTTCACTTTCACAGTACCCATGAACTTGTGCTCCGTTGCGGGTGATGGTTTCTGTTTCGTGGCGGCTTCGGCAGCCGTCGCGGGCAGTGCAAGAGCGAGCGCGACTGCCGATCCGGCGATCACCGCTTCCCGTCTGGTGATTGAAACATCCGGCTTGAATGTCATGCGCTGAACCTCCGAATTGCGGGTGTCTATTTCCTCAAGCGGGCGCAGCTACGCCGACTGCGGTCTTGGCGAAAGGCACGAAGCCAGGGAGAGACTCGACCCGGCACAGCCATGACTGGACATTGGGATAGATGGTCAGATCGATCCCTCCCTCGGGCGCCCGCGCCACGTAGCCGTACACGGCCAGATCAGCGAGCGTCGGCGAGGACGCCGCGAGCCAATTCCTTGTCTCAAGCTCGTCGTCCAAAACCTTCAGGAGCGCATAGGATCTCGACAGCACTTCGTCCGGGACAGGTTTCGGACCGGATATCCGTATTCTTCGTGCCGTAGCGACGCCGTATGCCACCTCGCCTGCTGCGACCGAGAGCCAGCGCTGAACGGCCGCCGCACCCATCGGATCCTCGGGCAGCCAGTCGTGCCGTCCGAGCTTCTTGGCCAGATAGATCAGGATTGCATTCGAGTCCGCGATAACGGCGTCGCCATCCTTGAGAACTGGCACTTGACCGAACCTGTTCATCTTCAGGAATTCGTTCGTCTTCTGCTCACCCCGGCGGATGTCCACCTCGACGAGTTCGAACGGCTCGTTCACGAGCGTAAGGAAGAGCCTGACCCGATGCGAGTGGCCGGATAGCGGATGGTAGTAGAGCTGCATTCCGGTCTCCAATATCGTTAGGCGCCGTTGTCGCCTCTTGATCTGGAGTATTCCGCTTTGGTGGGCCGCGGTCTTTCCTATTCGTCAGATGATTAGCGACAGCTCGAAATGCAGCCCGCCTCGGCTATCGTCCGTTGGGCGCTGTCGAAACGAGCCGCGTCCTGGCCTTTCACGCCGAGGGCTTCGAACATCTCCGCAAGGGGATGATAGGCAATCGCGGCCCTGTCTCCGGGAAGCTCCCTGATGAGCAGGCGCAGTGGTAGGTCGAGAGCCGTCAAGGGCGCGTCCGTCATCAAAGGGGTCCCGACTTTCGGGTTGCCGTAGATGAGAACGCGTGTCTCCGGCATCGACAGCCCGTTTTCGCGAGCGGCTTGCGCGTGATCGATTTCAGCGAAAATGGTCAACCCTGCTTTGCCGATGGCGATCTTTATCGCCTCCAACGCTTCATCGAAGTTATGCGTCGAACGATGTTCAATCGGCTTCATGAACGACCTCCTCTAGTCGGCATCGATCTCGTCGCCCTTGGATAGTCTGCCTTCCTGGGCCTTGTAGAAATACTGGGAGGCTACCAGCCAGCCTTTGAGCGGCCGAAGTGGTGGAATACAGGTCGCGAGCAGGAACGGTCCGGTGACGAAGATCTGCGTCCAGATCGACGCATTGTGCGCGACCTCGAGCCATACCGAGAGCAGCACCGTCGGAATGCAGGCAAAACAGATGACAAAGAAGGCCGGACCATCGGCGGGATCGGCGAAGGAGTAGTCGAGCCCACAGACCTCGCAGTTTGGACGAAGCGTCAGAAAGCCCTTGAACAGATGGCCTTTGCCGCATCGTGGACAAAGGCCACGAATGCCCGTCTGTATGGGCGGGAGCGGGGGATAGTTGTCGTTCGTGTTCGTATCGACCTGAGTGCGCTTGGACATCTGCCCTCCTAAATCAGGTTTCCTGCGGCGCTAGAAACCGTAATGGCTCAATCCCCAATGCCCGTCCGGGCGGCGGCCGAGCGGCCACTTGAAGGCGCGGTCCGTTTCCTTAATCGGATGCTCGTTGATGCTCGCATGACGGTACTTCATTAAACCGTCGGCGTCGAATTCCCAATTCTCGTTGCCATAGGCTCTGAACCAGGTGCCACTGTCATCGTGGTGTTCGTAGGCAAAGCGGACCGCGACGCGATTTCCTGAGAAGGCCCAGAGTTCCTTGATCAGTCGATAATCAAGCTCCTTCGCCCACTTCCGAGCAAGGAATGCTTCTATCGCCGGACGACCGACCACGAACTCTGCGCGGTTCCGCCAGCGACTGTCGACCGTGTAGGCGAGCGCGACTTTCGCAGGATCCCGAGTGTTCCAGGCGTCCTCGGCAAGCCGGACCTTCTCGGTCGCGGACTGAAGGGTGAAGGGTGGCAGTGGTGGGCGGGTCATTTGTCGTCCCTATCCATGATTGGTGGCAGCCGCTTTCAATGCTGCGACTTGCGCTTCCAGTTCCCTGATGCGCGTATCCCTTGTCTCGATTGCCTTAAGCACCTCGTCTGCCTCAAACCGCAGCGGGATATGCTGCGGGCAATTCGCATCCCAGGCCGTCACCTTGAAGAGAATCACCTGTTCCGGCCTCGCTGCGTATCCTTCGGGCATCAACTTCTTGACCGTTTCCTCGTCGCCTTCGACGACCTTGGCAGTACCCCAGATCTTCACCCGGGATCGACTGCCGTAGTCGATGAGAAAAAGATGTGCCTTGTCGTTCTCGACCAGGTTTCCCTGCGAGATGAACTGCCGATTTCCAACGAAGTCGACGAAGCCGATCGTCGTTTCGTCAATCACCCGAAGAAACCCCGGAGGGCCGCCACGATGCTGGATGTATGGCTGACCCTCGGAATTTACCGTGGCGAGAAACACGCTGATCTGCTTCTCGATGTAGTCTTTTAGGTCGGGTGTGATCGTGGTCGCCCACCCACCACGCTCTTCCATCCGCAAATACGAACGTCGAGACCCCTTGCGTTCCTGGATCGCCTTCACGCTTGTCGTGAAGGCTACGTCGCTCGAGACCTGATGCGCGATGTCCATAGTCACCCTCCTCCGGCAGCCCTCGGGCCAGAATGCCTTCAGACGCCTTCGTAGACAACACGCGTGAAGAGCGCCGGAGGTATCACCCACTGGCCGAACTTGGCGTCCCATTGCTTGGTCGGGTTGGCAGCGATGGTTTCCTCGACGGAGCGGCCAGCCTTTTTCATTTTGGCCACCTCCTCTCTGGCACCGACGAGCATGTCGAGCCAGACCTTGATGTCTTCGCGGTTCGCGATGTCGCCGTGACCAGGGATAACGACGGTCTCCTTGTCGACCATCTTTATGTTCGCTTCTGCCGCGGCGATCTGGCCGTCGATACTGCCGCCCGTCGAAGAGTCGATGAACGGGTATAGCCCGGTCCAAAGCGTGTCACCGACATGGATCACGTTGTCCTCCTCGAAGAACACCGAAATGTCGCTGTCGGTGTGAGCAGGGCCGTAGTACCTGAGTTTGATCGTCTTGTTGTCGAGCTTCAGCGTTTCCTCGTTGCCCTTCATCAGGCGGGTCGGCAGCGCGCCCTTCGGGGACGGTGGGAAGTCGAAGTTCCAGTCATCGACGCGGGTGGCGGCTTCGAGATGCTTCAGGGTGTTCGGATGCGCCATAATGGCGGCACCTTCGGAGTTCAGCCATTCATTGCCGTCGGTATGGTCGAAGTGCCAGTGAGTGTCGATGAGATGAGTGATCGGCTCCGGACCGATATCCGCCAGAGCCTTTTCCAGACGCGGACGCGTGGCGGTTATTCCGGCGTCGACCAGCAGCTTGCCGTCCTTGCCAGTGACGGCGGCGACGTTGCCGCCCGAACCGACGAGTACGTTCACGCCGCCGCGAAGTTTTGTGGTCGCGATGTCGGCTTTGGCGGCGGCCTCGCGGATGATCAGGACCTGGCTCTTGGCGGCCGCGAAGGCCGCGCGGGGCGTCAGCCACGCGCCCGTGGCGGCAACCGTCGCGCCGCCAAGGCAGCAAAGGCAGAAACCGCGTCTTGATAAGGCATAGTCGTGTTTGGTCATTACCCGCTCCATTGGTTGACAGCGTGCCTGAAGAAGTGCCACCACGCTGGGAGGAAGCGTGGTGGCGGCCTCGATCCAAATTCGGCCGAGCTTCGATCGAGGAAAGCCGATCTGCACAATGCGGAGCTATTTTAGCTCGGTGCCAGATCCGCTTGAACCATTATGCTCAAGTCGATTGAGCAATACTCTTCCCCGGCAACGATCACGAGGTAGTTGTCGTGAAGCCGGGTGAGATCCCGTGAGATGTCCAGATCCGCTCGGAAAACCTAGACTAAGGTCGAGTCCGCATCGACCTTGGCCGTGTTCTAGCGACAAGAGTCGGATTGTTCACCATTGCCTGCGGGGCTAGGTTGCTCTCGCGATCACACATTGATGTCGATGCCTCCGCGGGCCGGGGAAGAGAACGAAGCCAACTTCGCGATCCCACACATGCGGCGACATCCGCAGCCGACTGGGGAGTCAGCCATGCAAGTTCCGTTCGCAAATTCGACAGACCGTCCGAAGTCTCGGGACGCACAGCCACCGCACCATGGGCCGCGCGAAACAGGCGACGACGCCATAAGCTTCGGCCGCTTCTGCGCCGTCCCCCACTCGAGACAGCTCCTCATGGACGGCCGACCCCGAGAGATCGGTGGACGCGCGTTCGATCTACTCATGGTCCTCCTGCGGCACAACGGTGGCATCGTGAGCAAGGAAGAGATCTTCGACGAGGTCTGGCCGTCGATGGTCGTCGAGGAGTGCAACCTCCGTTTCCAGATCGGCTCGCTTCGTAGGGCGCTGGGCGACCACGGGGATATGATCAAGACTATCGTTCGCCGCGGATACATGCTCGTTCGGGACGATACAGCGCCGCAAGGTGGCCTGGCCCCTTCCCTTGGCATCGCACCGCAGCCGACAATCGACATCGTAGAGAAGGTTGACAAGGACAAGCCGTACATAGTCCTGATCGACGACGACGATGGCGTCCGACGCGCGATAACCGGGCTCCTCCGGTCGGTCGGTCACTGCGTGGGATCATTTCCCTCGGTGAAGGCCTATGAGGAAAGCGACAGTGTACATCGCGCGGATTGTCTGATACTCGACGTCGGCCTCCCCGGACAGAGCGGCTTGGACTTCCAGGCCGAACTCATGAAGTCGGGTCTCCGTCAGCGGATCGTCTTCATCAGCGGCAACGCGGACATTCCGATGTCGGTTCGCGCCATGAAGGCCGGCGCTGTCGAGTTCCTGACGAAACCAGTGCGGCATCAGGATCTGCTGTCTGCGGTGGATATGGCCATCAACGCCTGATCGCCGACCAGATTCCCTGGAGCTTCTCATGACCGATTTCGGCGCACCGAACCCGAGAGCAACGACGTTTGTTGGCGGCAACCAGGGCGGATGGATCGTCGTTTCGCAGCGCGCCCTCTTGGGACCACCATTAGCTGCGGTATCCCGAGTGGCCATGCTTTCAGGGAACGGCCCGGCGGAAGCATCCGACGCCGCCTGGATCCTTCGCGGGGTCGCCACCAACGACCGATACACTACACGTGACGAAAAGCGTTCGCTCGTGGAAAGGCAGGAGCCGATCGGCCGCCCGGAAGCGACAAGAGCCGCTCTCATCCTACTGCAAAAGTCCGCCGACTGGTGGGCAATGACACAGGACGAACGCCGCGCCGTTCTCGAGGAGCAGTCGCATCATATTGCGATAGGACTGCGCTTTCTGCCCGCGATCGCCCGGCGGCTGCTCCACTGCCGGGATCTGGAAATGGATGCACCCTTCGATTTTCTAGGCTTCCTCGACTTCGCTCCTGCCGACGAGCCCGCATTCGAAGACGTGCTGAGCGAACTTAGGGCGACGAAGGAATGGAGCTTTATGGAGCGCGAGATAGACATCCGCCTGGCCAAGGACACCGAGTGAGGTCCAACTCAGGCTCGCCTTCTCGTAGGCGCAGACCGCGCGTGACCGCGTTGGCCAAGCTGTTCATGCTATTGGACAAAGCCCCGATATCGAGGGCACCGCAGGGGATGACCTGCGGTGCGCTTTTTGCGCCGGACAGCCTCCTGCCCGCCCAACATCGTCTCACACCCCTTCCCGACATCTCACACTATCTCCGCGCCGCAAGATGTAGCGTCACCTCAATGAAACCAGTGCCATAGGGACATTCGGATCCCGGCGCTCATAGAGGTGACATCCATGAAGAAGTTCCTTTCAAGCACCGCAATGTTGGCAGCACTCCTGCTGAGCGGATCAGCGCTCGCCGCCTCCAAACCGACCGTCGTTCTCGTGCACGGCGCCTTCGCAGAGTCCGCGAGCTGGGACGGCGTGGCGACAAAACTCCTGAAGGACGGCTATCCAGTCGTCGCTATCGCCAACCCTCTGCGGGGTCTGAAATACGACTCCGATTACGTCAGCCAGGTGCTGAAGTCGATCAAAGGCCCAATCGTGCTCGTCGGTCACTCCTATGGTGGGTCGGTCATCAGCGACGTCTCGATCAAGGATACTGGGGTCAAGTCACTCGTCTTCGTGTCCGGCCTTGCTCCGGAGAACGGTGAGAGCGTCAGCGAGCTGGGCAAGAAGTTCTCCGGTAGCACGCTGGGCGGCACGCTTGCACCGCCTGTCCTTCAGCCGGATGGCAAGCACGACCTCTACATCGAGCAGAGCAAGTTCTGGAAACAGTTCGCGGCTGACGTGCCGAAGGACAAGGCAGCGCTGATGGGAGCCGAGCAGCGCCCGATC
The DNA here is from genome assembly GCF_024808055.1 of Rhizobium sp. BK176. NCBI lineage: Bacteria > Pseudomonadati > Pseudomonadota > Alphaproteobacteria > Hyphomicrobiales > Rhizobiaceae > Rhizobium > Rhizobium sp. BK176. The sequence goes on along the minus strand of NZ_JANUBV010000025.1, from coordinate 19,092 downwards.
GCGGCAGAAGCCTTCGAAGAGCCATCGACCGAACCCGCGTGGAAGTCTCTGCCCTCGCACTTCATCTTCGGCTCCGAGGACAAAAACCTTCCTCCCGCACTGCATGCCTACATGGCCAAGCGCGCTAACGCGAAGGAAGCGGTGGAGGTCAAGGGGTCGTCCCACGTCGTGATGATCTCGCACCCCGACAAGGTCGCAGCGATGATCGAGCGCGCCGCCGAGGATTAGGCCTGGCGTCCCCGCAACACCGTTAACAACAGGAGCATGACATGCACCCCGATATCGCCATCAAGGTGAGCCTGGGCATGACAGGCGACGTCTTCGAAACCTTCGATGACTGCCTGCATGTGGAGCACTATCAAGTTGCTGACCCCAACATCTTCCTTGCGAAGCTCACCCGCGAGAATGGAAGCCGCGCGATCACCACTTCGCTCAGCGCTGGAGCTGGCACCTTCATCCTTGCAGACCGCGATTCCGAGCTTCGCCTCGAGCAGAAAGGATGCGTCCTCTATCAGGGCGTCTTGGTGGAAGACAGCATCGCATTCATTGAAGGCTCTGATCCGATTTCCGTGGAGCTGCAGTCGGATGCCTGCCTGTACGTCCTGACGTTCCTGCGCGAACGGCACTCCTGGCCTTGCCAGGTCATCGGCGGCCGCTTTAACATTCGTGACGAGCGTCTCTCAGAACTGATCGATGACGTGTCGGAAAGCTCGGCGGCGCGAAGAAGCGACCTTGCGCGCGAATTCTCGGCACGGGCATTCGAGCGCTATCAGTCCCTGCCCCGCGTGCATCCCCTGTCCACCTGGCGGCTGAACCGAGTGCGGCGCCATGCAGAAGCGAGGCTCGACCAGCGCCTGACCCTTGAAGAGCTGGCGGACGTCGCGGGCTTCTCGCGCGCCCACTTCGCCGCTACCTTCAAGGCGGCCACCTCGATGAGCGCACATGAATTCCTTCTGCGTCTTCGCATTCAGGAAGCCGCGAAGCTGCTGCTGGGAACTGATCTCCCACTTGTGGACATCGCCCTTCAATGCGGGTTCCAGAACCAGCCTCATTTTACGACGGTCTTCAAGAAGATGACCTCCGTCACCCCACGCAGATGGCGCAACGCTCGCCGCAGCCGTCCCACGTCGTCCGTCCGGGGGCTTCGTCGACGCAATGCCACGACCATCGATCTCCCGGTCATCGACCCCGATCGTCCATCCCACGAGCTGCACTAGCGGCACCCAGCCCTTTCTTGAGGAGTCCTGAGATGACACGCGTAACTCTGCATCCTTCCATCGAAGCGGCGCCCGAGGCTGCTCGCCCGAGACTCGAGGCGATCAAGAAGCAAATGGGCGGCGTCCCGAACGTCTTCCGCATGATGTCCAACAGTCCAGCGGTACTAGAGGCCTATGCGGGGCTCAACGGCGCGCTCGGCAAGGGCAAGCTGGACAAGAAGATCCGCGAGAGAATCGCGCTTGCTATCGCCCAGAAGAACGGGTGCGGCTATTGCCTCGCCGCTCACACCTACACCGGAACCCACGTGACCAAGCTCAGTATCGACGAGATCGCGGCAGCTCGGCGCGGCGGATCCTCGGATGCGCGAGCCGATGCTGCCGTGAAGTTCGCGGTCAAGGTCGCCGAGGAGCGTGGATCCGTGAGCGAAGACGAGCTGCATGCAATGAGAGCCGCTGGGTTCGATGACGAGGAGCTTCTCGAAATCGTTGCCCACGTCGCCGCAAACACCTTCACCAACTACATGAACGAGGTCTTCAAGACCGAGGTCGATTTCCCAAAGGTCGAGCACCACGCGGCCTGACAGAACCAGTCGGCAGGTGTCCGCCTCCCTGCCGACCGAGTGCCGTCGACGTCAATGGGGACCCGGTCGTCTCTCCTTCGGCACCTCCACGCGTCGGCTGCACCCATCCTATTGCGAACACTCTGACACTCGTTGCGGGAGCTGCCGCCGGGCCGCGCCGCCGATGAAGGACTGACAGGCGTCTTCACCACCTCTCGGAATCGAGCCCCGAATACTATTTGGAGATCGACCGCGACAAGGCGCGCTAGCTCGACGTCCCGACCTCCGGGCTCAGGCAGATCGCCAATTCCGGATGGACAGGGACGACATCCTCGCACTCAAGGTGAGGTCGGCAAAGGGTGCCCTCGTCCGGCTCGGAACCGTCATGGACATCCAGGATACGAGCGGGCCGACGCTCGTCCAGCGCTATAACATTTATGTCTCGGTACCGCTGCAGGGGAACCCGACGCCGGGCACCTCCACCGGAGCAGCGATCAAGAAGATGGAGGAGATCGTGGCCAAGGTGCTTCCTCCGGGCTGCACCTGAATGGACCGAACTTGCCTACCAGGAGACACACACGGGCAGCTCCGGGACCTTCATCTTCGCTTTGTCGGTGATCTTCGTATTCCTTGCGCTGTCCGCCCAATACGAGAGCTGGGTCCTTCCCCTCGCGATCATTCTGATCGTCCCTCTCGCCGTCCTGGCGGCCCTGATTGGTGTATTCCTTCGTGACATGGACAACAACGTCCTGACCCAGATCGGCCTCATCGGCCTTGCGGCAAAAAACGCAATCCTGTTCGTCGAGTTCGCCCGCCAGGCCGAAGAAGACTGGAAGTCCATCGTCGACGCGGCGGTCGAGGCCAGCCATCTCCGGCTGCTCCGGAGGCGTCCGTTGGTGCGCCCATCGCCAAAACTTGAAATCGTGAAACAAAGTGAGGGCTGACGCGCAGCCTTCACTTCTCCAGCGGATTGCCGAACAGGTCGGCCGGGACAGCCGCCGTGTCCGCATCCGAACTCTGTCGCTCTGATATGCGTCCGCCGAAGGTACGGACGCTTCCAGGCCTGCCCGTCCACAGGACGATCGGAATTTTTTCACCCGCTTTAATGTCGCGATGTGCCACGAAGTAGCCGCGGTGATCCGGTGCGTTCTCGTGTCCAGCCTTCTCGTTGTCGAAGATGCAGATCTCGCCGGGCTTTGGTTCGTAGGCCAATTTGTTTCCTTAGGCTGCCTCAATGAAGGATACGAGACTGGTGCTCTGAAGACACCTCAGGTTCGTCGGATTCGTCCGAGACGCCCTCGAAGCGTTCGGAAAGGCTTACGACGTAACTGATGCCCTGCTCTAGCAGAATCTCCGCGGCCCGAAGCATATCCGTAGAAGCTTCGATGCCGCACCCTCGAATCGAGCATGCGAGATAGGTCGCATTTCGGGCGGATTTCAGGTCACCTCGCTCGCCGGCATCCTCGGCGACGCTTTCCAGGGCGTTCACCACGAGCATCAGCATGTCTGCTCTCTCACTGGGCGACATCTCGATCAATGTTCTTCCTGTCATGATAGCCATCCATTCGTGCGCGAGCAGGCGCGCGCGGACGCTGCTGACGATCTTATTGGTTCTTTGGGAACAGTCTTGGACGTGTTCGTCCGTCGTCGTGACAGTTGGCGATCGAGGAAGAGACCTGCAAGGCCGCGATCCATGCCAAGATGACAACGGAGACCTGCGTGACTTGATCGTCTCGGGGAAATGCTAGCCGTCTGCGAAGCCGCGCGGCGGCCTGGCGCCTCAGCGCAGCCTCGATGTCCAGGGCGAGATTGGCTCGCCACATGTGGAGTTCATCTGGGGTCGGCTCGGGCGACAGAAGCGCGCCGTCCGGCAACTGAAGGACCTCGACGGCGATGGGGTTGCGCACAACTGAACGTCCTGCTGCGACATGGCGATCTCTCGACGGTTCGACGTGCGGAAAGAGGCCCCCGCCGGGGAAAGAGCGGGGGTCTCTCATGAGGTGATCGCGGCCTAAGCGAGGGGACGGCCTTGCAGTAGGGGAGCTGAACCGCTGCGATCGCCTTGGGAGCTATGAAGTTATTCAGTCTGCGTTAGGGACGACGAACTCGATCGTCTCCGAGGTAATGACCCAATGCGTTGGATCCGCAAGCTCGATGAGGATCCTATGTCGGCCGGGCTTCAGCCCGACCACGATGAGCGTCTGGCCGTTCGCGTCGACGAAGTGCCATGGCAGGTCGTCGACCGTGATGTGCAGGGGCTTCCTTGGCGAGACGTCGAGGGCACCCACTCCAAATACCGGAACGATGGGAATGTTTTCTGTCCGGTACTGGATGAACACGCGCCCGTGTGACAGCGGCTCTGGCAGGGGGGCGTCGACGACAAGCCGCGGTTCCGCTTCATTCTCGCGAGCAACCGCGACGGGCCCTTGACCTCTCGGGCACTCAAAAGCGTCAGACTGGCGTCGGCCATGGTGGTCTCCGAAATCTCCGGACCTGTGATCGCGACTTGTCAGTCCTGCGGCCCTTAAGTGGCTAGGAGATTGCGCCTGTGATTGCCCAGAGTCGAGCAAGATGCGGTGAGGCGCCGTTAGGAGGCGTTTGCCAGCGCCGTCCGAATCGCCTGCAGCAGTTCGCTCGGGCTGACAGGCTTCAGGAAGACCTTCATGGCACCCGAGCTTCGTGCGCGGTCGCCCGCCGCAACGTCGGTATGCGCGGTTATGAGGATGGAGGGAATGACCACGGACATCCCGGCAAGCCGATCCAGGAGATCGAGGCCCGAAATGCCTCCAAGCTGTATATCCGTCACCAGACAAGTCGCCGTCTGCAATTCGTCGGAGTCGAGAAATTCCTCGGCAGAAGCAAACGACGCCGCGTTTATGCCCGATGCCCGCAGCAGTCCTCTCAAGGCATCTCGCACGGGTTCGTCGTCCTCGACACACACCACCAGCGAAGGCTTTGTCATTGCGATCATGGCTCAATCCTTGGCGTGGCCGAAAGGCTCGTTCAATTCCAGCAAGTCGTAGTGGCGCACCAGCTCCGGCAGCGTCAGCACATGCATCTTCTGCATCACGTTACCCCGATGGAGCTTCACTGTAGCCTCGGTAATGCCCAGGGCGGCCGAAATCTGCTTGTTCTTTTGACCTTCGACAACGCGGGCCAGCACTTCCTGTTCCCGCTTCGTCAGGGATTGGAAGTCGGCTCGTGCATTGCTAGCGGCCTGCTGCTTCAATGTGGTGCGGTTGTCCAGCTTCACCGCCTTGTTCACGGCGTCGAGAAGGTCCTGCTCGCGGACGGGCTTCGTCAGGAACTCAGCCGCTCCTGCCTTCATCGCCCGCACCGCGATCGGAACGTCGGCATGGCCGCTCATGAAGATAACGGGCCTTTGGAAGCCGCCTGCCCTGACCTCCTCGAAGAACTCGATACCGCTCTGGCCGGGAAGCCGGACGTCGAGGATCATGCATCCCACGCTCGTCAGCTTTCCCTTGGCCATGAAGTCGGCGGCCGAGGAGAAGGCCGTCACGTTGAACTTCATAGAGCGCAGCAGGCCGACCAGCGACTCCCGTACACCAATGTCGTCCTCGATCACCACGATATGGCAGGCGCCGTCGTCGCGTGGCTTCTGGTTCATCTGCTTTCCCCTGCGAACGGTATCGAGAATTCGAACACGGCGCCGCCGCCTGCTCTAGGCCGGGCAGACAGCGTGCCGCTGTGGGCACTGATGATCGACTTGGAAATGGCCAGGCCCATCCCAGTGCCCTGTTGCTTGGTGGAGAAGAATGCTTCGAAGATCCGTTCCGACGCAATGGGGTCGATCCCCTCTCCCGTGTCCTCGACCCTCACCACGACAGATCGCGAACCGTCCTCTTCGGCGGTGAGGTCGATCCTTCGCGCGCCGTCGTTGGCTCCGATGGCCTCGGCAGCATTCAGCATGAGGTTGAGAAGCACCTGCTGGAGCTGAACCTTGTCGCCGCGTATCGCCGGAATACCAGTAGAAACGGAGACGAAAACATCGATCTGGCGGATCCTGAATTCGGTGCGGAGCATCGTCAGCACATGGGAGATCACTTCCCCGATATCGACCACGCCCATGGATGGCCGTGAGTTCCGGGCCATGCTCCTGACGTTCAGCAGCACGTCGCCCGCTCTCTTTCCTTCCTCGACAAGCCGCTTGGCCGCAAGCTTGGCTTCCGCAACGTCGGGAACATCGCGGTCGAGCCAACTCAGACAAGTCGCGGCGTTCGTGACGATTGCCATCAGTGGCTGGTTCATTTCGTGAGCGATCGAGACGGTCACCGCCCCCATCGCCGTTAGCCTGTTCATCCGGACAATGTCTGCCTGCGCCTTCTGGAGCGCCTCCTCGCTCCTTACCCGTTCCGTGATGTCGATGATGGCACCGAACACTTCCGGTTCCTCCTCCGGGTTCGTCTCTACGCGTGTAACGCAGTGGACGTACCGGATCGATCCATCGGGCAACTGGAGCCGATGCTCGATCTCCCATGGCTGGCGGTCGCGCAGGCCCTTGTCAAAGACAGCGGCGACCATTTCGCGGTCACTCGGATGCACTCGCTCTCTGATCACCTTCGAACTCAGCGCCATCGACGTATCGAAACCGTAGATGTTGTAGGTCTCCTCAGACCAGACGACCTCTCCCTTAGACGGCTTGATCCGGTAGCTGCCGACGTGGCTGAGCTTCTGGGCTTCTGCGAGCGATGCCTGCGCGCGCTGCGCGTCCTCCAAGGAACTTCGTATCCTCTCCTCAGCAAGGCGGGTCTCGGTCACGTCCACGATCGTGCCGATGTATGCGCGAGGAGACTGAACCTCGTCGAGGATGAGCCGCCCACGAGCATGTATGTATTTGACGGTACCATCCGGAAGCAGGAACCGATGTTCGACGTTCAGCTCCTCGCCCTGCAAGGCCCGTTGATGGGCTTCAGCGACCATCTGCCTATCGTCCGGATGGACGCGGGAACTTAGTGTTTCGAAGGTAATTTCGTTGGCATCGAGACCTACGATGCTGGCGCACTCGGGCGAACATGTGAACACGTCCGTCGCCATGTCCCAGGACCAGGTGCCCGTCTCGATGATACGCTGGGCGACTGCCATCACCAGCTGGCTCTGTGCCAGCTCGAACTCTATGCGCTTGAGCTCGTCAATATCGGTATTGACCCCGTACCATCTAATGACGTTGCCATCGTCATCCAGCAGAGGAACAGCACGCAGAACGAACCAGCGTGCCTCGCCGTCATGCCGGAGCATTCGAGCCTCGACGCCTCCTGGCTTGCCCGAGGTGCACAGATCCGTCCAGACCTTGATGACCTTGTCGACATCGTCAGGGTGAAATGCGGAGACGAAGCCGAAGCCGACTGCAGTCTCGCGGGTGAGCCCCGTGTATTCGAACCACTGCTTGTTGCCGTCCTCAAATCCTCCGTCCGCCGCCCCGATCCAGGCAAGGGCTGGTATCATGTCCCACCCTAGTCTGGGGTCGTCTGCCGCCCTGACCGCTGTAGGGGCGGTGTCAATCTGACCATGGAAATTGTTGGCGATTGCCGCGGCCGAGAATGCCGTCGCAAGCCACTCGAGATCTTCGACCCGTACAGGGGCCGCGCCGTCGGGCATTTCGAGATAGATCGCACCGTCATTCGGTTTCGGCAGAGCGACCGGAAGGCAGACGATCGAGTGCCTGTTCCTGCCCCGCCCCGTCGAGACAACCTCGCGCACCGTCGCTTCGTCGATGTCGAACGTTCCAAGCCTCCCGGATGACAACGCTACCGAAGAAGTGTCTGCCATTGCAGCCACCGTGAGCTCATTGCCCCGCCCTACGATGAGGAACCCGCGCCTTGCGCCGGACATCGCGACGGCAGCGCGCATGAATGGGCCGACGTCATGGGCGTCCGACCTGCGTGCCTCCACCGCTCCCGAGCCCTCGTCCATCAGCGACAAAGCTCCTTGTCTCTTCCGACGAGCCACTCCGCCAAATTGCTGTAACGTGGGGTACCTGGATCAGGCATTCGGAATCCCGGCGTTTGCAGAGATCCTCGGTACCCGAGGGTCGAGGATACGTTTTGCGAACTGTCCGAAGACTGCGCCAAGGCCTCCCCAGACGATAAGCTGGAGAATTGCCGACTGCGCCCGGAATGTAAATAGAAGGCTTTCCGGGAAGTCGCGCGGCACTTCCGAAGTATCCGGAAGGGCAGACACGAGGATCATCGCCATCGACGCGAAGGCCACCGCTGCGACTGGCACCGAGAACATCCCGCCGTGACTGCGCCGGATGCGGACGCCGATCCAGAAGGAAAGGGCCATCGAAACAAGGGATAGCAGGATTAGCAGGAAGTAGAGTTCTGTGCGACTGCCGATCGTCTCTGCGCTACCGATGCCAGGAGGATTGGCGGGATATTTCAACTGCGGGACGAGAACAAGCGAGACATATCCCAATGATGTCAGCGTCCACACAGTTGAGCGTGGCCCGAGGCCGAGCCGGCCGTGCAGGCATCCGAGGCCGATTGCCAGAATGCCGCCGAGCGCGACGCTGTAGCTTGCGATCCCCGTCAGGAGACCGAGATTGCGCTGAGTGGCCCGGCTGACGGTTTCCTCTTCCGCATGGCTATGATCGGCAGTGCTCCGTTCTTCGAGAACGATGGCCCGTTCGACGGTCGGTTCGGAAAACGCCCGCGCGAAGGCGAAGGACAGGAGCGCCACGATCAGGCCGGACAGCATTCCTGCGAGGAGAAGTCGCTGAAGCATCGCCGCACCTCAGTGACAGGGGAAGCCGAGGAGGTGACGGCCGTCGTGCACGAACTCGTGGACGGCGTTCCCCTGGACGAGTGATGTTGCGCCCTGCTCGGCCCCGACGAAATAAAGGGTCATGAGCGAGAGAAGCCCGACGAAGAGGACCCATGGAAGCAATTCGCCTGCGGTTAGCGGCACGGCAGGCGCCGGGTAAGTGACGATGTGCGTCATGGCAAGTCTCCTGAAGGATTTTGACGCTCACATCATGAGCAGGATCCCGAACGCGATCTTTCGTATTCGTTCGATGCCCGCCGCAAGTTCGAAAATCCGCCATCGCACGAATACGAAAGATCGATGCCTGTCTCCTTCGTACCCTCTTCGGTAATGCAGGAGGTAGCGATGAACCCCGTTCCCGGACAAAGGAAGATAGAAGGCGTTGTCCCCGCCCCCGCCGACTTGCCCCGGCTCCGCGTTGGACAGCGCGTCCGCGTCGGTAACCTGACTCCAGTCGGTCACTACCGCGTCCCCACGTACCTTCGTGGCAAGGAAGCCGTGATCGAGGCGATCATGTCTCCGAGGGCCGTCAACAACGAGGAGGAAGGGTTCGGACGGAACGCCGGATCGCTTGGCGTGTACTACAGGATCGCCGTTCCCATGACCGAAATCTGGAAGGACTACGCCGGATCGCCCGGCGACAATCTCCGCATCGAAGTCTTCGAAACCTGGCTGGAGGAACTCGACGATGACCGTCCATGAAGAACATGACCACGATCATGGCACCGAGCACGGGCACCCGCACGCGCCGATCGAAACAACCGAGAAGCCGGGCTACTACGATATCATGGAGCAAGCATTCCAAGAACTGATGATCGAGAAGGGCTACATCGGCGCCGACGAGATTAGACACCAGATCGAGGTTCTGGACTCCCGGAACCCTGCTTTGGGCGCCAAGGTCGTCGCTCGCGCGTGGACGGACCAGGACTTCAAATCACGCCTGCTCGAGAACGGCCGCACCGCTTGCGAGGAACTCGGCATCACCTTCTATGATCTGACGGAACTCATCGTTCTCGAGAACACACCGAAGGTCCACAATCTCATCGTCTGCACCCTCTGTTCCTGCTACCCGCGCCCAGTCCTCGGGCTGCCACCCGACTGGTACAAAGCGAAGCCCTACCGTGCCCGCGCGGTCTACGAGCCGAGAAAGGTACTGGCGGAGTTTGGGACGATCATCCCCGACGACGTGGAGGTCAGAGTGAGCGACTCTACGGCGATCCAACGCTACCTCGTGCTTCCGATGCGCCCTCCTGGAACTGAGGGATACAGCGAAGAGCAACTCGCCGCGCTCGTCACCCGGGATGCGATGATCGGCGTGATACCCGTCAATTCTCCGACCGAAGGAATAGCGGCATGACCGGAAGCGAACAACTTCTCAAGCGACTGCCGAACGACATCGGCGGGCTGGAAGCACCTAAGATCGAGCAGACCGATCACGAACTCCTCCCCTGGGAGAAACGGTGCCACGCGCTCGCCGACGTGCTCGATTTCCACAAGATCATCAACACCGAGGAGAAGCGCCGCGGCGTCGAAGCCCTAGGGTCGGAGATGGTCGGCAAGCTCACTTACTATGAGCGCTGGATCGCGGCCTTCGCCAACATCGCGTTTCAGAAGCGTCTGATAACGCCCGAGGAACTGGCCAGGCAGATGTCGGCCGTGGAGGATCGATGGAGGGCTCACTCCTGAAGCTCGTGCCCCCGCGCGCATCCCGCTGCTTCGTCGAGGACGACGCCAGCGCGCCGCTGGTCAGACGGTCGCTCGCCGAAGCCGTTGGCACGATGTTGCTGATGGTCGCCCTGCTGGGCGCCGGGATCGGCGGAAAAGCTGCGCCGATTTCGTCGGCCATGGCTATATCCGGCACGTTGATCGGACTGATCCTGGCTCTTGGCTCGGTGTCGGGCGGCCACTTCAACCCGGTCATAACCGTTCTTCAGTGGCGCGCGGGACAGCGCGGTCTCGAGTGCACGACCTGGTACGTGGCCGCACAGATCCTTGGAGGAACAGCAGGCGCCGTCTTGGTCGATCTCATGTTCGCGGTCCCACCAAGCCCACCGACTGGGGAGCTTCCGAATGCCGCCGCTGTCGTAAGCGAGGCACTGTCGACATTCGGGCTGATGATGGTCGTGTTCTGCAGCAGCCGTAGCACCAACAAGATGACCGGGCCTTTCGCAGTCGGCCTCTGGCTACTGGGCGCGATCATCGCCACACCGACCGGATCCATCGCCAACCCCGCCGTCGCCATCAGCCTGCTCTTGTCGCCGTCGAGCGCTTCGGTGACGGCAGTAGCCCTCTTCATTGCGGTGCAGTTTGCTGGCGGCGCATTGGCGTTGCGATGTGTCGACTTGCTCTATCCGTCCGCCGGACACTGATCGGCGCCCAGCAAGATCCCGAAGGAGAATGTGATGTCGAAAACGAAGCTAGCGGTCTCAGCACTTGTCATCCTCGGCACCTCTGCTGCCGCGACCAGCGGCCTGACAGGCGACGCCTCGCCGATCTACGGAGTGAAGATTCCCAAAGAATATAGGGAATGGCGGCTGATCACAGTCGCGCACGAAGCTGGCAAGAACAACGACATCCGAGCGGTCCTCGGCAACGACATCGCGATCAAGGCATTTCGAGAAGGAACGAGGCCGTTTCCGGATGGCGCCATCATCGCGAGGCTCGCCTACGTCTACCAGTCGTCTCCGGAGAACGACAAGGTCTTCCCGGCGCCGCAATCCTTCGTCGCCGGCGACCCGACCAATGTGCAGTTCTCGGTGAAGGATTCGAAGACATACGCCGACACGGGTGGCTGGGGCTACGGTCAGTTCGAGAATGGCCTCGCTAACCCAAGCGAGCCGCTGATCAAGAGCTGCTTTGCCTGCCACGTGAAGCTCGACGCATCGAAAGACTTCGTGTTCAGCCACTATTCGCCGTGAGGCCATCATGCCGAGCTAAGGAGGTTACCGTGAGAACGAAGTGCGTGATGACCCCTGCGGAGACGATGTCGGCGATCCGCGACATGTGGCAGTGCGGTCGCGTCGACGAGGCTGCCGCTCACTTCGCAGAGAACGGCGTGCTGCTGGTCGAGCCAGACAGGCAGGCAGTCGGTCGGGCCGCAATAGGTGACGGCTTCGTTGGACTCGCGCGGCGCCTTCGCTTCCTGGTGGTCGACGACCGCGTCGTGATCCAGCGGGGCAATATCGCCCTTCACCATGCGCGATGGACTGCCCGCTACATCATAGATGGCGCGCCCTCCACGGAAGAAGTCAGTGGAACGACCGCGGACGTGCTCACTCTTCAGGCCGATGGTCGGTGGGTCGCCGTCGTCAACAATCCATGAGGAGGCGACGTCCTCGATGAGTAGGTTTCATTTCCACATTCGCGTCGCAGAAGTGATCGACCCAGATTACGAGGGCATCGAGATCCAGGCGAAGGATTGCGTAGCGGAAGCGATTGCGGTTGCCCGCCGTATTGTCGCCGAAGCAATCACCCTGGACGAGTCCGTTGGCGACATGACGTTTGAGATTACGGACTGCAACGGCAAGCTGGTAGCGGAGCTGCCGTTCCGTTGCTGCGCGCGGCTGCAGTGAGGCGGGCCGATACCCCAACTTTGGCGTATTGTCCGGACTGAGAGTGAAACGTAGGCGGTCGGTCTCACATTGCGGAGACACCGATGATCGACAGTCGTACTGCGGCCCTCCAGGCCATTCTGTTCAATGCTCTGAGTAACTAGAGCAGGCTTCAAATCTCGTCCGCACTAGGAGCTAGCCGTGAGGGGCATCTGTTGCCGAAAGGAAAGGCTGCCTAGCTAGGCTGAAAACAGCCAACTGGATCCCTATATGGGCGATTCAACAATTTCTGAAAGGACATCGGTCATGACACTGAACGGAAGCCTGCTGGTAGCGGGGAAGGAAGAGCGCGGCTCGAACAGCCAGTTCCACGCAACTGAGGCAGCGACCGGGCAGGCACTTCCTGTGTCCTTCGGCGGCGCGTCACCCAATCAGGTTGACGCGGCCGCGATGCAAGCGTGGGAAGCCTTTGCATCGTACCGTGAGACCGATCTCGAAAGCAGAGCTGCTTTCCTTGAGAAGATTGCTGCCGAGATCGAGGCAATCGGCGACGAACTGATCGTCCGCGCCATGTCAGAAACCGGACTACCCCGCGGGAGGCTTGAGGGCGAGAGGAACCGCACTACTGGGCAGCTTCGATTGTTCGCACGGGAAGTCCGTGCCGGGCGCTTCCAGGAACTCCGCTTCGACGCTGCGGATCCTTCTCGAACGCCCGTTCCTAAGCCCGACCTGCGGCTTCGCAACATTCCGGTCGGACCTGTGGCAGTCTTCGGCGCGTCCAATTTCCCACTCGCTTTTTCCGTTGCTGGTGGGGACACTGCGTCGGCGCTCGCCGCTGGCTGCCCTGTCGTCGTCAAGGCGCACTCGGCCCATCCGGGCACATCGGAACTGGTGGGGCGCGCCGCCCAGCGGGCTGTCGCCGCCAGCGGTCTTCATCCCGGCACCTTCTCGCTGCTCTTCGACACAGGCTTCGAGGTCGGTCAGAGGCTCGTCGCCGATCACAGAATTCGCGCCGTGGGCTTTACCGGATCACGTCGCGGCGGCACGGCGTTGATGGACATCGCGTCGAAGCGGCGGCAGCCCATCCCGGTCTACGCCGAGATGAGTAGCATCAACCCTGTCATTCTGTTTCCGAACGCGCTCGCGAGGAACGTCGAGGGCGTCGCGAAAGCCTTCGTTTCCTCGTTGATCCTAGGCGCTGGACAGTTCTGCACCAACCCCGGTCTGCTCCTTGCTGTAGATGGAGAAGCTCTCGATGCCTTCATCGCGAAGACCACAGAACTTCTCCCGGCAGTCGCGCCGCAGGCGATGCTTACCCCATCGATCGCACGGACGTTCTGCGAAGGAGTAGCAAGGCTTCGGGCCCATCCGGAAGTGCGAGCCGTCGCGTCGGGAAAGCCCGGCAGCGAGTTCGAGGGTGCGGCAGCACTGTTTGAGACGACATCGACAGCTTTTCTTGCTCACGAAGAGCTTCAGGACGAGGTATTCGGCGCCGCAGGCCTTATAGTTCGCTGCCCGGACCTTGCGGAGCTCGAGGTCGTCATCGATGCACTCGAAGGACAGCTGACGGTCGCGCTTTTCATCGACAACGACGACGAGGCCGACGCTGGTCGTCTCGTTCCAAAGCTTGAGATGCTCGCAGGCCGCCTGCTGGTCAACGGTTTCGGGACTGGAGTGGAGGTGTCTCCGGCGATGGTCCACGGCGGCCCCTACCCGGCCACCGCAGATGGCAGATCCACTTCCGTGGGCACGCTTGCTATCTACCGCTTCCTAAGGCCTGTCTGCTATCAAGATTTCCCGACCGGGATCCTGCCTGGTGCGCTCAGGGATCAAAAAATCTGAGGTAATCGAGCGATGCCGATCCGAACCTTCGAACCTCCTGCACGTTGAGGCGCAGGAGGAAATCCCTATGGGTTCTGAAAAGGAAGGTTCGAAGTCCGACGGTCGGGAAGTGGCACCCATCGGAGCGGCCCTGACGCCCGGTCTGATTCCGTTCTGGTCGCCGAAGTTGAAGGGGTTTGCGACAAGTCGCCAGTCTGTCTGTGGGTCATGTCCCGCCCCGCCCCCGGCTCCAAAATCTTGAAGTGATTAACCGGATCATGGTCAGTAACCGCGCGCTATTTGCCAGGCGCTGTACGGAGCTCAGTCTAATAGCTTGCGAATGGCCATAATCCCCTTCGCGGTATCTGACCAAGATTGGCGCCATATTAGCAGGCAAACACCGAGCACAGTGGCCATCGCGAATGGAATTGGTCCAAGAAACCAGAACGCCGCCGCCACAGTGAAGTAATAGGAGCGAACGCCGACGCTGAACGATCGGAGTGCCGGGTTGAGGACCATCGTCAGCGCTTCCGTCCATGCCGCGATATCGCGCTCCTCCTGTCGCGATGGACTGGCGCCGATTGCGGCAAGACAGTAGTTGAGCTGCCGCACCGCCCAGATGAAATCGGACAGCCCACGCAGAAGCGTCGCGATGATCAGCAGGACTTTCGTCTGGAACAGCCATGCGGGATCCTTGGCCGCGAACATTGCGATGAGACCGTTTCCGTTGCCGTAGTTCGGCTCCATGAAGAGCGCGCCGCTGAGGCCGACGATGATGATCAGGTTCGCGGATCCGAAGAAGGACGCCGAGTTGATCGTGTGCCCCAGGATGGCGGCGTCGCCGATGAAGTTGTTGTCGCGGGTCAAGGTCTCCCGCATCCACGCAGATCGCACGCGGACCATGTCGACTGAAAGGCTGTCGTTGGGCCGCGGCCAGCCCAATGCCATCAACGGCTCGATTGCAATCCAGACCAATATGAAAAAGGCGATCGCAGCTATATTGAGCGCGTCCATGAGGATCCCCGGCCGAGTTTGTCGGCACCCTATCGCGGGTGTCGGTTTTCTCCAAGAGACGCCCCCTGGCCGAAGCACTCGCCGCTATGGTTGCTCGCGCATACCTGACGCCGCCTCGCGCTGATCGGCGTCGATGAGGTCGGCCGGAACGAGGAAGGTGTCGGTGTGCTCGCGAGCAGCTTCCCGAAGGGCTGCAAGGCTGGGCACGTCGTCGCCCTCGAGGATATCGAACTCATGGAGGATCTCGTGTTCGGCCTGAAGCCAATGGTCTTCGTGCCGATTTTCCGGGCTGCCCTCGGCTTCCCAGATTGAGTAGGCGCGAAGCCGGATCCGTTCGGTAACACAGATACCACTCCGACCATTCGGGCGGATCCTTGTTGGGATGGATTTGATGCGTCGACCGCTTCTCGCGGCGCGGTTGCTTTGGCTCACTGTCGTTAGCTCGCTCATAGGTCTTAAAATACCGAGAACTTAATATCACTTGCCACGGCAGTATTTCGAAAGTGAGCGATCGCTAGCAGTTCAGGCACAGGTGAAGCGTGCTGACAAGTACGGCGACAAGCATGGATACTCTTCATGGCATCCCTCGAAATCGAAACGGAGAAATTGGCGAGAGGGACGAACATGTTGCGCGGAGACCTTTCTGCGCAGTGCGCCCCCTGAACTCGTAGGTATACTGGCCATAGACACAAAGGATCATTCCACTGGAGGTCTGTGACCTCAGTATCGCTGGAATCGGACATCGGAAAGCCACATCGGAGCCGGAAATGATGCCCGCTTTGCCTGAAGCAGTCAGCCGCTGGAATGCCAACGTCTAGCGTGATTCATGGGCACCGTGCACGCTACCAGGATGCCCATCATCGCCTGAGATTTCAGCAAGAAACTTATTTTGAGAAGACATCGCCAGCGAACCCGATAGGCTCATACCTGTGTACGGGAGTATCTGAAATGAACTTGAAATACCGCGCTGTCGAATATCCTTCCGATTGGCAAAGCATTGCCATGGCGCTAACAATGCCACTGGCAATCGCCGCGGTTTCGTTCGGATGTCAGTTCTTCCTATAGAAGCGTTACTGGCGTCCACTCGTGCAGTGCACGTGAGTCCGGTCGGCCATAGTATCCGCTGGTGCCCATCCTCCTGCGTCAGCCCGATGACACCCGCCATATCCGGTTCCCGACGCGCAGGGATAAACGGCAGTTCCCTCCGTCTTCGCCAGTCGCCATTCGGCGATGCTGACGAGCGCGCCCCGCTTCATGTCATGTCGCATGGCAGCTGTGATAAACCGAACCTCGACGCGACTTGCTCGGCGTCAACGACAAAAGTCGCCGCCCATATCCCGAATGATCTTCACGTTGCCTTCCCGCCGTTGGGGTCTCAGATGCGGTCCTGAAACGGGATTTCCGCTGTATGCTTCCAGTTTATGACATCACTGCCACGGATCCGAATACGCTCATAGGGTCCGATCGTGCGCTGTCTCAATTTCGCAGCCGCTATTTCACAGATCGGTCCAATGCTCTGCTGCAACCGGCACTCGTCTGCCCTGCGGGGCGACGCAAATTCCAGCAATGCTTCGCGTTCGACGATGACGGTTCGCTGCTCGCCTTCATTCTCGAGAAGAACGACACCACCGTCTCCAGAGGATTTCAGAAATGCTGTGAGAAACCTGACAGACATGTTCGCGCTCCTTGAACAAGTCTTGACCCGTCATACTTCAGAAACGGGCCAAGCTCTCGGGGCTCGGGAACGGGTCGTAACCGAGCGGTTTAGAGAGTAGCTCACATCACGCAGAAGTCTTTGAGCGAGATCAAATACGGACCGAAAGGCGCTAAGAACGGTTGCGTGGCGCAGAGCGCGCCGAGTAAGCAATTGAAGTTGGCGACCGACCTCCGCGAGCCGTGCCCCCAATTTGCCGGCAGGTCCAGAGGCTTGCCAAATGGTTATCGCGATCAGGCTCGTCACTGCTCCAGGATCATTCGGACCAGTTCGGCATGATGCGCCGCTGCGACGTCTGGATGTGATCGAAGCCTGCTTTTAAGTTGATTGATCCCAACCTCGCGGAAGATCGGATTCAACGGATCGACTGAAACTCCGCGCTCGGACCGTTTCAGCTCATCAGGTAGCTCGATGACCGGTATCGTTGCATCCGGTCGGGATCCCAGGAAGAACGCCACCGAAAAGCGCTCGACACCAGGCGGCGGGGCGACCACCTCATGAACATCCGCGCGCACGAACCCGTTCGTCGCGAGTTCCAGGAGTTCGCCAGTGTTGATCACAAATGTATCGGCCACCGGCGGCACACTGACCCACTCCCCGTCCTCGGCACGAACACGCAAACCCGGCGTCGTGTCCTGCAGCAGCACCGTAACGAAGCCGCCGTCCTTGTGCGCGCCGACGCCCTGATCGGTCTCCGCGACATCCCGTCCCGGGTAGCGAATGATCTTGAGGAGCTGAGACGGCTGAGGTTCATAGATCTGCGCGAAGACGCCCTCGGGCTGGTCCAGTGCCGCGGCGATAGCCCTGAGAATGTCGATGCCGATGCGCGTTACTTCCGCTTGGTACGCCAGAAGAAGCGGCCGTAACTCGGGTAGCGTTTCCGGCCACTGGTTCGGCCCCTGGAGCCACTTCCATGGCGGCGAGTCCGGCCCAATGTCAGCTGCGACGGCTTCGGTGTTGATGTCGAGTTGTTCGCGCCAGTCCTGCGCACCACGCGTGCGTTCCTGCCCGGCTCTATTGTAGCCCCGGAAGTGCGGCGACTTCAGCATTTCGATCTTGAGCTTCTCCTCCATTGGGAGCGCGAAGAAACGTTTCGCAGTCGCTAACACATCCCCAATAAGCTCTGGATCAACGCCATGCCCTTTGAGGTAGAAGAAGCCATGGGCATGCAGAATGTGGCGGAGATCTGCGATGAAGGCCAGGCGCTCGCCGGGACCGGCGTGGAATTTCGAAAGGTCCAATGTTGGCAACATGGCCGAGGGCGCGACTGGAGAAGCGGTCGTCATTGCGGTTCCTGAAGATGGCTTCAGGGGATCATAGGCATAATGCGCACCGCGGGAACGGTGTAACCTCCGCCAGGCACAACGATTACGGGAAAACCATTTCGCAAGCGTAGCTTGAAGCGAAACAAATACGCGAGCAGGGGATCGGAGACCTAAATTAGATGCCGGCTTCGACAAGCTGCTCGGCTCGACGAGCAACGCCGCTCAAGCCGCCTCGGTCCCAGGTGTTCACAGGTGGCGCTATCACGACCGACCGAGCATTCACCGAAAAGCAAGCGCCTTTTAGCGACGGCCTCCCCTGAGCGCCAACCGGCGGCTTCGACTCGAGTGAGGATGTTTTGCCAGCAGCGCCCGACGAACCAAAATCATACATCAGCGTTTCCCCCCTAAAGGAGACACAGATGCGCCTGTACCGCCATGATCAGACTACTCAGAGCTTTCACCAGGACATGGTCGATGACCGGGTGGCGGAAGCTAATCAATTCATTGATCAGTTCCTGCTTTTCATAAGGGATAACGAGATCGGAAATGATCTCATCGATGAGATCGAGTTGCCCGTTGCGAAAAGCATGCTCATCTCGGCATTTAGAATTTCCATTGCCGCCGAGCGCAGACCTGATATTCGCGCACTGCTCATCAAGGCGGGTCTGACCCTTGCTCAATATCGTTCCGGCCTTGGAAATCGCATTACAATGAAAAGCGTAACCCCGCATGGTCGCTTACGGCAGCCGCAATCCCACGTCTTCGAACAGCGTTTGCGTCGGGCACTCGTGGCTATCGCCGCCGAACGAATTCAGCTTGGCGACCATTTTCAGCGCGCGTTTGTCGAATCCTTCCACTGACAGCGGTCGGCGCGTTAAACCGATCAGTCGCATCATCATAAGACAACCATGACAAGAAGAAATATGGGCTCTTCAGAACATCTATAAAATCTTCGCCGTTGCTCAAAGCGAAAGCAGGAGCCTGTGAAAGAACCCGAACCAATAGTGTTTCAGTGGTGGTGCTAAAGGTCTGATGAATGCGCTGCGCAAATGCTGAGCCGATATTTGCGGTGGAGACCGGTAACTTCTCCGGGGTTGAGCACGGATTGTTAGGCCTGAATGGTACATGACCATCGCTTTGCTCAAGGAGGCGACGGTGGCGGTGGAG
>NZ_JANUBV010000024.1:0-76829 GCF_024808055.1 Rhizobium sp. BK176 | reverse complement strand
TCGAGGTCTTCGTCCAGACCGCCGAGCGAACCGCCCTCTCATACCTCCTCAAGCCATTCACCGACCAAATGATGAAGGCATTCAGAGAGGAATAGGGGCAAGCGCTGGCGTGACAACACAACACGGCTGAGTTGACCGGACCCCGCCGGTTCGACGTCCCAAATTCCGTTTCGGGGACCGGTACGCTTCAAGCGCAAGAGCTGGTTGCTCTGTGCAGTCTCCATATCGCGTCTGTATATACTCCTATCGGGGTAGGGTCCGGCAGAGATTGGCGATTTTGCAACGGTGCGGCGAGTGCTATTATTAGAGAGCTCTAAGGAATAGTCTCGACAGGCTACGGCATTCTTCGGGTTTTGGGTATACGCGTTGCCGCTGTCTCCATTGGCGTAAAACTTCGATTTTACGAAACGTCGTCTCAACCATTTCTAACGGATGGAAATGGTGTTCTTCGAGATAGCGCATATTTACTTCTGAAACATAATTTGTAGGAAGTGACACTATCCAGTAGTGCGCTAACTTAACTATTACTTAAGTATTAACTTCAAAATTGCATTGCGATGGGCTAGGGTAGTACTTGCAACGGGAGGGACTGGCATGGCGATTTCAGTAGCGTTCGTCGATGATCATCCTATACTACTCGAGGGATTGGTCAGTCTTTACTCGAACAAGGAAGATTTGGCGATCGTCGGCAAGGGCGAAAATGCCGTCGATGCGCTAAAGCTGGTCGAAGAACTTGATCCTGATGTGGTCGTGGTCGACCTGAGCATGCCGGGCGATGCGATTGCCGCAATCGAGATCATGTTGCAGCGCTACAAGCGCACCCGGATCATCGTATTCACGGCCAGCTCGAGCATCGAGACGGCAATTCAGGTCCTGGGTCTGGGGGTTTCCGGTTACGTGTTGAAAGGTAGCTCTGCCTCCGATCTGCACGAGGCCATCCGAACCGTCTACTCCGGCAACACCTTCATCACACCAGGATTTGCCACCAAGGTGATCATGTCGATGAAGACCGAGGCGCTGCGCCGCAAGACGCAGGTGCATCTCCGGCTGAGCGCCCGCGAGGAGCAAATTGTCGGCTATCTGATGCGCGGCAACACCAACCGTGAAATCGCGACCGGTCTGGATATCAGCGAGAAGACGGTCAAGCATTACATGACGGTCCTCATGCAGAAGCTTGATGCGCGAAACCGGCTCGAGGTGGTCTTGGCCGCTCAAAAGCTCAGCATGGCGCACGAGGCTAGCGCTCCGGCCTACAACTGACCAGGTCAGTGATGGGGACAGCTATGCCGTCAGGCGGCGCGTCGACAGGATCTGCCGACGCTCCCACCACACAAGCGTAAGGCTGGAGGCGACGATCAGCACGGCTCCTGTCACGACATTTGTGGTCGGGACCTCCGACCAGATGAGATATCCATAGAGAAACGCCCAGACGAGGCCGCTGTATTCCATCGGCGCAAGCGTCGAGGCCGGCGCATGGCGGAAGCCCTCATAGAGGAGATACTGCCCTGCAGCAGCGACGAAGCCGAGCCCGATCATAAGCACCCACCCGAAAAGATCCGGCGTTTTCCATAACCAGGGCAGCATCGCCCCGCAGGCGACAACGAACAGAAAGCTTGTCGCCAACATCTGATTGAGCGTGCTTTCAGTGCGGCTGACCAGGCGGACGAGCACGGTGCTCCACGCCCAGCAGAAACCCGCGAAGATCACCATGGCCGCAGGCGCGAGGCTTGGCGCTTCAGCAGGATTGGCGGCAAGAAGAACGCCCGCGAAGCCTCCCATGCATGCCAGCCAGCGCATCGGTCCGACGTTTTCCTTAAGCACCAGGATGGACAGAAACACCACCATGATGGGGGCCGAGAAATACATCGTTGTAATCTCGGCAAGGCCGAGATGGCGCGCCGCCGAATAATAGGCCATCCAGGCGGCAAGCATCAGCCCTGCGCGCAGCAGCAGCGATTTCCGGTGCGGACTCTTCAGTATCGAGGGATGCCGCAGCCGGCGCACCAGGATGCCGGAAATCGCAACGATCATGATGCTGCGCATCAACAGGATCTGCGGAACGGCGTAGTCTGCGACCAGCCACTTCACGATGGCATCCTGTATGGCAAAAAGCGAATAGCCGGCGCAGGCAAGTGCAATGCCGAGGAGCGGGCTTGTGGATGGGTCGGAGGATCTTGATTGCATCGACTTGCGAGGGTACAGGGTGTGACTGACGGCGACGCCTATCAGGAAGCAGGCTGGGTTACAATTACGATATCTGACGTTGCAAAATCGCGCTTCACGGCATCGGACCACTTGGCCCAGCGTTTCAAGGCTTGGGCCCGGATACACCATATCCTGCGTGTGACCATCTGACACAAAGTTCCCTTTGGCCCTTGGCGGATGGCGAAATTTGCGATGTAACATGCGCTTCAGATTTTGAGAGTCAGGGTGACTTGAGATGACTGAGGGCAAGTCGCAGCTATACATCGCGACGTCATGGGCTCTTTGGCCATGGCTTTTTGTCGGGGGACTGGTCGGGGCCGGATGGGCCTTTTCGACAGGCGCTCCGTTGTTGTGGTTCAACGTGGTCTATCTCACGATCGTCGCCCTCATCGCCGGCTTCGAGCGGCTCATGCCCTATGAACGGCAATGGCTGAAGCGCGATGGCGAAGCCCTCAACGACATTGCCCACACCTTGCTCAGCAAAGGCGGCGTACAGATCGCAGCGGCGATCGGCGCATCGGCGCCAATGGCGGTTGCGACGGTGCTGCAACCGTCGCTGAGCTCTCCCCTGGCCATATGGCCGCATCAATGGCCCCTCGCCCTGCAGGTTGTGCTCGGATTGACGATCGCGGAATTCGGCCTCTACGTCGCCCATCGCGCCGCGCACGAAATTCTTTCCCTGTGGCGCTTCCATGCGCTCCATCACAGTGTCGAACGCCTGTGGGTCGTCAATACGGGCCGCTTTCATATCGTCGACTCGCTCTTCAAAATCGCGCTTAGCCAACTTCCGCTTTACCTGATGGGCGCTCCCTTACCGGTCTTTCTCTGGATCGGCGCGGTGACGGCGTTCATTGGCCTTCTGACCCACTGCAACATGGACGTGACCACTGGACCGCTAGACTGGGTCTTCAGCACGCCGCGCTTGCACCGCTGGCACCATTCGAAGGTGCTTGCCGAAGGAAATACGAACTACGGTGAGAACCTTGTCCTTTGGGATCAGATCTTCGGGACATACTTTAATCCGCCACGCAGACCGCCTGTGGACATCGGCATCAGTGGTCGCGTTGCCGAAGGATTTCTGGGGCAACTCGTCCAGCCGTTTTCGGCCAAGGGTTTCAGGCAGATATTGGGTCGTCGGCACGACCGGCCAGTCCCTGTCATGACTGCAAACGAGCAGCAGAGCCACAGTGAGGTTGGTAACGCGCCCTGATGGTTCCGGAGGGAGCGATGGTGGCGATGCTGCAGACGGCGGCAGTCTCGACTGCGCGCCATCTGTAGAGGTCTTACTGTTGATGTAGACAAAAACGAGCAGAAAAAGAGCTATTCGGCTGCGGTGCTCCAACGACCGTCGTTCTGGAACATGTCGTTGAGCTTGTAGGCGACTTCCGTCCGGTTGGTTGCCTTGAGCTTCTTCATGATGTTCCGGATGTGGACCTTCACCGTGCTCTCGCGCAGATTGAGTTCATAGGCGATGATCTTGTTCGCCTTGCCCTTGCGAAGCGCCTGCACGACCTCGGCTTGTCTCAGCGTAAAGATGCGCGTGAGCTCCTTCGGCCGCTGTGGTTCCGGCATCTTCTCGACACTCGCTGTGGCGACCGGCGCAGAAAACGCGTGACCGGCGAGAATGAAGGTGCCACCTGCGATCGCCAGGGCGATGGCCTCGACACATACCTCGATGCCGACTGAAGTCGGAATGAAGCCGCGTGCGCCGTACTCGAGCATTTTCAAGGTCTGGCTAAGGTCGTCACCATCGGCCAGAATGACCACCGGAGCCGGTGCCACTTCTTCGGTAATGTTTGCGATTTCTTCGGACAGTGCGGCGTCATTTGCCTTGCGCCCGGCGATATTGAGAAGTACAGCGCCAACGGGCCGGCAATGGTCCTTCTTCCTCCGCCAATCCGCGATCGAGCCAACGGCGACAGCGGCCATGCCCAGTCCATTCGCCATCAATGTCGTCGCAAGGCATTCACGCTCGAGTGTCCTTGCGTCGATGATCAGCAGGCACTTGTCGTCCTGCGCACCGGCTGACATTGCCGTTGTGGGCCGAATGCCACTCAATGCTATTCTCCCATTCTCAAATTCCGGGTGTACGTAATTCATACTAGCCTCATACCCCTAGATGCGCGACATGGTTCGCAGCAAGTATTGAAATACTTGAACGGCAGTTACATGAACGCTTTGATGATCCCCAATAGTCAGTCTAAAAGTAGAAACTTGCCTCCAGCGCTATCACGGAACTGTGAATGCCGCATTTCTACTTTATTAAGAAACTACATACTCATTTACTAATACGCAATACAAAAATATTTCCAAAGGTTAACGGCAAAAATTCCAACAAATAAATTTCTACCTAGCAAGAGGTAATTCTGAAATTGCATTTCACTATACTCCCGCAATAGCAGTCTACGCCGAACGGCTAGGTAATCAACAGGAATAAAATTTCTGAAAAATGTTACGAGATCGTCCGCGAAGACATGAAGTTACGCCTAAAAATCGCGTTTTAAACACACCTATGCTTTCAGTTGCGGTCGAACTTTCTGCAAAGAACGAAGTTGTTTCCGGATATACAGCAGTCGGTCGACTCATTATTGACCATAGGTCACCGCTTCCAGCGGCATCAAGGTCCGGCAGTCCATCCCTCGTCGTGAGGCTTTTCTTGCATCGAAGTATTGTTTTCTCGCAGGAATGAAATGCCAAAGTCCTGGTAGGGAGATGGATCAGCGCACGAATCCCGTTAGAAGGTCAACCGGTCGGGCCGCCGGGTGCGGTGTTCGACCGGCACATTTGGGAGGAGACTGACATGGCGCAACTTCATTTCGCGCTCAATCACATGGTGGCGCCACAACTTTCTGTCCAGGATTTCTTTGGGCTCGCAACGTCGCTCGATGTCGATGCCGTCGAGATCCGCAATGACCTTGCCGGCAACGCCATTCTTGACGGCACGTCGCCAGACGCCGTTGCGAAGGCTGCGCGGGAGCATCGGCTGACGATCCTGTCGATCAACGCGCTGCAACGGTTCAACGACTGGAGCCTCGAGCGCAAGGACGAGGCGAAGGACCTGATCGGTTATGCCAGGGACTGCGGCGCCAGGGCACTGGTGCTCGTCCCGAAGAACGACGGAACCGGGCGGGCCGACGGCGAGCGCCAGGAGAATCTGCGCCGGTCGCTGATCGAATTGAAACCATTGCTTGATGCGGCTGAGATCATCGGGCTGGTCGAGCCGCTGGGTTTCGAGATTTGCTCACTCCGGTCAAAGGCGGAGGCGGCTGCTGTGATCGATGCGCTCGAGGCGCGATCGACGTTCCGGCTGGTCCATGACACGTTCCACCATCATCTCGCCGGCGAGGACAGGCTGTTTGCAGAGCTGACAGGCCTGGTGCACATTTCCGGCGTCATTGACCCCTCTGTTTCGCGGTCAGACATGCGCGATCCGCACCGTGTCCTGGTGGACGGGGAAGACCGGCTGGACAATCTGGGACAGATCAAGGCCCTGCTTGCAGCCGGCTACCAGGGACGATTTTCGTTCGAGCCCTTCGCGGCTGAAGTTCACGGGCTCGAGGACCCGTCGAGCTCGCTTCGCGCCAGCATGGACTTCCTCTCGTCGAGCGTTTGACGAGAGCCCCTCCCCTACTCCCGACCGCGAAAGCGCCTTTGATACGAGACGTCATAGAGCGCGCTTTCGCGGAAGTCAGTGATGTCGAGCGACGGACCGACGAAAATGATCGCCGTGCGTTCGACCGGGGTTTCAGCAAACTTTGCCTCGATGTCGCCGAGCGTGCCGCGGATGACCATTTCGTCGGGCCAGGATGCCTTGGCGACAATGGCGACGGGACAGGCGGCGCCATAAATCGGGGTCAGCTCTTTCACAACGCGATCAAGCGCGTGAATGGCGAGATGGATTGCGAGCGTGGCCCCGGTCGCCCCGAACTTCTCAAGGGTTTCTCCGGCCGGCATTGGCGATGCGCGTCCGGAGACGCGCGTCAGCACGAGGCTTTGCGCCAATGCCGGGATCGTCAGTTCTCGACCAAGTGTGGCGGCCGCGGCTGCAAAGGAAGGAACGCCCGGCGTCATTGTATAGTCGATCTCGTGTCTCTGCAGCCGACGGATCTGCTCGGCAACAGCACTCCATACGGATAGATCTCCCGAGTGCAGCCGAGCCACATCGTGGCCGGCCGCCGAGGCGGCAACGTACTCCGCTTCTATTTCATCCAGCGACATAGGCGCGGTATCGATGATGCGGGCGTCCGGCGGGCAATATTGCAGCAGCTCGGGCGAGACGATCGAACCGGCATAGAGACAGACCGCGCAGGATGCGATGAGATCGCGACCACGGACCGTGATCAGGTCGGCGGCGCCCGGTCCAGCGCCAATAAAATGAACCGTCATCTCTTTTTCCTTACTACTTTGTCCAGCGCCACTGCGTGACGGGCATGGCGGGCCGCCAGCCGTTCATTTCGCCGATCGGCGCTACGCGCGCGATATCGATCCGCGTCAGGCAACCGCCATGTTGCCCGTGGAGTGAAAGAAGCAGTGCCTCCATCTCCAGGGTGACCGCGTTGGCGACAAGCCGGCCGCCGGGTTTCAGAGCGCCGATCGCGGTCTCCATGACACCGGCCCCACTCCCTCCGCCGCCGACGAAAATCGCATCGGGTTCCGGCAGGCCCCCAAGCGCCACAGGTGCTGCGCCTTCGACGATCGACAGTCCCGGAACGCCGAAGGCAAGCGCATTGCGCGCAACCCTTGCCGCCCGTTCGGCAGACTGCTCGATAGCGATTGCCCGCAGCGACGGGTTGGCGAGCATCCACTCGATGCCGATCGAACCGGACCCTGCGCCAACGTCCCAAAGCAATTCGCCATGCCGTGGGGCAAGTGCTGACAGCGTGAGGGCCCGTACCTCCTTTTTGGTGATCTGGCCATCATGCTCGAAAAGGCTGTCGTCGAGACCAGGCGTGAAGGCAAGCTGCCGGGCCCCCTCCCCTGCCACCACCTCGATGGCACAGACGTTCAACGGGTTGACGTCAGAAAGATCGAAATCGTCGGCAATCACGCTCCGCTGCCGTTCATGCTGTCCACCAATCGCCTCGAGAAGATGAAGCCGCGACAGGCCGAAACCAAGATCGCGCAGCATCTTGGCCAGGCGGAGCGGCGTCTCGCCATCAGAGGTCAATGCGATGATCCGTCTGTCGTGATGGAGATGCGGCAAAAGCAGCTCCAAAGGGCGTCCATGCAGGGAAAGGCATGTGGCCCCCTGCAGCGGCCATCCGAGGCGGGCGGCAGCGAGGCTGAATGAGGACGGTGCGGGAATGGTTCGGATCTCGCCGGCGCCGATCGATCGGGACAGGGTTGCCCCTATCCCGTAAAGAAACGGATCTCCGGAGCCGAGGACGACAACTGGCATTCCACGGCGCGCGATGACCGCCTCGATTGACCGTTGGAATGGACTTTCCCAGGCCAGCTTAGTGCCGTTGATGATTGGCGAAGCCAGTTCAAGATGCCGTGTGCCGCCGAAGACGATGGTCGCAGCTGATATCAGCGTCTTTGCTTCGTCACCGAGCCCGGCTGGACCATCCTCGCCGATACCGATAATAGTCAGCCAGCGTTCAGCCGGAGCAAAAGACACGTCAGACATGGAAAAGGCCCGTATCCTGATACTGGGTGGCACGGGGGATGCGCGGATCCTGGCGCAGGCGCTTGCCGCGACCGGAGCATACGAGATTTTGCTGTCCTTGGCTGGCCGTACCGAGAAACCGGTGAGTCAGGCCGTACCTGTCCGCATGGGTGGCTTTGGTGGCGCGGAAGGATTGGCCAGCTTTCTCGCCACAGGTAAGTTTGATCTTTTGATCGACGCAACGCACCCCTTCGCCACGCGGATATCGAAGAACGCCGGTGAGGCGTCCAAGGCGGCCGGCATACCCGCTCTCGCTTTGCGTCGGCCGGAATGGAGCGAGGAACTCGACGACCGGTGGACACATGTTGCGTCTATCGCAGACGCGATCGATGCGCTTGGCCCCTCCCCTCGCCGTGCCTTTCTGGCTATTGGTCGCCAGGAGGCGCAGTTGGCGGAAGCAAAGCCCCATCATTTCTATCTCGTGAGAAGTGTCGATCCCGTTGATCCGCCGCTCGCCCTGCCTGCTGTCGAGCTGATCCTCGATCGCGGCCCCTACGTGGTGGAGGACGAGGTAGCGCTTCTGAAGGCCAACCGTATTGATGCGGTTGTCACCAAGAACAGCGGGGGATCGGCGACATACGCCAAGATCGTCGCCGCCCGTGCGCTCGGCATCGAGGTCATCATGGTCAGGCGGGCTGAGAGCGCTGACATGCAGGCGCTTGCCACGGTGGAACTGATGCTCTCGGCGGTCGATCACCTCTTTGCTCCTTCCAGGAAGCGGGGTGTGTAGACGAGATCCGGTCTGCCGTTGCGGGCGATGACACGGGTCTCCTGCGAGCCGATGATCACGCAGGTCGCCATGTCGGCGATGTCGGCGTTAGCGTCCTGAAGCGGTTGAACGGTGATGCTTTCATCGGGCCTGCCAGCTGCCCTTCCGAAAATCACCGGTGTCGTCGGCGGCAGGATGGGGCGGAGGAGCTCGAGCGCCCGGCCGAGCTGCCAAGGACGGGCTTTGCTAATCGGATTGTAGAGAGCGATGACGAAGCCTGCCCGCGCCACCGTTTCAAGCCTATTTTCTATTATATTCCAAGGCTTTAGATTATCAGACAGGGAGATCGCGCAAAAGTCGTGGCCAAGCGGCGCGCCGACGCGCGCGGCGACCGCTAGCATGGCTGTGATGCCCGGCAGGATGACAAGATCGATGTCGCGCCAGCTGGCCGGCCCATTGTCGACAGCCTCACAGACGGCGGCAGCCATTGCAAACACGCCGGGATCGCCGCCTGACACGACGCAGACGTTGGCGCCGTCGGCAGCGGCCTTCAGGGCCTCGGTGGCGCGGTCAAGTTCCTGACGATTGTCCGATGCGCGCCGACGCTGGTCCGGCCTCAGTTCAAGTCGATCGAGATAGGGACCATAGCCATAGAAATCCGTTGCCTCCGAAACGGCAGCGCGCGATTCCGGTGTCATCTGCTCGGGGTTGCCCGGGCCCGTGCCGATTACGAAAAGCTTGCCCGTCATCGCCGTGCTTCCCAACCCGGCACCAGCACCAGCGAAAAATACGGCGCTTCGCCGTCGGGCCGGTCTGCCAGTTTCGTCATTGCCGCATTGGCCATCGTCCCGCGTTCAACGTAGACCGCGTCCGGAAGGCGCCCGGACGCCTCCAACGCACGGCGGATCTTCGGAAGGTTCCGTCCGACCTTCATGATCACCGCCGCCTGGGTGTCAGAAAGCCTGCGCCGCAGCTCCCCCTCCTCCATTGTACCAGGCAGTACGGATAGCACGTCGTCCCCCTGCACGATCGGCAGGCCGGCAAGCGACCAGCATCCGGACATGGCGCTGATGCCGGGTATGACCTCTGTCGGGTAGCGGCTCGCGAGGCGGACGTGGAGATGCATGTAGGAGCCGTAAAACAGCGGGTCGCCCTCGCTAAGGACGGCAACGGTCCGACCGACGTCGAGATGATCGGCGACCGCGGCGGCCGACTCGTCATAGAAGGACGTGATCTGGTTGCGGTAGGACTCGTGCGAGGTCTCGATCTCGGTCGTGACCGGATAATAGAGAGGCAGCAGGATCTTGTCGCCAAGCAGGTGCTCGACGATGGCCTTGCCGTTGCCGCCCCTGCCCCGCTTGGCAAAATAGGCAACGACCTTGGCGGCATCGATCGCCTTGATGGCCTTGACGGTCAGAAGTTCGGGATCTCCCGGTCCGGTTCCGACACCGATGAGACGGCCAGTACCGGTCATAGGCCAGGCCTCGCCAGAGCGTTGATGGCAGCGGCAGTCATGGCGCTGCCGCCGAGGCGACCACGTACGATTGCAAAGGGCACGCCGTAGGCGTTATCGGCAAGTGCATCCTTCGATTCCGCGGCACCGACAAAACCAACGGGCATGCCGATGATCGCAGCCGGCTTAGGCGCGCCGTCTCGCAGCAATTCGAGGAGGTGGAACAGGGCCGTTGGAGCATTGCCGATCGCCACAACGCTGCCTGCGAGGCGGTCCAGCCAGAGGTGGAGTGCGGCGGCTGAACGCGTGTTACCGGTCTGGTTCGCAAGGCCTGGCGTTCGTGGATCATGCAATGTGCAGATCACATCGTTGTGGGCGGGCAGGCGGGTGCGGGTGATGCCATGGGCAACCATTTCGGCGTCGCAAAAGATCGGCGCCCCGTCCTGAAGGGCCATGCGTGCAGCCTTTACCACGCCAGGCGAGAACAGGAAGCTGTCGGCAGCCTGGACAAGGCCGCATGCGTGAATCATGCGAACGGCAACATCGGCCTCCTCTGTCGAGAACCGCGACAGGTCGGCTTCACTGCGAATGATTGCGAATGATCGCTCGTAGATGGTGTCGCCACTCTTAATGTAGTCGTAGTCTGGCATGTCTATTCCTGTCGCAACGCCCGGATGACGGCAGCCTTTCCTGCCCTTGAAAGGCAGGACCTAGCCGATTCGCCAGCACGTCTCTCGTTTTTGATGAAGCGAGCGATGTTCTCTATAGCGGATTCGGCGCCGCCGCTAGCGATCTGTGCGTCCGGGGCGTCGAGCGGGGTGCCATCAAGCATCAGGCGATAGCCGTCTTCGGAGCCGACAAGGGTGAGGGCGCGCGAACGAAGGGCGCATCCTTTGGCGCAGCCGGAGAAATGGACGACCATGGAGCCATCGAGGAGATCGGCCGACGTCGCAACGATCGCTTCGGCGAGCGTCCTTGTACTGTAATGGCCGCAGGCGCAGGCGCCGGCACCCGCGCAAGCAGCAATGTGGGAGGAGGGGTCATGGCTGTCGGCAGAAAGACCGTGATCTGCAGCGGAGCCGGCAATCGCCAGGGCTGCGTCAGCCCGAAGGCCGGTGAGGAGCAGGACCCGACCGGGGGCGAGCCTGACCTCGCCGGCACCGATCGCCTCCGCACGGCTAAAGAAGGCAAGCAGCTGATCGGCCCGGATCTGTCCAAAGCGTGGCCTGAGACCGACAGCGAGCGACCCGTCGGCAAGCGGAAAGCAGCCTGTCAGGGATATGTCGGATCTATCCCGGTCGACAAGATGCTGGGCAGGCATCAACGGGAACATCGACTGAAGCGTCAGCCGTGGAATGTCGCGACATCGCCTGTGGCGACCAAGAGAGATCAGCAGGTCAAGAAGATCGGCGACAGCACGCACGCAGGCCTCGGCATCGCCTGTCAGAAGCGGGATCGCGGTCTTGCCATTGCCGTCGATGGCAAGTTGCCAGTTGTCCGGCGAGACTGCCATAATCCTGATATCGGCGAACAGGGGTGAGATCCCGTCGCCACCGCCGCCGTCGAGCAGAACAGAGAGTTTCGGGGCGATTAGGGGTGAGGCGAGCTGCGCAGAAAGCCTTGCCCTCAGCATCGTCTCGACCGGAGCGGGATTTCCGATTTCTTGTGGCGCGAGCCCATGAAGTGGCGACAGCTCGATCGCCGGACCACCGGGGATCAGAAGGCCCGCAGCTTCGGCCTCGTTTGCAAATTGGGTGGCGGTTTCCCCGCGAAGGCCGCGCACCTGCAGGCTGCCGCGTGAGGTGATTTCCAGAAGACCGTTTCCAAGGCGTTCAGCCGCTTCGGCCAGGAGCGAGAACTGCCTCAACGAAAGGGTTCCTGCAACTGGCCTCAAACGAGCGAGCAGACCATCGCCGGTTTGCATCGGCTCGAAAAGCGTGGGGCAGGCGCCGCGCCGGATCCCATGCGGGTGCGCATTCCCGGGGCTTTCTTCCTCCAGCTGTCGGTGCGTCGTCATCATCATATTGCCTCGGCCACGTCCTTACATGATCGGACCGTGGAGCAAAACCGGGATCTGGTCAAAGATCGTCGAAGTCCTGCCCCTTGCGCAACAGATAGATGTCCATGATCCAGCCGTGGCGTGCACGCGCGTCTGCCCTGGACCTGACAATGTCGTCTGCGACATCCGCCAGTCGCCCGGCATGGGTGATTTCGTCGGGGGTTCCGAGGTAGGCGCCCCAGAAGATTTCGGCCTCCGGATCGTCGATCTTCGAGAAGGCAAGCTCGCCGTCGAGCATGACAACCGTGGTGTCCGCCTGGTTTCCGAACTGGGCGAGGCGGCGGCCGGTGGTGATTTCGACTGGCTTGCCGACAAGGTTGAGGGGGATGCGATGGCTGGCCGCGAGCGCCTGCATGCTGGTGATCCCCGGAATGACGGAGACATCGAATTCGACCGTCTGGAGCGAGTAGGCGCGCTCGAGAATGCGGATCGTGCTGTCGTAGAGACTGGGATCGCCCCAGACTAGAAATGCGCCGACAGCGGTTTGTGGCAACGCCGCGATCAGTTTGGTGTAGACCTCGGCGAGGGCTCCGTGCCAGTCGTCAACGCTCTCCAGATAGGTCTGCCCTGTGGTGAGCCGTTGGGGCACGGCAAATTCCACGATGGCGGTGGTGCCATTGGTGAGGTAGCGGCTGCAGATCTCGCGACGGACTGCGGCAAGCCCGTCCTTTGCGGCTCCCTTGGTGGGGATGAAGATCGTATGGGCACGGTTCATGGCGTTGATCGCCTGTACCGTCACATGCTCGGGGTTACCCGTTCCTATGCCGATGATCACGATATGTCGCACGGCGCCTTCCTTTGCTGAACCAGGTCCTTCTGGCCGATTGCCAGGGCAACGGCAAGGGAGGAGGAGAAAAGTTGGCCGCGGCCAACTCGCATGCTGAGGCCTGATCGTATTGTTGCGATTCGCGAATCATGGCATCTTCGATACGCTTTTTAGCGCGATGTTGATAAAAAAGCGCATTGATAGGGATCGGGTGTTTTGGACAACATTAGCGTATCGACAACCGACGTGCGCATCGAGCGGCACGCCAGTCAGCTCTCGCGTCAACTGAAGCTTCTGCGTGAGAAGCTCTTTCCGCCCCTGTCGCAGAAGACCCTGCGCACATTCACCTCGGGTGAGGCGGCACAGATGATCGGTGTTTCCGATGGCTATCTCCGGCAGCTTTCACTCGACGGCAAGGGGCCGCAGCCGGATATCGCCATCAATGGCCGCCGATCCTACACACTGGCGCAAATCAATGAGCTGCGAAATCACATGGCGCGCATCAAGCCGAAGGATGCCCTGTCCTATCTGCCGCAGAGGCGCCCCGGCGAAAAACTGCAGACGCTGGCTGTGACGAACTTCAAGGGTGGCTCGGCCAAGACGACTACGACGCTCTACCTTGCCCAGTATCTGGCGTTGAATGGCTACCGGGTCCTGGCGATCGACCTCGACCCGCAGGCGTCGCTGTCGTCCATGCTTGGCGTGCAGCCGGAATTCGACCTTGCCGATGGCGATACGCTCTACGGAGCCATTCGCTATGACAGCAGCCGCCGTTCACTGAAGGACATTGTGCGGAAAACCTATTTCGACGGCCTGGATCTCGTCCCCGGCAATCTCGAGCTCATGGAGTTCGAGCATGAGACGCCGCGTGCCCTTGGCGACCGCCAGCGATCCGGAGAGCTTTTCTTTCGGCGCGTGGGCGTCGCCATATCGGAGGTCGAGGCTGACTACGACATCGTTGTCATCGATTGCCCTCCGCAGCTCGGCTACCTGACACTTGGCGCCGTCTGTGCCGCGACCTCGCTGCTGATCACGGTGCATCCACAGATGGTCGACGTCGCCTCCATGTCGCAATTCCTGCTGATGACGTCAGACCTGCTGTCGGTGGTTAGAAAGGCTGGCGGCGACCTGCAGCACGACTTCATCAAATACGTCGTCACCCGCCACGAGCCATTCGACGCACCGCAGTCTCAGATCGTCGCACTGCTGCGCAATCTCTTCGGGGAAGACGTGCTGACGGCGACCATCCTGAAGTCAACGGCAATTGCCGATGCCGGGCTGACCAAGCAGTCCCTCTATGAGATCGAGCGCGGCCAGGTACGACGCTCGACCTATGACCGGGCACTGGAATCCGTCAACGCGGCGAATGGCGAAGTGCTGGCAGGAATTCACAAGGCGTGGGGCCGCTCATGAGCAGACGCGATCGACTGAAGGGACTGTTCGACGATACGGCGCAGGAGTTGGCCGCGGCCAACCTGGATGACGACGCTTCCACCCGTGGGCCGGCTGGCCCGGTCCGTTCGATGGCATTGACGCTCGGACGGATGGAGGAGGAAAGCCGGGCAATGCAGGAGGCCCTGCTATCCGGCGAGCGCGTTGTGGAGCTCGAACCCGATGCCATCGACATGTCCTTTGTCCGGGACCGACTGGCCGACATGCCCCGGGACCTCGACGACGAGCTGGTCCGTTCGATCGGGGAAAATGGCCAGGAGGTGCCCATCCTGGTTCGGGTGCATCCTGACGACGACCAGCGCTACCAGGTGGTCTATGGCCACCGTCGACTTCAGGCCGTCCGACTGCTCGGGCGAAAGGTCCAGGCCATCATCCGAAAGCTCGACGATGTCGATGTCGTCATCGCACAAGGGATCGAGAACTCCGCGCGGCGCAACCTCTCCTATGTCGAGCGCGCCGTCTTTGCATTCAATCTCGAGAGCAAGGGGTTCGAGCGACCCGTCATCATGAAGGCCTTGTCGACCGACAAGACGGAACTGTCGAAGCTCATCTCGGTCGCCAAGACCATTCCGATGGACGTCATCGTCGCCATCGGCGCTGCTCCCGCCGCCGGACGCCGCAAATGGCTTGCGCTGGCGCAAGGCTGGACAAGTGCGACAGCCTCGAGGCTGCGGACGTTGCTTGCGTCGGAGCAGTTCACCAGCGAGGGCACGGATCGTCGCTTTGATCTGGTGGTCGCAGAGCTCGCAAGGAAGTTGGAAAAGCAGGATGCGACGGAGTTCGAATGGACACCTCAGGACAGCAAGATCAGGGGGCGCATCCGCAAGACCGGAGATTCCTTCACGATTGCGCTGAAGACCGGCGATGCGGCTGATTTCGGCGACTACCTCTCTGGCCGGCTCGATGAACTCTACGACGCGTTCAAGAGCGCGAAGTAGCTTCAACCGACCAGATCAGTGGTTTATCCACTGCCGTTGCCTTTTCCCCCTGAAAGGCTCTGTTCAAGCGCCGCCAAATCATGTCATCCATGAGTGAAGTTAAGCGTGATTTGAGTTCCGTTGCGAGGAAATAGAAAAAGCTAACAATGCGCTATGAAATCGACAGTCCGCTGCTGATCAGCCTGTTGCCGGCCGTCGTTCAGGCCGAGGACAGTCTGGCGAGGCTGGACGAGCGCGCCGCGCGTGAATCCGTTTCCGACGGTTTTGGTGAACGCCGGCACTTCTTCGATGCCGTTGGGGCTCTCTGGGTGGCGGGGGAGCTCGTTCACGTCGAGGACCTGGTGCTGCACGACGCCCATATGGATTCACGCACGCCGAGCCATGAGCTGACGATCGCGCACGCGGTTCTGCGTTTGCGAAGGCGAGTCTGGTTCGCCGCACCTGACTGGGCCTTGAGTCCAGCCGGTCTCGCCGTCCTTGCCGGTGGCGTGGAAGGGGAGGGTGGGGGTGAAGCGCTAAAGTTCGACGAGCCGGTCTCAGGCGAGGCGGAGGCGGACGACGAGGACGACGCGCTTTCCGCCGAGCTGGCAGAGATCGATGCCATCCTGGAGCGCTCACAAAGGCTGCTGGACAGCCATAGGAACACCGCTGCACCGGCGCAAGCCGAACCGCGTGATGAGGCCCGCGAAAAGCGAATTGATGATCCGCTCGGCCTGTTCGACGACGAGGAATGGGATGAAGCGGCGCGGCTGCGCGCCTGGCGCAAGACTGTTGCCATTGCCGACGCGCTGCCCGTCACATTGGGTGCAGCCGTGATTTTCGAGGCCTGGGAGCGGATCGAGCCGCTGCGTCGCCAGCACTGGCTTGGCGGCCTGCTTGTCTCGAGCTACCTGCGCTCCCGCGGCAAGGTTACCTCGCATCTCTTTGCCTTCTATGCCGGCCTGAAGATGATACGGCACGAAAGACGAAGGTCGCGTGATCGGCTGACCAGGCTGCAGGCATTTCTGGAAGCGATGGTGGAAAGCGCTACCGCCGGCCTGAAGGAAATGGATCGTCTGGTTCTGGCGCGCACACAGATGGAAGTCCGCTTCAGGGACCGCCGTTCGAACAGCAGCCTGCCGCAGCTTGCCGATTTTGTCCTGTCACGACCAATGGTGTCGTCGGCAATGGTGGCGCGCGAGTTGCGGGTGACCAGCCGCGGGGCCCTCAATCTTCTGAACGACATCGGGATCCGCGAAATCACCGGGCGAGGGCGCTATCGCGCCTGGGGCATCATCTGATCAAAAGACAAAAAAACGGCCAGGTTTGAAGCCCGGCCGTTTTTCCAGGTGAGCACCCGGTCCGCGCATCCTGTCACAGAAGTGCGAACCGGGCGCAGAAGCGCTTCCATTGCCCCCAGAAGCGCTTGTCCCTTTATTCCCGCTCGCCCGTGAAATTG
Source organism: Rhizobium sp. BK176 (assembly GCF_024808055.1). Taxonomy (NCBI): domain Bacteria; kingdom Pseudomonadati; phylum Pseudomonadota; class Alphaproteobacteria; order Hyphomicrobiales; family Rhizobiaceae; genus Rhizobium; species Rhizobium sp. BK176. Next base: position 60,141 of record NZ_JANUBV010000024.1, on the reverse strand, counting down.
AGGAGGAGCTGGAAGATGTTGACGAAGTTCAGGTAGAGCGAGAGCGCGCCGAAGACGGCAAGCTTCTGGTTCGATTCCTGATCGTAGTTTTCGGAGTACTGTTCCTTGATGTTCTGCGTGTCGTAAGCCGTCAGGCCGACGAAGACGAGGATGCCGATGACGGAGATCGCGAACTGGAGGGCGCTCGAGCCGAGGAAGATGTTCACGATGCTCGCGATGATCACGCCGATCAGGCCCATCATCAGGAACGAGCCAAAGCGGGACAGATCCTTCTTGGTTGCGTATCCATAGAGGCTCGTCGCACCAAACATGGTTGCAGCGATGAAGAATGTCCGTGCGATGCTGGTGCCGGTGAATACCAGGAAGACCGATGCGAGCGACAGGCCCATGACTGCACAGAACGCCCAGAAGGTCATCTGTGCGGCGCTCGCCGACATCGTCTGGATCTTGAAGGAGAAGAAGAAGACAAATGCGAGCGGCGCAAGCATCACGACCCACTTCAGCGGGGACTGGAAGATCGGCACGTAGAGCGCCGGCGTGCTACCAACGACGAGTGCGACGATACCTGTGATGACGAGGCCAAGGCCCATGTAGTTGTAGACGCGCAGCATATGCTGGCGCAGTCCCTCATCGAACAGCGCCTGCGAGCCAGCGGCCGAGCCGTAGCCAAAACGCGGATTGGTCGGGTTCATACTGATCTCCTCGGTTGAACTAGCTAGTAGAGGGTGCGGGCGAGCTTGTCGGCTGCCGCATCCAGATTGATGTCACGGTCGCCGGCAACGAGCGCATAGGCGACGTCGCCGATCTGCCAGTAGGCGGCTTCCGCGCGATGAAGTGCGACATGGTGGACAGGCTGTACGGCAAATCCACCGGGCCGAACGGCAAACAGCGAGAGCGGTTTGCCTTGGGCAGTCTTGATTGCCATCTCGACGCTCGGCCCGAACTCGGACGGGAATATCTGCACGTCGGCGATCGCCCAATCATCAGGCAGTTGCGGCATGACGATCGCCGTTGCGGCGCGAATGTCCTCCGGCCTGTAGCTTGCCACCGTCTGTGACGGGACGGACTGGCGAAGCAGGGCGGTCTGATAGGCGCGCACCGCATCCTCGACATAGGCGGGCGCGGGAACCGAGGCGGCGACCTCGGTTGCGGTGAAGGCACCGAAGGAGGTGTGGGCGATCCACCCGGCCGCCACCAGGATACCAACGGCTGCGATCCGCTGCACCGAGTGCAGGATCCGGCCATAGGCAAGTTCACGCTCCAGGCGTCTCGCCGCGTCGCGCGTCTCCGGACGGCCAAAGGCGCTTCCGCTGGCAAGTGCCAGGCGCAATTCCCCGCGCATGCTGAGATCTGCCATGACCTTTGCCGCGATGGCGGGGTTTTCGGAGAGGAACGTCTCGACCTGGATGCGTCTTGCCACATCGAGTTGTCCGTCGACATAGGCGTCGAGATCAGCGTCGATGATAGGATCAATTGCCTTCATTGCCGTTCCCTCCGATCAGTCTCAAATGGGGCGCACGGGGTGTCTTTTCCTCGAATTCCCGCAGCTGGGCACGGGCGCGCGAAATACGCGACATCAACGTGCCGATCGGAATTCCGAGGGCAGCGGCCGCTTCCTGGTAGGACAGGTCCTCGATGGCCACCAGGTGAAGGGCCTCGCGCTGTTCCTCCTGAAGCTTGAAGAAGGCGTCTCGCACTTGCTGCAGGCGCACGGCGTGTTCCTGGCCGGCTTCTATCGACTGGTCCGCTTCAACCGCTGCCTCGTCGTGCCTGCGGGCAAGCGAGCGGTTCTGGCGCACCCGGTCGATATGGGCGTTATGCATGATCGAAAGCAGCCAGGTGCGGAGATTGCCGCCGCGACGGAAGCTCTGCTTTTTTTCATAGGCCCGCACCAGTGCGTCATGAACAAGATCTTCGGCGTCATCCGAATTGCGCACGAGCGAGCGCGCGTAGCGGCGAAGCGCTGCGAGCTGGCCAATGACATCGAATGAGCGTTCTTTCCGTTCCATGATTGAGTATACGGATGCCCGCGCCGATTTATTCCCGCAGCCAGAAAAAAAAGAAGGCTTCGCTCATGGAGCGCGCGAAAGGGGGCGACAGGGGTAAGGTCGAGGTTTGCCCAGACAGGTTTTATAGACCTTTCAGCCATTGGAAGGTCAAGGGGCATGTCGAGCAAAAATCACAGCAGGAACGCTTCAGAAAAAATAAGTGGCCCGCCGGAGGCAGGCCACAGTCCGTCGTCAAAACAATTTAGCAGGTACTGAAATGATACCCGAAACAAATATCCCTCTTGCCAGAGTATAAAAGCACGACCAGGCGTTGATTGCACGTCAGGCAAAAGCGGTAGCATGCCTCACCTTTGCGCGTGAAAAAGTTCAGTTCGACCGCTGTCGTCCGTCGTCCTCAAGGCCGCCTTTTGCCTGGCGGAGAAGAAGCTTTCCCAGGGCCTTGGCAGACTCGCGGGGAAGGGCATAGTGCAACCAGCCATAGCGGGGATCGCGAATGTGGAGGAGCGATTCTTCCAGCAAGGCGTCGGGCTCCGAATACCACCGTGGATCGAGGACGGCGTCGACCATTTGACCTGCCTGCCAATCCTCGGAATGGGGCGTCGCCATCTTCGCCCTGACCTGGCCGGCACCCTCGATGAGTTCCGAAACAGCTGCCGCGTCGAGAACGAGTGCGACCGGTGGATCCGTCGGAAAGCTGATCGTCAATGTCGAGAGCTCTTCATCAAGCTCCCACAGCGGTTCGTCGTTTTCGTTCATGCTCACCTCTTTGGGGGCCGTGTGCCGGTCATGACGCAGGTGGGAAACAGAACGCAAACAAGGGGACCCAGACGATTCCAACAATCAACCGATTAAGGTCGGTCTAATATAGCCAGAACACTTTTTCGTGACACGTACCTCCTTCGGCTTACCGCGGCGACAGCGCGGCCAAGGTATTGAATAAAAATAGAAAATCAGACGGAGCGGTGAAATATCGGTCATTCTCGCCCAAAAATGGTTTCAGCAATTCGACTGACTGGAGGCCGCAGGTCCTGTCGGTTATCGTGCGCCGATGGATCGACTGATAAAGACAGCAGCGTGGCTGTGGCTTGGCGCTATTGTGTTCGTGACCGTTTCACCGATCGGGATGAGACCGCATGACGTGATGCCGGTCAATTATGATCGGGCCCTTGCCTTCACGCTGATGGCCGGGCTTTTCGTCATGGCTTATCCTCGCCAATTTCTAACCTGCGCGATCCTCGTGATAGCAGGGGCAGCGGCAATGGAACTGCTGCAATATTTGTCCGCCAGCCGTCATGCCAGGCTCGACGATGCTGCCGTGAAGGCTCTCGGTGCAACGATCGGTGTCGCTTTTGGCTATGCAGCCAACCGTCTACGCCGACTTCACCCGTTCAGTCGCTAGTTGGAGGTGTCACGTCCAGAGCAGGGGATTTCATCCTGCCTCCGACACCGAAATCTGGCCCCTGGTTGATCCAGGGGCGACCCTTCTCACTCGATATAGACGCCGACACTTGCTGCCCGACCCATGGAGTCGATCACGGTGAGTTTTGAATAGCCGGCACCGTCCGGGATCCACTGGTTGGTCCGCCGCTTCGACACATCCGGCAGCGGCTTGCCATTGGCTAACCACCGGAAGGGTGCCCGCCCGCCCTGCAGCTTCAGCATCAGCGGCGAGCCATCTCCGCGCCGTGCCCCAAGATCAACGTGCGCCCCCTCGGGCGGATACACGATCTGCGGTGCCTGCTCGCGGCCCGATATCGCAAGGAGGCCACCCGGATTGATGGCAAAGCGCCGTTGGCTGATCGGCAGGTCGGCCTGGGCAATGCGAACCGCTCCCGAGGGCGGGCGGGGAAGGGGCGTCGTCGCAATTCCTGATTTTGCAAAGGCTTCAAACAGGATGGGGGCAGCAGTTCCGTAGCCCGTCAAGCCCGGCACGGCACCATTGTCGGGTCGACCGACCCAGACGCCGAGCACGTAACGGCCATCATATCCGACGGACCAGGCATCACGATAGCCGTAGCTGGTGCCCGTCTTGTACGCGATGCCGCGTTTGTGAGCGCCAGCCGGCGGAATGACGCCCGAGAGGACGTCGGCGACATTCCAGGTGGCCACCGGATCCAGCATGCCCTCGCCATCGATCTTGCCCGGCTGGTCGTTGACGCCATCGCCGATGCGGACTGGCTGGCCGCGGTTTGCGAGGGCGGTGTAAAGCTGCACCAGATCCTTCAGCGTGATGCCGAGGCCCCCGAGCCCGATTGCGAGGCCAGGTGTTTCGTTCGGTGGCAACAGTGGCCGCACCTCGGCACGGCGAAAGCGGATCAGCAGCTTGGCCGGATTGATGGAATCGAGCAACTTGACCGTCGGAACGTTCAGCGACAATTGCAGCGCTTCGCGCACCGTGACATCGCCCTGATAGCTCATGTCGAAATTGCGCGGCCGGTAGCCGAAAAAATCGGCGGGGCGATCCTCGATGATCGTCTCCTGGCTGACAAGACCTTCCTCGAAGGCGAGGCCGTAGATGAATGGCTTCAGGGTGGAGCCCGGCGAACGGCTGAAGCGCGTCATGTCGATCCAGCCAGACCGACTGGCGTCGAAATAGTCGGCCGAGCCAACCTCACCGACGATGTCGCCGGTCTGCGCATCGGCCATGACCATGGCAATCGACAGTTTCGGGCCGAGTCTCGGGGCGGAGGCGCGGGCGACGGCTTCCAATCCGGCCTGCACCTGTTTCTTCAGGGTTGTCTGGTATCGCAGCGCCATTGGATCCGTGCGTCGTGCTGCTTCGCCAACATGGGCCGCAAGCGCCGGGAGCTGCATGCGTCCCGATGGCACGGGGACGACGTCCGCACGCGCCGTCTCACCTTCGCCGACAACGTCGGCAACGGCGACGCGCTCCAGCACCCGTTTGCGAGCCGTTTCGGCTGCCACCAGATTGCGGTCCGGCCGGCGCCTTTCCGGCAGCTGTGGCAGCGCGACAAGGAGAGCGGCCTGCGCAACAGTCAGCCGTCGCGGCTCCTTGCCAAAGTAAGCAAGGCTTGCGGCGCGCACTCCCTCGAGATTCCCGCCATAAGGCGCATGCGTCAGATAGAGATTGAGGATCTGTTCCTTGGAAAGCCGCCGCTCAATCTGGATGGCGCGCGCCATTTGCAGGAGTTTCGCCGACAGCGAGCGGCCCTGCCGCGGCTCGATGAGCCGGGCGACCTGCATTGACAGCGTCGATGCACCTGAGACGATGCGGCCATGGGTGACGAGTTGGAGAGCGGCACGTCCGATGGCCTGCAGGTCGATGCCCGCATGGGTGTAGAACCGCCGGTCCTCATAGGCGACCAGCATCTTGAGAAACCGCGGATCGACGTCGGCCACGGTCGTCTTCAGACGCCAGAGGCCCCCGGGAATTGCGAAGGCGCGCAGCAGCTGACCGTCCTGGTCGAGCACTTCGGCCGAGACCATGTCCGCCGTCGTGAGAGGCGGCGGATAGGTCCGGTCGGCGGCATCGAGCAAAACCAGTCCGGCACCGGCAAGGACGATGCCGGCAGCGCTTCCGATCGCAAGCTTTCTTCCAAGCCTCATTTCGACGCTGCGGTGACCTCCATCTTGCCGGTTGCTGTACGCGCAGACAGCTGCGGCCGATACATGTCCTCGACCACGGCCGCCGGATGATCGTAGGTGCCGGGGGTCACGGCACGCACGACATAGGCGACATTGATCTCACGATTGTCGTCCGCCGACCGATTGAATGCGGCCACGAAGCGGTCATTGCGGAATTCGGTATGGGCAGCCGTCACCTCGCCGATCCAGTCGAAGTTCGTCAGTTGGGCGCTGTCGACCAGGCTCGGATTGTCGATCTGGAAGCCGGCAGGCAGCAGGTCCGTCACGACGATCCGCGACGGCCAGTTGTTGCTTTCCGTGATGTGCAGGACAACGACATAGCGTTCGTTCTGCGTGGCCCCGGTGACATTCGCCTCCTCGCCATCCATCGTGTAGTAGTTACGTTCGATGGCAAAGCCATCACCACCCGCGGGCGGCGGCACGACGGGGGCTGCAACCGTCGTCACGACAGCCGATAGGGGTTCGCCGGTTTGGTTGATGAGCGCAAGGCTGTTGCCGAGCAAGGCGTCGCCTGTCATCTTTGCCATGTAGGCGCCATTGTGCAACGCGCCGTTGACATCGATCTTGATCGAATCATCACCGCCCTGGATGGCCCGCGCGGCAAGCAGCATCCAGGCTTGTTCCTGCGTGCTTGTGTACTTGCTGCGGTTCCATTCCTTGGCGACTGCTTTCGCCAGTTCCGGAACCACGGGTGGAACAGGACGGCTCTCGGCGGCAAGCGCCAGGATTGCAGCCCCATCCCGCAGGATCGAGCCGTAATCCGTCCTCGAAAGGTTGACGCGCGTTACCATCGACTGCTCAGACATCTGCAGGGCGTCGACGAAGATGTTTTTCGAACGGATCGCATCGCCGTAGAGGGCCAGTGCCGCAGCAATATGAGCCTTGGCTAGTGGCGTCGGGAAGTCGTTGATGGCAGTGTCGGCATAGTAGCGCAGGTCGCTGATCGCGGCTTTCTTGTTGCGGGCAAGAACATAGAGCGCATAGGCGATCTGGTCGCCCTGATCCTTGACATTGACGTCGTAGCTCAGCGCGTTCTGAAGGTTCTCAAGTGCCTGTGCGAAAGCACGCTCGGGGACATCATATCTCTGCTCGCGTGCGCGGGTCAGGAAGTCGGTGACATAGGAATCGAGCCAGAGGTCGCCGCTATCCGGTCCCCACAAGCCAAAACTTCCCGCCGAAGCCTGATAGGAAAGCACGCGGTAGATCGCATCCTGTACCCGTTTCTTGACATCCGCATCATCGTCCAGGCCAGCCTGTCCTGCCAGCTCGCTCAGATATAGGAGTGGCAAGGCCCGGCTGGTCGTCTGCTCGGCGCAACCGAACGGATAGCGGTCGAGGGACATCAGCAAAGCCGGAATGTCGAAGGCGGCAGAACGTGTGACGCTGACGCTGACGGAGGCGCCCGGCAATACGCTGTCTGCCAGCAATGCCTTGTCGACGGTCAGCTTGGTGGCGGGATTGAGCGCGAGCACACGGCGTTCGGTGATCGGCAGGACGGCCGGTCGGACAGGGACGTCGACCGTCTGATCCAGCGGCAGCCCGGCCATGTCAACAAGATTGATCGAAACGCTGCCATTGCCCGGCTGCTTGCCGACGACAGCCAGCGTGACGGCTGATTTGGCTCCCGCCTCCAGATGGATCGTCTGGGCGGGCTGATTGACCCCCACAGCCTCATTACCGGCAACAGTCAGCTTGAAATCGCCTGCTGGCGCATCCGTATTGGCAATATCGAGCCGAAGTTCGGACGTATCTCCAGGCGCCAGGAAGCGCGGGAGGCTCGCCGTCACCACGACCGGATCGCGGATGACGACGTCCTTCGTTGCGTGGCCAACGCCGGCTTTCGACCAGGCGACCGCCATGACGCGGGCCGTGCCGTTGAACTGCGGAATTTCGAAGTTGACGGTTGCCTTGCCATCGGCATCGAGTTTCACGGGGCCGGAGAAGAAGGCGACAAGCTTTTGCGTCGGCGGGCTTCCCTGAAGTGCCACGGCACCTCCGTCCCCGCCTGTCCTCAGCTTGCCGGTAGCGCCGAGCGAACCGTCGATCAGCCGTCCGTAGAGATCACGGATCTCAAGCCCAAGCTGCCGCTGGCCAAAATACCAGTCTTCTGGGTTGGGCGGTTCGTAGCGGGTCAGATTGAGAATACCGACATCGACCGCGGCAACGGTCACATAAGTGTCCTCGCTGGCCTTGGCACCGGCAACGGCAAGGGTGATTGGCAAGGACGAGCGCGGCAGCATCTTTTCAGGCGCATTGATCGCGACCTGAAGCGCACGCTCCGCCGGATCAACCTTTAGCCATTTCACGCCGATCGAGCGCATCGGCATGTGGCTTTCCTGCGCATCACCCGGGCGAAAAAGCGTGGCGGTCACGTAGGCACCGGCACCCCAGTCGGAGGTGATGGGGATATCGACTTCGCCGCCCTTCTCGCCGATTGAAGCGTTCTGCACGGCCACGAGATTTTCCGTTCCTGCGGCGATCATCAATTCGCCGGCGTAGCGCGACGAGACCTTCAGCTTGGCCGTCTCACCAATCTTGTAGCTGTCCTTGTCGAGTGCGATCTCAAGGCCGTCGGGCGTTTCCGTCGATGTCGCCTGGACGAACCAGCCTGCGTCGAATTCCACGCTCGTCACAGGGCCATCGGTCTCGGTGCTTTCGACCTCAAGGCGGTAGCGCCCCCAGGCGACTGCAGACGATATTTTCGCACCATCAAGAGACGCATCGACATTGCCGTTGGAAACCTGCTCGGCAGTATAGATCGGCTCGTACTTCCAGGCTGTACCGTCGCGGTACCATTGATAGTCCCGGTTCAGCCTATAGAGCTTCCAGCGCAGCCCACTCATCGCCTGCTTCTGACCATCCGCATCGAGGCCGATAACCGTGAAGTTCGCGATCGAATTTTCGCCAAGGTCGCCCGAGAATTCCGGCTTGATGCCGATCATTGGGCCCTGGTTCTTGACGGGAAGAACAAGCGACCGCTCGATGGCGCGACCACCGGCTTCCTGCATCCTGATGTAGACGGTGGCGCTCAGAAGTTGCGTCGTCCCCGGCAGATCGCCGACAGTCAACTCGGTGATGGCTTCGCCGTTGTCGTCGAGGTCGGGCAGACCTTCTATGGTCTGGCGTGTGTCTTCGGCTGCTTCCTCGTCGGCGAGGCCAAAGAAGTAGCCGGGGAAGGCCTTCGCCTGGCGGGTCGGCTTGATCACGACATCGCCTTCGAGCGACAGACCCGCCGCTGGCGCGCCGTAGAGATACTTGCCGCTGATGTTGATTGTCGCGGAGGTCTCCGGACCGATTATTTTTGCATCGGTCCTGATCTCCATGTCGGTGCGATCGGGCACGAAATCATCGACAAGGAAGGTTCTTGTCGCGATCGGCGAGCCCTTTGGGTCGGTATGAATGTTCATCGTCCAGGTACCGCGCATGGCGCTTTCCTGAACGGGCAGGTCAATGGCATAGCCGCCGACGTTGCTGGTCTGGCTGACGATCCGGCGGTCCTCGACACCATCGGGGCGCAGGAAGATGAAGGTCAGTGGCAGATTCTCGATCGCCTTGCCATCGGTATCGCGGGCAAGAGCAGCGGCATGGACCGTCTCGCCGGCGCGGTAGATGCCGCGCTCGGTCCAACTCAAGACGTCGATTGCGCCAGGAGACGCGCGCCCTGTGACGCCCCGATCGGAGAGGTCAAATCCCGCTCGGGTCATGTCGAGGAAGACGTAATCTGCATCATTTTTTCTGGCGGTGATAACAGCAGGCGTCAGGGCAGCTGTCGCACGCATCAGACCCGCGGTGAACTTTGCGCGGCCGTTCTCGTCCGTGGTCGCGGTGCCGAGCACCTCATTGTTCTTCGCCAGAAGCTGCAGCTGGACCCCAGCGATCGGTTTTGCCGAGGCCAGCGAGCGGGTGAAAACATTGAGGCCATCCGTACCTGCATAAGTCGTGATGCCGATATCGGAAACGACAAACCATTGCGTCGCCTGGGCATTCCAGTCCTGGTTCGGGGCATTTGGCGCCGTTGCCGTCAGAACATAGACGCCCGGTTTGCGCTCTGGCAGCGCCTCGTCCACCGGGAAGCTGGTGACGACATCCTTGTTGAGATCATTGGCGACGTCGATCGAGCCTTGCCAGACCAGTTCGCCGCTTTCGTCCTCGATCCGCTGCGCGCTATAGCCATCGAGCTGTGTCAGGAACTGCGAGCTCGTCAAAAGCGGCGCGATACCGCGATCGCCAATGCGATAGAGCTTGAGATTGGCGGAAGCCATGTTGACCGAAACGATCGGGATCCCGCGACGAACGGTCGAAGGCAGGACGAAACTGTCCCCCGTGAAGCGCACGCTTGCCGTGCGATCCTTGACATAGATATCGAGGCTGACCGGCGCCTCCAGGACCTCGTCCACGGAAGACGGAAGGCCAGTACGAAAGGCGATCTTGTAGTTCTCTCCGTGTGCCAGCCCCTCGATGCAGATCTGCTTGTCATTGGTCTCGAGAGCCTTGGGCGCGGCGCCGTTCAAGGTCACGAAGGCGGTGTAGTCGATCGTCTTGACCAGCGTTTCGGAGAATGTCGCACAGGCGCGAGGGTTTGCACCGTCGGCATCGACAGTGTGCTCGGTCATGCGAAACCCTTGAGCCGCCTTCAGCTGCAGGAACGCCGCCTGGACATCCTTCGAGCCGACCAGTGCCAGGCTCGCCTTGTAGGCGTTGAGTGCGGCGCGATAATTTGCGTTCTTGTCGAGGGCGGCGGCAAGGACGGCCAGCGCCTCCGCACGGCTCGTCGTCGTCCGCGTCAGCTCATAGCCGTTGACGGCGGCAAGGACGGCCTGTCCGTAGAGGTCGCTGCCATTGTTGTCGTCGGTCTTGACGAAGCTGTCAGCCGCGCGGGCCGTCTCCAGCCACAGGGCGGCATCATCAGCGGAGAGAGCGAGCGCACTTCGAAAGGATTTCACGGCGTCGATGGCGTTGCCTGATGTCAGGTCGAGGCGACCATTGGCGATCAGGCTGTCGGCACTCTGGCTCTGCTGATCGTCAGCCACTTCAAGATTGGACTTGTCGTCGCGGGCCTGCTGGATAACGTCGCCGGACAGGAAGGTGAGGCGGGGAGCGGCACCAATATCCGGTTCCTTCTTAGCGGCCGAAGTCTCGACGATCTTGCCAGCGATGGCGCCGGGGAAGGGGTTCATCGTCTTGAAGTCGGATTTCAGGAAGCACCATTTCACCTTCGGATTGTAGGTGAAGGCTTTGCAGGACTTGTCGCCTATGCAGGACGACTTGCACTGATCCAGGGTGAGGTTCTGTTCCGTGCGCAGGTCGAAGCCGAAGTAATCGGCATCCTGTATCGTCTGTATGGTACGTGTGGTCTCGGCAGCTGCTGCCGGTGAGCTGACCGAGATAAGGGTCGCGGCGACGGCAAAAAACGCGCGTACAAACATAGGTCCCCCAAGATGCTGGCGCTGATCAGGCCTGCACTCTCGGCACTCTCTATCCAGTTGTCAACACTGGCAAAACGCTGTCTGAGAGACACCCCACGGACCGCGAGCATGCATAGCCGGAATTCGTCAATTCCGACCGGTTTTGCACCAACAGCTCTGCATTCCGGAACCATTTCGCCCTCGTCCCGTTTCCGAAAGGCCTGCCCAAGGCGGTCAAGTGGATGTGGATGTTTTGAGTTTAAAGGGGCACTTATGTTCGGCCGTGTGGAAAACAAGTTCACCGAAGACGGCGCACGCAAAGTCATGATCGTGGAAGACGAGTTCCTGATCGCGCTTGATCTGGAAGCGACCGTTACGGAAATGGGCCTCGATGTGGTTGGTCTCGCGCGAGACACCGAGCAGGCTCTATCGCTTGCGCCTAAGGCCGACATTGCGTTTGTGGACGTTAATCTTGCAGACGGCGCGACGGGGCCTGATATTGGTCAGCGTCTTGTCGACGAGTATGGCGTTACGGTTGTGTTCATGACGGGAAATCCCGAGATGGTCGAGGGTCGTGTCCGCGGCGCGCTCGGAGTCGTCAAAAAACCGGCGACACCGTCAATCGTGCAGAGGTCCCTACAGGAGGCACTCGAGGCGCGCCGCGTGGTATAGAGCTCGGATTGGCCGGGATCATTGTCGCCAAATTGTCAGATAATTCCGGTGAGCAGGCCGAAACCGGCCAGTGCTGCAATACTTCCGCCCGCGCGGGTGACAATCTTCCCGTGGCGCTCGGTTGCCTTGCCTACTAGCCAGCCCACCAGGATCCCAAGGCCGTGCAGTGTTGCGGTTGCCACCAAAAACCCGGCTGCATAGGCGATCCTGCCATCCGCTTCGGGCATCTCAAGGCCATGCGCATGTCCATGAAAGACTGCAAATAGACCAACGACGCCCGTCGCGACGGCAACCGGCGTCCGTACTCCGATTGCAATAGCGGCACCAAGCACGATGACGGACAGGGCGATGCCGGTTTCAACAAAGGGCACGGAGATCTTCGCTGCTCCAAGTGCGCCGCCGAGAGCCATCAACGACACAAAACCGGTCGGGACGGTGAATAGCGCACGACCGCCGAGCTGCCATGCGAGGATGCCGACCAGGACCATCGCGAGCACATGGTCAAGTCCCGTCACCGGATGAACGAAGCCATGAAAAAAACCGATCGTTTGGCCGTCGCCTGGATGGGCGAGGGCAAGCGAGGGAACAAGAACGCAAGCCGCGAGTGCAATGCTGAATCTTTTCGTTTTTGAAAACATTGTGTCCCCTATCAATGCAGCTTTGCCGGGAAAAATGGCACGGTGAACGGCAAGGATAAAGCTAAAAAAAAGTGCTGCCACCGTCATTTGACGTAGGTCTCTCGAGAAGCTCACGTCGGTTGCAACGTGCCGAAGACGGCAACAAGGCCAAGGACAAGGAAGCCGAAAGCGATTTCCGCAATGGTGGCCCACGTCAACCATCCCAGCGTCGCGCTCCGGCCGAGCCTCGGAACAAGGATATAGCGATTGTTGATCGCGATCCCGACCAGAAGGCAGACGATAAAGATCTTGATACCGAGGAGACGTTGATAGTCTATCTGCCAGTCCAATGGAGGGGCTTTGACGACAAGGATGGTGTTGGCGATACCTGTTGTGATCACCAGCCCGACGGCCACATGTCCCGCTGTCGAAAACCGTGTCAATGCAAGACGAGCGTCCTGCTGCCACATTGATTCACGAAGTTTAGGAAGGATAACCACGATGGCGGGAAGCGCACCGATCCAGGCGCCTCCCGACAGGAGATGAAGACCGTCGTTGATGCGGTGCAGGGGTCGTAGCCAGCCACTGTTCATGGCGGCGTGACCGGTCATCGTCGTGCTGATCAAAAGCAGTGCTGCACCGACGGCTACCGCGCGTCGCCCGACAAATGGCACCACGAACGACAGGAGCAGAAAGACGGTCGCGCAGGCCTGGCCAATCCAGGCCTGGCCAACGTTGGTCTCGCCTAGGATAGACTTAAGCATCTCCGGCTGAAACGCGTCGGCCCACCCCTCGCCAATCGTGGCAGCCTGCAGCGGAAGCGTCAGGGCGGTCGTGATGATGACCAGGAACAGTGCGAGCCGATACCAGGTGTGCAACTGCTGGCCCACCTGTGCAGACAATCCCGATGGAACGAACCAGCCGAGGTACGCGGACGCTCCCCACAAGAACATGGCAGAGCCATAAAGGGAAAAGCGGCACAGGATGAGCGCAGAGTCGGGAGTCACGGCTTGACCGTGAAGCTATAATTGCCGTTTGATTTGTGTCCGTCCGTCGAAAGAACATGCCAGTCCACCGAGTAGGCCCCTGGACCTAGCCGCTCCGAAAGTGGGACCTTTAGCGTCTTGCCTTCGTCGACGAGAACAGGATCGCCTGTTTTGACAGATGCCTTGCCGGGGCCGGTGACCTTTGCGCCCGAGAAATTGATGTTGAGTTCCTCGGAAAAATGCAAATCGATTTCCGCGGGCGCTGCCGCGACGGTTGCCTTGTCGGCGGGGAGGCTGTCAGTCAAATGGGCGTGTGCCAAAGCGCGGCCTGCAGTGAAGAGAAGCGCTACGAGCAACAGGGCTGTGAAACGAGAATGGGTCATTGAAATTCCCCTTGCTGAGACATTTTGAAACTCGCCGACAAGCACGCTATTGCGGCTTTGACATATCCATTCCGCCCATATCGTGATGACCGTCCGGAGAAGTCGACTTTACACCTCCAGCGTTTCCGACAGTGAATTCTACGTCGACGGAACCGGCCTTTTCGAAGGTCAGGGTCGCCTTGATCGTTTCGCCCTCCTTGAAAGGCTTAGCAACATCCATGAACATGACGTGAAAACCGCCCGGCTTGAGTTCTACCGTTTTGCCGGCTGGTATCGTCAATCCGTCAACAACCGGCCGCATTGTCATCACTCCATTGGCGACGCTCATCTGGTGGACCTCCGCCGTTGCCGCGCGTTCGGATGTAATGCTGACAAGCCTGTCATCGATAGAACCGGTGTTGGTAAGCTCAAGGTAACCGCCACCCACCTTTGCACCGGGCACCATGGCCCGCGCACGGGGGTGTCCGATATCGATGGCGCCCACCTTGACGTCATTGGCGGTAGCGACTGCAGCAAACAGGCCGGCAAAAGACAGGCTTGTTATGAGAATGATCAGCTTTTTCAAAATGTGTTCCTAGCAGAGGGATTCCTCGCAACGACGGAAAGCGACGGTCGGAAGAAAAACGCCCCTTGTGAGATGGAAATTGGATGCGGTTCGATCTACCAATGGCCGAACGGATATCCGCAGCGCAAATCGGCGCCTATTGTGCCAGGCATTGCGGATGAGCCGATTTGCCGGTTCAAGCAAATGCGGGCGGACCGGGTGGTGCCCTGGGCCCAGTGTTTGGCGATATGATCCGTCTGAAAGACACTTCAACGTCATAATGCCACAAAGCAAGGGTCGCGGCAGGAAGATGTTTGCTGCGATCATTGTCAGGAACCGGCAATAGAACCGAGGCGGCAATCCGGCAAGCTTCACAGCCATGCAATTGCTGCGCCGTATGCTTGTCCATCCCGGTTGCCTTGTGCGCTATGCAGATAACGGGAAGCGTGCCGTCAGGAAGGATATATTCTGCAAACTCGGCAGGAGCGAACGCCTCTTTTGCAAGGGATGGCGTTTGATGGGCGAAGCTGACAAGCAGCAGGGCGATTGCGCAGGTCATGCGCAACATCCATAGCATGATCATCGCCTTTCGTGCCTGCAACCGCCTCTCCTTCGCTGACGCGAATGCTTATAGGGAGCAAAGCAATAGATCTCAATGCGGCAATTTGAAAGGGGCTCGAAACGGATATAGCTCGCGTCGTCGCAAACACAAATCCGGTGTAGCGTGTTTGTGATATGGCCGGCTAGCTCCTGAACTGTTCGGAGGCGCAGACGGGCAACATAACTGGCTTGTCGCCGATGGCCTCGACCGTCGATGGTCGCTGCTTGTTCGCGTTGCAGTAAGCGCCTTCTCGGCCGCGCGTCGGGTCTTTGCCCGACCAGGCGTCGGTGTGCCTATCCGGCATGACAAATTGGTTCCGGTTACGACGAGACTTTATAATGGCGCGCCTGCGTACGCGTTTTACTTTTGTTCATCTTGCAGACGTGCTCTAGGTCAAATTGCGTAGCAGCGGATATATTGAACAAAACAATATAAATTGATCTATTTTACGAAGAGGAACTAGGCGCCGCCTCTCAAACAGAATTGCCACTGGAGAAAGCTTTCATCTCCTTTTTAAGGACAGTGATGGGTGCGATCTCTAAAAACAACGGTTCGCTAGAGAGCATGTCGATGCGCCGGTGACTATCACAAAAGTCGTCACCTAGAGTCCTTGGTAGAGGTTGATTGGGGAGGACCCTACAGCAACAATTGCGAAGGCAGTGACCGAGCCGTCGCAAGGTTAATAGAGCGGAGAACCGGGCAATGAAGGCAGTCAGATTCGGCCATCGCGTCATCGGATTTCTGGCGCGCAAATCGCGTAGAGCCGATGCCATTGGCAGCTGTCCGACGAACAGACCGAGGTTGAGCCGATCGTCATGGAACATCTTCCGACCGGTCAGGCTGCGCAATGCTGCGTGGGGGAGCATTGCCATGCTTATGTCGGCCACTTTATCAGCGTCTGGCGCCTCCCTTGCCGAGGGCAAAGATGACGTGTGCGGCGGCTCGTCACCATGCCTGCCCGCCCCCGAACAGACGCATTGCGCCGAGCGCCCATCTGTATGCGGCTATCCCGATGAGACTAATACCGGGCCTGCACGCGGAACCGTCCTCCGACGGGTGCCGCAAGATGTGTCGTCAGGCCCAGGATGGGCGTGGGAGCCGAACATGGGCAGGCTACGCGTCACGGGGCCGGGAGCAACGATCGAAGCCGTCGAAGTGCATGGACAGGTCGTCATCGACGCACCGAATGTCACACTGCGTGACAGTAAGATAGTCGCGTGCGACACAGATTCCATCGTTGCCGTCCGTGCCGGTCGCCCCGCAGATGGCTATGACGCCGACGACGCGCGTATCGAGAATAATCTCCTGGGATGCGATGGCGCGGCAGATCAGCGGGCTAGCCGCGGCGTAAGCGATGTTTATGGCAGTGCAAGGGGCCTGATCGTTCGCGGAAACAATATCTGGAACGTGTCCAACGGTATTACGATCGAGCGCGAGGGCCTAGTACAGGGAAATTTCGTGCGCGATCTTGGCCACAAGGCGGGCGACCATCATTCGGGCATCTCCAATCATGGCGGAGCGACCGATGTTATCTTCGACCACAATACGGTTCTGCTTTCTCAGGAGGGCGTTTCAGCTCCGATCGTTGTCTATTCGGATTTCGCCCCGGCGCGCAACGTGACGATTACACGCAATCTTGTTTCGGGCGGTTCCTACTGCGTGTACGGTGGCGAATCCGGGGCATTCGCGCCCAGTAGTGGCCACATCCGGATCATTGGCAACCGTTTTTCAAAAATCTACGGCCACAATGGCCATTGCGGAATTTACGGTCAGATCGCGACGTTCGCTCCAACCAACCGCAGTGACTGGGCCGGCAATGCCTGGGACGAGGATCTTCGCCCCTTGAGCGGCGAGTAGTTCCCAGTCCAAAGCAAAATAGGAAGTCAAGCTGACTAGCAAAATGATGATTGGAACCAGCCACATGTTTCCCCTCCCTGATTTCCAAGGACAGTTCATTGTTTCGCGGGGCGACTGCCCGACGGCTGCGAGTGCCACGCGCCACTGTCTAGAAACGCTATGCGTTGACGTCTTTGAACCACTGAACAGGGTTGAGGTGCTGGATGCTTCCGGCCGCTCAATAGGACTTTTTCTAGGAACCGTCATCGATACCGACGCGGAGGAAATTCTCACGTCCTCCATACGGTTGGACGATTCACTGGATCAGATCAACGATATCGACCAGTGGGTTGAGGAACAGATCTACCGGCTAGCGGGCAGTTTTGTCTTCGTACTCGATACAACCTCTGCGCAACGTATCTATCTCGATGCGAACGGCAGCAATTCCCTGGTTTACGACCCTCAAACCAAAACTGCAGCCGCCACGACCGCTTTGCTTCTCGACCCAGCAGCCTACCGCCAACGGTTCGATAACGAGCTGTATCGAGGATTGACCGTTGATGAGGATGGCTGGTTTCCAGCAGGACTGACTGCACATACCGGCATCAGACGCCTAATGTGCAACCACTATCTTGATATGGAAACTATGCAGACGGTGCGGCATTGGCCTGCCGGCAAGATTGAGGAAGCCAAGAATCTCTCAGAACCGGTCGCCTTGATAGTGGATAAAGTCGAACGCACAATACGGGCAATCCAGCGGACCGGACTTGGGACAATGGCTCTTACAGCGGGCAACGAGACGCGGCTTCTTCTCGGCTGTTGCCGTAGTTTTGCCGGAGATATTGACTTCGTCACAGTCAAGGCCCCGGGTGCGGAACTGGACGTCACGCGCTCGAGGGAACTAGCAAGGCGCTTCGACTTGAAGCATCGCCTGCTCGAATATGTAGAAGCGGACGCGAATGGAGCGAGAGCTTGGCAGATGCGCGTCGGCCATTGCATCACCGGCTCCAATATGACGATGCATCCAAGCGTAGAGCCACTGAACGGCAGGATATTCATCGGAGGCCTCGGCGGCGAGATAGGCCGCGGCTTCCTTTGGTTGAATTCAGAACAAGGAATAGCCATTGATGCGCCTGGCATCGTGTCGAGGCTGAAGCTTCCGCAGCATCCTTTGTTACTTAAGGAGGTGCAGCGTTGGCTCGAACCGCTCAGGCACTATGACAGCCTCTTCCTGTTAGATCTTGCCTATATGGAACTCCGTATGAGTTGCTGGGCTTTCTCGCAGTCGTACGCTGCGCCGCGGATAGTCGAGGTGAACCCGCTTGTTTCAAGAGATATCTATATGGCGATGCTGTCTGTGCCACCATCCCTCAGACGCAACAACGGCCTCATAGTGCAGGGGATCCAACAAACGTGGCCGGAATTGCTATCGCTTCCAATAAATCGCTATGGCGATTGGCGCGACAGGGCGAGGATAGCGCGTAACGCAATGGCATCTCCGAATCGGGCGATTCGGAAAATTCGACAGCTGACCTCAGTCAAACTCGGCCGCATGCTCGCACGCCGCGCCGAGTAGGCAACGCTGCGCAACCTGGGGACGGAGTGTATAGAGGGCGGCGGCCATGTCGACATCGCGGTCCACGGGCACAGGACCCATCCGTGCTGACAGCCTCAATGGCCGGCATTCGGCAATGACCCTATGCCGCCGCCATTCATGACCGCGAACGCAAAATCCCTGTGACTGTGCCTGTGTCACACGCGAGCCAAGTTCCGAAGAGATCGCCGCGACAATCTGTACTTCATCTCGTTGCCGAACCGTCGCCACCGGCCGCTATCGACAAGCTCAAGCCGTCCCATTCCTCCCTGTTCCGTTTCGATAGGTAAAGTCAACGCCAGTCGACGGTGCCTACAAAAGGCCGCCCGACTCGGTTGCGTACGGGCGTGATGACAGGCGGCCGGAAGGTCGACGGTTCGGAATGGCGCCAGGCCCGTCGCGGCTTGCTTTGCGATGCTGGTTGCCGGCATCGAGAAGCCAGCTGCCGCTTCCCAGGAAAAACAAGAAAAGCACGTAGGTGGCGTTCCAGAAATGCACAGTCCAACCAACGAGGAAATAACCGCTCATGACAGCCAGATAGGCCGTGCGATACTGGACGAGCTGTGGCTCGAGACCGCGCTTGAAAGCAACCGGAATGACCATCATGAAGAAGGCCAATATCATCAGCAGACCGGCAGGGATGCCGAACAGGACGGCATGATAAAGCCAGAACATGTCGATGCTGTTTGGCATCCATTCCGGTCGGTCCCATCTGTTGAAGCCCACCCCGAAGAGCGGATGATTGAGGGCTGAACCGGATCCGAAGTGCCATATCAGGGTACGATAGTTAGCCGAGGCCGCATCAAAGGTGAAATGGGTCATTAGAAATTCTGGGACCGACTGGTTGGAGACCAGCGAGATCATCCCGTACATTGCAAGGAGAAGGATCCAGAGCACGCGCCAGCGCTTCGGATAAGCGTTGAAAACCCGGTCCCAGAACAAGATGAGAATCTGAACCATAAGGGCGGTTATCGGGCCTGAAGATAGCGAAAGAGCTGCGGTCACGAGCACAACTGCGGTCGCACCCCAGCGCTGCACGGGTGACGCTTTCTCGCATACAACGAGGTGGACGAGGGCGAGGATGGCGCCGCAGGTTACGCCGAACAGTATCGGGTGTTCGAAGACGCTTTGCACGCGCCGCAACCCCCAGCGCGGAATGTTTTCCGCAACGACGTGAGTCGGGAAAAGTTTCGAAAAGACATCCAGCGATATGTTCGTGTTCGACACGGACTCAATGATCGCGAGGGGAAAGATCATGACGATGATCCAGAATAGCAGGCGGGACATCGCATGGAACTGCTCGGGCGTACGGATGAAGCACCGTCCCAAAAAATAGGCTCCGGCGGTTTCGACGGTCATCGTTCCGGCGGGCTGAAGGGCAGCATCTACGCCATGCACGACGGACAGGCTGATGAAACACCACAGACAATAAAAGCATATGGAAATGTCGGCGGCGCGAATGGTGCCTGCTCGACCGGTCAACCACATGAAGATGCAGGGCACCGCAGCAAGAATCAACACAAGCCGGTACGGAGAAATCCAGACGGAGCCGATCTGCCATAGCCAAGGAAGGAATGCACAAATGATGAAAGCCTTAACGGCCAATGCCAGCCGGGTGGTGGGCGCAGCGGCAGTCTCTCGCCGGCGAAGCGTTTGGCGCGAAAGGGGGGCAGGGCCGTCCTCAAGGATGGCGGTGTCCGTATTTACCCTTGTTCTGGCTGAAGCCCTCATAATAAACCGCAGTCTGGATTGCTGATATTTCACTTTGATATCACGGTCGCAGATCTCTAGCGCACTACACACTAAGGATTAGGAGGGCACTTGGAGCGCCAGGTCCGCGATCCAATCGCCACCGCGTTTATCAGAACCACGTCGAGCGAGTTTCCCACCCCCGAAAAAGGACTGTGCGTTGACATGGAATCTCCTTTGCCTGATCCCGCGTCGCGTTGTGACCTACGACCACACTAGCAAGGATTGGACCCGCCGCGTTGTCGTCCTGCAAGCCCTTCTCAAGAAACCTGTTCCGAGTAAAAGGCTATGAGCCGGATGATCCTTGAGACCGGCCAGCAGGAACTTCATGGCCCACCTGGGCTTGCCGACTTTGTAGAACGTGATGGCAAGATCGATGAGCATCCACGACCGCTGGTTTTTCCGAAGCGACAGGACCGCCCTATGCTTTCGCAAGATACGGAGCATACCGATCATCTGCTTGCGCGGATTGGAGGAAATGCTGTCTGCTGAAGCAAAGCCAAGAACGACCGGCTCGATATCCTCGTAAACCGTCGTGTGTTGGACGAGCCTGATCGCGAATTCCCAATCCTCGTTGGCGCGAGCGCAGCTATCAAACCAAGCGGTGTACGGCAGGCAGTCACGCCGAAAAAGTGCGTTCTGCACACTAATTCGGTTTTCCGTCAGGAGATGGCTCAGTTGATCTTCGTCCACGCGCAGGCATGTTTCTGGTTGCGGTGCGTATGCGACGCGTCCTGGGCCATAGTTGAAGCGGGCGTCCCGGCCGTAAACGATCTTTGCGCCCGTGAGGGCGCCAACATGATGCGGCATACCCGAGAGCAGTGTTACCTGTTTCATGAGCTTTCCGGGCAGCCAGAGATCGTCACTGTCCTGGAAGGCAATGAAACGTCCTTTGGCTTCCATAAGCCCGGTGTTGCGGGCGGCCGCTGCCCCCCCATTGATCGACCGGCGTACATAGCGCAGCCGGGGGTCGTCGATCGCCTTGATGACCCCTTCCACATCTTCTCGCGAACCATCGTCAACGATGATCAGCTCGAAGTTGGTATAGGATTGTGAAAGAACACTTGCGATAGCTGCTGGGAGGCTGTGCGTCCGATTGTAGGTAGGTAGTATGACGGAAACCTCAGCAGTCATCGTGGCCCTCCGGGCGCATACTCTTTCATCGCTTCGATAGTGTCATGATTATACAATCTCGAATCTGTCGAAAAGACAGACCAAAGCGGACTATGCCCTATCCTTTAGAGGAACTGCTGTCTCGGCACAGGGTGATGGAAAGAGGGCGTACATAGACCACACCAAAGGTGGCATTGTCTCTGATCAAGCCCGCATCCATACTGCTTTACTAAATCCTCGTTGAAGGGATCTCGACGGTTAAGCAAGGGAATAAATGACGTGGCGAAGATTGTGCTTGTAGCGCCAACGTGCAACGGGGAAGATGTTGGCGAGGCATGGGTGGCGTCTCAATGGGCGCGAAGGCTTTCCGAGCGTCACGATGTAACACTGCTGACGTATTTCAAACGCGGAGCCAGGCCCGCCAGCGAGCAAATGACCGGCATAAGGGTCATCGAGTGGCAGGAGCCGCCATTGCTTGGCCGAGCGGAGCGATTGAACAGTCTCATGAAACCAGGCTACGTGCCCTTCTACATCAGGGCCCGCCGATGGCTGATCTCAGCGCTAGAGAGGGGAGAACGCTTCGACATCGTTCATCAACCAGTCCCGGTTGCCATGCGCTACCCGTCACCTGCGGCGAAGCTGGGGCTGCCGCTGATCATCGGTCCGGTTGGTGGCGGTTTGTCAACGCCAGCGGGCTTTGCTGCGGACGAGGCGTCCAGCCCTTGGTTCATGAAGCTTCGGCATCTGGACCGTATGCGGTTACGCTGGGACCCAATGTTGCGCGCCAGCTTCCAAAGCGCCGATTGTGTCCTCGGCATCGCCAGCTATGTACGTGAACAACTTGCCGGGATTCCGTTGCAACGTTTCGAGGTGATGAGCGAGACCGGCCTTGACGGCATCCCGGCGCCCATCGACAGATCAGCGCGACCTAATCCGATAAAGCTGATCTATGTCGGCCGCCTCGTGCGAACCAAGGGCGCGCGCGACATCATTCGCTCCATGAACTTGATTCGCGATTTGCCTGTTGAGCTCGATATCGTCGGAGAAGGTCCGGAGCGGTCTGAGTGCGAACGGCTCATCGCCGAACTCCATCTAGGCGACCGTGTGCGGTTGCACGGCTGGCGGCGGAAGGAAGAGTTGCCGGAGCTTTACCGTAAGGCCGATATCTTCGTCTTTCCGAGCTATCGAGAACCGGGCGGGAACGTGGCGTTGGAGGCTATGGCGTTCTCATTGCCGTTGATCGTCGTCGATCGCGGCGGGCCGGGAAGTGCCGTGTCTTCCGGCTGTGCGATTAAGCTTCAGGTCACGACACCGGATGCTCTGGCTATTGATATCGCTGCGGCCATCCGAAAACTGACCGTGGATCAAGATCTGCGAAACAGGATGGGGGCGGCTGCCTACGCGCATGTGGGCCAGACTGCACTCTGGTCGGCAAAGCTCGACCGGATGGACGCAATTTACGCCGATCTTATCAACGCGTCTCAACGCGCCGGCGCGCTTTGAGGCCCCGCGGCCGAGAAGAGTGCGGCGTATAAGGCTGCCCGATGTCCGGGGCCAAGCGTCATGCGCATCGTCTCGCCGACGATGATGCCGAGGCGGAAAAACAAGGTGGCGAAGGCACTGTGATGCCGACGGAAGTAGCGTATGCGATTGGACGTCATAAGCCCTGAAAGATAGGCGTTCTGGTGATACTCGCCGCCGGAATGTGCTACGCAGGCATCGGCCACATACGCGACCTCCATTCCGGCACTCCGCACCCTTTCCATGTAGTCGACCTCCTCGCTGTAGAGAAAGAAGGTTTCGTCCCAGGAGCCGACTGTTTTGCGCGCCTTGGCTGAAATCGCCAGGGCTGCACCGGTCGCCCAGTCGACTGCGCCGCCGCGTCTGTAAAGATCGGGTGAAGCAACGATTTCGCCGAGACCGAGTTTGGCTGCCAGCTTCGTTCCGAGGAGTGCGTCCGACCAGATCGTGAGGAGAGACGGCTCGCGCCTCACTGAATGGGCAACTGTTCCATCATCGTTGAGGAGTTTCGGGGCAACTACGCCGATCGCATCATCCGAAAGCCGCCGGGAGAGAGTGCGAACACAGCCCGCCTGCAACCGAATATCCGGATTGAGGACCAGGACATCGATCTCTGGGGCAATTGTCGCGACAGCAACGTTGATCCCACCTGCATAGCCGGCATTTTTACCCGTTTCTATCACCGTCGCGCCGATTGGATGCGCCTGCGCCAAGGCGACGGAATCGTCGTGAGAAGCATTGTCGACGATAATAATCTCATATCGATCTGTGCCTTCAAGGCCGCTCGCAAGAGAATCGAGCATTCCCGGTAGAACTCCGGCGCTGTTGTAGGTGACGACTACGAGAGCAATCCCCGCATTGGTGCTGAAGCATGGTTCAGCACCAAGCGGGACCTTTTTCGACATCGCATCCATTTGCCTTTTCTCACTTTCGTTGCGATTTGGCTGCGGGTAGGATGCCGCCACATTGTCCAAAGATGGCCTCTGATGAAAGACTGTCGAGAGAGGTAGGGATACGAGACGCAGACAGGCGCCGTCATCCTGAAAGGCTAGTCGGGCTTTAGAAAAGATCATCCTATTGGCGAATGAGAAGATAGTCCTCACCCGATCGGGACTACGGCTTTAAGCCTTTGCCATGAGGATTAGGTCGCATACCCGTTTAGTATAGCACCTCCAATTGGTGCATTCATCGGTTTCGACCCTACTCACTTGCGGCATTCCGTAAGTCTTTGAGAGCGGTGGTTAGGGCGATCGAATTTTCTAATATGATTTTATTGCAGCTGGCGTTTCGCGCATTGAGGCGGAGAAACCGTTCGGTTGTCCACTTCTATCGTTCAGGGTTTTCTATGGCCAATGATGTTCATGATAGCCGAGGGTCGAACGGGGGAATGCCCGGAGGGTTCGCAGAGCGCCATGCAGCCGGCGGCATCAATGCCGCGGACATGCGCTTGCAGGCGCTCGCCGCCACATCCTTATCAGCCAGCAGCAGGCTGGATCCGCTTCTGCAGCTTGCTTTAGCTGGTTTGCCGGCCATGCACCGCAACGGCATTTTCGGGCACACATTGCGCGGTCAGCATTCGACATCAGGGTGGAACACGCGGCTGGAAGGGGAAAGCATTCGCTATGCAGCGATGGTCGCACTCGGCCTTTCGCGCGTGAGCGACGAGGTTCAGCGGCAAGTGCTCGGTTTCGGCAATGCTGCAGATCTCGCCAAGATGACCGCGCAGCGTGCCGAGTCGTCGCAGGACATCGGTGCGTTGGCGGTCGCGACATGGGCAACAGTCGAGATCTCCGGCGACCGGCCCTCCGCTCTCTTTCTCAAGCTCCGGGACTACCTCGCGGCCGACGTTCCCATCGCGACGGTCGCGTGCTCCTGGGCCTTAACAGCCGCTGTCGCGGCGTGGGGATGGGGACCGGCAATTGAGGTGGCGCATCTGGCCCGCAGGAAGCTTCTCTCGGGTTGGTCGGGCTCGGGGATCTTTCCGCACGTGCTGCCGTCCACCTCAGCCGGTTGGCTGCGCGGTCATATCGGGTCCTTCGCCGACCAGGTTTATCCGATCCAGGCGCTGGCGCGCTTTCACGTCGTGACGAACAATAGGGAAGCGCTCACGATCGCGGAAACCTGTGCGGAGACAATATGCGCTCATCAAGGCCCGCAAGGACAGTGGTGGTGGCATTATGATGCGCGGACGGGCCAGGTCACGGAAGGCTATCCCGTCTACAGCGTGCACCAGCATGCGATGGCGCCCATGGTCCTGCATGAACTCCATCAAGCCGGCGGCAAGGACCGTCTCTCGGCGATCGTCAAGGGTCTCCACTGGATCTATGAACATCCGGAAACGTCTGCGGAGCTGATAGATGCCGAACGAGGGGTGATCTGGCGGAAAGTGGCACGGCGCGAGCCGGGCAAGGCCGTTCGCGGGGCGGCCGCGATGACGACTGCCGTTTTCCCGGCCTTATGGTCTCCGAAACTCGTCAATTACATCTTTCCGCCGATCCGTGTCGACCACGAGTGCCGCCCCTACGAGTTGGGCTGGCTGCTCTACGCTTGGCTTTCAAGCGATGTCATCACCCAGCTTGCGTTGGAAGCAAGCACCGAAAACAACCAAAAGGCTCGGGAGGGCTGAATGTCGGGCAGTCGGCAACTCTTATTCGGAATGTATCTAGACGCAATGCGCATGGACGAGGTCATCGACAAGTGCCGCGCGGCACTCAACACGCGCAGTCGACTGATGCTCGGCGTCGTTAACGCAGCCAAGATCGTCAATCTTCGCAAGGACACGCAACTGAGGGATTCCCTGATTGAATGTGACCTTCTGCTTGCTGACGGCCAGTCAGTGGTTTGGGCGAGCAAGCTCTTTCGGCGCCCGCTTCCCGAGCGGGTGGCCGGGATCGACATATTCCAGCGGTTGCTCCGGCTGGCCAACGATGAGGAACGCTCCATCGCGCTTCTCGGCGCGCGGCCCGAAGTACTCAGCAAGTTGGAAAAGGTCATCGCCGAACGTTTCCCTGAAGCGAGAATCGTATTCAGCCGTAACGGGTATTTCGGAGCGGGCGAGTCGGCCGAAATCGCCGCGGGAATTCGCGACTCCGCCGCTGACATATTGTTCATCGGCATGACTTCGCCGCTGAAGGAGATCTTTCTTGCCACTCATGCCGCCTCTCTCGGTGTCCCGATTCTGCATGGCGTGGGCGGTTCCTTTGACGTGATGGCGGGCCTCACGCGTCGCGCACCGCTCGGGTGGCAGAAGGTCGGCATGGAATGGGCCTATCGCGTGTTGCTGGAGCCACGGCGCCTCTGGTGGCGTTATCTGTCGACAAATACACGCTTCATTCAATTGACGGCCGTGGAGGCCATTCGTCCGGCCCGCGCCTTTCGGCACAGCTAATACGGACTCTAGCGACATTGGTGTTTTAAAGGGGTAGGGGTTTATGAGCGAAGTTTTCAAGGGCCGGCTGGCAATCCTGGGATTGGGCTACATCGGCCTGCCGACTGCTGTGGCAATCGCCACCCGGGGCGTCGATGTCGTCGGCGTGGACATAAACCCGGCGATCGTCGCGGCCGTATCGCGGGGAGAGGTGCCATTCACCGAACCCGATCTCGCCGTGGCTGTGAGCGGCGCCGTGGCGATGGGTCGACTGACCGCCACCTCTGAACTCCCAGAGGCCGACGCCTTTATCATTGCCGTACCCACTCCCTTCAACGAGGATCGCTCGGCAAACTTGTCTTTCGTCAAAGCGGCGGCGGAACAGATCGCCTCTCGGCTCAAAGTCGGAAACATCGTCGTGCTGGAGTCTACCTCACCCCCCGGGACGACCGAGCAGGTATGCAGATGGATTTCGGCGCTCCGGCCGGATCTAAGGATGCCGCTTGACGGCGAGAACGGCGCGGACGTCTACATCGCACATTGCCCCGAGCGTGTGCTGCCGGGCCGCATCATGATTGAGATTGTCACGAACGATCGGGTCGTTGGTGGTCTCACGCCCAAATGCGCCGAAAAGGCGGCTTCGATATACCGTCTGTTCGCGCAGGGCGAAATCCTGCTGACGGATGCCGCAAGCGCCGAAATGGCGAAGCTGGTCGAGAACGCCTACAGGGACGTGAACCTTGCATTTGCAAACGAGATTTCGCTTGTTTGCGAAACATTGCATATCGATGCCTGGGAGGTTATCCGGCTCGCCAACAGGCACCCGAGGGTCAACATCCTTAATCCGGGGCCCGGCGTCGGTGGACATTGCATTCCAGTCGATCCCTGGTTCATTGTTGGTGCAGCGCCCGAGCAGGCCCGACTTATACGGACAGCGCGAGAAGTGAACGACCAGCGGCCGCATCATGTAGCGGGTCAGGTTGTAGAAAAAGCCCAAAGGTTCCGTTCACCGAAGATCGCCTGTCTGGGCCTTACCTTCAAGGCCAATGTGGACGATGTCCGAGAGAGCCCCGCCATCGAGGTGGTCGATCTTATCGCAAAGTCTCTTCCCGAGGTGGAGGTGATTGTGGCTGATCCCTATGTTGACAAGCTTCCCAAGGAGTTGTCCGGCCGTGACAACTTGCGTCTCGAGGGAGCACATTCGGCTGTCGAAAACGCGGACATCGTGGTGCTCCTGGTCGAGCACGATCCATTCAAAACGATCCGCCATACTCGGCTTGGAGGCAAAGTCGTCTACGACACGCGTGGCGCATGGCGCCAATAGGGGCGAGTGCCGCCAACCGATGCGGACGAAGAGATCCTGACAGCAGCCCAGCAAGGCAAACCACAGCCTCAGCTGATCGCGCGCATCATCTGGCGCTTGCGGTCGGAGTAAATGTGATGCTGCGGGCTTCCATGCCGCCGCCGGCGTATATGGCAAGCAATCGTGTCTCGACGTGGCGTGACCGCCCGCGAATGACCATCTCCCAAATACGGACCTGCTTCAGCATGCGAACCAGTTGAGCTTGCCATCGCGTCGCACGTCGGGCAAGCCTCGCGGATCTGCCCGACGATTCTTGACCGCGCCGGCGCTGGAATCGATGGTGGAGCAGCAGCTTGGCGGGCAGAGCAGCAAATAGCAGTAACAAGATCTTTAGTCCTGATCGCCGTGCAATGAGCTATGCGGGTTGTCGAGGTCGCGGACGATGTCGCCAGGCGGTTTGGTATTGGGCCCCCAGGGAACAGGTGAAGGCCTACAATTGCTAGCCTCTTGGGGCCCGATGCTAAGGTGGCACATCGGCTCGCCAGCGGGCGCATGTGCAGACTATTCAACGTGGACTTGCCTGCAAACAACGCGAACAATTTTTCGACAGAAGCATAGCATTGGGTCGTGCGTAGCTTGTCCCGATGATCGACATCCTCCATCACGGTACGCTCTGCCAAACAAGCGTGCGGATCACGCCAGTCGACAAAACACGCGGCGATCCGATCGACTTCCATGGACACGTGGCGGAGTTCGGGTTGATCCAACGCCGTCGAAGCCAGCCATGGCTGTGTGGACGTCAAGGCGTTGAAACTTAATTGGTCACAGCGACAGTGTCGGAGTCTGCTGTCTTTTGTAAATGGCTAGGCGGTTAGCGGTTCTCCAAAAGGCCGATTAGCAGGGATTTGCTGTGCTGCGGCTGGCGTTCTTCGCCTGCGGGAGCGTAGAGCGGGCAGCATCGCGCCGAATTCCACTGGCCGCTCGGCGTGGCCAAAGAAATGTTCGATGGCGCACACCGCACGCTCTGATGCGCGTCCGTCGCCATAGGGGTTGACCGCCCGGGCCATTGATTGATACGCGCTCCGGTTCGTCAGCAGGGTCGCGACATTGGTAACGATTGCGTCTTCGTCCGTCCCTACCAGACGAACCGTGCCAGCCTCGACGGCTTCTGGCCGCTCCGTCGTGTCGCGCATCACCAGTACCGGCTTGCCGAGAGAAGGCGCTTCCTCCTGCACGCCACCGCTGTCAGTCAAAACGATAGAGCAATCGCGCATCGCCCGAACAAAGTCGGAGTAGTCGAGAGGCTGCGTGACCGTGACGTTGCCGAGGCCTTCGAGCGGTGGCAGAAGGACAGATCGCACGGCCGGGTTAAGGTGTGCAGGCAGGAGGAAGTTGACGGTTGGAAACATTCGGGCAAGGCGGGCGATGGCGCCTGCAGTGCGTTTCATGGGCTCGCCCCAGGATTCGCGTCGATGGGTAGTGATGAGAACGGTTCGCTTGAGTCCAAAGTCGCCGTTTTCGATGGGGGTGTTTCGTCCCGACACCTGAAGGAGAGCATCGATCACGGTGTTGCCGGTGACCACAATCTCGTTTTCGGGCACGCCATCGTTGAGGAGGTTTTGCTTCGACACCCTGGTCGGCGCGAGGTGAAGCGTGGCAAGCCGAGTGGTCAGGCGACGGTTAATCTCTTCCGGGAAGGGATTGGTGTCATCCCCAGACCGCAAGCCTGCCTCGAGATGGATGAGCGGAATTCTTTGATAGAAGGAAGCAAGGCCTGCTGCAAAACAGGAAGTCGTGTCACCCTGAACCAGAAGTGCGTCCGGCCGCTCCGCATCGATCACCGCGGATACACCCGTAAGTACACGGGAGGTGATCGTTTCGAGCGTCTGGGATTGGGTAATGATGTTGAGGTCGTGGTGAGGCTCGATTCCGAAAAGACGGTTCACCTGATCAAGCATCTCGCGATGCTGACCGGTTACGGCCACGATGGGGCGGCAGAAGGCAGAGCGGCCAAGGGCATCTATTAGCGGCGCCATTTTAATGGCTTCAGGGCGTGTGCCATACACGATCAAAATTTTCCGCATAAACTTTTCCTTCTTTTCGTGAAAAGTGAGCAGGTCGCAGCGTCTTTCTGAGGCCCGCCCGCTCTCGGTCGTATTGGCACATGATCAGGCGATCGCGGGCGGGTGTATAGTTCCCCAATGGGCGTTGCACCCGGTCCGCGCGGCAGGTTCGGATAATCCCTTCGGCGACCATCTGCCACCTATGGATAAGGTCCTATTCGGTAGGAAAATGATGCACGCGCGCCCGTCGGATCGCCCCAACGCGGAACGAGCAGCGCAGTCATGTGCCTGTAACCGAGAGCGGTTTAGCGATCCGTCGCGCCGGCTACCCGCACGATCAGATGAGGGTGGACTGGTCGACCGATCATCGAAAGGCGTAGGCAGGTTTCCTCCAAAGTTGGCGGCAGGCAAGGCTTCCTAATCCACAGCCTCCGATGCCAGACTCTCGGTACTGATTTAGAGGCGCGTCGTCGCATAGGCTTGGCCGCCAGCGAGACTGCCATGCTGACGGGAGCCGTCATGGGTTATAATTTCCAACTAAGTGTGGTGATCCCTCATCTTAATGAGCCGGAGAATCTCAGAGCTTGTCTTGCAGCGCTGGATCTCCAGCGAGCGTCTGCCGGCCGAATAGAGATCATTGTCGTCGACAACGGCTCGCACGAAATGCCCTTTAATGCTTGTAGCGGAGTAAGCGACGTCCGCCTGGTGCGTGAACGTATCCCCGGCCCAGGACCGGCCCGCAATCTCGGCGCGTCACTTGCGACCTCCGATCTGATCGCATTTATCGACGCAGATTGCGTCGTGCAGCCGGGTTGGGCAAAGGCGATTGTCTCGTTTATGGAGGCGACGCCTGGCGTGGATATTGTCGGGGGGGATATTGGCATTTTGCGGAAGGATGCATCGTCGCCCACGGGCATAGAAGCGTATGAGGAGTTATTCAGCTATCGCGCACGCCTTTACGTCGAGAAGCATAGTTACACCGCCACCGGAAACATGGCAGTTCGAAGGAGTGTGTTCCACGCGGTCGGTCCTTTCGGGGGCATCATGACGATGGAGGATACCGAGTGGGGGAAAAGGGCGGCAGCAAAGGGCTACCGCATCGCCTTTCTGGAGGAGGCACGGGTTCTCACTCCCTCCTGCACGTCGTTCTCCGAGCTGGCGCGCCGGTGGGACCGTCACGTTGCCCATGCCTTCGGCGATGTGCGCAGCGGCAAGTCCTCGTTGATGCGCTGGCTAGCGTTGACGATTTTGGTCGCGGCTTCACCCCTTGTGGAAGTTCGAAACGTATTGACCTCCGGGCGGATCGCCGGGGTCAGAAGCCGGGTTATCGCTTTCGCCTGGCTGACGCGGGTGCGCCTCTATCGAGCCAGAAAGATGCTGGCTCTAACACTGTCCGGAAAAGCCTCCCCACTTGTTGAGGGGTGGAACAGAGAAGCGGATACATAGGGCGCGAGGGAGGCTGTTTAACGCAGCGAAACGTCAAGCCGCCCTTAGACGCGCAGTTACTTTGTCAGGGCGTTGAGCGCGCCATGTATCGTGCTGATCGGTCTTCTTCCCCGCTCATTCGTATGGGCGGAAAGGAAACTCTCCCGACGAGTTTCCGTGCTCACTTTCCCTGATCATCGGAGCCAGTCAAAGTTCAATCAAATTCGCTCGCTGCCGCGATGTTAGGCGGAGAAACAATTGGTCTGCGATTTAGGTCATGTAGGACGGTATTGAGATTGCGCGCGTGAACAAGGTTTCCATTCCCCATCGACGCATATCCGACCGAAAGAATCGATGACGCAATGTCGGCAACCACCGCCCGTGCCGCGGCAACGTTAGTCTTGCAAAATGGGAGGCCAATTGCCGGTCGTGGCGGCGGCAAGCAGGCCCTTTTCGCGCCTACGATTGCGGCGCTTACGCAGCGGATTGTGATTGGCTACTTCCAATGCGGCGGCCAGATAAGCCGCGCGCACAGCCTCTCGTAGCTTCGGGGAGGCGCGGCGTTCTAAGACGCGTCTGTAGATTTCAAGCTGGAAGGCCACAGCCCGCTCTAAGGAAAATCGCTCATCTACAAAATGTCGACCAAACCGACCAAGATCCGCTCGTCTGCTGGGCTGATCCATGACACATCGAATTTGCGCTGCAAGACGATCCGTTCCACGGGCATTGTCGGCCAAACCGTAGAACCCCTGCCTCATGAACAGTTCGGAAGTCTCGGGACTGAACAACTCCGAGAACGCCTGTTCTCCCTGAACAACGAGCGGGCGTCCGATAGCAAGTGCCCGTAAGGCAGAACTTCCCATCCCGATGACAAGGTCTGCCGCCGCATAGGCTTGTCGCGGATCCAAATCTGCTCCTGTGAGGATAATCACTGTGCGTCCGTGACGGCGATTGACATCGTCCGCCCGCTTTTGCAGAGCATTGCGGGCCGGGCCGTCGCCGACGAGGATCAGCTTAATTGGCTGGGAATCGGCGATTGTGTCCACTGCATCGATACCCCTGACCAATGCGTCCAACTTGAGATCCAACGCTAGTCGTGAAACGCTTACCACAAGGAACTCGTCGTCTTTCACATTGTGCTTGCGTCGAAAGCCGTCACCATTGATCGTCGGGTTGTCACGAACAACGTCGATGGGTGGCTCGAGGACCCACACATCAGCGCGATGTCCTCTACGCGCCTCTTCGCCAAGTTCCGCAGTACCCATGATTAGCGGAACAGACGGGGGCACATATGGCATGACCTGCATGCTTAAGACGGTGCACAAAAGCGGGACATTTAGTGCCAGCGACGCGCCAAAATAGCCGTCGAGACAGGTTGACCATTCGTAGGTATGAATAAGGTCTACGCGTTCTCGACGCGCTATCGTAGCTAGTTCAACAATGCGAGTTGGAGCTGGCCGATATCGCAGGCCGTGAGCCGGTAAAAACCGTAGTCCTTTCTCGCGAATGTAATCCACAAGTGGGCCAGGCACGCCGTAGACCAGTACTTCGTGGCCCCGCTCTGCCACACCAGCTGCCAGGTCAATTGCGTTGATCTGACTGCCCCCAATGGAAAGATCATGCGGATACACGATTAGACGCAAGTTTGACTCCACTTCCGCACTTCAGAAAACACGATATTTAAGAATGGAAACATATTATACTCAGATATATTTCATCTATGCAATTACGTCTTGCACTGTAGTAGTTATAGGAATGATCCGCCGGCTAAGTGCTACGACTTTTTGGTAGCATAATTACCGATTTTTGTTCCATTTACTGACAAGCGACAAAGTTGTTCTCTGAAAAAAGAGAGGGCACGGTTCCGGCGCGATCGCAGTCACCTCCTCCCTCCACGTACTGAGTAGGAAGCAAGGGGAAGCGTCACGACATGATTGCACCAAGCGTTACGTTGGGTGACGGCGTCGTTATTCATCATCCAGATCTCGTCAATTTGTACGGCTGCACGATCGGGCGCGGTTCACGCATCGGAACCTTCGTCGAGATCCAGAAGAATGCAACAATCGCGGAGAACTGCAAAATCTCCAGCCACTCTTTCATTTGCGAAGGCGTGACCATCGAGGACGGAGTCTTCGTTGGTCACGGCGTGATGTTCACCAACGATCTGCATCCACGCGCAGTGAACGTGGATGGCTCTCTTCAGTCCGATGCGGATTGGTCGGTCGTGCCGACGGTTGTGAAGCGTTACGCCTCAATCGGTAGCAACGCGACTATCGTTGCCGGCATAACCATTGGTGAAGGCGCGCAGATTGGCGCTGGCGCCGTCGTTACCAAGGATGTGCCTGCCTACGCAATTGTTGCTGGAGTGCCAGCGAGAATCATCGGTCGCGCAAAAGATGCGCCAGTCGAAGTCATTTCATCCGGGAGAGCAAGATGATTGGGGTTGCCGTCGTCGGTTACGGGTATTGGGGACCGAACCTGGTTCGAAATCTTGCAGAGACACCCGGCGCAAAGCTTATCTGGGTGTGCGATCTCAAGAAGGATCGCCTCGCCGGCGTCCAGCTGCGCTACCCAACGGTCCAGATTACAGACGATTTTGACGAGGTGTTGCGCGATCCCCGCGTGGACGCGGTCGCGATCGCGACGCCGGTATCGGCTCACTACATGCTGGCTATGAAAGCCCTGATGGCAGGCAAGCATGTCTTTGTTGAAAAGCCGATGGCTTCGACTTCCGAGGAAGCTCGGCGGATGGTTGAAGAGGCCGCGCGAAGACGGCTTATTCTCGCAGTGGACCACACGTTTATTCATACGGGTGCAGTTCGCAAGATGCGTGAAATCATCGAGAATGGTCTCGGAGACATTTATTACTATGACTCGGTGCGCGTGAACCTCGGCCTTTTCCAGCATGATGTCAGCGTCATCTGGGATCTCGCCGTCCACGACCTGTCTATCATGGATTACGTCCTGCCTGAAAAACCGGTGGCGGTCTCAGCGACGGGCATGGGACATGTTGCGGGCGAGCCTGAGAACATTGCCTACCTGACGCTCTTCTTCGAGAGCAAGCTAATCGCGCATATCCATGTCAACTGGTTGGCGCCGGTCAAAGTGCGTCGCACGCTGATCGGGGGCAGTAGCAAGATGATCGTCTATGACGACCTTGAGCCGAGCGAGAAGATCAAGGTCTACGACAAGGGCATTACTCTCAACGGTAACCCGCAGACTGACGGTGAAAAGGTCTATGACATGCGCGTCGGATATCGGACCGGCGACATGTATGCGCCCCAACTCGATATGACAGAGGCGCTCGGCCGCGAGCTCAAGCAGTTTGTGGACTGCGTTGTCACCAACAGCCAACCAATCGCGGATGGCCACGCAGGACTTCGGGTTGTCCGCATCCTCGAAGCCGCCACACAGTCGCTCGCTCAACGTGGGCGCGTTATCGAGCTCGAACAGGCGAGGCTAATTGCATGATTCCGCTTCTCGATCTACAGGCCCAGTACGCATCGATCAAGGATGAGGTTGAACCCGCCGTGCTGCGCGTTCTCGCATCGGGTCACTACGTTCTCGGCGTGGAAGTCGCTCGTTTCGAAGAGGAATTCGCGACCTATTGCGATGCCAGTCATGCCATCGCTGTGAACACCGGTACAAGCGCATTGCATCTCGCGCTGCTCGCCGCTGACGTTGGTCCAGGAGACGAAGTCATCACCGTCGCCTTCACATTCGTCGCGACGGCGTCCGCAGTCTGCTATACCGGCGCTCGTCCGGTCTTTGTGGACGTCGATCCAGTCACACTCACCATGGACCCGGCCAAGCTGGAAGCCGCTATTACCTCGCGAACGAAAGCTATCATGCCTGTCCATCTTTATGGACAGATGGCCGACATGGACGCAATCAAGGAGATTGCTGACAGATACGGAATTCCGGTCATTGAGGACGCGTGCCAGGCTCACGGTGCCGAATACAAGGGACGGCGCGCCGGAAGCATCGGTGCCTCGGGCTGCTTCAGTTTTTACCCAGGCAAGAACCTTGGGGCCTGTGGCGAAGGGGGCATCGTCGTCACCAACAACGACGCGCATGCCAGGAAAATCAGAATGCTGAGGGACTGGGGCCAGGAACAGCGATATCATCACACCCTCAAGGGCTTCAATTATCGCATGGATGAAATACAGGGAGCGATACTTCGCATTAAGCTCCGGCATCTCGAGGCATGGACAGAAGCACGCCGCGTGCGCGCCGAGCATTACTCCGCTCTTCTGGCTCAATCGCGGTCGGTGCGGACCCCAGTTGCGGCAATCGACCGTCGTCACGTGTACCACGTTTACGCCGTACGCACCGGTAATCGCGAGCAGCTTCAACAAACACTCCGGTCAGAGGGCATCCATTCGGGCCTTCACTATCCAATCCCGGTGCACCTGCAGAAAGCTCATCTGGACCTTGGGTATCAGCCGGGAGATCTTCCTGTATCGGAAGCTGCAGCCCGCGAAGTCCTTTCGCTGCCAATCTATCCGGAGCTGACATTGAAGCAGGTCGAACGAATTGCTGCCGTCGTGGAGCAGGATGCCTATGTCAGTTGATTCCATCACCGGTGCGCGCCTTGTCCTTGCCGTTCACGGCCGTCAGAAAACGGCATTAGATCCCGACTATGTCGTCCAATTGGCCGAGGAACTGAAGCAGTCCTATGGTAGGGCAGGGCTTGTGGAACTCTACGCGCGCTTTGCGACTGGTGACGGTTTTGTCGACAGTTTCATGCGCAGGGCAATCTGGAAGAGCCTTGCGCGCGAATGCGGCAGCGGTTTGCAAGTCGGAAGTGGTGCCGGTTTCAAGCATCCCGAAACCTTCGAAATTGGCGACGGCGTGTTTGTTGGCGCACAGGCCTACATCCAGGGACGCTTTGACGGCACTTGCCGGATTGGCAACAACGTCTGGATCGGGCCCCAAGCCTACTTCGATGCGCGTGATCTCGTCCTTGAAGATCACGTCGGATGGGGACCCGGCGCGAAGGTACTCGGCTCAAGCCATACGGCGATACCGGTCGACATGCCGATCATTCGGACCGATCTCGAGATAAAGCCGGTCCGTGTCGGCGCATGGGCAGACATTGGCACGAATGCGACCATTCTTCCCGGCGTGACCATCGGCAAGGGTGCGATTGTTGGCGCGGGCGCGGTCGTTGTCGATGATGTCGCTCCCTTTTCTGTGGTGGCCGGCGTTCCCGCGAAATTTCTCCGCTGGCGAGCGGAACAGGATTCGAGCGAAACAAATTCGGAGTGTTGAGTATGAAAGACAAGAGAATATTGATCACCGGCGGCGCGGGTCTTATCGGCTCGCACATTGCAGATCTCGTCGCTCGCGAGGAGCCGCGGGAAATCCTGATCCTGGACAATTTCGTTCGCGGCCGGCGTGAAAATCTCGCTGATGCCATCGCGATGGCTCCTGTAACCATAGTCGAGGGTGACATCCGGGACCGGGCGCTTCTCAAAGAGGTCAGCCAGGGCATCGACGTTGTCTTTCACCAGGCAGCTATCCGAATTACACAGTGCGCGGAGGAGCCCCGACTAGCATTCGATGTCCTTGCAGGCGGGACATTTGATGTGCTCGAAGCGGCGGTGCAGGCAGGAGTTTCGAAAGTGGTCGCGGCCTCATCCGCCTCCGTGCTCGGGTTGGCGGACATCTTCCCCACCACCGAGACACATCACCCCTATAATAACAGGACGATCTACGGGGCTGCGAAGGCTTTCAACGAAGGGCTGCTGCGCAGCTTTACGGACATGTATGGCCTGCGTTACGTCGCGCTTCGCTACTTCAACGTCTACGGTCCGCGCATGGACGTCTACGGCGCCTATACCGAAGTCCTGATCCGTTGGATGGAACGCATTGCTGGCGGTTTGCCGCCGATCATCCTTGGCGATGGTACACAGACAATGGATTTCGTGCATGTGCATGACATCGCACGGGCCAACCTCCTTGCCGCAAAGTCCGACGTAAGCGATGAGGTGTTCAACGTGGCGAGTGGCACCGAGACGAGCCTTCGAGAGCTTGCGGCTCTGCTGACCAAGGTCATGGGCTCGTCCCTGGAGCCGCAGTTCGGGCCGGCGCGCAAGGTCAACGCCGTGCCGCGGCGTCTGGCTTCCACCGAGAAGGCGGAGACGATGCTCGGCTTCCGATCTGAGGTGACCATGGAAGAGGGCCTGCGGGATCTCGTTGAATGGTGGCGCCAGGAGAAAACCCTGACTGCAGGAGAAGCTGCATGAGCCAGATCCCGGTTGCCAAGCCTGTCCTGGACGAGCAGGAGGTTGAAGCTGTCCGCCGTGTCATTTTGTCGGGGTGGGTAACGCAAGGCCCAGAAGTGGCAGCGTTCGAGCAGGAGTTCGCAGACTATGTTGGCGCGCAACACGCATGCGCGGTTTCCAATTGTACGACGGCACTCCATCTTGCCCTAAGGGCTGTCGGCGTTGAGGCCGGTGACGAAGTCATCACCGTCAGCCACACATTCATCGCCACCGCAAATGCAATCCGCTACTGTGGCGCTATGCCTGTCTTTGTCGATATCGAAAAGGACGGCTATAATATCGATCCGGATCTTATCGAGGCTGCCATAACGCCTCGTACAAGAGCCATCATCTGCGTCCACCAGCTTGGAATGCCCTGCGACCTACATCGCATCGTTGCCATTGCATCGAGGCATGGAATCCCTGTGATCGAGGACGCCGCTTGCGCAACAGGCAGTGAGATTCTCTGGAAGGGACGCTGGGAAAAGATTGGGAAGCCGCACGGCGACATTGCCTGTTTTTCCTTCCATCCCCGAAAGGTCGTGACCACGGGCGATGGCGGCATGCTGACGACCGCCAACCCGGAGTACGACCGGAAATTTCGTCTCTGGCGTCAGCATGGGATGAGTGTCACGGACGCGGTACGGCATGGGTCCAGACAGGTTATTTTCGAATCCTACCCTGAGTTGGGGTACAACTACCGGATGACCGATATGCAGGCCGCGGTCGGTCGCGAACAACTCAAACGCCTTCCGGGCATCGTCGCACGACGGCGCGAAATTGCGCGCCAGTATACCGAACAACTTCGCTCAACAGCCAATGTCATGCCGCCAGTTGAACCAGCCTGGGCGCGGAGCAACTGGCAGAGCTTCTGCGTCAGTCTGTCTGGATATCTCGATCAGCGGGATATCATGCAGGAACTGCTTGATCGCGGCGTATCGACCAGGCGCGGGATCATGAATATCCATCTGGAAGAAGCCTATGCCGAGCCTGGGCTGTCTCGCGTTGCCGCGAGCCTGAAAGAGAGCACCGCAGCGCAGGAACATTGCATCATACTTCCCCTGTACGCGCAGATGACGGACATCGAGTTGACGTCTGTCGTCGATGCTATCAAGGCGTCGCTTTATTCGTTCCAGATGGTTGAACGGGCGGGTTGATCCGCCGGCCATCCCTTAGAAGAGAACGGGCAGGCATTGGTCGCAGCTGAGAGCACGCGTCCACGAAACCGGTGCGTAGCGGCTTGTGACGTCCCTTGCGCACTCTGCGCGCCAATTCCTGCAGTGTCATGCGCGGCAGGCGACGAGCGCTAAGACCTTCGTCGAAAGCGAACCACGACATCATCGACCAATATTGCAGGCACCTCGCCGCGAGCTTGGAGACGTGGTGGGATCGGCGCTGCGACAAGCTTCTTGTCGTTGACTTCCACCGGGGATTTACGTCACAGCGACGGTAGACAACCCAGAAATTCCCTCAATCCCTGCCAAGGGACATCTGGGGAAGCAGCGTCGTGGCTCGTTCGCCGAGGGGCTGCGTGGATCGGATTTCGTCGAAGGTTCTTCCCTTGGCCTCTCTTGCCAACTGGTCACCCCATTGCTGTCTAAGTAGCGCACCACTTCACCAACGAAAATTGTGTATACCAGCCTTGGGAACCCTGCCGAGGCATGAAACGCACTTGTCCGTCGCCTGAATGCAGCTTCTGCTCCTCCCAACGTGTTAGCCTCACACGTGGCCGGTTTGTGCCGCATGGCACGGTCAACAGGTACCAATCGCCTGTCGCCGACGGAACAAGAGGAGTGTGGTGCATTAGCCGCCGCGAGGAACGAGGAGGGGACGGATCATTCTCGGAAAGACGTGTTCTGGCAGCAGGCTGGCGAGTGTCCTCAGGGAAAAGAAACCCACAACCGTCGTGATGGCCAGTCCTACGGCCGTCGCTTCCCAGAGCGGCAGAAGCTGAAAAGCCCCGAAAACCGTTGTCGCGATAGGAAGATAGGCAAGTATTAGTCTACGATTGGCGAGTGACCAGCGAAACTCGGTATACCGTCGCGCGACGTAATACACCAGACCGGTGTGCCAGACATAAAGGCAGAAGAATGCGAGGCCGGCGCCCGCAGGTCCCAGTACCGGCACGCACAGCCATGCGATGCCGACGTGGACAACGGTGGCAGCAACTTCCGACCAGAAAAATATCCCTTTGGCACCTTTCGCCAGGATGATGAATCCAATCGGCCAAGCGACAATTCGAAGCATCATTCCGAGGCAGATCCAACGGAGAATGTCGACCGCATCCCGAAATTCGGAGGAATAGAACAATGCCATCACCGCCGGGGCAAGGGTCAGTGTTGCGATGAGACCTGGGCCAGCCAACATGATGCTGATTTCAGTTTGCTCGTTGACGAGGCGGTTACACTCAACGTTATCACTGGAGACCGCCGTCAGCCGGGGGTAGAAGTCCGTTCCCATGGCCTGCAAGATGAAGCCTGCGTAGAGGCCGCCCAGAGACCATGCCGCTTGATACAGGCCGGCTGCGTGCAATCCGTCCTCTGACGCCACGATTAACCGGATCGCGTATGCGCTGCCCATCGTCAGGAAACCGCTTGCCATGAAGACGATGCCCAGCTTGAACAACGCCGCTGTTTCCTGGTACGCCCGACGCGCCGTAAGAGAAATGCTCGGGATATCGATCCGGCGGCTGAACCACCAGGAAGCGACAAAACTTGCGCAGGCCGCTGCCGCCAGCGAAATCGCAATGCCTGGCTTTCCGAGAAAATAGACAAATGGCACTCCGATCACCAGGCTGAACAGACCTCCAAGAACGCTCATCCAGGCGAGACCGGGGATATCACGTGTCCCCTGCATGAGTGCCGTGCGGCCACCGGCTGCTACCTGGAAGAAGATGGCGAGCGAGAGGATCATCACGCCGGCGGTGTGTTGTCGGTCCCCAAAGGTCAATTGTGCCACGAGTCCGGAAAATGGCAGCAGCAACACCGCTCCTAGGAGCCCGAGAAGCAGCGAGACGCGTCTTAAAACGGTTACGACCTCTGCTACTCGGAGAGTGTCTTGCTTATTGATAGCGGCGATCTGGCGAACGCCGCTTGCATTGATCCCCATTCCAGCAACGGTCTGGGACATGTCCACGATCGAGTTGTAGAGTGCCATCACGCCGATGCCTTCAGGCCCAAGGAGCAGCGCCATCGCTTTGTTACGAAGGATCGAGAACACCACATTTATAACGGATGATCCGCCAATGAGGACGGTTGATCTGATGATCTGGATGTAACTTCTGTTACCGTCGCCAACAGGGAGGGTCATAAACATTCGTCCAGATTTGATCGAGTTCGCCAGGATTTCGTTGTTACCGCAGATGGATTATTGACCCGGGGTCGGCGCAGTGACCTCACCTTCGTCTGACGAATTTGACGCTAATGGTTGCAACTCCGCGCGCAAGGTCACCTTTAGCACGTCGCCGGGCGCCATCGTTGACGTCTCAGATGCGTCTATCTCAGCGCTCTTTTCACTCTTGGCAG
Source organism: Rhizobium sp. BK176 (assembly GCF_024808055.1). Lineage (NCBI taxonomy): Bacteria > Pseudomonadati > Pseudomonadota > Alphaproteobacteria > Hyphomicrobiales > Rhizobiaceae > Rhizobium > Rhizobium sp. BK176. The sequence continues at coordinate 19,554 of NZ_JANUBV010000024.1, read as the reverse complement.
GTCGGACAATCGTGAACTGAAGCCTCGGTGGTTCGCTTGATTGAATGGCGCTGCTTGACGACAAGGCCTCCGTCAACAATTTCTGCGTGGTCTCTTTCTTCAATCGGAGCTGACTTATCGTTGCCTGCTCCGACTGCAAATCGGACGCGATTTGCGTTTGTCTCTTGTCGTAGAGTCCTTCCAGATCCCGCGTCGTCTGGCTTATGCTTTGGCGCGCACGCATGATTGCAACGGTCAGATCGAGGCGATCGTTCTGATAACCTCTCATGACACGCTCGACGTCTGCTTGACGGGTTGCGACAATGGCACCTTTCTCGATGAGGGCGATCGTGCTTTCAAGTTGTTGTTGTATCGACGCAATATTGAGATCCGTGCTTTTGGTCTTTTCCTCGAGAACTTTTATCTCCTCTGACAGGAGGTCGCGCAGGGCACCAAGAGATTTGGACTGTCTGGAAAGTTCGTTGGCTCTGGCGGAAAAAATCGTTTGCTCCTGCGTGTAGATGGCATCCGGATAGGCCGTTGCGTCAGAGTTCTCCTTTGGAGCTTGAAAAGACTTCTCCCCGGCCAATTCGGCCTTGAGGCGGGCGATCTTCACTGTACTTCGGACGATCGAATTATCGATCTCCTTCAGGTCTCCAACCATTTTTGTAACATCGGTGGAGCTCTGTAAGTTGCTGGCAGCGCGACGCTGGCCCCCGCCCATTGCCAAGGCCTGAAGGACGGTGATCCCGCCGTGGAAATCATACTCGCCAGGCTTCTCGACATCGCCAACGACATAGATGGGTGGGTACTTCAAGACTTCGACGGTGGCGGCGGGTTCATCTACCAGTCCGATCTTTTCCTTTAGCCGCTTTGCTATGAAAGATGCCAGGCTCACCTCGTCCAGCTGGTCAACCGAAATCGGACCGAGGAGTGGAACAGAAATGGTCCCTTCCTCCGACACGGTATACTCGCCACCGACGGTTGCCCATTGCTCGTAACTGCCCTTGGTCGGCATCCACTGCACGAGCGTTAGACGGATTTTCGTATTTGGAAAAAGAGGGCTCGCAACAGCTGAGCAGACCCCGGTCAGAAAAGAAGCGGCCACGGCGAACGTGATGGCCCGCGAGATCCCGCTGAGAAACTTGCTGCTGCGTACCCGACGTTGCTGTTCTTGCATCAGCTAGGTTCCGGATTGTCTACAATACTCAAGATACTCGCCGGACATCAAACGGGTCGATGTAAAGCAACATGATCTGGCGTTATATTAGTTTTCCCAGCATTCAATGTGCAAGTGCGCACGTATAACCAATAATGCTTACAGTTTAACCCCGTTCGGGGAGGAACCAAGACGAAAGGTTGTTCGCAAGGTTTGACGCAATCGACTTGGTTTTCATATGGCATCACCCAAATGGACTAGCGGGCACCAGGCAACGTCTCCACTATAGATGAACTATCGTCGCCCCGAAAACTGAATGAAGATGTCGGTCAAACTACGCCGCTCTGGTTCTCAAGTTCGGATGAATTCGCAATGGGTGACATTGATGTTGGTTTCTATCTTTCCATTCTGCGACGGAGGCTGCCCTATATCCTCGTATGCGTGACTGCGACCACGCTGATCGCTCTGTCAATCGCTACCCTCATGCCACGCAGCTACATGTCGGCTGCGAAGATCCTTGTCGAGGCACCGCAGATTCCAGTGGCTCTGGTCCAATCGACCGTTCCCATAAGTTCACTTGGCCAATTGCAGATCATCAAGCAGCAACTGACAACACGTGACAATCTCGTAAAACTGGCGGCCAAACTGAATATCTATGCCGGTGAAAAGGAACAGCCTCCGGTCGATTCTCTTGTTAAGAATCTTCGCTCGAGGATCATTTTTGAGCAAGGCGAGGTCAGCAGCGCCGATGGAGCATCTGTCTTCACGATCGGCTTCGAGGCCGGCAGCGCGACCCTGGCGGCAAATGTCGCAAATGAACTCGCAACGTCCATCCTGACCAGCAATCAGAAGCAAAGAAACGACAGTGCCGGCAACACGCTGCAGTTTTTCGATGAGGAAGTGAAGAGGCTCGACGGTGAACTCAATCACATCGAGGCGGATCTCCTGAAATTCAAGAATGACAACAGGGACACGCTGCCTGAAAGCCTCACATTTCGCCGTACCGAGCAGAGTGGATTGCAGGAGCGGTTGATATCTCTTGATAGGGAGCAATCGGACTTGCGCACCAGGCGCAGTCTTCTGGTCGAAACCTACATGGTGACCGGGAAGTACCCGACCGGGGAACCGCTGACTGCCGAACAACAGATGTTGCTCGATCTTAACAAGGCGCTCTCCGATCAGCTGACGGTATTTGCAGAGACAAGCCCCAACATCATTTCATTGAGAGCTCGTATCGCCGCCTTGCGAGCGAAGGTCGTTCCAGAGAAGCAAGGGAACGGGGATTCAAAGGCTCAATCTGGGTTGGACCTTCAGCTGTCCGACGTCGACAGGCGCATAGACGCCATCGATAAGGAAAAAGTGCAAATTACAGCAAGGATAGCGGCCCTCAATCAATCCATCGTTGCTACGCCGGCAACTGATATCCGATTGAATGCCCTGGAACGCACACTCGCGAACACGCAAACCCTGTACAACACGGCGATCGCCAAGCGGGCGGAGGCATCGCTCGGCAAGCAGATCGAGACACGGTCGGATGGTGGACGCTTCTCGCTTCTAGAGGAAGCCACGGCACCGCTGGAACCGATGCGATCGAAGCGTCGCTTTATCGTATTTGCTGGTTTTGCTGCGGGGCTCGCATTGAGTTTTGCAATCATTGCGCTGCTTGAATTTTTGAACAAGACGATCCGCCGGCCAAGTGAACTCGTCCAGATGCTTGAGGCACAGCCGTTAGCGGTGATCCCATTCATCCCCACACCTTACGAAAATCGAACGCCGCCCTTGAAACGAAAGCTCAACAGCGTCACGCGAATGTTCCGCTGACAGAGAATGAGGCACGGATGACGTGCGTTAATGTCAAATTAAAAACCGAGTAACGTCATGGTTCGACGTAGGGATCGAGGACAGGTAATGGAATCTGTTGGCAGATCGTCGCGTAGTAGAGGAATTTCCGAGATGGACGATCGCAGTCTTGTCATGTCCGAGCCGCTCGGAATTGTAAGGGGGGCATGGGAAGGGCTTTCTCCGCTGGTCGTTGACCATGAGGCAGCCGCCAATAATCGCATCATCACCTTGAATCGATCGTCTTCGGCCCACGCCGCTTTCGACATGATGCGCACGAAGCTGTTGCGTATCCTCAAACAAAACAACTGGACCTCGGTTGCGATAACATCTCCCACGCCGGCCTGTGGCAAGACCTGCATTGGGCTGAATCTTGCCTTCAGCCTCGCCAATCAAAAGGATTGCCGGACGGTCCTGATTGACCTTGACCTCAGGCGCCCGCAGATCGGCAAAACGCTCTCGATCAGAAGTTCAGGCTCTATCGAGAGCTTCTTGAAGGGCGATGCGGGTTTGCGAGAGACATTCTTCCGTTACGGAGACAACCTGGCAATCGGACCAAACCGGCATCCAGTGCAATTTTCGGCCGAGCTCCTTCAAAGCGCCGCGGCCGCAAAGTCCCTCGAAGAGATGCGTCAGGAAATGAAACCAGACGTCATCCTGTATGATTTGCCCCCGATGCTCTCTACCGACGATGTGCTCGCCTTTCTTCCGAACGTGGACGGGGTCATTCTTGTTGCCGCATCCGAACAGAGCACGGTCAGTGAAGTCGATATCTGCGAGCAGAGCCTGCGTGAAAAGACAAACGTGCTCGGTGTTGTGTTAAACAAGAGTGCCTATAGCCAGGAACAATACGGCTACTAGACCGGTGCGGAATCCATAGAGGCGAAGTCGACGACGAAGAAGTTAAACACCTTCGGTCAAAAAAGGCGTGCAGTGTAGGGGGATCCATCCTCGCTGCTGCGAGCGTGTCGAGCCTTGCAGCGACCCTCGGGCCAGTTCGCGGTCTTCGGCACCGTCCGCCAGGCCATAGCGCGACTGCGCGGGAAGCCGTGGCCTTGTTTTCGAGGACGTTGAGACGCGGTCCCGTGTCGTTGCCGCATTGATTCTGCCTCATTGGCCACGACGTCGGCGTTTCGATCACCATTTTGCTAACTGTACCTTCCGACGGCACTCCCATTCGAATGTAGCTCGTCAATGTCATTGGCAGTCCCCGCTCGCCTTGGTTGAGGGAAGGCAATCACTGGCGCGGGGTTGCCAAAGCGTAGGCCCGAAAGCTGCAACAAGAGGGGCCCGAATTGCGGTCACGACAGCCGCCTCCCTCTCCCAAACCCTGTTCGCTAGGCCAGTGTGTGTCGTTGATCTGAACCGGACGGTCTCCGACCTCAGTGCCAAATCGCTTCCCTCTCAATAGGAGTGCGGCTTCTGGCGGATAGTCACTATCGCCGAAAAAGCGGCCTTGGTCTCAGACCAAAGTCTCGACAAAGAGCGACCATAGTGCCGTCGATGGCTGGACGGTTGTCCAGATGATTATGCGACCTAGTCCCCTCGTGCACTGACCCCTGGAACTGCATAATCATCGAAGGGTGGTCCTTGAGGACCGACCAACTGTCTCGGCCATAGCTTCGGCGACGTAAGCAGCCCGCAGCGCACTTCGTTTGTGCGAAGGGCGAAGCTTTGTCCAGGGCGAAGGGCAACTTTGGGGAGGGTGTTATGGTACAATTCATTCGTTCAGATCTGGATTTCATCCTGCAGCAAATCATTATTGCGGAGCGCAATGCTAACGGCGAGAGCCTCACCGACATCCTGCCAAACGCCGAGGTGCCCCTGGGCCTCCGGACCGTCGACGGATCTTTCAACAATCTGGTTCATCCCGAATTCGGCGCCGCAGATCTGGCTTTCCCGCGCCTTACCGACCCATCCTTTCAGGCCGCGGAGAGCGGCACGAGCTATGCGACACCGGGAACGACGGTTGTGGATTCCGAGCCGCGCACGATCAGCAACCTGATCGTCGATCAGACGGACAACAACCCGGCAGCTCAGGCCGCAGCCGCCCAGACGCCCGGATCAAGCGTCGTCATGAGCCCCGGGCTGGACGGTCTGTTCGGTACAGCTGACGACACTCCAGTCAACTTCATCCCGAACGTCACCGCTGATGCAGGCCTGTCGGCGCCGTTCAACGCCTGGATGACCTTCTTCGGCCAGTTCTTCGACCATGGACTCGATCTGGTGACCAAGAGCCAGAGCCAGACCGAAGTTGTCTTCATCCCGTTGAAACCGGATGATCCTCTTTTCAGCACGGCGCCTGGCGCTCTTAATTTCATGGTCCTGCAACGAGCTGCGGGCGGACTGGACGCGACCAACACGACTTCACCCTTCGTCGATCAGAGCCAGACCTACGCCTCGAACCCCTCGCACCAGGTATTCCTGCGCGCCTATGAGCTGAATGCCAATGGCGATCCCGTGGCGACTGGCGAACTTATTACCAACCGCAATCTCGGGGCGGACGGCCTGTTCGGGACCGGCGACGATGTCGAGATCGGTGGCATGGCAACCTGGGCCGTGGTGAAGGCACAGGCTCGCGACATCCTCGGCATCAATCTCACCGATGCTGATGTCGGCAATGTGCCGGTTCTGGCTGTCGATGCCTATGGGAATTTCATCAAGGGGCCGAACGGGATGCCGCTGGTCATGATGACCGACGGTTCCTTCACCGAGGGCAACCTGGCCGCGCCGATCAGCCTCGCCGGCGCGGCCCGCACCGGCCATGCCTTCCTGAACGACATCGCGCACAATGCCGATCCCACCGGCAAGACCCCGGATGCGGACAACATCGTCAACACCGGCCCGCTTGCTGCCGGCCAATACGACAATGAGCTTCTCGACGCGCACTACATCGCCGGCGACGGCCGTGTGAACGAGAACATTGGCCTTACCGCCGTGCACGCTGTGTTCCACTCCGAGCATAACCGGCTGGTCGAGCAGACCAAGGACACGGTGCTGACATCCGGCGATCTTGCGTTTCTCAAGCAATGGCTGATTCCCGATACAGGGCCAGACACCTTCCCGACTACATCGGAAGAGATCGCCGCCCTGCAGTGGAATGGCGAACGCCTATTCCAGGCTGCGAGATTCGGCACGGAGATGCAGTATCAACATCTTGTGTTCGAGGAGTTCGCTCGCACAGTCCAGCCTCAGGTCGATGAATTTCTAGCGCCGAACGGCTACGATACCACGATCAACCCGGCGATTCTTGCCGAGTTCGCACATACGGTCTACCGCTTTGGCCATTCTATGCTGACCGAGACGGTCGATCGCCTGGATCCAAACTTCAATACCGTCGGTGGCGACCCGCAACTCGGCCTGATCGCGGCGTTCCTCAATCCGCTTGCCTATGCCAATAGTGGCCTGACGCCCGAACAGGCGACCGGCGCGATCGTTCGCGGTGTAACCCGCCAGGTTGGCAACGAGATCGACGAATTCGTCACCGAGGCATTGCGCAACAACCTGCTTGGCCTGCCGCTCGACCTGCCGGCGCTGAATATCGCGCGCGGCCGTGACACCGGCATTCCCTCGTTCAACAACGCGCGGGCCGAATTCTTCGCCATGACCGGCGACAGCCAGCTCAAGCCTTATATCAGCTGGGCCGACTTTGCCGATCATCTCAAGCACGCGGAGTCGCTGATCAACTTCATCGCGGCCTATGGCACGCATCCGTTGATCACCAGCGCGACGACATTGGTCGACAAGCGCGCGATTGCGACCGCGATCGTCCTTGGCGGAGCCGGAGCTCCGGGCGACCGCTTAGATTTCCTGAACGCCACCGGCGCCTATGCCGGTGGCTCGCTTGGCGGCCTCAACGACGTCGATTTCTGGATCGGCGGCCTTGCGGAAGAAAAAATGCCGTTTGGCGGCATGCTCGGCTCGACCTTCAACTTCGTCTTCGAGACCCAGCTTGAATCGCTGCAGAACGGGGACCGCTTCTACTATCTGTCGCGCACGGCTGGCATGCATTTCGGCACTGAGCTGGAAAACAACTCCTTTGCCAAGCTGGTGATGCTGAATAGCGACGCGACGCATCTGCCGAACGCGATCTTCACAACACCTGCCTTCACGCTCGAAGTCGACCAAACACGGCAGCACACCGGGCTCGGTGCCGATGGCCGCGCGGATCCGACCGGCGGTCTCGAGATCAATGGCATCGAAGTTGTTCCTCTTGTTATTCGCGACAATCCGGCGACGGGTGGAGTGGACACGAACTATCTCCACTACACGGGCGAGGACCATGTCGTTCTCGGTGGTACGGCTGGCGATGACATCATCATCTCGAGCGAAGGCGACGACACTCTTTATGGCGATGGCGGCAATGACAGGCTCGAGGGGGGCGCGGGTAACGACACAATTCTCGGCGGCGACGGCGACGACATCCTGTCCGACTCGTTTGGCGACAATCGCATTGAAGGCGGCGCCGGCAACGACGTCATTGTCGTCGGCAGCATGTCGGTTCTTGGCAACCTGATCCTCGGCGGTGACGGCCAGGACTTCATCATCACCACGGAAGACATCTCGACGACGTTCGGCGGCACCGGCGACGACTTCATCCTCGGTGCCAAGACCAATCTGCCGCCGACCGGCAATGAAGGCGACGACTGGATCGAAATGGGTACTCAGGACGGAGCGCCCGGCGACAACTTCTCGCCTGTGCTGGCCGACGACGTGATCGGCAACGACATCTTCATCGGTGGCGGCGGCTTCGACGAAATGATCGGCGAAGGCGGCGACGATATCTTCACCGGCAGCGACGCCCAGGACAAGATGGACGGGATGTCGGGTTTCGACTGGGTCACCTATCTGAATGACCGCTTCGGCGTGACCGTTGACCTGACGCTGGCTGCGTTGGCGCAACCACACGGCGCACCGGCGACCAACATCGGCGCTTTCCAGCCCATCGGCGCTTCGCCTGCTTCGATCCTCGACCGTTTCGCGGAGGTGGAAGGCCTGTCAGGTTCGAGGTATGCCGACGTACTGCGCGGCGACGACGTTGACGCCGTCACGATCGTCAACCATGGAGGCGCCACCGGAGGCGCACTGACCAACGTTGCACTCATCGACCAACTCGACGCGCTGCTCGGGGGTGCCGGGCTGTCGACGACGGGATTTGCGACCGGCAACATCATCCTCGGTGGTGACGGCAGCGACATCATCGAGGGCCGCGGCGGCGACGATCTGATCGATGGCGACAAGTGGCTGAACGTGCGTATCGGCGTCTATGCGGCCGATGACATAAATCACACCGGCACGCCGATTGCCTCATTCGACAACATGGTCCAGTTGATGCCGTTCATGCTGGCGGGCACCTACAATCCGGGCCAATTGCATGCGATCCGCGAGATCATGGATGGCAGCTCGACCGGCGGAAACGCCTTCGACACGGCCGTCTTCTCGGGCAACAGGGCCGACTATACCGTCACCATCGACGACAGGGGAACGGCAGACTTCAGCGACGACATCGTAACGGTCGCCGACAGTGTGGTTGCCCGCGATGGCACGGATACGCTGACCCATATCGAGCGGCTGCAATTCGCGGATGAGGCCCAGGTCGTCGTACCCGGCCTCAACGCGGAACCGGTTGGATTGCTTGAGATTCGCGATGCTACAACGCATGCCGCAGACGGCACACCGACAGCCGGCCAGTTGCTTGAGGTGTCGATTGCCGGCGTGACCGATGGAGACAATCCCGATTCTGGGGCAATCACCGAGTCCGTCTCCTACTACTGGCAAGTCGATCGCAATGGCGATGGCGTCTTTGAAGACATCATCCTCCTGCCAGCGGGCGACCTTGCTTTCCTGAGCGCGGATGGCGTCAACTTCCGCGTGACGCCAGACCTTGTTGGCTTGCCTATCCGTGTCAAGGCCTACTACCAGGACGCCCATGGTGTGACGGAAACGGTCTTCTCGGCACCGACTGCAGCGATCGCCGCTGCACCTGTCGTCCCGCCGACCGTCGCAGCTCCGCTCAACGAAGTCACCGCCGGCGGCGCCGGCATTCATATGGCGGTCTCCGACCTGCAGTTCATTCTTGATCAGATCAAGATTGCCGAAGCCCACGCGCACGGTGCGAGCCTCCTGTCACTGATCCCGAACGTTCGCTCGCCGCTTGGGCTGCGTGCTGTCGACGGCTCAAACAACAACCTCGTGCACCTCAACGGTATCGACCAGAGCGAATTCGGGGCGGCCGACAACACGTTCCCGCGGGTGGTACCACCGAACTTCCTGGACGAGCAGGATGAAAGTCCATTCAGCCTGGGACCAGGCGGGCCGCCGCCCGTCACCAACACCAACTACAATTCATCGATCAGTGTCGTCGATTCGGATCCGCGCACGATCAGCAATCTCGTCGTTGACCAGACCGCCAACAACCCGGCGGCCTACGCTGCCGCGTTCGATCCGGGCCTCAACGGCCAACTTGACTTCGGCGCACCGGGTAATGACGACGTCCTGAAAGACGGCGTCTCGATCGTCAAAAGCCCGGGAATCGACGGTCTCTTCGGCACGGCTGATGACAAAGACGTATTCAAGATCGACGCGGTCGCGCCTGACGTAGGCCTCTCGGCACCTTTCAATTCCTGGTTCACGTTCTTTGGTCAGTTCTTCGACCACGGACTTGACCTCGTCACCAAGGGGGGGAACGGCACCATCTACATTCCCCTGCAGCCGGACGATCCGCTTTATGTCCCCGGCGGCAATTCGAACTTCATGGTGGTGACGCGGGCGACGCAAGCAGGCCCAGACGGCATCCTGCTCGACAACCCGGCGACCGCCGTTGACGAATCCGCCGACAATACCCACGCTGGCACCAACACTACGACGCCATTTGTCGACCAGAACCAGACCTATTCCTCGCATCCATCGCACCAGGTATTCCTGCGTGCCTACAGTCTGGACGGTACCGGGGCGCACGCCACCGGCAAGCTGATCACCAACTGGGATCTCGGCGCGGATGGTCACTTCGGCGGCGGTGATGATCGCGAGATCGGCGGCATGGCGACCTGGAAGGTTGTCAAGGCACAGGCGAACGACATCCTTGGCATCAATCTCACCGATGCAGACTTCGACAACGTGCCTCTGCTGGCCACCGACGCCTACGGCAATTTCATTCGCGGGCCGAATGGCTTCCCGCAGGTCGTGATGAAGGGGGCTGACGGCATCGGCGGGACGAGTGACGACGTCCTTGTCGAGGGTAATCCTCTTGCGCCGATCTCGCTTGCCAATGCCGTGCGCACCGGCCACGCCTTCCTCAACGATATCGCGCATAACGCCGTGCCGGTGTTCAATGCCGGTGTTCTCGCGCCCGATGCCGATACGGATACCGGAAATGCCGTTCCCGTCGGACCGGGAGGCAACAACCTTGCTTACGACAACGAACTGCTCGACGCCCATTACATCGCCGGCGACGGACGCGTGAACGAGAACATCGGCCTCACCGCCGTGCACTCGATCTTCCACCACGAACACAACCGGCTGGTCGACCAGACCAAGGAAACGGTCCTCGCGGCCAACAACCTCGACTTCCTCAAGGAATGGCTGGTTGAAGGTACCGGACCAGCTGCCTTCCCGACGACACCTACAGAGATAGCGGCCCTGCAGTGGGACGGCGAACGCCTGTTCCAGGCAGCCAAATTCGGCACCGAGATGCAGTACCAGCATCTGGTGTTCGAGGAGTTCGCGCGCACCATTCAGCCGAATGTCGACCTGTTCTTCGCCCCGACGCAGGTCTATGACGCCGACCTCGACCCGTCGATCGTGGCCGAGTTCGCCCATACCGTCTATCGTTTCGGCCATTCGATGCTGACCGAGACGGTCGACCGCTACGATGAGAATTTCAACGTTGTGGGCGATGGAAACCCGACCGAAGCCGGCAATCAGCAGACCGGCCTGATCGCAGCCTTCCTGAACCCGCTGGCTTTCGCCGCGAGCGGGACCACTCCGGAGGATGCAACCAGCGCTATCGTACGCGGCGTCACCCGCCAGGTCGGCAACGAGATCGACGAGTTCGTGACCGAAGCGCTTCGCAACAATCTGCTTGGTTTGCCCCTCGACTTGCCGGCGATCAACATCGCGCGTGGCCGCGATGTCGGCATTCCCTCGCTGAATGCCGTTCGCCGCGACATCTACCGGCAGACCGGAAACTCCGACCTTAAGCCGTACACGAGCTGGGCCGACCTGGTGCAGCACCTGAAGCACGCGGAATCGGTGATCAATTTCATTGCCGCCTACGGCACGCACGACTCGATCACCACTGCCACGACAACGGCGGCCAAGCGCGCGGCAGCTACACTCCTCGTGCTCGGCGGAGCTGGCGAACCTGCCGACCGGCTCGACTTCCTCAACTCCACCGGTACCTGGGCGAGCCTCGCTAACGGCGTGACCACCACAGGTCTCGACGCCATCGATCTGTGGATCGGCGGCCTTGCCGAGGAGAAGAACCCGTTCGGGGGCATGCTCGGTTCGACCTTCAACTTCATCTTCGAGAACCAGCTCGAAAAGCTGCAGGACGGCGACCGCTTCTATTATCTGGAACGCACCGCGGGCCTGGCCTTCAACGCCGAGCTGGAGGGGAATTCGTTCGCCAAGCTCATCATGGCTAACACAAGCGCGACGCACCTGTCGGCACTTGTCTTTTCGACGCCGACCTGGACACTCGAGGTCGATCCGACCAAACAGTTCACCGGGCTTGGCGCGGACGGTCGCGCTGACCCGACAGAAGGAGGCACGGATCTCAATCCGCTGGTCGTTCGCGACAATCCCGACACTGCCGGGCCTGACAGCAACTACATCAAGTATACCGGCGAAGACCACATCGTGCTTGGCGGCACCAACCCTGGCAGCCTCGCCAATCCGAGTGGCAACGACATACTGATCTCGGGTGCCGGCGACGACACCGTTTATGGCGACGGAGGTAACGACCGCATTGAAGGCGGCTACGGCAACGACCAGCTTCGCGGCGGTGACGGGAACGACATCATCACCGACATCGGCGGCGACGACAACATCCAGGGTGGCGACGGCGACGACGTGATCCAGGGCGGCAACGGCGTCAACCTGATCATCGGCGGCTTCGGCAGCGACTTCATCATCACCGGAGAGGACGCCTCGGAAGCAATTGGCGGCCAGGGCAACGACTTCATCCTGGGCAGCAAGGCCAACGAACAGGATATGGGCAATGAGGGTGATGACTGGATCGAGAAAGGAACGTCGGACGGAGCGCCTGGCGACAATTTCGACCCGCTTGGCAACGACCCGATCATCGGCAACGACGTCTTCATCGGCGACGGTGAAAACGACAAGTTCAATGCCGAAGGCGGCGACGACATCATGGTCGGCAAGACCGGCTTCGGTGACCGCTACATCGGCGGCTCCGGCTACGACTGGGCCGACTTCAAGGACAACGAACGCGGCGTCTACATCGACATCTCGGATCGCTTCTTCGACTCGCCCCAGATGCCGGGTTCGCAAACGCCGCTGATCCGTTTCGATATAGTCGAAGGCATCTCCGGCTCGCATTTTGGCGACGTGCTGCACGGCAACGACGTCGACGCTGCAGCCCTGCCCACAGAAGGCGCAACGGGCAGCGTGCTGACCAACATCGCGCTGATCAACGGTTTGCAGGAGCTGCTCGATACAGCCTACGCGGCCGATCTCGCGCCCGGGGCACACAAGACTTTCTACGACGGCGGCAATATCATCCTTGGCGGTGACGGAAGTGACATCATCGAGGGTCGCGGCGGCGACGACGTCATCGACGGCGACAAGTGGCTGAACGTCCGCATCGCCGTCTACGCGGCAGGCGACACCAACCACACCGGCCCGGAAATTGCCTCCTTCGACAGCATGGCCGATCTGGAATTCCAGGCGAGGATGCTGGATGGCACGTGGAGCCCTGGCCAGTTGAACATCGTGCGTGAGATCAAGACCGGCACGGCCGCCTTTGACACGGCGGTTTTCTCGGGCAGGCAGGCGAACTACACGATCACGACGGTCGGTGGTCTGACGACGGTGACGGACAATGTCGGCACCGACGGCACCGACCGGTTGACGAACATCGAGCGGCTGCAGTTCTCCGATGGCTCGGTCTTGCTCCCGAATGCGGCTCCCGGCGTTACGAATGCTGCGCCTTCCGGCGTGATGTCGATCCTCGACGGTGTAACACCTGTCGAGACGGCTGCTGCCGGTACGGTATTGACGGTGTCGTTTGCTGGAATCACGGATGCCGACAATGTGAGCGCCACCAATCCGACCGGGACAATCACCGGACCAGTCGACTATTTCTGGCAGGTCGAGACGGTTCCCGGATCCGGCGTCTACGAGGACATCCTTACCTTCGGTGCCGGCGAGGTGGAGCGTGCCCATGGCACGAGCTTCACGGTGACTGACGGGGAGGCAGGGCTTAACCTGCGTGTGCGTGCCCTCTACCAGGACGGCCATGGGACGTTGGAGCAGATCTATTCGGCGCTGCCGCCAATACCTGGTGTTGGCGTGACCCTGGTCGGCACGCGTGCTGCTGACACACTCACAGGCACAGCGTTTGCAGACACGATCACCGGCGACCGAGGCGATGATATCATCCTTGGCCTTGGCGGCAGTGATACGATCGACGCAGGCCGCGGGGCCGATACTGTCGACGGAGGCGACGGCGACGATACCATCCTCGGCGATCGCGACAACGACATTCTCAATGGCGGTGCTGGGGACGACACGATCGACGGCGGCCGTGGTGACGACATCATCAATGGCGGTCCGGGCAATGACACGATCCTTGGGGATCGCGGAAATGACCTGATCATCGTTGGCTCCACCGACGGACGTGACATTATCGACGGCGGTCGCGACACCGATACCGTCCAGATCGTGGGCGACGCGACTACCGAGAACTTCAAGGTCTATGCCAGCGCCGATGCAATCGCGGCCGGCATCACGATTGCGGCAGCGACCCAGATCGTGATCACGCGCAATGATGTGGTCGTCGCGGAACTTGCGAATATCGAGGAGATCCAGATCACCGGCGGTGGTGGTGGCGATACGTTCCAGGTCATCGGCAATTTCGCTCCGACCACATTGCTTACCAGCACCATCACAATCGACGGCTCGGCCGGTGACGATACAGTGGACATCAGTTCGCTGACGTCAGCACACCGGATCGTGTTCACCTCGAACGGCGGCCATGACACCATCGTCGGCACTCTGCGTCCGCAGGACGTGATTAAGCTTGCACCAGGTTCGACCCTGGCTGATTACACATCGACGACGGCCAATGGCATGACCACGATGTCGAACGGCACGCACTCGGTCACCTTTGCCAGCGCCGGCACGCCGACCTTTGAGGCCGGCTCCGGTTCCGGCTCCGGCAGCGGCGGCGACACCGGTGGAAACGGTGGCGGCGGCAATGGTGGAGGCGGCGGCAACGACAATCCCGGAGGCAGTGGCGCCTTCCATCTGACGGCCAGCGATCTCACGGCCCTGAAGAACCTGGTGAACGGCCTTCCGGGCGGCGAAGACAATGACGCGGTCGGCATTCGTGACCTCGAAGGCACCGGCAACAATCGCGCGCATGCCGACTATGGATCTGCCGATCAGCCCTTCATCCGTCTCACGGGTGCGCATTTCGGGGATTACAACGACACCATCCACAACCGGGATATCAACCCGCTTTTCAACGGGCTGGATCCGCGTGCGATCAGCAATGCGCTCGGCACCCAGGAACCAAACCTGCCGACCAGTGCCGAACACGCCAACAGCCTGTTCATGGCGTTTGGCCAGTATTTCGACCATGGACTCGACTTCCTGCCGAAGGGTGGCAACGGCACGATCCAGATCGGTGCAGCAGGTGCCGGACATACGCCTGGTACCGACAATCCGGCGGATCTGACCCGCGGAACGGTCTCCGGCTTCGATGCCAACGGCATTCCGGAGAACCTCAACAAGACCTCGCCCTTTGCCGACCAGAACCAGGCTTACGGCTCCGATGAGCTCGTCGGTCAGTTCCTCAGGGAAGGCGACGGTCATGGTGGGTTCAGCGGTCGGCTCTTGGCCGGTGCACCCGATCCATCCAACCCGGACTTCAACCTGCTGCCCAACCTGCGTGAACTGATCATGCATCACTGGGCCAACAACACGGTCTTTACGGCAGCTTCGTTGCCGGGTGGCCATATTGCCTTCCGCGACTACTTCGCCGGTCTGGTGGATGCTACCGGACACATCGATGAGACGATGCTGCCGCAGATGACGAAGAACTTCATGGGCAGCGGTTTTGCACTGCTGCTCGACACAAACCCCTTCATCAGCCTGCTCGATCACTATGTGGCCGGCGATGGACGGGCCAACGAGAACGTTGCCCTGACGGCGATCCATACCATCTGGGCACGCAACCATAACTTCCATGTGGCCGGGTTGCTGGAGGCTGGTTTCGCCGGTACGGCCGAGGAACTCTTCCAGGCCGCCAAGGTGATCAACGAGGCCGAATACCAGCGTGTCGTCTATACCGAGTTTGCCGACAAGCTGCTCGGTGGGATGAAGGGTGACGGCGAGCATGGCTTCAACGAGTACAACCCCGACGTCGATGCCCGCGTGTCGCACGAATTCGCGACGGCGGCCTATCGCTTCGGCCACTCGCTGATCGGCCAGAACCTGACCGTTATGGATGCGCAAGGCCATCCGACCCAGGTTGCACTGTTCGACGCCTTCCTCAATCCGACGAATGACGTCAGCGCGTTCACTGCCCCGTTGCCTCCCGGCTACGTGCCACAACCGGGTTATGAACAGCTCGGAATCAACGGCATCCTTGCCGGTGGCGTCGTGCAGCCGGCAGAAGAAGTCGATGTCAACCTCGTTGATGCTGTGCGCAACGATCTTGTCCGCAGCAGCGCTGACGTGTTCGCCTTCGACGTTGCCCGCGAATGGGATGTGGGCCTCGGCTCGATGAACCAGATCCGCGCGGATCTCCTGGCATCGACCGATCCCTATGTGCACGAGGCTGTCGGCTTCGCCGGCGACCTCAACCCTTATACGTCCTGGGAGGACTTCCAGACCCGCAACGGCCTGTCGGACACTGTCATCAACCAGTTCCGCCAAGCCTATCCGGACCTCGTACTGCAGGCGGGCGACATTGCGAAATTCAAGCAGATCAATCCCAATATTGACGTCGCGATGCAGCCGGATGGCACTGGCGTCGTCAAGGGCATAGACCGTGTCGACTTATTCGTCGGCGGCCTTGCCGAGAAGCACATCAACGGCGGTGTCGTCGGGCAGACATTCTGGGTCATCCTGCACGAACAACTGGACCGCATTCAGGAAGGCGATCGCCTCTACTACCTCGACCGCGTGGAAAACCTCGACTTCTACGACATCGTTGAAGAACAGGGCTTTGCCGCGATCATTGCACGCAACACCGGGCTGACTGGCCTGCCCGAAGACATCTTCGGAACCAACCAGCAGGATAATCAGGGTGGTGGCGATGATGGTCAAACCGGTGGGGGCGATGATGGCCAGACTGGTGGTGGCGATGATGGCCAGACCGGTGGTGGCGATGATGGCCAGAC
Organism: Rhizobium sp. BK176; assembly: GCF_024808055.1. NCBI lineage: Bacteria > Pseudomonadati > Pseudomonadota > Alphaproteobacteria > Hyphomicrobiales > Rhizobiaceae > Rhizobium > Rhizobium sp. BK176. The sequence goes on along the minus strand of NZ_JANUBV010000024.1, from coordinate 2,985 downwards.
CGGCGGTGGCGACGATGGCCAGACCGGTGGTGGCGATGATGGCCAGACCGGCGGTGGCGACGATGGCCAGACCGGCGGGGGCGATGATGGCCAGACCGGTGGTGGCGATGATGGCCAGACCGGTGGTGGCGACGGTGGCGGCAACGGTGGCGGTGACGATGATGGCCAAAACCAGGGCGGCGGCGATGACGATGGCTCCGGTGACGGCGGCACGGATCCGCTTCCTGTTGCGGCTCGGACATTGATCGGGACTGTTGCTGGGGATGTTCTGATTGGGGCGGCTGGTGCCGATACGATCCTTGCCGGTGGTGGTGGGGATATCGTTGCCGGCGATGCGGGCAATGACATCCTGCGCGGCGAGGACGGCGACGATGTGGTGACGGCCGGCGACGGCAACGACAGTGTCACTGGTGGAGCCGGCGATGACGAGCTGCATGGCGGGGCCGGCGACGACATGCTGTTCGGCAATGCCGGCAAGGACATGATCCATGGCGAAGCGGGCAACGACTTCATCGAGGGCGGGGCCGGCGAGGATCAGGTCTGGGCTGGTGACGGCGACGACACGGTGATCGCCTCGGCCGGTGACGGCGACGACCAGTACTGGGGCGGCTATGGCAACGACACGCTGGACTATGCGGTGGCGACGGCGAACCTGACGGTCGACCTTGGCAACGGCTTCATGCAGCGTGGCCAGGTGTCGGGCGGCAGCACCGGGACGGATGTGGTCTACGGCTTCGAGAACGTCATCACCGGTTCCGGCCACGACACGATCACGGCCACGGCTGCGGTCAACGTCATGGACGGCGGGCTCGGCAACGACACCTTCCGCTTCCTGTCGGCAGGGGCGGCCAATGGCGACGTGATCCACGGCTTCCAGCCCGGCGACAAGATCGACTTTGCGGCGATCGACGCCAACAGCGGGATGGATGGGGTGCAGCACTTCTCGCTGGCCTCTGGTGGTGCGCTGACGGCGGCCGGCCAGGTGGTGGTGACGCACGAGGTGCTGAACGGCGACGAGTTCACGGTGATCCACGGCAATGTCGACAGCAACACCGATGCCGACTTCGTGCTGATGCTGAAGGGCAACTACAACCTGACGGCCAGCGACTTCAACGGCGTCTCTTGAGGGGTCGAGCGCGCCTCCCCGACCGGGCTTCCCGGTCGGGGTTTTATTCAGGCTTATATCTTCCGACATCCGGGTTTGTCGCGCGGTTCCCGAATGATGCGAGCCGCGCGTCCGCATTTCGCTTCACCCGCGCCGCCAGGGGACGACCGTGGCGGCGCAAGTGCTCACAAAACCTCATGGCTTACCGCTCACTGCCTTCCAGCATGTCGAGCCGATGGTCCGTCCCTTCGGTCCACGCCGGCAGCGAACCGGATGCCGTGACGAACCTTTCGGCGACATAAGCGTCGGCCTTGGTGGAAAGGTGTCGGTAAAGCTTCGCGAACAACCGCCTTGCCGCGCCCCCTGGCCAGTTGTCCGGGAGTGCCGAGACCGGCAATCTCGGGTCATGCAGGTGAACGGTGCGGAAGCGATGGACGAGGAGCAGGCGCATTGTCAGCGCTGTGGCTGGCGGCACGTTGAGAGTGGAAAGGCCGTCAAACTGCGCCAGGAACACCTTATAGGCTTCTTCGTGCGCCGACAGATCCCAATACTGGGACGCGAAATCCCTCAGCGCCTTCGGGTCGTCCGGCGAATTCGCCCGGAATACGAGGCCTGCAACTGCTGTTGCCATCACATGCGCGGGGCCGACGGCCAAGCGGTTGTTGATGCGCGCGTGACCGGATCGCTTTAGCATCTGCATTGCATCTTCGACTGCTTCCCCAGTGACGTGGACGAATTGCCATCCGTCGTCCTCGGGTGCGCCGAACAGTACGCGTGCCGCAGCGGCGAATTCGCTTCCTGCCGATTCTGACAAGCGGTAGTAACTACGTCGACCTTCCCTTTCCCCTGACAATTGACCGGCAGCAACGAGGCGGGAGACGGCGGTGCGCACCAGCGTTTCGCTGATGCCGACGCCTGCGCAGGTCTCGATCAAATTTCCGATCCAGGCAATGCCGCCGCGCGGCTCTACGACATCGCCGTAGATCGTCACGATGAAACCCGCGGCCTTCAGCGGGGTTTCCTCGAGAATCCGCTTTATCAACCCACTTGCTTCTGCATGTGCCGAATTCGCCGCTGCCGTCACCGGTTCCTCCTTGGGTGGTGGAACTGCGACTATCATATTGCGACGACCGTTTGCACCCTCGTCGTGGACGAAGGCGCAGACGGCAAGCGCCGATCAGTGTTGATGGTTTTTCATTTTCCCATGCCAGCGCATATCACGGCTCCCGGATTGCGCTGTCGAGCCCGCGCAGGATGGGATAGAGGAAGTAGGAGATGACCGTGCGGCGCCCGACCATGATCTCGGCTGACACCGTCATGCCTGGAAGCAGGCGGACGGGTTCGTCCGACCCTTTCAACCTTGGATCTGCCAGCGGGATGCGGGCCTTGAAGTAGGGAGCCGCAGTTTGGGTCGCAGCCTCCTGCTGTGTTGGCGTGAAGGCGTCGCGGCTCACGGTCCTGACTGTTCCAGATGCGGTTCCGAACTTTTGGAACGGATAGGCATCGAACTTGATGCGAGCTTCCTTGCCGGTCGTGATACGACCGATGTCGCGGGTATTGACCGAGACCTCCGCCTCAATCGGCACATTGAGCGGAACGAGGGTGACGATCGGCTCCGCCTCACGCACCACGGAGCCGACCGAGCGCGCGGCGAGATCAAGCACGACCGCATCGGCGGGCGCCGTCATCGCCACCATGTCCCGCCGCAGCTCCATCTTCTTCACTTCCTCGGAGGCAGTATCGCGCTGACTGCGCAGATCGACGAGTTGCTCCATGGCCGCGCGCCGGAAGTCTTCGATGAACGCCTGTCTATCCGCCTTCAGCTTGGCGAAGGTATGCTCTGCCTCATCTGCCCGGCCCTGGACAGCGCTAAGACTGGT